>JANQKR010000013.1 GCA_028281025.1 Croceivirga sp.
CCACTACGGGTGCCCTTTTTAGGGCGTTGGTATCAAATATGGGGTGCAATAATTCATCCAGCTTATTCGCTTCAATCATCAATAGGGCTTCTTTTTCGGAAACCTGTCCTTCTTTCAGCAGATCCATTGCAATCTTGACCATGGCCGCTCCCGTACGCTTTCCATTACGGGTCTGTAAAATCCAGAGTTTTCCGTTCTGAATGGTGAACTCCATATCCTGCATATCGTGATAATGCTTTTCAAGGCGTTCTTGATATTCGTACAGCTCTGTATAAATCTTTGGCATCAACTCTTCCAGTGATGGGAAATCCTTCATTCTTTCCACTTCATCAATTTGCGCCAATTCTGCCCATCTTTGTGAACCCATTTTGGTGATTTGCTGCGGGGTTCTCACACCGGCCACAACATCCTCACCTTGTGCATTGATCAAATATTCCCCATTAAACTCATTCACGCCCGTGGCGGCATCCCTGGTAAAACAAACACCGGTACCGGAATTATCGCCCATATTACCAAAGACCATGGCCTGGACATTAACGGCAGTTCCCCAATCAGCTGGATACCCATTAATCTTTCGATAATATACCGCTCGATCACCATTCCAACTGTCAAATACGGCCATGACCGATCCCCAAAGCTGCTCCCATGGATCTGTTGGAAAATCACGTCCTGTACTCTTCTTTATGGCATCCTTAAAATCATAGACCAAATCCTGTAGGTCCTGTACGGTAAATTGGGTGTCCAATTTAATACGCCTCTTCCCTTTTAGGTTATCAATAATCTCCTCAAAGGGATTTTCGTCCTCCTTGGTCTCAGCTTTCATCCCCAAGACCACGCCACCGTACATCTGTACAAAACGTCTGTAGGAATCCCAAGCAAAACGTTCGTTGTTGGTACGTTTGACCAAACCTAAAACGGACTCGTCATTAAGCCCAAGATTTAAAACCGTATCCATCATCCCCGGCATGGACACCCTGGCACCTGATCGTACGGAAAGCAATAGAGGGTTTTCATTGTCCCCAAAAGAAGTTTCCATCTCCTTTTCAATGGAGGCCACCGCTTTTTCCACCTCTTCCTTAAGCAGTTTGATCACCTCTTCACGACCTACTTCGTTGTATTTGGTACATACTTCGGTGGTGATGGTAAAGCCAGGTGGTACCGGAATGCCCAAATTGCTCATTTCGGCCAGATTTGCTCCTTTCCCCCCTAATAAATTCCTCATACTTCGGTCACCGTCGGTCTCTTGGGCGCCAAAATGGTATACTTGTTTTTTGGTCTTCGAAATTGTTTCCATGGATACAGTTTTTGTATTCAAATTTTTTTACGGTTCGAAATTAGAAACCAGTCATAAGGATTTTTATGACAAAAGTCAGGAAAGGGAAAAGCTGCTCATTTTCACCCTTAAAATTCCCCTTTTTGGGAAATCGATCCTACGCTTTATGGTATTGATTATGAATACGAAGAAGTAATCTGCACGAATAAAAGATTACATTACGGCCGCCCAACCCAATGGAGATCACACCCTTTTATGTTCTCGAATGTCCTCGGACAGATCCAAGCGTCTAAAGGATGGGGAAACCAATGCGGTGAGCCCTACGGTAAACAAGGTCATACAGCCCCCAAAAACCACTGCAGTTACCGTGCCCATCAATTTTGCGGTAAGTCCGCTTTCAAAAGCACCCAACTCGTTGGAAGACCCCACAAAAATGGAATTGACCGATGCCACCCGACCCCGCATATTGTCTGGGGTTTTTAATTGCAAGATGGTCTGTCTGATAATCATGGAAACCCCATCTACCGCACCACTTACAAAAAGTGCAATTACAGAAAGCCAGAAAAGCTTTGACAATCCAAAAACAAGGATACAGACTCCAAACCCAAATACGGCCCAAAGCAGTTTTTTTCCTGCATTTCTGTGTAAAGGGAACCGTGTGGAAAGCACCATGGTAATGGACGCTCCAACGGCCGGTGCCGCCCTTAAAATACCAAACCCTTCGGAACCCACTTTTAAAATGTCCTGTGCATAAATGGGCAAAAGGGCCACCGCCCCTCCAAAAAGTACCGCAATCATGTCCAAAGTCAGTGCCCCAAAGACCGCTTTGGTATGGAACACAAATTTGAGGCCATCTTTTAAGCTTTGAAATATGGGTTCTCCCAATTTTGGATTTAAAATGGGCTTTTTGGATATCTGAAAAAGAAAAAGCAAGGCCAGCACCGAAGAACCAAAAATGACGCAGAGGGACCAATGTACCCCGATCCAACTGATGGAAAACCCAGCAAATGCAGGGCCTAAAACCGAGGCCACCTGCCAGGTGGAACTGCTCCATGTGGCCGCGTTGGGATAAATGGGTTTGGGAACAATAAGGGCAATCAGTGAAAAAATGGTGGGGCCTATAAATGCCCGCACCAAACCGCCCAAAAAGACCAATGCATAAATAAGGTATAAAATGGATTGGGATGAATAGCTAGTTTCCACAGATGGTAAGGTCACCAAAAAAAGTCCCAAACTAATGACCGAAAACCCCAAAATACATTTGACCAAAAGATTCCGCTTTTCGTTCTGGTCCACAAAATGCCCTGCAAACAATGCAATGCCCACGGCCGGGATAATTTCCATTAACCCTATGATTCCCAATGAAAGGGGGTCTTTGGTCAATGAATATACCTGCCATTCAATAACGATAAACTGCATACTCCAGGCAAAGACCATTGCAAAGCGGACCAATAAAAAAACATTGAATTCTTTATACCGCAATGCGGCGTAGGGGTCTAAGGGTTTTGTCATATGTTATTCCGTGATTTCGATACGATTTCCTTCGGGGTCCAACACCACACTTTCATAATATCCATCCCCCGTTGTCCTCGGTTCCCCAACTATGGTATGGCCGTCCCTCCTAAGTTTTTCGGTGAAATCGTCCACTTTTGTTTTGGCACCCACACTTATGGCAAAATGGGTCAGCCCCAGCGCTTCTTTCCCAGCGTCCAAAATCCGGGCAATGTCGGGGCGATGCATCAATTCCAGTCGGGCGCCACCTTCAAAACTTAAAAAATAAGAAGTAAACTTTTTTTTGGGGTTAACGTACTTTTCTCCCGGGCGGGCTTGGAAGTAGGTGGTATAAAACGCTTTGGAGGCTTCAAGATCGGATACCCAAAGGGCCAAGTGTTCTATCTTCATCGAAGGTCTTTTAGTTTTAGCTGAATAGTTACGGCACCATTCCACTCATTTTCATCGATGGAAAACACCACATCCACTTGTTGACGATTTTTGATGGTCCCCAACTTTTCCCCTAAATTGAACCCAATGGCCCCGATAGGGCCCGACCCTTTTTGGGTCAATGCCAACTTTAAATGCTTTTCACCTTCCCCGACCCCTTTTCCATAGCCGGTATCCGTAACACCTTCGGCCATAAAAACGGGACGCATGTTTCCTGGCCCAAAAGGGGCAAATTGCTTGATGATCCGCATCAGCTTTGGGGTGATCTGGGCAAGTTGAATCTTGGAATCAATGGTAATTTCCGGAGTTAACAATTTTGGATCAATGGTTTCCGAAACCACTTTTTCAAATTGATTTTTGAACTGTTCATACTCCTCTTTTAACAAAGTCAACCCTGCGGCATATTTATGGCCCCCAAACTGTTCTATGTGTTCCGAACATTCCTGAAGTGCTTCATAAATATCAAAACCTTTTATGGAGCGCGCCGAGGCCGCCAACCTATCCCCACTTTTGGTAAAAACCAGGGTTGGACGGTAATAGGTCTCCGTTAATCGCGAGGCAACAATACCAATGACCCCTTTATGCCAACTTTCATTAAAAACCACGGAGGTGTAACGTTCTTCTTCCCGATTCTTCACAATCTGATGTAAAGCCTCCTCCGTTATTTCCTGATCAAGTCCCCTACGGTCCAGATTAAATTGTTCAATCTCAACCGCAAACTTTTGGGCTTGTTCCAAATCCGTTGCCGTTAGTAGGTTAACCGCGTGCTGTCCGTGTTCCATTCGCCCGGCAGCATTGATACGTGGGGCAATGATAAAAACCACATCGGTAATGGTCAATTCGGTTTTCTTGAGCTGATTGATGATGGCCCGAAAACCCGTTCTTGGTTGGGAATTCATTACTTGCAATCCGTAATGGGCCAGTACCCGGTTCTCCCCGGTAATGGGAACAATATCGGCTCCAATTGCCGTGGCCACCAAATCCAAATAGGGCAACAAGTCCTGCGCAGATTCCCCCCTTTTGGAAGCTAAAGCCTGAATCAACTTAAACCCAACACCGCAGCCACACAATTCTTTGTAGGGATATTCACAATCCTCCCGTTTTGGATCCAGTACGGCAGTGGCATCAGGCAATTCCGGGCCTGGTCGGTGGTGGTCACAAATGATGAAATCAATTCCCTTTTTCTTGGCATAGGCTACTTTATCCATTGCTTTAATACCACAATCCAGGGCTATGATCAAGCTAAATCCATTATCCTCCGCAAAATCAATTCCTTGATACGAAATCCCGTACCCCTCTGAATACCTATCCGGAATATAGGTGGCCACGTTGGGGTAGGTTTCTTGCAAATAGGTGGAAACCAATGCTACGGAGGTAGTACCATCCACATCATAATCCCCAAAAACCAATATGTTTTCTTCCAAGTCCATGGCTTTTTCCATGCGTGCAACCGCCTTTTCCATATCCTGCATTAAAAAGGGATCGTGCAAATCGGTCAGTTGTGGCCTAAAGAATTTCTTGGCTTCACTGTAATTGGTTATTCCGCGCTGCAGTAACAAATGGGCAATTAGGGGATTGACCTTCAACTCTTCTGAAAGGCGTTTAATGCTTTCCTGCTCAGGGATGGGTTTAATTGTCCAGCGCATAGATTTAAGTATCAAGTTCAGGAATTAAGTTCAAGAATCAAGTTCAAGAATCAAGTTCAAGTTTCAAGTTTCAAGTTTCAAGTTCAAAGTTCCAATTTTCATTTAGTCCTGTTTTTTATTCTTGATAATCGTTGCAATTATCTTAATTAATTGTTCAGCTTCGTTAAGTAATTCCGTTCGGCCAATATTTTGGCCATATCCTATCTTATTCAAAATCTTTAGGTTTACTCTAGACTCTTTTAATTCCTTAAGTGAAATTGATGCTTTGTAGATATACTCCTTATTAGAGTAGGTTCCTTGTGCTTCCCCAAAATTCAATGCGGAACTACCTCCTGAACGCAGAAGCTGGTTTCCGTAATATTGACCGGTTATGTCATTAGGCAAATCTTTACAAAATTTTGCTACTTGGGCAGCAAAAGCCACCAATCTATCCTCCAGATCATATTTCTTAATAGGCATAAACTTGAACTTGAAACTTGAACTTGAACTTGAAACTTCCTCTTGATACTTGCTTTTGAACTTTATGTTGTGTGAAATACCGTTTCAACCTCCAATTCGGCAAACCGTCTGAACATTTCCATAACCCCACAATACTTTTCAATGGACAGGTCAACAGCACGTTGCAATTTTTTCTCATCCAGGTTGTTCCCATGAAAGTGATATTCCAGTTTGACCGTATCATAATACCTTGGGTGTTCGTCCGTAAGGCTGGCAATGGTTTCAATATGAAAATCATCGACATCAAGCTTCATTTTTTTGATGAGCGAAGCCACATCCAGACCGGAACAACCCGCCAAACCCGATAACATCAGCGCTTTTGGACGAAATCCACTGCTTTCACCGCCATCTTCGGGGCTTGCATCAATGCGTAAATCGTGCCCGGAAGGGTTATTGCTCTCGAAGGCCATATTTCCAAGCCACTTGGTTGTGATGTGATTTGTTTCTGCCATAATTTGTAGAATTTGTGATTGATAAAAATACGACTTAATTTAGGAGCGAACCGTTCCCCATCTTACCGCAACCATTACTTCGTTTTGGCAAAAAACCAACGCAACTAAACTATACGCTATGGCATTAGTAAACCCCCTAGATCCAAATCACGATCCCGAAACACAGCAACTGGCTGAATTTTTTAATGAGACCTTGGGCTTTTGTCCCAATTCGGTTTTGACCATGCAGCACCGCCCGGCCATTTCCAAGGCATTTATTAATTTGAACAAGGCCGTAATGGCAAATGAAGGCCGTGTAAGCTCGGCCTTAAAACGAATGATTGCCTGGGTGAGCAGCAATGCCACAGGCTGCCGGTATTGCCAGGCCCATGCCATTAGGGCCGCTGAACGCTATGGGGCAGCGCAGGAGCAACTGGATAATATTTGGGAGTACCGCACACATCCTGCCTTTTCGGATGCCGAACGCGCCGCCCTGGATTTTTCCCTTGCGGCCTCCCAGGTTCCCAATACCGTAAGCGCCGATATTAAAAAACGCCTCCACGAACATTGGACCGATGGGGAAATTGTGGAAATGTTGGGGGTGATTTCCCTCTTTGGCTACCTGAACCGATGGAACGATTCCATGGGAACCTCCATTGAGGATGGTGCCGTGGAAAGTGCCAATCAGTATTTGGGAAAATACGGTTGGGAAAAAGGGAAGCATGATGGGTCCAGATATTAGAAGTGAGATGTTAGACTTTAGACTTCAGACATTAGACTACATTGTTTTTAGGCCTAATTGGTCATTTAAGCCCTTGTAAGAAGCCATTGCTTTGTTCCGAATGTAGCATGAAAGATGTATTTGTCTTTTTGTAAAGTTTTATTTACTTTTAGACAAAAATAATAGCAAAATGAGTTTTCAGATATTACCAAACTGGTGTAAAAAACTAGGTCTTGGCCTTTTCGTTATTGCAAGTTTATTAACCGGCGGTGATGCCTTCAAAGATGGGGTCGAGGGTGTTCCTATGGGGACTAACCATTTTTTTAAAAATCTGTATGGAAGTCGATTGGACCATTTTCTAAGTTTACTACCAATTTTTGGTCTCTTGATTTATATGTTATCCAAAGAAAAAATAGAAGATGATTATATCAAATTTTTACGATTGAATTCATATCAATTAACTGTTATAATCCTACTTGTGGTTGCTTTTATAATCTATATTTTTTCTCCAGAAATTAAATTCAGTCTTGATATTACTTTGTCACTTTTTATAGTGTTATTTCTTGTGATTTTCTATTTTAAGAAAAATCAAGCCTTATGAAAAATCTGGTGAAAGTAGAACGTGCACGTCTCAACCTTACCCAAGAGCAATTGGCAAAAAGGCTAGGGGTTTCAAGGCAAACCATTAATGCAATTGAGAAGAGTAAATTCAATCCATCAGTCGTCCTTGCCATTAAAATGGCAAAGCTTTTTAATCTAACTGTTGAAGAAGTGTTCTTTTTGGAGGGTGAATAGATTCCTGCTTTCGCAGGAATGACAATATCAAATTCTCTACACAAAAGTCTAACCTCTCATATCTAAAAGCGAAGCGGTCTTATCCCTACCCAAATTTCTTGACCTACATCAACTTTTCCCCATTTGAAATGCCGGACCTTTGGTGCAATCAAAAAACGAACGGTCATGGCGAAACTTTTGTTAACACCGGAAAACCAAATCCAACGGTTAAATACCATCCTTAATCGGGTCGAAACATTGCAAGAATTGTCCATCTCCCAATTGTCCACTGCTCCCAATCCAAAGTCCTGGAGTGTATTGGAGGTTTTGGAACACCTTACCATTGCTTATTCCTCATACCAAAGAAAGATTGAAAACGCCCTTTTGGAAGTAGCCGATTCCCATAACGGGGCCTGGCAGTACCAACCTAGGACCTGGCAACGTCTGGTTATAAAAGGGCAAAAACCCAAAGGAAATAAACGGCCTTTTAAACTAAAGACCCTAAAAAAGTTTGAGCCCTTACTTTCATCCACACTTACCAAGGACGAGGCACAAGCCGTTTTCAAACGTTTCAAAACCGCTCATGGGACGTTAAAACAACAGGTTTTGGCCAGTAGGAATAAACGGATGAGGCATAAACGTTTTTCCTCCGCCATTGGACCCATCGTCACGTTTTATTTGCCCGAAGCTTTTGAGTTTTTGATATGCCATGCAGAACGCCATATGATACAGATTGAAGGGATACTGACAGCGTAAACTTTGATGTGTATCTTTAAGCCCAAATGGAACAACCCGCCAAACGCATCCTGTTATCATTCTTTAAAGCGGCCCAACTTCAATCAGAACAGCAAGGCCATTTTCTAAATCTTTGGAAGGAATATACCTTTAAACAAAATGAACTTATCACGGAAGCCGGTCGCATTGAAAAGTATTTTTATGTGGTCCTGGAGGGCGTACAGGCTATGTATTTACTCAACCAAAAAGGCGATAAAGTGGTTCTTGGGTTTTCATATACGGGCAGTCCATCGGGGATATTTGATTCCTTCCTGCACCAAAAGCCGGCAGATACCTTTTTGGAAGCCCTAAAACCTTCTAAGCTCTTGGGTATTTCAAGAAGTGATTACCTCAGCTTGTTTGAGGCCAATCCTGATTTTTACAAATGGGCACACCAATTTTTCCGGGATGTCCTTTTCGGAAGATTATTTAGGGAAGTAGAGTTATTGACCCTCTCCGCAGAAGAGCGGTATACCGCTTTCATGCAGCGTTGCCCAGAGGCATTGAAAGTGATACCCCAAAAGTACCTGGCCTCTTATCTTAACATGAAACCAGAAACCTTTAGTCGACTTAGGCGTTTGATGAGCTAATGGCCTTTTAGGGTTTACTACGCAATCCAAATGACGCTTTCCAACGGGAGTCCCTAAATAAAAAAACCCGCAGTTTTGCGGGTTTCATCTAAACCTCAACTGCACTTAGGCATTGTTGTAGTAAAAGCGTTCATGGACAATATGATCGCCTTCCCATTGCTGTACGGCAACTTGTTCCATGGTTACCCTGTTGCCATCCTTAAAGGTCACGTCCATGGTAGATTCCACAAAGGAAGTTGCTTCATCTTCATTTGAACCTACCTTATTGATTTCCAAAGAATGAAATTCCTGGACACTGTTTAAAAACTGTTCCTCATAGGCCCGGCATTCCGCTTTTCCCTCCCTGGTTCCCCTGGGCTCGGTCATGACCACCTGTTCTGCATAATACTTGTCAAATGCATCCAGAAGTTTTCCTTGTTGCAATTGATGGTAAATGTCCTGTGCTTTTTCTTTATAACTCATTGCTATCTATTTTTCGATTACTCAAAAGTAATTATTTTTCTATACAATAGTTGTATATACAAATGTTTAACAATAATTTAATTATTTCCCAATGTACCCTAGGCATCAAAAACCTTTGCAACATGTTCCTTCAATACGGGCAAGACCTTATTCGCAAACCAGGGATTTTGGCTCAACCAAAATCGATTTCTTGGGGATGGGTGGGGCAAAACAAAATAGTCTGGCAGATAATCCTGGTAATCGTGTACGGTCTGTGTGAGGTTCTTTTTCCTACGCTCCCCTAAGTAGTACTGCTGGGCATATTGCCCAATTAAAATGGTCAGTTTTAAGTCCGTTAATTCCCCAAGCAGCTTTTTGTGCCATAAGGGCGCACATTCCGGTCTTGGTGGTAAATCCCCCGATTTTCCCTTGCCGGGGTAGCAAAAACCCATGGGAATCAACGCAAATATCTTCTCGTCATAAAACTGGGCATCCGTGACCCCCAGCCATTTTCTCAATTGCTTTCCACTGGGGTCATCCCAGGGAACCCCCGTTTTGTGGACCTTGGTTCCCGGTGCCTGACCAATTAGGGCTATTTTGGAACTTGGGTGGGCCGTGACAATGGGTCTTGGTCCTAGGGGCAAATGTTCACCGCACACACTGCACCCTCCAATTTCCTTTAATAGTTCTTGCATTGGTATCGATTTGTTTAAATGTATGAAAACCCTATTAGGGTCCCAATGGCCATGAGTGTATTCCCTTTTCGATATGGACCATTCTGTGGATAGAGCACAAATGTTGTTCATACGCTATACATTCCCCTTCCATTGGCTGGGGTATCAATCATAGTTCTCCAATTTTGTCCTTTGTGCCATTGTCATACAAAATCATTTTTAAGGTCATAACCACCAAAGCACGTTGACCAAATGACCAACATGCTTGATGAATAAATCAAAATCCAAAAAATCAAACTGCCAATTCCGGTTTGTGAAGACTGACCACAATCAGTACCGCAACACCATTGATCCAATAGTAAAAAGCGTCCATTCCATTAAATGACAACACAAATGGGGTTGCGATAAATACGATAGCCACTAAAAAGTCCACCAACAGATGGAATTTATAAGGTATCACACGGACCACCCCCAAATGGTGATCTGCTAATAGGGTCAATACAAAGGCGGCCACCCCTGTGGTTACCGATAAGTACAGTGCCAAAGGGTTTGAACTCCCCAGTCCCAATAGAAAGGGTAAAACCACTAAAGCTACAGCCACAGGATAGTCCAAAAAAGCATGTATTCGTTTTGTTACAAATTTCATGATATGTGTTTATGAGATTGTTAATTATTCTTATTTGCTCAACTTTTTCCAGTTGGTGTCGGCCGTACGCTTCAATTTGGCTTTATCGTTTTCGGCCATCCATAATTGTTTTGCATCTACTTCCAAGTCGTTCAAAAACAAATAATACTTGCCATTGTCGACGACAAATTTGTTGGGGTCTATCCTAAACTTTGCCCCTGCATAAATACCGAAAGCGCAAAACCCACCATACTGCGGCATATACTTCCTTGGGTTCTTTTTAAAAATGGCTTTTTGTTCTGCAGAAGTAAAATAATAGGAAATGTCTTCATAAGTGGATTTGTGTTGTTTAGAACCTCTCTGCGCTAATCCCAAATCCAAATAAGATACTGGGCTATACCCCTGAAGGGCAATTTTGCTATCATCAATATTGTTTGCTTTCTTATTCTGTGCATACCCCACCACTGAAGTTCCAACAGTAAGTACAAACACCATTATTGTAGCTAAATCTTTCATTTTTCTTTCTTTTTAAAATTGTTTCTTTTGTGCAGACCTCTATTTGTCATTGGAACCGCTCAAATGCTTCTTTGCGTTCAAAGGATAAATTGGTCTTTGCCATCGGGCTCTAGTAAAAAGTGAGCTGAAATAAAATCTATCCCGCGTATATGTTCCATTTGGTTTAAACGTATTTGAGGTACTCATTTTAAGCTATTGTGCATTAAAATATTCTTCACGCGTTACCTTTCCTTCATCGTTCCATGATCTGCGAATAATTTCATGCCAATACACTTTGCTGTTGTCTTTCATATCAAAGTCAAAGGTGAACTCCGATGCAGATTCATTTCCGTCAACTAGGGTTACATGATGTTCAATTCCGTTCACTTGGGCAATGGCCCCTGCAAAACCTTCCATCTTTTCAACCATCTGTTGTTTGTTTGTGGTAGCCATTCCGTTATAGTCTGATGTTGTTGCTTCTTCGGCAAAAAACCGTTTTACCGCCTCAACAATGGCGCCTTTAGCCACAACACCATCCATTTGCATGGCCAGTGATTTGATATCCATTTCAATATTCTTTAAATGATTAAACAAAAATTTGATTTGTAATTACATGGCAAATTTCTGTCCGTTGTGCGGTAGACGACCTACAAAAAGAACGCTAAGGATTGTACTTTTTGTTTTTAAAGTGCTGAGGAGTGGACCCTGTGTATTTTTTAAAAAAGTGGGAGAAGTGATTGGGTTCCTCGAACCCAAGGGTATAGGCGACCTCCTTTATGGGCATATCCTGTAGAAGCAATCTCTGTGAGCTCAAGACCACCTCATTTCGAATCAATTGACCCAAGGAAGCATTCATCTTGAAACGGGTCTTTTTGGAAAGGGCCTTAATGGAAAGGTTCATCTTATCTGCGTAAAACGCCAAAGAACGCTGTTGCTTGTGATGGTTTTTGAGCAGTTCCATAAGGTTTTGAACAAAAGTATCCCTGTTCGAATAGTCAAAGCCCTTGCGGAATTGATTGGGCGTTTGCCCAGTGGAGTTCTTAAAAAGCCGATTGAAATAAGCCGGGTCTTTATATCCGATGTCATATGTAATTTCCTGGACATTTTTGTCCGTAAATGCCAACTGTTTTTTGCTCTCGGTCAATCGCTTTTTTGACAGCAGGGCCTTTACTGAAATACCAACCTTATCCTTCACCAAGGCCTGGGCACTATATCCATTTTCTGACATTAAGGCCACCAAATCATTATTGGAAAGTCGATTACCGTATTCCACATCAATAACTTCCTTGACGTCAAAGATGATTTGATACTCTTCCTTACTGGCCTGAAACGGGTTTTGCCAAAACCATTGTTTTGAAGAAATATCGATGATCTCACTATTGTTTTCAGAAAAAACGGTGCTGGACAGGTATTTCTGGCATTCATCGCACTCATTAAAATTGATGTAGCCCAACGAAATTAAATGCTTAAAAAGCACCCGGACCTCTTTGTTTTGAAAGATTGTTTTGTTTGGAAATTCAATTTTGCGAACCACAAAATCATCCGAAAGAAATTTAATGTACTGCCCTTTTTCCAAATAAATGGCCTTGTCCTGCCAATCGAAATAATTATTGAAATCTACTTGGATGCTTCCTGACCCAGAAAGAATGTGGAGCAAGGTATATTGGTTAATAAAATAAACCTTGCCCAGTTCGGGAAAGAATTTCTGAACCATTTTAGTTTAAGGTTGTACGGGGTTCGTCGAAAAAACCCAACAATGCTTACGGTTATTTTTTGCCGCCAACCACTATCACAAATTCGCCTTTCGGCGGTTTGCCCTTAAAATGGGAAATAACCTCCTCAAGGGTTCCCCGTACCGTTTCTTCATACATTTTGGTCAATTCACGTGATATGGAGATCGGTCTGTCCCCTCCAAAATAGTCCGAAAATTGAGTCAAGGTCTTCAACAATTTATGGGGTGATTCATAAAACACCATGGTTCGCGTTTCTTCCGCCAACTGTTGCAATCGTGTTTGCCGTCCTTTCTTAAGGGGCAAAAAACCTTCAAAAACAAAACGGTCGTTGGGCAGTCCGCTATTGACAAGCGCAGGAACAAAAGCTGTTGCCCCTGGCAAACACTCCACCTCGATGGCATTCTCCAAACAGGCCCGGGTCAACAAAAACCCGGGATCAGAAACGGCCGGGGTCCCAGCATCAGAGATCAGGGCAATGGTTGTTCCGGACTTCAATTTCTGTACCAAACCATTCACGGTTTTGTGTTCATTGTGCATGTGGTGACTTTGCAATGGGGTATCAATTTCAAAGTGCTTCAAAAGCTTTCCACTGGTACGGGTATCTTCGGCCAAAATTAAATCCACCTCATGTAAGACCTTTATACCCCTAAGTGTCATATCCTCCAAATTGCCTATGGGCGTAGGCACCAAGTACAACTTCCCCATGGTGCAGCGCTAGGGTCTGACCTGTTTTCCGGTAAAATAAGAGAGCATCACCGCAACAAAGGCTATTACGGCTCCAATATGTTGCCCATCACTGACCATATAATGGGCAAAAAAGGCAAGTATGGTATTAAAGAAAAATCCTGCATAGGCCCACTCTTTTAAAGATGCTGAAAAATTACCCCAAATGGTAATCAATCCCAATAATTTGGCAATTGCCAATGGATAGATCAAATAGGTGGGATACCCCATATTCCCGAAAAATTCAACAATCATTTCATGATTAAAGAAATAGTTGTAGGCAGAGAATAGCATGATGAGCGTCAAAATAACCGTTGACGCCCAGTAAAGAATCTTCTTGAGCATAATATTGGATGTTGTTTCTCCCTAAAGGTAAGAATTAATGGGAGTCAGGAGAATTTACGTTCTATTATCCCCATAAACCGGTTCTCATAATCCTCTTTGCCCTGCCAGTTGTTATATTCCGGTTTGACCATATTGGTAATAAAGGCCATTGAGCGTTCTTCGGAGTCAATGGTATTCAATTGAGAAATGACCCGATTATAATCATCCAAACTTCCATTGAACAAATGCTTCACGAAAGCCAAACGGTCATTCAAGCCAATATTCAAATTTTGGGTCAGCTTATCGTTCAAGGATTTTGCCTTTGAAGAGGTGTGTTCCACGGTTGGTTCCGGGGACAACAGTTCCTTATCATTTTTAATGGTTTCAGGTTTGGCAATGAAATCCCCAAAAATATATTCCAAGGCCTCATTTGGCATTTCCGAAACCATATGTTTGATGGTATCCATTCCAGGCGTGATGATATCCTCTTCGTGTGGATTGTTTTCCGGCACGGACTTATTACCACTTATTACCGCATTGGCCATTTTCTCAAATCGGGCCGCAACAACATTCTTGGAAACATCCACTTGCACATCGTTCAACTTCTCATCAATGAACTTTAGGACCGCCAGTTTTTCATAAAGATCCTTGGCCGTTTCGTACAATTCCGTCAACTCCTTGTCTTCCCTGGATGTGATGATATCCGTGGACAGCTTTACCAATTCCTCCCTTAGTCTACGTTTCATGTCTCTTCAACTTTTACTTTAAATGTACTACCAAAATCCGTGCCTTTTTAAAAACAAAAGGTTAAATTTCGAGGTATTGATGAGGGGGTATTTTTACTAATTTTACCACTTCTGCAATCGTAGAACGGACAAACCCCTTAATTTCGTTTAAAAATACAACATGTTCTTAGAAAACACGGTAAACCCAAAAGAACAATTTGGTTGGATAGAGGTCATTACCGGATCCATGTTTTCTGGAAAGACCGAGGAACTCATCCGGCGACTGAAACGTGCACAGTTTGCAAAGCAAAAGGTGGAGATTTTTAAGCCCCTTGTGGATACACGTTATAATGAGGAAATGGTGGTATCCCATGATTCCAATGAAATTCGTTCCACCCCTGTTCCTGCGGCCGCAAATATTCGTTTACTTGCAGATGACTGTGATGTGGTGGGTATTGATGAGGCCCAATTCTTTGATGATGAAATTGTCACGGTCTGCAACGATTTGGCAAATATGGGTATCCGTGTGGTAGTTGCCGGACTGGACATGGATTTCAAGGGCAATCCTTTTGGACCCATGCCCGCACTGATGGCCACGGCAGAATATGTTACCAAAGTCCATGCGGTCTGCACAAGAACGGGAAACCTGGCCAATTATAGTTTTCGAAAATCCGACAATGACAAGCTGGTGATGCTAGGCGAAACCGCAGAATATGAACCACTGAGCAGGGCCGCTTTCTATGAGGCCATGCTGATGGAAAAAATCAGTAAGATGGACGTGAACGCAGAAGAGGTAGCTCCCAAAAAAAAGGCGGCCAATGGATAAAATTGGGGAAACCACACTTGAAATTGACCTCTCGGCTCTTGAACACAACTATAAATTCCTTACATCAAGAATAGCTCCCGGAACCAAATTTATGGCCGTGGTAAAGGCGGTGGCCTATGGTAGTGAAGTGGTGGCCGTCGCCAAAAAATTAGAGGAATTAAAGGTGGATTATCTTGCGGTGGCCTATGTAAAAGAAGGGATCCTGTTGCGGGATGCGGGAATTACCACCCCAATTTTGGTCCTCCATCCCCAACCCGTTCATTTCAAAGAATTGATCGACAGATGTCTGGAGCCCAGCCTCTATTCCCCAAAAGTATTGCTCCAATTTTTGGACGTGGCCCAAAGACAACAACAGCAGGACTATCCGGTCCACATCAAATTCAATACAGGGCTCAATCGTCTGGGCTTTTGGGAAAACGATGTAGATTTCGTCATCGGTACGCTTAAGGGACGAACCGAATTACGGATCAAGGGCGTCCTTTCACATCTGGCGGCCTCCGAAGATGAAAATGAGCGCGAATTCAGTCTGAACCAAATACATGCTTTCACAAAAATTTGCCTCGAGCTAAAGGAAAAACTGGGCTATTTGCCCATGAGACATGTCCTGAACACCTCCGGGATCCTAAATTATCCCGAAGCACAGTTTGAAATGGTCCGAAGCGGCATAGGTCTTTATGGTTATGGCAACCATCCCGACTTTGACAAAAAAATGAAACCAGTGGCCACATTAAAAACGGTAATTTCCCAACGCCATAAAATAGGGCCCGGAGAAAGCGTGGGTTACAACAGGGCCTATGCTTCCGATGGTTATCGGATCACCGCCACCTTGCCCATTGGACATGCAGATGGTATTGGAAGGCAATACGGTAATGGAAAGGCCTTGGTCTATGTAAAGGGAACCCCGGCCCCAATTATAGGAAATGTCTGTATGGACATGATAATGATCGATGTCAGCGGAATTGACTGCAAAGAAGGTGATGAGGTAATCATCTTTGGAGCGGGACACTCGGCAGAGGATTTTGCCCATTCCGCCCAAAGCATTTCCTATGAAATCCTAACCGCAATAGCCCCTCGGGTAACACGGGTCATTAAATGGTAACCCTTCATAGCGGACCGTGACGTATTTTTTGTATTTTGCCTTTGTAACCACTTAAAAACCATAAAAATGCTCAAGGAATTTAAAGAGTTTGCAATGAAAGGAAACCTGGTGGATATCGCCGTAGGTTTCGTAATGGGTGCTGCTTTTAAAGAAGTAGTCACCTCTTTTACCGGAGGAATTGTCTCTCCTTTGATAGGGTTGATTTTTGAGTCGGACTTCAAAAGCTTACGTATGAAACTTAAAGAGGGTACTTTGAACGAAACGGGAGAAATGGTGGGAGAAGTTTACCTGGAATACGGCACGTTTTTAACCAACGTCATCGATTTTCTAATTGTGGCTTTTGTGATGTTCCTAGTGGTAAAAGGAGTCAACAAACTGAAAAAGAAAGAAGAGGAAGCACCCGCTGCACCCGCAGGTCCGACTGCGGAAGAATTGCTTACGGAAATTAGGGATGCCCTTAAAAAATAATAGCCGTTAGCGGCAGGCCGCTACACCTTTTAGTAACCTAAAGCCGCTTGTTGGGATTCCAACAGGCGGTTTTTCTTTTGTCATATGGATAGGTCAGGGCAAAAAGGAACTTGGCCTTGGGCAAACCGCTGGGAGTGGTCGGGAATACCTCAACAGGTTTGTGTGGAATGTTTCCCTGCACTAAATTTTGTTTGGAATGGAAATGTTCGCGAATTGTTACAAAACAAACATTTTGTTGTTTTTTGAAATCAAAGGTTAAAAACCTTGTTTGCTCCGCGAAGTAAAGTACTTTTGTCTGCTCAAATTTTATAAAGATGAAAGTAGCGGTTGTTGGGGCCACGGGAATGGTTGGCGAAGTGATGCTAAAAGTATTGGCGGAACGCAATTTCCCCATTTCGGAATTGTTGCTTGTAGCTTCTGAACGTTCCGTAGGCAAAAAATTGAGCTATAAGGGTGATGAATATACGGTCATTGGCCTGGAAACTGCAGTTTCCGCAAAACCGGACATCGCCATTTTCTCCGCTGGTGGGGGTACCTCTTTGGAATGGGCCCCAAAATTTGCAGAAGTGGGTACGACGGTAATCGATAACTCGTCCGCATGGCGCATGGATCCCACAAAAAAATTGGTGGTCCCGGAAATCAATGCCGCTGAATTGACCCCGGCCGATAAAATTATTGCCAACCCCAATTGCTCTACCATCCAAATGGTAATGGCCTTGAACCCATTGCACAAAAAATACCAAATGAAACGCGTTGTGGTCTCTACTTACCAATCGGTTTCAGGAACCGGTGTGAAGGCCGTTCAACAATTGGAAAATGAAATGGCGGGCGTTCAGGGTGAAATGGCCTATCCCTATCCCATCAACCGAAATGCCCTGCCCCATTGTGATGTGTTTTTGGAAAATGGGTACACCAAGGAAGAGATGAAGCTTGCCCGTGAACCTCAAAAAATATTGGATGACCGCACTTTTTCGGTGAGTGCCACCGCAGTGCGCATTCCCACTGCAGGTGGACATTCGGAATCCGTAAATGTGGAGTTCCACAACGATTTTGAACTTTCGGAAGTTCGAAAACTTCTCAATGAAAGTCCTGGGGTCGTCGTACAGGACAACCCAGATACCAATACCTATCCCATGCCCATCTATGCGCATGACAAGGATGAGGTGTTTGTGGGTCGAATCCGCCGTGATGAAACGCAACGGAATACATTGAACATGTGGATCGTCTCCGATAACCTGCGCAAAGGAGCCGCTACCAATGCCGTTCAGATTGCGGAATATTTAGTGGAGAACGATTTGGTTTGATTTTTTGTCATTTCGAATCGGCCTTAGGCGAAGTACAATGCGAGCATGGGAAATCCCAATACGCAACAGATGGATTTCCCGATTGTTTCATTCATTTTGAAATGCCAATCGATTTAAATCGTTTTCGTTAAAAAACGTTAAGCTTCCTCCCGAATTAACTTTAACACCCTTATTTCATGGTATTTTTAAGGATTGACTAATCCTATAAAAATGAAACAACTCACTTTCTCGCTAGGGCTCCTTATTTTTGCCTCCTGCGCTACCGAAACTAAAAGAGAACCTATTGCCGTGAACTATCCTGTAACCGCAAAAGTCGATACGGTCGACACCTATTTTGAAACCGAAGTACCCGATCCTTTTCGTTGGCTCGAAGATGATATGAGTGAAGAGACCGAAGCCTGGGTAAAAGAACAGAACACGGTCACCTTTGGCTATTTGGATAAAATCCCATTCCGCACAGCTTTAAAAAACCGTCTTGAAAAATTATGGAACTACGAAAAATTGGGCTCTCCCTTTAAAGAGGGGGATTACACCTATTTCTATAAAAACGATGGGTTACAAAACCAATATGTGGTCTATCGCAAAAAAGGGGATGGTGAGGAAGAAGTGTTCCTGGATCCAAACTCCTTCTCCGAAGATGGTACTACATCCTTAATGGGACTGAGCTTCACCAAGGATGGTTCCAAAGCAGCCTATTTGATTTCCGAAGGAGGTAGCGATTGGCGTAAGGGCATCGTGATCAATACGGAAAACAGGGAAATTGTTGAAGATACCCTGGTAGACATCAAATTCAGTGGAATTTCCTGGAAGGGCAACGATGGATTTTTCTATTCAAGTTATGATAAGCCCAAAGGCAGTGAGCTTTCCGCCAAAACGGACCAGCACAAATTGTACTACCATAAACTGGGCACCCCCCAGTCCGAGGACAAGATTGTTTTTGGAGGGGCTCCAGAGGAGAAACACCGGTACATACAAGGTTATGTTTCGGAAGATGAAACCTATTTGTTCATTTCCGCCTCTACGTCCACATCAGGAAATAAATTATTCCTAAAGGACCTGACCCAAAAGAACAGTCCTTTGGTTACCGTTCTGGACCATACGGATTCTGACACCTATGTAATGGAAAATGAAGGTTCAAAACTTTGGTTGGTGACCAATTTAAATGCCCCTAACAAAAAAATCGTCGTAGCTGATGCTTCCAAACCCACTCCGGACCATTGGAAGGATTTCATCCCGGAAACCGAACATGTGCTGACCGCTGGCACGGGTGGCGGTTATTTCTTTACGGAATATATGGTGGATGCCATTTCCAAGGTATTGCAGTATGACTACGAGGGAAATTTAGTTCGCGAAGTGGAACTTCCCGGCGTTGGAAGTGCCGGAGGTTTCGGCGGCAAAAAGGAGGACAACGAATTTTATTTCTCCTTTACCAATTACAATACCCCAGGTTCCTCATACAAATACAATGTGGACAATGGGGAGTACGAGCAGTATTGGAAACCTGAAATTGATTTTAACCCTTCGGATTACGAATCTACCCAAGTGTTCTATTCCTCCAAGGACGGGACCAAGGTCCCTATGATCATTACCCATAAAAAGGGCATTGAACTTAATGGCAAAAACCCTACCATCCTTTATGGCTATGGTGGATTCAATATTAGCCTTACCCCTTCTTTCAGTATTGTGAATGCCGTTTGGATGGAGCAAGGTGGTGTGTATGCGGTTCCCAATTTACGCGGTGGTGGGGAGTACGGTAAAAAATGGCATATTGCGGGCACTAAAATGCAAAAGCAAAATGTATTTGATGATTTTATTGCTGCTGCGGAATACCTTATTGAGAACAAGTACACTTCAAAAGAATACCTAGCGATAAGAGGGGGATCCAACGGAGGGCTTTTGGTTGGTGCCACTATGACACAACGTCCCGATTTAATGCAAGTGGCACTCCCTGCTGTTGGGGTTCTGGATATGTTGCGTTATCACACCTTTACTGCCGGAGCGGGATGGGCATATGATTATGGCACTTCGGAAGAAAGCCCGGAGATGTTCGAATACTTAAAGGGATATTCCCCAGTGCACAATGTACAAGAAGGGGTAGCGTACCCCGCCACTCTGGTCACCACGGGAGATCATGACGATCGGGTGGTCCCTGCCCATAGTTTTAAGTTTGCCGCCCAACTTCAGGAAAAACAGGCCGGCGATAATCCTACACTCATTCGAATTGAGACCAACGCGGGTCATGGAGCCGGAACCCCGGTCAGCAAGACCATTGAACAATATTCGGACATTTTTGGATTTACGTTTTTTAATATGGGCTTTGACGAACTGCCCAATCAAGCTGTTTTAAAAGAATTCAAAGACTAGGATTTAAAATATAGGGAACGAAAAATCCGTTTTTTCAGAAAACGGATTTTTCTTTTTAGCCGTATCCCGAAAAGTTTAAATGAGTTCATTATGTTAACCGTTACCAACCTTTCCTTTTCCTATAAAAACAAAGTGGTTTTATCCAACCTCTCCTTTGCTTTGGAAAAAGGGGAGCATTTGGCCATTATGGGGGAAAGTGGTTCCGGCAAAAGTACCTTGTTAAAGGCAATTTATGGATTGCTCCATCTGGATGCGGGAACTATTTCCTGGGATAATAAACAAGTTCTGGGTCCAAATTATAATTTGGTGCCTGGGGAATCTTTCATGAAGTATGTATCCCAAGAATTTGATTTAATGCCCTTTATTAGTGTTGCCGAGAACATTGGTCAGTACCTCTCGGTTTTTGAGGGGGAAACCCATCAATCCAGAATACAGGAGCTTTTGGAACTTATTGGCATGGAGCATTTTGCGGATGTGCCTATTAAAAACCTGAGTGGAGGCCAAAAGCAAAGGGTTGCCCTGGCAAGGGCATTGGCCCAAGAACCTGAAGTATTGCTCTTGGACGAACCCTTTAGCCATATTGATCAATTCAAAAAAAATGAGCTTCGCTACCGGGTATTCCCCTATTTAAGGGAAAAAGGCATCTCCGTTTTGACAGCAACCCACGATAGCAATGATGTGCTTTCTTTTGCGGATACCATTTTGGTATTAAAAGATGGGAATATGGAGGATTATCAAGAAACGGAACGGTTGTTCAAGAATCCAAAAAGCAGGTATGTGGCTTCACTTTTTGGAACGGTCAATGAGCTTCCCCTAAAAGAATTGAAAGCATATGCAGAACAGGATATTTCCATATTGATCTATCCCCATGAATTTGAGATTTCAAGCAAATCCGGCCTTGAAGTATATGTGGTCAACAATCATTTTAAAGGGAGTCACTATTTGATTGAAGGTGTCTCTGAAAGTGGCAAGACCCTATTTTTTACAAACACAAAGGCCTTGGAAGTACATGTAAAAGTATTTCTAAATGTCTCCCTACAATTGGTGAACAGCCGTTTAAGAAATCTGACCGAACATGAATCCTGAGAGGATTGCAAAGGAACTATCATTTAAGGCTGTTCGTAGCAGTGGTGCAGGCGGGCAACATGTAAACAAGGTTTCGTCCAAAGTGGAACTCAGTTTTGATTTGACCAAATCAAAAGGTCTAAGTGCTGTTGAAAAGGAACGTTTGTTACTGAAGTTAAAAAATCGACTGACCAAAGAAAGTCTCCTGATCTTGCAGTGTGACGAAGCCCGAAGCCAATACCAAAATAAAAGCTTGGTGACCAAACGCTTTTTTGAGCTGCTAAAAAAAGCCCTGGAAGTCCCCAAGAAAAGAAGGCCCACAAAACCCACCAAATCCTCCGTGGAAAAACGGTTGAAATCGAAAAGAAAGGATTCTGAGAAAAAGACGAACCGTAGAAGGCCGAATCTAGAATAGATTGCACTGTTGGCTCAATGGCCCCATAGTCGTATCCTGCGACCTTTTTGCATGAGGCATCCCATAATTCCATCAGATCCGCCTTTATTAATTACCATTTTGTAGAACAAATAATTAATTCCTATATTTGTTCTACAAAATGGTAATATTGTTTTTCCTTGCAGGCAGGATAGGACAACAAATGGGAATAAACATGAAAGACACACGTTTAGGCGAATTCGAAGAAATCATCCTATTGTTGGTGGGCATACTGGAAGAACGGGCCTATGCCTTCCAGATTGCAGAGGAATTTGAATCACAGACTGGAAAATCCGTTTCCATTGGGGCGACCCATTCCACATTGGACCGTCTGTGTAAGAAAGGTCTTCTGACCTCTAAATTGGGAAAACCAACGGCCGTTCGTGGCGGCCGTAGAAAAAGGATCTATACCATTTCAGCTTCTGGTGAGAGGGCATTGATTGCCTCCAGGGATTTGAGAACCTCCCTTTGGAACCAATTTCCGGCATTTTCCAAGTTTTCCCTGAATCCATAGGCTTTATGAATCCAAATCGCTGCTCCTTACCATAGCCCAAAAGATAGTTTAAATGTCCAAGAAGAATGCCATACCTCCCCGTTTTGCCAATCGCTTGCTGAGTTGGTTCATTAGGGATGAACTCAAGGAGGAAGTGGAAGGTGATTTATGGGAACGGTTCCAAGAAGTGGTAAGGACAAAATCCCTTTTCCGGGCAAGGATGGACTATTGGTACCAAGTGTTGAACTATATCAGGCCCTTTGCTTTAGGAAAATCAATTTTACCCATTGATTTTGGCATGCACAAAAGCCATATCAAAGTAGGTTGGCGTAACCTGTTTCGCCACAAATGGAATTCCTTCATCACTATTGGGGGACTATCCCTTGGCATGGGGATATGTCTTGTTATCTGTCAGTATGTCCTCTTTGAGGTGGATCATGACCGCTTCCATCCTGACTATGACCGCATTTACCGCATTATTGTTAAGGAGGTACAAGATGGTGTCCCTTCCGGTTCGGGTCCGTATGCCACTTATAAGTTAGGGGAAAAGGCAAGGGAGGTGATTCCCGAAGTGGAGCAGTACGTACGGTTTTATCCCTCCGAGTATAGCGCGGTAATCACCAATCCTGAAACGGAGCAACGTTTTAATGAGGATGGCCATACCATGGCCTTTGCCGACAGCACCTTTCTACGGATGTTCAACTTTCCACTGAAACGGGGAGACCCAACCACAGCTTTGAACAGGATTCACAATATTGTGATTACGGAAAAAATGGCGAAAAAGTATTTTGGCCAAGAGGACCCCATGGGAAGGACCTTGGTGGTCAAAGGGGGCTCTTCCTATGGCAGCTGTACCGTTACTGGGGTACTGGAGGATCTTCCGCTAAACAACCACTTGCAGTTTGCGTTTTTACGCCCTATTGAAAATCTATGGAAGCTGGGCAATGGGGGATCGGTGAACCGATATGGTGGATGGGCCAGGGAATGGTTTGGCACCTACCTTAAGATTAGGGAATCGGCAGATATCACCATAGTACAGGAAAAACTGGACCAGCTTATCAAGGAAAACAAATTAAAAGGGGTGGACCCGGAAAACGTGGTGGAGACAACGCAATTACAACCCATTGCAGACATACATCTACGGTCTGGGGCTTATAGTTATCCAGATTATGCCGCGGACAAAGGGAATTTATCGGATATCCAAATCTTTGTAATCATTGCCTTTTTCATACTTTTTATAGGTTGGGTGAATTACATCAATCTTTCCACTGCCCAATCCATGGGCCGTGCCAAGGAAGTGGGTGTTCGGAAATCCATAGGGGCATTAAAGCGACAACTGGTAGTACAGTTTCTCACGGAATCCGTATTGGTGAATCTAATTTCCGGACTACTGGCCATTGGTATTGCATTGGTATTACTTCCCGTCTTGGGCCATGTTATTGGAAAGGAACTCTACTTCACTGTTTTGGGAACCACTGCCTTCTGGTACTGGTTTTTTGTTTTTATTCTTGGAGGCGCCCTTCTGTCCGGACTGTACCCAGCGTTTGTGCTTTCATCCTATCGCCCTATTTCCATGTTGGGCAGTACCAAAATGGTGCGTGCAGGCAGTATGCAATTACGTAAAGGACTGATTGTTTTTCAGTTTTTGATCTCCATTGCCCTGGTATCGGGCACCTATTTGGTGTATAAACAAATTAGCTATATGAAAGCCAGGGAACTCGGAATGGACATTGAAAAAATGCTTGTCGTAATAGGCCCTAAATTCCTTCTGAATGGACCTAAAGTGACCGATGGCATGGATATGGTTCAGATCAGGGCGGCAAATGCGTATTCCAGGGCCAGATTTCTAGCTTTTCAAGAGGAAGTGGCCAACCATCACTCCATTGGCAATGTTACCGGATCCCGATTGGTGCCCGGGCAGGTACAGGATATCTCCAATGTATATCTTAAAATATGGGGAGCGCCGGAGGGGGAAGCGCACCAGTTTTGGTTGATCAATACCGGAATGCACTTTATCCAAACCTATGGATTGGAACTCCTTGCCGGGAACACCTTTCATACGGATATGTCCGACGAAAACTTTGTACTGCTTAACGAAGAGGCGGTGAAGACCTTTGGATTCGATTCTCCCCAGGATGCGGTACAGCAGAAGATCACCTTTGGCGAAAAGCCCATAACGGTTATTGGCGTGGTCAAAAATTTTAACTGGGAATCCCTAAAGAGTCCGTTTATGCCCATGGTGCTCCGATTTGATGGTGGCGCCAATAATTACATCTCTTTTCGTTTAGGGGTTGCGGATCTTGAGGCATCCCTTGATCATATTAAATCGGTTTACCATGCCATCTATCCTGAAAATGCGTTTGATTACTTTTTTCTGGATGCCAATTTCAATAGGCAATATCTGGCCGATGTTCAATTTGGCACCTTGTTCCTTGCCTTTTCCATTCTCGCCATTTTTCTGGCCTGTATAGGCTTGTTCGCTTTGGTTTCCTATTCCGCAATCTTGCGGACAAAGGAAATTGGAATTCGGAAAGTCCATGGGGCAAGTACCACAAAAATCACTGTACTGTTATCCAAGGAATACCTATATCTTTTACTGATAGCCATCACAGTGGCCATTCCTTTGATCGGCTATTGGGGGAACCTTTGGCTCGAAAATTTTGCATTCAGGACCAACCTGGGGATAGACCATTTCCTCTTCCCCGTGTTGGTGATACTGATCATTGCGCTGTTCACCGTGGGCCATAAAACCTTACAATCGGCCCAGTCGAATCCTGTCGACTCCTTAAAGACCGATTAGTTCAGGTTGCCCATGGAAATAATTGTGTTCCACAAAACGAACACTTAATCAAATGGTTATCCCATAAAACCATGGCCTCGGAGGACTATTTTCTTGGAATATCCAAAACAACGGTCATGGAAGTGCCCTTCCAATATCGGGATTGGAACAATCGATGCGTTAAACATCAGGGTATAAACGTACCCCGTACGTTCAAAATGATTCCATTTTAGGGTTACCCCATTTCGGGAACCTCATAAAAATACTGTGCCCTTTTGATCTTACCGTTTTCTACTTGGTACATGCACAATTCATCAAAGGCCCATCTTCCAGTTTCCTTGAACGTTGCATCCATGGACATGGGCACCACAAAATGATTTGCTGCCACAATGGGATCCCCTACGGAACCACCATGGATTTCCTCAATGCCTTCGGCCCATTGTAAATAGCCGTTCCAAATGTTTTCCTTGCCCTTGGTCACTTTTTCTCCCGGCATGCCATCCATTTCAATGCTTTCGGCATCGTCGGCATAAAGGTCATAGGCCTCTTTGTATTTTTGTTCGCGGCAAAGCGAGACCAACTGGTCCGCAACTTCTTGTGTAGTCATGGCTTTCTGTTTTTTGATTATTATCCTTAAAATTAACCAATTAAGCCTGTCATCCCATTAAGGAAAAGTTAAATGGGGTCCTTATTGAATGGCGGTTATGGTCGAACTTTGTCCATTGAACGTAATGGTATCCGAAAGGGTTTTTCCCAACAGGAGTTTTCCTATTGGTGCATTTGCCGAAACACAAAAGATAATACGCCCGTCCATCTCAAATCTACCAGCGGAAATCGCAATATAATACCGGGCCCTATTGGTGCTTACCAAACTTCCTAGGCCCACCTTCTTAGTTCGGGTTTTTAATGGAACTTTCTGAAGGGTTTGCTGCATCCGCTCCGCTTCCAGGAGTTGATATCCCAGTTTCTCCCGTTCCAATTGTAAAAGGGCACGTCCCGTTTCGTGCTTATCCCCTGCCGTACTTTTTACTTCGGACAACAAGGCTTCCGTTATTTTTTCAATTTCTGCATGAAGCCGATCTATCCTTAATTGCACATACCGTACACAAAAATGATGGGCGGCCTGTTTTGATTTAGATGGGTTCGACATTAAAAAAGCAATGTAAATACCGTTTCTTGATCGGTGATTGAATGCAGTTTTAAACTGCCCCCGTGTTGTTGCATAATCTGCTTGGACAAACTCAATCCTATTCCGGTTCCCTTGTCTTTTGTGGTAAAAAATGGAACAAATATTTCATCTATCAATTCCTCGGGAATCCCCGGGCCATTATCCCTGACCTCAATATACTTCTTGCCATTGCGGTCCAGTGCCGCCCTTACCCAGATACTTCCTTTTTCCCTTCCCTCCAAGCTATGGATGGCATTCTTCACCAGGTTGATCAGGACTTGTGTCAATTGTTTTTCATCAATGAACAGTTCCAAATCCTTTGGTTCCGCTGTCCATTTAATTTCAATATTCTGGATGGGTTCCTTGGAGGTCAACAACTGCGTTTTATCAAATAGTTTCTTGGCAGGCACCAAGGCTTTGTCGGGTTTTGGAACACTTAAAAAACTACGATAGGACTGCACAAATTCCATCAAATCGCCCCCCTGTTCGCGAATCACTTGCAGGCCTTTTATGGAACTCGCCATTTTGTCATTGCCAATCCCCTCGGAGGATTCCCGCTCCAATGATTTAAAATGTTTTAGAATGGAATCGGAAATGGAGGTTATGGGGGTAATGGTATTCATTATCTCATGGGTCAGGACCCGAATCAAGCGTACCCAGGAATCCGTCTCCTTTTCGTCCAGTTCGTGATGAATGTCCTGGGCCACCACCAACAATAAGGATTGCTTGTCCAGGGTCAATGGGGTCGATTTCAACGCCAATTGTTTTTGTTCCCGCTCATTGGTGAGTTGAAACAATTTCCGTTCAAATGGTTCAAAGGGCATGAAAATTTCATAAAGCCCTTCATCTATCTGCTTCAGTTGTTTAATATGGTTCAAAGGGCTGTAATTGAGCAATCTTTCCAGTGTAGGGTTGGAAAAAAGGATATGTCCCTTTTCATTGAACGTCATAATGCCAATATTGGCCTGTTTTAGGATTTCCTGATAATAGTTCTCCCTAATCTGAAGCTGCAGGTGTACCTCCTGGATCAATCCATTGACCCGATTAAGGCTTTGGTTCAGTTCCTTAAAGGATTCTATGGTGACCTTTTCGGGAAAACGAAGCGTAAAATCCTCGTTTCTAATGGCATCAAAGAAATAGGCAATCTTTCGGTTGGTACTGTTGATAAAGGAAATCAAGGAATATACTTGGGCGGTCAACAGTAAAACTGAAAACCCTAATGCAATATACCATTTGGCGGTGATGGAAAATGCAATGGCAATTGTGGTAAGGGTAAGGAAAATGACCCTTATAATGAGCTGTAAGTAAAAGTTTCTACTGGCCATTTGCTTTTAAGCGTTTCATTTTGTTGTACAATGTTTGCCGGGACACCCCAAGTTGATCCGCCGCCGCACTGTAGTTGCCTTCATGTTCTTCGAGCGCCCGTGTAATCATCCGATATTCCATTTCGTCCAAGGTTTTTGGGCCATCTTCAAAAGACTGTGACGGTTTGGGATGAAGAAGAAAATCGGATGGCTTCAACACATTTCCTTCGGAAAGGATTACCGTTCGTTCCATGGTGTGTTGCAATTCCCTAATGTTACCGGGCCAAGGGTAGCCCTGCAATTTTTCCTGTGCCATATTATTGATACGGAGCCCTTGTTTGTCATATTTGTTGGCATAGCGCTTTAAAAAGAAATCGGCCAAAATCAAAATATCCCCTTTTCTTTCCCGTAGCGGGGGTACTTGGATGTGAATGGTATTGATGCGATACAGCAGATCTTCCCGAAACAGTCCATCGGCAACCATCTGTTCCAGGTTACAATTGGTGGCGCAGATCAATCGAATATCCACTGCTATGGATTTGTTCGACCCCACCCGCACAATGGATTTGTTCTGTATTGCCGATAGCAACTTCGCTTGGGTCTGAAGGGATAGGTTGCCAATCTCGTCCAGGAACAAGGATCCTTGGTGGGCAGCTTCAAATTTACCGGCACGGTCTTCCTTGGCATCCGTAAACGCTCCTTTTTGATGCCCAAAAAGCTCACTTTCAAATAGGTTCTCGGCTATGGAGCCCATATCCACCCCAATGAAAACTTCATCCTTTCTGGAGGACAGACGGTGCAGCTCCCTCGCAATCAATTCCTTTCCAGTTCCATTTTCACCCGTTATGAGGACATTGACGTCGGTTTTGGCCACTTTACGGACCAGATTTAAAACTGCGGTAAGGGCCTTTGAATTTCCAATGATATAGTTTTTATCTTCATTGATCACCTGCTTTAGGTTGCTTTCCTTCTTTTTAAGCTGATTGATCTGTTTCTTGGATTGGCGTAGCTCATAGGCCGATTTAACCGTGGTCAACAAACGTTCATTGTTCCAGGGTTTCAATACAAAATCCGAAGCCCCTTCCTTTAGCGCTTTTACGGCCAAATCCACTGCACCATAGGCGGTCATCATAATCACCGAAGTGTTTGGGGATTTCTTTTTGATTTCCTTCAACCAAAACAAGCCTTCGTTTCCCGTATTCACCCCTGCCGAAAAATTCATGTCCAGCAGAATGATATCAATATCCTGTAAATTGGGGAAAGACGATATTTGATTGGGATTAAAGAGCGTTTGAACGCTCTTATAATCGAACTGCAATAAAATCTCCAAAGCGCTCAATACGCTTTTATTGTCATCGATGACCAAAACCTTGGCGTCAATCATGGGAATATTCCTTTACCCTAAAACTACAAATTGGAACCAACAACATTTCCCATGTGTAAAAAATTTTGACATATTTTGTATAAATATTTTACACTCCAATAGTATTTGTCAAATATGCTTTGCTTTATGAAATTGATTTTCAGCATGTTAAAATCATGGCACAACAATCGCTTATAGTTTGGCATAGTATTTAAAAAATGAATTTAAAACACTTCTTTTTCTTACTACTCCTTCTAGGTCATGCTCAATTGTCCGCACAAAAAGTGTGGACACTGGACGAATGTGTTGCCTACGCGATAGAGCACAATCTACAGTTGAACGATTTTGACCTTAACACCCAATCCAACAAGGAAACCTACAGGCAATCTGTCCGTAACCTGTTGCCCATCATCAATGGTTTTGCCGATTATTCCATCAATTTTGGACGATCCATTAACCCGGAGGACAACAGTTTTGTAAATACCGAATTTTTCTCGAATAACTATTCCCTTCAATCCTCATTTGATCTTTTCCAGGGATTTCAGAAGATAAACAGTATCAAAGCTTCAAAGTTTTTGTACAAGGCCACAAAAGAAGAAAGCCTTCAGCAAAAGTACCTATTGGCCTTTAGGGTGATGTCCGCTTATTACGATATCCAATTTATTGAAGGACTTATCACCATTTCGGAAGAACAGGTCCAAATCTCCCAAACCAACTATGACCTGGTCAAAAAACAGGTCGATCTTGGGGCGATGGCAGGAGCAGATCTTTATGAGGCTGAGTCCTTGCTCTTGGCAGACAAATTGTTGCTTACCCAAAACGAAAATAGATTGAAAGCCGCAAAGCTTACGTTGCTGCAAGCCATGAACATTGAGGACCAAAGCGATATTTCCATACAACCGGAACTGATTTCTTCCGGTGCCAGTGAAGGTTTGGAAACAATGCTGTCCGATTCCATTTTTGTAGCGGCAAAAGACTTTATGCCTTCCATAAAGGCCCAGGGATACCGGGTAAAGGCGGCAAAAAAGCAATTGGCGGCAACACGGGGGGGCCTTTTCCCTTCAATTGCATTACAAACCGGAATAGGGACGGGTTATTTTGAAACCATTAGGGACACCCTTGGAGTCACCATTCCATTTCGCGACCAAATACGCGATAATACCTTTAGGTTCGTTGGAGCTTCCTTAAACGTTCCTATTTTTAATGGTTGGACATCACGTTCCAGGGTAAAGCAACAAAAGATTGCCCTGGACCGCGCCAAAAACAACGCCAAGATCACCGAACAGGAGCTGTATCAGATCATACAACAATTGGTACAGGAACACGAAGCCCTCGCAGCCGAGACCGCACAGACCCAAAAAGGGATGGACTCACAAAGACTTGCCTTTTCCATCGCCCAAAAACGATATGAAAGAGGCATGATCAATGCCATAGAACTGGGGCAGGCCAAAACATTGTTCGCCACCGCCCAAAATCAAAATTTACAAGCACAATTGCGTTTACGCGTCAATAACAGTACACTCGATTTTTATAGAGGTTTACCAATATTTAATATCAATTAGAAATGGACATACAACTGGAAAAGAAAAAAGGATTGCGCCCAAAACACTACGGATATATTGCAGTGGGCGCACTACTGCTTTTTGTAGGATGGAAGCTGGCCTTTGGTAATTCCAAATCCACCTTCAGGACAGAAAAGGAACGTCTTTCCATTTCGCCGGTCTCCGAGGGAAAGTTTGATGATTACATCACCATTAACGGAAATGTAGCACCCATAGCTACCATTTATATGGATGCCTATGAAGGGGGCCGGGTGTCGGAAAAGCTGATCGAAGAAGGGGCCATGGTGAAAAAAGGCGATATCATCCTTAAGTTGGAGAACATGAACCTCTACGAGCAAATATTGGCCAGTGAGAGCAACCTGGCCCTTAAACAGAACGATTTGCGTTCTACCAGGCTCACCTTTGATGCCAGACAGGTAGAAGGGCGCAGGTCGTTGGCCACGGCGAGTACGGACCTCCAACGATTGAAACGAAATTACGAGCAGAACGTAGTCCTATTTGAAGATGAGCTCGTGTCCAAAGAGGTATATCTGACCTCAAAGGAAAACTATGAACTGGCACAGAAGCAGTACGAAATTGTTAAGCTACAGACCGAACAGGACGATGAACTGCGCAAAACCTCCTTGGCAGGCCTGGATACCGATCTACAGCGTATGAAAAAGACCTTGGGTATGGTCTACCAACGGTTGGATCATCTTAATGTAAGGGCCCCCGCCGATGGGCAATTGGGCTTTCTGGACGCCGAAATTGGACAGAACATTACCCAAGGGCAACGTATTGGGCAAGTCAACGTCCTGACCGATTTTAAAATTGAGGCCGATATCGATGAGCATTATATCGATCGGGTAAAACGGGACCTTTTTGCCAGTCTTGATCGCAATGGAAAGGAATTTCCCTTACGATTGCGGAAGGTATATCCAGAAGTACGTAACGGACGGTTTAAAGTGGATTTGGTTTTTACCGACGAAAAACCTGAGACCATTAGGGCCGGCCAAAGCTATAACATCAAACTGCAATTGGGGGCCTCCAGTGACGCGCTCTTATTGCCAAAGGGCGGCTTTTTTACCAGTACGGGGGGACAGTGGGTGTTTGTAGTGAACCCCAATGGTGGCGAAGCTTTAAGGCGCGACATCCGAATAGGAAAGCAAAACTCCAGATATTATGAAGTGCTTGAGGGCCTACAACCTGGCGAACAAGTCATCACCAGTAACTATGACAGCTTTGGGGAAGCAGAACGAATCGTATTAAAATAAATAATAATAAAACATCAAAAAATGAACAGATTAATCATGATTTATGGATGTGTGCTCTTATCAAGCTCCGCCATAGCAGCAGAACAACAACACATTGGGGCGGCACCCTCCATTACGGAAGCCATACAGGCCCAGGACCGGTTTGAAAACCTTATCACCGGCATTGACCACAAGGCCATGCCTTCAACATTGGTTTCAAACCCTACCCATAAAAAGGACAAAGCGGCCTACGATATGGACCTCAGTAAAATTGAATACATAGAGGATGAGACCATTGAATTGGGTTTTGACCCCTATGACTATCTACCGGAACATTTTGATCCCCACTCCTTTTTCCTTGACCTCAATACGGTTGAATTCATGGAAGGGGAAGAAGAAGGATTTTGTTTGGATTTTGATACCGCCAAATACCTTCCTGAAGGCTTCAATGCCCTTGCGGAGCCGAACGGTATAGCATCCATTAATTACATCGAAGGGGAGGATGTTGATCTTGGCTTCAAAACCGAGGACTATCTCCCGGAAGGGTTCTCCCCTTTTGAGCCTTATTTTGATCTGAACACCATTGAATATATTGAAATGGACGATTCCGTATTCGATTTTTTGGCATTCCCGGAAAACGGAAATTACAGCGACTTCCACAATTGATTCCAATAACTAATTAACTAAAGATTATAACAGTAAAAAATGATACAAATACAGAACCTAAAAAAGAGTTTTAGAACGGAAGAGGTAGAAACCCTGGCACTGAATGGGGTCAACCTCAGTATTGAAGAAGGTGAGTTTGTCGCGGTCATGGGGCCTTCTGGCTGTGGCAAATCCACCTTATTGAACATCATTGGCATGTTGGACAACCCTACCGAAGGAAGCTACAATTTTGCAGGCCATGAAGTGGCTGGATTACGGGAAAGCCAGCGGACCCAATTGCGAAAGGGAAATCTGGGGTTTGTTTTCCAAAGCTTTAACCTTATTGACGAACTCACCGTATTCGAAAATGTGGAACTTCCGCTTATCTATTTAAAAATGGGGAAAGGGGAGCGAAGGCAAAAGGTGAAGGCCGTTCTGGAACGGATGAAAATTGCACATCGGGAAAAGCATTTTCCGCAGCAACTTTCCGGAGGGCAACAACAACGGGTGGCCATCTCCAGGGCCGTTGTGACCAATCCAAAACTGATTTTGGCGGATGAGCCTACGGGTAACCTGGATTCCAAAAACGGTATTGAGGTCATGAATTTGTTGACCGAACTGAACCAAGAGGGTACCACCATAGTGATGGTGACCCACTCCGACCGCGATTCCCATTATGCCCACAGGGTGGTCAATCTATTCGATGGTCAAATCGTAACCGAAAGTCAAAACAGAACCATTGGCGCCATGGTATAGAGAGGCATATTCATCAATCAAAAAACGAACACTCATGAAATCACTTGTCAAAGGTCTGAACACCAGTTTGGTCATCTCTTTGTTTGTGCTATTTCCAATCCATTGTTTTGGGCAGCCCAAGAATGTAACCGTGGACAGTTTTGACAAGGTCATTGTAAGCCCCCACATCTCGGTAACTTTTGTTCAGGGGGCATCCGAAGCCGTAATGGTCCATACAAATACGGAACCCATGGATAAACTGCATATTGAAGTGGTGGGTTCCACCCTTCGTCTTTATCTGGACGGTGCAAAAATGACCACAAAGCACGAAAGGGTCAGAAATGAAGAATGGAAGGGCAAAAAAGCAATTTACCAAGGCACTGTGGTGACGGCCACCGTTACTTACAAAAAACTTGAAGAACTATCCCTAAGGGGAGAAGAGCAATTCCTCTGCGAAAGTCCCATTGAACAATCTGAATTCCGGCTAAAGCTGTACGGTGAATCCGAAGTCCATTTCAACGATGTCAATTTAGAACGCTTTACCACAACCATTTATGGGGAAAGCTATTTAGAGCTTAAAGCGGGCGTGATCGAAAAGCAGAAAATTACGGCCTACGGGGAAACAAAAGTGAATACCCTTGAGGTTGATACCCGCCATACCAAAATCACCGCTTACGGTGAGGGAAGTTATCGAATAGCGGTAAGGGACAGGCTTAAAGTTACCGCGTTTGGAGAAGCTACCATTGCTTACCAAGGCTCTCCCGAGGTAAACAAAGGAATAGTTATAGGGGAGGCAACCATCCAAAAAATCAATTAGGACATGTTCAAAAACTATTTAAAAATAGCATTCAGATACCTAAAAAGCCGCCCATCATTTACAATCATTAATATACTTGGGCTGACCTTGGGCTTTTTTTGTTTTTTTCTGCTAAATGCTTATGTATTAAAGGAAACTTCTTTTGACAAAAACCAAAAAAGGGTTTATCGTTTGCTTCAAAAAACAACACATGAGAATGGTACCGTACGCGAAATGGCCCAAATTGCCCCAAAAGTAGGCGCTGAGGCAAAACGGCTATTTAAAGAAATAGAAAACTATACCCAAATTTTTTACATGGGTCGTAGAAATGTAGGGAACGACCCAGAGACTGTAACCCATCAGGAGATTGCCATATTGGATGATAATTTTTTAAAGGTTTTTGACTTTCCAGTACTGGAAGGCACCGTTGACGAGTTGTCCAACAATCCTAATGGGATCATCTTGACCAAATCCACTAAAGCATTCTATTTTGGCCAAGAACCGGCACTAGGCAAAATTTTGAAAATGGGTGAAGAGCTATACCCAGTAGTGGGCGTTTTGGATGATTTTCCAGAAAACTCCCATTTGGAAAACTTAGTGTTTATGAGTAGCCAGATGGCTTATGGCATTTTTGAATGGTTCAATGAATTTATGTCATCTAGTTGGGCAAACAATCAATTGATCACTTATTTCAAAATATTGCCTGATACCGATGTTCAACAGTTAGGGAAAAAAATCACCGTACTGGTCAAAGAAAATTATCCTGAAAACCTGACGTTCAACAGCACATTTTCAGTACAGCCTATTCAAGATATACATCTTTATGAAAACAATGTTGAAGGTGAAATGAACAAAGCCAAAGGCAATGGCCTTTATGTCAATTTATTCTTTTGGATTAGCATTCTAATTCTCTTAGTGGCCTGTTTCAATTATGCCGGTTTACTGAACATTGCCTTTATTGACCGATTCAAAGAAATAGCACTTCGTCAAATTGTGGGGGCGGACAAATCAAACTTATTGCAACAATTTTTATTGGAAAGTCTTCTGTTAATATCAGTTTCCATGGTTTTGGCGTATGCCCTCTTATGGTTATTGCAGCCATTGGTCCAAAAATGGTTTAGTACCACATTGGATTTGACGCAGGTTCCTTTAACGGGAATGTTGTTGGTAATGGTTGTTGGTTTAATTCTAGGGCTATTATCTGTAGCTTTTCCTTTTTGGACAATTATTGGAACCGGTATTTCTTCATCCCTAAAGAACACTGTTTCTGGAGGTTCTAAATTACCCTTTCGAAGATTGATGTTAACTTTTCAATTTATTGCGGTTATTGTATTTATTACGAGCTCCTTGGTTTTCAATAGGCAAATAAATTTCCTAAAAGACAAAGAACTTGGCTTTGAAAAAGAAGGCTTGGCAACAATAGACATCAATAGTGGAATATTAAGAAGGCAATTCCAGGCTATCAAAAGTGAGTTTTTAAGAATTCCTGAGGTCAGTAATGCTACCGTAAGTTCCAGGGTGCCCGGAGAGTGGAAGACTATTCCTGTTGCCAAAGTAAAACGGAGTGGACAAGATATTTCAGAATCCAAGGATGTGCTCTTTTTTGGTGCGGATGAGGACTTCGTGGAGACTTATGAAATTGAGCTTTTGGAAGGGTCTAATTTTGATGGCAATCCCAATGATAGTAACAAAATACTTATCAACAAGGCAGCTGCATTGGCCTTAGAGCTGGAAACACCCATAGGACAGTTTATAGAAGTACCCAGTTGGAATTATGGCGGTAGCGCTGCGAATCTAACCGAACCTTTTAGGGGCCAAATTAGTGGAATTGTTGAAGATTTTCAAATTGAGGATTTTAAAACAACCATTAAACCTATAATCATAGCGAATTGGAACAATCCAATACATTCCATCGATTATTATACCCTTCGAATAAAAACACCGGATTGGGCAGGCACCCTGGCCGCTCTCAAGAGTGTCAATGATTCTTTTGATCCGAAAACACCCATGGAATTGAATATCCTGGACGATAAGTTTGCTCGTTTTTTTGAAAAAGATTTGGAACATTTTAGGCTCTTGAACTTTTTCTCGATAATCGTCATATTTCTTTCCTGCATGGGCCTCTTTGCAACAAGCGCTTTTGTAGCAAGAAGCAGGACAAAGGAAATCGGAATCAGAAAAGTGTTGGGTTCAGGCGTTCTTGAATTGCTTTACCTTCTATCACAAGACTTTATGAGGTTGGTATTGATCGGTTTTCTGATTGCCATACCTATTGCTTGGTATTTATTGAGCAATTGGCTTTCCGGGTTTGCCTATCGTACAGAATTTGCTTGGTGGGCAATGTTCCTGGCAGGTTTAATTTGTCTGTTCTTGACCCTACTTACTGTGAGTTTTCAAGCCATAAAATCGGCAATGGCAAACCCGGTAAATAGTTTACGTACAGAATAAATCAAAAAAACGGACAACCATGTTCAAAAACTATTTAAAAATCGCTTGGAGAAATTTAAAAAAACAACCGTTTTTTACCTTTCTAAATACTTTCGGACTTGCTATTGGCATCGCTGGAAGTTTGCTCATTTGTCTGTATATCCATGATGAGTTAAGTTTTGATAGGATGTTCGCGGATGCGGAACGTATACACCGGGTCAATGCCGATATTAAGTTTGGCGGAGAGGCGCGGAAATTTGCCGTTTCCCCAGCACCGATGGCAGAAACCATGGACGCTGATTTCTCTGAAGTGGAATTGGTCACCCGATTCAGGACCCGGGGGAGTGCCTTGATCAGAAAAGCGGATACCGAAATCAATGTAAAAGAGCTTCAATCCACCTATGTGGATTCCACTTTTTTTAAGATGTTCGGAATCAAACTTCTTGTAGGTGATCCCACTACGGCCTTAAAATCCCCCAACACCCTGGTATTGACCAAAACTGCGGCAGAAAAACATTTTGGAATCGAAGAGGCCCTTGGTCAAAACCTACTTGTGAACGATACAGAGACGTATACCGTGGCCGGGGTAATAGATGATTTGCCCTCCAATTCGTTTTTAAGGGACTACACAATTTTTATGGCCATGGCCGGCTACGAGGATTCACGCATTGTGAATTGGGCCGGTAATAACTATCACACCTTTTTTAAGCTTATCCCTACCGCCAATGTTGCCAACCTGCAGGAGCCGTTGCGTGATTTTTTGGGCAAGTACGTAATTCCCGGTGTCCAACAATTTATGCCCGGCATTACCGAAGAACAATTTAAGGCCGCTGGCAATCATCTGATCTACAGCACGATTCCCCTGGTGGATATACATCTACATGCGGATAGAGTGGCCGAAATGAGTGCCAACAACGATATCCAAAGCATTTATATTCTTTCCTTCATAGCAGCCTTCCTTATTGTATTGGCCTGCGTAAACTTCATGAATTTGTCCACGGCACACTCCCTAAAACGGGCAAAGGAAGTGGGCATTCGAAAAACGTTGGGTTCCAAAAAAAGGGAACTTATCAGACAGTTTTTAATGGAATCGGGTTTGGTTTCCTTCGGTTCACTATTGATCGCATTGGTCTTGGCAACACTGGCACTTCCTTTCTTCAATGAATTGGCGGACAAAAGTATTTCCATTCCTTTTGACAGCCCGGGGTTTTGGTCAATTTTAATTGTGGCCGGAATTGTTCTGGGCCTATTGTCTGGTAGTTACCCTGCTTTTTTTATGTCAAAATTCATTCCTGTCAAAGTACTAAAAGGAGCCAGCAGTAATAGTATAGGAGGAGGAAAAATCAGAAATGCCCTGGTAATTTTTCAATTTTCCATTTCCATCTTTTTGATTATCAGTACATTGGTCGTCTACCAGCAACTCAACTTTATCCAGAACAAGGATTTGGGTTTTTCAAAAGATCAGGTACTTATTGTGAATGATGTGTATGTGATCGGCAATCAATCCACATCGTTCAAAGAAGAAGTCGGGAAACTCGGTTTTGTGAAGAACGTCACCTTAAGCAGCTATTTTCCGACCCCTTCAAGTAGGTCCGATAATGTGTTTATGCCCATGGATGGCGTGACCGATCAGGAGAATGCCGTAAGTATGCAAACTTGGGGCGTGGATCACGATTACATCACAACGTTGGGACTTGAGGTCATTGCCGGCAGGGATTTTGACCGCCGTTTTAAGAGCGATTCAACCAGTATCATTGTAAATGAATCCGCCGTTGCCGTAATCGGGGTTTCCCCGGAGGAAGCGCTGGGGATGCAGTACACCCCGGATGTAGGTGAGGACAACCCGCAATTTTTTAAAATTATTGGGGTCGTAAAGGACTTCCATTTTTCACCGTTTAGAAATGAGATCGAATCGTTGAGCATGCATTTGGGCAATTTTTCCGATGCCATGGCGGTCAAATTGGAACAAGGCAGTTTTTCCACTGCCATAAGCAGTATTGAGCGTATTTGGAACGATTTGGCCCCAGGGCAACCTTTTGACTATTATTTTATGGAGGATTCCTTCAACAACACCTATCAATCCGAGCAGCGCTTGGGGAGGATCTTTATCATTTTCACCGTTTTATCCATCATCATCGCTTGCCTCGGGCTCTTTGGCCTGGCTACGTTCAATGCCGAAAAGCGTACCAAGGAAATTGGGGTCAGAAAGGTGATGGGCGCCGGGGTGGGCCAAATTGTTTACAGGCTTACCATGGATTTCCTAAAACTCGTTGGGGTGGCCATTTTGGTTTCCATTCCCTTAGGTTGGTATGTCATGGGCAAATGGCTGGAAGATTTTTCGTACCGTATAGAAATTGGCTGGTGGGTTTTCATCCTGGCGGCACTATTGGCCCTGATCATATCCATTGTAACCGTTAGCTATCAAAGTATCAAAGCGGCAATCGTAAACCCGGTAAAAAGTTTGAGAACAGAATAAATATAAACAGCGCCAAATGTAGTAGAAGCATCAAAAAACGAACCATCATGTTTAAAAACCATCTTAAAATCGCCTGGAGAACTTTATTGAAAAATAGGGTATACTTTATCATAAACACTATTGGCCTCTCCACGGCGATCGCAGTTTCCTGTCTGATGTTGCTTTGGGTCGTTGATGAGTACAATGTGGACAAGTTCCACGAAAAAGATGATGGGCTCTTTTTGGTCAAACGCACCATTCCCCTTGAAGGGGGCGTTCTCGATGTTTACGGTAGTACAAGTTACCCCCTCTTAAAAACCGCTCAGGAAAGGTTTCCCGAAATTGAGGAATACATTACCCTGGGACCTACTTTTGAGGACAACCTTAGCATTGAAAATACCGACTTTAGGGCCCCCGGCGCCTTTACCAATACCGCATTTTTTAGATCCTTTTCCTTTCCGGTACTTCTCGGGAGTATTGAAGCATTGGATGAAAAACCGGAGGCAATTGCCATTTCGGAGAGCTTGGCAAAACGCTTTTGGGGAAAGGAGTGGAAACAAAAGGCTTTGGGAAGTCCCGTCCATATTTATGATAACGGTGACTTTGCCGTAGAAATGGTTTACGAGGATTTTCCGGCCCAATCTTCAATACAGAACGATTTTTATTATGGGTTTGAACGCTACTTGGGCGAAAACGAATGGATGAACGAATGGGGAAACAATGGAATGCAGGGCGCATTCCTATTGCGCAGCGATGCGAACGTTGCGGAATTGACCCAAAAAATTGAAACGCTCTTTCAAGAGAACATTTCCGGGGATTTTAAAGAAGGTATCCTACTTCAAAAGTTCTCTGACAACTATTTGTACAATCAATTTGATGAAAAGGCACAAGTTTCCGGAGGGCGCATAGCCTATGTCCGCATATTTACCTTGGCCGCCATCTTTCTACTGCTGATCTCCTGTATCAATTTCATCAACCTTTCAACCGCATATGCCACAAAAAGAGCTGGTGAGATCGGTGTGCGAAAAGTCGTTGGCGCCAAAAAGAACTCCTTGATCGGTCAATTTTTTATGGAAACGGCCCTTATAACCTCCATCTCGTTCATCATAGGATTGATCATAACGGCCTTGTTCCTGCCCCTTATGAATACCCTTACGGGAAAACAAATTGTTTTTGACCTGACCAATCCAGAACTTTGGTTCATTGTCATGGGGGTCTTGGTATTTACCACCTTTCTTTCCGGAGCATACCCCTCATTGATCATATCTTCCTTTAAGCCGGTAGATGCCCTTAAAGGTGGCCTGGGCAAGGAGCAAAAAAATACCGTTTCCCTAAGAAAAAGCCTGGTGGTGCTGCAATTTTCACTATCAATATTGCTCATTGTTTCCGCTTTGGTAATTCAAAAACAAGTGGATTATATCAATGAAAAGGACTTGGGAATTGCCAAGGAACACATTATCTCAATACATCAGGATGAAATCATTACGGGAAAATATGGGGCGCTTAAAAATGAATTGTTGAAATCCCCCGGGGTTATGGACGTTACCTTGGTGGGACCGTCCCCCTTGGAAACCCCGGCCTCCAGTAGTGGAGTAAACTGGCCCGGAAAAACCCAGGAGCAGGAAAATATTGAGTTTTCCCTTTTGTGGACCGCCCACAATTTTCCGACTGCTTTTGATATTCCCTTGGAATACGGATCCTACTACAAAGAGGGATCGCAGGACACCCTCAACCTGGTCATTAATGAGACCGCTGCCCATATTATGCAACTTGGTCAAGATCCCATTGGAAAGACCATTGAACTTTGGGGAAAACAACGACAGGTAATCGGTGTGCTGAAGGATTTCCATAACCGTTCCTTGTACGAACCCATACAACCTACCGTCTTTATTTTGGAGCCCAACAATGCTGGTGAATTGTTCATAAGGCTGGATGGTGCAAAGACAGCCGAGGGATTGGCATCGGTTCACAATGTTTTTGAAAAGGTTTTACCGGACAATCCCTTACACTACGATTTTTTGGATGAAGCGTACGAATCAAATTATCAGGCAGAGCTATTGACGGGGACCCTAGCCCGTTATTTTGCCTTGATTTCCACCCTGCTTTCCTGTTTGGGATTGTTTGGGCTTGCCATCTTTATGGCCAAACAACGTACTAAGGAAATAGGCATCCGGAAAGTGCTGGGCGCCAGCATCAATCACATTACGCTTCTTATTTCCAAAGATTTTTTAAGACTGGTCCTTGTGGCCCTGATAGTGGCCTCCCCATTGGCGTATTATTTTATGGTCCAATGGTTACAGGGTTTTGAATACAGAACAACCATTCCCCTTTGGACCTTTGTCCTTGCCGGGGTATTGATACTCACCGTTACCTTGATAACAATTGGTTTCCAAGCAATTAAATCCGCAATGGCCAACCCTGTAAACAGTTTAAAAACCGAATAAATCAGTCAAAAAAAACAGCCATGTTAAAAAACTATTTAAAAATTGCCTGGAGATCACTGCTCAATAAAAAAGGACATTCTTTTTTGAATATTGGAGGTCTGGCCATTGGCATGGCAGCAGCCTTGCTTATTGGTCTTTGGATTCATGGTGAACTTTCCTTCAACACAAAGTTTAAAAACTACGATTCCATTGTGCAAGTAATGCAAAGCCAAACCTTTGCCGACGAAATTCAAACGGGCGTCTTTCAACCCATGCAATTGGCCCCAGCACTCCGAGCAAGTTATGGGGATTATTTTGAACATATTGTAACCTCCTCATTTACAGGAAATCAACTACTGTCCATTGCCGATCATAAAATATCTCGACCAGGGAACTACATGGAACCCGGAATTACGGAAATGTTGTCTTTAAACATGGTCAAAGGCAACAGGGACGCACTACAAGACCCTACTTCCATGCTGTTATCGGAATCTACCGCAATGGCCTTATTCGGAAATGGCAATCCCATGGGACAGACGGTAAGAATTGGCACCACCATGGAGGCACAAGTAGCAGGAATTTACAAGGATTTGCCGGAAAACGGTGATTTCTCAGATCTTGGATTTATCGCACCTTGGGAACTTCTCAAAAGGGCAGCGAACTTTGAGGAACGGGTTGGATGGGGCAACAATTGGTTTCAAGTTTACGCCCAAATGAAGGAAGGCACAAACTGGATGACGGTTTCCGAACTGATCAAAAATGTAAAGGCCGATAACATAAGGGATACTGCCAATAGTGATAATACCAAGCCCGTGATACATCTGCACCCTATGCCTAAATGGCACCTGTATTCAAAATTTGAGAATGGCGTCAATACGGGGGGAGCCATTGAGCGAGTCTGGCTATTTGGTATCATCGGCCTTTTTATTCTATTGCTGGCCTGTATCAACTTTATGAATTTGAGTACCGCCAAATCGGTAAAACGGTCCAAGGAAGTAGGTATACGAAAAACCATAGGATCTATAAAAAATCAGTTGATCGCCCAGTTTCTGTGCGAATCCTTTTTGGTCGTTGCCCTGGCCTTTATCGTTGCTTTTGTCTCGGTATTAGTTGTAAAGTCCTACTTCAACGACCTTACGGGCAAAACCGTGGAAATTCCCTGGGACAACCCCATCTTCTGGATGGTATGTGTACTGTTCATGCTGCTTACCGCCCTGATTTCCGGCAGTTATCCGGCCTTTTATCTTTCTTCCTTTGATCCGGTCAAAGTTTTGAAAGGTACATTCAACAGCGGTCAGGGTGCTGCACGCCTAAGAAAGGTATTGGTCGTTTTTCAGTTTGCCATCTCCGTGATATTGATTATTGGGACCATTACCATTTTCAGGCAAATAGAACATGTTAAAGATAGACCTGTGGGCTATGACAGAGATCAATTGCTGTATGTTCCCATTAACACTTCGGAAATCATTACCCATTTTGATACCCTCCGAGATGAGCTATTGAGTTCCAGCCATATTAAGGAAGTGGCTGCTTCCGATGTGCTGATCACGGGAACGTTTACCACAAATAGCGGTTTTGACTGGAAAGGGAAAGACCCCAATATGAGCGAAGAGTTCAATACATTGAGAGCCACCCACGATTATGGGGAAATGGTGGATTGGGAGCTCAAGGAAGGCCGAAATTTTTCCCGTGACTTCAAAAGTGATTCCCTTGCGTTCATTGTCAATGAAACGGCAGTGGAATACATGGGGCTAAAAAATCCTGTAGGGGAAATGGTAAAATGGGGCGATAATGGAAATTATAAAATCGTAGGTGTGATAAAGGATATGGTGACCCAGTCACCCTATGATCAAGTACGTCCCATGCTGTTTATTCTGCACTATGGCAATTTCTTAAACTTCATTAACATCAAAATCCGCAAAGGCGGAAATACCAGGGAAGCATTGGCCCATATAGAAACCGCATTTAACAAGTATGACTCACAAAGTCTTTTTTCCTATACTTTTTTGGACGAAGAATACGCAAGAAATTTTGTCAATGAAGAACGCACGGGAAGGTTGGCCAGCTTTTTTGCCTTTTTGGCCATTTTCATAAGCTGTCTTGGCATTTTTGGACTTGCCTCCTTTGTGGCGGAACAGCGAACCAAAGAAATCGGTGTTCGGAAGGTATTGGGTGCATCCGTGTACAGTCTGTGGCAATTATTGTCCAAAGACTTTGTGGTATTGGTACTGATTTCATGTGGTGTTGCCATTCCTATTGGATATTATTATATGACGGCATGGATAGAAAAATACGCGTATCGAACCGAAGTAAGTTGGTGGATTTTTGCCGTGGCCATATTCATAGCATTGGCCATTACCCTATTGACGGTAAGTTTTCAAGCCCTTAAAGCGGCCGTGGTAAACCCTGTAAAAAGTTTACGAACAGAGTAAATCATCAACTTGCCCTGAGATGGTCGAAGGGTTAAAAAAAAGCATTATGATCAGAAACTATGTAAAAATCGCCTGGAGAAACCTTTGGAAAAACAAGGCGTATAGTGCCCTAAATATTTTTGGGCTGGCCATAGGAATTACCTGTGCCTGTCTCATATTGCTTTGGGTGGAGGATGAAGTAAACTATAACGGTGTTTTCCCCAATCAAGATTTGATTTACATAGTGCCTACCAATCAAACTTTTGAAGGAGAAGTTTACACCTTTTATTCCACCCCTGGGCCTTTGGCGGAGGATTTAAAAGAAGAAATCCCTGAAATTGTCCGGTCTTCAACGACGTGGGGTGGAGAGGTTTTGCTTGCAAATGGAGAAAATGGAATCAACAGATATGGCAGATATGTTCAACCTGATTTTTTGGATATTTTCAGTTTGAACCTTTTGGAAGGAGAAATGGGCAACGCCCTATCCAGACCAGATGGGATTGTTCTGACCCAAGAAACAGCCTTTGCGCTTTTTGGCTCCGACAAAAACATAGTGGACCGCGAAATAAAAATCAATAACGAATTTAGTTTTACAGTTACGGGGGTCATAAAGAATTTGCCTTCCAACGTTACATTTGGTTTTAATTGGCTGCTGCCATTTGAACGTTTTCAATTAGGGGAAGATGATATGTGGTGGACAAGGGACTATGGCAATTACTTTGCCGACACCTTTGTTGAACTTGCCCCCAATTCAGATTTTGGAGAAGTAGATGGCAAGGTCAGATCAATGATTGCCTCAAAAATGGGCAATATGGACGATACCCCTAAAGAAGCTTTTCTTCACTCCATTAAAGATTGGCATTTACGGTCTGATTTTGAGGGAGGAAAGAAAGTCGGGGGTAAAATTAAATTGGTCAGGTCTTTGGCATTCATTGCATTGATTATTCTATTGATCGCCTGCATCAATTTCATGAACCTTTCAACTGCAAGAAGCGGAAAACGGGCAAGTGAAGTTGGGGTACGAAAGGTATTGGGTTCCGGCAAAAAAAGATTGATTGGGCAATTTATGGTAGAGGCCATCATTTTAGCAGGTATTTCTGCCCTATTAAGTATCATTTTATTATTGGTTTTGTTGCCTTCTTTCAACACCTTGGTGGAAAAACAGATTGCGTTACAACTATTTGATCCCATACATGTGCTTTCCCTTTTGGGCATCACCTTGGTATGCGGTCTTTTGGCAGGCTGGTATCCGGCTCTCTACCTATCCTCTTTTAGGCCGGCCCAAGTACTTAAGGGCATGGGTAAAAATCAGGGTAATGCAGCCAATATCCGAAAAGGTCTTGTGGTTCTACAATTTACAGTTTCTATAATCTTTATTGTATGCAGTACCATTATTTATCAGCAAATACAACATGTAAGAACCCGGGATGTTGGCTACGACAAAGGGAACTTACTAAATGTGGCAGTAAGTGGCGATATGATCGATAAGTTTGATCCCATAAGGGAAGAGATGATTGCTTCGGGCATGGTAACCGACGTTGCATTGACCAATACAAACATGCTGTCCAGTGGAAATAATGGTTCGGGATTAACTTGGCAAGGGGGTAGCAATACAGAGGACGTGCTCGTTCGATTCAGATACGTAAGTCCTAACTTTTTAAGTGCTGTTGGTCTAAAACTGCTTGAAGGGCATCAATTCAATAATGATAGAATGGTTGATAGCACCAATGTTATCATAACGCAATCTTTTGCAAACCTTATGGGGGACAATAGTGCTCTGGGTAAAACCATTACGCGCAATAACACCCCCTATAATGTAATAGGTGTAGTAAAAGACTACCTCTATGGGGATATGTACGGCAATGGAAAAACCGGGCCGGTCATGTTCTTTAACAATGCTGAATATGCTAACTCATTATATATCAATATAAGGCCCAAATCGTCCAGTACCGATGCGCTGGCATCTATTGAGGATGTTCTGAAAAAATATAACCCCGCTTTCCCATTCGAATATCGTTTTGAAAATGAATTGTTCAATTCCAGGTTCAAAAACGAGGAGTTGGTAGGTGAGCTTGCCAAAATATTTTCCATCCTATCCATTATTATTTCTTGTTTGGGATTGTTTGGTCTCGCGGCATATACCGCAGAGCAGCGCAAAAAAGAAATTGGGGTGCGAAAAGTGTTGGGGTCGAGCGTTTCGGGAATAGTTCGATTGCTCTCTAGGGATTTCATGAGCCTGGTCATCATTGCCCTTTTTGTTGCAGGTCCCTTAGCTTGGTGGTTTATGCAAAAATGGCTGGAGGGTTTTGCCTATCGCATTACTATTGATTTATGGGTTTTTGCAATCGCTGGTTCAATTGCAATCAGTATAGCATTGTTTACGGTGAGCTTTCAGGCAATGAAAGCAGCCTTGGCCAATCCCATAAATAGTTTACGGACAGAATAAATCATCAACCTGCCCTGAGGACGATCGAAGGGTCAAAAAAAGCATCATGATCAGAAACCATATAAAAATCGCCTGGAGAAACCTAATCAAAAGAAAGGTTTTCACCACCATTAATATTTTAGGTCTTGCCATTGGTTTTGGAAGCGCCATATTGATCTATCTTTTTTTGGGCTACCATTTATCCTTTGATAATTTTCATCCCGACCAAGATCGTATCTACAGGATGGCCACCGAAGAGCACATGGACAATATTGGCTATTCTGCCAGTGTTCCCCCGGCTTTCGCAAAAGTATTTCGAGAAAACTATGCGTATGCCGAAAAAGTGGCCAAAATTGTGGATAGGGAAGGTTTGGTTCTCGATGTTGAACAAAACGGGGCGGTCAACAAATACAAAAAAAATGTGATGTTTGCCGAGGAGGATTTTTTCAAAATCTTCAATTTTCCACTGCTGAACGGCAGCAATGCCATTTCCCTATCTGCGCCCAATACCGCAGTGATCACTGAAAGTGAAGCTCTTGAGCTTTACGGAAGTACAGAAGTTGTGGGTAGGACCTTTGTCTTGGAAAATGACGAGACCATAGAAATCACCGGGGTTTTAAAAGACATCCCCAGCACCTCTTTCCTGAATGCGGATATCTTTATTGCCTTTGAGAACCTTAGGGAATATTCCGCGTTTGCCCACAGCGAAAGTTGGGGGGGCATCACTACCAACCTACAGTGTTTTGTACGCTTAAAACCCGATCAGGACATCGCCAGTATTGAAACTGCCCTGGAGGAGCTTCCCAAAGAGCATAGGGCAACCAGCAAGAACAAGCATATCTATAAGCTGCAGCCATTGTCGGAAATCCACCTTAATTATGAGTATGGGGGCCTGGATCCCGTATTCTTGATCGTTTTTGGTATTATAGGGCTGTTTTTGATCGCTATTGCCTGTATCAATTTTATAAATATCTCAACGGCCCAAGCCTTTTACCGATCCAAGGAAATAGGTATCCGCAAAGTGTTGGGCAGTTTTAAGAAGCAATTGTTTTGGCAGTTTTTAAGCGAAACCTTCCTTATTAGTCTGTTCGCCGCCGTATTGGGTATCATCATGGCCATTCTCTTTTTGCCAGCTTTCAATGCGCTCTTTGAAATACAATTGACCCTGGACAATCTTGTTAGCCTTCGGTTTTTTGGCTTTTTGCTCGCCTTGCTCTTAATGGTTTCCTTTCTGTCCGGGAGCTATCCGGGCTTATTGTTATCCAAAATAGTGCCCATTTTGGCCCTTAAGGGGAAGCTTAACCATAACGATACGGGAGGTGCCACGACACGAAAAGTTTTGGTGGTGACGCAGTTTGTCATCTCCATCTCCCTTATTGTGGCCACCTTGGTAATTTCAAGACAAATAGAATATGCTACCAAGACGGATTTAGGCTTTGATAAAGAGTCCATTGTGATGCTCGAAGTCCCCGAAACCATGGACTCCGAACAGTTTTATGACCTTAAGGAACGGTTGAAACAAGTAGTGGGCGTTCAGAAGGTTTCGGGCTGTTTGACCAGTCCTGGAGGATCGAACAACTTTTGGGACACCACGGTTAAATATAACAATCGCCCGGAACGGGAAGATTTCAGTATTTCGATAAAGGCAGGTGATGAAGACTACTTGAACGCATTCAACATCCCGCTGGCCGCTGGACGTAACTTCTTTAAAAACGACTCCATTACCGAAATGCTTGTCAATGAAAAGTTCCTGGAAAAAGTAGGGGTGGCTTCAGCGGAGGAATTATTGGGCAAAACCCTGGCTGTGAACGGAGAGCGTATTGAAGCCGCCATTGTAGGAGTAGTAAAGGATTTTCACGATAGCAGCTTTACCGATGAAATAAAACCCGTATTCATTGCACCAAATGTAATCTGGTACAATGAGTTGGGTGTTAAAATCAACCATCTAAATACCAAAGCCACATTGGAGCAACTGGAAAGGGAATGGTCACAAACCTTTTCCAACCACATTTTCGACTATCGCTTTTTGGATGAGCGGGTGGCCGAACAGTACGAGACCGAACAACGCTATCTGTCGCTGTCCAAGGTATTCTCCGGTCTGGCCATTTTTATAGGGTGTATGGGGCTGTATGGACTCATATTGTTCTTTGTGGGGCAACGGAAAAAAGAAGTGGGTATCAGAAAAGTCCTGGGCAGCGATATCACGGACATTCTTACCTTGTTTTCAATGGATTTCCTCAAATTGATCCTCATTGCCGGTATCATAGCCATACCCATTGCCTGGTACTTTATGGAGCAATGGTTACAAGGATATACCTATAGAACCGAAATACACTGGTGGTACTTTGCCATTTCAATAGTGACGGTATTGGCACTTACACTGTTCACCATAAGCTATCAAACCATAAAAGTGGCCATAAAAAACCCAGTGGAAAGTTTGCGCACAGAATAATCAAAAAACGAAAAATCATGTTTAAAAACTATTTAAAAATTGCCTGGAGGAACCTTTTAAAGAATAAAGGGTATTCGGCCATTAATATTGGGGGGCTTGCTTTGGGTATGGCCGTTACCTTGATCATTGGCCTATGGATGAACGACGAGCTCACCTATAACCGCTATTTTAAGAACAAGGACAAGATTGCCCAAATCTTCCAATCCCAAACCTTTAATGGTAGGACAGGTACCGGCCCGGCCATTCCCCAGCCCTTGGAACCTGCCTTAAGGGAAGGTTTTGGAGATAACTTCAAGCAAATTATGATGTGTTCCTGGACACAGACCAACTATGTAAAATATGGAGAAAAAAGCCTTTCGCGGACTGGAAATTATATGCAGCCCAACGCTCCGGAACTGTTGAACCTGGAAATTGTTAAAGGGGATGAAAAGGGATTGCAACAAATCAATTCCATTATGATCTCGGAGTCTTTGGCCCAGGCCTTTTTTGGAGAGGGGGAACCCATTGGCAAGGTATTAAAGATCAGCAATCAGTATGATCTCATGGTAACGGCCGTTTACCAGGATATTCCCTACAACAACTCCTTTAATGATACGGACTATATCATTCCCTGGGAACACTATGTGGCCAATGCGGAATGGATACAGAACTCCCAGGACAACTGGCAGAACAACTCCTTTCAAATGTTTGTGCAAATCGCGGACAACACCACATTTGAACGTGTGACCAATACCATTATTGATGTAAAAAAGAATGCGGATGAGGACGTCGTGCAATACAACCCCAGAATATTTCTTCTCCCTATGGAAGATTGGTATTTGCGGGGCAATTTTGAAGATGGGGTTCAAACAGGTGGCCGCATCCGTTATGTTTGGCTATTTGGAATTATTGGGACTTTTGTTTTGATCCTGGCCTGTATCAACTTTATGAACCTCAGCACTGCGCGTTCCGAGAAAAGGGCCAAGGAAGTGGGTATCCGCAAATCCATTGGTTCCCAAAAAGGGCAGTTGATCTATCAGTTCCTAAGTGAATCCTTCTTGGTTGTCCTTTTTGCATATGTCATTGCCATAGCTATTGTATTGCTGTCCTTAAATGGATTCAATGAGCTCGCGCGAAAGGAAATCACCTTTCCATGGAGCAGCTCAAATTTTTGGTTGGTTTCCCTGGTTTTTATTCTTTTTACCGCCCTCTTGGCCGGTAGCTACCCTGCACTCTATTTGTCCTCCTTTAGGCCTGTGGACGTATTAAAGGGAACTTTTAAAGCGGGGCGATATGCCGGGTTGCCCAGGAAAATACTGGTTGTTTTGCAGTTTACGGTTTCCGTGGCTTTTATTATTGGAACGTTTATCGTAATGCAACAGATCAACCATGCCAAAAATAGGCCCATAGGTTATGATAAGGAAGGCCTGATCCAAGTGCCCACTTTTGCACAGGACTTTGAGGACAAAACGGAACTGATGCGAAGTGAGTTCATAAAATCGGGTGCTGTGGTCCAAATGGCCACATCAAGCAGCCCCACAACACGAATATGGTCCAACAGAAGTGGTTTTACCTGGGAAGGCAAGCCAGACGGTTTTCAAGAGGATCTGGCCTGGACCGAGGTTTCCGTTGATTATGCCAAGACCCTGAACCTCAAAATTCTGGAAGGAAGGGATTTTTCAAGGGACTTTGCCTCTGATTCCCTGGGGGTACTGATCAATGCTACGGCCAAGAAATATCTGGGCATGGAAAACCCTGTTGGAAAATTCTTGAAGGATGATGACGAAGAAGACCCCGACCCTCCCATGAAGATTATTGGTGTGGTTGAGGACATGATTGCCCAATCGCCTTATGAACCCGTAAAACAGGGCATTTATGTTTATGATAGGCACAACAATTTCAGCTATTACAATTTAAGGCTTAACCCCAAACAAAGTGCTGGACAAAACATAGCCGTGATTGAACGGGTGTTCAAACAACATTTCCCCGATATTCCTTTTGAATACGAATTTGTGGATGAGGAATATGGTCAAAAATTCGCCGCCGAAGAGCGCGTTGGAAGCCTTTCCGGGATATTTACGGCCCTGGCCATTTTGATCAGCTGTTTGGGATTGTTTGGGTTGACCTCTTTTGTGGCGGAACAGCGCACCAAGGAAATTGGGGTACGAAAAGTCCTGGGCGCTACCGTATTCAATGTTTGGAACATGCTTTCCAAGGACTTTCTAAAATTGGTGATCATCTCCTGTTTTATTGCCGTACCCATTGCGTATTATGTGATGAACGGTTGGCTACAGGAATATCCCTATCGGGTGATTCTTAAGTGGTGGATTTTTGCCCTGGCCATGTTGGGCGCCATGGGAATCACGGTACTTACGGTCAGTTTTCAGGCCATTAGGGCGGCTAAGCAAAACCCTGTGAAAAGTTTGCGTACGGAATAACCAAAAAAAGAGGGGTCATGTTTAGAAACCATTTGAAAATTGCTTTTCGAAATTTGCTCAAAAACAAAGGGTTTACCATCATAAATATTGGGGGGCTGGCTTTGGGAATGGCCTTGGCGGTCCTAATAGGCCTTTGGATAGAGGACGAGTTTTCACAGAACGATTATTTCATCCATAAGGATAGAATTGCCCAGGTGTATCGGTCCATAACACAGAATGGCAACACCAGCACCAACGCGTTTACCCCCCTTCCACTGGAGCAGGCGCTACGCCGGGATTATGGTGATAATTTTGAGCATGTGGTCATAGCATCATGGACCATGCAACAATTCCTGGAATATGAAGGGAACAAAATTGCCCGCAACGGTAACTTCATGGCATCCGGGGCTCCCGAACTCCTAAATCTTAACATTATCAAGGGGGAAAGGGATGGCCTGGATGAAATCAATTCCATAATGCTCAATGCATCTACCGCAGATGCACTTTTTGGCAAGGAAAACCCCATTGGAAAAGTAATCAACGTGGACAATACCCATGACATGATGGTTACCGCCGTTTATGAGGACCTTCCCTTTACTACTTCATTTAGAGAGCTCAATTTTCTAATGCCCTGGGGGCATTATGCCAGCACCAATGAATGGGTCCGGTCCAGTCTTGACATCTGGGGCCGGAACTCCTTTCAGCTTTTTGTACAAATCGCGGACAACACCACCATGCAGGCCGTTACGAACTCCATTGCAACTATTGTTAAGGACGCCGATGAAGATCTGGCGGAATTCGACCCAAAGCTTTTTTTGTTGCCGATGAACGATTGGCACCTGAGGAGCAACTTTGAGCAAGGTCAGCAGGTAGGTGGCCGTATTACCTACGTATGGCTTTTTGGAATCATTGGAGCGTTTGTGCTCCTTTTGGCCTGTATCAATTTCATGAACTTGAGCACGGCCCGGTCTGAAAAACGGGCATTGGAAGTGGGCATTCGCAAGTCCATAGGTTCACAACGGCCCCAGTTGATTTCCCAATTTTTGATCGAATCCTTTTTGGTCACCCTGTTCGCCTTTGTATTGGCCATGATCATTATCAATCTTTCCCTTAACGGTTTTAACCAAATTGCCCAAAAACAAATGGCATTTCCGTGGGGCGAATTCCGGTTCTGGATTGCTTCTTTTCTGTTTATCCTGTTCACGACCCTTTTGGCAGGTAGTTATCCAGCCCTGTATTTATCGTCCTTTAGGCCCGTGAGTGTTTTAAAAGGGACCTTCAAGGCCGGTAAATATGCCAGCTTGCCCAGAAGGGCTTTGGTGGTATTACAGTTCACGGTTTCCGTCGTGTTTATTATAGGCACCGTCATTGTCTTTCAACAGATCAACCACGCACAAAACCGTCCCATTGGATATGATAAGGAAGGCCTCATCCAAATACCTGCTTTTAGCGCCGACTTTGTTGAAAAAACCGATTTAATGCGTGAGGAGTTCATTAACTCAGGGGCGGTCACCTCCATGGCCACTGCTTCTGCTCCCGTAACTGATATCTGGTCTGTCCAAGGTGGATTTGATTGGGAAGGAAAACCCTCGGACTTCCAGGAAAGCTTGGCCTGGACCGCAATATCCCCTGAATATGCCAAAACCCTGAAACTGAATATTGTTCAAGGCAGGGACTTTTCAAGGGATAGGGCTTCTGACTCTTTAGGGGTGCTTATCAACGAATCTGCGGTAAACTATATGGGATTGAAAGACCCTGTTGGGAAACTACTAAAGGACAGTGCCATAGAAAACCCTGGACCACCGCTTAAGATCATAGGGGTCATAGAAGATGTGGTTTCCCGCTCACCTTATGAACCCGTTCTACAAGGAATATATGTTTACAACCGGTTTGGAATTGTCAATTACTATTATCTACGGCTCAATCCAAACCAAAGTGTTGAGGAAAGCCTCACTACCATTGAAGGTGTGTTCAACAAACACTTTCCGGCCATTCCCTTTCAGTATGATTTTGTGGACCAGGAATATGCCAAAAAGTTCAATGCTGAACAGCGCATCGGAACCCTTTCAGGAATCTTTACGGCATTGGCCATCTTGATCAGTTGTTTGGGGTTATTGGGCCTGACCTCTTTTGTTGCCGAGCAACGTACCAAGGAAATTGGTGTTCGCAAAGTATTGGGGGCCTCTGTTCTCAACGTATGGAACATGCTTTCCAAGGACTTTCTAAAATTGGTGATCCTCTCCTGTTTTATCGCCGTGCCCATTGCCTATTACCTCATGAGCGGGTGGTTACAGGAGTATTCCTATCGGGTTGTCCTAAAGTGGTGGATTTTCGCACTGGCCATGTTGGGAGCCATGGGAATAACAGTATTCACGGTTAGTTTTCAAGCCATTAAGGCTGCAAAACAAAATCCGGTGAAAAGTTTACGGACAGAATAAACCTTTAAAAAACAGTAATGCTCAAGAATTATTTCAAAACCATTTTGCGCCGGGCCAAAAGGGACCGGATGAATACCCTTATCAACCTCTTTGGGCTTTCCATGGCCATTGCCTGTTGTTTGGTCATTTTTTTATTTGTTGATAATGAATTGTCATACGACACCTTCCACGGGGACGTAGATAAGATTTACAGGATTACCACCCACGAAACTACCGAAGATGGCATTACCAGAAATTATGCCAATTCCTTCTTGCCCTATGCCCCACTACTGGAAACCAAGTTGTCTTCCATAGTGGAAACCGTCCGTATGTTACCACAGAATGTCAGCATAAGCGATGATGAGGGCATAACTATTTTCCAAGAGGCCAATTTCTTTTATGCAGACCCTGCTTTTTTGGATGTCTTTTCCTTTCCCCTGGTCCAGGGAGATAGGGCATCTGCTTTAGCTGCTCCTGACAATATATTGATCACCGAAAGTATGGCGAAAAAATATTTTGGTGAAAAAGACGCCTTGGGCCAATTGCTAAGAGTGGAAAAAAGTTTTGTGTTCAAAGTGGCAGGTGTGTTTAAGGATCCCATTGATCAATCGAGCCTAAAATTTGATTTTATCGTTCCCATGGCCGCTGCAGAGGATCTCTGGGGACCCTGGATAGCCAATCCCAATAGCACTTGGCACTATCCCCCAGTATATAGTTTTGTGCAACTTAACTCCAAGGTCGATCTAAATGAGACGGTACAGTATATCCAAAACATTGAAAAAGAGTTCATTCCGGAAAACATAGTGGATACAAGAACACATGCTATCCAGGAATTTACCTCAGTCCATTTCTCCAGTCTGGAAAATGAGTTGCAGCCCACCATTAACCGAAATGTTCTTTTTCTATTTATAGGTGTTGGGGTCGTCATACTCTTTGTGGCCGCCTTTAATTTTGTAAACCTGTTTCTCACCAAAATCGTATTGCATTTAAAATCAGTGGGCATCCAAAAAGTTTTAGGGGCCAATAACAGTGGCATATGGAAACAATTGCTGCTGGAAAGCCTTTCTTTTCTTTTTATCTCATTGGTCTTGGCATTACTGTATGGGGTACTTATCCTTCCTTGGTTCAATACCCTGATGAAGACACAGCTCCTCTTGTCTTCGGTCTTTTCCAGCGGGGTCATTTTTTATTTGGTGGGATTATTGTTGCTCATTGGTATTTTCATCTCGTTTATCCCTTTGATCATCATTTCCAGATTTCGGTTGATCGCCTTTTTGAAAAGTAGGGGGTCGTCCATGTTCAAAGGAAAAAAATCCGCTTCCGTCCAATCCTCCTTACTGGTATTGCAGTTTGTCGTTGCGGTCACTTTAATCATTGCCACGGTCATCATGCAATCCCAAATGCATTACATAAAAAATAAGAATTTGGGTATTCAGCAAGATCAGATCCTTGTGGTTCCAGTTCGGGATGGCACCATTCAGAATAGATTTGATGCCTTTAAGGAAAAATTATTGCAATCCCCTGAAATTCAATCGGTTTCTGCGATTTCCAATCTGCCTTGGGAAAAGGGTTTTTATGATTTTGAAACGTCAATCAACAACAATGGATTGGTGACCAAAGCCCATGCAAATACCCTTCTGGTTGATGAAAACATCGTAAACACGCTGGACATGACCATGGTAAAGGGACGTGGTTTTTCCATTGAACGCGGAACCGATTCCACAATGGCCTTTGTCATGAATGAAGCGGCCGCAGCAAAATTTGGGATCGATGATCTGCAGAACGTGAAATTATCCATGGTTGGGGTAGGATCATCAGGTTCCAAAGAAGGACGTTTGATCGGTATCGTCAAAGATTTTCATATGCAGTCACTGCATGACAAAATCCAGCCATTACTTCTTACCGTTTCCCCAAGAAGTTATTTTATAGACAATGTCTTGATTCAAGTGTCCCAATCGGACGTTCCTTCTGCCATAGCTTCGGTTGAGGCGAATTTTAAGGAATTTGCTCCCGATAGGCCTTTTGAGTACTTCTTCCTGAACGATGCCTTTGACCGACTGTACCAAAGGGAGTATCTCTTAAGTACGTTGTTCCAATATTTCTCCATCATTGCAATTATCATTGCCTGTTTGGGGTTGCTGGGGATAACGGCCTTTACCGCTACCCAGCGGCTTCATGAAATTGGCATACGCAAGGTATTGGGCTCTTCCGTTACAGGAATTGTAAACCTGCTCACCTCCGGTTTTCTAAAACTCGTTCTTGTGGCCGTGGTAATCGCCATTCCCATTGGATGGTGGGCCATGGACAAATGGTTGGAGGGTTTTGCCTACAAGACCAATATTGGCTGGTGGGTATTTGCCTTTGCCGGAATTAGCACCATGGCCATTGCCTTACTGACCGTTGGTTGGCAAAGCTTTAAGGCCGCTACTACCAACCCCATAGAGGTTTTACAAAGAGAATAACCCCAAAAAACGAAAAATCATGTTTAAAAACCATTTGAAAATCGCCTGGAGGAATATTGTGAAAAACAAGGTCTTTTCCCTGTTGAACATTACAGGCCTGGCCACTGGTCTTTTGTGCAGCCTCCTCATATATCTATGGATAGGCAATGAACTCACCATGGATAACTACCACGAAAACATAGATCGATTGTATTCCGTTTACCAAAAGCAGATTTTCGAAGGTAGGGTAGATGCAGGGTATTTTACTCCAGCGGTACTTTATAGGGAGTTGAAAAATAAAATTCCCGAAATTGAGAAAGCTTCCCCAATGAGTTGGAAAGGTGCCAAAACGTTTGCCTACAATGGTAACGTCTTTAAACAAGAAGGGGTTTTTGTTGGGGAGGATTATTTTGATATGTTTTCGTACCACTTCTTGGAAGGTACTGTTGCGTCCGTACTAAATTCCCCGGATAACATCGCCGTCTCGGAAGAAATGGCACGGCTTTTTTTTGGAAGTCCCGAAAATGCCATTGGTAAATCGATTTCTTATGACAATAGCCGCCCGTTGAACGTATCTGCGGTGCTTAGGGATGCCAGCCCCGACACTTCCAAAAAAAGTGATTTTTTCCTGCATTGGGATATTTTCCTGGAAGAAAACGGATGGGCACCCGATATTACCAATAGTGGCCCAGCGACTTTTATAATGCTCAGGGAAAATTCGAACACTATGGCCGTAAATGCCAAAATCAAGGATTTTCTAACCCCATATAGGGCGGAAGAAGATGATAATTTTACAGTGGAATTGGGGCTACAGCCTTTTGGGGAGAGCTATCTGAACAACAATTTTAAGAACGGTAGTATTTCCGGTGGTCATATTGATAATGTCCGCATCTTTGGTTTTATAGCCTTTTTCATTTTGCTGATTGCCTGTATCAACTTTATGAACCTGGCTTCCGCCGGTTCCTTGAAACGAGCCAAGGAAGTGGGAATTAGGAAACACTTGGGGGCCAAAAAAGGAAGTTTGATGTTCCAATTTTTAGGAGAAGCCCTTTTACTCTCCTTCGTTAGTACAATTTTATCGCTCGTATTGATAGCATTGGCAATGCCTACATTCAATGCGCTTTTGGGAAAGGATTTAAGTCTTGCCAGCCTCTCTCCTTTATCCTGGTTGGGTATTTTGGGGATTTCCCTTTTGACAGGAATTGTTTCGGGTAGTTATCCCGCATTTGTACTGTCTTCCTTTAAAGCGATCTATCTATTCAAAAACAACAAAAACGCCAATGCCGGTTCGCAATGGATTCGGAAGGGCCTGGTCGTTTTTCAATTTGCCCTGACCATCATCCTGATTTCGGGAATGCTGATTACATCACGTCAAATCGATTATATACAGAATGAAAAACTCGGTTTTGACCGTCACAATGTTTTTGTTTTTGCATTTCAAGGGGATTCCACACGTACTTTTGCTGGCCTAAAGGAAAGGGCTTTACAACTTCCCGGAGTGGAGCATATGTCGATTTCCAATGTAGGACCCATGCAGTTTTCAAATGGCTTTGATGATGTACAATGGGCGGGTAAACCCGACAATGACCCAACCGTATTCATGAGTATGGATGTTGGGTCCGATTTTGCCAAAGCCTGGGGCACGGAAATGCTTATGGGAACCGATTTTTCCGATAAAAGTATGGCCGACAATTCAGGCTATATCATCAATGAGACCGCCTTGGGAATAATGGGACTTGAAGACCCCATAGGCCAACCCTTGACCATGTGGGGCAGGGAAGGTACCATTGTCGGGGTAATGAAGGATTTTCCAATAAATACGGTAAAAACCGCGATTCCCCCCTTGGTTATTCGCAATGGGGAATATTTGAACAAGGGAGCCGTTTTGGCACGGATCAGTCCTACAAATACGATTGAAACGGTAGAAGCTTTGGAAAAGTTGTATACCGAAACACTTCCGGAAGTTCCTTTCGACTATGTCTTTACCGATGCGTGGTACAATGCCATGTACAAAAGTGAAACCATATTCCATAAGCTCTCCCAATACTTTTCACTGATGGCGATATTCATTTCATGTTTAGGGCTATTCGGCCTGGTCATCTTTTCGGCCCAACAAAGGGAAAAGGAAATCGGAATACGAAAAGTACTCGGTGCTTCGGCCAGTAAGATTACCCGTCTTTTGGTAAAGGATTTTCTGAGATCGGTGGTCTTGGGCATTGTCATTGGTTGTCCTATTGCTTGGTATTTTATGGATAAATGGCTTACCAGCTACGAATATCGAATCGACATGCCCTGGCGGGTCTTTGGATTTGCGGGAATTTTGGTAATTGCAATAGCAATGTTGACCGTTGGTTTTAAATCGATAAAAGCGGCGATGACCAATCCAGTGGAAAGTTTACGAACGGAATAAATCATCAATCTGCCCTTAGCATGGTCTAAGGGCCAAAAACAAACAATCATGTTTAAAAATCATTTAAAAATCGCTTGGAGAAGCTTAAAAAAGCAGCCCTTTTTTACCTTTCTCAACACGTTTGGTCTGGCCATTGGTATGGCTGGGGCCTTGCTTATTGCCCTTTACATCAATGATGAACTGAGCTACGACAAAATGTTTGCGGATGCGGACCGCATTTATCGAATCAATGCGGATGTGAAATTCGGTGGTCTGCCGGAGCAGCTTGGCGAATCACCCGAACCCATGGCAGAAACCCTGATGCGGGACTATCCCCAGGTGGAGCTGGCAATACGTATTAGGGACCAAGGGAGTGTGTTGATCAGAAAGGCAAATGTAACCAGCAATGTAAAGGAACTGAACAGTGCCTTTGTGGATTCTACCTTCTTTAAAATGTTTGGGCTTGCGTTTTTGGACGGTGATGTAACTACAGCACTGACGGAGCCCAATACATTGGTACTCACCCGAACGGCGGCCGAAAAGCATTTTGGGGTAAACAATGCCGTTGGCCAGGAGATGGTACTTAACAATCTAGGAACCTTTAGGGTAACCGGTGTTATGGAGGACATGCCTAAGAATTCCCTGCTAAGGGACCATACCGTCTTTATTTCCATGCCCAGTTTTCAATTTGCACAGATCGGTCATTGGGGCAGTCTTAACTATTACACTTTTGTGAAAATGGTGCCCACAGCAGATATGGCCGCCTTTCAAGAAGGGTTGGACTCTTTGCTCGGGCGTTATTTGATTCCGTGGATACAGGATTATTATCCCGGTATGACCGAAGCTTCATTCCGCGCTTCCGGAAATTTTATCAATTACAGCGCCATGCCCCTTACGGATATTCATTTGCAGTCCAATATGAAAACCGAACTTAGCGCCAATGGAAGCCTCCAAAACATTTATATTCTTTCGTTTGTCGCCATTTTCCTTGTGGTCCTGGCCGTTGTCAACTTCATGAACCTCTCCACGGCCTATTCCTTGAAACGTGCCAAAGAGGTTGGGGTACGCAAGACCTTGGGTTCCGACAAATCGGATTTGGTTCGCCAATTCCTTACAGAATCCGGATTCATCTGCTTTCTTTCCCTGCTACTTGCCGTGGGTGTCGCTTTTTTGGTGTTGCCCCTATTCAATGACTTGGCGGACAAGGCCATTTCCATTCCTTTTCAAAACCCCATGTTCTGGGCCATTTTAATAGGTGCCACCTTAGTGGTGGGTGTCCTATCGGGAACCTATCCTGCATTTTTTATGTCCAGATTTATTCCGGTCAAGGTACTGAAGGGGAGCGGGCTTTCCGATGTCGGTGGAAGTAAAGTACGCAACTCGCTCGTTGTTTTTCAGTTTGCCATATCCATCCTTTTAATTGTGGCCACCGTAGTGGTTTATCAGCAATTGAACTTTATCCAAAGTAAGGAACTGGGCTATGACAAAGCACAAATCCTGGTGTTGGAGGATATAAACAATGCAAACGGCCAAGAACAGTCCTTGAAGCGTGAGGTCCTGCGTTTGGGGCAGGTACAAAGTGCCACCCTCAGTAGTTTTTTGCCCACCCCTTCCGCAAGAACGGGTCAAACCTTCTTTAAAGAGGGCGCCAACAACCAGGAAGATGCCATAAACATGGAAAACTGGAGGGTAGACCATGATTACCTTTCTACCTTGGGCCTGGAACTGATTGCAGGCAGGGATTTTGACGTTCGTATTCCGACGGATTCCAGTGCCGTAATCATTAACGAGGCCACACTCAAAACACTGAACGTGAGTGCGGAAAATGCTATTGGACTACGCATCTCATCGGATTTGGGGGCGAGTGAGGAAGATATTACCTACCAGACCATTATTGGGGTAGTCAGGAATTTCCACTATGATTCCATGCGGAAGAATATTGAGGCCCTCTGTTTGGGCATTGGACGGTTCCCTGGATCTTTGGCCATAAAAATGGGAACCCAGGAGGTTACCGCAACAGTGTCTGCCATTGAGGGAATTTGGAACACCATAGCCCCTGGACAACCTTTCAACTATTATTTTTTGGATGACTCCTTTAACGACAGTTACGATGCAGAGCAGCGATTGGGACAAATATTTTCGGTTTTCACCGTCCTTTCCATACTCATTGCCTGTCTGGGACTGTTTGGATTGGCCACTTTTAATGCCCAAAGAAGGACCAAAGAAATTGGAATACGCAAAGTTTTGGGGGCCAGTATAAGTCAAATATCGTATCGCTTGACCACGGATTTCTTGAAAATGGTGGGCTGGGCAATTGTTATTTCCCTGCCTATTGGGTGGTACGCCATGGACAAATGGCTCCAAGACTTTTCCTATCGCATCGAAGTTCAATGGTGGATGTTGCTCCTGGCCGCATTTTTGGCCATTGCCATTGCCGTTCTTACGGTGGGCTATCAAAGCATCAGGGCTGCCGTGGTAAATCCCGTGAAGAGTCTGCGGGCCGAGTAATCCATCAAAAACGGGGGTGCATTTTTAAAGTAGCATTGGGATAGGTAGTTGCCGTTAATTATCGGACAAAAAGGGAAGTATGGGTTTCAAGCCCTTCCCTTTAACGGCCCAGTGTAAATATATTATACAGAATCTGTAAAATAATTTTACACTATCAATGGTGTGACTAGTTACATATAGCTGTATATCAGGACCTTGTGTTTTGGCATGAAAATCGAACTACACGAATACACCGAAGGTGTTACCCAATTTCAAAACACAACCCATGTATACGCTTTTTTTAAAAATCGCAACGAGATACCTTTTCAAAAACAAGCTATACTCCCTCATCAATATTCTTGGGCTTTCCATTGGTGTGGCCTCCTTTGTATTGATCATGCTCTATGTGGACCATGAAAAGAGCTATGATACCTTTGAAGGCTCCGAAAATGTATATCGGGCCTACATGGACTATCAGGAGGGGGGTAAATGGGTTGCTGGTGATGCCAATACCTATATCGTTACAGGACCCACCTTAAAGGATGAGTTTCCTGAAATCAAGGATTTTCTTCGGTTTCGCTATGTAAATGGGGTTTTATTGCTCCACGGAAATCAGGTTTTTGAGCACACCAAAGGATCTTTGGCCGATCCCTCCTATTTCAAAATCTTCCATTCCCAGTTAAAACAAGGCGATGTTGCTACTGCCTTGGATGAACCTTACTCCATAGTACTCACGGAAGCCTTGGCCCATAAAGTTTTTGGTTCCGAAAACCCAATGGGCAAATCCCTGAAACTTAATGATAGTTACAGTCCGATTTTTACCGTTACCGGAATCCTTGAGGAAACCCATCGAAATACCCATATAAAGAATGATTTTTTGATCTCGTTTAGCACCTTTCGTGCTTGGGAGGTTTTTGAAGGGGATTGGGAACGGACATGGACTCAAAATGTATATTATACCTATTTCAGCACCGATTCCAATACGAATACGGCATTGTTACAACAAAAAATAAAGGATTTCAAGATTGAGGCATTGCCCTACGAGCGGCATAACATTGAACCTTTGGAAGATATCCACCTATACTCCAATAAACCCTATGAGGCAGAGGCCAATGGGAGTATCCAAAGAGTACGGTTTTTATTTATAATCGGGGTAATCATCATGGTGCTCTCCTGGTTGAACTATATCAATCTTTCGACCGCCAAATCGCTCGAACGGGCCAAAGAGACCGGAGTCCGAAAAGTCGCCGGTGCCCAAAAGCCACAAATTGTATTTCAATCCCTATTGGAGTCCTTTTTATTGAACGGTATAGCGGTCCTCGTGGCCATTGGCATTGTTTTTATAGCGTTGCCTTCCTTCAATACTTTTATTGGTAAGGATTTGTCTTTGGGAATTTCCAATATTGACCAAATGCTCCCCATTTTTGGTCTTGTATGCTTAGGTTCCCTGGTTTCGGGACTATATCCTTCCTTTATATTGAGTAGGTATACCCCTGCCAACACCTTAAAGGGAAAGGTCAACACCTCCCCTGTTGGCCTTAAGGTGCGAAAAGGACTTATTGTAGGACAGTTCTTCGCCACCATTATCCTACTGGTGGGGACCCTCATGGTCAATAAACAAATCTTGTTTTTAAAGGACCGGCCCATCGGTGCAGATTTGGAACAAGTGGTCGCCCTGCATTGGCAAGTACTTAATTTGGGATCGGATTCCGATTCCACCCTTGTACAGGGGATAAGGGCCTTCAAGGATGAATTGCGTGCCATTCCCTTTGTGGAACAAACGGCAACGGCAAATACCTTTCCAGGAGGCAGGTACGAAGACTTGGGCTCCAGTGCCGGAATCACCTTCCCCAACGGAACAAGGGATGAAAAAAGGATTACCTACAATTATTCCGTTAGCCCTACTTTTTTTGAATTAATGGATTTCACCTTTGTCGCGGGAGGGCCTTTTAAGGAAACCTCACGCGGTTACAGCAATGAAATTGTCATGAACGAAAGATTTGTCCAATACATGGGCATATCCGAGATGGATGAAGCCATTGGAAAAACCGTACGATTTTGGGACCAGGATTGGACTATTACTGGGGTACTTAAGGATTATCATCATTTTGGATTGAAAACAGGTATTGAACCCATAATTTTACGATACGCTCCCAGCTCCAACAACATTCTTGTAAAACTAGATCAGAAGGCACTAGCTTCCGGTGGTATGGAACAGGCCATGGTCCAAATTGAAGGTACCTGGAAGAAAATATTCCCGGAAAGCACTTTTAATTATACGTTTCTCGACCAAAACTTTGAAGCGCAATACAAGGAGGACAAAACCTTTGGCACCGCATTCCAGATTTTTACGGTTTTATCCATTTTAATTGCATCCATGGGTCTTTTTGGACTTACTTCCTATACCGTTGTACGACGAAAAAAGGAAATCGGGGTACGAAAAGTAAATGGTGCGACAATACTCCAGATCCTTGCGTTACTGAATACGGATTTTGTAAAATGGATCGGTCTTGCATTTGCCATGGCCATACCCGTTTCATGGTATGCCATGAATCAATGGTTGAATGGTTTTGCCTACAAAACAAGTATGAGTTGGTGGGTTTTTGCCCTATCCGGATTTCTGGCATTGGTGATTGCCCTTGTGACCGTAAGCTGGCAAAGTTTTAAGGCGGCCGCACAAAACCCAGTGGAAAGCTTAAGGACAGAGTAACCATTAAAACGCCAAAACCATGTTAAAACACAATCTAAAACTCTTCTTTAGGAATAGTAACCGCAATAAAGGCACCTTTTGTATCAATGTTATTGGACTTAGCGTGGGAATAGCCTCCTTCCTGGTCTTGGTCATCTACGTATACAATGATTTGACCTACAATCACTTTAACACAAACCTTTCCAATATCTATAGAATCCAAGAAGTGTATGAGGAGGGGACAAGCACCGCCACAAAAGGGCTTCTGTTACCACAAATGCAGCAAGAAATTCCAGAAATTGTCAACGGAACCCGAATTTTTGATTGGGATGGTCATCGTTTAAGTTATGGCGACAATGCATTCTTAGAGAATGTTTTTTATGTGGATAAGGGATTCTTTTCCGTTTTTAGTTTTCCTTTTAAAGAGGGTGGGGCCAACGGTGTTCTTGAGGAAAAATACAGCGCGGTCATCAGTGCTCCCTTCGCCTCCAAATATTTTGGCACTACCTCTGCTTTGGGCAAGCAATTGCAAGTTGGTTTTGACGATGTTTTTTTTACCATTACCGGGGTTGTTGATATTCCTGGGAACTCCTCCGTAACATTTGACATCGTAACTTCTTATGAAACCGGAGGGACCATCTCGCCTTGGATCAAAGATGTCCATGATTGGTACAATACCTTTTCAGAGACTTATGTGGTACTTCAAAATGGGGTGCTTCCGTCGCAAATTGGGAGTAAGCTGGACAATATTGTTAAGGCAAATTTCCTTCCTGCTGGGGAAAACAATACCAAAATAGATTTGATTCCTTTTTCTGAATACCATGCTGCCGAAGAATCCAACCAAACATTGATTATTATTTTGGCCATAATCGCCGTGGGTATTCTCAGTATAGCCCTTGTAAATTTTATCAATTTAACCATAGTAAATGCGTTGTCAAGAACTCGTGAAATTGGCGTTAAAAAGGTACATGGTGCCTTAAAAAAGCACATTGTAAAACAAATTATGGTCGAGTCCCTGGCTACGGGATTTATGGCATTACTTCTTGGCCTGGTTCTTTTTAACGCAATTTTACTTCCTACGTTCAATTCGCTGTTTGGTATGGAGTTGGCACTTCAATCCCTAAACCCCTATTTTTTAGGCGCGTTACTTCTCGGCCTTTGGATTTTTACGGGACTATTTTCCGGTATGGTGCCTTCCGTGTTGTGGTCAAGAAGCAAATTGATTGAGAACCTCCAAGGGAAAATCACGGCAACGAACAAATCCGGTTTTGCCAAACACTCCTCGGTCATCGTACAATTTGTAATCGCAATTGTTTTGATTTCCGGAACCATTACCGTTAGGAGGCAAATCGACTTTATGATCGACAAAAACCCGAAGTTTGATAACGAGAATGTCATTGTTGCCCAAACCGATTTTTGGAAGCATAAGGATAGTGAGGTCGCCTCTAGAAAACTTGATGTGATTTCCAAGGAACTATTGGATAGCCCTTTCATCTCCTCCGTTAATTTTACAGGGAGTGTCCCCGGGGATTATGATGAAAACTACAACACTTTTTATCCCATTGGCGAAAGTATTTTACCGGATATTGCGCTCCGGAAATCATACGTTGGCAAGGATTATTTTAAAACGCTGGGAATTGATTTATTGAGTGGGCACGGATTCGATCAAGATCCAACCAGCTTAAAAAACACGGTAGTTCTGAACAAAACTGCCATGGACCAACTGGGTTTTTCCACCGCCGAAGGCCAAATCCTGGTCGAAGGGAGGAAAGGCGGAACGCAATATCGTGTGATCGGGGCCATCGATGATTTTAGCTATCAGGGGGTACAGCGCGCAACTGAGCCATTGGCCCATTTTTTTGCGGACTTGGAAAATCTAATGGATTGGGATTATCTCACCATTCGATCGGAAAAGGGAGCCACTTCACAGGCTATCGATCTTCTACGGGAAAAATGGAAGGTGTTATTTCCAGATGCCCCTTTGATTTATTTTTTTACCGATGAAAAACTGAACATTTATTATGAGGAATATGAACGTGTCAATACCCTGATCACATGGTTTTCCCTATTGGCCATTATGCTTTCCTGTATGGGCTTGTTTGCTTTGGCTTCCAACACCATGGCACGCAGAACAAAAGAAATTGGAATACGCAAGGTGAACGGCGCCACCATTGCTCAAATTCTCACCCTTCTCAACAAGGATTTTGTGAAATGGATCGGGTTGGCCTTTCTTATTGCCGTCCCCATTTCATGGTTCGCCATGAGTCAATGGCTTGAAGGTTTTGCCCATAAAACAACACTCAGTTGGTGGGTTTTTGCTTCAGCCGGGGCTGCTGCACTCTTGATTGCCTTGGCAACCGTGAGCTGGCAAAGTTTTAAGGCCGCCATTGTAAACCCCGTTGAAGTATTGCGGGACGAATAACAAAAACACCAAAAATGCTAAAAAACTACATAAAGGTTGCCTTTCGAAATCTTTTGAAACATAAATTGTTTTCGGTCATCAACGTTTTAGGGCTATCGGTAAGCATGGCAACCTGTTTGTTGATCATCCTCCTGATATACAGCCAAAAAAAGGTGGATGGTTTTCATGAAAAGCAGGACAGGATCGTCCGGGTTTTAAGTGTTGAAGAAAACCGTTCTTTCGCCTCAACACCATTGCCCTTAGGTAAAATGCTTTCTGAAAACTATCCCCATGTAATAGAAGATGTGGTACAGATACGATCAAGCTTTGTAGGCGGGGACGTAGTATATGGCGACCATAGGATTCCTTTGGCCGGGCGTTACGCGGACGACCGTTTTTTTACTGTTTTCGACTTTAACCTGGTTTCGGGGGATGCCGAAACGGTATTGCAGGAACCGTTCTCCATTGTCCTTACCAAAAAATCGGCCGTTAAACTGTTTGGGGAAACCAATCCAATGGGCAAGTCGGTTAAACTCAATGATGTTGGTTTGAATACCATGGGTATTGATTTGATTCCCACGGAAAACAAGGAAACCCTACTGGGCGATTTTGTGGTCACCGGCATCACGGACAATACGCTACCCTCACATATCCAATTTGATTTTTTGGTCTCCATGTCCACCATCTCCTCTTTGGTAAAACAAGGAAAAAGCAATGCTACTTTTGATGATTGGGAAAATTATTCTGATGCTTACCTCTATCTGTTGTTGAAAGAAGGTGTTTCCGATAGGGCTCTGGAACCCATTCTAAATGCTATAACCTTAGAAAAGTATAGCACTCTTGAAGCCATCAATATTAGGTTTGCTTCTGAAAAACTCTCCCAGATCAATGTAAGCACCTTTCATCAAAACCCCATGAGTTTACGACTCCCCATTGAAATCATTTACGTGCTTTCCTTTTTAGGGTTGATCGTACTCTTTTCTGCCTGTTTTAACTACGTAAATCTTTCTTTTGCCCGTTCCCTGACGCGCTCCAAGGAAATTGGGGTCAGAAAAACCATGGGTGCTTCCCGGCGTCAGGTATTCCTACAGTTTATATTGGAATCCATACTTGTTGGATTACTCTCATTGCTGATCGCTATTGGACTGCTTCAAGTATTGACCAAGGTATTTTTGGATTTATGGATAAACCAATTCTTGATTTTGGATTTTAGGTTTGACATTGCCCTATTTTTGGTATTCGTTTTGTTCAGTGTTATAGTTGGCGGTATGGCAGGAGTGTTTCCAGCCTCTTTTTTATCTTCTTTTTCGCCTATAAAAACCCTTCACAAGGCTACGGGCATGACCCTTGGAAAAGGCAAGCGCATACATCTTAGAAAAGGATTGGTTGTACTACAATTCTGCGCCTCCCTCTTTTTTATCATTACCACGCTTTTGATCTTTTCACAGCTAAACTATCTCACCAAGAAGGAATATGGTTTTGACCAATGCAATGTCATCAACCTTAAACTTCAGGGTATGGATTATGAAACCCTGACCAATGAACTGATTCAAAATCCATCCATTCAAGGTATTTCTGCCTGTTCCTTTGTTCCTGGAACAGGTGGTTATAGCGGAAGTGTGCTTATTGAAAACAATGGTGCCAGAGGGGAAAGCAATCTGACATCACACTTTATTGCCATAGATCAAAACTTCATTCCCAATCTAAAAATACAGCTCAAAGCCGGGACAAATTTTTCTGCTGAAATGCCAAAGCACAAGGAGGAATTTGTAATTGTAAATGAGGCCGCGGCACAGTTGTTGGGTTATACGGTAACGGAAACGGTGGTAGGGGAAACCATTCGTATAGGGGAAGAACGAACCGCTTTGACCGTAATTGGACTAACGTCCAATTTCATATTCGACCTGCTGACCGAGGCAAATCCCAAAGACCCTTTGCTTTTAAGATACTTGCCGGATAAATTTGCCTATGTGAACGTACGCCATACGCCGACTTCGGATACAGCCTCCATCATTTCGTTTATGGAACGGCAATGGAAAAGTTTGGATAAGGTACATTCGTTCAAATACAAGGTCTACGAAGATGAGCTCAGAGCTACCAATGCCATCTTTTCAGATATTATTTACATCTTAGGGTTTATCTCCTTTTTAACGATTACCATATCAACCCTTGGCCTTTTGGGAATGGCTGCCTTTACAGCGGAATCAAAAAGGAAGGAAATAGGCATTCGAAAAGTACATGGGGCAAAAACAAAAAACATTACATTTCTTTTATCCAAAGGTTTTTTACCCTTGTTCTTAATTGCTGTTTTGGTTACGGGGCCCCTGAGCTATTTTGTCAATACACTTTGGTTGGAAGCCTTTGCGTATAAGGTCAGTTTCAGTCCATGGATCATTGTTTTGGGGATGGGCATCATGTTCGCAACCGGTTTTGGAACCATTTTGTCGCAAACAATAACTGCTGCCCATGATAACCCTTTAAAAAGACTAAGAGAAGAATAAACAAAACTCAAAAAACAATAGTATGCTTTTACAACTCAAAAACATCTTTAAATGGGTCAACTCCGGTGGCCAACGTATCTTTTTGTTAAAGGACATTAACCTTCAAGTAGAAGAAGGAGAATTCATTTCCGTTATGGGGCCTTCCGGTTCTGGAAAATCCACCTTGCTCAACGTCATTGGTATGCTGGATACCTTTGATGAGGGCGAGTACCATTTTTTGGATGAATCCGTGCATACATTAAAGGAAAAACATCGCTCCAACCTGTATAAGGAATACATCGGTTTTGTATTTCAGTCCTATCATCTGTTGGATGATCTAAAAGTGTATGAAAACCTGGAAATGCCTTTGCTCTATAAAAAATTCAAGGGCTCCGAAAGAAGGGCCATGGTAGCCGATATGTTGGATCGATTTAACATTGTAGGTAAAAAAGACCTCTTTCCTGCCCAATTAAGTGGGGGACAACAGCAATTGGTGGGTGTGGCCAGGGCCTTGATCGCGAACCCAAAATTGATTTTGGCCGATGAGCCTACCGGAAACCTCAACTCCCAACAGAGTGAAGAAATCATGCAACTGTTCAAAAGGTTGAATGAAGAGGATGGGGTGACCATTATTCAGGTGACCCACTCGGAGAAAAATGCCGCATACGGGTCCCGGGTCATTAATCTATTGGACGGGAGAATGGTTTGACGCCTACACCAGTGCTGCCAGCTCCTTCCCCACGGAAGTGCCTATGGCGATTCCCATTCCGCCAAGTCGAACACCACAATAGGTTCGGTTTGACAATCGCTCGATAATGGGTTTCTTTTGTTCCCCCACCCCCATAATACCACTCCATCGATGGTCTATTTCAAATGGGGTATTGGGGAGGATTACTTTGGATAGGAGCGTTTCCAGCTTGTTTTGAATCAATTCCGTTTGTCCAAATTCCTTGGTTTCCTCGGTCTTGAAATCCAAATTTCGCCCGCCACCAAATAAAATTCGGTGGTCTATGTTCCGAAAATAGTAATAGCCCTCATCAAAATGAAAAGTGCCCCTGACCGCTAAGTTTTTAATGGGTTTGGTAATCAACACCTGTGCCCTTGCGGGACGCACGTCCCTATTCAAGAGTTGCGCAGCAAAGCCATTGGTGGTCATCAGTAATCGATCGGCGGTGAACTCAAATTTGTCCGTCTTTATGGAAACACCGCTTTGTAGTTCCTCAAATCCTTGTACCTGAACCGAGTTTAAGATACGGACTCCTTTCCCTAACACTAGTTTTAACAGGGTTTGCATAAGTTTTCCCGTGTGCAACTGACCTTCTTCGGAATGGGTAATGTAGTCCCCCAATATCCCTTGAAAACCAAAACTATTTGAGTGGTGTCCAAACACCTTTTTTCCAAAAACAGGTTCCAATAAGGTATTGATCCTGTCCAAAGAAGTCCTACAGCTGTCATAAAGGGCTTCATCCTTTTTTAGGAATAGCTCGTGGCCCCCAAGCTTTAAAAAATCGATATTGGCATCCCCTAAGGTCCGCCTGAGGAGTTGAATTCCCTTAAAGCGCTGGGCCACCAATTTTGAGACCTCTTCCTCCGTATGCTTCTTTAGGTCCGATACGATTTCGGAAATACTTCCAAAACAGGCAAAACCCGCGTTTTTTGTGCTTGCTCCCTGGGGCAATACCCCTTTTTCCAAAACAAGAATTTTAGCGTTGGGAAACCGCTCCTTAAGAAATAAGGCCGTACTCAATCCAACAATACCGCTTCCCACCACCGCAAAATCGATATTGGACAACCAGGTTTTGTATTCCCAATAGCTAAGTTCCATAAAAGAAAAACCCCGATAAATCGGGGTTGGAATTAATCTTGATATTTTTCGTCTATTTCAAAATCCTCCATAAACTTGGTCGTATAATTTCCAGCCAGGTAATCCGGACTTTCCATTAACTGCCTATGGAACGGAATAGTGGTCTTGATGCCCTCAATAACAAATTCATCCAATGCCCTCCGCATTTTATTGATGGCCTCTTCCCTTGTTTGGGCCGTGGTAATCAATTTGGCTATCATGGAGTCATAGTTTGGTGGAATAATATAACCACTGTACACATGGGTATCCAAACGCACCCCATGCCCTCCAGGGGTATGTAAGGTGGTTATCCTACCGGGAGAGGGCCTAAAATCATTATACGGGTCCTCTGCATTGATCCGACATTCAATGGAATGTAATTTTGGAGTGTAGTTTTTTCCTGAGATCGGTACGCCGGCGGCCACCAAAATCTGCTCCCTGATCAGATCATAATCTACGACCTGTTCCGTAATGGGGTGTTCTACCTGTATACGGGTGTTCATTTCCATAAAATAGAAGTTCCTGTGTTTATCCACCAAAAACTCTACCGTTCCCGCACCTTCATATTTAATGTATTCTGCAGCCTTTACCGCAGCTTTTCCCATCTCATCCCTTAGCTTGTCGGTCATAAAGGGAGAAGGGGTTTCCTCAGTGAGCTTTTGGTGCCTTCGTTGTACGGAACAATCGCGCTCCGAAAGGTGACATGCCTTACCAAACTGATCTCCAACAATTTGGATTTCAATATGTCTTGGCTCCTCTATCAGCTTTTCCATGTACATCCCTCCGTTGCCAAAAGCTGCCGTGGCCTCTTTTACGGCACTATCAAAACCTGACTCCAGTTCTTCCTCGTTCCAAATGGCGCGCATGCCCTTTCCCCCACCTCCGGCGGTAGCTTTGATCATAACGGGATAGCCCATTTTTTCGGCCACTTTTTTTGCATGGCCCACATCCTTAAGCAACCCATCGGAACCTGGTATGGTCGGTACTCCCGCTTTTTTCATGGTTTCCTTTGCCGTGGCCTTGTCGCCCATTTTTTCTATTTGCTCGGAAGAAGCCCCAATAAACTTAATGTCGGATTCCGCACATATTTTCGAAAATTTGGCGTTTTCGGAAAGAAAGCCATATCCTGGATGAATTGCATCTGCATTGGTGATTTCCGCAGCGGCAATGATATTGGGAATTTTTAGGTACGATTCCGAACTTGGGGCTGGACCTATACAGACGGCTTCATCCGCAAAACGGACATGTAAGCTCTCTTCATCCGCCTTGGAATACACAGCTACGGTCTTGATGCCCATTTCCTTACAGGTTCGAATGACTCGAAGTGCAATCTCTCCCCTGTTTGCTATCAATATTTTTTTGAACATAATTCCTTGAAATTTCAATTGTCAATTTCCAAATACCATTTTGGACCCTGGTAATTGGATTTTGAAATTGAGTTTATGATGGGTCAACCAAGAAAAGTGGCTGGTCAAATTCAACAGGTGAGGAATCATCCACCAACACCTTAACAATCTTTCCGGAAACTTCGGATTCAATATCATTGAACAATTTCATTGCTTCAATCACACATAATACATCACCTTTTTGGATTTGACTTCCAACTTCCACAAAAGGCGGTTTGTCCGGAGAGGGTTTTCTGTAGAAGGTTCCAATAATCGGCGATTTTATGGTGATGTATTCGGAATTGTCCTCTGCCGCTGCCTCCTTTGCAGGTGCCGCAGGGGCAGGTGCTTCCTGGGCAGGAGCAGGGGCTGCCGCAACTGGAGCCGGTGCTACGGGAATCTGCTGAACAATCGTGGTCTCTGGAGTCGTAGCAACACTACCGGTTCGGATAGTGATTTTGATATCCTCCATCTCTAATTTCACTTCGCTGGCACCGGATTTGGCTACGAACTTTATTAGACTTTGAATTTCCTTGATATCCATTGAATTTGATTTAGTTAGTTGCTATTATGAATTGTAGGCCCATTTTAAATAAATGGAACCCCAGGTAAATCCGCCACCAAAGGCAGCGAATACAATATTATCCCCTTTTTTCAATTGCTTTTCATAATCATGGAGCAATAAGGGCAAAGTAGCCGAAGTGGTATTGCCATACCTATGGATATTCATCATTACCTTGGACTCCTCCAGACCCATGCGCCTGGCCGTGGCATCAATGATCCTTTTATTGGCCTGATGCGGAACCAACCATTGCACATCTTCGTGCGTGAGCTTGTTCCGTTCCATAATTTTGGCCGAGACATCTGCCATATTGGAGACCGCAAATTTGAAAACCGACTTCCCGTCTTGAAAAACAAAATGCTGTTTGTTCTTTACGGTATCTTCCGAAGCTGGTAACATGGAGCCTCCAGCATCTATTTTTAAAAACTGTCGTCCTACACCATCACTTCTTAAAAGCTCATCTTGAAGACCGAAGCCTTCTTCATCCGCTTCAAAAAGAACCGCCCCGGCACCATCCCCAAAAATGATACATGTGGTCCTATCCGTATAATCTATGATGGAGGACATCTTATCCGCACCTATCAATAGCACCTTTCCATAACGGCCGGACGCTACATAGCTGGCCGCAGTTGACATACCGTATAAAAAACTGGAACAGGCGGCCTGCAGGTCATAGGAAAAAGCATTGGTGGCACCTATTTCCGATGCAACATAGGCTCCTGTAGCGGCAACGGGCATATCCGGCGTTGCAGTAGCCATGATGATCATGTCTATATCCTTGGGATCCAAACCCCTTTTCTCCATAAGGTCCTCCGCTGCTTTTATTGCCATAAACGAAGTTCCTTTTCCATCTTCCTTTAGGATTCTTCTTTCCTTGATTCCAGTGCGAGTGGTTATCCATTCGTCAGTGGTATCCACCATGGTTTCCAAAATCTGGTTCGTCAACACATATTCCGGAAGGTATGCCCCTACAGCTGTGATAGCTGCTTTAGTTTTAGCCATTAAGTTTGAATTTTGTCAAAAAGCCAAAAATCGACTCAAAATCGATGAAAAGTAGTGATTTTCTCTGATATTTTAACCAACAACCGTTGTTTTTCAATCTGCCGTACAAAGAACTCTTCTTGAGTTCATAAAATTTGCTCCAAAATATCTTTTGCACCGATATTTTGTCTTTTTCTTGTTCCGTAGCTATGGCTATGCAACGCGAAAAAGCATTCATCTGGGCACAAAATCTTGTTTTTTCCCTAAACCTTATGAGCTCTAGATGAGTTCAAATAAAAAACTCCCGATTTTCAAACGAAATGGGAGCTGGTATGGTCATTGGGAAAAATCCTCTAAGCTGCAGTTTCTTCTTCGGTCCTATCAATAAGAACCTGGCCCCTGTAGTATAGTTTCCCTTCATGCCAATGGGCCCTGTGGTACAGGTGTAGTTCCCCAGTTGAAGAATCCTTGGCAATGGTAGGCACGCTGGCCTTGTAGTGGGTCCTTCTTTTGTCCCTTCTTGTTTTTGATATTTTTCTTTTAGGATGTGCCATGTTTTCCTATTTATTGTCCGTTAATAATTTCTTTAATCCATCCCATCTTGGGTCGGTCCTCTCGTCTTTTTTGGTATTTTCCCTAGGTTGTAACTCTTCGAGTTTTTTAAGCGCATCGGACTTCAATGTGCCATCCAATACCCCGGGATGTATTCGCTTTTGGGGAACGGCCAAAACCAACATTTCGTATAGATATTGCGCAATGTTGACCTGGTATTCGCCATGGGGAAGAATCAGGATTTCATCATCTTCATCATTATAGTCCTCCCCGAATTTAATCACCAAATGCAGGTTAGCGGAAATAGCTTGGTTATAAGGTTCATTGGTCAAATCACAATTGACGTTGACCGTTCCCTTCGCCTCGATGTCCAACTCCATCATGCTTTCCATCTTGTTTAAGACAACCTCGGAAGTGATGTTGGAACCGTTAAATTCCCCGTAGCCAAAAGATTCAAAGAACGAATTGTCAATTTTGTACCCAAAATCGTGTTTGCCCGCTTTTAACCCCTTGAAAGGAATAAAATACTCCCTTTGCTTCTTCATTTGAACACTAAATGTTTGTGTACCTTTCCGCTAAGGCGGGTGCAAAGATACATTTTTTATTTATAGAACACTTCAAAAAAAAACACCAAAAAACAATTGCCGATTTCTAGCGTTTCGCCACCTGTTTTTTTAGCGGGTTTTTAGTAAGCCATTGGTAATCTTCCCTATTCCTATAAATTTTTATCGCCGTGAAAACAGCCTCTTTAAATGAGGTTTCATCCGCTTGGTTCTTCCCTGCAATTTCATAGGCGGTTCCATGATCGGGAGATGTTCTCACCTTTGCCAGTCCCGCAGTATAGTTTACCCCTTGTCCAAAGCTTAAGGTTTTAAATGGAATTAATCCTTGATCGTGATAAGCGGCCAAAACGGCATCAAAAGCCTGGTGGGACTGGGAACCAAAAAAGCTATCTGCGGAATATGGGCCATAGATCAGGTGGCCTTCCTTGAATAAATCCGCTATTGCGGGTTTCATAATGTCCTCGTCTTCCTTGCCAATGGTGCCGTTGTCACCACTATGTGGATTGATTCCCAGCAGGGCGATCTTGGGCTTTCGGATTCCGAAGTCCATCGTCAAGGATTTTGAAATGGTAAAGACCTTGTCCCTTATCAACTTGGTCGTAATGGCCGAAGCCACCTCTTTTACCGCAATATGGTCCGTTAGTAGGCCTACCTTAACACTGTCCGTAACCATAAACATCAGGCTCTCCCCATCCAGTTCCTGGGCAAGATAGTCTGTATGTCCAGGGAACTTAAAATCCTCCGACTGTATATTGTTTTTATTGATGGGGGCCGTTACCAACACATCTATACTCCCTTTTTTTAACGCATCCACTGCCGCCCGAAGTGATCTTATGGCGTATTTTCCACCATTTGCCGTTGCTTGGCCAAACTCCAACGGAACGGGTTCTTTCCAAACGTTGACCACGTTTACTTTTCCGTCGTGGACCTTTTCGGCCTCCCGGACCCCATGGAACCTTAGTTCCAACCCCAAAGTCTTTAACTGTTCCGAAATAACCTTATTGGAGGCAAAAAGGACGGGCGTACAAAAATCCAGCATTCGGGCATCGGAAAACGATTTCAGTGCCACCTCACAACCAATACCATTGATGTCCCCAATCGAAATTCCTACGCGTATTTTCTTGTTTTCATTCTTAGAATCCATAATCGAATCCCTAATTTTACAAAACAAAGCTAGGTAAATTATTATTGGGATGTTCACAGGAATCATTGAGACTTTAGGAGAGGTAACGGCATTAAAAAAGGAAAATGAAAACCTACATATTGGGATACGGTCGAATATCTCCCAAGAACTTAAAATTGATCAAAGTGTGGCCCATAACGGGGTCTGTCTCACCGTAGTGGACATACGGGAAGATGTGTATACCGTAACCGCCATCCAGGAGACCTTGGACAAATCCAGCCTGGGGGATTTGGAAGTGGGGGATTTTGTAAACCTGGAACGTGCCATGGTCCTGGGCGCCCGTTTGGATGGGCACCTGGTCCAAGGTCATGTGGACCAAACGGCAACCTGTGTGGGCATTGAAGAAAAAGAGGGAAGTTGGTTCTTTACATTTGAGTATGATCCCTCCCAAAACAATATTACCATAGAAAAAGGGTCAATTACCGTGGATGGTGTTAGCTTGACCGTGGTGGATTCCCGAAAGGATCGATTTAGTGTTGCCATTATTCCCTATACCTATGACCATACCCGATTCAATTCGTATAAGATGGGTTCAAGGGTCAACCTGGAGTTTGATGTGATTGGCAAGTATGTGGCCCGACTCCTCCATACTACAAATTAAGGGGTCATTTACCTTGATTGTAACGTATGCAGGCCTCATGTGCATTTCCAGTCAAACAATCGGGGCACCAAACGGAACACGACAAAAAAAGGCGCTCCAGCCCTGTGGTTGCGCGCTTATCACACTTTAATGAATATCTTCTTTAGATACAGGAAATACGCCAACAGGCAATAAAAGGAAACCACCGTTAACCCATAAAGCAGGGAGGACATTTGCATGGAAAGGAAATCATGGACATAGATCTTTTGGAACAACCATCCATGCAATGAGGTTTCACTGTCCACTTTTATGGAGTAAAACAGTTTTGTGACAAAGCTGGACAGGAAATAGACCACAATGGCATTTGCACCCGCATATCTAAAGATGCTTCCGAATTGGATTTTCCGTACATCGGTCAAGTAATAGATCACCGCCAAAATAATATTGGCCCATCCGCCGGTGACCAACACAAAACTACTGGTCCATAAAGCCTTGTTTATTGGAAAAGCAAAATCCCAAAGATGTCCCAAGATCAAAAAACAACCGCCAAGGCCAAACAGGATGGTCGCCTTTTTTTCATGTTTGGACCGCAATACCAATCCTGTAAAAATTCCCAGAAGCGAGCTCGCTATTGCAGGAATTGTACTCAATATTCCTTCAGGATCGTAATCCGGTTTATAGGTATGGGAACCCAACAGGCTCACATCCAAATAATTGGCCAAGTTGTTGGGGGCCCTTTCAAATGTAGAGGCTTGCCCTTCAACAGGAACAAAGGTCATGAGCAACCAATACCCCACCAGTATCCCGGCCGTAATCCAAATCAGTTTTTTCCATTTAAGATTAAGAAATAGGATGGCGGCAAAAAAGAAGACTACTCCAATCCGCTGCAAAACCCCAGGAAATCGAATCTCGGCAAATTCCTTTATGAAGGGAAAACTTATGGTAAATGCCCCCAGGAACAGCCCCAATCCTATCAATTTCAAACTTCGGACGGTAATCTTTTTATACGTTGCTTTTGATGGGCTTTTGTTTTGATAGGCAAATACAATGGAGGTCCCGACAATGAACAGGAAGAAGGGAAAGACCAAATCCGTTGGGGTGTACCCGTGCCATTCTGCATGCAGTAAAGGGGCGTACACCTTGGACCATGTCCCGGGCGTATTGACCAAAATCATTAGGACAATGGTAATCCCCCTAAAAATATCTACGGAGCGTATTCTATCTTTCATTATAATAGGTTATCCTTCATTTTGTTCCAAACCCTGATCAATAGAAAACCTGAAAGGGCCGCTACCATGGTTAGGATAAAAGCACTTGTTGTTTTCCCATATATCCAATGTCCTGTGGCGAACATAATGGTGTAAATGAGGATTACGCCCAAAAGCATGGCCTTAATCCCCGAAGGCACGCTCCACTTTTCATTAGCGTGTACCACTGTAACGTTTTCGGCCTTGGCTTCGTCCACTACTTTTTTCCATCCTGGACCACCAGGTTGAATTCGTTTATAGAAGTCCCGCAACACCTCGTTGGATTCGGGCTGGGTAACAAAGGTGGCCGTCAACCAGATTACCGAGGTCACCAGCATAATGAATGGCAGTTCGCCCCAATCCGGTAGCAGTCCGGTTTCTGGTGCAAAAAGAAACGATCTAAGGGAAGTGGTCTCCAGCAAAATGGCCAAAATTCCGGAAGAGAACATGGCCGTTATTTCGCTCCATGCATTAATTCGCCACCAGAACCAACGCAATATGAAGATCAATCCCGTTCCCGCCCCAAAAGACAGCAACAGGTTGAAAATGCCCATTGCATTTTGCATGGCCAGCGCCAAAAAAGCGCTTAAGACCATAAGCACCACTGTGGACAACCGACCAACGGCAACCATCTGTTTTTCACTGGCATCTGGATTTATCTGTTGCTTGTAAAAATCATAGACAATGTAGGAGGAGCCCCAATTCAACTGTGTGGAAATGGTACTCATATAGGCTGCGACCAAAGAAGCGAGTACAATGCCCAACAGTCCACTGGGCAGTTTGGTCAACATCGCGGAATAGGCAAGATCGTGCCCTAACTTATCTGCCGCCACATTGGGGAAGGCTTCATGTATGCTCGCTACATCCGGGTACACCACCAAAGAGGCCAAAGCCACCAAAATCCATGGCCAGGGACGCAATGCATAGTGCATAATATTAAAAAAGAACGTGGCCCCTATGGCATGATTTTCATTTTTTGCCGCCAACATCCGCTGGGCAATATACCCTCCACCTCCGGGCTCTCCTCCCGGATACCAGGAGCTCCACCATTGTACCGCCAAGGGAATGATAAGAATGGTTATCAGTGCTTTTTTATCATTAAAATCGGGAAGGATACTTAGTTTGTCCTTCACATTATCGTTGTCCATAATGGCCTGTATACCCCCCACTTCTGGAAGGTTCACCAAATAATAAGCCGCACCTATAGCTCCTGCCATTGCCACAAAGAACAAAAGAAAGTCGCTGTAGACCACCCCTTTAAAACCGCCCAATGCACTAAAGATTACCGTTATTAGGCCAGCGGCAACCACGGTAACCCAAGGTTCCAGCCCCAACATGACACCACCTATTTTAATCGCTGCCAAGGTAACCGCGGACATAGTGATGACATTGAACAAAATCCCGAGATAAACGGCCCTAAACTTTCTTAAGAAACTTGCGGGTTTTCCTCCATAACGCAGTTCATAAAATTCCAAATCCGTTTTTACATTGGATTTTCTCCACAGCTTTGCATATACAAATACAGTAAGCATCCCTGTTAGCAAGAAACACCACCAGCCCCAGTTTCCCGAGACCCCGTTGGATCTCACCAAATCGGTCACCAGATTGGGGGTGTCCGTAGAAAATGTTGTGGCCACCATGGAAAGGCCCAACAGCCACCAAGGCATGGTCCTGCCGGATAAAAAGTATTCCGACGAACTTTTTCCCGATTTTTTTGAAACATAAACTCCTATAAAAAGTACAATTGCGAAAAATCCAAAAATGATGAGGTAGTCAAGGGTTTGAATATCCATAAGTTGGTTTTGGTTGAATCTTAAAGATATTACTTTTTTGGAATCGGCTTTTCTTTTGAAACATTAGTAGCAATAAATGACAAGATTCTACAGATTCAACGCATTTAAGGGTATCATTATACTGGTAGTAAAATCAATTTTATGGTACTTTTGACCCAGTATCCATTGTATGCTTCTTCCCCTATTTACAGACGTTTCGGTTTCTGCCTGGGTTTTGGCCTTGCTTGCCGCGTTCATGATAGGGATATCCAAAGCAGGACTTAAGGGGCTCTCCCTATTCAATGTCACCCTGCTCGCCCTTGCTTTTGGGGCCAAGGCTTCCACTGGGATCATCATGCCTTTTCTAGTCCTAGGGGATATTGCCGCCGTACTCTATTACAACAGACATGCGCAATGGAAACCCATTTTGAAGATTTTGCCCTGGATGGCCCTGGGGATTTTGGCCGGCGTAATCCTGGGAAAGGACTTGCCCGAACGCCTTTTTAAGGTGGCCATGGTGACCATCATTTTTGTAAGCCTGGGGCTATTGGTCTTTTGGGACATTCGGAAGTCCAAAACCGTTCCCCGGCATTGGACCTTTGCCTCCGGAAGTGGAATCCTGGCGGGGCTGACCACAATGATCGGAAATATGGCCGGGCCATTTACCAACCTTTATTTTTTGATGCTACGTCTTCCCAAAAACGAATTTGTGGGCACGGCAGCCTGGTTGTTTTTTATTACCAACCTATTTAAAGTTCCTTTTCATGTTTTTGTTTGGAAAACGATTTCTGCAGAAACCTTGGTTCTAAACCTAAAACTGTTTCCTGCCCTGTTGCTGGGATTTGTAGTTGGTGCCAAGATATTGAAATTCATCAACGATTCCCTTTACCGAAAATTTATACTAGTGGTAACGGCAATAGGTGCCATTGCCATTCTTTTGAAGTAAAATTTGAGGGTTAAAGGCCTCTTTTTACTTTGTCGATGTCAGAATTGGTGAGCGGTTTGGTAATGTACCCATCAATAAAATCATATGTTTTGGAAAGGTTCAGATCTTCCGGGGCTATGGAAGAGGTCAAAATATGTATTTGGACCTGTTTTCTAATAACCTCCGGTCCTTGTTTTAGTTCTTCCAAGAGTTCCCAGCCGTTCATAACCGGCATGTTGATGTCCAAAAGCATGACATCCGGCAGGTCATTGGGGCTGTGCTCCAACGAGATTAGGGCGTTATAGGCTTCGAGGCCATTTGCCATTTGTACCACTTCATCGGCCAGCTTATGGGTTTTGATCAGCACTTCGGCAGCAATTTTAAATATCTCGTCATCATCGACCAAAAATAATTTCTTCGCCCCCATATATTATCCTCTTATTCGTTGTTAGTAAAGTACAAGTAAAATGTACTGCCCTTATTGACGGTACTTCTTACTTCGATTTTTCCGTTCATGGCCTCCATTTGGTTTTTTGAAATGAACAATCCAACCCCTTTGGCATCCTCGTTGTTATGAAAGGTCTTGTACATTCCGAAAAGGTTTTTGGCGTTCTTTTCCAAATCAATTCCCAAGCCGTTGTCCTCAAAACCTATTACGGTCCGATTGCCCAGAATTTCCGCCTTAATATTGATTTTAAGTGCCCTTTGGGGAGATTTGTATTTGATGCTATTGGTCAAAAGGTTCATGAAAATGCTTGTTAGATAGGGTGCTACACCAATTACCCTTATCGCTTTGGGCATGTCAATACGCACTTCCGCCTTGGATTCCGCAATAGTGGCATTGATACGTTCCAAAACGTTTTCCAGTATCGGTAATACCTTCACCTCATGTAGGTCACTATACCTTGTTTCTTGAATCCTTATGATTTCATTCAACTGGTTCAGGGTTTCCTCCAACCTTTCTGAGGAAGTGTGGATCATGTCCAGAAATTTATCCCTTTCCTTTTCCACGATATTGGACAATAACATTCCGGATAACATGGATATATTACTGGAGTTGGAACGAAGGTTGTGCGAAACGATCTGTGCAAAGTTCAATAGTTTTTGGTTTTGCTTTTCGGTCAAATCCAAAAGCTTGCGCAGACGTTCGTCCTTTCTTTTGAGTTTGGTGACATCGGCATTGATTCCGACCATACGACGTGGTTTTCCGTCCCCATCCCTAAAAACCTGTGCCCTTCCCTGGATATGTGCAATTGATCCATCCTGCTTTCGTATCCGAAACACGGTATCAAAGTCTTTCTTGCCCTCAAGGGCCAGCTCCACTTCATGGGTGGCGCGCTCTTTGTCCTCAGGGTGAAGTGCGGACTCCCAGGCTTTATAGGCCTCTTTAAATTCATCTCGATCTATATCGAAAATGGTGAACATATTATCGTCCCAGATAAGATGGTTGTTGACCACATCCCAATCCCAAATACCGATTTGGGCGCTCTGCACCGCAGCCCGCATACGATTGTTCAATTCCTCGTTCTTGAGCTTTTCGCGCTTAATTTCATCAATATCCTGAAACACCCCGTAAAACCCGATGGTCTTTCCATTGCTGCGTTCCGCTTCCCCAATGGACCGAACCCACTTCTCATTGCCTTTTGCGGTTACAATGATCAGTTCTACATCAAAGGGTTTTCCAGATTCTATACATGCTGATACCGCTTCCACAATCCTTTCCCTATGCTCACCTTCTTTGTAAAAATTAATGCCCTTTTCCAAATCAGGCTCAAAATCCGAAGGAACTTCATGAATGGTCTTGGTTATCTTTGACCAGAAAATTGAATTCTTGATCAAATCGACCTTCCAACTTCCAATCTTCGCTATTTTTTTAGCCTCCAGGGCCAGTTCATAGTGCTCCTTATCTTCGGTAACATCATCAAAAAAGACCTGAAATCCGGTGGACCCATTGCCCAAGGGAAAGAGGGAAACCTTAATCCATCGCTGTTTCCCCTTTTTTGATACTAAGGGGATAATTTCCACATGTTCCAAATTGTTGTTTACGCATGTTGTAAGGCCTAAGGGCAATTCACCAAATAGGTCGTCCATTTTCTTGGGAACATGTGATTTTGGGAGTTCAAAAAAGTCCAATAGCCCTGTAGAGAATTGCAATATCCCATGGTCCTTATCCATAAAAACCAAAGGAATTGGAGACTCCCGTAAATCAAAATTTTCTTTTAGGCCAACCTTCAAATACGTATACTTTCTTCCATTAACGTAAGAAATTTCTTAAAATTATGGATATCTCGCTAACATCAGAGGATTTATGATGCCAAACCCCATATTCATTGCGATTTTGATGTTAATTTTTTCTTAAATCAAAAAAATTCGTTAACTTGTCTTTAACATTTTTAAGAAATGAAAACTTCCAAGGACACTTTTGGGCTCAGAATTCTTATTGGGGCTTTACTCTTAGGATCTTTCCTAATTGGGTTGGCAACCTACCGTGTATATGCCGAGGACCTCAAACATGAATTCTCCAAAAAGGTTGTTGAGCTTTTCCCGGATTTGGATAATAGCCTGGCCAAATTGTAAAATAGCGCCTGGGTGTATCGAGCGGTTTTTAGCTGTATTGGCCCACCATCATTCCAATCCACAACCAGCTGATCTATCTCAGTAGCCACTATCCATAAATCCCATACCTTTATTTCCAAGCCTTCCCATTTCATAAAATGTTGCTATTTCTGTTCATCATTACTTATGTGGTTATTGCTTTTGCGCTGGTCATAAGCTTGCTTATCAATGGGATTAGGCCGAGTAAAACCCTGGCCTGGCTTTTGGCCATTTTTACCATCCCCCTTGGGGGAATGCTCCTGTATCTTGTGTTTGGAAGGAACAGGCGAAAAAACAAGCTTTTTGTTCTTAGCCGGGATTTTTTGGGGCATCTTCCAAAGATTACAGCTGCCCCCATTGCATTCGATCTCGAAGGTCACAAGGTCCAAAAATTGATAGAAAGGACCACTAAAATTCCCATTACCGCATTGAACTCTTTGGTATTGCTCAAGGATGGTAAGGAAACCTTTGAGTCCATTTTTAAAGCGTTGGAACGCGCCCAAAACCACATCCATATCCAATACTATATTTTTGAAGATGGCCTATTGGCCCAGAAGTTCCTGGAGCTATTTGAAAAAAAGAGAAGGCAGAACGTCTCCATTAGACTGATCTACGATGGCATAGGCAGTTACTCCCTGAGCAAAGGGTACATTAAAGAGCTCAAAAGTATTGGGGTTGAAGTAGAACAGTTTCTTCCATTTAGATTGGGAAGGTTCCTGGCGGCATTGAATTATAGAAACCATAGAAAAATTATTGTGGTAGATAACCAGGTGGGGTTCACGGGCGGCATTAATATCTCGGACAAATATCTTAAGGGGGAGCCGGATTTGGGAAGGTGGCATGATATCCACCTGCAATTGAAAGGGGAAGCTGTGGCTTTTCTAAACAGGGTCTTTTTGTCGGATTGGTATCTTGCGAGTGGAAAATCCGAAGGGGGATCCAATCTTCCCATGACCGCTTCAAAAACGATTGCCCCCAACCCAAAGACCCATTTGCAAATAGTTCCCAGTGGGCCAGATGATGATTTTGCCATAATGGAACAGGTTTATTTTACCATTATCAACCAGGCAAAGGAATACCTCTATATCGCCAACCCCTATATCATTCCAAGCCAGGCCATTTTGCAAAGCCTTAAAACTGCTTCCCTTAGTGGGGTGGATGTAAAACTATTGCTATCTGCAACTACGGATAGTAAAGTAGTGGACTGGTGTGTTAGGGCATATTTTGAAGCCTATTTAAAGGCAGGCATAAAAATATACCTATATCCAGATGGGTTCCTGCACAGCAAGATGGTCATCAGTGATACTAAAATTGCCAGTATTGGTACGGCCAACCTTGATGATCGAAGTCTACAACAAAACTATGAGGTCAATGTCATTACCTATGATCAAAAAATAAGTGCCGACCTTAAGAAAGATTTTCTAAACAACTGTGCAAAATCCCAAGAAGTGGACCGTCTTGCGTTCCAACAACGCAGTTGGTGGGCAAAAATACGGGAAGGATCGGCAAAACTTTTGAGTCCGCTCCTATAACAGTATTTGGGTTTTATAGCCCAATTCGTTCTTACAGGACCTATTTTCTTCCCAGCAGTTTAGATTATATATTGTGGTATCCGCGATATTCCGTAACGCTTCCTCGGTCACAAAGGCCTGGTGGGGCGTTAGCAGTACATTGGGCAATGCTATTAATTCCTTGAGCTCCGCATCTTTTATGCCAGAGGTGTTGTCCCGAAAAAAGATTCCTTTTTCGGTTTCGTAAACATCCGTGGCGTAACCCGCAATGGAACCACTCCTCAAGGCGTTCAATACATCTTTTGTCCTCACAATGGCCCCTCTGGCCGTATTGACCAAAACAACCCCCTTCTTCATGAGTTTGAAAAGTGATTCGTTGAACATATAATGGGTGTCCTTGGCAAGGGGTACATGGATACTGATGATATCCGCCTTTCTACATAGCGCGTGCAAATCCATGTATTTCACATTGAACTGGTTTTCCAAATAATGGTTGACCACCAAATCATTGGCAATGACCTCACAGCCAAAGGCGTGGAACAGCTTCACCAAAAGCGACCCTATCCTTCCCGTTCCCACAATGCCAACGGTCTTTCCGTTCAGGTTGGAACCCACTAAATCATTGAGCAAAAAATTGTACGCTTTTACTTGTTCATTAGCCAATAGCAATCTCCTGTTTAAGGCCAACACCAAACAAATGGTATGTTCCGCAATGGCGTGGGGAGAATAGTCCGGTGCATTCGCCACCTTGATTCCCAATCGTTTTGCAGCTGTTACGCTTACATTGTTATACCCGGTAGAGCGTAAGGTGAGGTACTTTACCCCAAGTTCCTTCAACATCTCCATGACCACCGAAGAAGCATCATCACCGGAAAAAATGGAAATGGCTTCATGACCGGCAGCCAAGGTGACCGTTGTACTGTCCAACGCCTCCGATACAAACGTTATCCTATGTTTGTCCTGATTGGCGTTTTTAAGTTTTTCGACTTCAAAATCCTTTGTGCTATATACCAACACTTTCATCCTGCAGCGGTTTTCGGAAAATGATATCCTGTTCCCTCAAGGCAAATACCACCAATTTTATATAATCCTCTATACTCTTTTCCACATTGCCAGGGTCATTGATGTTTATATCGCCCCTCCAAATAAGTTCCCTTTCTTTGCCCACACAGATGCAGTATAGGGAGGTTTCCGCATGATAGACCGTATAGTTTTTATAATACCCTTCCTGATAATAAATGGGTTGGTGGCTTAGATAATCATCCCTGAACGAAATCATGTAGGCATCCAGGTCCTGCACTTTCCTCTTAAACGTTTTTTTGTTCTCAGAACCAATTATCTTGGTAAAGAGAATGGCATCAAACCCCTTGTCCAATAATTGTTGTTCCACGTCTGAAAGTTCTTCTTCGGATTTTTCCGAAGAGGTGAACTCAATATCAAAGAGATCAATACTTCTAAAAGCTTCTATATCGCGCTTTGTGAATTCCCTCTGGAGTTGGGTCTCGAACTTAAGCCTTGTTTCCTCATTTTGGGTCATTCCTACAACAAGCACCTTGTTGGCATCAAATATCACAATGTCCGGATTTTTCCAGTTGGTAACGAGGCTTGTTGAAGAACATCCGGCCAATAGAATTGCCAAAAAAACAATCGTTTTGCGCATAGGTTGTTGTTTATGGGTTAATACGTCTTGTTAATTTAATAATCTTTTTTGCTTTCTTTTCTTTATTAAGGATGATATTAACCTAAAAATTTTGGTTTTTACAGATCGATACGTTTTGAAATACGTTTCAACTTCATTGGTCAGTTCCATATGTGTTGTCAAATAGGCCTCTTCCATTTTCAATTGATCAACATCATCTACCATAATTTGCAATTGGTTTTCATGAAGTTGGACCTTTTTAAAGAGGTTGGTCCAATCTTTCTCCATTTTTTCCAATGACGTTAGTAGGGGGCTTGCCTTTTTAAACGCCTCAGAATCCACCAAATCAAGCACATGACTTCCTACAAGGTCGTTCAGGAATAGTTGTTCGTCCTTGGTGAATTCCAGGTGGGAGCGCCAATTCCTGGAATCGTTGTGTAATTCTTCCGCACTTAACCACTCCATATATTTCTTAAGTTTCGCTTTCATTTTCGATTTGCTCAAGCGGCAAATGGAAAACCATTTGCCGCATTTATCACCTGTCTAAACCACCTCAATAACTCTTTTGCGTTTCTCTTTGGCTTCTTCCATTTTTAAAAGGGCCAATCTTAAAATACCGTTTTTATAGGTCGCCCTTACTTCTTTGGATCGATCTACCGAGCCGGGCAACTGCATACTTCTTTTGAAGGAATTATAGCTGAATTCCCTTCGGGTGTAATCCTCTTCCTTTTTGGTTTCCTCCACTTTTTTATGGGCGGAAATTTCCAAAACATCATCTTTCATGGTGATTTCAAAGTCCTCTTTTTCAAATCCCGGGGCTGCCAGTTCTATCTCAAAATCATCTTCATGTTCTTTTACGTTCATTGAAGGCATGGACTTTTCAAGGTTGAAAAAATCATCATTGATGAACGTATCTTGATTGAAAAAATCAAAAACACTTTCGTTCCATGGAAATCGGTTTCCTTTAAATTTAATAAGTGACATAATACTATTGTTTTGGATTAATGAATATGTAATTTCAATTTATACAGAAACCGTACGAGTAAAATGATCTGTATCACTTTGCTGGTTTTCTCCTTTTCAGTACGGAGCCTGCATAACCATATATCTCGGATTTGAGCAGCAGGTACTCCTCAAAATACCGATCTATTTTCTGTTTCAGGTTCTTATGCGCCCTGGAATAGGCCAAATCACAGGTTTTAGGGGAACATTCCAAAATTCCGGCAATTTTTCCCTGATGTTCCAGTATTCGTTTTTTTATCTTCTGCTTTTGTTTTTTTGACCGTTCAAAGTTTTGTTTAAAAAGCGCCAACCGTTCAAAAAGATTTGGGGTTGTAGGTTCAAAGACATAGGAATTCAGCAGCCTGTTGATAAAGTGCATCTCGTCTTCTATAAAATGGATATGGGAACTCCATTGCTGTAGTTCCAGATACAGTTCCTGTGTTCCCCTTTCTTGACCTTTTTCCTCCAAAATTTTCCTTTTACGTGGGAAATGAAGGTAGCGAACCGTACAATTTTGCAAAATGATTTAAATCAATAGCCTTGGTATTGGGCAAAACACAACCTTTCCGCGGTTTATGGTTTTAGTGTTGCATTGACCAAGGCCGTTCCCTTGAAAGGGCCAACAATTCCTTGAAAGGGAAGCCGCTATGTTTTGGTCCCAAAACAATTCCTGATCAATGCCTTGACCTGGTTTTCGGTCATACTATCCGCCTTTTCCATGGTCTTGACCTTTTTTGCCATGTCCGGATGTTTTTCCTTGAGCACCTTAAAGAATTTTTCGGGAGCTTCTGCAGGTCCAAAAATGGCCAATTCCCCAACCGTCCCCAAGGACTGTACAATATTTTCAAAATACCGGTTCAACTGATGTTTTTCCCGTTCCAAATATTTGCTGTCCTGAACCACGTCCTGCGGGCCCCATCTTGTTTTGGAGCGCGAGCCACCCTTAGGGTTAAAGAATTCCAATTCCGAAGAAACGGTTTTAAAGTGTTCCTCATTTTTTTCCACGCTTAGGATAAGGGCTTTTTCCTTATCCAGCCAAATTCCTATTTTTCTCATGGGTGTTTCTTATGGATTATCGTTCAATTCAAGAATTGGTACTTTGGGCTCATACCCTATTTCCTTTACCAAGGGGTTGGAAAGTATACTTCCAAAGAAGAGGTGTTTTCGGTTTAAAAAGGCCAGCATATCACAATTTCTGCTTTCCATGAATACATTGATTCCCTTTACCAATTTAACGGCAGGCAAAAAATGCATCTCATAATCCGTACCATCCAAAATGTCCTGTAAAAGCAGTCTGTTGGTCTGCTCTTCCTTATTGAGCTTTCCATCTTTATCCTGATCAATATGGAGTACATTGATTCTGGAGTCATGCAGTTTTGCAATCTCTATGAGGTACTGCATCTCCTTTTTTTTGAAATTGGTCCCATAATCCGTTGGAAACAGGATTTCCCTTGGCGGCTGGAAAACCGGACTTTCCGGAATGGCAATAACGGGGCATGCCTTTATGGACTCCATAACCTTAACCGTATGGGTGCCAAAAATCCTCGCCTTGGACCCTGTTAATCCTTTGGTCCCCATGATGATGGTATCAATATCCTTTTTGGCCACCATATGCCTAACGGCTTCAATAAGGCTATTGAATTCGCACTTGGTTTCAAAATGGTGCTTGGGGTTGTTCAGCTCTGGATGGAGCATCCCCAATAAACGGTCCATTCCCTCTTTGGACTTTCTTTTAAAGGTCTCATAAAGTTGTTCCCCCGGTTCGGGGACCATCATACTGTCCAATGCATATCCGGATACCTGATAGGTGTTGAGCAAATAAAAATCACAACTAACATCCTTGTAAAGTCTTTGTGCATAGCGAATTGCGTTCAATGCATTGTTGGAATAGTCCGTGGGAAGTAAAATTCTCTTGTTCATATACTATTGCTTTGTCCATAAAACTAGTCCGAGGTCCCGTTGTTTACCATGATCTGAATCAATTCCCCATTTTTAACGGTGATTGTGCAAAATCTTAATCGGGTTTGTCCGTATAGGGCAATACCAAAAACGGAACAAGGCTGTGCAGTCCAATATTTTTGATGATGGGCATAATGAACAGACGTTCCAAAAAGGTGTGTTTGTTCTGTACCATAGCGAGGATATCCACTTTATGTTCCTTGTGAAAATGGTCAATGGCGACCAATAGCTCTTGGTCCGGTAAATCGTGATACACAAAACTGGTATATTGGAGAAGCTCCTTCAACTTTGTCCGGTTATGGAATTGCACTTCGTCCAGGCCCTCCGGAACCGTGAGGTGGAGTATGTGGATTTTCGCGTTCCACAATTGGGAAAGGTCAAACAAAACATTGAGTTGCGCTCGTTGAAAATCGATTTCCAAATCCGTCGGAAATAAAATCAAATTGGGGGGCGTAAATTGGGTATTGGAGGGAATCACCAATACGGGCGTAGTTGCTTTTTTTATAATATGAAGGGCATTGGAGCCAAAAAACAGCTCCTTGGCCCCGGTGGCCCCTTGGGTTCCCATAATGATCAAGTCTATGTTTTCATTTTTCACCATACGCACGGTTTCATCCGTCAATGTGTTAAAGGCAGAATGCAGTATAAAAGTGTGCTTGGTATTCTTGAATTCTTTCCTCAATCGGTCCACAAATCCCCTTAGGTTCGTTTCTGCAAAATACTGATGGTCGTCCGGTAGACCGAATTGCCCTGGACTTCCCATAACATAATCCACTCGATATATGGGCGGGGCATAGGTGTGCATTACATGAAACACACAGGTTTCCCCTTGTAAAAGATGAAGGCCATAACGGGCCGCTTGAAAGGCATTTTCAGAAAAATCCGTAGGCAAAAGAATATTCATCATAACCTAAAAACTTAAAATCATGAGTGGTAAAATAGCTTTGATCGGCACAATGTGCCATGATTTTGGTCAATTGTCGGAACCGTCATTTTTATGGTTTCCGTACCAAAAAGGGAATGCTTGATCGGGAATCACTGGGATGCCGTTACCATCAAAAAAGAAGCTCCCCTATGGGCGCTACGGATAATGACCCAGATCATTTCGTCAACAAGTTTTCGAACTTACTTTGCGGCCAAAGAATCCATCATGGGAAAAACCAATTCCATTACATCGGCAAACAATAGCAAAAGCACTGACCCCCATTTATACGTGCTACTACAAAAGCGGAAACTGATTACGTCGCTAAGGGAAAAACTAAACGTCATCTTTGCATCCACATCTTCACTGGAACACCTGGATGAAGTAAGGGAAATCTGTTCCTCCATAAATGATACGGAACATCGCCTTGACCTCATGATCAGGAGGTGTGGTGAGCATGTCAAAAAAGAGGACAAGCCCCACCTAAAAAAAGATATTGAGTTTTTGTCCCTTGAAGTTGAATTGGTCAAGAATGCTTTGGAATTATACACCAGTTACTGTGACACTAATAAGAAGAAATCGCAACGGTCCTTGGATTGAACCATTTTCCCAGTCCAACCTTTGGTCATACCCTTCATTTCATCAACCGACTTCAAATTACCCTTCAAGGTCCGGTAATACCATGATGGGTCTGCTACTTTTAAACATCATTTTCCTTACCACAGGTTCTTGGGTGATTTTTTCCAGAAACGTATGGGAATAATTGGTCAGGACGATCAAATCTGCATTTTGCGCTTCGGAAAAATCCCGGATGGCACGGGCCACAGTGGATTTTATGGTCACCTTGTAAAAGGAGTGGGCATATCCTTTCAACCGCCTTTTTAAAATGGCTTTATTGGCTTCCTGTTGCTCGTTCATCTTAAACTCCTGGGCAACATGAAATATCTTTACTTCGGCATCTTCCGTACCGATCAGTTCCAATAAGGGTTTCAATACAGGTTTAGGAAAGAAATGGGTATATTCCGTAGGCAATACCACAGATTTCAACGCCTTAAAATCAAATTTTTTGGGAACCGCGATCAAGACACAGTTTTTAATTTTTTTTAAGGTGTTCACCGTATTACTCCCCAAGAAGATGCTTTTTGCTCCGGTTGCCCCTTTAGTGCCCATTACTATGGTTTCAATATCATACTTTGATATGCTGCTTTTGATGCCCGAAACCAAATCCCCGGAGTAGGATATGGTTTCAAATTGATGATTGGGGCCGGTTTGGTTTTCCTTTACATATTGCATGATTTCTTTGAGCCCGGTTTGTGAGGTGGTTTTAAGGGCCTTGTGCACCATCCCAGATCGCACCGTGCTCTTAAAGCCTCCTATATTTCGCCCTTCCAGGGCATAGCAGTTTAAAACATAAAATTTACAGGTAAAGTTGGCATAGAGCTTTATGGCCGTAAACATGGCATTCCATGCATTTTTTGAAAAGTCCGTTGGCAATAGAATATGTTTCATGTCACAATGTTTATTTTATGAAGTATCCGGTAAAACCAAAAATGGAACAGCGCAGTGGTATCCTACTTGATCGATATTCTGCCTAAACAACAGGCGCCGAAGAAAGCTGTGCCTTTTGTTCATCATAACCACCAAATCAATATTGTGCTTTTCTACGTAAGCATGCACAATATTGGGCATATACCCATCCGTTACGTCCTCAAAAAGACTGGGCATATGGTTTACCAGTTTTTTAAGTTGTTCCTTATTTTCCATCTGGGCAATGGCCAGTTTCTCCTCCTCTGCATGGACAATATGGAGCAGGGCATTGCTCTTTTCCATAATTTCAAATAAAAGGGCCATGTTTTCTGGATTGTACTGGCTTAAATAATCCGTTGGGAAGAGCACGGCTTCCAAATGCCTATATGCAAAGCCTTCCGGGATGACCAATATGGGAACCCTGGTCTTTCTTATCACATGTATGGCATTGGACCCCAGGAAAATTTCCTTGGCTCCGGTAGCTCCTTTTGTGCCCATAATTATGAGATCAATACCTTCTTCCCCGCAAACCTTAAGCACCTCGTCCGTGAGCGTGTTGAACTCCGAAATGGTTTTAAACCGATGTTTGGGATTCGAATGTTCGTTTTTGATCCTTTCCACGGAACGCTCCAATCCCGCCAGGGAAACATCAATACCAATATCAGGAACGGCACTTACCGCAGGACCGCCGATCAAATAATCCACCCTATAGATTACGGGCGTATAGGTATTCAATAAATAAAACAGGCACTCTTCGTCCTTTAGGAATTCCATGGCATACCCTATGGCGTTCCATGCATTTTTAGAAAAATCCGTGGGTAAAAGAATCTTTTTCATTGTTTTGGTATTATCTCGGCAAATTTTGCATTACCAGGAAAGGAATCCTGACCTTCATACCCAATTCATCCACTGATGATCGGTATAACATATCCTCAAAAAAGGAATGGCGGGAATTGACCATGGTAAGCATATCCATTTCCTTTTCAGCAATACATTCCAAAATTGCATTTACTTTATGCTGTGTTTTGGCGGTTTCAAAAAATAGGTAGGCCTTGTCAAGTGTCCCTTTTAAAAAAAGTCTATTGTCTACCTGACGATTGCTCAGCACATCAAAATCGGATAGGTATAGAAAATGAATTTCAGATTTGAACTGTCCGGCCAACCCACCCAAAAGTTTTAACTCCCTTCTTTTATAGGGGACCATATAATCCGTGGGAAAAAGGATTCTTTTTGGTGGCCTGAATTCTACCTTCTCGGGAATCGCCAAAACGGGGCAGACCACATATTTAAAGACCTGAATCGTATAACTGCCAAAGATCGTCTTATTATCGCTGGTCCCCCCTTTGGTACCCATGACCACAACGTCCACGTTAAGCCGGTTTACAGCATCATTGACCGCATCCACCAGACTATCGGATGATGCTATGGTTTCAAAGCCATGTTTTGGGTTTGGTGGTAATCCTTCTACCTGTCCTACCAGTGCTTTTAGTCTTTCCCCAGTTTTCTTCTGCAACTCCCGACTTTTCTTTTTTCTATCCTTGGGGGTTGACTTTTTGGAGTCGACATATAGGTTATCCGCATAGGCATGGAGTAGGTAGAAAACCGTTCTTGTGCACTTAAAGATTTCCTGGGCATAGGTAAGTGCCTGCAGTGCATTTTCCGAAAAATCCGTTGGTATAAGTACCGTTCGCATATGTTTGACCCTTATTTTCCAAAAGTAACCGGAAGGATTTCCTTGGGAAATGATATGGGTCAATACCTCAATCGTGGATTACATAGAAGGGGACCTTGGAGTGGAAGCTTATTTTCTCCACAATGGAATCAAAAAGTAGTTGTTGTATGAAATTAAGGTTCTTCGCCACCATGATGATCATTTCCACATCCCGCTTTTCCACGAAGCCCTCTATCGCCAATTTTACCTTTTTATTGGTGAAGGTGTGGAAACTGTAGTTGTTTGGATGGGTCTCTTCCATAAAATCCAGCAGGTATGCCTTGTTCCCTTTTTGCTCATGGCTCAACACAGTGCCTTTTCTGCTAACATTCACTATTCTGAGACCTGCCTTGTTCAATTCAAGCATTTCGGTGATTGCGCTCAGAATATCATGGGAATAAAAAATATTGTAATCTGTGGGAAAAGCAATTTCCCTTGGCTTGGAAAGCGCCACATCATTGGGGACTACCAAGGTGTTGTGCTGTACCTTGGTTATGACATCACCCGTGTTACTTCCCACCACCTTTTCTTTTGGGCCAGAAACCCCCTTGGTGCCCATGACAATTAAATCGATTTCACGTTCCTCCAATTGTCTTTTAATGGATTCAATAAAGAACCCGTGTTCGTATATCGCATAAAAACAATGGTCTTTATTGGTGTTTCCCCGTTTTGTTTTCGTTAAAAGATCGGACAGGATTTCCTTTGCCGGTTTTGTGGTCTTTTTCCTGTTTCCCTTGTTGATTGGGACAAAAGAGCCGTTTTGAACGTTTAATTGGCCATCTATATGTGTTAGAAAAAAATTGCACTGAAATGGCTTATACAGATGCTGCACATATTTAAAGGCATTTTCAGCGTTCTCTGAAAAATCCGTAGGGACTAGAATATTTTTCATCACAAAAAATAACCATGCTAAATTATAGCACCGCTATGCAAATTGTAATGATAAATATCAATTTCAGCCAATATGTTGAAGTGTTTCCGGATCCAAAATAATAATGTTCCTGTTTTCAACGGCAATCAGTCCCTCTTGCTTAAAATCCGAAAGTGTCCTTATAAGACTTTCCGTTGCCACGCCCGCAGCCCCTGCCAAGTCACTTCTTGCAATTTTTAGGGGTTTTCCCATTTTGTTGCCCATGGCACGGGCAAACTGTAAGAGCGTATAAGCCGTGCGCTTTCGTACAGAGCTATAGGCCATTTGTAAAAGTTGTTTTTTTATTTCGGCGATACTCTCCACCATCACCTCCAAAACCTCTAGGGAAACATGTTGGTTTTCCTCCAAAATGGTTTTTAGTTGGGGCTTTGAAATCCCCGCGAGTTCAACATCTTCAAGCGCCACGGCAAATTCTTGATAGGGAACATAGTCCATTAATGAGGTGAAACCCAGGAACTCGTCGGTGGCATAAACCGATGTTATCAATTCCTTGCCCTGTTCGTCCAGTTTGTAACATTTTACGGAACCTTTAAGTATAAGGTATATTTTATTGGAGTGGTCCCCTTCTTTATAAATGGATTCTTCCTTTTTAAAGGAAAGTAGTTCCCCATGGTCGTCAAAAAAATTTTTCAACTGATGCAAAGTCCTTATTTCATTGTTTTTGGCATTGGTTGTACGCCAATCCGAAAACGCATTGTTAAGTGCTTCTGCCTTATTCAGTCTACTATGGATGGTGTTCAATAATTCCTCCTCCTCAAAGGGCTTTGTAAGATAGTCGTCCGCGCCAAGGTCCATTCCTTTCCGTACGTCATGCCTTTCAGTTTTCGCCGAGACGAACACAAAAGGTATTTTACAGGTTTTTGGGGAAGCCGAAAGGTGCTCCAAAACGGCATAGCCGTCCATTTCCGGCATCATAATATCACATAATATCAAATCTGGCATTTCCTTTTTGGCCATTGCTATGGCCGCCCGGCCATTGGCCACCGCACAAACGGAAAAACCGGAGAGGTCCAAAAGTTCTTCCATGTTTTCCCTCAGGGAAATATCATCTTCAACCAACAGGATCTTTTTCATCGCTCTTTGATTTAACGGGAATCTTTAAGGTAAATGTAGAGCCATGACCAAGCTCGCTCTTAAATAAAATCTCTCCGCCCAAATTCACAATATGCTGTCTGGCAATGTTTAAACCAATTCCGGTCCCTTGGGTTGTCAAAACATTGCTGGCCCTATAATATCTATCAAAAATAAAGGGGTGGTCTTCCTTTGGTATCCCTACCCCCTGATCACTGATATGTATGAGAAGGCAATCCTCGGTTTCTTCCACCACCAGTTCCACATTGGTCTCTTCGGAAGAATATTTTATGGCATTGAGCAAGAGATTGGAAAGGGCCAGGGACATGATCTTTTCATCAAAAGTGACCATTATGCCATCTATTCCTTTGGGATATAGGATACGTTGGCCTTCCTTAAGCAAGGAGTTGGAGGTATAAATGACTTCATTGACGAGCTTGCTCAAAGGGAATGTGGTGGTATTGTACCTTACTTTTCCGGTTTCCAATCGTTCTATGGAAAGAAAATCCGAAAGGATATTGTCCAAATATTTCACCTTGGATTTTATGGTCTTGATGTGTTTATCCCTTTTCTCCTGCTGATTGGAATCCGTATACTTGGACAAGAGCGTTATTGAGGTCAGGATACTGGTCAAGGGAGTTTTGAACTCATGGGACACCAAAGAGAGGAACTTTGTCTTTAGTTCGTTCAACTCCTTTTCTTTTTTGAGTGCGTTCCTGAGTTGAAGGGTGCGTTCCTCAACGGTGTGCTCCAGCTTTTCGGTATAGTTTTTCCTGTCCGTGATATCCAGTACTATGGCCACGCACACCTCTTTTTTTTCAATGTATGACAATTGCAAATGTACCTCAACAGGATAGGTAGTACCGTCCTTTCTTCTGTGGATCGTTTCAAAATCGATCTTGTCCTTTTTGTTTTTTGTTAAGGGCCAAATAAGTCTTTTTAGGCTTTCCCTGGTCAATTCCGGTTTAATATCCAAAACGGACATTTGATGGAGTTCTTCTATGGTATAACCAAGGTTCAGTTGGGCGCCGTGGTTGATATTTACGAATTTCAGGGTTTTGGTGTCAAATACATAGATTTCATTGAGCGACTCATTAAAGATACGGAACCAATGCCCTATGGCCTGTTCCGCCTTTTTCCGTTCGGTGATATCGACCACCAGGGCCATTACATATTTTTTTTGCAATAGTTTAAAAGGGTTGAGTCCTATTTCCAGGGGGAATTCGCTCCCATCTTGCCTTACCCCTTGCAAGTCCAACCCCAGGCCCATATTTCTTCGTTTTCCCTTTTCCAAAAAACCATCAAAATATTTTCCATGGATGGACTGGGCACTGCTTGGTAACAAAACCTTAAGAAATTGCCCGTTCAATTCCTCCCCCGAGTAGCCGAACATGTGATTGGCCACGGAATTACTGGCCACAATCTGTTGTTTGTCATTTACAATAAGAATCCCTTCGGATACCGCTTCCGACAATATTCTAAAAATATCATTTTCCTCAAATAGCTTCATGGGTCGGGAATTGGGTGAACACTGATTTACATCATAGAGGGAAAGTGAATCTTTTGTTATTTTAAACTTAGTTTAAAAGGTAAGAAAATGTTGGATGCCAAGAGTAAAAAAAGCAAGGAATTCTATCAAACCCTGGGAAAGCTATTCTATGCCATAGCCATGGCCGATTGTAGCGTACATGCCAAAGAAATGGAATGCCTAACGGAATTGGTAAGGGAACATTGGTTGCCGCTGGACGATAACGTGGATGAGTTTGGAACGGATGCCGCTTTCCAGATAGAGACGGTTTTTGATTGGCTATTGGAATATGAAAAAGACAGCGAATCCTGCTACGAGGAATTTGAAGCTTTTTATAGGTCCAACAAAGCCCTTTTCAGCGAAGAGATCAAAAACCTGACCATGTCCACTGCAAGGGCAATAGCCGGCGCTTTTTTCGGGAGCAATAAAGCAGAGTTGGTATTGTTGGGAAGGCTGCAATTACTTTTTAGGAGTTAATTGGGCCCTAATGGTAAGCACGGGGAGTCTTACCGTATTTGCCACGTTTTCCCCTATGCTTCCCAGAAAGAAATGGGCCAAGCCCTTTCTCCCCCTGGTGGATAACGCTACAATATCTGCGTTTATGTTCATGGCATGGTTGAATATTCCATCCTCCACCGTACTGTCATCATGTATTTCAACATCCACGTTTTCCTTCAGTAGTGCACGGAAAGAAACGATGTCTTCCCGAATTTTGGAATTACTTCTATAGTTGGCGCCAATGGTATTCACATGAACTATGGACAACTCCGCATGAAACGTTTTGGCCAGGGCCTTTGCTTTTTCATAGGCAAAAGCACTTTCTGGACTTAAATCCGTTGCAAACAAAATCTTTTTGATGTGGAAACTGGAATGTTTTGACTTTATGACCAAAACCGGGATATGGGAAGTACGCACTACCTTCTCCGTATTTGAACCCACAAAAAATGCATGAAATGTACTGGCTCCATGGGAACCCATTACCACCAAATCGGCTTGCTTCTCTTGGGCAACCGTTGATACCTCACTAAAATCCTTAAGGTTTTGGATAATGGTTTCTATCTGAAGATTCCGCAAATACGATTTGTCCAAAAAAGACTTCAATTTCTTTTTGGCCAGTTGCAGGTAATACTTTACTTCCTCTTCTTCCTCCAGTTCCGATTTGGCAAACACGGATTCTGATATCCCGATCATATGAAAGAGGATAATTTTTGCATGGTGTTGTTTTGCCAAAAACGACGCTACCTGCAAAGCATTTTGGGAATGTTCCGAAAAGTCGATGGGTACGAGTATTGTTTTCATGGTGCTTGCCAAAAAAAGCGTTGTCCTCTTTTTGGAATCACTAAAATAGATTGCCCATACCTACTGCCCCATGATACAGGTCATTTTGTAAGCGGCCCTTGATGGCAATATTTGTACGATCTGAAATTTGGAAGTCAATGGCACTAAACTTTAATCAATATGCATCGGAAGGAAATAGGTTCTTAAAAGGATATGCCAAAGCCATGAACCTTGGTGATAATACCGATAAAGCGGGACGCATATTCATTGCCGTACTCCACGCCCTACGGGATATTATTCCAATTCAAGAATCATTACAGCTTACCGCCCAGCTACCTATGTTTATAAAGGGTGCATACGTTCATGGTTGGAGCGGTAAAAAGAAAAAGCTGCGAATAAAACGCATGCCGGATTTTATCGATTTGGTGAGAAAGCATGATGGTGCTGCCGCTGTGAACGACTTTGAATATAGCGAAGAGGTGGCCGAACAGTACATAAGGACCACCTTCATTTATTTGCGACAATACGTTTCCCTGGGAGAACTCCAGGACATACGGGATTCGTTACCAAAAGAATTAAAAAACATGGTGTATTCAAATCTCATGTTTTAAGAGCCTGTTTGGGAATTTGTCAAACAGGCTCTAACTAACCCTTAAAAATTAAGGTCATGAAAAGAATGTTTGTATTGATGGCAGTGGTACTATGTACTGGTGTAACCGCACAACTCCCTGAAAGCCTGGATGAAGTCACCCCCTTTCACGAAGGATTGGCTGCTATACGGCAAGGGGATGCATGGGCATTTATTGATGATTTAGGGAACATTATCATCGATTTTAGAAACGATCTGCATTGGACCGGAAAAGAAATGGATTCGGACAATGGCATCTTGACGATAACGTACCCACACTTTTCCAATGGTCGCTGCATGGTGAAAAAGGTGGTGGATGATATCCCTATGTTTGGCTTTATCAATACCAAAGGGGAATTGGTGGTACACCATGAATTCTTAAATGTACGGTCGTTTAAGGATGGGTATACCACAGGCGTCATCTTTGAAAAAATCCTTAGGGGCCAGAACGAATTTAAGCTGAACATCTATGAGTACAGATTCCATGAAGTTATTATGGATACCGATGGGAACATCGTTACGTTTTTGAAAAGGAGGTACAATATCCAAATGAAAAAAAGTCGATATGACCTTCCCAAAATACATTCAAAACTAATGGGTCCAAAGCTCATTGCCGTCAAGAAGGAAGGGAATTGGGAATTGCAACGCTTACAGCTTTAGAAAACACCCCACCATTTAAAACTAGAACCATGCTTTTAGAGCGGGAACCCACTTCCCTTTTTCTAAAATGCGGTGGGGCAAACCTTTATTCGTTTTGGTATCATGAACCAACGTTTGCTACAAAAAACAGGAACAGGAGGCTGGAGCCTCCTGTTCCCATCATGAAAAAGATAGCATCTTTCAAACCAATCGTACGCTATCATGTTCTGTAGTCCAATACCATTCAAGCCTAGTTTCGGCCTGCTGGAACCATCTTCATCACGAGCCTTGACCTAACAATTTTGCCCAAGGTTTTTTGGATTCTTGACAATGCCAACAATACAACCGTACTTCATTGCCAACAATTCCGTTTTTCATTTTACCCTTGGGGTGGGTAAAATTGTTCGGGCCAATGTAAGCATGGAATACCACAAAGAAAATGATCTGGGTCAGTTTTCATCAAAGAAGCCTGTTGGTCCCCCACCATATTACAATAGGTGATGATTTGGGCTGACATTAATCATCAAATTTCCAATTTAATTATTGGAGGTTTGTAACCAATGTAACAGCATGGCCAACAAGAAATCAATTACTTGGCTTAAAAACACATCCTTATGAAAGTAGAGCAACTATATACCGGTTGTCTGGCCCAAGGGGCCTATTATATAGAAAGCAATGGTGAAGCGGCGATCATAGACCCTTTGCGGGAAGTGGGACCCTACATAAAAATGGCCGAAGAGCGCAATGCCCAGATCAAATATGTATTTGAGACCCATTTTCATGCGGATTTTGTCTCGGGACATATCGATCTTGCTCAAAAAACAGGGGCAAAAATTGTCTATGGGCCAACTGAAATGGAAACTGGATTCGATTTCATTTCAGCAGCGGACGGACAAGAGTTTAGGTTGGGAAATGTCATAATCCGTCTGATCCACACCCCAGGGCATACCATGGAGAGCAGCTGCTATCTCCTGATTGATGAAAATGGAAGGGAAACTTCATTGTTTTCAGGAGATACCTTGTTCATTGGCGACGTAGGCCGTCCAGATTTGGCACAAAAGGTCATTGCGGAGCTGACCCAGGAAAAGTTGGCAGGGTTGCTCTTTGAATCCCTTAGGAATAAAATCATGCCCTTGCCAAACGATGTCATCGTTTATCCCGGACACGGTGCCGGTAGTGCCTGTGGCAAAATGATGAGCAATGAAACAACAGATACTCTGGGACATCAAAAAGAGACCAACTATGCCCTTGATCCCAAATTGACCAAGGAGCAGTTTATCGACAATATTTTAACAGGATTAACGCCACCTCCAGGCTATTTCCCCCAGAACGTTCTGTTGAACATAAAAGGATATCAGGCCATTGACAATGTCATTGAAAAGGGAACTACCCCATTGGGTATTGAAGCATTTGAAACTGCCTGGGAAGAAACATCGGCCCTACTGTTGGATACCAGGGATGCCCAAAAGTTTGCAAGGGGCCATATTCCGGGTTCATTCAATATTGGATTGGATGGGAGTTTTGCCAACTGGGTGGGCACTACCATTGTTGATGTAAAAACCCCCATACTGATCATTGCTGAGGAAGGCAAGGAAGAAGAAGCAGCCATCCGATTGGCGAGAATAGGATTTGACAATGCGCTTGGTTACCTAAAAGGGGGTATGTGGGCTTGGGAACAAGCAGGAAAGCAGCTGCACACCGTAAAATCCATTGGTCCGGAAAGGCTTGCCGCCATCATGGAGGAAAAGCATGTAGACCTATTGGACGTTAGAAGAAAAAGCGAATACAACACGGAACATGTCCTGCATGCCATTAATCTACCCCTTGATTATTTCAAGAACAACCTATCCGAAATAGATAAGAACAAAATCTATTATGTCCATTGCAGAAGTGGGTATCGTTCCATGGTATTCATCTCCATTCTGCGTTCCATGGGCTTTGAAAACCTGGTTGATATTAAAGGTGGTTTTAATGCAATAAAAACGAGTGGAAAATTTGATATATCCAACTATGTGGCCCCTACCACACTGTTATAAGGACTTGACCACGTTAAAACGTTGGTAAAGGATAACTGTTTGGTGGTGGGATTGCCCATATTACGGTGCACAGTACTGTATTTCAAAAAAACAAACTGCTCACTGGTCTTATTGAGCGTTCCAAAAAGCATATCTGGTAACCAGCATGGTCTTTAGTGAAAAACAACCCGTTGTGCATTTTGTATAAATAACTATGTCCGCTTCTATGCACAACGGGTATAAAGGGCCCTAATGGATGACCTATATCTTAAAAATTGATTTCATGCGCCTTAAACCCATTGCATGCGTAAGTTATCCGTGGGTTCCTCGGTGAGTTTTGCCTCAATGCCCTTTTTGTTGAAAACCAACAGTGGTATCGAAATCTCCCCTTCCATGGTCTTGACCATATCCCTGTGAAAAAACCTATCCAAAAAAGAGGGGTGTTCCCGCTCCATCATTACCAGCATCTCCGGCATATCCTTGGATACATGATTACGTATTCCGGATTCCACATCCTCGGCCCGTTCGGCCGAAAACACAATTTCCGGATAGGCTATCCGCTGGGCAAGGGTCTGTTTAAACCATCTCGCCTTACTTTCAAAATTGAATTCCTTTGCCCTTGGGACATGGATAATCTTAATCAGGGCACCATAAGGTTCGGCAAACGCTACCAAACTTTCTATGGCATAAAAATCCGTTTCTTCAAAATCAGTTGCATAAAGTAGGGTGGAAAGTCCGTGGTAATCAAAATCTTCCGGAAGGATCAACAATGGGCATTCCAAAATCCCCATGAGCTCATTTCCAATATTGCCGGTAAACACGCCCCTAAGGGTGTTTGGGCTTTTGATGCCCACCAAGACCAAATCGGCATTGATTTTCCGTGCAACTTCTGCAATTCCCCTGGTCACCGAACTATTCCTTACCACATGAAAATACGGCTTGTGGGAGCCAAGTTCATATTTTAACTGCTCCCTGCAATAGTTGAATAAACCGATGTGCCGATCTTTGAAATAATTCCTTTCCAAGATACCCCTGGACCTCACTGCAGCCGTAGTGAAGGGGATTAGATCGTAAACATGCACCACATGTAACTCCGCCTTTAAGATCTTGCTAATTCTATAAGCATATCTCAAAGCAGTCGCCTTTTTGGGGTCGCAATCGGTAGCGTACAGAATCGTTTTCATGGTATTCCTGTTTTATATGGATAAAGTTACCTTCCACAAATGCAACGGTAAATGACGCGCGTCATCAGGCTTGGGATTTAACAGTCTTTTACCAATACGCCAATTTCTTATTGAAATCACCACGGCAAACCCTAAGTACAAAAGGGGATGAATACCCTTACCTGCATTTGGGACATCCATAAAAAGGGAAGCCAAAATTCCTAAATTGAAGTGAGGTCCCTACTTTGCCATAGCCGGCAAAATATAGCGATCCAAAATCTTGAACGGTTTTGGTTTTGAAGTGTAATTCCCCCCTGTAAATACAACAACGGTTTCCAATTTGGGAATGACAATAATTTTTTGACCACCCCATCCACTGGCATGGAATGTGGCTATGGGCATGCCCGAAACCTGAAATTCATCCAACCACCAGGAATAGGAATACCCGGTATCGTCCATGTCTTCCCCAGGAACCTGAATATTCACGTTATGACCAAAGGGAATCTTACTTTTCCCAATCCATTCCTTGGAAAGGATACGGTTGTCCTTCCATGTGCCCCCATTGAGATAGACAATCCCAATCTTGAGCATGTCCCGTGGTTTTAGGCGTAAGGCTCCGGCAGATTCATAGACCCCGTTCCCAAATTGCAAGGACCAATCAAAATCAGCTATCCCCAAAGGTCCAAACAAATGCTTTTGGGAAAATTCGGCAATGGTCATTTGGGAAGCGTTCCTGATGATTTCCCCCAAAAGAATCTGGCTGCCACCATAATAGGAAAAGGAACTACCGGGCTCGTGGACCAGCTCCCCCTCCAAAATATAACTGACCGGATCTTTTTTGGCGTACCAGATAGCAATCATTGGATTACTGCGGCTGCTGTATGGAGCATTCCACTCGACCCAATCCAGTCCAGAGGTCATGGTCAACAAATGTTCAATTGTAATGCCTTCCTTCTCAATGGTCCTTAGGTGTTGGTGCTCTGGCAAAAAGTCAAAAATGGACTGGTCCACACTATTAATGAATCCCTTCTCCACGGCCAACCCTACGAGGGCAGAAGTAACACTCTTGGTCACGGACATTACACTATGCAACTCATTGCGGTTCCAATGCACAAGGGTGTCATGATGGGACGGTGCATCCCACCGATAGCGATGTCCTGGGAAGTACTCCTCCAAAACCAGTCGCCCATTTTTATAGAGGAGCACCGAATGTATTTCATTAAAATTCCCCTTTTGGATTTTTCGCAATGCCTTAAAAATCCGAGTTGAATCAACACCAACATCTTGTAGTGTTCCAATGGCAATCCCATCTTCCATTTGTTGTGGTACCTGATACGGATATTGTCCGGAGGTATCATTTCGACAACATAACAAAAACAGGAGACACCATGGAACAAGGATGTACTTTACCATTATATCCGCTTTTTATTGATGCTAAGAAGAGGAATATCCCCTTTGGAGGACATCCGCTTTACTTTGTCAATCTCCGTGAATGCTTCCAGAAATCCCCTGTGCTGGCGTTCCAACATGACCAAAAGATGGTTTTTGCCCTTTTTTAGGTAATTGCGTAGTCCTTTGAAGACATTGTCGTTTTTAATAAAATGATACTTGATTTTCCCATAATCCACTTTCTGTTGCAGCATTTCTTTGAACCATTCCATTTGGTCCCTGGCGTCATTCCCTTCATCCGTGACAATATGGACCACATTTATTTTCGCTTTTAATGGTTTTGCCAAGGTAGTTGTGACCCAATCCAATGCATGGATATCACTTTCCTCAAAATCTGAGGCATAAGAAATAGTATTGACCTCAAAATGGCTTAAAACGGGGGGGACGGCAATTAAGGGACAGGTACTCTTGGTTATCATGCGCTTTGTACTACTGCCTAAAATTGCGTCCTTAAGGGTGCTTTTTCCCTTCATCCCCATAATCAGCAGCCGGGCATCAAAACTATGGATGGCATCCATTAATTCTTCCTCAAAAATGGCGTTTTCCCTGATCACAACGCTCAATTGCCCTTTGTTGGGAAGTACCCCCAAATGTGTCTTGCAGAAATCGGACAATTTTTGCAGCTCATCTTCAAAAGCCTTTTTCTGCAACTTGGCAAACGTCATACTCATAGGGGTTACCAATCCTATATTCATATCGAAAACATGGAGTACAACCAATTTTAACCCGAGCTTTCTACTTAGGGCATAACCAAACTTGAGCGTGGGAATGGCATTTTTGGAATAATCTATTGCGCAGAGTACAGTTTCCATTTTTGAGACTAAGCTAGTTGTACCGGTAAATCGAGGAAATGACCTATATCAGTTAATCTATGAATGGTTGATCCAGGTCATTTTGCAGCATTGGAAAAACGATTAAATTCCGAATCCGTTTTTACGTACTGCCAATGCTTCGTATTCGTTTAAAAGTAATAAATCTGGAAGATTCCCATCGGGCGGGGAAAATTGTCAAACGTCTTAATAGGGTTGGTTATGTGGAAAAGACCACGATTGATATGGACGATAAAACCCTAAGTTTTGAATATGCCTCGTATCGCGATATGGACGGTGCCCTAATGGAGTTGCGAAAAATGGGGGTGAAGTACACCAAAACGATGGATCCAAAGAGAACGGTGGACGAAAAAACCAACACCTCAGGATAAATTGGTCTTTCCACTACCGATAAAAATCCAAATTACTTAGCTTCCTTTGGAACAATTCCACTTCTTGTTCCAATGTGTGGATCTGCTTTAGCAGTTGATGAATGGCATGCAGCCCTTCCGGGTTGATATCCAATTCCTTATGTAACCGTACCATTTTTTCCAATATGGGCAATGCTTCAAGCGCTACAACAGCTTCTTTCTCTTCTTTGGATCGGACAGTACTTCGTGGTCCTCATTTATTTGTTTAAACTTCTTTTCTGCTTCGGCATTCTTGGGATTTAAATCGGGGTGGTATTTCCGTGCCAGTTTTCGATAGCTTTTTTAATGGGATCCGCACTGGCGTTTTTGGGTACCCCCAACACCTTGTAATAGTCTATGAAATCCATTCAATCAATTCTATAGTCTATAATTTCGCTGTTGAAATATTCAAAATCACCTTCGGCCAAATTCCAAATGGCAGTCATTTTCGTTGGTACATAAAGGCCCTCCAGGATTTCGTAATTTTCCAGTTTGCCCGTGAACCGTTCCAATAGGTCCCCTTTGTACCGGATGGATTCAAAACGCTCCATAAGTCCCTGGTCATTAAAAAAGAATATTCCTTCCGTTTGGGTGCTCCCCAAGCTAATTTTGGCCCTCACCGATTTCCCATCCAATTCCTCCCAACGAATTGCCGGACTCAAAAAACCCACTGGGTAGAGTGGAAGCTCGGCAAGACATCTGTTCAGGGCACTTTCATTGATTTCCCTGGATAGTTGTACCCCCATGTTCTTTAGGCCCAAAAAGCTGACCCTGACCTCTCCCTGGCCGTTAATGCATTTGTCCTTAACAAAAATGGGGAAGCTTCTGGCCGCCCATACAAAGCCCGGGGGTACGGAGGTCATGACCTGTTTTGCAGTAAAATCCAGCCAGTTACCCCCTTCTTTTTGTCGTATTCTCCCCCTTTGCTTCATGATAAGATGGCAATCCCTACACTTTCCCACGACCTTTGCTTTGATCAAATATGCCCTAACAATTTTTGGCAATGCATTTAGTTCCTCCTTGGTCACGGGTAGCTCCGTATTGCCTGATAGATTAAAAAGTGTGTCCCTATCCTTTTCGGTTATATGGTAAAAACGGTAGTGCCCCGCAAAAAGGGACAGTATTAAAAGGAAAATTAACGCAACGATCAGGAGCTCCATAGTGACTTTGTTGAAAAGTCAAAATTAAAATACAGGTGAAAATCGGGTTATGATACAAGTCAGTTGTCAGCTCAAAATCCATTCCTTTCTTCCTGTCTTACCGTTTTTGTTCCCTCCAGGATTCCCTTTCAAATCAACTTGCCCATTAATTGCAAAAGGTTGATTTCGGCAATCTTTAAATCGAATTTCGATTTGGAAGCGTTGTTTGAGGCATTGAAGAAATTGATTTGGGCCTGTCGAAATTCTACAGCGGTAATCTGTCGGAGATTATATTGTTTCTGGCTCCGCATAAAGTTTAGCCTATTGGTTTCCAGGTTTTTATGTTCAGCTTCCATTTTGTATCGTGCCAAGGTGTACGTTTCAAAAGCGTTAAGCACATCGGTCTGTATCTGGTATTGTAGCCGGGCCAGCTCGATCTCCCTATTCTTTTTGGTGATTTTTGCCTTTTTTACCCGTGCAACATTGCTATCATTAAAGATGTTCCATGAAACGTTTAAACCCAGGTTTACCCCGTATGCTTCATTGTTCAATGCAAAGGACGTGGGCGGATTCTGGTTTTCGTTCCATCTATAGGAGCCACTACCGCTGATCTTGGGCAGGAACTGTGCTTTGTTTATTTTAATATCTATTTCGCTGAGAAGAATATTCTGTTGGGCCAGAACCATTTGAACATTGTGCTCATTGGCCTGTTCCAATACCTCGGCCTCCTGTAGCTCCGATGCAAAAACAACGGTCGTATCCGCAATGTAATCCGTATTGACCTCCCTGCCCAAAACTAGATTTAAATTGCGTTTTAGGTTTTTTAAATCTTTTATGGCTTCCCTGTAATTAATGCTATCGGTATTTAAATCCACCTGGGCATTTAGCTCGTCCAGATAGGTGCCCTGACCGTACTTTAGGTTGTTTTTGGCGCGGATAAAACGATCCCGTGAATTTTCCATGTTCACCTTGAGATTTTCCACCACTTGTTGCTGAAAGGCCACGTTAAAAAAGCCATCATAAATGGAGGTAATGGTGTTTTCCACTTGTTGACGTTCCTGTAGCTGCTTTAAATCAAAGTTCGCTTGGTTGCTATCTTGGGTAAATTTCCTGACCAAACCATCAAAAATGAGGTATTCCGCGGTTATGGAAGCGTTGTAGGATTCGGTAACGGCACCATCTATTGCCGCAGAATTTCCATCCGAGAAGGTTACATTTTGATTCTCATTGGAATAACTTATCCCCCCACTTGCACTTAAGCTGGGCAGATAGCCACTGTTTAACAGGCTCGCATCCACTTCCGCCATTTTGGTATTGTTCCTTGCCACTTGAAGATCATGGTTGTTCTTAACTGCAATGGCAATCGCCTCCTCCATGGTCAATACCTTTTGGCCCATGGCGGTGGTCATCAACAGGAAACAGCCGATCAACAAGCTAAACTTCAACATCTTCAACTTTTAGTTCTTTAATGGCACGTTCCACTTCTTCCCTTGTGGGTTTTTTTCCCGTGGTCAATTGCTTGAGGGACACTTTTAATCCGTTGACCGTGGAAAGGAAAATGGGCAAGAGAAATAGTGTAAGTACGGTGGCAACGGCAATCCCATAGGCTATGGATATGGCCATTGGAATTAAAAACTGGGCTTGTAAACTGCGTTCCAACATCAATGGCGCAAGACCGGCAATGGTGGTTATGGAGGTAAGGAATATGGCCCTAAAACGTGCTCGGCCCGTTTCGTACAGCGCCTCATTAAATGGTAATCCCGCTTTTAGGAACGAATTAAATTTATTGGTAAATACCAGGCCGTCATTGACCACTATTCCTATAAGCCCAATAATGCCCAGATACGAAAGGATGCTCATGGAAAATCCATGCAAATAGTGCCCCCAGGCCACACCAATTAGGGAAAAGGGCACAAGGGCCAAAAGGACAAAGGGCTGGCTAAAACTTCTAAAAGCAAAGACAATGACCACATAAATTAAGAAAAGTATCCCCGGGAAAACGGCCGCTACGGAATCGGTGATTTTTGTTGCTTCCCTATTTTGTCCTTCCGTGGATAGGGTCACTTCGGGATATTTGGAGGCAATCCCTTTGGCGACCCTGGTCCTCAGATCTTGCATTATTTCGGTGGTGCTCACTTTAGGGTTTGCAATATCCGCTTCAATGGTAACTTCCCTAAGACCGTCCAAATGATTGATGGCCGTTTCTCCCCGTTCTATGGTATAGGTAGCCACTTGTGATAGGGGCACCCTTCCCTTGGCGGTCTTTATTTCAATGGTACTGATATCATTGATGGTTGAACGGTTTTCCTTTTGGTAGCGTACCCAAATTTTAACTTCGTCCTGACCACGTTGTACCCGTTGTACCTCGTTTCCATAAAAAGCGTTCCGGACCTGCCCCATAAGGCTGGAATAGCTTAGGCCCAGTAATTGAGCATTCTCCTTTAGTTTCAGATTGATCTCCTTTATTCCCTTTGGACTGGAATCCGTAATGTCCTTTACGTTCGGATTTTTTTTGAGTTCCCTAAAAACCATTTCCTTGGCGCCATTGATCTTTTCGATATCCGTGCCCTGCAGCGAAACTGAAATGGGAGCGCCACCAACATTGGCCCCGGAATTAAAGGTCATTTTTTCAACCATTGTCTGGTTCCCCACCGCTTCACGTATCCTATCGGTTATTTGTACCGAGGAAATGGAACGGGTTTCACTTGGGGAAAGGTTAACCGTGATACTACTGGAAGAACTGGTGGGGCCCAGGCGCTTAATGGTTCCAGCGATATGGGATTCCCCTACTTCATTAGGGCCCAGGTCCCTATTGACTTTCCAAACCTTATCCTCCACAAAAGAGGCAAGGGAATCCGTAATCCGCTCACTGGTGCCCTTTGGGGTATCAATGGAGGCAACTATTTGGTCACTGGCGTTGGTTGGAAAAAATGTTAGCTTAATGATACCACTTGAGATTGCACCAAGGGTAACCAGAAATAGAAAAAGTAAAATGGAAAAGGAAAGAAACTTGTTCTGGAGGGTTTTTTTATAAAGGGGGCTATATATCCTGTCCCTTAAATAATCCATAAACCGCTCCCCATAGGTATTGAACCTGCTCAACGTATTGATGTCCTTCAAATCCCTGGAATGGGCCAGGTGTGAGGGCAATATGAGCAAGGCCTCTATTAGGGAAACGAGAAGGGTAAGGGTCATGACCAAGGCAATGTCCTCGAAAAAGTCGCCAATTTGACCGTCCAGAAAGAAGAAAATGGAAAAGGCCAGAATTGTGGTGGCTATGGCCGATAGAATAGGCTTTAACACCTCTATGGTTCCCGTAACGGCCGCTTTAATTGGGGAATCCCCTTGCTCCGCCCGGCTATAAATGTTTTCAGCAATCACAATACCGTCATCCACCAGAATTCCAATGACCAGTATCATCCCAAACATGGACAGCATGTTAAGGGTCACCCCGTAGTTTGGCAATAGGATAAACATCCCGAAGAAGGAAATGGGTAATCCAAAGGCCACCCAAAAAGCGACCGTAGGCCTTAAAAAGAAGGACAGAATGATAAGGACCAAAAGCATCCCTACCAAAGCATTTTCCAGCAATAGCGAAATCCTGTCCTGTACCAAATCCGCCGTGTTGAAGGTTTCTTTTAATCGAATATTGTCATGTTGTGAATTAAAATCGGCTATATATTCCTTTACGGCGGCAACACTGCCGATAAGGTCTTCCGAGTTTGTGTTTTTTAAGTCAATTTGAATGGCCTGTTCCCCATTATAAAAAATGGCATCCGGATTTTCATCAAAGGAATCCTTTAGGGAGGCAATATCCTTGAGATAGACTTTGCTTCCTGCAATGGTGGACTTGACCACAATATCCTGTAATTCGCTCGCGATATACCCTTTATTGTCCGCACGTATTAGAAACTCTTCATCAATGGTTTTAATGGCACCCCCGGACAGTATAATATTTGCTTCTGCTACGGATTGGGCCACTTCTTCAAAAGTTAGGTCATATCCCCTCATTTTATCCTCGGCAATGGCCACTTCTATTTCCTCTTCCGGAAAACCATTGAGCGTAACCTGGGAAATGCCTTCCATTCGCAATAGATCATCTTCAATTTCCTGGGCATACTTCTTTAAAATACGAAGCGGAATATCGTCTCCGGTAACAATAAATGAGATTGCGGGCCGAGTGGGCAATATGGACTCTATAACCGGCGGCTCAATGGTCTTGGGGAAAGAGGGAATTCTATCAACCGCATTTTTTACTTCATCCAAGATGACATTAATGTCAAAATCCGACAGTGTTTCTATGATGATTGAGGCGCTGTTTTCCTGAGAAACCGAACTGACCCGATCGATCCCGGATATTCCTTTGAGGTTTCGTTCTATTTTTTCCACAATACCTTCCTCCACTTCCTCGGGAGAGGCCCCAGGATAAGCAACCGTTATTTGGATGGTCCTGGCGTCCGCCAATGGGAAGAATGAGGAGTTCATCTTTTGATATCCCAAAAACCCAAATATCAAAAAGCCCACGATAAAAATGTTTACCGCAACGGGGTATTTGATAAAATAGCCTATGAACCTTTTCATCAAACCGTTTTAATAATTCACCTTCATTCCGGGATATGCATTGGCCAACACCTCATCCAATACGATCATATTGTTCCTTAGCCCCTTGACCACCACACTATCCCGATAATAATTTACAGGCCTCACCTTTTGGAGCGCCAACGCACTGTCTTTTATAATATAGACGTAGTCGTTTTCCAATATGAGGTTCCCTTTTATCCGCATCACATCATTGATCTCCGTCCCTTTAATTGTGGCCGACAGATACTGGCCGTCCTTCAAATCCTTGTGCGACACTTCAACAATGGCTCCAACGGTCTGGGTACCCTGGTCCACTTTATCATTTATGCGACTGAGCTCCCCCATAAATTCTTGATCATCGTCCAGGGTGGACAACTTTACCTTTTTACCTACTTTGATGTACCTATTGGCCGTTGCCGGTATGGCCAATTCCAACTCAAAGACTAAAGGGTCAATGAATTCCCCCAATTTTTGACCGCTGCGTACCAACGTCCCGGGATTGACATTGGATTCGGTTACCGTTCCCGTAAATGGTGCTTTAATGGTGTATTTTAAAGCGCGTTCCTGTTGATTTTTCACGTTGTAATACGTCTGGAAAACCCCTTTGCCCATTAAAAAGAATTTTTCGAGATCGGATGAAGTTTCCGGCAAAACTTCCAATGGGCCATCCATTTCAAAAGTCTTGAGGTAGTGCTCCCATTTTTTGGACGCTTCGGGAAATTCCATTTCCATATCGGGCAACATGGCCGCTATCTGACTTACCAGACTACTTTTGTTGGATAACAGTTGCGCTCGATACTCCCGGTCGTCCAGTTGAAGTAATGTTTCGTTTCCATAGAATGTATTTCCTTCCTTAAATGGGGTTTTACCGGCCAATAGCACCCCTTGGACCTCACTATATACTTCTACTTTGTGTTTGGCATTTACCGTTCCCGTCACTTCTATACTGTACGAAATGGATTTGGGTTCTGCCAAAGCGGTAGCTACCAATGGCGGGCTGCTCTTTTTTGGCGGTTCCAACGCTGTTTCCTTCTTGCCCATTAGGACAAACACAAAAACCCCGAAAACCATAATCCCAATGCCCAGAATTATTTTTACCAGCTTCTTCATTCCATTAACTCCCCCTTTGCCTTTTCATCTGTTTCCGCATCTCCGGTTCTATCTCATTTTCAAAAATCTCCATTTGTTCTTTGGAAAGTACTTCTTCCAGTTCCTCCTTTTTTGCTTTTTTGATCTTCTTCATATCCCCCATTTTACTGAACATGGAACCTTCCTTGTTCAGCAGTGCTGCTTGTTTCTTTGAGTACTTAAGGTTTATGGCCCGAACCTGTTCCTTTTGGGAGTCACTCAAATCGAGCTGTTCAATCATTATGGTGTTTTGATAATCGGCCATTTTATGGGGGTCCATTTCCTGACCCATGACCAGCTGTGCCAACAAAATGGCCATGATCATACTTAGTTTAGTTTTCATTACGCGCTTTTTTTAAATCGTTATTTTTTGGTCTTTGAACTACAAATCGCAACCCTGCGTTGATGTACGAACCACTATCAGGGTCTAAATCAAGAATTTCATTATTATCATTATCAAGAACCTTTAACACGGCATTGGGGACAAAACCTCCTTCTACAAAAACTGCCAGATGCCTGGTGAACCTGTATTGATAAAGAAGACGTGTATTGATTCCGTTGAATTGGAGTTTGGTGTTGGTTAGAAGCCTGTCCCCATCAACAGGCAAGGTTTTGGAATTATTGCCAAATAACCCCTGGGGAGAGGCCAAAAGGGAAAATCTATGCCTATTGTTGGGCCTGTAGGTAATTCCCGTTGTTGGGATCCCAAGGGAATAGCTCCAGTACTGGTTCAATTTCTGGCTTAAGGACAATGCGGGCAACAACCTGGGTTCCCCAAATTGGGTACCATAAAGTGCTCCTATAAAAAGCGTTGTATTCCTATTATCGCCCCCCCATTTCTTTATGGCCCCTACAATGGCATTAAAGACAAAATCCTCCGATGTAATGTCACTTTCCAAGTTGGACATCAGGGCCGTACCTCCAGAGACCATTAGGTTTAGGGAGTTCTTTAACGGTTTGATGAATGAAACATTTGCCCTGACCAAATCTATGTTCTCAAAGGAGGAAAGATCGATGAGGTTGGTGGACTCATTAAAACTAAAATCGAAATTTTGGTAGCTCAACGAGAACCCTACCATACTTTTCCTTAGTGGAATCCCAAAATTGAGATTAAGGCCATAATTGGTTACCTCCGTTCCCCCTAAATTGGGAATCGAGGAAAAATTGATCGCTGCTAGGCTTACCTCTTCCGAATCACCACCCATAAACCCTCCTTGGGCATGGGCACACAGGCCCGATATTAAGACGATATGGAGTATTGCTTTTCTCAATTTTACATTTCTGAAATTAGAGGTAGTGATCAGTACATAAAAAAGTTTTAGACCTGTGGGCTAAAATTCCATACTTGTCCCACTTTACATCGCACGAATCGGGAAATTCGATTTGGTAGACAAAATCCGTCCATTTGTACATACTTCCTTAGTCAATCTTTCGTTTCACAAACCATATATCCCTAAGACTGAAGTTTATGTTCACGGTATGGATATTTTCTTCAATTAAAATCCCGGTGGTAGCGCCCCTATTTTGAAAACCGTACGAAATATTGAGATGGGAAAGGGAACGAAGTCCCAATGGAATTCCTATTCCCGCGGTTATATTATAGGCCTCCACAGGATTTTGGTTGATCTCCAAATAGCCTGTGTTATAATTGAACCCGGCCCTGTACTTTATTCTTTTGGCATAGCGATAGCTGTTGGGGTCCGCCACATATTGTATGCCGACCGAATAATTGTGTTCGTCAACAAAAACACCAACATTGTCCCTTTGTCCAGTCTCGTTCCATAATCTAATACTGTAGTCCAAAGAAATGTCCAAACCTGGATAGGGCTTGTATAAAATACCACTGTTAATGGAAGTTGGCAGTTCGAAGGAATCAATTTTTTCATCGTTTTCCTCCTCTACCGTCGAGGGAATAAAGTCCAATGTTTTTTGCACGTTACGGTCCCTTCTGGCCGATAGTGAGGTTGCCAGATCCATGGACCACCCCAAGGTTAATTTGGGAAAGATATCGTATTGCAGCCCAAAGCCAAGCTGTAGTCCGCGATAAACGTTGCGTTCAAGAATATTCAATGTGCTCTCATTGGCAATTTCCTGACTGGCGTCAATACGTTCACGTTCTTCTATAGCACCAAATAGGTAGGAGGCATAAAACCCGGTCCTAAAGGTATTGGTCAGTGAAGTTCCATAGGAAAGCCGTAAATCGTTCAGGGCGCCTGTCCCAAATATATTGCTGCTGAACGTATCAAAAGAACCTTCAATATTGCTGTCTATGCCAATGACCGAATACCCAACATCACTATAGGGATTAATGGACAGCCCAAAAGCACTTTTAGGTCCAATGGTAGAGGCAATGGCAATATTGGAAAAATTCCCGGCTATCCTGTTTTCCGTTGCGTTACCGCTGTCTATTTCGCTTACTTCCGCCAAAAATCCAAAATCGAACAAAAAATTCCGTTCCCCCAATTTCCCATAGGAAGCAGGATTGAGGTTATTGATAAATGAGTCCCCGGAAATGGCATATCCCCCATTTCCCAAAGAATTGTTTATCCCTACGTTTGAGCTACTGGAAACCCCCAGACCAAACAGGGAATAGGGTGATCCGGTTAGATTGTTGGTTTGGGCCCCTACATTGAACCCCAGAAAACCCAATACTATTATATGGCAGGCCCTACTCATCATAAATGGCATAGGTAAGGACAATTCTCGCCCTAAAATCTTCCGCTGTCTCTCCTTGTAAAACCAGGCGGTTCACGGTTTCGTTAAAATTCTCATTAAAAAGGACCAGGGCGTTTTCGGTTTCCGGGCTTTCATTTAATTTTTGATCTAAAAAGATTCCTATGGGCACTTCATAGATCACGGTCCCAAATTCCTCCCCTTCACCTACAAGCACCCCTTGGACCAGTCCCGTGCCCGTTCTAATTTCCTCTATGATCACATTGTTGACATCAATGACCGCAGTACTCAAAGAATCCCGCAAAGGGGTATCATCGGTTACGGCTTCCCTAAGTGGTTTAATTTGTAGTTGCGCACTCAATAGGGTACCGGTTCCCGGTATATCGTATAAGGATTTTATGTTTGGAAAGGTCACCTTTGTCGCAAATCCCGTCGCAGATTGAATAAAGGTCAGATTCCCTGATGCCGTGGAGGGCAATTCCGCTTCCTGATCGTCCAGCGTATCCAATCCATTTTGCCCGGAAAAGGACTGTACATTATGAAAGGCCGTTGGGGTAATCGAGAATGGATTGATAACCAAGTCCAGGACTTCCTCAGTATCATCGAACTCTTCAGGGATTGAATAGAAAAAACGCAGGTAGGTGTCCTCTTGATTTCTGGAGAAGCCAATGACACTTCCATTATCCTCCGCTCCCGGGACAAGGACAAATCCCGGGAGGTTGTCCCGTAATTCCGAGTTGTTATTGATTTCATTGTCCAGGATTTTATCAAATAAATCCTGCCCAAATTCATTTGGCAATGAAACATGAAGCGAATCCTCATCCAATGGCTCCGGCAGAAACGCCTTTACGGTCAAAGGGATGCTATCAAAGGACAAGGAACTCGTATTGTAAAAGACACCCTCTTCAGGAACTACTTCTTCCAATAGCTTATGGACATTAAGGTGTATCACTCTAGTGGTATCCTGATAGAAATATTCATCATAACCCAGGATTAGGGCAACACTGTCCAATTCCGCATCGGAAGAAATATCGTAGGCATTGCTATCCGAGGCTCCGTCAGACGAAACGAGCTCAAAAAATGCCCTGGACTCCACCGTTCCAAAATAGTCGTCCAAGAATTTACCGAACAACAATCGATTACTGCTCGAAGTATTGATGCTGTCAAACTTAAACGTGCTCATGGTCAATTCAAAGGTGTCCAGTACGATCAATCGAACATTGGAGTCAACGAAATCCTGTCCGACCTCCAACGTTGGTATTTCGCCTGAGTCAAAGGAACAAGCGACCACGCAAAAAAATAGTATGACACAAAGAGAGAGCTTTCCCATTTTTGGGGCAAAGAAACCATTTGAGGAAAAATGCAAAGAAGTATTTATACCGATGGGGAAGTTCTCTCGACCAGAACATCTTTTTCATCTACAAAGATGGATAGGACCCCATCTGTAGTGAAAAAGTCAAAATTGGTCATAACAAATTGATCCCCTGTATAATATTTTTAATTGGGCTGGGCCTGAACTCTAGATTTGGGAAAAAATAATGCGTTGAAACAAACGTGGATAAAAAGTATTACCCTTCTAGTTTTCATTCAAGTGAACGGCCAGCTAAAGGAATATGGTAACGAAATAGGATTTCAATATGGTGTTGCCCCAAGTTTGGGGAAACATCAATTGGAGACCTATCACTACACCTTTAGGAACAGGTCAAAAATTTGGAATATGGCCTCCCTTTTCGAAATTGAATATTTAAACACCCGGTTCGCATATTTTGAGGTTCCCGGGGAATTGAATTTGGAAGAATATGAGCGTTTGCACCTGGTGAACTTGAAATTGCAAGGTGTAAAGGCGCTTTCCCACCAATGGGATTTGCTCTTTCAGTTCAATCCCCAACTGTCCTCCAATTTTTCGAGTGGTTTGAGTTTCGATGATAGTATCCTGGCATTTAAGATTGGGATGGTCAAAAACTGGAAGGAATCCAGCTTCTCTATAGGAGTGGCAAGGAACACTTTATTTGGAGAACCCACGATTACCCCGTTTTTGAGCTATGCAAAGAAAATCAATGAACAATTCCATTTTCAGTTGGGGTTTCCCCAAACACTCATGGGATTTGCCTTTGATCAGCGGCACAAATTAACGGCAAGCGCCCTGTTGCAGGGAAACTCGTATAATATTACCGGAAGTGATTCCTTCTCGGAATTGGGTGCCATTTCCCGGACCAGGCTAAATTTTACTGCTTACAACCTTTCCCTTACGCACGCGTATAAAATTCAACCCCATATTACAACGGTCACGCAGTTGGGGCTGCTCGTAGGGAATACGCTTGAGGTTGAAAATACCGGTGGTGATTCCTTGTACCGGTTCAATACGAATCAATCCCTGTATTTCTCAATGGGGCTTCAATATAAACTAAACAGGAACTAAAATGATTGACAAATTGTACGATAGAAAGACAAGTATCCTAACAAAGGCGTTTGCTGCAGGAATCCTATTCGTTGGCATGGTATCGTGCTCCAATGACAATGATGATGATGAAAATATTGGAAACTGGGTGGACCGATCCATCTTTGATGGTACCCCCCGTAGTGGTGCTTTCGCCTTTACCGTCGGGAACTTCGGATACATGGGAACTGGTTTTGATGGTGATGACCGTTTATCGGATGTTTGGGTCTATGATATGGAAGGGAATTTCTGGGCGCAACTGGCCGACTTTCCGGGTACGCCGAGAAGTTCTGCAGTAGCATTTGCATTGAACGGCAATGGATATGTTGGCCTCGGTTATGACGGGGACGATGAACTGGGGGATTTTTACCGATACAATATTGCCAATAACACCTGGGAAAGCATAGGTGATTTTGCCGGGACCCCAAGGCGGGGTGCAATTGCCTTTAATTCCACAACAAATGGGTACGTAGGTACTGGTTTTGATGGGGACAACGACAAAAAGGATTTTTGGCGTTTTAACCCGGCGGACAACAGTTGGGAAGAGCTTGTGGGTTTTGGAGGCAACAAACGTAGGGAGGCCACGACATTTTCCATTGGGAATAGGGTCTATATGGGGACCGGTGTTTCAAACGGACAGTTTCAAACCGATTTTTGGGTATTTGACCTCGATACTGAACAGTGGAGTTCACTATTGGATTTGGATGATGATGAAGACAATTTTATCATTAGGAACAATGCCGTTGGATTTAGCATTGGGGATAGAGGATACTTCGCCACGGGAGATAACGGTTTTGGTGCTTCCACCAGTGTCTGGGAGTACAACCCTTCAACAGACCTATGGGAGGAAAAAACGGAGTATGAAGGTATCACAAGGCAGGGGGCAATAGCGTTTTACAACGGGACAAGGGCCTTTCTTGCTTTAGGTCGAAGTGGAAACCTGTACCTGGATGACAATCGTGAGTTTTTTCCCAACGAAGAAGAGGATGAAGACGACTAATAGCAATACATTTTTAGTATTTTTTTCATAATTCATTGGTAATAAACCGTATTCCTGAAAAATGGAATACGGTTTAAAAATGATAACTTGATGAACCATAGGGCATTGTTTTGGATTATAGCGGTAATCATTCTAATTTCCGGGATTGCTTCCGTTGAATTTTTACGGACAAAACCAAACAATGGGTATGAACTGCAGGTTGAAGAAATTGGTACGGGATGGATGTACCGTATTTATGACAAGGGGAAATTAGTGATACAACAGCAGACCATTCCCGGAATTTCGGAAAGAAAGCCCTTTGCAACAAGAAAGGATGCGGAAAAAATGGGTTCCTTGGTAATCCATAGATTGGAAAAGAATTGTTCTCCCCGAATTTCCAAGGTAGATTTGGAACAAAATGAAATAGCCTATTAAACGTTGGATTGTACACGAACAAAGGGAAATTGAAAAGGACCATTAAAATAAAGGAGGTTTGGATTCATGTCATCGTTTGGATATGTTTTTTTTCATTGCCCATTGGCATGAGTTTTTCCCAGCTTGGAAAAATTGATCCCAACTTTTTGCCAAGGGCCATAATCAATCCGCTGGTATTGGTCTATGTCAACTACCTTATTTTGGTGCCCAGGCTTTTGCTCAAGAAAAAACTGCTTCTTTATATTGTCGTCTCCATCCTTTTCATTTTGGCATTTAATTTCATTATTACGGAGTATTTTTTTCCGGCACCGTTCAAAAAATTGTTGGAACTATCGGATACAATGCCCTTTGACGAAAGAAGAAGAATGGCCCCTATACAACAGTTACCCTATGCCGTGTCCTTTATCTTTTCCCTGGCATTTTACCTATTGGGGGGTATTTTGGCGTTGGTAAAGGATTTTTATAGGAAGGATCAGGTCAATCAGGAAATCAAGGTGCAAAGTAAGGAAACCGAGTTACAGTTTTTAAGGGCGCAGTTAAACCCCCACTTTCTATTTAATTCCCTGAACAGTATCTATTCCTTGGTACGGAACAAATCCCAGGAAGCCCCGGAAGCGGTCATCACGCTGTCTGAGCTTATGCGGTATATGCTTTATGAGGCCAGGGAAGAGATGGTTCCCATATCAAAGGAAATCAACTACATTAAAAATTTTATGGAGCTTCAACGGTTTCGACTGCAGGACAGTAGTGGTCTCCACCTTAAAATTGTTGGAGAGTACCAGGATAAAAGGATTCCCCCATTATTGCTCATTCCATTTGTGGAGAATGCATTTAAATACGGAACGGATTTCAACGGTAAAACGGATGTGAGTATCAAAATGGAGATTATTGAGGACGATTTCTTTTTTGAAGTCAAAAATAAGATCGGAAACCACCGTAAGGATAAAATAAATTCCGGTATCGGATTGAGCAACATAGAAAACAGGTTGCGTTTGATCTATCCGGAAAACCATATGTTGCGAATAAACAAAAACGACGGAATCTATTCCGTACAATTGGAACTAAATCTCGCCTCATGAACTGTATAATCATAGATGATGAGCCTTTAGCAATTGGTATTCTTAAGTCGTATTGCGAGGATGTTGGTGGATTGAGCTTAATTGAAACGTTTACCAACCCTTTGGATAGTATTGGCCTGATCCAAACCAAAGAAATTGATCTGGTGTTCCTGGATATTGAAATGCCACAAATCTCAGGGATTGAATTTGTGAAATCCATGGACAAAAAGCCCCTTTTCATATTTACGACGGCCTATCCCGAATTTGCTTTGGATGGTTTTGAGCTTAATGCCGTTGATTACCTGGTCAAGCCCATCCCCTTTCCACGATTTGTTACCGCCATCAATAGGGCAAAAGAACTTATGGCATTACGTAGGGGAATGGGAAAACTCGAAAATGTTTCCTCCGCCAGTGGTATCGGTTTGGACACCAATCAATTCATTTTTGTAAAATCGGATTATGGCAATGTCAAAATCAAACTAGAGAACATTACCCACATACAAGGGCTTAAGGACTACTTGAAAATTCATATCGATAATGAAAAAAAGCCAATTCTAACCTTGATGAATTTTAAGGATATCGACGAAAAATTGGCAAACAATAATTTTATTCGGGTGCATCGATCCTTTATTGTAAACATCAATAAAATTCGTGCCGTGCAAAAAAGCAAAATCATAATCCATGACATTAGGATTCCCATAGGCGATAGCTATAAAGTGGATTTTTTTAATCGAATCGGATTGTGATCATAAATCATGACACCCCAAAAGATTCATTGATTTTCACCATTAAACTCCAGGGAATTCAACAATGGGGAAATCACTTGTTGTAATACCGAGGTATGATTTTCCTTTTTGGAGGTGATTTCGAAGTGCATCGGTATGTGGTTCTTTTCATTGTAAAAGAGGGTACGCACCTCCTCTCCATGGGCACCCGACCTAACAGAACTTTGGTGTTTCCAGACATACTGCCCTTCCCTTATACCAAACCAGGGGCTTTCATTGGATGTGCGTTTGGAAACCTTAGCAATGGCATCTTCCGCCTTTTTCCTGGAACCCTTTACGAATCCCCGTAACCGCGTACTGGGATCATTGGGATCATTGGCCATAAAGCCATCGGGCAGTTTTTGCAATGACCAGTCCTTGGGGAGCAGGAAGTCCAAATGGGACGCGGGTTCCACTTTTTTATACCGCTCCATGCGTTGTTTATTTTCACGGATATATTCCACTCCCCCGCAAAAGAGCCCCTTCACCTTGCCATCCGGAGTCAACTTAAATTGGAACCTTTGCGGTATCCCCATATTGCGCCCGATGGCCAGGGAAGGCGTGGCAAAATCCAATTCAAAATGATTGATCGTGTTTTTACCCCTTGTCATCATAGCCTCAAGGCCCTTATCTCCCCATTTTATCTTCAATGAGAGTCCAAAATACACCCAAAAATCACCCCCTTTTATTTGGACAAATTCACCAACGTACTTTTCCATACGTTCTTCCTCCAGATCAAAATCGTTTAATGATGGATCGGATATGGTAGGGCGTCCAAATTCGGTGATCGGTTCCCCGGCCGCTATATGTAGAATGTTATTGACCAAATTAAATATGGTGGGGTACTGATATTGATCGATAAAAGTTAAATCTATATTGGCCAATAAAGTGGCTGCCCTGTTATTGGTTAAATCGATCATGGTCATGGAGGACATCTTTCCCGTACTTCCGCCATGATGAACAATTTTTCTGCCTTCAATTTCAGATATCATCCATCCCAGGCCATATTCTATGGGCTTGCCATCACCTCCCTCATCTTCCGTAAGTCCGGGAAAGGAACTATTTGGGGACCACATTTCAGCAATGCCTTCCTCGGATAGCAACCGGGCATTTCCAAATTTGCCTTGATTGAGTAAGGCCATCAAATAGTTTCCAATATCCTGGGCCGTGGATCGTGTAACCGACCCCGCGGGAATATACTCCCCAGACTCAAACTGTCTTTCCCGTAGTGCAGGAGTTGCCTGGTAAATTCCTTGATAATGGCCTTCCAAAGCGCCCAATGCCCCAAACTTTTTGGGGTCGGTAGAAGTGCTTTTCATGGCTAAGGGACCAAATAGACGCTTATCGAGATATTCCTTATAGGGCAGGCCCGAAACCTGACTTATCAGATATCCCGCAATACTGAAGCCCAGGTTACTGTATTCATATACCGTTCCCGGTTCCCTGGTTATAAAGGTGCTCCTTAAGTTTCGTGTCAGCACTGCCAAGGCATTATCGGAAAGGTCGTAAGAGGGTTCCGGACTGGCCTGCAACCCACTGGTATTGTTGATGAGCATCCTAACCGTAACCTTATCGCTCATGTCTTTGTTTGCTGTCCTGAACCAAGGCAGGTAGTGGACCACCGGGGTATCCAATTCCAAATCCCCCTGTTCCACCAATTGCATTATGGCCATGGCGGTCATTGATTTGGTAAGGGAACCGATTGCGTTCACCGTTTGCCCGGTAAAGGGTTTGGCCCGGTCCAGACGTTCTTTTCCAAAGCCTTTTTTGTAGACCAATCCCTTTTCATTTACAACTACTACCGAGAATCCCGGAATTATGTGGTTTTCATAAACCTCCTTTAAATAATGGTCCAATTTCCGAAGGTCCTGTGCATCAATAGGATTGGTTGGGCACAAAAAAAATAGTCCAATCAAAAAAAATGTTAGCATTCGTATTTCACGTATCATAGCCCAAGGAGTTTAAACATCTGAGATTATTCTAAAATTTATTTTCCGTATGGCCGAGCCTGCAAACCAGGCGGCTGTTCCCCCCAGTACAAAAAGCGTAACCATTGCCATTACCATACCAATGGGGTAAGGGATAAATGGGAAACGGACCAGGCCAATATCGGCGGTAAGCATATTCATTATTTTAGGACTCCACCACAGGGATAAAGGAATTCCTATGGATACCCCCAAGGCCAAATTCAGGACGGTTTTCCAGAGCAGGACCATCCTTAGGTTTTTGGAGGTGAACCCCAGTGATTTAAGTTTTACAAAGGAGATTTTATGCTGTTGGATGTAGATGTTCTGATTGTTGTAAATAATTAAAACCAGAACCAGAACAAAAAACAGGGATATGGTAAGGACCGCCACTCGAACATTCATTACCATGGATACCATTGCCTTTCTTTCTTCAACGCTCAGTTCTGTTTGGATGGTTTCACCGAATTGCTCTTCCAGTTGAGATCGAAATGCATCCCGGTCTACATTTTGATGTAGTTCCAGGCCATAAAACCGGGGTTCAAAAAGGGGGTTCAATCCCAACATTGCCTTTTCTTGCAAACGAAAGCCCTGTCCCAAATTCCCAACATCCTGATATATTCCGGTTATGGTGAACACCTTTTTTTGTCCCTCGATAAAAACGGCAACACTATCCCCCGGACGCTTATTGAATTCCTCCGCAGTACCAATACAGAGCGATAGCTCATTTGGGGCAACCGGATGGTTTCCCTTAATATTCCCCAAGCCTGTTTTGGAAAGGGCATTGGAATACACTTTTCCCTGTATTTCCTTGATGGCCTTGTTTTCATTGGACAAAATGAACAGATTGGAGTAGTTAAATGGTGAAATCGATCGTATCTCATTCTTGTATGTCCCCAACATTTCCATCAATTCACCATGTTTGAGGGGAAGAATGATGCTGCTTTTTCGATTGACCACCACATCGGCATTATCAAATCCCCAAGATGTCCGGTCGCTATGAATTTTATCAAAGGAATTCGAGATGTTTACACAAAAGGTGATAACAAAAACAATTCCGGCCATATGTAGTCCCATAAAAACCAGATTCTTCTTTTTACTACTTAAAAGGCGTCCACCCAATACCAAGGAGAGCGGGAGCCATAAGGAAGAAAAGGCCCTGGATGTGCTCCCCCCGGAATTTCCCCTTTTTTGGAACGTATTGCGAATGGCCTCAACGGGTTTTACAAGACCCGCTTTTCTAGCCGAAAAAAAGGCGACCAGAAGAACCAACAGAAAAACAATGCCAAAGGACAGCGCAATGGGCCCACTTAAATTGTAGGTAAAATTGGGGATGCCCATAGGTTCCACCATCCAGTTGACCACCATACGAACAACGAACCATGAAACCACCAAACCCAGCGGAAGCGCTATCAAGGCAAGAATGCCCAATTGCATTAGGTAGAGGAGTACCATATTTCCAGGGGTAAATCCTACTCCTTTAAGCACCCCAATTTGTCTGTAGTCCGAAAATATATGACTTGATACGGTATGCTTGATGATCAGCAGGGATATCAAGAGTCCCATAAGCGAAAAAATCAGAAGAACGGCACCCAGGAGCGTATAAACGCTTGTAAACGCCCTTTTGAGAAGAGGGTATTGCAGGCTCTTTCCAGAATAATCAAAAGATGTGTTGAAGTGCTTCCAAAACGTATCCAAATCAACACCATCCTTAAGTCGAACCCCGATCATAATATTGTTCAATTCGGAAATTGGTGCCAAAAAGGGAAGCTCCCCAGGAGCCACCCAAGCACGGGTAGGATTAAAAATTGCACTTAAATAGTGGGGATCGACCACAAATGCGGAAATCTTCAGTTCCCGCAATTCCCCATTTAGGTTGAGCCCAAGGGTATCCCCCAATTGAAGGCCATAATTTCCCTCAAAGTGGGTAGGAAGCCATATTTCCCCGTGATTCGGGTGGTCACTGTTCTCCCCCTTCAGCATTCGGATCTCGTCCTGGAGCAAATGGCCACTGTGGTACTCCGTTAACCGGACACTCAGGTCCAATTCGCCCCCATTGTGGATCAGGGGTGCATTGACCATGATAAAAGGGCTTGGTTCTGAAACTCCCCAAACCTCCTCCTGATCCGAAAACCATTGTACCAGGTTATCCTTATCATCGCTCCGAACGTCAAACAACAGCAGGATTTCGGAGGCTTTTTGGTTGTTGAACGTAATGTCAAAAGGCCGTTCAATAATTCGGAGCAGGCTTAATGCTATGCTCAGCAAGAGAATGGTCAAGATCAAGCTAAGGCCCACTAAAACAAACGCCCTTTTGCGCTTGATCAGATATTTTGAATTAAGAAGTAAAAGACTCTTCATGTTCTTTTGTTTTTTTGTGGATTACCAGCCTAAGGACCGAAGCCATTGCAGTAGTGCTTCATGGCGCGCCTCCAAATCGTTTTGGGCCCCAAACATAAATGCGTCCATTACCTGTCCATCCTGGATAAATAGAACCCTGTCCCCATAGCAGGCGGATTTGGGGTCGTGGGTGACCATAAGTATGGTTTGGCCTTCATTATGAACCTCTTTAAAACAGGAAAGCACTTTTTCCGACGCAGCAGAATTTAAACTGCCCGTAGGTTCATCGGCCATCAGGATTTTAGGGTTATTGATCAGGGCCCTGGCAATGGCACACCGCTGCCGTTCCCCTCCGGAAACCTGGGACGGCAGTCTGTCCGCCAGGGTCTCTATTTCGAGTTCCTTCATAAGCATGGCCGCCCTTGTCTGTACGACCCTCCTATCCTGTTTGGATAGATAGCCCACAATGAGAATGTTTTCCTTTAGACTTAGCTCAGAAATCAGGTTATGGTCCTGAAAAACAAAACCAACATGATTTCTCCTAAAAAGGGTCATGGTGTTTTCATCAAGTTTATGAATTGGGGTGTTGTTCAAAAAAATCTGCCCGGAAGAGGGTCGGTCCAATCCGCTCAACACATACAGGAGCGTTGATTTCCCCGAGCCCGAACTGCCCATAATAATCGCAAACTCCCCTTCCTTGATCTCCATATTGACGTTATGGATTCCATTATTGCTTTTCGAACCTTCACCGAACGATTTTCCCAGTGCCTCCGTCTTTATGATTGGAACAACCTCCATGATACTTGAATTTTAAAGTTCATTTGCAAAGCACGTATACCCATCGGTGCCATGCGCTGCAACATGAAGGTTGGTACCATTCCCCTGGGATATGAGACCAAACCCTGTAAAATGATACCCCTTCCTTTTTATTATTCCATACTTTTAATAAAAAAAGATGCAGTATCTCTTTGTAGCCAGTGGGAGCCTGACCCTTTTTATCATTGCCCTTATTCTTGGAAGAAAGAATAGGTCTTTGCCAAATACCATTCTCGTGGTTTGGTTGGTGGTGTTCGTACTCAATCTGGTGTCCCTTTTTGTGCTTTATGAGGCTACTGATCCGTTCTCCACCGCACAGCATTTAATACTGGAGTTCAGCGAGGTCTCCATTTTTGCCCATGGGCCATTACTGTGGTTGTATACCAAATCCCTGACCGAAGAAGGTTTTGGCCTAAATCGAAAACATGCTTACCATTTCCTTCCCTTTGGTATTGGATACTTGATTTTTGTAATCCAAATCTTTGGCAAAATGGAGATGGTCCCTTTATTGAGAAATTCCATAACCATTTTAAAAATGGGCAGTCTTTTGGTATACCTGATGCTCGTACTGGTCAAATTGAAAAGGCATCAGGTGCGTGTCCCACATATTTTTTCCAATATTGAGGAAAAGAATTTAAGTTGGATCGGTTTTTTAAGTTGGGGAATCCTTGTCATATGGGCCATTGCCAGTGGTAGTCTCCTCTTAGATCGATTGACCACCGTGCATATCCCTCAATATGGCGGGTTAATTGCACATATTTCCACGTGTATTTTCATTTTCCTAATGGGTTATTTTGGTCTCAATCAGCCCTCTGTGTTCACTAGCCAGCAAAATGTGGTGTTCCATTCGGAATTCCATAATGCCCCCAAAAAGGAAATGAAGGGGGACCAATCCATCAAGTATAAACATTCGGGCTTGGACGTGAAGGGGTCCAAAAAAATCCAAAAAGAACTTTTGGAACTCATGAAAACGGGCAAACCCTATCTGGAGAAGGAGCTTACCTTGTACAATCTGGCCGAACGGTTACAGGTACAACCCAACCATTTGTCCCAGGTAATCAATAGTCTCGAAGGAAAGAACTTTTTTGATTTTATCAATATGTATCGGGTGGAAGCGGCAAAAGAAAAAATTCTCCTAAACCATTATCAAAACCTCACCTTGTTGGGAATAGCCTTTGAAAGTGGGTTTAATTCCAAGGCCTCATTCAATAGGGCATTTAAAAAGCTTACGGGACAAACCCCTACGGAATATCGAAAAATAAATGAGTAACTGTTCTGCGCTGGTCTTGACCCTATCATATCTATTGTGTTTTTACAAATCAGTATAAATGGTCCTACTCATTTTCCCCTGGTAGGCGATGTCTTTTAAAAAAATTCCAGATTTCGATGCTCGCATCAATATTTTGGTTGGTATGGCCAAGATTCCCAGAGATAAATTCAGCCCATTTCGGACATCCCGGCCAGGTGTGTCCCCCATTGATTATTTTGTAGAGAAGTACTTCTGCATCGTTGGTGTTGCTTGTATATCTTTCCCTGATGACGGTGGATATTGATTTTGAATTGGCATGGGCCAAAGTATCAACTTCAGGAACATCCAAAGTCTGGTTATGTTTTTTCCAGATTTCAATTTCATCGGATACACTTATAAACTCATTCACCGAAAGTGGACCTCCCCCATATTTTACAAATTTATCCTCCGTTCCATGCATCATCAATACGGATATCGGTTTTGAATTGTTGCAAACGGGAGGAAATTCGGTGGTTCTTGTACATGATACGGGAGCAATCGCTGCAATTTTATCCTGTAAATCACATGCCAAGGCAATGCACATGGCCCCTCCATTGCTAAAACCAGTTACGTAAACCCTATTGGGGTCAATATGATATTCCGCTATCAATGTATCGATCATGCTTGCAATGAACTGAATATCATTATGATTCCCTTCTTTATAATAGGCGTTCCAGTAACTCTTATTTGAGGGAGCATAGGTCATGCCCTGTGGCAGGGCCATAATAAAACCTTCTTTATCCGCTATGCTTCTAAAATCAGCATAAAGCATTTGTTGCCAAGAATTGCCGCTATGGCCGTGCAGGTTTATTAAAAGTGGAACAGGTTCCTCGGTACTATGGTAGGATTTTGGTACGTAGAGTTTATAGGTTCTTACTTCCCCATCAAAATCGATACGTTCATTCTTTGTGTTTTTCTGGATGCCCCTATAGACATAAACAATGCCGGCCAACAGTAAAAACAAGATACTTAAAACAATATGCATCAGTTTAAATTTCATTGATTGCCTTTCGTCACTTTTCCTTATTTAGTTCGGTGAGTGTAGGCCAATTCTATTTCCTTCCGTATCCAAAAACAACGCAAAGAAACCACTTTCATCTGCATGGGAGGTTTTGGGAACACTAATTTTTCCCCCGTTTTTTTCGACCTTATTGAGAATAACTTGAAGATCAGGTCCGCCATTAAGGTAAATGGTCACTCCATTGGACGAAGGGCGGTATCCTTCCCCCTTAATGATAACCCCCGTGACCAATTGACCTTCGTATGGGAATATCCCCATTTCCATTTCCGGGACGGCCATTTGCTCAATTTTAATATCCAAAATGGTTTCATAAAAATGGACTGCTCGGGAAATGTTGGTTGCCGGAATTTCAAAAATGGAAATACGGCTTTCCATTCCATGGGTTGTTTGCTTTTCGTTGGATCCCCCTTTTTGTGTTTCCCGGGGAGCCCCATTTTGGCCATAGCAAGTCGTAAAATGAAGTGCGAGTGTTGCTATGGCATACAGAAGTATTCGTTTCATTTCTATTTTAAATTTGAATTTGCATTGTTTTGTTATTGGGTTAAAAGGCCATAGAGCATTGTTAGGTATTCTTCCGTGGTTTGTGCCCCCCCATTGCCCAAATCATCGTATTCCATAAGAACTTTATCCGCTATCATTTCTTCAAGGGACTTTTCGCTTTTGATGCCATTTTCAACAATTTGGGTCGATTTTTTGAGCATATTTAAATATTCCCCCAACTCTTGCATGGTACTCACCCGTCCATGTCCCGGAACAACTTTACAATCCTTGGGAAAACGGGTTAAAATGTCTTCAAGGGACAGGATGAGCTGTTTTATATTTCCTCCACTACTTGTATACACTGCAGGAAACATCCCTTGAAAAAAAATATCCCCCAGATGTAAAACCTTTGATTCCTTGAAAAAAACAACAACATCGTTGTCCGTATGACTATTCGGGTAATGAATCATTTCCACGGATTCCCCATTGAAATGAATTTCAAGATGGTCCGAAAAAGTGATTGTTGGGAGCAGGTCCAGAATTTGCGGTTTGGTACTGCTGTATGCCGCTAACCGCTCAAAGAGATTTTTATGCCCAATTACTAGTGTACCTCCCTCTTTTAAGCTTTTATTTCCTTGAATATGGTCTCCATGAAAATGGGAATTTATGGCGATTTCAATTTTTTTATCGGTAATCTCTGCAATCGCTTTTTTTAGCTTCGGCATCATCCAATCATACATATTGTCCACAAGAAGGACTCCGTCCCCACCTATGGAAACGGTAACGTTCCCACCACCAAAACCAAGTATCCCCTCCATAAAATAGATGGAATCCGCAATCTTTGATGTTTTGACCTCGACCGCCCGCCATTCTTGGGCCGAACCAAAAGTTATGGTTAAAAAGAATACGGTCAACGTAATTCGGGTTCCCTTGTCCAAAAAGAGCGGCCATTTTCGATTGCCTGATTTCATGGTGCACTGGTTATATGTGGCTTCCCCTGTTGGGCTGCATGACGTTGCTATCACTGCATTCCACTTTTGCCAGTCGAAAAGTACATTTGAAACGGTCTGTGGATCATGGTTGTTTACTACTATTCTTTTTTTATCAAATACAACTATAGGGCATCTGTGTTTTTTCTAGTATTTTGAATAGCATAAAACAGCACAAATGTCTTGCTACATAAAGAAACTGTGTATTGCCTTTTTGGTACTGATTACCAATGGCATTTTTGGCACCCAGGGCGTGTATGCGGTTGATACCGTTTTGTTAAACTCCAATACCGCTCTAAAACCAATACAGCAACCTGAACTGGATGAGTTAATGGCCAATAGTACCGCAGGTTCCGTTCTATTGGAGCTGGAAAGGTATTTTAAGGCACGGAAAGCCTATTCCAAATATCATTCGAGCGATAAAAAAATTAGACTGCTCAGTTTAAATACTTTGACCAACTACCTAATTGAAACCAAAGCGCTCGACAGTGCCTTAAACGTAAATGGGAGAGCCCTAAAAATACAGTTGGACACCAACAAGGAACTCATGGTAGAGGCCTATCACAATGCCGCCACCATCCAATATGAACTGTCGTATTACAATGATGGTATGGAATGGAGTTTAAAGGCCCTGGATTTGGCACAAAGCATTGGAGATAAAAAAGGACAAATTGAGGCGTTTAATGATGCCGGCATTACCTATTGGCGATTTGGAAATATCACAAAGGCGAAGGAGTATTTGGAAGAAGCCATTGACATGAGCCGATCGGACCCCGTTGACTATCAGTCAACCATCCTTTCAAATTTAGGATTGGTTTATCTCGAAGAAAAAAACTATGAAAAAGCCATTGAACTTTTCGAAAGTTCAGTGGAAATCGATATAAGGAAAAATGAAGACCATCAAATAGGCATCACATACAACAACCTGGGATTGGCCTATAAACAACTTAACAGATTTAATAGGGCCAATAGGTACTTGGAGAAGGCTTACCAAATAAGTAAAGCCAATAAGGACCATAAAAATGTTGTGCTGTCCCTTGGCAATAACTCAAGGGTATTGGCTAAACTGGGAATGTACGATGAGGCTAGGGAAAAACTGGATGAGGCCTTGGATATATTGAAAATGACAGGATCCAGTGATGGCTATGCCCATATTCATTATGCGTACTTCCTGCTGAACAAGGAGATTGGGAATTATGAATCCGCTTTATCCAATTTACAGTTACACCATACTTGGAAAGACAGTGTCTTGCTCAAAAACAACAAAGCAAAAATCACGGAACTGAATCTCAAGCATGAAGCCAGACAAAAGGAAAACGAGATTCTAAGGTTATCCGAGCAGAACCTTATCCAAGAAAGGGACCTTCTAAAAAAAGACCGTATGATCAAGACTTTTGTACTGGGCGGGTTAGTATTGATTTTGCTCCTTATTTCCATTGCCTTTATTTTTCTAAAACGAGCGGAACTCAGGAAGCAGAAAATGATTTTCGATACCATTGCCAAAACTGAAATTGAGGAACAGCATCGAATTGCCCGAGATTTGCATGATAGTATTGGAACCATGCTTGCCTCCCTTAAAAACCATCTTTCCCTGATAATGGTGAAAAATCAAAAAAGTGCGACCGCTCTTGACCAAGCAAAAAAAATGCTCACTAAATCCATAGAGGAAACCCGAAGGATTTCCCATAACATGATGCCCGAAGAACTCATCAAATTTGGGTTGGTTTCCGCTATAGAGGGAATTTTGGATGATGTAAGGGTGTCTTCCAATATGAAGGTCACCTTTGAGCATGACATGAACAATACCATCATTGACAAGTCCAAGGAACTACACATTTATAGGATAGTACAGGAACTTGTCCAAAACAGTCTCAAGCATTCCAAATCCGATTTTTTAACGGTAATTTTAAAATGCGATGACCGCCACATTTCCTTAAAGGTGGAAGACAAAGGCAAAGGGTTTGAATATGTAAAGGAAATGGCCAATGGGTATGGCCTAAAAAATATACAATCGCGTGTTGCCTTTTTAAAAGGAAAACTGAGTATAGAGACCCAAATCAATAAAGGATCAATTGTAAACCTTAATATCCCGTTATCATGATCAAGGTAATAATAGCAGATGACCACCGAATATTCCGGGAAGGAATAGTGGCACTCCTGGCCGATGAAAAAAATATAGAAGTTATTGCGGAATCCAACAATGGGCAAGAACTGATGAACCTATTGAAAGGGCTGAAACCCAATGTGGTTCTAATGGACATTGAAATGCCCATTATGAATGGTATTGACTGTACCCGGGAAATCGTGGCCAAGTATCCCTCCATAAAAATTATCGCACTGTCCATGCATATTCAGTCCGCCTTTATCAAACAAATGCTAAAAGCCGGGGTCCACGGATACCTGCAAAAAGATATTGGCAAGAAAGAATTGGTAAAAGCGATTGAGACCGTTATGAAAACAGGTAGTTATTTTGGTGATAAAATAGGTAACCTTGTCCTTTTGAGCCTCAGGGAAAATGAAAAAAGCCATGAACTCACCCCTAGGGAAAAGGAAATCATCCAATTGATCGTAAACCAGAACACGACTGATGAAATTGCCAACATACTGCACATTAGTAAGTACACGGTAGAATCGCATCGCCAGAACATTTTACTGAAATTGGATTTGCGCAATACCGCCGGATTGGTCAAATATGCCATTGAAAATGCCATCGTGGTGGAAAAATGAGCTTTGCGAATGGCCCAACTTAATAGGACAAGCATTTGGGCCATAGGAGCCGTTAAGGGAAAAACCACGTAACACCTTAATCCAAAAAAACCACCAAAAGAGTTTGGTGGTTTTTTTGGATTCCTATCGTCATCCCTTATAAAGGAATGGAAAGGGATTTATCGAAATCAATGAAATGGCAATACCAAATCGGACTCTTTATTGCCCACTAAAATTTGGGTCACATCAACAACAGTTGTTGCTACCCCAGCAGTAGCATCGTAGGTAATGGCATCCAGGTCGGTTACTACTGCGGCAATAAAAGGGGGAATTACCGGAACCGTTCCAGGATCGCCCATGGAAATATTGTCATTCTGCAGGATTTCATTTTCATCAATGACCAGTTTGATTCCCATATCCACAAAACGAATTCCTTCCGCTATAAAGACTTCCTGTCTTGTCCGGTATAGTAGTTCCACGGCGTTGTCACCGGCGACCATCATGTCCACATCAAATTCGGTCAAGGATGTGCCGGAAACCGCAGGGATATCCACATTGCCGGCCTGCCTATCCAAAACCAATCCCAATCCCCTAAAATTCACTGCCACGCCGGCATTATCCGGTCTTGAACCAGGGGCATTTTCAGTCCTTCCCTCTATGCTGTCATCAATGCTCCTTACCTCTCGGGTCGCTACTAAGTCCAGTAAATTCCTTAGGTCGTCCTGAGCTGCGGCAATGTTTCCGTCGGAAATATTGGCCTCTGCAAGGATCAGGTGGGCTTCCTCCGCTTTTAAATAATGTACCGGAGGGTCTTCCTCTGCCGTAAGGAAGGAATATTTTGGGTCCAAAAAATCCAAGGTGGGCAATGGCTGCAGATCGTCAAAAGTACCCCGGGCAAAAAGGGCCGCTTCCATGGTATTGGTTGGTCCATTGGCTTGATCAAAGGTCGCAAATCGATCAAAACTTCCATCCAAAGCCAGTGCCTGTTGGGCAGCGGCTACGGCATCCGCTTTGTTTCCCAGGTAGTAATTTGCCCGGGCCTTTGCCAAATGGTACTCCGGTAAGGGGTTTAAACCAATAGCCAGGTCAAAGGCCGCAATCGCATCGCGGTAGTTTTGGGCCGAACTTATGGGGATACCCACAGGTTCCTGGGGCAAGGCGGAAAAATACATTGCCGAATACAGCAATGAAATTCCATAAAAGAAATGGTACTCCGCTTCCGTTGTTGCCACATATTCAGGATCTGCCGGGCCTACCTGGGTCAATCCAAACACCGCCATCTCACGTAGTCTTTGAACCGTGAAGGCCGCGTTCCTAATATTGGGATCCGTCACACGGATATCCAATTCATCCATAAACTGACTAAAGAATGTTTGGGTATTCACATAATTGTCAGAGCCCAGTTCTGCCAATACCAAAGTATTGTTGATTGCGAGCGAAAGCTGTCTTTCCAAACCCGACAGCCAAATGACCGAGGAATTTGGCTGTCCGATTACCGATCCCTCGGACAAATTGGGGTTTTCCACTTCGGTAAAATCTACTACGCTACTGAAATCATCGGTGCAACCGATGACCAAAAAAAGGGTGCTAAAAGCTAAAATTATCCTATTCATTTTTTTCTTTTTTTCGTTAGAATTGAAATCGTAAAGAACTCAGGAAGATTCTTGGCAAGGACTCCGTTCCATAGGCAAAACCACCACTGGCAAATCCGTTTTGCAGCGCAATCCCAGAACCGGTGTTCTCGGGATCAAAGTTTCCTGCTGTCCAGTTAAAGGGGTTGGTTACCGTGAGGCCAAACCTTATGTTGGAAAAAGGCTTTACCACATTTCCAAAATCATACGTAGCCCCTATGGTTCTTATTTTAATGAAGTCATTGTCAAAAACAAAGAAGTTTACATAGTTGAAAGGAGAGGTGTTGCCATTCAGTTCTTCAGGAATGCCCTCACTATCAAATTCCCGTAAGTTTCTCAAGAGAAAGCTTAGGTCGGTAATCTTGCCCCCAAATTGGTAATCCCCCGTGGCAAAAAGATTAAAACTACCCCATGTGTAATTCAATCCAATTGAACCAAAATAAGGAGCAAACGTATCGCCTAAATTGGAATTGGGTTGAAATTCATAAGAACCATCGCTCTGAAGCACGGCCGCAGTGCCCCTTAAATACCCCAAACTCTGACCCTCTTCCACCACGGAGCCGATAACTTGGAATCCTCCTACCACGAATGGAGCTCCACCCCCTGAACTTACCACCACATTTTCATTGGTGTTATAAGAAAGGTTTATTCCCAGACGGTGCTTTTTGGTTTGGATCAAAGTGGCGTCCAGTGCAAATTCCCATCCTTTATTGGATACTTCCCCAATGTTTTGAATTTGGTTCAATTGACCGTCCGATGGTGGGGATACCGGTGTAAAAAGCGCGTCCTCGGTAGTCGCGTCGTATCGTGTACCGCTCAAATTGAGTCGATTTCCAAAAAAACCCAGTTCCAAACCAAATTCGGTGGTCTTCACCCGTTCCGAAACCAAATCCGGATTTCCCGGATTGGCGAATGTGAAAGAAGGCGCCCCTAAAAAGGAATTCAGTGAAAAGGTCCTGTCCTGTGAAAATGGCTGTGCAAAATTGGTGGCTTCCCCATAATTCGCCCTGAGCTTTATCGTCGAGACGATATCATTGATGCCATTTCTTTTATAAAAATCGTGGTCGGAAAGGTTGTAGACCACTCCAATTTTTGGAAGGAACAAAGGATTGGTGTTCTCTCCCGCAGATGTATTTCTGTCCAGTCTGCCCCCCAGTTCCAAAAAAGCTACATTGAAGAAACCAACGTTCTCCAAAAAATAGAGGCCATAGTTGGCATTTTCCAATACAAAATCCAAGACGGTTTGAGTGGCAAAATTGTTGACGGACCGCGTTCCATCCACACCTCCGGTACCATTGATCTGATTTTGCCTATCCGTACTTCTAAAGAACTGCCCCCCTAAAATTGTAACAAAAGAAAAGTCATTCAAATTAGCTTTATGGGTAAAGTTGAGATCTGCGGTAACCGTAAAGGCATTTCGCAACAACCGCCCCAGAATGGCCTGGTCGGTAGTCCCTTCCGGGATGGTACCTGTGGCCACTTGAAAACTATTGCTTTGGATTTGTTCCGAAACGGAAGTTCGATAGTCTATCCCCACTGTTGCATTGGCCTGAATGGCATTTGAAAAGGTATACGTAAATTTATTCGAACCTGTAATCCTATTTATGGTTTGCGTATTGTCCACCAAAGGGTTTATCCTGTCCGATCTTTCCAACTCGGCCTGCCATTCTTCATCGGTAAGCTCATCCAAGTTGCCACGCCCTGCACTCTCAAAACCAGAAAATCTTGAAAGCGTGGTAAAATTTGCGTTGAAGTCCAAGTTGGACTCAAAGCCGGTGTACGAGAACGAACCTTGGTAATCCATCTTTTCGGATAATTTGGCTTTGTATCCAAAAGTGAAGGAGCGTTTTACCTGCTCGTTCAAATTGTTGAAGGAATCGTCCTTATATAGGCTTCCCCCAAAATTGTAGGAAAAGCCTTTTCCTCCTCCATTAAAACCAACTTTGAACTCTTGGGACAATCCAGTACTGAACAGCGCCTCGGCAGTCCTTTTGTACTTTAAATAGTCCTCTGTTCCTTTGATTACACCCAAACTACTCTCAAAAAAGGCAGTTGCCCTGCCCTCGCGACCTTTTTTGGTAATCACCTGAATTACCCCGTTGGCGGCATCGGCACCGTACAAGGTGGTCGCGGCACCTCCTTTGATATATTCAATTCGTTCTATGGATTCCACGGGAATATCCGCAAGGGCCGAAACATTGGCACCCCCGGTACCCAAGCCCAACTGCGGGCTTGAATTTAAATTGTCCACCCTAACCCCATCCACAATAATTACGGGGGTGGAAGAGGTAGCAGCAGAAATTGGGCCCCTGGTCCGTATTATGGAAGCGGTGCCAGGTTGCCCGGAACTTAACCTTATCTGGGCGCTTGGTGTGCTGGCCTGCAGCATCGCATCTATCTGATTGGAGGGGAGTTTGTCAATATCTTCCTCCGTTAGCACGTCGACCGTAGTGGAGAGTTTTCGCTTTTGGATACCAGAGCCTTGGCCGGTTACAATGACTTCTTCCAATGCTTCTGCATCCTCAACCATTTGGATATCGATCACATTGGATTCCCCTATGGGTCGCGTTACCGTTTTTTGTCCCAGATAGGAAAAAACCAATGTTTGGCCATTGTTCCCCTGGATGGTATAGTTTCCGTCAAAATCGGTCTGTGTGCCATTGCTTGTTCCTTGAACAATTACATTGACCCCGGGTAAGGGCAACCCGTTTTGATCGGTAACCGTACCTCTGATTGTTTTGTTCTGCGCCAGTGTAATTGTAGTTCCCAAAATAAAGAATACCAACACCCGCCAATAATTACTTCGATCCATGAACTTTAGAATTTAGGTTAGAAATTATTTGAGCTAGTGCAACCGAGAAAGGAGGGCAAAAGGTAAATTTTATGCTAATTCAAATCACCTTACCAATGAGAACAAAACCAACAGACCAATTTCACGTCTTAAATAGTGTAAGACCCCAGTGACCCTGCCTTTACAATTGCGGGGTAAAACAAATGAATAGTGGTTCGGAAAGGGTTATTTTAAGTTGGGGTTGACCAAAAACCTGACGCAGGTTTACCGTTAACCCATTATGCAGACATACTAAGCTCAACATACCTTTTTGGGGTGTGTCCCGTGGATTTTTTAAAGGCTTTGTAAAACGAAACTTTGTTATTGAAGCCCGTTTGATAAACAATTTCAATAACTTTTAATCGGCAATCTTCTTGGTTCTTCAAAAGTGCTTTTGCTTCCTCAATCCTGAACTTGTTTATGAAGTCATAAAAGCCCATTTCAAATTGTTCATTGATGATTTGGGACACATAATGCCGTGGGATACTTAAACGATTTGCAAGATTATCCAGCGTAAGATCATTGTTCAAATAGAGTTTCTCTTCTTCGATCAATTTTAAAAGTTTGTTCTTCAGCTCTTCCGATAGTTCCTGAGACAATCCACTACGGCAATATTTTTCGGGAGGTGCTGTTTTTTTGAGCACATTTTTGTCCCATAGTATTTTGGGATGGAAATAGGCCACATAGCCCAAAATCAAAACAAAAGCACCGACGGTGCCCAGGGTAAGAATATCCGAATAAACGACCATATGGGTATTTAGGCTCAAGGAAATAAATAGGGTAAGGAAAAGATACACGGCAAATAAGATTGTCACCCAATTCCTAAGAAGATTACCAAATCTGCCGTGGTTCTTTTTTAGAAAAACAGCTATCCCAAAACCATAAAGTATAAGATGAACGATTAACGTGTAGGGGTTAAAAACAAACTGGTACAGTTGGGCCAAATAAAATAGCCCCAAATACTCTCCCAGAATACTCCCTGTTGTGATAAGTGCGGGAAAAAAATGGAGTAAACTCACGGTCTTATACTTTCCTTGACCCAGTAAATTGAAAATATACAGGTAATTCAAGGGGCCAATGGTAAACAATATGATTCTGATGAATCCGTCATCCAATATGGAGGGCCTATGAACAGGTTGATCCAGAAATATAATGGCATAGGTCAAAACAATAACACAATACGAAATCACCACTAGACCAAGACGGATATTCGATGTATTGTTCTGCTTCCCTTTGCCTATGATCAAGAGACTCAATAGTACCCCTTGACTTGCCAATACCAAAGAACAACTTGTCCACAAATTCAATACATCAAAAGCTCCGGGGGATTCCCCTATCACAGATAAAACCATTTGCACCTAACTTTATTCCTTCCAATTTTTATCCCTAAAGTAGCGCTTCTTGAACGTGGGCCAATCCTAGGTATTTACCAAACTTTCCCTAGTTGTTATCTACTAAAAAATGCATTGGTCCATTCATTTTACGAATCCCGCCAATGCATTTTTAACCAAGGGTGAAAACTTGGATTACCAGGTTTTTATAGTATATAGGACCCCCAATCTAATGACCCGGTTTTTGACGTCTCCAAAACCTTGCTGTTCTTCAAGGTTGAGAAACCCGTGGTCGTAACCCAACTGAACACTAAGATTGTCATTAAAAATATAGCCCACCCCCAGGGTGGCGGCCAAATCAAATCCTTTGTAATTGTCTTTTACATCTTGATCGGTGGTGTCCCCATTTACCTCACTTTTTTCATTGGCACCCAACAATATTGAAGGTTGCAAACCACCCTGAACAGTGAACTTTGGCCTTATGGGATACCGCAGTTGCAAAGGAATGTCAATGTAGGTCAAACGTGTTTTGATGGACCCTAGGTTATCAATGGTGGTCTCGCTCCCTTTGGTACTGAACCGTAGACCCGTCTGGGCGGATAACTTTGAATTTAAGGGCGTATCCAGACTGGCCCCGATAAAAAACCCAGGAATGGCTTCTTCGGAACCTCCTCCAAAGAAGCTGGATGCAGAACCAGCACCCGCTATGGAGGAACTGGTGGTGGATTGATTTTGGCCTTCAACACAATCCTCACATCGGCCCTGCAACTGTGGTGCATTATCATATGGTGAATATTCCCTGTCCACCGCCCGGGTTCCAAGGTTTGGTCCAGCTTCTACACTAAGGGAACCGAATATTGAAGCACAGCTTACATGCAATGCCAAAAAGCCAACCACGGTTATATGACACGCTATTTTTTTTAGTATTCTCATTTTGTTCGTTTTTTATTGTTTTACTATTTTGAAAAATTGCCTTGTTGGAGGTATCCGTCCTTTCCAAAAAAAGACGGCAACGAAAAAAGGGTTTAAGGCGATTCAAGGTTTCTCTTGAGACTGGCCAACCGTTGTCTTGTATGCTGCCTCAAAACACGATTTACCATAAGGCCAACAAGATTGAACGGGAACCGCAGTTGATAGGAATACAAAAAGCTGACCTCGGTTGCCTTTCTGGAGGTAGCCTTGAATACCCAACACCCATGAAATGATCTGAACATATATGGCCCTTGAATCATTTCAATAGCGGTTCTTTCCGGTCTATTGAAGGTTATGTACCGTGTTACCATGCTATGCCCATTATGGGCCACACAATGTGCTTTTGCCCCTACATGGGCCGTACTAACCCCATCCAGCAGATCTGCCTTGCTTAACAACGTATCCCAATCAAGCCTGAACCTATAGTTTTGCGTATAATCAAAAACATCCCGCTGCTCCCTTTCGATGGCTATTTGCTCCCTCCAACTGATACGCCCCATAGCTAAATATTGTCTGCTAAACCGATGTTGAACCTTACTCCCGTTGAAATTATGGGCACCTGCCATTACCCGGGGCAAAGACATAGGTGACGTTACCTATTCTCCATTTCCCAGCAAGCATTTTTTGAACATCTATGGGATAATAATTCTTGGTGCCGGTATAATCCGTTATTTCCAAATAGTAGCCCCCTTGATAGTCCAATACTTGCCAATCCCCTTCATTTTCCGCTACACCAGCGCCATAGGCCCTGTTATTCCTGTTGGTCGTATGCTGCGTGCCCTTCACGGTGTAAGAGCCATCATAGGAATACTGATATCTACCGTTGGGGCAGAAATCGATATACGTAATGGCACTTGCCGAATTATCGCTCAAATAGGAGGACTCTGAGTAGGTCACCAATTGACTCCCATTGATATAATTTGTCAATTTCTCCACATCACTTTGGGCAGCTACCTTACCAGCGACAAAAGTGAACGTGAGGAGAACTAACGTTCGGTACTTTTTTTTGACTATTTTTTTCATCTGGTTCATGTGCTTTGCCTTCTAAGGAAATCCATTGCTAATTGATGGCAAGGAAATACGCCTTTGAATGTGCAGACTCCCACCACTTAAGATGTTATGGAGTCTGCATCAAACCAAAAACTGATCTACATCAACAAAAAAACAATGCCTAAATAATTACACCTGTGGTGTTAATCTCAAATAGGGTTTTACCGTTTTAAATCCTTTGGGGAACCTTTTTGTCGCTTCTTCATTGCTTACTGAAGGTAAAATGACACAATCGTCACCTTTCTTCCAATTGGCGGGAGTCGCGAGCATCTCGTATTCGGTAAGCTGTAGCGAGTCTATAACCCTTAATAACTCATCAAAATTTCTTCCCGTAGCGGCGGGATACGTCAGTATCAGCTTCACTTTTTTGTCGGGGGCGATAATGAAAACGGAACGCACCGTCATCGTGGAATCCGCATTGGGATGGATCATTCCGTACAAACCGGCAATTGTTCCATCCGCATCGGCAATCAATGGGAAATCAACACTTGCATTCTGGGTTTCCTCGATGTCCTTAATCCACTCAAAATGCGACTCCAGGGAATCTACACTAATGGCGGCTATTTTTATCTTGCGTTCGTCAAATTCATTTTGAAAGTTGGCCATTGTGCCCAACTCCGTGGTACATACTGGAGTGAAGTCTGCTGGATGTGATACCAACATCCCCCAGTTTTCACCCAGCCATTCATGGTAATCCATCCTTCCTTTTGTTGTATTCGCCGTAAAATTTGGGGCGATGTCCCCCAATCGAATCGTATTCATGTGTTCCGTATTTTGATTAATAAATTCCTTGTTCCTCATTGTGCTGTCCCTTTATGAACAGTTCCGAACGGCACTTTTAGCATTGCGTACAACCCCAGTACCCATCCCCTCCTCCCTTGACCAAAAACGGAAGATTACGGCTTTCCGCTTGGTTGTATTCCGTTAAACAATGCTTGTTTAAACGGAACCTATGGGGTGAATGGCGGTTCAGTACAAATTGCTATCGCAAAGGGAATGGTTTGGGATTGAAAAGCTATAGTCGTTTACAACCATTTTCCTTTAGTTAAATACCTGTAAAACGAATGGTTTGAAAAGCATGATGTTGTCCGTTATCATGGCATCGATCTCTTTATCATCCTGGGAAATCTCCCAATAAAAACAGTGTCTTCCGGGAAAAAGGAGCTAAATCCCGTTCGCTTGGTATTACGCCCGCTTTTCTTATTTGCCCGCTTTTCTTGTTGCTGTTCCCATTCATTTTTTGGGGTCATTCATTAAGGTTTCGGGCTATTTTCAGCAATCCCCTTACCATATCGACATACAGAATTTTGTGTCGGTTAAAATTGTGGGTGAGGGTATTGGGAAATACTTTGTCTTTGATTTCCAGGCATTAAAACTTAAACTCTGCAGTAAAAACGGCATGGAACAAGGTATTGTCCAAACCACTTTCCGCCAAAAAAGCCCCTGGGAAAATAACGTTGGCCTCCAACTCCAAAGCAATAAAACCATTTACTTCAAAACTGGCTATGGAACCGAGTTGATGCCCTATAAATCGTTCTTCATTTACGGAAGGGTACTGCAAATTCAATGGCGGACCATACACCCCATCCTGTCTTGACAACCGCCAAAACGCAACATAATCAAACTGAAAGTTGAAACGTCCCATGGACATGTCAACATACGGATGGATATCAAATAGGTTGGAAGGCCCTATTCGGGCCACACGGCCAAAGTAAGCACCTCGTGGGTAGAGCCCATCGAAGGTATTTAGGGTCGTATCCGTAGCGCTGGTGTCGCCACTTATGGCCTCTGTTTTCAATCCAATGGAGCTGTTCGTCCCTAAAAAGGGATGTTCAATATTGAAGGAGACCGTCCATGCCCTGATCTCTTGATCACCAAAACGCCCGGTCTGGAATACAAATTCATTGTTGTACCTTAATTTGTTCCAATTCCCGAAATGTCGTAATCCCAAACTCAGTCGATTGTCATCGGCGGTACCCGAATCCCAGGTTTTGGCTTCCTCCTCTTTGTAAATCATGTAGATATCCGTGCTTGTTTTGCGGTTCCAATGTTGCGTCCAGTAAACCGCACTAAGCGACTCCCGGAAATTGAGCGCCTCATTGTCAAATACCCCTTGCCCCACCCGAACCGGAACGGCGTAAAAGGCGGTGAGCTCCTTGTTTTGGTCCTGGTACTGCAATTGTGCCATATCAAATGACAACCGAACGTTGGGTCCCTCCCGAACATCAATCAAACGGCCGCTTCCCAGACGCATGTTTTGACGGCCTACCAACATACGCCAATTGGGATTGAAATGATATCGTGCAAACAACTGGTTAAAACTTAGCTCGTCCCGGTCAACGGGAGCCAGGTTTTGTTTGCTGGTAATTAAACTGGAATTCAGTTCTGCGAACAGTTCGAATGTATTGGCAAGTTTTAGATGGGAATGGAACTGGAACCGATTCAAAAACCAAATGTCATCCTGGTCCACTTCCGTTGCAAATTCCTCGTTGATAAACGCTTCCGATTGAAACCGGTAACTGCCCCCAAAACTTAGCTTACTTTCATTGCCGATTTCGATTTGCTTTAAATTTTCATAAAGGCCGTTTTTCCCATCTGAAGGAATGTCAATAACATCATTCTGCCGCAATAAACTAAAATCAAGTACTTTTTTACCTTCTTCTTGCGCCTGCATCCATAAAACAGCACCAAAGAAAACAGTAGCTATTTGAGATAAGGTCTTCACTTCAAAATCTCCGAATCAGTACCACTCCAGCAACCAAAAGGAGTACCCCAAACAATCGCTGCCAATTGATTTGCTTTACAGGAAGGCCCAAAAGTCCGTAATGGTCCACCACCAGGGATACCGCCATTTGTCCGGCAACTACCAAAACAAAGGTCAGGGCCACGCCTAAACGTGGTGCCAAAATAATGACGGCGGCAACGTAAAACGCGCCCAAAATCCCAGCGATCCAAACCACGGGAGAAACCGTTTTGGCCTGTGCAATGGTTGAAAAATCAAACTTTAAGACAAAGAGGTAAACCAATAATCCCACGGTGCCGATCAAAAAGGAGGCAAAAGCGGCAAAAATGGGTTGATGGACCGATTTCCCCAACTGTACGTTAAGCCCTGCTTGAAGTGGTAAAACAGCTCCAGCGACAATGGCCAAAAGGACGAAAAAGACCTGTGTTTTCATTGGTGGATTTTCTTTTCAATTATGGCATCCAGGGAGTATTTGCCCGAACCCAAAATGATGAGCGCAATAAACACTATGGAATAAATTAAGGGAGTATCCTGAACTTTTGCTGGATCGGCGGCATGCACGATAAACAGTCCACTAAGGGTAATTGAGATTACAGCAAAGGAGGCCCATCGCGTAAACAGACCCAACATGACCAAAAGGGCACAACATACATTGGCGAAAATGGCATAGTAAGCAGAAAAAGTCGGTCCAAGACCTGTAGGGTCGGGAATATGTGCCATGGTCCCCTCCAAATCCATCAACTTTGGCCATCCGTGGGTTCTTATAAGTGCAAAACTTCCAAAAAACCGCAAGAACAATAGCCCCAACCCCGAACGCGTATTGGAATGGGTCGTGGCAATTGATTTTTTTACAAATGATGTTAAAGCCTTCATTTTCAAAGTGTTTTTAATAGTTTTTCAATGTCGGTTATGAGACGTTGTGTATCCGCACCATCCAGGCCATTATAGTAGCCACGTATTTGTTGATTGTGGTCGACCAGGACAAAAGTGCCATCATGAACCAGGTTTCGTTCTCCGGCAAATTCATCATCATAAGCCATGACCTTATACCCTTTTGAAATGGCAAAGATCCCTTCCGGATTTCCGGTCAATAACTTCCATTGGTTTTCATTGATGTTATACTTTTTGGCGTAACACGATAGTACTTCCGGACTGTCATTGGTGCCATCAATGGAAAAGGACAAAATCTCCACCTGTCCATTGCCCTGAAAATGGTCTTGAACCGTTACCAAATGGCTGGTCATCTTGGGACAAATGGTTGGACAACCCGTAAAAAAGAAGTCCACTACCTGAATTTTTTTTGGGGCCGATTTCCTATAATAGGCCCCCGTCTGAGTCACCAACGGACTGCAATTTGGAAGTTCCACCGAAGCTTGTCCCAAAACGGGAGGTGCTTCGGTGGCATCACCAATAGTATTTTGGCAAGACCAAAGAAGGACCAGGAAAAATCCTATCCTAAGTCCTGCACTAGGCATCTTCATAATTCAGTTTTAGCGAAATGTTCTCCAACTTCAATATTTCGTTGGGAATATTTCGATTGGGCAGGGGAACCGGCTGAAAGACTACTTGTATGTCTTTTTCGGCCTCAATGGCATCGGCAATGTCCTTCTCAATTTCTATCTGTAAATGCACCCCGTTTTGGAGCAAAACACTATCCAGATCCAAAATGGGCAGGATGGTAAAGGTCCCGGTGTATTTGCTCTGGCGTTCCCCATTTCCATCATACTCAAAAAATACACGTGCGCAATAGGGTTGATAGGGCAATTGTGCCCTTTCAAAGTGTAAGATCACATGGGTACGCTCCTTGTTCACCATTTCCGTATAAATGGCATCGGTCTGTGACGTATTTAAGTTCAACGGGGCCACACAGTCCACTTGTGAGGCTTCCCTAACAGGTTTGTCCGCTTCCTCATAGGGGTTACAGAAGGTTGGGTTCAAATCCAGATCGTGGAAGGTATAGCCCAAATCCTCGGTATTCAACAACTCCTTGATCTTAAAAGCTACAGGCGTGCCATTTCCATCGGTGGCGAACAAACGTTTTTCCAACCATTCCGCATCTTCCGGCAATGTATTGTTTGGGCTGTAGGTTTGCCATGCTTCCCAAATACGGTCGCAATTACCATGGTGGGCGTAGAAAATGGGGTCAAAACCGGATTCGGTAAAAGTGGCCATCTGTCCGCCGATCCAGTTATGGATATTGTTATGGAACGATTGCTCCGCCAAACCATCCAACTGGGCTTCACCGCGTTTTTTGATTGCTGGATAACCTCCAAAGGTTTTGTAGTGTTCCGCCCGAAATCCAGCACCAACATTGATAAAATCCTTGGGAACCTCATCGGTAGCCTTGACCATTCGTGTTACATTGTACAACGGATTGCTTTCATCTCCCCAGTAGTGCTCCGGAATATAATTGAATTTGGTCCAGTCCCAATAGTGCAGTGCCAGGGTTGGTTCTTGCACCGCTTTTTGTAGTTTCTGCTCCATGGACCAGAGATACAAACGGTGCCAGGGCCATACATACCAATTGTAGTGTACTTGGTTGGCGTAAATACTGGTGGCGCAAAAAGTGGCGTGCAACATTCCTTGGGCCTGCCATCCGGATGGGTCCAGGGGTGAAACTTCTGAACGCTTTTTTAAGATATTGAGGGCATCTTTAAAAACTTTGATCTCCGCATCATCAACGGGAATGTCGGCGATGTTCCTTCGAACGGCCAAATTGCCGCTCGATCTTGCTCCTGTCTTTTCCTGTGGCCCGGTTCCGTTTTTACACCCACTGACCGCTGTGGCTGCAAGGGGAAGGGCAGAAAGTCCCAAAGTGGACCAACCCATTTTTTTTAGAAAATCCCGGCGCTGCGGGTGATTCATTTTCATTGGTGATTCGATTTAAAGAAAACGGGCGGTCTTGGACCGCCCGTTTTGGGTTTGGTTTATTCTTGAATGAACTGTAGGTCGATGACCAATTTTACCTGTTCGGCAACCACAACGCTTCCCGCTTCGGTAACCGCACTCCAGGCAAGGCCAAAATCCTTTCGGTTCAGCGTGCCGGTAATTTCAAATCCAGCCTTGGTTTGGCCGTAAGGGTCAACCGCTATGCCGTTAAATTCCACATTCAACGCAATGCTTTTGGTGATACCACGAATGGTCAGATCACCCATCATTTTTTCGCCGTCAAAGGCCGTTGAGGTAAAGGTCATTTCAGGATACGCCTCCGCATTGAAAAAGTCATTTGACCTTAAGTGGTTGTCCCTATCGGCATTTTTGGTATTGATGCTCCCTACGGTTGCCACGAAATCAAATTCCGCATCCTTAAAATCGTCCGATGCCGTGGTCACGGTGGCGTTGAAATCCTCAAAGTGGCCCGTTACCGTTGAAATCATCATGTGTTTTACCTTAAACCCAATCTCCGAGTGGGCGGTATCCAAATTCCATTTTGTTTTTACTACTGTTTCCATAGTATATGATTTTTATAAATTGTTGTTTTAAAGAATATGTTTAACTCAAATACAGTTTTCTAAAGTCCCCTGTACGATATAGCGGAGACCAATCTGGCGCAACATCGGGCAGTGGTGCCGGTGCATACCTTTCAAAAGCATCGTATGCGTGCACTACGGTACCCCCAACAGCGGTCAACTTGGCATGCGTACGGGGTATCAAGGCATCCGGTACTTCCATAACATCTTGGTTGAGGATGGTAAAATCGGCCAATTGCCCTTCTTTAATGGCACCTTTACGCCCTTCATCCCCTGTAAACCACGCAGATCCCGTTGTCCATAATTTGATGGCTTCCTCCCTGGTCAGAATATTATCTTCCCCGTACATCTGTCTTCCTCCCCTGGATTGCCCTGTGGCCAACCAATGGATTGAGTACCATGGGTTGTACGAACTAACACGAGTGGCATCAGTTCCACCACCGACGGGAATGCCCATTTTCAACATCTTTTTGATCGGTGGGGTTTGCGCTAATTTGGCTGCTCCATACCTCATGACGAAGTCTTCGGCCTGGTAAGCAATTCTGTTTTGAATGGCCACGCCCATGTTGAGTTTGGCGATACGTTCCAACGTTTTTTCAGAGAAAGTTTCGCCATGATCGATAAATGTGCCCTTTGGTAGCTTGCCATCACCGGCTGCTGCAACCTCTTCGTAGATATCCAATAGGATCTCTGCCGATTCGTTGTATGTGATATGTTGTCTCCATGGCCAATTGTTCTCTGCCAACAGTTTATAAATAGGCATGGCTACCTCCTTGACATTGGATTCCAGATTAGGACGTTCTTGGGCAAAAATTTCATAATCATAGGCTGCCCATGCAATATTTTCACCCCCACCAATGAATCGGTACATATCATCACCATCACCCGGTTTTATCATCCCTATCCACTTTTTATAGTCCTCATATTCACGTCCTCCAACTTGAGGAAAAGTGTGGATACCAACCCTTACGGTAGACAACCCTTGTTTATGGACATCACCTATTACATCATACGCATCAGGATACTGCATACCGCCACCTCCGGCATCAGAAATAGAGGTAAGGCCCAATACATTCATTTCATTCATAAAATGACGGGTACCCAGTATTTGTTGTTCCTTGGATTTTGCAGGTAATTTGGTCAATGTTTTATACATGATCAAGCCAGAAGGGGCCGCTGTAATGATACCTGTAGCCCTACCATATCTGTCTTTTTCTATCCTTCCTTTGTAGTAGAGGTCAATAGGTTCACTATCATAGTTTAAAACTTCAACAGCCTTTTTGTTCAACATGCCGTAGGCATAGAGGTAAAAAATGTAAACCGGATGGTTAGGGGCCACCTTATTTATTTCCTCTAAGGTTGGCATGCGTTTTTCTTTGAACTGTTCCCATGAAAAGCCGCCAACCACTCTTATCCACTGTCCTTTTGGCGTGTGCCTCACCTCTTCGGCGAGCATGGCCAGGGCTTCCTCCACAGAAGTCACCCAATCCCATCGCAACTCCAAACCATAATGCAATCCTTCACGAACACCATGGGTGTGGGAATCATTTAAACCCGGTATTACCCTATGGTTTTTTGCATCAATAACTTTGGTATTTCGCCCTATGAGTTCAGAGACGGCGTTATTGGAACCAACCCTGTAATAGACCCCATCCTTAATGGCAAATGCTTCTGCGGAAGGGGTGTTGGGGTCTATAGTGGTTACCTTGGCATTTCTTACCACTAAATCAGCAGACCCTTTAATCTGGGAAAATCCATTTCCAAGTAAAGAGGGCATAACAAGGGTAGAGGCTCCGGCAGCGAGCGATCCTTTAAGAAAGTTCCTGCGATCGATGTATTTTTTATTTAATTTTTCCATGGTGTTTTTTGATAATTGTTATGGTGAATGCAAGTGTTCGTTAGAATGATTTTTGTTTCGCTATTTCAGGGCGAATTAAATTCACCCGCCATCGGCTTTGATTTTCGATAGCGGGTCTTTTTTAATGATTGCCTTCGCCTTCTTTGGCCCATTTTTGCATGGTCTTGATGTAATCAATACCCAAACCATAGGCCCCACCATATCTTTTGGCAAGCTCGTTCACCTGTATATATTGATCGGAGCGCGCCCAATCCCTGTAGACTTCCAACATATATTGCATTGAAGTCATCGGAATGACTCCGGCCTGGATCATTCTCGCCATGGCCATATCATGTGCCTCTTGTGATACGGCTCCAGAGGCGTCGGAGATAACATAGACTTCGTAACCATCTTCAAGAGCCGACAAGGCAGCAAGATTGATACATACTTCCGTCCAAAGACCAGCCATTACGAGTTTTTTCTTTCCAGTAGCTTCAACGGCTTTCACAAAATTCTTGTCTTCCCAAGAGTTCATGGTCGTTCTATCGATGTAGGTCGACTCATCGGGGTAGTACTCCCTGATTTCTGGGAAAATCGGGCCCGAAAACTGTTTTTCGGCCACTGTGGTAATAATCGTGGGCACTTCAAAAAGTTTTGATGCGCCGGCAAGTAAACCGGCATTGTTGCGCAATTCCTCAATAGGCTGCGATTCTACCGCAAATGCCATTTGACCTTCATGATCGATAAGAAGCAAGGCATGGTTTCCTGGATGCAATACTTGCTCCGCTGCATTTGCCGGATCATTTACTGGATTTGGGGCGTATTGCGTCCATTGTCCAAAGGTTAGGGCACTTACAAATAGTGCTAACATGAATACATTAAAGGTTCTCATTTTAAGTTTAATTAGTGTCATTTTTGACTGTTATACGTGTTTTAAATTTTCTTTTTTGGTCCCTTTTGTTATTGGGTAACTGTTCAACACTTATTTAAAGCTCCATAGGGACTTCCATCAGCAGCAACTCGGTATTGGCATCGGCCGAGATTTCCAGATTTTCGATATCCCAGAGTCCAAAGCCGTCCCTTTTTTCCAGTTGTTGGCCGTTGATGGTCACCTTCCCTTCAAGGACAAAAGCATATACCCCATTATTCCCAGCATCGTTCACTTGATAATTCAATGATTTTCCTTCTTCCAAAGAAGTCATATGGAACCATGCGTTTTGGTGGATCCATACCCCGGCATCATCCGCATTTGGGGAAAGGATTTGTTGTAACGTATTTTTTCTGTCCTCCAGATTAAGGGTAATCTGATCATATCTCGGTTCAACTCCCTGCTTATTGGGAACTACCCAGATTTGGAGAAATTTTACCTCTTTGTTCTTATTGGCGTTGTACTCGCTGTGAAGGATTCCGGTCCCTGCACTCATCACTTGTACATCGCCCTGTTTAATGATCGCGGAAGTACCCATACTGTCCTTGTGTTCCAAATCGCCTTCCAGCGGAATGGAAATGATTTCCATATTGTTGTGCGGATGGGTACCAAAACCCATTCCAGCGGAGACCACGTCATCATTCAATACCCGAAGTACGCCGAAATTCATTCGCTCGGGATTGTAGTAGTTGGCAAAACTGAACGAGTGGTGGGACTTTAACCAACCATGGTTGGCCTTACCCCTGGTATCTGCCTTATGTAATACGGTAGTTGCTGTTTTTGTTTCCATTGTTTTAATGTGATTAAATCCTATTTGTTTGACATTTGTTCCATGATCCGAAGAAGGGCCCGAAGCCTTGAGATAGTTGCCCACTCCAAGTGCGGCTAAAATCCCTCCCCAAGACAGCTGTTGTAAAAAATCCTTTCGTTTCACGTTTTTGTTTTTTTTGATGCCATACTATAGGCCAATGCTGTGCCAAAAACGTATCTAATTGAATTACAATGTTTTAAAAGGATCTGAAGAATTAAACTTTTACCCTTAATTGTAGACTTTTCTGTTATATGAGAAAAATTATGTTTATTTTAACAGCAAAAACTTTAAACAAATGAGTGAGGATATTCCTTTTCAGGTCTTCAGGGAGCAATTTTTTAAAAACCTTCCTTATAAAATTATGTGGATGGACGAGTCCGGCAAGATCATTTATGCCAACAGCAAATTTTTAAAACGTTTGGGCTATACCCGAAAAGAGGTCGAAAAGCTTAGCATATTTGATATAAATCCCACCTCCACACAGGAAAGTTGGCAAACCCATTGGCAAAAAGTACGCGAGGAAGGCGTGTATAGCTTTAAGGCCGTTCATCAAACCAAAAAGGGTGAATTCTATGATGTGGAGATTTCTTCCCATTTTTTCTCAAATAATGGAAAAGAAATCATAGCGGCCATTGTCAACGACATTTCCGAATCGAGCTTTTACAAAAATCTATTGAACCACGCCGAACGGATGGCCAATGTTGGAGGATGGAAACTGAACCTGCAGGACGGTTCCCTGGTGGTTACCAAACAGGCCCTTGAGATTTTTGAAACCGATAACAAAGAAGACCTCTTACCGGGAAAAGTGATCCATTTGTTCCAGGAATCGGAGGAACTCAAAACCTTATTGAGCAAGGCCATACGTAACGGTGCCTCTTATGATGTGGTCCTGACCATTACTAGTGTTGCAGCGCATTCAAAATACATCCGTTGCGTAACCGAACCCATTGTACAAAAGGATAAAATCGTCAAAATCATTGGTACCTATCAAGATGTCACCCCCCAAAAAGAACATGAATTGGGATTAAAACTTTACAAAGAGATCATTGACAACGCCCCGGATTTAATCTACATCTGGGATATCCATGGTAAATTATTGCATTACAACGAGGCCGTTCCCAAGAATCTTGGGTATGCAAAAAGTGAGCTTAATGATTTTTATATCTATGATTTGGATGAAAAAATCACGCCGGAGTGGTGGAGGGAACATTTTATGGAACTGATCGAAAAGAAAGTGTTGAATTTGGATTGGTTGATCACGAGAAAGGACTTCACAAAATTTCCTGCCAGCATAACCGCAAACCATTTAACATATCAAGGGCAAAACCTAAACTGTGCCATTATTAGGGATGTCACCCAAAAAAACAAAAGGGACAAGGCGCTTTTTGAAGCCCTGGAAGAAATTAAATCCCTTAAAACACAACTCGAAATTGAAAACGAATACCTGAAGGAGGAAATAAAGCAGGAGGTAAATTTTGATAATATCATCTGCCAAAGTGATGAATATCGGGAAGTGCTTGAAAAAGTAAATCAGGTGGCCCCTACGGATACCACCGTCCTTATTACCGGTGAATCCGGGACCGGAAAGGAATTATTGGCCCGCGCCGTTCATGACAACAGCCAACGAAAGGAAAAACCATTGATAAAAGTGAATGCGGCCACATTGCCTTCCGAGCTCATTGAAAGTGAGCTGTTCGGACACAAAAAAGGAGCCTTTACCGGCGCAACCGAAAACAAGGTGGGTAAGTTTAGCCTGGCCGACGGGGGAACGATATTTTTGGATGAAATTGGTGAGTTGCCGTTGGATTTACAACCGAAATTGTTACGTGTCATCCAGGAAGGTGAATTTGACCTTTTGGGCGGAACCAAAACGGAAAAGGTCAATGTGAGGATTGTTGCCGCCACTAATCGAAATTTGGAAAAAATGGTCAAGGATGGGAAGTTTCGGGAAGACCTTTTTTATCGCCTGAACGTCTTTCCCATTCATAACATTCCGCTTCGTGAGCGTAAGGACGACATTCCATTATTGGCGCAATACTTTTTGAAAAAATATTCCGCTCGGGCCGGTAAATCCTTTAAGCGATTGAGCAAAAAGACCATTGCTGCTTTGATGAACTACACTTTTCCAGGAAATATCCGGGAGTTGGAAAACCTTATCGAACGTGCCGTCATTATTGAAAACGGCACCATTTTGAACCCCGGCACCTGGATTCCGAACGGTGGGGCAGCGGAATTCAAGGAGGACTTCAAATCGTTTGAGGCCATGCAGCGCGATTATATCATCAAAGTGTTGGAGAAAACCAATTGGCGGGTCAGTGGCCCAAAAGGTGCCGCGGCCATTTTGGATATGAAGGACAAGACCCTTTTTGCCAAAATGAAACGATTGGGGATCGAGAAAGAAGTCCGTTTAAAAAAATCCTGATCAAAGAATTCAATAGCGCACAGGTAGTTTTCCATGCGTCATGGAAAACTACCCTCATTGCGCTTTAAAAACAAAGTTTATAGGCACGCTGTACCCCACTTTGACGTTTTTTCCCCGTTGTTGCCCAGGGGTCATTTCCGGCAAACTGGCAATTATCCGTACCGCCTCTTCCTCCAGGATACGATCTGGCCCTCTTTGCCGAATATTCGCCACTTTTCCATTGGCATCCACTTCAAAGGTTACAAACACCCTTCCTTTTATGCCCATTTCCAAGGCAATTGCGGGATAGACCAAATTGTTGTGAATATGTTCCTGTACTTTTTGGTTAAAACATTCCCTTTTTTCCTCTTCGGTCTCCATACCCTCGCAACCCGGAAATATGGGCGCTTTTTCGATGACGGCGAACGGTACCGATATTTCTTCCTCAACTTCCTCAACAGCTACGTCATCCACACGAACCACCACATCTTCTATATAGGTTTCTTGACTACTTTCCGTGGTTTCGATAATGGTTTCTTCAATGTCGGCCACATCATCAACAATTTCGATGACATCCGGGGCGTTGGGTGGAGGTGGGGGCGCTTCTACCTTAACCTGTTCGGTTTGGGGAACCTCTTCGTTAAAATCTTCCACAACCTGTACGATTTCAGCAAATTGTTGTGGCTTTTCATAGGTTTTCATTTCGAGAAGCCTCCATGTTGTGAACAACGCTAAATTGAGACCTATCAAAAAGTATAACCCAATGTTTCTGTCAATGTCTGCTTTTGGATACTTTTTAGGTTTCATGGCATTTACTTTTACGGTTTACATAAAGGTATTTTAGCCTGTTGACCTACAAAATGATCCGAATCAGTTCAACAAACATTATACTGAAAAATAGGTTCGGTCATAAAAAAACCCCAGCTTACGCTAGGGGTTTTTTAACGCTTTTAGTAGTCCCTCCTGGGCCAATTCAAGACGTCAATTAACAAAAGATTGCCTTTTGACCCGTCTCAGGAAAATCAAAGGGAAAGAAAAAGTACTATTCCGGAAATTTCTTAAAAATTTCCTTTAACATTCGTTCCATTAACGTTTGATCGGATATGTGGGACTTGATATTTTCAGCGATACCCACCCAAACCAATTCCTTTGTTGTGCTATCGTACATTTCAACGACTAAACTTCCCTTTTTATAGGGCTTATTATTGGTTGTGCTTTCATCACTTGAAAGATACCTCTGGCCCCCTGATGCGCCTGATGCGGCGTAGTTTGGGCTGCTCCCAGCAGAGCCTCCCGAAGAGGCCTGTTCGTATTTGCTCTTCGTATTTTCATTACTGTTTATTTCCCTATTTGTCCTTAATAAAAGTAATAGGTCCGGGTTTTCGGTATTGATGGAATACCCTTTTTTGATCATTTCGTTGTTCAAGGATGAAACTAAAGCGGGTTCCACGGAATTGTCAGCATCACTATTGAACGTATTGATGTCAAAAGTTGTATTTGGCAAATAAGCGAAGGTCTGGAATGCATTAAAGTTACCTTCTATGGATTTTTTTGTTTTGATGTTTGTTGCACAACTTCCTAGAAGTACTGATCCTAGAATAAGCAGAATTTTTGTGGTATTTTTCATATCGGTAACTTTAACCCTTAAGATAGTATTTTCTTACGTATAAAACAATTGGAGGTGCTAATCTTCCACCCAAAAAGGGATATTGGCATGTGCCGAATGGTCATGGCCATCTTCCACGTAGATAAACAATCGATACGCCCCTTCTTCTTCCGGAGCACGGAAAGTGACAAAATCCGCCATAGGTGCTGCAAAAAGCCCGTTTATTTTTTCAGGAATGTATTCTGCGTCCCCCCCGGTTTTTGAAGACCGGCTCTCCCGCATAATTTCCCACCGATAGGTCAATTCATCCTTATCCGGATCTTTTGCAACTACCTGGGCCTTATAGGATCTTTTGGTCGTCAATCTAATGCTATTTTGAGCCCTCTTTCCCTCCAAGGTAAAATCTTCCAATTGCGGGCTTCGGTTTTTGGGCCATTCGCCATTCCAGGCATAATGCATCATGTCCACTGACTCCGTTTCCATCCCGTTGGGCAGGAACATGCCAAACCAGGTAGGGGTACGTTCCTGTTTCTGGCCCCATAGGAACACAAAGGAGCCCATCACCTGTTTTGGTAACCCCAAAATGGATTTTTGGTAGCGCTGTAAATAAAGATCTGCCTTTGTAGAGCTATTATTTTCCAAGGGAGCCCCCCAATCTGTTTTTTCCACCTCCCAATAACCGGTGGCACCCCATTCGGTTACCAATAGGGGTCCCTTATAACCTGAGTCCCTAATCAGCTGGGGAAGTACATCCATGGGACCATAGAGTTGAACACTCAAAAAATCAACTTCCGGTGCTTTTTTGGTCACTAAGGTTGCGAGTTCCTTATCGATGCCAGCCAAAGGAGTGGTTGTTACATGGTTTGGGTCGATTTCATGAATCATTTTGGCGATTTCATTCACGGCATCCCAAACCTTGGGGTTTTGGGATTGTAAATTCATCTCGTTCCCAATGCCCCATAGCATGAGTGCCGGATGATCCTTAAGGGCCAGGACTCGTTTACGGATACGCTCCAATTGCATCTTGACCGCTTTTTTGTCGTTGTAATCAAAGCCATGCCGTTCCAGGCCCACCCAAATCCCCATCATCACCTTTAATCCCAATTCGTGGGCCTTGTCCAAGACCTCCTTTCCGTTTTCCGTGCTCCAAGTCCTAAGGGCGTTTGCGCCATGCCTGGCCAGGGCCTCTATATCCCCATTGTCCACACCAGCGCCTTTTACGTAAAAGGGTTCCCCATTCAAAAAGAGGCGGTAGCCATCATCGGTCATCCGAATTTCGGATTTGGTTGTCTGGGTCTTCATGTCCTGCATAGTAAACAAAGGGTTGGAAAACAAAAGAATCAATACCATCAAAAAGGGCTTATAAAGCGATGCAAAGTGGTCCATTTTCATGTTTGTCCTTATTTTGCTTTCTCGAATCAATTCAGCTTCACCTCCCATGTCGCTATTCCCCAAAATCCGAAAAGTCCGCTACCCCAGCTTTTCCCAAAGCACGGTTGACCTTGGCTCCCTCCTTGGTGATGATCTGCTCCAACGCCCCAAGATGCCGATCCAATTCCGCGGAGAGCTCCCTAAAGACCTTGTAGGCCCCATCGGTAGGTCGGGCATCTCCGTTCTCGACACTACGTCGTAGGGAAGCCAAACGGTTATTAAGCTTTATGGGGAAGTTCAAAGGGTCCTGGTTGGACTGGTTTTTCACCTGGTAAAGTTCCTGCTCAATTGCGGCAAGCTTGTCCAAAAAGGGTTGGGCCGTGCTCTTGTAAGTAGCCGTACCCAGCGCATCCTTATTTGCCTCCAAATGCGCCCGTATCTTGCGAATATGGATTACTGCTTCGTTGGTGGCACTGGTTTTTTGAACAATCTGCTGGGAGAGGTCAAATTGCTCCTGCAAGTCGGCTTCGGTGATCCCCTTTAAATTGGGATCCATCAAAACGTCAAACGAATGTGTCTGGCTTTCTCCTCCAACTTTCATCCGCACCTGATAGGTGCCCAATGGGGCTTTTGGGCCTCGCTTGGGCCTTGCACTCCAGATGATCATCCCTTCAAAATCCGTAGCGCCTTTATAACGCAGATCCCAGGAAAATGTATTCAGGCCCTGCGCGGTTGTCGGCTTGGTAGACCCGCCTTTTTTCCACCAGGGAAGATCTGGATCTTCCTCATATGCTGGCTTGCTTCCCGTAAATGTATCGATGAGTTTGCCTTCCGCATCCAAAATCTCAAAGGTGATGGTGTCCAGTTCCTGCTTCAGGTAATACTGCACATTCGCATCGTAGACCCCACGAATCGCATCGGCCGGTTCAAATAACACGGCCTCCTTGCCTTTCATCCCTGGCATGTATTGCCGCAGCGGGCGGATGTCATCCAGGATCCAAAAGCCGCGCCCGTGGGAGCCCACGACCACATCGTTGTCCTTTACCACCAAATCCCGAATGGGCGTGTCCGGTAAGTTGCCTTGCAGGGATTGCCAGAGGGCTCCGTCGTTAAGGGAGAAATACACCCCGTGTTCCGTTCCCAAATAAAGAAGACCTTCCCGCTTCGGGTCTTCCCGAACGGCCCGGGCAAAATGTCCGTCTTCAATACCATTAATGATTTTCGTCCAGGTCTTCCCATAGTCATGTGTTTTGAAGACGTAAGGCTGGCGGTCGTCTACCTGATAGCGGTTGGCCGCCAGGAACAATGTCCCTGGACGGTGCCGGGATTCGTCAATAATGCTGATACGGGAAAACTTCGGTAGGCCTTCCGGGGTAATGTCCTCCCAGGTGCCGCCTCCATCGCGTGTTATGTGCATCTTCCCATCATCCGAACCGGCCCAGATCGTACCGATATCGTGCCAGGAAGGCGCCAGGGCAAAGACCGTAGCGTAAATCTCTGGCCCATTCATATCCATGGTAATCACTCCCCCGGTCTTGCCAAGGGTGCTGGGGTCCGCATAGGTAAGGTCCGGGCTGATCTTCTCCCAGGATTGCCCGTCATTCGTCGTCTTCCAAACATGTTGGGAACAGGTATACATTACGCTGGCATCCTGCTTTGCAAACATAATCGGGAAGGTCCATTGCCAGCGTTCCGGAAGGGCATCGGCAGGTTCCCCGGAGAAGAATCGCGGATATACCTGAATGTCTCGAATCTGTCCGTTACTGCGGTCGTAACGCGTTAACAATGCCCCCTGACTACCAGCGTAGAAGATATCCGGGTGCTCGGGGTGCTGGGTAATCCAGCCGCTCTCACCACCGCCCACGGGATACCACCAGCCGTGGTTCGGTCCACGAGCTTGCATATGGCTCCAACCGTCGCTGGGCATGGCCAAGGTTGAGTTGTCCTGCTGAGCACCGGCCACATGGTAGGGCACATCGCTGGTCGCCATCACATGGTAGAACTGCGAAGTGGGAAAATCCTGTAAGGTCCAGGACTTACCGCCATTGATACTTACATTCCCCCCTCCATCATTGGAGTTGATCATCCGCTCTGGATTGTTCGGGTCGATCCAGAGGTCGTGGTTATCCCCGTGTGGCACCTTAATGGTGACATCAAAAGTCTTGCCCCCGTCCGTGGATTTATAAAAGCCTGTGTTTAAACAGTAGACCGTTTCCTTATCTACCGGATCGGCGTAAATGCGGGAGTAGTAAAAGGCGCGCTGCCGCAGCTTGCGCTCGTCATTGGTGCGTTCCCAGGATTTCCCGGCATCGTCCGAACGGAAAACCCCACCTTCATTGGCTTCCACAATGGCCCATACCCGGTTGGAATCTGCTGGGGATACCGTTACCCCAATCTTTCCGATAGGCCCTTCCGGCATGCCAGAATTGCCCGTCAGATCCGTCCAGGTATCTCCCCCGTCCGTGGATTTCCACAACTTGCTATCGCCTCCTCCGCCCCACATTTTCCAGGCCTTTCGGTAGACTTCCCATGTGGTGGCGTAAATCACCTCCGGGTTATTGCGGTCTAGGATCAGATCCACCGCTCCCGCCTTAGGGCTCACATACAATATTTTCTCCCAGGTTGTGCCTCCATCCGCACTGCGGAAGACCCCGCGCTCCTCGTTCTCTCCATAAGGATGTCCCAGGGCCGCCACATAGACCAGGTCGGGATTCGTAGGGTGGATGCGGATGCGCGCCACCGCCTGGGTTTCCTTTAGGCCAAGATGCGTCCATGTTTCCCCGGCATCCGTGCTTTTGTACACTCCATCTCCCTGGGTAATGCTTCCACGTAACTGTACCTCTCCCATACCGATATAAACGATATCCGGATTGGATTCGGACACCGCCACCGCGCCTACGGAAGAACTGGTCACTTGCCCATCCGTAACGGGCTTCCATTCATTGCCGCCATCCGTCGTTTTCCAAAGCCCCCCGCCGGTAGCCCCAAAATAGTATTCATTGGTCCTGGTCGGACTTCCGGCACATCCCAGGGATCGTCCACCCCTGTTCGGCCCAATGTTCCGCCATTCCAATCCCTCGTAGAAACCGGCATCAATGGGGAGTGAAGCCTGGGCCATGGTTGTTTGACCACTTAAAAGTGTAACAATGCACGTGAAGATCAAAGATGGGATAATGTTGGTTTTCATGGGTTGGTGGATTTAGTTTGAAGGGGTCAGGGACCCCAATACCTTCATTTCAAATAACAGAGTAAGATAACGAAATGTTGGAAGCCAAAGAAAATAGATTCCGTTTATTTATCTGAATAAGATGTCTGAAGCATTGGATTTTGAAAAACCACAAATAGCTTTCTATCAATATTTTATGGCAAACAAAGCTACCTTCCTTTGTTGTCAATCGTAGTTGATGCGATCCCGAATGGTACCATCCTGTCTATGGATAATTACATCAGCCTTATACTTTCTGGCCAGACGTTTCGCTTTTCTTATGGCCGTATCCTGACGTCGGTGTTTGGAGGTAATACGTTTATTTCCCGCTCTCTTTACAGCCCAGCCGTTGTCATAAGGTATGACGTGCTGATGCCAGGTTCTTCCCCGACCGTCCTGACGTACACTTTTAAAAAAGACCTCCACAATTTCAATTAAAATGGCTATCCAGGATTTGGATTTGCTGCCTTTGGGCATAGTATTTTACTTGAGTTTCCCGAAGATACTGTTTTCAAAAAGGAATAGCGCTGGTTCGGAAATGCTATCAAGCCCATTTCTTTTGTTGAAATGGAAACCCACACCTTGTTGTGCGGGTTTTCTGCTTGATGTGGTCCCACTTGGCTTACCTCGACCCCGCTCGGCATGAACTTCTCGCCCAGGTTCATTCCATGAAAAAAGCCTTCACTTGCGTAAAGGCTTTCTTACCACTGTCGTGGTCCCACCTGGCTTACCTCGACCCCGCTCGGCATGAACTTCTCGCCCAGGTTCATTCCATGAAAAAAGCCTTCACTTTCGTAAAGGCTTTCTACCACTGTCGTGGTCCCACCTGGGCTCGAACCAGGGACCAACTGATTATGAGTCAGCTACTCTAACCAACTGAGCTATAGGACCGTTGTTAATGGATAATTGATAATTTCCAAAATCAACTATCCATATTTCAATATTTCCTTCCTCTAATCCCCTATTACCAAATTTCATGCGCTATAGTGGCGAAGGCGGACGCAAAACTACTATTTATTTTCCGCTACCACAATACTATAGGTCCTATTCTTGGCTGTTGCCCCGCCAGAATCCAAATGTCAAATTAATGTTATATTCTGCATTAACGTAGTATGGCTTGGCATCCTACCTTACTTTCAATTATATTAGATTTTTTCTTGAAGGCCATTTGAACTATTGGGTAATACCATAATCCTTAAAATTTGACTCCCGCTTTTGGGCAGTGTGTAAACAGACCAGATGATTTCGAAAAATATTAAACTCCCCCCCAGGCATATTTATCCTTTGGATGATTGGAGGTTCGTCCAAAAAAAATATTCACCCCAATATCTGGCCCAAGATGAAACCGTTTTTTCCATTGCAAACGGCTATCTTGGTTTTCGCGGCAACCATGAGGAAGGAACGCCTGTGGTACAGCGGGGAACCTTTATCAACGGATTTCATGAACAATGGCCCATCCGCTATGGGGAATCTGCCTATGGGTTTGCCAAAACGGGCCAAACCATGCTGAATGTTACCGATAGCAAAGTAATTAGGCTCTATGTGGATGACGAGCCGTTTTACCTTCCTACCGCAGATCTCAAATCCTATGAACGGGTACTTGATATGAAAGCCGGCACCCTGAATCGGGATATTCTTTGGGAAACCGCTTCTGGTAAACGCGTTTCCATCCGCTCTACCCGAATCGTCTCTATGGAACACCGGCATGTTGCCGCCATTTCCTATGAGGTGACCGTGCTGAATGCCCCGGCCAAACTCATCATCTCCTCTAAATTACGCTGTCCCACAGAGAAACTTAATCCTCAGGAGGATAAGGAGGATCCGAGAAAATCCCCCAAATTCGACCATAGTGTTTTTGTACCACAAGTGAGCCAGGTTAAAGACCAGAGGGTGCTTTTAGGGCATCAGATCCGTACCAGTGGTATGACACTGGCCTGTGGTGTAGATCATGAGATCCAAACGGAGAATACCTATTCCTATAAAAGCGAGTGTTATGAGGATTCCGCCAAAATCGTTTATTCGCTAAAAGCCGAGGAGGGAGTGCCCTTTCGGATGATAAAATACATGGTGTACCACAGCTCCCGAAATGCGCCCGTTGTTGAACTTTGCGAGCGTACCGAACGAACACTGGACTCCGTGACACAAGACGGTTTCGAAGAGTTGACCGAGGGCCAGCAGCGCTTTATGGATAATTTTTGGACCAACAGCGATATTGAAGTTTCCATGTATAGAGACCGGAGAACGCAGCAATGCCTCCGCTTTAATCTATTCCATATCCTTCAGGCGTCCGCTCGTGTGGAAGGCACCGGAATCGGGGCCAGGGGTCTTACCGGAGAAGCCTATGAAGGCCATTATTTCTGGGACACCGAGATTTACCTGATGCCCTTTTTGATCTATACCTCGCCAAAAGTGGCCAAGAACCTTCTACGTTTCCGATACAGCCTTCTGGATAAAGCACGCAAACGTGCCAGGGAACTTAATCAGAAAGGGGCGCTCTTTCCATGGAGGACCATTACCGGCGATGAAGCTTCTGCTTTTTTTGCTGCTGGAACCGCACAATATCATATCAATGCGGATATCATGTACGCCTTGAGAAAATACGTTGAGGTAACCGGCGATGAGGAGTTTCTGTTTGAATACGGGGCTGAAATGCTCATCGAAACGGCACGCTTCTGGGCCGATCTGGGCTTCTATTCAACTAACGGAAAGGACCAGTTTCATATCCATGGTGTTACGGGGCCTGACGAATATACCGCCATTGTGAACAACAATGCCTTTACCAATATAATGGCCCGTGAAAATCTTCGGTACGCCGTGGAGAGTCTGGAGTTACTTCAGAAAAAGGCACCGGACAGCTTTGAGGGCTTGGCAAAGGATACCGATCTTGACCTGGAAGAGATCGAGGAATGGAGAAATGCCGCGGCCAAAATGTACATCCCATACGATAAAGAAAAAGGAATTCACCCACAGGATGATGAATTCCTGAAAAAGGAAGTCTGGGATTTTGAAAATACCCCTTTGGAAAACTATCCTTTGCTGCTCCACTACCATCCCCTTGTGATTTACCGCTTTCAGGTCATTAAACAGGCCGATGTAGTCATGGCCATGTTCCTTTTGGGCCATGAATTTTCCAAGGAACAAAAGAAAAAAAATTTCGACTACTACGATCCCCTAACTACGGGAGACTCCTCATTGTCTTCCTGCGTATACAGCATCCTGGCATTTGAACTGGGGTATCTCGATAGGGCCATGGAGCTGATCAAGTATGCCGCCTGGATGGATCTGGCGGATGTAGGGGGAAACGTGAAGGACGGGGCCCATATCGCTTCCATGGGCGGCACATGGATGGCCATCGTATATGGTTTGGCCGGTTTGCGCGATTATGGGGGTAAGATCAGCTTTAATCCCAAAAGCCCTCCCCGGACCCGAGCGGTGCGCTTCCCTTTAACGGTGCGTGGCAAACTGCTGGAGGTGATGATCCAAAGGGATAAGGTGACCTATACGTTAAAAAAAGGCAAGGCCCTTACCATCCATCACGGAGCGGAAGAAATAAAGCTTACCGAAAAGCAGCCCTCCTGCGTCAAGGAGTTGGTCGATACGAATTGAACGTGGAAAATTGATCCTGTCGTTGCCAAGCGGATTCACCGTCGGCTTCCTTGGCCCTCGTCCAATTTCTGCGATTTTCGGTTTTCCAGCTTTTGTCGTGGTAATTACGGATCAGCACCTTCCATAGGACTGTGCACTGCCACTGCACACTCCCCCCTTACCCCAAATCCTGACAAAGCTCCGTCAAAACGCCGTTGGTCCCTTTTGGGTGTAAAAAGGCAACGCGCTTATTGTCCGCTCCATTCTTGGGAAATCCCGGTAATACCACGAACCCTTCCCCTTCCAATCGCTTTATTTCAGCCTCCAAATCATCAACGGCAAAGGCAATGTGGTGAATTCCCTCGCCTTTTTTCTCCAAATACTTTGCAATGGCACTATCTGCATGGGTCGCCTCCAAAAGTTCGATCTTATTGGGTCCCGACTTAAAAAATGAGGTTTTCACCCCTTCGGAAGCCACTTCTTCCATTTTATAACTTGGTACGCCCAATAGCTTTTCAAAAAGCGTATTGGAAACCGCTAAATCCTTTACTGCAATACCGATGTGTTCAATTTTATCCATGGTGAAATACTGTTAATCCGGGCACAATTTACTCGTACTAAAAATAAGAAATGCTGAGATTGGTCATGAAATGAGCACTAACAATTTATTTTTCTAGAGTAAATCTCCAAAGGCGAATTGCATCTGACCGAAAAGAAAATAAGAAAGGAACAGATGAAATGAATAATTTTGCAGCATGGAAACGCAACGACAGAAGAAAATTGGGGGCATTATTCAGCAGGATATTGCGGAGGTCCTTCAACGGGCCGCCACGGAAGGGGGCTTAAAGGGGGTATTGATTTCAGTGACCAAGGTTTCCATAACCACAGACCTCTCCATTGCCAAGATTTACGTTTCCATTTTTCCGCCCAAAGAGGCCAATGTGCTATTGGATGGCATTCGTTCCAATAAGGCCTTGATCAAACATGAATTGGCACAACGGACCAAAAACCAATTGCGAAGGGTTCCGGAGCTTCACTTTTATTTGGATGATTCCTTGGATTATATCGAAAAAATTGAGGAATCTTTGAAAGGGGAAGAAAATCCCATTGAAAAAAGGGACTTGTTGGATAAGCGAAAGAAATCCTGATTTTGAACTTCCCCACCTACATCGCCAAGCGGTACCTACGCTCAAAGAGCAGTCAGAATGCGGTCAATATCATCAACTTTTTTACTTTTTTGGTCATTATCATTGGATCGGCGGCCTTATTTCTGGTCCTTTCCGCTTTTGCGGGACTCAAGACCTTTAGCCTCCAGTTTACCAATACCTTTGACCCGGATGTAAAGGCCGTTCCCGTAACGGGGAAATTCTTTTCCTTGACTGCCGAAGAAAAGGACGCCCTGGAAACCATGGAAGGAATAGCCTCCTATTCCAACGAAATTGTGGAACGGGTATACCTTAGCTATGACGATAAAAACTGTATCGCCTACATCAAAGGTGTTGATGAACACTACAGACAGGTTACGGCGGTGGACAGCACGCTGTATTTTGGCAATTGGGGGGTGGATGAAAATCAGGCCGTCATTGGTATCGGCATATTTAATCTCCTGGGCGGTCCTATGGGCAATATGGCGCCCCTGAACGCCATCACCTTAAAACCTGGGAATCGCTCCATTACGGCCGATGTGCTGGGTTCAAAATCCTTTTATAACCAAATGCCCCTGGTGGTAAGTGGAGTGTACGCCGTGGAAGATGGTTTGGACAAAACCTACGTATTTGCCACTTTGCCCATGGTTCAGGCTTTTTTGGAAAAGGATTCCACCCAAATTTCCGGTATCAATTTTAAGGTGGAGGAAGGGGTTGCCATTTCCAGGGCAAAGGATAACCTTAAAGCCGTTCTTGGGGACAAAGCGCTGGTACTGTCCCGTCAGGAATTGAACACCACCCTTTATAAAATGCTGAAAACGGAAAATACGGCCACCTATCTCATTTTTACCTTGGTTTTGATCATCGCCTTGTTTAACGTGGTAGGCGCCATTATCATGATGATCTTGGATAAACGGGGAAACTCCAAAACACTTTTTGCTTTGGGAACGACCATAAAGCAGCTTCGGCAGATCTATTTTTACCAAGGCGTCTTTGTAACCTGTTTTGGGGGCTTGGTAGGTATTGCTTTGGGCTCGTTGATCGTGGTTTCCCAATTGGTGTTCAAATGGTGGCGCATTACTCCGTCCCTTGCCTATCCCGTGGAATATCAGTTCGTAAACATCCTGATTGTTTTGGGGACCATAGTCGTATTAGGGCTTATTTCTTCCAAAATAGCGAGCAGTAGAATATCCAAAAAGCTATTGGCCTAGTTGTTATGCAAATTGAAAGTCTCCGAACTTCTCCAACACCTCATCAAAAGCTGCAAAGACATCCGCGGAGTCATCACTGGTAACCATTTTCATTCGGTATTCCTTAAAGTGCGGAATCCCTTTGAAATAATTGGTGTAATGACGGCGGGTTTCAAAAACACCCAGTTTTTCCCCTTTCCAGTCAATGGCCATTTGCAAATGGCGGCGGGCGGCTTCCACACGCGCTTCCATGGTGGGTGAAGGCAGGTGTTCCCCGGTTTCAAAATAGTGCTTTACCTGATTGAAAAACCAGGGGTTGCCAATGCTGGCACGCCCGATCATAGCCCCATCCAAACCAAAGTCATCCCGCATCCTAACCGCAGCTTCCGGCGTATCCACATCCCCATTGCCAAAGACGGGGATATGCATCCGCGGGTTGTTCTTCACCGCGGCTATGGGTTTCCAATCGGCATGGCCCTTGTACATCTGTACCCGTGTCCTTCCGTGAATGGAAATCGCTTGAATCCCCACATCCTGCAGTTGTTCCGCAACATCCACGATCTTAATGGAATCACTGTCCCATCCCAGCCTGGTTTTTACGGTTACCGGAAGTTTGGTCCGCTTTACCATGGCTTCGGTCAATTTTACCATCAACGGAATATCGCGTAAAATACCTGCTCCGGCATTTTTGCAAACCACCTTTTTTACCGGACAACCAAAATTGATATCGATAATATCCGGATTTGATTGCTCAACAATATCAATGGCCTGCAACATCGAATCCAGTTCGGCACCAAAGATTTGAATCCCTACAGGGCGTTCCTTTTCGTAAATATCCAGTTTTATGACGCTTTTGGCCGCATCGCGAATAAGCCCTTCGGAAGAAATGAATTCCGTATAGACCACATCTGCTCCATTTTCCTTGCAGAGCGCCCTAAAAGGAGGGTCGCTCACATCTTCCATGGGTGCCAAAAGCAAAGGAAAATCCGGTAGTTCTATGTCTCCTATTTTGGGCAAAGCTTTGTTCTTTTTGGGTTGCAAAAATACATCAAAAAAAGTATACCGCTCTAAATGAAGTTATTAGCGTATTAGAATTGAATTTCCACTTCGATTTTTTCCCCATCTCTGTCGATAACCGCTTTGGTGGCGTCCCCTTTTTCAAAGGAAGAAAGCGCCCGCATATAGCTCATCATATCCGTTACCGTACTATCCCCCAGTTGAATGACCACATCCCCTTTTTGAAGTCCGGCTTTTTGAGCGGGTTTGTCCTCGCTTATTCCATCGATCCGCATTCCCTTTCCATCGAACAAATAGTCGGGAATTACGCCCAGTCCAACTTTAAATCGAGGGACTTCCCCGCTTTCATTTTTGGTTTTTTTGAACGCCAATTTGGAACCCTTGTCCAAATCCATACAAACGGATGTGAGGTATGCCACAAGCTGTGCCATCCCATCATAGTTCAATTTATCCGCATCATCGGTGGGCCTGTGGTAGTCCTCATGCTGTCCCGTAAAAAAATGGAGCGCAGGAATATCCTGTAAATAGAACGAAGTATGATCGGAGGGGCCCACCCCGGATTCATTTAAGACCAGCTTAAACCCATTGTTATTGGCATTAAGGGTCTGTTTCCAAATAGGGGAAGTGCCCACACCGCTAATGGAAAGCGTTTTGTCCTCGCGAAGCCTTCCCACCATATCCAGGTTGATCATATAGCTGACCTTTTCCAAATCGATTGTAGGGTTTTTGCAGAAATAGTTCGACCCCAAAAGCCCCAACTCCTCGCCGGAATAGAATTGGACCATAATATTGGTTGCCGTAAGGCTGTCCTTCAAGTGATGGGCAAGTTTTAAAATGGCCGCCACACCACTGGCATTGTCATCCGCTCCATTATGGATTTCGGGCTCTCCCCGGTACAGGGATCCTTCACCACCCATTCCCAGATGGTCATAATGCGCACCCAGGACAATGGTTTTTTCGGCCTCGTTATCCCAAAATCCCATAACATTGGTCCCCGTTATGGTACCGTCCCCGGCAGAAACATATTGGATTTCCTGATGTGGGTCACGTTTATTTTTAAAGGTAAAGGTTTGAAAATAGGTCCCTGCCCCTCCTTTGGAATCGTAGCCCATGGATTCCAGTCGTTTTGCCAAATACGTGGCCGCTTCTATTTCGTCCGTAGAACCCGTGGCCCTTCCCTTTAAAGCGTCCGAAGCCAAAAATGCGACATCTTCCTTTAGGCTGGGTTGTTCAACAGCCGTTTTGCAGGACACGAGGAACAAGAGCAAAACACAAAACCCTACTCTATTTTTCATGATGCTGTATTTTAGTACAAAATTACACATCTATGTACAGAATTCCCTTGTTCCTTCTACTCATCACTGTACTATTTTCCTGTAAGCAAGTGGATAAAAAGAACGCACCACCAATAGCTTCGGAAACGATGAAAACGGACAGTATTCCTTTGGTGTACCCGGAAGAGAAGCACTTTAAAAGTCTACGGCAAGTCACTTTTGGGGGTGATAATGCCGAAGCCTATTGGAGTTTTGACGACCGCATGCTGGTGTTCCAATCCAATTATGACCAATGGGGCGTGGGTTGTGATCAGATATTTACAATGGAACGTACCGAGGTATTTGATTCCTTAAGGCCTCCCATGGTGAGTACCGGGATGGGGCGTACCACCTGTTCGTACTTTATGCCGGACAACAAACATATTTTATATGCGTCTACCCATTTGGTCGATGTCGAATGCCCTGAGGTTCCCTTGCGAAAAAATGGCAAGTATGTATGGCCTGTCTACGATTCCTTCGACATTTTTGTGGCCGATTTGGAAGGTACCATCGTAAAACAATTGACCCATGAGCCGGGATATGATGCCGAGGCCACGGTTTCACCCAAGGGGGACAAAATTGTATTTACTTCGGACCGAAGTGGCGATTTGGAACTCTATACCATGGATTTGGATGGTTCCAATGTAAAACAGATTACGGATGCATTGGGATATGATGGCGGGGCGTTCTTTTCGCCGGACGGTACCCAATTGATCTTTAGGGCTTCCCGACCCAAAACCGAGGATGAAATAAAAGAATACAAAGCGTTATTGGCGCAGGGTTTGGTACAGCCTACGGAAATGGAGCTTTTTATCTGTAATGCGGACGGTAGTGATCTACGGCAATTGACCTTTTTGGGCAATGCCAATTGGTGTCCATTCTTTCATCCATCGGGGGAAAAGATTTTGTTTTCCAGCAATTTTGAAGCGGAACGCGGGTTTCCCTTCAACCTGTATCTGATCGGTACCGATGGAAAGAATTTAGAGCGGGTGACCCATGGGGAAACCTTTGACGCTTTTCCGGTATTTTCCAATAACGGGAAGTACCTGGCCTTCTCCAGTAACCGCAATAATGGGGGAACACGGGACACGAATTTGTTTATTGCTGAGTGGAAGGATTAGATGACCTTCCAAGCCTTTCGCGCTCATCCTTTTCAATTTCACGTTTATTCTGTTCCAGTCTAAAGTTGCCGAAGTTGTAGGTAAATCCTACGCGCACAAACTGGGTTTCGGGAACCAGCAGGAAAGCGTTGTCCTGATTTAAATATCTTGAGGTATAGGTAGGGTTGGCAAGGCCCAGCAAATCTTCCGCAGCAACGGAAACCGCAGCCCTATTGTCCCAAAGGTTTTTTCGCAGGCCAAGGGTGAGGTTGGTGCTGGGTGATTGGACATAGGACCCAAAAAGATATCTGGAAAAGTGACTGAATGTGACTTCCCCGGTCCAGGTCCCATCCTGGGAAAGGGTCAAATAATTCGCTAGATAAATGTAAAACCCATCTATGGAATTGGTGAATTCCACATTACCGCTTTCGATGGCCAAAAAGGTTTCCTCCTCATAAAATACTGACGTATACGCGTACAGAAACCAGGGGTCAACAATACTTTTGCTAAGGGTAAAATCCAGCCCATAGGAGATGCTCCCGATGACGTTTTGTTTGAACTCCCGAAGTGTTAGCGCGTCATTGTCCTGAAATACCAGGGCGCTGATGTAATTCCCGTTGTCCCGATAGTAAAAATCAAAGAAGTATTCGCTGTTGAAGGTGTAGTTCAAGTTGAAATTATTGTAAAAATTAGGTTGCAGGCGCTGGTTTCCTTCCTTAAAGTCGTTCTCATTATAGAAATACCGAAATGGATTCAGGTCATTGTATCGGGGGCGTTCCACCTTCCTGCCGTAATCAAAGGAAAAGCTATGCTTTTCATTGGGGGAATAGAGCACATAGACGGAAGGGAAGGGTTCAAAGAAATCCTGGGTGTTGGTTTCATTTAAGGTTTCCGATACTCCGGAGGCATCCGTCAGCTCTCCTCGAACTCCCAATTTAACGGACCATTTCTCCCAGTTCTGCACATAACTTAGATACGCGGCATATACCTTTTCGTCGTATAAAAAGATATCCGATAAGGCAGGGTTAACCGTTTCACTGGTTTCGTCAAAATCGGAAAAATCGATACGGCTTTCAGAATCCACTACGGAAATCTTGGTCCCCGCTTCCAATGAAGCGGTACCAATTGGGGTTTGATAATCCATTTGTCCCGTAAAAATCTGGATGTTTTGATCTGCTGTTGTCCGAAAACCAAAATCCCGCAAAAAAGCCCCTGTATCGTCAAAGTAATTCGAATTGATCTGCTGTTGGTAATTGTCCTCGTAATGGGTGTAGTGACCATTTACGGTTAGCCTGGCCCCTGGTTTTTTCAGCTTCCTCACATAGGAAAGATCGAATGCGATATTGTTCTCGTCCTCAAAACCACTATTGTTGGTGGTAAAGGTGGAATCCAGTTGGTTTTGCGCATTCCTGATTTCCGAAGAAAGGTCACGCCTCCATTCCTGGTTTGGGGCAAGCAACACATTGGAGGTCAGCGTTAGGCTGTTTTTCGCATCAATCTCATAGTCCAAATTCAGATTAATACTGTGGCTTTGTATCTCCTTGACCTCATTTTCCTCATTCCGCCATCTGGAAAAAACGGAGTTGGTCTGATCTATAAAATTGAGTTCCTTGTCCAAATCCGCATTGTTTTTCTTGTCGCTATAATTGTAATTCGAAAAAAGATTAAGCTTATCGGTCTTGAAATAATGGCTGGTTCCTATATTGTACTTCGGAAAAATCGCCTGGGTAAAACTACCATCAATACTTCCCTTATACCCCGGGGCCACATTTTTGTTGGTCATAATATTGATTACCGCACCATCCTCGGCATCAAAGTTGGCCGGGGGGTTGGCATACATTTCCACCGCCTGCACCATAGTCCCCGTAAGGCCCTCAAAAAAGTCCTTGACCTCATCCGGGGATAACTGTACCCTTCGGCCGTTGAGATAGACGTTTGCCGTTTTCCCCCTGATGTTCAGTTGATCCCGATTCACAATAAGTCCCGGGGTGTTCCTTAGGATATCCCAGGTATTCCCCTGGGAAACCACCGTATTTTCCACCTGGAATACCACGCGATCTGCCAAACGTTTTACGGTGGGTCTTCTGGCCGTGACCACTACCTCATCCAAACGTTCGGATTCCAGGGGTATGACCAGCGCCCCCAGTTTTACATTGGACGCAATGTCCAGGGCCAGGGGCTTGGAACCCCTTCCCACATAACTTGCCTGTAGCAGATATAGATTCGGTGCTACTTCCTTTAAGCTAAAAAAACCGTTCTCATCCGCGGAAGTCCCCTTTACAAAAGTGGAGTCTGCCGAATTGAGTAATAGAATATTGGCAAAGGGAATGACTTCGTTGGTACTATTGATCACCTTTCCAGAAATCTCAAAAGTTTGCGATATGGAAATTCCGACAACGGAAAAAACCGTTATCAGGGTAAGCCATAAGGTTCTCATCTAACGTTGGGGTTGAATGCCAAAGCTAAGAAATAATCCAAAAGTGGATGTTGAATCGTTGGCCCGCATGATAAAAGGCCGTTAAATAAACTATCTTTGCGGCCAAAATTGCTCCCTAAATGAAGCATATTAGAAACTTCTGTATCATTGCCCATATCGATCATGGCAAGAGTACCCTGGCCGATCGGTTGTTGGATTTTACCGGGTCGGTTACCGAGCGTGAAAGGCAGGACCAACTATTGGACAATATGGATCTGGAAAGGGAACGGGGCATCACCATAAAAAGTCATGCCATCCAAATGGAATATGTGTACCAGGGGGAGAACTATGTCCTTAATCTTATCGACACTCCAGGCCATGTGGATTTTTCATATGAAGTATCGCGTTCCATTGCCGCCTGTGAAGGGGCCTTATTGGTGGTCGATGCCGCCCAAAGTATTCAGGCACAGACCATTTCGAATTTGTATTTGGCATTGGAAAACGATCTGGAAATCATTCCCGTCCTGAATAAAGTGGATTTGCCCAGCGCCAATCCCGATGAGGTGACCGATGATATTGTCGATCTATTGGGGTGTTCTCCCGATGAGGTCATTCCTGCAAGCGCCAAAACCGGTATTGGTATCGAAGAAATATTGGCGGCCATTATTGAGCGCGTCCCCGCTCCGGATGGTGACCCAAATGCGCCACTGCAGGCTTTGGTATTTGATTCTGTCTATAACCCGTTTCGAGGGGTCGAAACCTATTTTAGGATCCTGAACGGCGAATTGAGAAAAGGGCAAAAAATCAAGTTCATGGCTACGGGAAAGGACTATTCCGCAGATGAAATAGGGACCTTAAAACTCACCCAAGAGCCAAAACCCAGGATATCGACCGGGGATGTGGGTTATTTGATCACGGGAATCAAGGATGCGCGGGAGGTGAAGGTTGGAGATACCATTACCTTGACCGTGAATCCTTCCAAAGCCGCCATTGCCGGATTCGAAGATGTGAAGCCCATGGTTTTTGCCGGAATTTATCCTGTGGATACCGAAGACTTTGAGGAGCTACGTTCCTCCATGGAAAAACTACAGCTGAACGATGCTTCCCTGGTCTTTACCGCAGAAAGTAGTGCGGCATTGGGCTTTGGCTTCCGTTGTGGTTTTTTGGGGATGCTGCATATGGAAATCATCCAGGAACGCCTGGAACGTGAGTTCGATATGACGGTCATTACCACGGTTCCGAACGTTAGCTATCATGCCTATACCAAGAAAAATCCGGAGGAAATCGTGATTGTAAACAATCCTTCGGACCTGCCCGACCCCTCCACTTTAGATCGTGTGGAGGAGCCTTATATTAAAGCGACCATTATTACGAAGTCGGATTTTGTGGGTAATGTCATGTCCCTTTGTATTGACAAAAGGGGACAGATCACCAATCAGACCTATTTGACCACGGAACGGGTGGAACTCACCTTTGATATGCCTCTGGCGGAAATTGTATTCGACTTTTACGACCGATTGAAAACCGTTTCCAAAGGTTATGCGTCCTTTGATTATACCCCCATAGGGCTACGCACCTCCAAACTGGTCCGTGTGGATATCCTTCTCAACGCGCAGCCCGTGGATGCCCTTTCGGCTTTGGTGCACTTTGACAATGCCCACACTATAGGCAAAAAAATGTGCGAAAAGCTAAAGGAACTCATTCCAAGGCAACAATTTGATATTCCCATACAAGCGGCCATTGGATCCAAAATCATTTCCCGGGAAACCATTAAGGCGTTGCGAAAGGATGTCACGGCCAAATGTTATGGGGGTGATATTTCGCGAAAGCGAAAGTTATTGGAAAAACAGAAGAAAGGAAAGAAACGGATGCGGCAGGTAGGAAATGTGGAAATTCCACAACAGGCGTTTATGGCCGTACTTAAGCTAAACGATTGATCGAGGGAAAAGAAAGGCCATTTTATACGCTACGCTAATCGCGCACCAGCGGGGCATTACTTCTTATACCCTATTTTGTTCCTTGGTTTGGGATTTTCCTTCCTCTCAATCAGCTCGTCCAAGTAGCTAAAGACGAGTTCGATGTTTTTGCTCTGGTTGGCCAATTTCTTCTTTCCCCTTCGATTTCAAGGCGCAGGTTCAGGTTGTCGGTGAGCATTTCCCTAAGCTTGGTAAATATCCGCATGACCTGGATGTTGACGGCGATGGCCCTTTTGCTGTTCAACACACTTGATAGCATGAGTACGCCATGTTCCGTGAAGGCCATCGGGGCATACCGTATACCGCCCCAACTTGAGGTGCCAATTTGGCTCCTTCAATTTTGAAACTCCTCTTTATCAAGTTCAAACATAAAATCTTCGGGGAATCGGTCGATGTTCCTTCTCACCTGCCTTTTGAGTTGTTTGGTCTCCACTTGGTAAAGTTCAGCCAAATCCCTGTCCATCATGACCTTTTGACCCCTGATGACGTAAATCTTACTGGTTATTGTTTCTTCTGTTATGGCTGGTTTATCGTTCACTCGATTGGCATAAAACCGTAAAATTAGGTTGAAACTTGGAGGTCCCACGCTGCTGCCATTTTGGAACGCGATACGCTTCGTTAATCACGTACCAGCGGGGGTTATACCTCGGTAGTACACCCCTGTCCGCATTTGGCCGGTACCGTGGAGCGGGTTTATCGTTATGCTCCAAAATAGGTAAAACTTGTCTGGGAGCCGGGGCAAATTGCATAAGCGGATTCATTGGACGATAAGTGGAAAATCCATTTTGGAACACGATGCGCTAATCGCCTACCAACAGGGGGTACCTACACGATACGACACTCTTCAGAGACGAGCGCTAGCGGGGGGAATATGGTTCAAGTTTTTTTCTTGGAAGTCCTATACACTTGATCTTTGTAAGATTTCCTACCCAATATTTGAAGTTCACCCATGCTCTTTTCATCTTTATTCCTGAAATCATCAGAAACCTTTAAAGTACTCAGGCCAGCTACTACCCCTGTTATTACAGATTTGTTTTTCCTGTAGGACGTTTTTCCCCTACTGATTTTAAATCCATTTTTTGTGATGGTTTGAATCATGCTGGGTATCAAATCATGAAAGTCATTTTTTGATGAAAATGTCAAATCATCAAACCAACGGGTGTAAATTATATCTTTTTCTTTGATTAATTCGAGAAGTTGCAAATCTGTCTTTTCAAATACAATATTTGCTAGCATTGGACTTGTTTTGGTTCCCTGTGGCAAAAATGTAATATCAGACTCATTTTTTTTGAGGGTTGTTAGTTCCGCAATAATATTTGAAACCTGTTTTGAAAAGCCTTTTGACCTTAAAGCCCTAAATACCATGTCACGACTTATTGATGGGAAAAAAGAAGTTATATCGGTCTGAAATCGATATATAGAACCTTTATGAAAATTGGCATTGCCAATTGAACTTTTCCTTTTTATTCCACCTTGAATATTAGAAATTAAAGGGACTCTTGTTAGTATTTTAGTCTGTATTCTTCCTTGAAGGTTTTTAAGCTCTCCTCGACTGGGATTATAAACCCTTTTTTGAACAATTCCATTTTTGACGATGGGCTTATTTGTGGTCTTATCTTTCTTGATTTGAGAATATTGGTAGTAGTAGCTAGAGTATTTTTCAATCACCGATTTTAGCTGATCCTTATCATATCCAAGGATTGCACATAAATCATTAATTGTTTTCACCATATGGCTCAGGAAAAAATAACGAATTAACTAAATTGTTCAGTGATTCACTAACAAGATTGTAAGCTTCCAGTTTAGCTTCGGGTATATCCGATTCATCAAGGGATTTAAAAAATAGTACAGGCAAAGGAATAGCAAGTACTTCGCTTAACCTCTTTAGTGTAGATAAGTTTGGCTCCTTTTTATTTCTCTCTATCATTGAAAGATAGACTTGGGTGATTTCGCAAGACTTTGCTAATTCACCCTGACTAATACCCAGTTTTTTTCTTTGAAATTTTATTGCGTTTCCTAAATCCATAATCATCTATAAATCAAAAGCGGGTCAATTACAAGCTCGTCAAAAATTCGAGTACTTTTCTTAATTCAGCTATAACATCAGCACGCATAAACGTTCTAATTATTACTGGCAAAACGTCAGATAGAATTTCCTTCCTATCCGAATCTTCGGTTACTTCCTTCAATTCAATTAAAGCTACTTTTACATTCTCCAATCGAATTAAATCGTCAATTGACAAAGAACTGCGGTTCTTTGAGAGGACAACCTCAATTGCTTCAATGAGACTGTCAATTTTTAAAACAAATTCGTTTTTTTTCATACGGTTAATATTTAAAAATTAATAATAGATTAATATAGAATGGTGCCTAGCACAATTCGTCCGCTTTCAATTTAGATAGGTAAAGAATAATTTATTATTCTTTTACCGTTAACCATAATCATAATAATTGTATGTGGCCAGAGCCTCAGTACCTAATGATCTGGCAAAATGGCGATAGGAAGCCGTGTAATCAAGTACACATTAATTCCATTCTTATTAATCCCATGTATGAATTACTACTCTCAAAGAACTTATGGGGCGAATATACAAAATATAACTCACAGTTAAAATACTTTCGATAATTTAATATTATTTAAACTGAGAAAATGGTTTAACTTTAAGAAAATCATCCCAAAACGCGCTTAAAACTTAACTAAGGTGGAATGAAGTCAATTGTCATGGCTCAAATAATTCTTATAAAATCTAAAAGAAATTTCTTTAGTTTAAGAACTAAACTATTACTATGATTAGTGCAATTAGTCGCAACCGAAAAAGTTACATGGATATTGATAGAAAGACCTAAAGGTTTCATTTTCCCGCTACAAAGTAACTTGGCAGTTTCGTCTTATTGTTATCAAAACTTTCAAAACGGTTAAGCCGCAGTAGTGCAACCCTGTCCTCATGTGACAGGTACTGCGGAGCTGGTATTAGGTACAATATAAAACACCAATATTGACAAACTTAGTCTCATGCTAAGTGCTTTTGATAAAAAAAATCGCAGATGAAAAAGTATAAAAGATTGCAAACAGGATCAAAAGATATTTCTCTTTTTCATTTAAAGATTCGTACGATTCTTTCATCTTACTTTTTACTGTTACTCTCTTAAAATAGCTATAAGAACCAAAAAAACTAATCAATACGATTGCAACACTTAATAGCCAAGGTAAACTCAAGACATCCAATCCCAATAAGTTTAGTATACCTCCTATGGTAAATAAGAATACAATAGTGAACAAGAAAGCTGCCCTTGAATCCTCATTTGTTAAACCAAACCCCGTATAAGATGTAAACTTTAACAAACAGAAGTAATACAACCGAATTATCATAACATTATACTATTGCCCTTAATATGGAACCGTTAAACCTAGTTCTTTCACGAATTTGTAAAACTTTCCTTGTTTTGGCTCTTTGTTGTCTTTGTCCGGCTATTTCAGCTGAATCCAACGAATTTTTAAAACATTAAATTTGTAATGACCCTTTTACATTATTTAAAATGAAAGTTTTACGTAATACTGATTTAACAAATGCGAGAGATATTTATTTTCTGTTTAATTTTTTTCTTCGTAATAGCAAGTTTGGTCTACGCACTTGTTCATAAAGAGATTTTGTACAATAAGATTAAAAAAGAAGCGCAAAAAAGAGGTCATACTGCTATTGAAATAAGAAATACTGATGAAACTATTACAATTCAGGATAAAACTAATAATCCTTTTATCAATTTTTTAAAAAATAATGTTCTCATCAACAATGGTCTTTCAGTATATCAAAAGATTTCAAAAAAAGTAATTTGTTCGTCTAATGACTTTGAGAAAGAAGAATTTGTTGTGGTTGTTGAAACTTATTTTTCATACCCCGTTAAAGTACATTTCAAAAAAGTCTAATTAATGTAACATAAAGCTATACGCTATTTCTTTGAACAATTGCTCGTACACTGAGACATCTTTTCTCCCCGTAAAAAATGACATTATATATATTCCTCCATTGGTCTTTACCACATATTGTTCTATATAAATCTCTTTGTTCTTGATATTCAAAAGCTGTTTTATAACGTGACCCTTCATATTGTTAATTTCCACATCTTTCGAATTCAATAGTTGATACTCGTCCGCATTTGTTTCGTTTTCTAAAACCAATTTTTTAACCGCGCTATCCAGTTCATTTTTCTGATTATCTGACAAGATTATATTTCCATTAGCGTGAGAAGAAGACTCGTATACAAATAATAATAGTGGATTATCACTTGTGTTAATCTTATGAGCCCAATCTTTGGGAATATTAATCTTAAATCCATTTGAATCCAGAATATCCCAAAATATGTTTTTGGTGGAATTATAGGTAATATCTTTATATTCCCATCTTCCTTTTTTTAATCCCTCATCATAACTGCCTTTAGCTATTAGTTCATTTGAGCTGTAATAGCTCCATTCGCCAATTCTTTTATTATTATCTGATATTTTGCCTTTTGACATCACACCGTCTGACTTATCATTTTTACATGATAGGCATAATATTATTAAAAACAGTAATAAAGAGTTCTTAATCATCTTCATTGTCTTTCTTTTGCTTGGCCTCAATGCCAATAAAAATGTCTATTCCAACAAAATGTGCACCATCAAAACCGATACCAAACCTTTGAATATTTGTTTGTGTTTTATCCCCTCCTATAGTTTTGTTTTCTCGACCAGCTTCAGCGGAAAAAACAGATATACTTCCACCACCATTAAACTCAGTTGTCTTTTCTGTTACTTGCGTCCCACCTTCACCAAAATTCACAGTTTCTGTTGCTTCTGCCTCAAATCCTACGCCTCCAGTCTTTGGAGAACCTATATTTCTGGAAACACCATGACTAATCTTAACATTTCCATCATCTCCTATTAAAGTTGTTCCTGAAGTATCTTCAATGCCTTCGGTTGATAATTTGGAACCAACTTTAGTAGAAAGCAACTCGGCAGAAGCGACGTTGTTCTTCATCCCTACATTTTTGTTTACCTGTGCGCTAGCTTGCAACCCCAAAGTAACTTTCAACTCTGCTTTGCCCTCTATAGTTGTGTTTTTAAGATTATCTATTACTTGGGCAGCTTTTTTACCAAAACCAGCTATTACTCTTCTAGCATTGTCAATTTTTGACTTAACTGTTCTAATCTTTTGTCTAGCTTTTTTAAAAAATTTGAAAGGGTCAACGGGCATCATCCCATCTGGATCAATAAAGAACACCGGGTTATCAAACGCATAGTTATACGGTGAGTGCCTTCTCATCTGTTCCGCCAAGGGGTCAAGGTTCATCCACCTACCGAGTGCAGGGTCATAATTCCTTGCACCAAAGTCATAGGTATTTAGGTCATGACCCTCATCAAACTCCTTACCCCCAAACGTCCAACGTTGGGCCACACTATTCCCCAATGAACTTACATTACTATTGTACCCTTTATGTTTAAGCCCAAAGGGGTAGTAGTTGTTCTCCTCAATAATCGTAGGCGTGCCGGGACTGCTTGGGTCATCCGTATAGGACAGCCTTACATTCCCCAAATGGTCCCTATATTGGTAAACATAATCATAGCCCCCACTGGTATTGGGCATCACATAGCCCTCCGGGTGGGAGAAGAACTGTAGGGCATTATTTTCATAGATGTAATTGCCCGCATAATCGGTCGTGGTCGAAACACCGTTGCTGTAGGTCATTTTCTTTAACTTCGTTCCAAGGGCATCGTAAATATAGGTAATCTTTTTAGTACTGCTGTTGTCAAACTTTACCTCTGTGGGCAGGTTCAAATGGTTATAGCTTATCCCGTCCACACTGGCCGTCCCAATGCCCTTGTTGAGGTCACGGACCATATTGCCGTTGTCATCGTACCAATAGTCATTCCCGGCCTTGTTGCCATCATTGAACCCCTCCGTTTTCCAGGCCGATGTTGAAGCATCCGTTACCTTTGTCAGTTGGTTTCCGGTATAGTCATAGGAAAGATTGTCCATATTGGTAGCGCTGTTATGGGCCCCTGCCCTACCGTTCCTCATCAAGTTGAGGATGTTGCCGTTTTTGTCATAGGCCATTCCCCAGATGCTATAGTGGAATTCATTGGTCAGCCCTGTCCCTGAAAGGTTCAGCCCGCTTGTGATCCTGTTCAGGGCATCATAACCGTACCTGTACGCTTTTGGGCCGTTGTCAACATTTGCCGTCCGCCATTCGGTCTCTGCTATGTTGCCATTGTACAAAGCCGTTGCCCCATGTTGTGGGTCGTTATAGTTGATCTTAAAGCCAAAGAGGTCGTCGCCCAAACTGGAGGGATTGTTGATCCGTGTAAGCCACCCACGGACATTATAAGCATAGTCCACGTCCTGTAGGCCCCCGCCTACCTCTTTGCTTATCAATTGGCCCAGATCATCGTAGTGGTTCTCCACAATGGTCTCGGTATGCGAACCTATGGTCTGTTGCTGTTTCAGCAACCGACCCCTATGGTCATAGCTAAAATCGTCGGTGGTGACCAGCGCCGCATTGGTCCCCCTGGTATGGGAGGCCTTGGTCTGTACCACTCTGCCCGTAAAATCCAGTTTGCTCGTAACGATATCCGTGGTCCCCAGGTAACCGTTCACACTTTTTACATAGATGGAACGTCCCTTTTCGTCATAACCCATGACCGTTGTTGTCCATTTCGCCGGGCTACTGCCCAACACCTTTACCTTGGTCCCCGTTGCCAAGCCCTTGGTCAGCTTTTGGGTACTTGCCGAGTTGTCATGGTTGATGACCGTTGCCCCCTCCACGGTGGATGGCATGGCCGTAAAGCCATCAAAGGTGTAATTGTCATAGTAGTTGATCGTCAATAGTTCGATAATATTGACCCTGGGGTAGGCCGCGTTGTTATAATAAACCGATGTACCATCCACCGTTGTTGGAGATGATGTCTTGGTTTCATATAGCGTAGTTTCTGCATTGACCGCATTTTGAAACGCCACCCTATTGCTATTGGAGCTCATTTTACCGGTGTAAACTATCCTGCCAAAGGCATCGTACTTGGTGAACAACCATTGGCCCAGGGCCTTGAGGTTCGGATCCCGGGTCATGATGGGTTGGTCCAGTTGGTTATATACAATGTATTCCCAGCCCTTGCCCGGAAGCTTCCTTTCCACCAGGCGGTTGCGGTGGTCGTACACATATTGGTAGCACAGTTCGCTCAGCTCCGTGGCACTTATTCCATCACCGGTCACCACCTTGGGTGGGAGGGTATAGGTCAGGTTTCCAAAATCGTCGTACACATAGTAGGTGTCGTGGGCCGTTTCGGTGCTCCCGATCAGGGCGTAGGTGCGCTTTAGGATTACGCGGCCCTGTTTGTCCGTGAACTCCTCCGTGCTGTGCAGTTTTGAGGTCGAAGCGTGGTTTTCATCATAGGTGGTGGTCCTATAAAGCGCTCCGGCGGCATAGTGGCCATCTGAGACCAGCGTGGGCGTATAAGTGTTGTTGGCCACGGTGGTGGTGACCTTGTACTTCCGTACCTCGTTGGTCCCGTTCGTACCATGACCAAATTCCACTTCATGTCCCCCGCCCATACGCCAATCGTATCCGGGGGCGGCCTGTTTCAGTATCCGGGCCAGGGGCGAGGCCTCAAAGGCCCTTTCCGAAAAGGGGTTGGGCGTTGCCGATACCATATCGTCCGGATAATTGGCCACATAATAGCTATCGGTATCCGTTTCCGCCGTGCTTCGGAAACTGCCAAAGCTGCCCGGGGCTGCGCTGTAGGGAAGCCACTCTTTGGTCCGGCGCCCATGGGCGTCATAACCGATATGGGTGACCAGATCTTTGAGTTCCCCAGTGTGTGCGGTCCCGGCGATGATGTCCCCGAGGGCATCCTCGGTACCGTCCAGTTTCTGGAGCACGGGTTGGTGGAAGTACTGCCGTACCCCCACATCGGTGGCATAGTAGAGGTAGCTCCGAAACCTGGCTGTGGTGGTCGTGGATCTCCAGACATATTCGGTACCGTCGAGCACCTTGTTGCCCTCCAGGTCATAGACCCCGCTCACCCCACTGTCGCCACCGGAATGGCCCACCGGGTGTACGATGCCCACCATAAGGTACCAGGTGTCCAATTGGGGCAGGTCCCCGTACCAGAAATAGGGATTGCCGTTGGCAGACCCATTGAGGTTGTTCACGTTCTGGGTGCCATGGTAGGTAAGGCCGTCCTGGGAATGGGTGCGTTTTACCCAGACCGTATACCGGTAGGCCGCGTTTTTGTCCACGGCAAAGTAATCGGTGTTCCAGCCACCGTCAGCGTTGCTCTGGCCGTCATTGCCACATTCCCAGAGCAGGGACAGGGCCCCATGGGGATCCGAACCGTTGACCCTTTGGTTCTCCACGGTGCTGCCGTTCTGGTTGAAGAAGGGGGTGCCGCCGCTTCCTACCGTCCAGTCCATGGACCATCCGGGCACATTGGAGGTATAATCAAGTTTTTGGGGCTCCCTCCCCGACGCCTTGACGGCCACCTGCTGCCTGCCACGGCCCAGTCCATCAAAGTAGGTGACCTGCTCGACCACGTCAGTGTTCAGACTTATGGGGTCGCTTCCCTTTAAAGGGTTTTGGTAGGTCCGGGTATGGATATAATTTTCATTGCTTTTGGCCACCGGGGCATAGAGCCCGGAACCCGGAGGGGGATCCGTCGTCCCAAAATAACCGCCCACCACGGAAACGTTCCTGTCGTCCCCGTTCTCCACATAACCCGTGGGCCGGGAACAGGCCCGTGTGCTGTTGGTCGGGTCGCCAAAGCCGTCCCCATCGGTATCGGCATACCAGACCGCCCCTTTGTTGATGGTATAGTCGATCCTCAGTGCCGTCCCCCAACAGGAGCCACTATTGCTCTTTGCCCTGAGGTAGTATACCGTACCACTGGTTCGGGTAATGGAACCACTGGAATTTGATGTGCTTGTTGCGGATGCGCTGTCCTGCCAGTACCAGGTCTCGCCGGAGGGTACCGTGCCCATGGTAAGTACCGTTCCCCCACAATTGTGGACCGTGGGGGCCAGGGTCGGGGTCGATACCGCCTCGGTGTACTTGGTCTCCCCAAAGGATATGGCCCTCCTGCGGTACCATGTTGAAGTGGTCAAGGCTCCGGGATTGTATGAGGTGGTGGTGGCCCCACTGATATTGGAGAATCCCGATGTTGCCCCCGTCGTGGACCGTTGCCACTGGTAGGCATAGCTGCCATTGCCCCCACTGGCCGGGGCACCGTTCCCCAGAATGCTTGGGCTCCCGCCATGGCAGATGGTGTCCGTGCCATTGATACTGCCGGGCAGTAGGGCCGGCAAAACGGTAATCTTAACGCTCGGGCTGTACCTGGTCTGTCCGCAGGAGATCACACCCCTGCGGTACCACCGTGTGGCCGTTTGGTTGCCCGGAGGGTTGTAGCTGCTTATCGTGGCGCCGCTGATATTGACCCAGGAGCTGTTGTTCGACGATATTTGCCATTGGTAACTGTACCCGCCCAACCCGTTCGAGGGCGAAGTTGCGTTGCCCAGGGTGGACGGGTCCCCACCATAACGGACCGTGTCCGTGCCATTGATACTGCCGGGCAATAGGGCCGGCAAAACGGTGATCTTAACGCTCGGGCTGTACCTGGTCTGTCCGCAGGAGATCACACCCCTGCGGTACCACCGTGTGGCCGTTTGGTTACCAGGGGGGGTGTAGGTGCTTAACGTCGCACCGCTGATATTGCCCCAGGAGCTGTTGTTCGACGATATTTGCCACTGGTAACTGTACCCCCCCAACCCGTTCGAGGGCGAAGTTGCGTTGCCCAGGGTGGACGGGTCACCACCGTAACAGACCGTGTCCGTGCCATTGATACTGCCCGCAGTTAGGGGCGGCAGGACGGTCACCTTAACGCTCGCGCTGTACTTGGTCTGTCCGCAGGAGATCACCCGCCTGCGGTACCACCGCGTGGCCGTTTGGTTACCAGGGGGGGTGTAGGTGCTTAGCGTCGCACCGCTGATATTGCCCCAGGAACCGTTGCTCGACAGTACCTGCCACTGGTAGGCGTACCCCCCAATTCCGTTCGAGGGCGGGGCACCGTTGCCCAGGGTAACCGGATCGCCCCCGTGACATACGGTCTGGGTACCGGTGATGCTGCCCGCCGTCAAGGGGGGCTTCACCAGGACCCTTACCGGGGCCGTATATTTTGTCTGGATGCCAGAGACCACCCGCCTACGGTACCATCGTGTGGCGGTGCGACCGCCAGGGGGGGTATAGGAGGTGCCCGTGGCACCACTGATGTTGAGCCAGCCACTGCTGCCGTTGCTGGAATACTGCCATTGATAGCTATAGGTTCCCGTACCGTTGGTGGCCAGGGCCGTACTGCGCAGGGTACCGGCATTGTTATTGTAACATAGGGTCTGTGCCCCACTGATGCGACCCGGATCCAGGGCATGGACCACTGTAATGCGCAGCCCCGTGAATTCATAGGTGCCCCCACTGCTGAAACTTGCCCTTAAAAAGACCGTGCCCACAGTATTAAAACTTAATCGGATGCTCTGGTTCCCCGAACTGCTTATCGTGCTGCCGGAAGGGGTGATCCACGAAGTATTGCTGATTGTTCCCGTATGGTTCAGGTAATACGTATAGGTGACCCCCTGGGTTACCCTTGTCTGGCCACTGATGGTCTGGGCCCCCAGCTGTTGGGGAAGGTTCATGGCAATAAGGACCAGGGCCAACGGCCCCATTCTTGCACAGGCCCATTTTACAAAATGGCCCATGGCCCGTGATTGTAGTTGAAACGGTTCTTTCATAGGTTCAATAGGTTTTTGGGACGTGGGGAAGGGATAAAGGGTCCCATAAAAGGGGTATGCCGGCCAAATGGCGGGACCGTCAGTTTTTGTAATGGTACTGGTACTGTTCGATCATATGCCCTGCGGCATCCTTAATATGTTCCAATCTATTGAAGTTGTCATAGGCGTATCCGGTGGTGTACCCCCTTGGATCGGTCCTACTAAGGATGCCCACCAGTGGTAGGTAATCGAAGGTGGTGATCCTGGCACCTGAAAGGCTGCTCCTGAGCAGGCCCTCCTGGGTTGGCGTCAGTCCCTGCAGCCCGGCATGGAAGTCGTTCCCCAAAAGGTTTTCTATCTGTGTCCGGGTCGCATTCTCTATTTTGGCCACGGGATAGGTCCGGTTATGGCCCCAGATGTAGGAAATGGGCATGCCCCCGGCCCTGGAAACCTCCAGGGGATTGCCGACATCGTCGTAATCCGAATAGACCAACCTGTTCTCTAGACTGCCATTGTTTTTGGAGGTCTGTATATTTTCCGGCCAGACCAGGTTGCCCGTCCAGTTTTTGAAGTTCGTCCGGGTGGTCATTTTGGACAGTTGTGTTCCCGTTTTACTTTCGGTGATCACTTCCACCTGGACCGGTTGGTTGGGCCTTGCGGAGGTCAATAATCCCAATGCCGTGAAAGCCGTGGAGGACAGACAGGATAGGGAACTTCGGTTGGAGGGATAATATGTTTTGGTCCTGATGGTCTTTTCATCACTGGTTTCTTGTACGGATTCGCCCACCTGGTAATGGTTGGCGTAATCGTAGCCGTATGTGGTCTTGTTGGTGATCACCGAGCTTCCATCGTAGGTCCTTTCTTCCGTGGAATGCAGATCCAAGGTCCCCCCGGTCAGGTAAAAGGTCTTAAATTCATTGTATTCGTCTGCGTCGTTGAGCGTGCCGTCCTGGTCCGCAAAGATGATGAAGGACGCCACGTACCGGCTTCGGGTCGCTTCGTAAACTTCACCGTAATTTGCGTTAACGGACAATGGGGGGTTCATCAGATAAGCTGGGGAACCCACAACATTGCCGTAGCGATACTCGTTCTTGATTTCCTTCAGCAGGGTGTACCCCTTGGTATCCTTTCTAAAAAACTTGGTGTCCAAAGGTTTCCCCCTTAACCACTCATTATCGGTGGCCAGGTGGTACGGGAATTTATAAAAGTCCCCAGAGTCCCCGAAAATAGTGAAACGGTGTTCGGTCTTTCCTTGTCTTCCAGTTTCCCCTACCTCGTATTCAGTAACATATTCATAGCCTTCATGGTTTCCCTGTTCATAGGTCAGAGGGCTGCCGGGACGTGCGCCATACTTCCTCCTAAGGATGATCGGGCCCGGCCCTTGGTCCTCCTGATAATAATAGCTTGGCAATGAAAACACCCTTCCACTGCCAACGCCCGTGACGGGGTCCTTATATTCGTACTCCTTTTTTATGGTACCGCCATTGCCATCCTCCAATAGGATACTCTTGATCCTATTTCCCGAGGTAAAAAGCAGTTCGGTACCGCTGGTCCGATTGCTTATGTTCTCTTTCCAGGATACGAGAATATCGAATGGGTTGGTTAAAATATCGTTGTGGTTGTGGGGTATCTTGGGATTCGGGTCGACCCTAAGTACATAAGTGCCCGATGAAAGGGTCATGTCCACTCGCTCATTGCTCAGGGTCACATCGGTCTGGGGACCTATCAACCGTGCCTTATAGGGGCAGGTGACCGTTGCCTGATGGGTCCCGCAATCGCTTTCCAGCCCTAGCCTGGCGGTAACCTGTGCCGCACCAACGATATTCCCGATGGTAAAAGGTTCCGATTCATAGAACGTTTTGTTAAAGCGCGAGGGATGCTTGGCCAGCCCTGCACCTTTTGTTACCGTGGGATTGGTGTCCGGAAACAAAAGGTCCTTAAAATATTGGGGGGGTACGGCCCGGTTATGTTCATAGGTATAGTTTATGGACCCCCCTGTGGGCAGTTGTATCTTTGTGAGCATCCCTGCCTGGGATTTTAGGGTATCAACTTCGCGATTAATGGTTGTTGTTCCGTAATCGAAAAATGTCAGGTACTGCCCATTGTTCTTTCCATTGTAGTATCCCCAGGTGTCCTGGGCGTTGGAAAAACGATGGGGCAGTGCTGTACTGTTGTAGAAAAACCGATAGGGGGGCAAGGTGGCCGTACCCTGTTTGGCATAAGTCTCCACCGAACTCAGGAAAAGGCGCTTGTGGGCCCGTAGGTCACAGTTGTCCAAGGCGGGCAGGACATTGGTCGAATTGGCCGAAACATAGGTATGGTTCAGTTTAAGGCGCTTGACCAGTACATTGTTGAAATCGGTCAGCTGTATCTCTTCCAGCGCGTAGGCATCGTCAAGATCCTCCCTTTCCGTGGTCCCGCTTACAAATTTGATCTTGCCCCGATCGCACAGGATTTCGGAGATTTGGTGTTGGACCGGTTTCACTTTCGAGAAATGGGCGCTCACGGCCTTTGTGCCAAAATCCACCTTATCGTAACTTCTCCTGCAATATATGGGTTGCTCACTGCCATATTTGAAGGTTATGGACCTACCGCTCGGCCCGGTTATATCCATAAGGTACCAGGCCGTATACGCATTAAAGGAACCACTGCCCGGAGCAGGGGTAAGCGAACCGCCAAAAAAAGTTAGGTTTTGCAAGATGTTTTCTTTGTCCCTTGCCGTTCGTAAAGCATCTTTGGACAGCCCAAAATGGAGCTTGAACCCATCTGGGGTCACCACTTCCCAACCGGATATTTCGCCCACCGTTCCATTGGCCCAGACCGGGCTTATCTCGAGATCGGTAAAATGCTGGATGATGGGCAGCTTGGTACGCTGGTCAAAGATGAATTTTCCGGAATACCCCAAAAAGTTGAACATGAAACTATCCGGATAAAGATCTTGTTCGCCTAACTGGACACTGTCATATATTCTGGACCGTGTTGTAGCATCCCCAGTAAAAAAAGTCTGGTAAAAATTGTCCCTGAGGTAGCCTTTGACCCCATTGGGGATATACTCATCCGCAGAACCCCTGATCTGCCTGGTAATGGCCCCACCGAAATCCATGGCCCACCCCAGGCCCACCCGCGAGGCGATTTCCTCCACCTGGATGCCCTTGGCATGGTACCTTAGGACAATGGGTATGGTCTTGCCATCCAGTTCCAGGGTATGGATGGGAACGGTAATGCTCGGAGTCCCATTGTAATGGGACACGGGCACATCAACATATTTGGCCAGCGCGGTGGCTTCCGGTGACGGCGGAATGATTTCGGGCAAATCCTGTGCCCGACCAATGGTCATGGCAAGGAGGGCAAGTAGGCTACATGTTCTTTTCATTGAAGATACGTATTTATGGTCATGGCTTTTTTGAAAAGGGGAGGTTTTGGGGAGGGTAACGATGCCCTCGCTATGGGATAAGATGTATTGGCACCGGCCTTCCCCAATGGTTTTGTCCATGGTTTTCCATTAGGGCTCCGGATGCATCATTTTGCCGTTCCTCGCGACTATGGGCATATTGCCATTGGACAGGTCCACATTGACAAAATCATCAATGGCAATCCCGAAAAACAGGCATATTTTTTGGATTTTTTGGATGGGTGGGATGGCTTTATAGCGTACCCAATTACTGATCGTAGGAACACTTTCACCTATAGCGGTGCCCAACTCCTTCATAAGGATGCCCCTGGTAAAAAGTAACCACCTCAAATTGGTTCTGATGTAGTTTTCGGGCGGAGTTATTTTCTTGTATATTGTCATTCAAATCTTAGATTAACGCTTACAAGATTACGTAATAATTGTGTAAATACCTATTTATTGAGTAGAAAATACCTATTTAATTGGATATTGATAATAACCTGAAATATAATATTGAGTACATACTTAAGAATCGTAAGCTAACTCAATCTGATTTAGGAAAATTGATAGGTTCCAACCAAAGACAGATCAGTAATTGGTTAACGGGCAAAACCAGGGTTCCTATTGAAATGCTGGTGGCTATAGCCGCCAACTTCGATTTAAGTACGGACAAATTGCTGTTTGACCGTTTGGACAACCCCTATTCCCAAGAGGCAGCATTTGAAAAAGTGAACCAGGGGATAACCGTTTCGGATTATAATGAGGGTGGGCCTAGCTATAATATAAGTGAAAAGAAAATCACCAATGAAAGTCTCTTAAATTTCCTGCAATCAATCCTTGGAAATGAAGAATCAGTTGCCATTTTAACTGGCTTTTTAACAAAAAACCACCAGTATTTAAAGAACCATTCTATTTATGGGATGTATGTTAAACAAATGAAACTTGAAGGGGAAAATGAAAAGGATGAATTGTGGTTGGATGTTAGGGAGAAGATTTCAGAAAGCAAGTTAAAGCAGATTATGAAAATTTTGGATGACAAAAAAGTCAACCAATAACCCTGTGCCTTTTTAATTTTTGTTCTTCTTCTAGGGTAATTCTATCGCCATTGTTTAGTTTATGATAAACTCTGTCTATCCATTTCCCTTTACTCTCGACCAAATGCCTCCTCACTTCCAATTGTTGTTTTTTTTCAATTTCCTGTTGTAAGCTTTCTTTAACCTCTTTTAAACAATCATCGAGCAAGTTCCCTTCAACCACTTTATTTAGTTGGCTTTTGAGCATTTTCCTTGTACGATGTTTTTTAGTCCAAAATATCCTTAGTTTTTTTGCGTAGGCTAGCTTTGAATTTTTCATAATCTTTGGTAATCTCCTCTATGTTTTCATCCTTTTTCTCTTGCGTCATTTCGTCAAAAGAATCGTCAATAAGATTGGGCTTTAAAGCATTATTCAACTGTTTTTTATAATGCACGTTTGTAATTTCATCGATTAAATCGACAATGGATTTAATTTTCTTGTGTCTCACTCTTGCTACCAAAACCGTACTAATCACAATTGCCCATTTCATAAAAAAGACCATCGCCAAAAAGGACAATATAAACGCTATTGTGTAGTATGTATAGTAATCACGTTGTATCCATAATTCATCCCGCCAAACATAAATTATTTGGATACTAAAAACCGTTAAGGGGGCAAGTAAGGACCATTTGTAAGGTTTAAAAAAATAGGAAAAAATAAGCAGTAGCATCGCTACAGTTTGACCTATGGTCCATAAAAAAGTATCCAAGTCGTAATAATATTTGAACTCATAATCGACCTGGATACCCCAAAATTCAACAAATTTATCGACGTACATTACCAATCCAGAAAGCAAGGCCAAGAAAGAGCCAAAGCTCCTTTTGATGATTTCAGCTACCTCCCCCGGGCTTTTTGATTTCTCTAGGGTCAACATCCGCCGCGGGATCAATATTTTCATAAAGTGTTTGATCATCACTCGTTGAATCATTAGAACATGAAATGTTCAGTAAAAAACTTGCTAAAACCAATGTTGAAATCGTGTAAAAAAAAGCTTTTTTCATGGTTAAAAATTTTAGGATTAATAATTCCTAAAATTATTTTTGAAACTTGCTGTTTTTACTTGAGTATCATTGTTTTATCCAAGAGTTTTCAGACATGAAAACCATAATGTAACAAGTGGCAGACCCGCAATATAAGTGATGTTGGCCGAAAACGCATTATAGGAAAACCGTCTTTTTTCTGGGGTTTTCCTACAAGCAGCGCTTTTTTCCTACAAAAAAACAGGGTTTTCCTTTGGGTCAACGGGAATATAAAAATGGAACGCTACCCACCTGGCAATTCCATGATAGCGGTTAGCACCGCAATGGTTTCCCTGCAGCTTACAGATCAAAATCGAAGACCTTGCCCAGGTATACCAGTTTGCTCCCTTCTTTTATTTCCGCCATTTCGGTGCTGAACGAAGGGACAATTTCCAAATTGCCGTTGGGCATTTTCAAAAAAACGGGGATGATGTCCTCATCGGTCCTTGTCATATCAATCAATGTCCTGTAATGCTCCAAATCCTTTATCCCCACTTCATTTATGGAGGGGTATTTCCGGGCGGTCTCCGAGAGCCGCGCAAAATCGGCGGTATAGGAAAACACACCGTCTTTTGCATTGTTTTCGGAATCGTTCATCTCATCGGTATCCACCAGCCTAAAGGAGCCATTTTCCCCAAATTGATTTTTGAATTTGTCAATGGCAAAACGGTTGATTTCCGAGTTTCCCGTCAAGGCCATTAAGTACCCCACATCGTTCAATTCTATATTATCGGTAAGGGTGTCGGAATACACGTTTGCCGAAAAAGCCTCCAAACCCAGCCGTTTGGACTTTTCCACATTGGCCTCGTTATTGTCTATCAATACCACATGGCGGTCATTGTTCTTTAAATAATTGGCTATCAAGCGGGATACCTTGGAAGCACCGATAATCAAAATACCTTCCGATTTGGTGAGGAACACCCCAATAAGTTTTGAAAACAGCCTTGCCGTAGTGGCATTAAAAAGCACTGTTCCCAATACGATCATAAAAACCAGGGGCGTAATGTATTCCGCACCGGGCTCTCCCTTGGCCAATAGCTTGGAACCAAAAAGGGAAGCAATTCCGGCAGCTACGATACCCCGTGGCCCCACCCAACCAATAAACAGTTTTTCATTGAGCTTTAGGCCCGAACCCTGCGTACTCAATAAGACCCCTAAAGGACGGATCAAAAAGACGACGATCAAAAAAAGCCAGGCCGTATCCCATGTTTTCAAAAGCTCCAAATCGCTCACATTGATGTTGGCCGCCAGGAGAATAAAAAGAATGGAAATCAACAGCACACTCAATGATTCCTTAAAATAAAGCAGTTCGTTTAAGTTGGGAAGGTTCATATTTCCCAGGACCATTCCCATGACCACCACGGCAAGCAGGCCGGATTCATGCGCAAAAACGTCCGATTCCACAAAAACCAACAGCACCACGGAAAGGGAGACCACGTTCATCAAATAATGGGGAATCAAATCCTTTTTGATCGCAAAGGCCAGCGCATGGGCAAACGTAAAACCAAAAGTGGTTCCAAAGAGCAGGATCTTTCCAAATTCAATCAGTGCCGTCTGTGTAAAGGCACTGCCCTCCCCAACACTTATAAATTCAAATACCAAGACCGCAACCAGGGCGCCAATGGGGTCGATAAGAATACCTTCCCATTTCAAAACGGTGGAGACATCCTTTTTTAAGGGTATGTTTCTAAGGATGGGCGTAATTACGGTAGGCCCCGTAACAATAATCAGTGACGAAAACAAAAAGGAAAGCTGCCAGGAAAGGTCAAAAATGTAGTGGGCGGCCACCCCTGCACCAAAGAAGGTCACAATGGACCCAACGGTAATAAGTTTGGTGATCACAGGGCCAACAGTGGCAATTTCGGAACGCTTTAGGGTAAGCCCGCCTTCAAAAAGTATGATACTAATGGCCAGGGAAACAAAATAATACAGTCCCTCCCCCGGAAAAAGTCCTTTTTCCCCATTCCAAATGGGTTCAATCAGTTTACTGCCATCATCCGTATATAAGGTGGCAATGGGGCCGACCATCAAACCAATGAGAATCAGCGGTAAGATTGCAGGCAGTTTCAATCGCCATGCCACCCACTGCGCAATGATTCCCAAAATAATGATTCCTGCCAGTTCTAACATCCGAGCTTTTTTCGGAAAAATAGGACTTTTATTTCAGAATATTGGGCCTTTTTGCGCCTTTGGTCACACCTATTGCACCCCAACACTTCATTTTGGCCGACTTTTGTTAAAAATGGGCTAATAATTCTATGTTTTTAAGGTAGTTATAGTGCTGTTTCTTATTTTGGGCGACCTTAATTTTTTTGATGACCCTTTATCCCGTAGAAACTGGAAATTTTAAGTTGGATGGTGGCGCCATGTTTGGCGTGGTTCCCAAAACAATATGGACCAGAACAAACCCTGCTGATAGTAATAACTTGATTGACATGGCCGCAAGAAGCCTATTGATCGAGGATGGCGATAAGTTGATTCTGGTGGACACGGGCCTGGGAAACAAGCAATCCGAAAAGTTTTTTGGCTACTATTACCTTTGGGGGGAGCACAATTTGGATGATTCCCTTAAAAAAATCGGGTTCCACCGTGACGATATCACGGATGTCTTCATGACACATCTACATTTTGACCATTGCGGGGGCAGCATCCAATGGAACAAGGACAGAACGGGATACGAACCTGCCTTTAAAAATGCCCAATTTTGGACCAATGCCGAGCACTGGGAATGGGCCACCAAGCCAAATGCCCGGGAAAAGGCGTCGTTTTTTAAGGAAAACCTATACCCCATGCAGGAAAGTGGGCAGCTTCGCTTTATTGAGCGGGGCAATTCCAATTATGTGGCGGAATCAGAGCTGGGCTTTGGCATTCTTTTTGCAGATGGACATACGGAAAAACAAATGTTGCCCCATATAAAGTATCAGGGGAAAACCGTGGTCTTTACCGCGGATCTGCTTCCTACGGTAGGACACATTCCCCTGCCCTATGTGATGGGCTACGATACCAGACCTTTACTCACCTTGTCCGAAAAATCCGTTTTTCTTGAGAAAGCGGTTGAAGAACAGTACGTTTTGTTTTTTGAACATGATGCGCACAATGAACTCTGTACGTTAAAAGCAACGGAAAAGGGAGCTCGTCTCGATCAACTCTTTTCCTTTAAGGAACTTTTTACCTAATAAACCCTAAAAAAATCAGTTTGATGAATTCATATTTTAAATGGTGCATTGCCCTTTTCTCCGGAAGTGTTCTGGTGGGTTGTGGTGCCACCAATCTCGTTTCCACTCCAATTGCGAATATTGACACCATTCCCTTAAAGATTTCGGAACTTACCGAAGAGGAACGGAAAAACTGGGGGCATTCCGATTTGTTGATGGATACCATTCCAGGCATGAGTTTGGATAAAGCCTATAAAGAGATCATTGGCAACAAAAGGGGTAAAACGGTAATTGTGGCCGTTGTGGATTCTGGAATAGATTTGGAACACGAAGATTTGGATGGTGTGCTTTGGACAAATTCCGGCGAACGTCCAGGAAATGGAAAAGACGATGACAATAATGGCTATGTAGACGATGTGCATGGCTATAACTTTCTTGGCGAAGCCTATCACGAGCAATTGGAATTCGCCAGGATGCTGCGCTTGGACATTGGTGATGCCCCAACCAGGGCAAAGGCCCAATTGGAGTTGGATGGGGAATACCCAAAAGCCGTACAGAACAAACAACAGTACGAACAGATTTTACAGGTGGTCAACAATGCGGACGAAGCCGTAAAAAAAGAATTGGGCAAGGATTCCTATACCAAGGAAGACCTAATGGGCATTGAACCCAAGACCGAAGAAATGCAGCAAAATCTTGCCATACTCAAACAGATGTACCAATATGCCGAAACCATAGAGGAGGTAAAAAAAGAACTTGGTGAGGGCATTACCTATTTCACGGAAAGGGTGAACTATAACCTGAACAAGGATTTTGACGGTCGAAAAATCGTAGGTGACGACCCCTATGACTTTGCAAGTAGGGGCTATGGCAACGGCAACCCCAAAAACAGGGTAGAAGATGAAAGTCATGGAACACACGTAGCGGGAATCATTGCTGCGGAAAGAAACAACGGAATTGGCACCAGAGGCGTGGCCAATAACGTAAAAATAATGGCCATAAGGGCCGTACCCAATGGTGATGAGTACGATAAGGATATTGCGCTGGCCATCAGGTATGCTTCCGACAACGGTGCAAAAGTCATCAATTGCAGTTTTGGAAAGTCATTTTCACCTAATGCGGAATGGGTGCATCAAGCCATCCAATACGCCGCTTCCAAAGATGTACTTATCGTTCATGCCGCCGGGAACGATGGGAACGATTTAGACGATGACAACAATCCAAATTATCCAAACGACCATAATTTTTCCGGTTCGGAAATCGCGGACAATGTCATCACCGTAGGTGCTCTATCCTCTTCCTATGGTTCCGAAATGGTAGCCACGTTTTCGAATTACGGAGCTGCAAACGTGGATGTGTTCGCCCCTGGTGACGATATCTACTCCACCATGCCAAACAACAGCTATGATTTTCAGGGAGGTACTTCCATGGCCGCTCCCGCCGTTGCCGGCATTGCGGCGCTTATACGGTCACACTATCCTTCCTTAAAGGCCTCCCAGGTCAAGAACGTGATCATGCAATCCGGATTGACCTCCAAGGCTTCCGTAATACTGGGTGGGGAAACCGAAAATGCAAAGCCTTTTTCACAAATCTCCAAATCCGGAAAAATGGTCAACGCCTATAATGCCTTAATTTTAGCGGCAAATCTCTCCAAAGGAAAAACGACCCTGGACTACAACGCCGAATAAAATGATAAAGATTGTAAAAAAGCTGGTCTATCTACTGTTCTGTGGTGCCGGAGCCCTACTGGCCCAAAACAATACGCCCTATTGGCAACAGCATGTGGATTATGACATGGAAGTGACCATGGATGTGGAAACCTATCAATACAATGGGACACAAAAACTGGTCTACACCAACAATTCCCCCGATACTTTGCAACGGATGTATTACCATTTGTACTTTAATGCCTTTCAACCGGGAAGTGAAATGGATCTCCGTCTACAAAACATCAAAGATGGGGACAAGCGAATGATGAAGGACGGTAAAAGCAGAATTGCTTCCTTGTCCAAAACTGAACAGGGGTATCTCCATGCCCTTACATTGACCCAAGATGGGCAAAAGGTCGATTTTAGCGAAGAGGAGACCATTTTAGTTGTGGATCTGGCAAAACCTATTCCACCAGGTGGTAAAACCACTATGGACATGAGCTTTCAAGGGCAGGTCCCTTTACAGGTGCGCCGCTCTGGAAGAAACAGTACGGAAGGGGTCGCCTTGTCCATGAGCCAATGGTACCCCAAAGTAGTCGAATATGATTTTGAAGGCTGGCATCCCAACCCCTATATTGCCAGGGAATTCCATGGGGTCTGGGGCGATTTTGATGTGAAAATTACCATTGACAAGGAATATACCATAGGGGGAACAGGCTATTTACAAAACCCACAGGAAATTGGCCATGGTTATGAGGCTGCGGGAACCAAGGTAAAAACCAAGGGGAAAACCCTAACATGGCATTTTAAGGCACCTATGGTCCATGACTTTATGTGGGGAGCGGACCCCGAATATGTACACGATACCTTTGAAATGCAAAACGGACCCCTACTGCACTTCTTCTACAAGGACAAACCTGAGCTACAGGAAAACTGGAAAAACCTCCAGCCCAAAACTGCTGCCGCCATGGAGTTTTTCAACAAAAATATTGGCCCATATCCCTACAAACAGTATTCTGTTGTACAGGGGGGTGACGGCGGTATGGAATATGCCATGAGCACCTTGATTACCGGTGAACGTTCTTTTGGTAGTCTTGTCGGTGTCATGGTGCATGAGATGGCCCACTCCTGGTTCCAACACGTTTTGGCGACCAACGAGTCCAAACATTCCTGGATGGACGAAGGTTTTACCTCTTTTATCAGCAGCTTGTGTATGAATGAAATTATGGACCAGGGTAAGGACAATCCTTTCCAGGGTTCCTATAAAGGGTACTATGCCCTGGTAAAATCCGGAAAGGAACAACCACAGACCACACATGCCGATCGATACGACTTGAATTTTGCCTACGGCATTGCAGCCTATAGCAAAGGAGCTGTCTTTTTATCCCAATTGGGCTATGTAATTGGTCAGGACAAACTAATGGAAACACTAAGGAAATACTACGATGACTTTAAGTTTAAACATCCTGTTCCCAATGATATCAAAAGAACGGCGGAAAAGGTGTCGGGCATGGAATTGGATTGGTATTTGACCGATTGGACCCAAACTACAAATACCATTGATTATGGAATTAAGGATGTAGTTTCCGAAGGTGGGAAGACCAAAGTGGTTTTTGAACGTATTGGCCTTATGCCCATGCCCTTGGATATTTTGGTGGTGGATGCCGAAGGAAATCGGGAAACCTATTATATTCCCTTACGCATGATGCGCGCTGAAAAAGACAATCCGTATCCAAATTTGAAACGAACCGTTGTTGAGGACTGGCCGTGGGCCTACCCAACCTATGAGCTGGTTCTGGACATGCCCATAACGAATTTGGCGGGGCTCAATATAGACCCCTCCCAACTTATGGCGGACATCAATAGGGAGAATAACATTTGGCAAGCCCAGGAATAGCGCCAAAACCAAATCCCATAGCATTGGGCAATAGCGCCAAGTATCGCAATCCTTGGAGGTCATGGGCAAAATTCCGAACCCTAAATGTAAACATCGTAACTTACACTAAACAATTGTCCCCTTAGGGGGCTTCAGGGGTGTCAAAAAACAATAGCATTCCATATGACCCTAAACTAAAGGAATATGCCAGAGCGCTAAGACAAAACAGCACCTTGGCCGAGGTTTTGCTTTGGAACAACATTAAAAATGGTGTTCTTGGCGTTCAATTCCACAGACAGGTCCCCCTTCTTAACTTTATCGTGGATTTTTATTGTCATGAATTAATGTTGGCCATTGAAATCGATGGTCGTTCGCATGACTTTAAATATGGGTACGATGAAAAAAAACAGGGGCTCTTGGAACAAAAAGGGGTTCGCTTTCTTGGCTTTTCCGATAAGAAAATCAAAACGGACATGTCCCATGTAATGCTAACCATATCGGACGAGGTAAAAAAGCAGATGGCCAACACCCCCCTTACGTTCCCCGAAAAGGGGGAATCCAAATCGGCACACGGGCCTGTTAGGAACACCTTCCCAAAAAAAGAACGATTAAAAAGCAAAAAACTCTTGGAGCAACTCTTTCTTAAGGGCAGCGCTATCTCTGCCTTTCCCCTAAAGCTCCTATACTTAAAAACTGCCCTACCCAAGGACGTGCCCTTCCAGGTTACCGTAGTGGCGCCGAAGCGGAATTTCAAATCAGCTGTGAAACGGAACCGCATAAAAAGGCTGCTCAGAGAGGCCTATCGCCTGAACAAACCCGCTTTTTTTAACAATACAAAGGGACAATATGCGTTGGTGATTTTATACCTTGGAAAAGAAATGCCTTCTTTTTCCGAAATAGAATCAGGAACCAAAACCTTGCTTACCAAGCTCCTAAAAAAGATTTCAAATGAATAGACTCTTCAAAAGACGTTTGCTTATCCCTGTTTTTGCCGTTGTTTTTCTTGTTGTCGGAAGTGGTTTTAAAAGCGATTTTTTTGAGATTGCCAAACAAATAGAAATTTTTACAACGCTGTTCAAGGAACTCAACATGAATTATGTTGATGAAACAAATCCCGCGGAGTTAATGGATTCCGCCATAAAAAACATGTTGGATGAATTGGATCCCTATACCAAATTTTTGAACGAGCAGGATGTTGAGGATTATAAAATAAGCAATGCCGGGGAATACTCGGGCATTGGCGCCTTGGTGCGATCTTATGACGATAAATTGTTGATTGTGGAACCCTACCAGGATTATCCTGCCGATAAGGCTGGACTCAAAGCTGGGGATGAAATCATCCAGATTGGGGATATTAAGGTGTCCGATTTTAACGACAATGCCAGTGAACTCCTCAAAGGAACCAACGGGACGGAAGTTGAGGTTACCTACCAAAGGCTGGGGGAAACCAAAAAAACGACCATTAAGCGGGAAGGCGTGGAAGTGGATGCGGTTCCCTATTACAGTATGGCAGATGACAAAACAGGATATATTGTGCTGTCACGGTTCAACAGAAAAGCATCGGCACAGACCAAGGCCGCGATACTAGATCTAAAGGGGCAGGGTGCAGAACGCTTGATCCTTGATTTGCGCGGAAATCCCGGTGGCCTTCTTTCCGAAGCCATTAACGTCACCAATTTATTTGTGCCCAAAGGGGAATTGATAGTGACCACAAAATCCAAAGTAAAAAAGTTCAATCAACAGTACACGACCAAAAATCAGCCCATTGATGCGGAAATTCCCTTGGTGGTCCTTATCAATGGAAGCAGTGCTTCGGCCAGTGAGATTGTATCCGGAGGGCTTCAAGATTTGGACCGTGCCGTGGTCATGGGCGCTAGAAGTTTTGGAAAAGGGCTGGTTCAGCGTCCACTGAAGTTAACCTATGGAACCCAATTAAAAGTCACCATATCCCGTTATTACACCCCTTCCGGTAGATGTATCCAGTCCTTGGATTATTGGAACAGGGATGAAGAAGGAAATGCGGTCAGAAATACCAAATTCAATCAATTCAAGACCCGAAACGGAAGAATCGTGGAAGACGGAGGTGGTGTTATGCCGGATGTGGAAATTGCTTCGCTTAAAACCAATGACCTCATCAAAGCCCTTGACAGAAACAGGGTCATTTTTGATTTTGCCACCGATTTTTTCTATAAAAACGATTTTGGCGCGGTTTCCGATTTTAGTTTTTCCGATACGGACTATACCGCTTTCAAGGGATTTGCCCAAAAAGCGGATTTTACCTTTAAAACAGATACCGAAAAACTATTGGAGGAACAACTCAATGCGGATGAGACCCTTTTGGGCTCCGAAGTACAGAACAGTTACAAAGATTTGCTATTGACCATCAACAAAGGAAAAATATCCGCCTTGGACACCTATAAGAAAGAGATTTCCAAAAAACTTACCGATGAACTTGTGAAACGGTATTTCTACAGAAGGGGACTTTACGATTATAGCCTTAAACATGATGAGGGCATTTTAACGGCGGTGTCTTTGCTAAATGACAGCTCCAAGTACGCCAACATCCTGAAATGATTTTTGGATTTCTCCCTACATTTGGGCATGCAAAAATTAACCGTTTGCGAACTTTTTGCCGGTGTTGGGGGTTTCCGATTGGGATTGGAGGATACCGATAAATTTAAGGTTGTTTGGAGTAATCAATGGGAGCCTTCCACCAAAACACAACATGCTTCAACAGTCTATGAAGCGCGTTTTGGGGCACAGAACCACTCCAACCAAAATATTGAGGAGGTTCCTACCCAAGAAATTCCCGACCACAATGTCCTGGTGGGCGGATTTCCATGTCAGGACTATTCCGTTGCAGCAACCTTAAACAGTTCCAAGGGCCTTTTGGGTAAAAAAGGTGTGCTTTGGTGGTCCATATATCGCATTTTAAAGGAAAAGAAAAAGAGGCCCCAATATTTGATCCTGGAAAATGTGGACCGCCTGTTAAAATCACCCGCTACACAACGCGGACGTGATTTTGCCGTGATGTTAAAGGGTCTTTCAGACTTGGGTTACGCCGTTGAATGGCGCGTGATCAATGCCGCGGAATACGGTTTTCCCCAACGCCGGAGGAGGGTGTTTCTGGTGGGCTATCACAAATCATCCCAAATTTTTAAAAACATCGGGGAAAACGATAAGGAGGAATGGATAACACGAAATGGGGTTTTGGCTACTGCCTTTCCCGTTCAACAAACCACGCAACAATCCACATTTTTTGATTTTAAGGGAGATTTGGTTTCCACATCCAACAATTTTAATCAAGGAAAAACCCATTCCCCCTTTGAAAATTCCGGTCTCTGTATTGAAAACACGGTAATTACCCAAAAGACTACCCCAAGTTTTGATGGTCCGCAACTTCCGCTTTCCTCAATATTGCTCAATGGAGCGGTCACGGCAGATTTCTATATTGATCCTGATGAACTTCCCAAATGGCAATATCTAAAAGGCAAGAAAAAAGAAATTAGAACCACAAAAACAGGTTATCAATACCAATATTCCGAGGGTTCCATGGTTTTTCCGGATGCTTTGGACAAACCTTCAAGAACCATCATTACCGGTGAAGGTGGAAAATCACCTTCACGTTTTAAACATGTGGTACAAACGGCCATGGGATATCGTCGCTTAACTCCAATAGAATTGGAACGACTCAACGGCTTTCCGGACAACCATACCAAACTTAAGGGAATATCCGACACCAAACGGGCTTTCTTCATGGGAAATGCATTGGTGGTCGGTGTGGTAAAAAAAATAGGGGAATCCTTAATCTCCCTTTTGGCGGATTAACCCTCGAAAAGCACCATCATACTGTATGTCGAATGGGATTTTGATTGAAACTGGTCTGGCAAAAACGCTTGCCTAACCGTAGATCATCTTCCTATGGGGAATTCCGTCTTCCAAATACGCTTCCCCCACTATCTTAAATCCTAATTCCGTATAAAACCGGCTCAGGTACGTCTGTGCCGAAAGTTCAATTTTTCGCTCCTTTAAGCTATTGAAAATATGTTCCATGGCCGCTTTCATCATGATTTTGGCATAGCCCTTTTTTCGATCGGATTTAGCAACGACCACCCTCCCAATAGACGTATTCGCAAAGTAATCCCCAGCTTTGAATATGCGTGAATACGCCACTATTTTTCCTTCCGATATTCCTAGGACATGCAATGCTTTCCAATCTTTACCATCAATGTCCGGATAAATACATTTCTGCTCTACCACAAAAACTTCGCTCCTCAGTTTCAATAGGTCGTACAGCTCGGTAACCGAAAGATTATCGAACGTTTTTATTTGAATCTTCATATTAATCCTGGACTATTATTTTTTTGGTATCACATTTACCAAATTCAGGTTGAATGTTTACATGATTGATGCCATGCCGGTGGTATACCAATTCTTCTATGCCTTCCAAAATAACATCAAACTCGGATAATTTAATGTCCTCCTTAAAATCCACATGGGCCTCCAGGTGTATCTCCTCTTCATTCAATTGCCAAACATGGACATGATGAACGTTTTTAATCCCCTTTATTTCACAAATACTGGAAACAATTTCCTGCACCGCAATTGATTTTGGTGTAAAAAGCATCAATACCTTGGTTGACTCCTTTAATAAATCGTAACCCACATAAATCAAATAAAGGGCAATAATCAAGGTCAACAACGGGTCTATCCAAAAAATGGCGTAAAATTTCATGAGCAGTCCTCCTACTAAAACCGCAATGGAAGCCATCATATCCGTCAATAAATGAAGATAGGCCGATTTCATATTCATATTTACGGAAGCATCCTTCTTTAATAACAGCACACTAAAACCATTGACCAATATCGCCAGGATAGAAAGCCATATCACCCAATTTGAAGCAACTTCCTGAGGTGCCAAAAACCGTTCTATTGCCTCAACAATAAGAAATAACGAAACCACCATTAAGGTGGCAGAATTCACAAAAGCGGCAATAATTTCCGCGCGCTTATATCCAAATGTCCTGTTGGTGGAAGCCTTTTTTTTTGATAACCTGTTCGCCAGAAAACTGATGATAAGGGAAAGTACATCGCTAAAATTATGGACTGCATCGGATAGTAGCGAAAGACTACCTGAAATAAGACCTCCTATGATCTGGGCAATGGTAACAACAACATTTAGAACAATGGAAATCCCAAGATTTTTGCCGTCTACCCTATGGCTATGCGAATGATGGTGCTGATGTCCCATAATCAATTACCTTTATTTTAAAGGTAGGTAAGGCTATATACGACTCCTTTGGTGTATGGTACCGCAAAGTCAATCAGGCACATGGGATTTTTTCTATTCTTCGCTCATGACGACCACCTTCGAATTCGGTGCTCAAAAAAGTCTCTACCATATCCAGCGCCTGGGGAAGTGCAATAAATCTTGCCGGAAGACTCAAAATATTCGCGTCGTTATGTTCTCTTGCCAAGGCCGTGATTTCCTTGTTCCAACAAAGTGCCCCCCTTACTCCTTGATGCTTATTAATGGTCATGGTCGCCCCGTTTCCACTGCCACATATCACAATGCCTAAATCCACGGTACCCTGTTCCACTTCCACCGCCACTGGATGCACAAAATCTGGATAGTCAACGCTGTCCGTTCCGTCCGTTCCGTAATTGATGACCTCAATTCCCTTGGATTTCAACAAACCAACAATGGCAAGTTTATATTCTGTACCAGCATGGTCATTTCCTATAGCTATTTTCATGGTTAATCCGCTTAATTTGGTTCCCCACAAAAGTACAATTCTTTTAGAAGCACACGGTTAATATGTATTCGTAGTTTTTTTCTACTTCTTTAAAATCAAGACATTATGAGCACCTTGAAATGTTAATAATACGTAAACAAAAGTGAATGAAAAAATTTGCGTTTTACCACTTTATTTAACATTACGAACGCTCCCTTAATATCAAATTAATATTCAATTAAAATTTAATCAACACTTATCAATAGAAGTGCCGCACATATCAACAACCAATTCATAAATAATTATCTAGGAATTCTGTTGATTTCGGTTATGAAGAGTTGTTAAGAAGTTCTATAACCTATTGATTTTAATATGCTTCATAAAATGATAATAGGTGAATAAAGTGAAAGGATTGTTCAATGCAACTTTTTAGGAAAAAAAGTGTTCCCCTTATTCACAGACTATAATCATAGCCATAGTTTCTTTAAATTTTAAAAAAGAAAATAGAGCTGTATTCTATTTGTTGATAAACTTAACTTTAGAACTAAGGTTTATGGTAAGATTTCCATAGCTCAAAATTTGTAATTTGGCACAAACTTTCATTTGAATGTCCAAAAAGAAAAAAAGGGCAAGGAGTCAGCGGAAAAATGAAATCACGAAAGGGATTTTTACCGTTCTGGAAGCTGAACCCAACAAATCTTTCAATTATAAACAAATTGCTTCAAAACTTGGTATCACGGACACCAAGGAACGGAACGATTTAATTCAGCGTTTGGGACAACTAAAGGCCAAGAATCGGATTGTGGAGCTCGAGCGCGGGAAATTTCAAAAAAAGCAAACGAAAAAAATACTTTTACAGGGAAAGGTGGATTTAGCCACCAATGGTAATGCCTATATTATGGTAGATGGGGTTGAGGAGGATATTTTCGTTCCCAACAATCGGTTGAACAAGGCTTTTCATGGTGATATTGTAGAGGTATCCCTTAGGGACAGGAAAAATGGGCGTAGACCGGAAGGGGAGATTTCCAGAGTGCTGGAACGCAAAAAAAATGCCTATGTAGGTATAGTGGAAAAACACAAAACCTTTGTGTTTGTAAGACCGACCGACCCCAAAATGTATACGGATATCTTTGTGCCGATTGAGCGGTCAAAAAAAGCGGAGGACGGTACAAAAGTCTTGGTGGAGCTGGGGGATTGGCCGGATGATACGGATTCTCCCTATGGTACCATCAAGGAAATTTTGGGTATGCCTGGGGAGCACCACACGGAAATTCACTCCATACTGGCGGAATATGGACTTCCTTATGAGTTTCCGTATGAGGTAGAGCAGTATGCGAACACCTTGGATACTTCCATTAAAGAAGCGGAAATAGAGAACCGAAAGGATATGCGGGAGGTACTCACCTTCACCATCGATCCAAAGGATGCCAAGGATTTTGATGATGCCCTTTCGTTCCGGGAACTGGAAAATGGCAACTATGAAATAGGCGTGCATATTGCCGATGTTTCGCATTACGTAATCCCGGGTTCCATTTTGGATGCGGAAGCCTTCAACAGGGCTACATCGGTGTACTTGGTGGACAGGGTTGTTCCCATGTTACCGGAAGTATTGTCCAATAATGCCTGTTCATTAAGACCCAATGAGGAGAAATATACCTTCTCTGCGGTTTTTGAGATGGATAACAATGCCGTGGTGCGAAATCAGTGGTTTGGAAGGACGGTTATTTATTCAAATGAGCGCTTTGCATATGAGGAAGCGCAGCAAATCATTGAAAAAAAATCCAATACCATTCCAAAGGATATTTCCATACGGGAGGATGCATATCAAGTTTCAAATGAAATTAAGGAAGCAGTCCTGAAACTGGACGGCCTTGCTAAAATAATGCGGGAAAAGCGAATGGATTTCGGGGCTATTTCCTTTGATAAAATTGAGGTGAAATTCAATCTTGATGAACAGAACAATCCGGAAAGTGTTTTTTTCAAGGAATCCAAGGATGCCAATAAGTTAATTGAGGAATTCATGTTACTGGCCAATAGAAAAGTAGCTGAATTCATAGGGAAGCAAAAGCCTAAGAAAACATTCGTTTATCGCGTACACGACGAGCCGGATTTGGATAAACTCATGGCGCTTAATGGGGTAATCTCCAAATTTGGACATAGTGTGGATATAAGGGACAGAAAAACAATCAATACATCTTTGAACCAATTGTTGGAAAATGTCAAAGGAAAGAAAGAGCAAAACTTAGTGGATACCCTTGCCATTCGAAGTATGAGCAAAGCCATGTATACCACGGACAATATTGGACATTACGGACTGGCGTTTGATTATTATACGCACTTTACATCCCCCATACGAAGATATCCCGATGTAATGGTACATCGCCTTTTGCAGCAGTATTTGGATGGTGGAAAGTCTGCAGGGGAAGAGGTTTTGGAAGAACAGTGCAAACACTCTTCCAATATGGAATTATTGGCAGCAAATGCGGAACGTGATTCCGTAAAGTACATGCAGATAAAATTTATGCAGGATCATTCGGATAAGGAATTTATAGGGGTGATTTCCGGTGTTACGGAGTGGGGGATCTATGTGGAAATCATAGAGAATAAGTGTGAGGGAATGGTGAGGATTCGGGATATTAAAGACGATTATTATGTTTTTGATGAACGCCAATATGCGGTGGTTGGTGAGCGATTTAAAGAAATGTATCAATTGGGCGATGAAGTCATTGTTATGGTGAAAAACACGGATTTGGTGAAAAGGCATTTGGATTTTACCTTGATCGGTAGGAATGGGTGATACTATTTTAGTGGTAAAAGAGTTTATGTAATTGAGAATCAATCAAAATGTGAAATCATGAGAAAAATGCTTTTTCCATTGTTATTCTTCTGTTTTACTGCACCTTTTTATGCCCAAGGAGACAAAATCACCAGGGAACTCCAACCGTTCAATGAAGTCAAGGGTTTTGACGGAATTTCCATAGAATTGATAAAATCCAATGAAAACAAGGTAGAAATCACCGGGGCAAATACAGAAAAAGTGGCCATTGTCAACAATAGGGGCGTCTTAAAAATCCGAATGAAGATTGATAAAATTTTTAGTGGGTACAGAACTTTTGTAAAACTGTACCATTCCGGGGATTTAAAAGTAGTGGACGTAAACGAGGATGCCAGGATTTATTCAAAGGATACGTTAATTCAGGATGTTCTTGATGTACGGGCACAAGAAAGTGGTGAGCTACAATTAAACTGCCAAACGGAACAGCTATTGGTAAAAGCGATCACGGGAGGGGATATTCAAATTAGGGGCTTTACGGATAACCAGGATATCATTATCAATACGGGAGGAAGCTATAACGGAAAGGAGTTTAAAAGCAAATTCACGACCGTTGCGGTGAATGCAGGGGGAAACGCATCAATTTATGCAACCAAATATGTTAAGGCGGATGTCAAAGCTGGTGGAACGGTAAAAGTATTCGGTGATCCAGAGAAAATGGATGAAAAAACGGTTTTTGGAGGAAAAGTGGAACGCGTTGAATAATATTTATGATTGAAGATATACAGGCTGCAATTCCCTTGGGATTTCTTTTGAGCTTTATGGTCGGTCCTGTTTTCTTTGTTCTTCTGGAAACGAGCGCAATAAAGGGTTTTCGTGCGGGACTTTTTTTTAATGTTGGGGTAATTGTTGCAGATGTTCTTTTCTTGTTCATTGCCTATTTCAGTAGCTTTCAATTATTGGAAAATCTCAGTAACCTTCCTGGACTTTATGTTTTTGGGGGAACCATTCTTTTTATATACGGTGTCATCATATTTATAAAGAAGGAAACCAAAAAGGATAAGGTAAGACCTTCAAAAGGAACCTATCTGGGATTGGTTGTTAAAGGGTTTTTGCTGAATTTCATCAATATAGGGGTTTTGGTTTTTTGGTTGGGAGTGCTAATTGTGGTGGGACCGAGTTTGGATAATAGTCCCAATCGTATCCTGGTGTTCTTTGGAACGATGTTGACCACGTACTTTATTACCGATCTTTTTAAAATTCTTCTGGCAAAACAACTTAAGAGAAAATTGACAAGCAAAAGAATCGCCTACATAAAGAAGGTTTTGGGCCTTGTTCTTGTGGTTTGTGGTATTGTATTGATTATTAAGGGTTTTTTACCAAAGGATAAGTTCAATATAAAGGACGGCATAGAACGCATCAATGAACAAAAAAACCCAGCTTTAAAGCTGGGTCTATGAGGCATCGAGCGGATTCGAACCGCTGTACAAGCTTTTGCAGAGCTGTGCCTAGCCACTCGGCCACGATGCCCAATAAGGTGCAAATGTAGCACTCTAAATCATCCTTTCCAAAATACGTGTTATTCGTTTTTGGCCGATAAAGTTACCGAAACACTTTCTACGTCCCCTCCTATTGGCGGATTGATCTTTGAAACGGAAATTTCCGCCGATTTTATCTTTGGGATTTCCATGAAAATGCGATCAAGGATACGTTTGGCGACGTGCTCCAACAATTTGGATTTGATGTCCATTTCTTCCTTGATGATGGTATTTAAATGAACATAATCCACGGTATCCGAGAGCTTGTCGGTTTTGGAAGGGACGGATAAATCAGCATGAACCTCCAAATCTACCCTATAATCACTGCCAATTATGCTTTCTTCCTTAAGACAGCCATGCCATGCATGAACACGGATATTATTGAGTTTTATTTTGCCCATTGTTTGTAAAAAGTAGGCAAAATTACGGTAAAACTATGAAGGATTTAATATGTACAGCGGCAATTACTGATTCCCTGGAACAAATCCATTCCAACGGTCAGGACATGTGTTCCCGAACTGTAGCCCAGAATTTCATTGGCAATCACCTGATACGAATAGCCAAAATAGAAATTGCTCTTCTTCAATCCCGCAATGGGAGCGATATAGAGCGGTGTTCCAATTTGGTCGTTCAAGAAACGATAGGTAAGGCCTAAATAGTAATAGTCCTCAAAATCATGAAATCGGAATTTTGCGTTCAAATCCGTTACGGATCGACCATCATTTTCAAACCATTGAAAGAAAACGGAAGGTTCTATTTCTATTTTACTATTGTTGCTTTTGGAAAAACTATACCCTGTATATACATAGTAATTACGGAGCGTATTGGGCTCAAAAATGGGATTGAAATCGGCTAAATCCTTGTTCAATAGATTTGAAGCGTTTAAACTAAAGTAAAATTTGTCCAAACGATAAAGTACACCCACATCAAAATTGTGATTGGTGGTCGCACGATCGTCCGTTGGTGGTGGTGGACCATTTGGGTCCAGTTGCACAAAGTTTTCCGTGTCTATCCGAAACTGGTTAAAGTTATAGGAAAGGCCAAAGGACAGGAACTCATCATCATACCTATCCAAAATAAGGTGGTGGGCAAAGGAAACCCGGGAACCCCGCTGTTTGGTCTCGCCATTACTATCGTTGTACAATAGCATTCCTATTCCGGATCTATTTCCAATTCGGGCATCTGCTGCCAGGGTTTGGGTGTCCGGGGCATCTTCAATACCCACCCATTGTGTTAGTCCGTTGAGTCTGACCTTAATATGGTCTCCCACACCTGCGTAAGTTGGTGACATTATAAAAGGGTTGTCCGCAATGTATTGCGACAGCTGAGGTATGGTCAATTCTTGGGATTTGCCCGAAAAAAATACGAGCATCAGCAGGGTTAAGAGTAGGGACTTCTTCATGGCGCTGTAGGTTAATACGATTTGGTTATCTGTACAACGTGAAATGTCCTACAAATTCTCGGTCGTCATTTTCTCCTTTTAATTTGATGACATACCAATAATCACCTGTGGGCAATTCACTATTGTTGTAAATTCCATTCCATCCTTGGTCCCCGTAGCCCATTCTATAGAGCTCTCTACCATAACGATCAAATATGATAATTAGTACATTGGGAAACACTTCTAAATTCTCTGGAACCCAGAAATCATTTGAACCATTTCCATCTGGGGTAAAATAGTTCGGAATTTCGATATCAATGAACTCCATGAAAATCTCGGCCATGGCCTCACAGCCATTTTGATCGACCACCCTTACGGTGTAGGTATCCGTTCTATTGATATAGATGGTATTGTCGGTTCCATTGGCAACGTCATCAAAATAGAAGGTATAATCCTCCAATCCACCACTGGCAATAGCGGTAATTTCGTTAATGTTACGCTGTTCCAGGGCAAGGACCAGTGGTTCGAATGCGACTATTTCAAAATCGATGGTATTCATGCAGCCATTGGCGTGGGCAATGGTCAACGAATGTAATCCGGGCAACAGGTTTGTAAAATCCGCAGTTAATTGCATATCCAGGGGATCGGTGGAGTCCAGGGCATAGAGGACATCGGCACTAACGGAAGCATCCTCAAACACGATTTCCAATGCATTTTCAGGGATATTGCCCGTACAGGTATAGATGGGCCGGACTGTGGCATTTAGGTTCACCCCAGGGTTGATTTCCGCAACTACCGTAGCTTCACATCCTTGGGCATCCCTAATGAACACCACATGGGTGCCGGAAGCCAAGCCATTGAACAGGATTTGGTCCTGTACAAATCCCACATCGTCATTGGAGTTTAAATTTGTACTGTAGGGAGCCGTACCTCCCGTAATCTGTACCTCAAAAGAACCGTCCGCACTACCGGCACAGATTTCAGGTAAGATGTTGATAGCCTGGCCCATAAGGGGTTCGGGAGCTTCAATGGTAAACTGAAATGGAATAAAACAGCCATTTCGATCTTGGGCAATTACATCATAGACCCCTGGGGCCAAATCCGTAAAAATGTGCTGTGAATCAAATTGGTTCAGATTCGGTGTAATGGCATAAAGAATTTCTCCGGTTCCTCCGGAAACTTCAACCGTAATGGTTCCATCGTCAATACCGGCACAACTGGTATCCGTGGATGTTTCCTGATCTATTTGCAAGGGAGCGGGATCCACAATACGAATTTCCTCCGAAACTTCTTCGCAGTCGTCACTGGTCACACGCACAACATAGGTTCCTGCAGGAAGGCCGCTAAACGTATTGGAAGATTGGGGACCACTAAGCAAATTGGTAAGGGCAAGATCGTCATAAAGTTCAAAGCTATAATTGCCCAACCCGCCAGTGGCACGGGCTAAGATTGTTGCCGAAGCTTCACCGGTACAATTGATGAAGGCTGCAGTGTCATCAATGGCAATGGTCAGTGGAGGGACCATATCCACGCTTACCTGGTTGGAAATCATGGCCTCACAGCTATTGGCATCCCGAATCATAAATTGATAATCCCCGGGTGGAATATTGTTGAAGGTATGCGAATTGCCCCCATTGAAGTTGATCCATGTGGCTGTCATGTCATCAAAGTACTGGTACGTTCCGCTTGTATCGCCCCCAGTAGCGGTGAGCAATAGACTTGCATTGGTGGTACACCTCATTTGGACCGTTTGAATAAGGTTGGCCCCTACTTCCTGGGGTTCATCGATTTGAACTTGAGGGGTGGTTACATCACAGTTCCATCCATCGGAAACGGTAATACTATAGACTCCGGCACCCAAATTGTTGAATACGTTACTAGGTTGAAGGCCCGTACTGAAAATAGGGGTCAAATCACCAAAATTGGCGAACACATTCAGTTGATACTGGTAGGTACCACTTCCTCCTACGGGAAGATTGGCCCATACGGAAGCATTGTCATCCCTATAACAGGTCAAGAGGCCTGTGGAAGCATTGATATCCGTAATAATCGGGTTAGGGATGGAGAGTGTCAATGATGGGGGACTAAATGGACAACCGCCATCATCGGTAACCAAAACATCATAGGTCCCTGCTGAAAGTCCTGTAAATACATAGCCGGTTACATCATTCGCAGTATAAACCTGTGAAGTTGTCGTATTGGTCAGGACAATATCGTACGGAGGATATCCCCCCTCCGGGATGACTTCAATTTCCCCCTGGTCATCGGTACAGGTAACACTGGCAATTTCCCTGGGGGTAACGTCCAGCATCATGTCTGGGGAAACTATGGTAATGGTATTGGAGTTAGCACTACAAAAAGTACTTCCCAAATCGGTTTCCGTGACCCGAACATAATAATTTCCACCGGTAAGACCGGGTATGGGGAAAGGGTTGACCGAGGTATTTCCAGTACCTGTCAAAATACTGGTTCCAGTCGGGTCAAACACTTCATAGTCATAGCCACCCGTATATCCCGTTACCATTATTTCAAGTGCACCATTGGTATCCCCAAAGCAAATGGAAGGTGCCGTTGGTGTGGCCATTACCGCAATGGTATTGTATGGGGCAATGGTATACGGGGCGGTGTCCACATAACAGTTTGTTGTGGTATTGGTAACCCGAAATACGTAATTTCCGGGTTGTGTAAGGTCATAATCAGCCGTGGTGGCCGTACTTCCCGTTTGAACCCCGGAAGTATTGCCCAAAGGCAGTAGTGCAAAGGTATAAATGTCACCGGGTGCAGCACTTTCGTTAACAGTTATTTGAATCTGCTCCACGTTGGGTGCGGCGCAGGTTATGGGATTTATTTGGGTAACCTGTGCCGTAAACGTATTCAAGGGTTCGATTGTTTGTGTGGGCAAAGCGAAAAGACATCCATTGGCATCCCGGACAACAATATCATAATTACCGGATGTGTTCACGGAGTGGACAAATACATTTCCTCCCGTAGGCAGAAAGCTGCCCCCGTTTACACTGTAGAAATAATCCGGTGTTCCCGATCCTGCTGGAATGGTCACCTCAATTTGTGCGGATTGCTGTGCATTGTTCATATCACAGGCAAAAGGGGTCACGTTTGTTATGGTTGCGAACAAAGCAGTGGGTTCGCCAATGGAAACTTGGTCCGTGGCCACACAGTTCCGGTTTGATGTAACGGTAATATCATAGGTGCCTGAGGGAAGACCCGTAAATAGGCCGTTGTTTTGGGTAAAAGTGTTGGTCCCATCGGTGATTTCAAAAGTGTATGGCGGGTTATCATTGACGCCAATACCCGTTGGTGCCAGATTCACGGTTATTGAACCATCGGAAGCACCAAAACAACTTACATCAGTAACTCCCGTAGCCAAAAGGGTCACTGCTGTGGGTTCTTCCAAGCTGATAGCAACATCAACAAAACAATTGGGGATGCCCAATGTAGCGTCGGTCACCCTTACAATATAGTTTCCAAAGGCAACGCCCGTAAATTGGGAACCTACGGGAACAAGCCCGGTATCGGTTAGGTCCGTCCTAAGCAACTGAACGGTGTTCGTTCCGGATCCCCCGGCAACCACAAAATCTATTATACCATCTGCCGTGTTACAACTGGGTTGTGTATTGACCATGGCGGAAAGGGTCAGCTGTGGTGAAATGGTTATGTTTTCCGTTTCCCCACACCCATTGGCGTCCCTAATCGTTACGGTATGGCCTCCTGAGGCCAGATTGGCATAGGTATGGGCAAAGCTTGTAATGCTCTGGAATGCAGCACCATCAAGGCTCATAGTGTAGGGTCCCACGCCCGTATTTACGGCATCCAATACTACGGAAATGGCGAAGTTCCCCTCTGGTGCGCATTCGTCCACAATGGCCAAAGTGATATCCGGTGTGGTATCGGCGGCTATGGTTACGGCCAAAGGCGTATTGATGATACATCCGTTGGCGTCCCTTACATAGATGTCCCATGCGGTAGCCGTCAATGGATTCAGTTCCACGGTACTATCAAATGGGAACGTTGCGGGAACACCGGTTCCACTCTGCGAAGCGCCATAGGTATAGGGTCCCGTTCCACCCGATGCCAGTACGGTGACGATGGAGTTGGCCTCGTTACAGTTGGCATTTAGGTTGTCCAGGAGTGTAAGGACCAAAGGCTGTGGGGCATCAATGGTCACGGCATTGGTCGCTGTAGTGCACAGTGGGTCTGCTGTTTCCGTAATACGTATGGCGTAGGTCCCGGCACCAAGCGTAGTGGAAACGGTAAACGTATAGGGATCGGTTGTGGCGTTATCGGAATCGTTGGTTCCCGCTATGGGATTGCCGAGGTTATCCAGTACGATATAGTCAAACGTTCCAGTATATCCCGTAACGGTGACTTCAATTGTGCCATCCGTAGCGTCGCTACAGGTGGCATCAGAAGTTACGGTTGCCACAGCATTTATAAGGTCATAAGGGTCGACCACATGTTGAACGATAAAGGAACAATTCGTGGTTGTATCGGTCACTTCGTATACATAGGTACCGGGAGCGGTAATGACGATGTTTGTTGGATCGGTAACGGTACTTCCGCTTGGTAACTGTGTATAGGAATAGTTACCCGAACCGTTGGCAGCAATAATCTGGATGATTTCCTGGCCGTTGTTACAGTCTATATCCTGGAGTTCGGTAATGGTTGCCGTTACATCCTCCCGTACAGGAATAGGGACGTTTACCGTATCAGTACAACCATTGTCATCGCGTACCACGACTACAACAGCTGGGCTTCCATAGGCTACCGCGAAAGTGTTCCCACCACCAAAGGCACCTCCATTGAAACTATACTGGTACGGCGCGGTACCAGAAGGGTTTCCAAATGCGTCATTGTTGATGCCCACCGTTACGGTACTTACGGCATCATTACAGGTAAATACCGAAGCACTTGCGGTGATATCAAGTTGCGAGGGTTCATCAATGGTTATGGGCAGTGTGGTACTGCACCCTTTGGTAGAGATAACGGTGACATTGTAAGTTCCTTGAGTGAGTCCGGTGAATACATTCGAGGCCTGTGTTGTTGTCCCGCCGTCCAAACTATACAGGTAAGGGATATCTATATTTCCGGGATTTAGGGTGGCCGTTAGGGTCCCATCATTACCACCAAAACAGCTGACATCAGTCTTGGCAAGGGTAAAGGTAGGGTTCACTGGCGCTGGCAGGGTAATGGTCACGGGAACAATACATCCGGTATTGTTGTCCGCCACTTGAAAGGTGTACGCAATGCTATGGGTAAGCCCACTGAACACGCCGGTCGCATTGGAAGCGCCTGCAGGAGTGGTCTGGGTAAAAGTGTATGCGGCCGACCCTCCATTGGCGGTTATGGTGACCTCCCCGGAGTTGGCGGGGTCACAGTTTTCGTTGGCCGTTATATTGGCAATAACTTCCAAGGGGGGAAATATGGTGATGTTTTCCAGTTCGCCACACCCATTGGCATCCACGATTTGTATGGTATGATTGCCTGAGCTTAAATTCGAAACGGTAACGACATCACCGATATTCGTCCAGGATGTGGTTTGGGGCGCACCACCATCAACACTGATCCTATAGGGAGCGGTCCCTGCCACGGTCAAAGTCACATTAATGGCAAAGTTTCCTTCGGTTACACATTCGTTGGCAATGACGGAAGAAATCTCTGGTGAGGCATCAACGCTTATGGTTACGTCCAAAGGCGGAGAAACGCATCCAGCGGCATCCTGTGCGTAAATATCCCAGTTTAAATTAACGGAAGGATCCAAAGTAAATGTTTGTCCTTCAGGAAAAACTACGGGAGCTGGATTTCCATCTTCCACATAAGCGTAACTATAGCCTGCTGTTCCTCCGGAAGCCCTAACCGTAACTTCGGCATCGGTGTTACAGTTGGCAGCAAGCTGACTCAGTAAGGAAACCGCAACGGGGGAAGGCTCCGTAATCCTAAAAGTTGCTGTGGCCGTACAGGACGGAGCAGTGGCTTCCCGTACCACCAGGACGTAATCCCCAGGTGGAATTTGGGTCACAGTTGCGGTCTGCGGACCTCCGGCGGGGCCGGGACCAACACTACCCGTATACGTACCGGGACCGGTTACCGCGGTATTGGTAAGTGCATTTAAAATCTCCCAATTGATGGTTGTGACCGAAGCATCATAATTGCCCACGGTAAAAGTCATGGTGCCGTCATCGTCCCCAACACAGGTAATATCACTTGTACTGTCCACCACAACGGATATGGCAGAAACAGGGGGGATGGTTACTTCCAGAAAACTTACACATCCGTTGGTGACATCTTCAGCTCTAATAATATAGGTCTGTCCTGGATTTAAACTGGTAAAGGTTGCTACCTCGGTATCGGGAGCGGTGGTTATTTCGCTAGTGGGCCCAGGCCCTCCATTGTAAATTTCAAAGTTATAATTGCCAGACCCTCCGGAAGCGGTAATATCCACGCTACCACCGGTAATACAGTCTGGAGGGGTTGGGTTTGCGGTCAAGGTCAAAAATGGATTGGAACTGACCCTAACAGAACCCAGATCGCTCTCACAGCCATTGGCATCAATAATACGTATGTAATAATCACCAAAATCAAGATTATTAAAAGTATGGGTAGTGCTCGCAGAAACAACAGTACCTATAACGGTATTGGAACTATCGTAAAGCGTATAGGTAAAGTTGGGTACGCCCCCCTGTGTAATGGTAACATCAATACTGCCCGGCACCGTAGCCCCGGTAGCAGGATTACAGGTTACATCGGTAGCAACCATATTGGATAACAATTGCAAGGGCTCGCCCACAATGGCATCATCCGTAAATTCACAACCCCTACTATCGCGAACAATAAATGGATAAGTGCCTGCACCGAGCCCAGAGTAGGTCCGGGTAGCGGTAAATGCACTACCATCAAAACTCACGGTATACGGGGCCACACCAAAGTTTTCATCGATATCGATAACTACGGAACCATCGGCATATCCGAAGCATGCGGCATTGGTCACTACTGCTGCGGCCTGGGGATTCACGGTAGGGCTAACGATAATTTCATTGGTCTCAACAGTACAACCGTTGTTGTCCGTGATTTGGAACTGGTACGTTCCTGCCGCTGCTGCACCCGAATAGGTAAAAGCGTTTCCGGCTATTGCGGTGGTTGCACCGTAACCACCACCATTTAGCTGTACCTGATAGCTGGCATAAGGAGTATACCCACCGCTTATGGTGACATCGATTACAGCATTTGCCGTACAGAACAAGTCCTGCGTAAGGACGGCATTGGCAATAAGCTGAGGTTCAATAGTTTGTGTAATGACATTGGACACACAACCGTAGGCATCCGTTACTTGAATATTGTAGGTTCCCGGAGTTAGATTGCCTATGGTGAAAGGGTTACCACCAGCTGCTATCAGTCCGCCACCATTTATGGTGTAGGAATAGGGGGCTACGCCGTCGGTAACGCTCACTTGCAGGGAAGCCTGGTTCGTACTGTCATAACATAGGTCCGAAGGATTAAATGCGATTACGGGCGTCTCCGCGGGGTCTATGGTAATGGGCCGTGTATGCACACACCCACGGGCGTCCCTCACATAGATGGTATAGGTCCCGGGCGCTACATCGGCAAATGAGTTTCCGCTTTGGTACGCATATATGACCGTTGGCCCTGTGGTATCTTCCAATTGGTACTCATAACCGCCCCACCCGCCAGTGGCGTTAACGGTTATGGTCGCGTCGGCGATACAGGTGTCGTCCGTATTGGAAAAGGTAAAATCAAGGGCCAACGCAGGCTCTGCAATGGTCTGGTTGAGCGTAACGGTGCAATTGGTGATATCATCGGTAATGGTTATCACATAGGTATCGGCCCCAAGCCCGGATACGGATATTGGGGTAATGGTATTTATGGTATTGGCAGACTGAACGGTGCCACCAAGGCCATCCAGTACAACATAGCTATAAGTGGTGTCGAAGTCCGATACCGTAAAATTAAATGCGCCATCCGAACCTCCCACACAGCTAACATTGCTGATGAGTTGTGAAACGGCATCCACTTGCGGGATGGGGTTTACCGTATAGTCTTCGGTGATAGCACAGTTCTTGCTATCCGTTACCCGGAAGGTATAGGTTCCCGGGGCAAGTCCCATAAAGATGGCGTTGTTGCCATTGTTGGTGGCACTTCCCGCGGGGGCAATGATTTCGTATACAAAAGGCGTGTTGCCGCCCGTAACCGAAACGGTGACGTCGCCCACGATTGTTGGACAGGTCAGTGCCGTTTGTGCAAAGGCCAAATCTGTTGGCGGATTTAATGGCGCTATGGTTTGTGCACTGGTAGCGGTACAATTGTTGGCGTCCCGTACCGTAATGGTATGGGTCCCGTCAGTAAGCCCGGAAAAGGAGGTTGAAGGTCCAAAGTTGACCCCATCAATGCTGTACATATAAGGAGCGGTACCACCACTAGTGGTGGTTACTTCTATAGTGGCGTCCGCATCACAGGTATAATCTACGGTAATGCTTGTGCCCAGGCTAAGCAAGGCAGGTTCATTTACAGTAACGGTATTTGTGGTCATACAGTTCTTGCTGTCCGTGACGGTATAGGTATAGGTGCCCGCCGCAAGACCGCTATAGACTTGCTGTGTTGAGGGCGCACTGCCATCGAAGACAATCGAATAGGGAGCAAGACCACCTGAAATGTTCAGGTCTACGGAACCGTTGGACTCCCCATTACAACGCACGTCCGTGACCAATGGGGCAACTGTGGGGAGTGGATTGTCGGTTACAACAACCTGATTTGTCGTGAAGGTGCAAGACTCACTATCGGTAATGGTAAACGTATAGGTTCCTGGCGTGGTGGTAAGATAACTAAAGGGAATACTCGGAACGGGAGTACTTGCCTGATGCGGCGTACCATTTAAGAAAACTTCATAGGTAAAACCTGGATTTCCTCCTGTAATGGAGAGGGAAATTTCCGCATCGGGGGAAACACTGCAATCCAGATCCTTTACCAAACTGGCGCTTGCATTTAATGTGGGAAAAACGGTTATGCCTGCCGTTGCCGTGCAATTTCTACTGTCAATGACCTCAACGGTATAACTCCCGGGCCCTAAGCCTGTAAAAATAGGGTTGGATTGGTATGCCCCACTGCCTAAACGGTACTGGAATGGAGCAACACCTCCCGAGCTAACGCTGGCGGTAAGCTCCAGGCCAATACTGCTATCATAACAGAGGCTATTTGCCGTAAGATCGAGTACTGGGGAGACCGTTGGTGTTAAACTGAACGTTTGGGTGACTTCGCAACCGCCGGCATCACGAACGGTTACCGTATAATTGCCTGAAGTATCGGTAAGACCGGTAAAAGGATTTGTTCCCTGTGGGCCCGTAACGGTACTTGAGGGATCTTCAATTTCATATGCATATCCTCCCCATCCGCCAGTAGCGGTTATCGCAACGGAACCGGGCACCGTCCCGGAAGACGAACAGGTTAAATCAACGACGTCCAAACTTGATATGACCAAGGCGGACGGAGGGGCAGCTACGGTTATGGTGCTTGTATCCGTGCAGTTGGTATCATTATCGGTCACCACAATGGTATAATCGCCTGCGATTAAAGTGGTCAAGGGAATTGTACCCAACGTTTCCCCCGCTCCATTAAAGGTCATTGGACCGGTAACGGCGTAATCAAAGGAATTGACAAAGTCGGTTACCGTAAAGGTTATGTCCCCATTGTTGCCGCCCAGGCAATCCACATTGGAATTGAGCTGTCCAACAACGGAAATCTGGTCAACCGGCGAAATGGTAAAGTCTTCCTGTAGGGTACAGCCCTTGGCATCGGTCGCCAAAAAGGTATAGGTCCCTGGATCCAATCCTGAAAACACATTCGTATTGCCATTATTGATGACCGCTGCGGCCGGGGCAATGATTTCATACGTAAAATTGGGATTTCCATCAACCACGGTAACGGTTACGTCCGACGTTAGTGCAGGGCAGGTAAGTGCTGTGGTCGCAAAAGTCAAATCCGTTGGCGGGTTCAATGGATCTATCGCAATGGAATTGGTTACAAAAACGCAACCATTCGCATCCCTGATACTAATGGAGTACGTACCATCCGTAAGATTTTCGAACCTATGGGCATTTGGCGTGGTGTCTGGGATAAAATTGACCCCATCAATGCTATATGCATACGGAGCGGTGCCTCCCAACACGTTCTGGGCTTCGATGATTCCATTCTGCAAACAGGTATAATCCTGAACCAAGGCAAGCGTTCCGGATGGAAGGTCAGCTGGACCGCCTATTGTAAAAGTTTCCACAAAATCGCAGGAAACAACACCTTGTGTTTGGATGATACGAAGGGAATAATTCCCCTGTCCAAGTCCCGTGAAGCTGCCGGAAGCGTTTGTTGAGGTTGAGGCATCGGGATAGGTGAGCTCGTAAGACAATGAATACCCATTGCTATTGGTCACGTTGATGGATACGGAACCATCGGCGGCACCAAAACAGTTTTCATCGGTTACGGTCAAAGGATCATATTCCACAGCAGGGGCAACACCTATGGTTACCACATTGGAAATATGGAAGCACCCATTTCCATCCACTACCACAAATTCATAATCCCCTTCTTCACCATTGGTAAAATTAAAAGCACTGGTCACCTGATAATCAGGTCCGGGGATGTTGAGCACCTTGGCAGCGTCATCAGCACCACTGTAACGGTCCACACCATTGTAGCTCCAAATGGCATAATTGTAATCGGGATTTGGAAACCCCCCAGATCCGGTAACGGTGATTACACCATCCGTACAATCTATATTTTTGGTCAGAACGGCGGCAAGGTCCAAATCGGTCCGATCCAGAATAGTGACCTGTTCCGAGTAACTACATCCATCATCCGTGGTGACCAAAACATCATATGTCCCATCATTGAGGTTTTCAAAAGTATAGTTGTTGTCGTTGGAGGGACCAAAGGTGTCAATTGTGGTCCCACCCTGCGAAATCTCATAGTAATATTGCGGATTTACATCCAAAACGGAAATGGCAATTTCCCCTAGACCATTACAATTGGTATCCGTTGTGGTGATATCCACCGCGAAGTCCCTTCTAAGAATTCCGATATTATCCAGTATAAACACACAGCCATCAACTACGCCTTGCTGCCGCATTTCCACACGATAGGCCCCATTGTTGGTTATGGTAAAGCTTGGGCCATTATTGTCACTATAGGGGGTAATAATGGTGTTGTTGGAAGCATTAACCAATTGATATTCATAATCGATGGGCATATTGGTTACCGTAATGTTTCCTGGGGTGTTACAGACGATATCGGTGCTATTGAACTGAGGATCCAAAGGATTTTTGAACACATTGAAATAAAACCGGGTGAAACAACCATTTTGATAATTAATGATCAAACGATATTGGCCTGCATCCGAAGCCAGGAAATCACTGCCATTGCCCACATTGTTCCATGTACATCCATTGTTGGTGTTGGCACAGTCCGGTGTGGCCGCCGCACAGCTGGTCTCATCCAATTGTTCCCAGACAATACTGTCCGCATCCGGAATGTTGATTTGAATCAGCTCCGAATCGTTCAATCCACAAAGGAAGATTTCAGGTAATTCCTCACCATCATTGGGACAAACAAGAACGTTGCCCTCAACGGTATTACTGGTGTCATTGATTAGGGCGGTTATTGGATTGGATTGTGTAGCCCCGAAGAATTCCACAATTATAATTTCCTGGAAGCCTTTACAGGGGTCGGCCACCTGTTTGTCCACAATATAGGTTCCGGTACTGGAAACCAGGAGGGTACTTGGGTCGTTATCGGAATCACCATCGGTGATAACGGTGTCCCCGGCATCGATCAGGCGGTCTCCATTCTCATCGATATACCAGATATAGGCATCAAAATTGTCTCCTGCGTCCAGCAATACATTTTCCCCACAAAGTTGGACCGTACGGGCGTAGTCACAGTTTTCGAGGTCATCCAAAAGAAAGTTGGTGGCCCCGGGGGTAACAAAACCGCAATCATCAAAGTCGGACACACTGGGATCATCGGAAATTTGGTTGTCGTTAATAAGGCCCTCGTAGGTTGAAAAGGCCACATTTTCAATTTGATCGGTACAGGCGTCAATAAAGTCAAAGCAGTTTTCCGCGACTTGGACGTTGATTCGAATTTCGGTTATCGGATCTCCTTCTTCCACCAGGCGTTCGGGAATGTCAAAAACGAGTTCCCTGGTTGTGGAATCATAGGTATAGGTGATATCCGTGTTTGCCCCAAGGTCTACCCCTAAAAAAGAAGTATTTACAGGGAGGACGTCCCTAATGGTATAATTAACGGCATCATCGTTTCCCGTATTGACAAAGGAGAGCACATAATCCAAATATTGTCCCAGGTTTACACCAGCTCCCGTGATATCGTTACCGCCAATATCCTCCACTTTTTTTTCGAGAATGATATTGGGTTCAATAATTTCCACCCCAAAGGTTACAAGAAAGGCACCAAAGGCATCCCCTTGGGTAAACAACCGTAAGGTAGCATCGGTTTCTTCGTTGGCAATGATGCTATTTAGAGGGTTGTTGATTTCAAAGATGTCGGAGTCAAAACCCAGGGTATTGGTACTGGCGATATTTCGGGTAGTTACGTCGGCACCATCTATGGTAATATTGGAATTGAAAAAGTTGTTTGTGGGGTTTGAGGCATTGGATAGGCTTGTGAAACCGGGGTTTAAAGGGGTTTCAATTCGAAAGGCATCACCAGTAATGCTTCTATCCCCTTCTACCACACTGGCACCCAGCCGCGCACGTACCGGCCCAACAGGGATGGTATTAAAACCCGCGACGGTGATATCTGCACTTGAGCTTCCCCTAACACCGGCGTAGCCGTCAAATACGGAGATGTATTTTCCGGTAAGTGTTGGATTTTCATAAATGATGACCAAGGTCCAACCACCGGCTCCACCAACACTTCTTCCCCTTGTGGCCCTTACGTTTCCAACAAAATACTCGCCGTTGGGGTCCGCCAGGGATTGTAACAAGCCGGTAACATTTCTGTAACAGGTATATGGAGAGTCTTTAAAATTGACATCATCATGGATTATTTCGTCTTCCTCCCCCACTGGGTCGGGATTATTGTCCGCCGTTATATCGATATAGCTTCCCCCGGGCATCCGAAATTTGATGGTCGTGAAATCCAGGCGTTGGGTATCATTTTGTGGAAGCCCTGAAATCTGTGTGTTGTTTAAAACCTCTTGTTGGTAATTTGCGGACCAGTACAAGCCGGCGTAGTAGATTCTGGAGCAAAAGGGAAGGCTGAGCGTGGAACTGCTCGAGCTAAAAGTGGTTGGATCCCCATCAATATCAATATAATCCCGGTGAAAACCGTTATTATTGGATCCACCGTTGTAGGGGTCGTTGGCCGAGTTACTCGAATCGACCCTATTCAAAATACCATTTGATAAAAATGTATAGTCCCCCTTTATGTTAACATAGGAATTGTCCAATCTCGGGGTAAAGGGCACCTCTACTTGTGCCCAACCCGTGACGAACAAGAGGAGGGTAGTAAAGAGCGCTAATGCGCCCTTGACGTCTATGGTTTTCATTTAGCCGGTTTGGTTTGGTTTTACACGCATTATCCATATAGGTTCGTTGTAAGCGTTATTTAGTTTGGAGTAGTAGTTGGTCAATGCCGCGGTCCAGTCTTCATGTTTCTTCAAATAGACGTAGCGGTATTTGTTTTCTGGATTAATAAAATAACTGGCGTTGAGCCCCTTGCTATTGAGTTCTTTTACAAAACGAGTGGCATTATTGGGATTGGCAAACACGTTGGCGATGATATAAAAGCCAGAGCCAACACCATTCATCCTAACCGTTTTTAGTGAGGGTTTTCCAGGACGCCCCATGCCATTGTTGACGACATTCTTTTGAAGCACGTTGTTATCATACCTACTGGTATTTTCTGCCAATCCGGAGTTATCCATAGTGCCTTGTACCCGCATTACCCAAGTATCCTCATGGTATTGTCCGTTCATATTGGACTTGTGGGCCGCAATGGCTTCCGATTTATTGTCAAAGTTTTTGAGGTAGACGTAGTTAAGGCCGTTTCTTGGATTTGTAAAATAATCGGCTTCAATACCTTTGGCCTCAAGTTCCTTCATGAAAATATTCATATACTTTGTGCCCTTGTACACGTTGGCTATTAAGTAATGCCCGGACTCCACATTTGGAATGCTGAAGTTTTTAAACCTTGACTTCCTAACCGTGGTCTTTGGGGCACTGGTCTTGTCCTTTTTGGTGTTTGCCAACGCCACTTTGTCAACCTTTACCTCGGAGGGTTTGCTCAGGTTTTTAACGTTGCTCATTCGTTTGGCGGTGGAAGTGCTTGTGAACTGTTTGTCCAGGCCTGTTGTGTTTTGGGCAACAGCTTCCGTTTCATTCGCATTGGCCGTTCCGCTGGCATTATTAATTCCGTCTTTTAGATTAATGACCCGTTTGGAAGCGGTGGTATTGGTCAAACCGTGGTTGGACAGCGGGGCTTGGGAACGGGTCTGTACAAGTTCATCACTTTCTGCATTCTGGAAGTACAGCTGTTTTGCCTTCTCTTCCAACTCGGGACGGTTTCCTTTGGTTTCCCGGCGCACCATTTTCATGACGGTATTGAACCTTCTTTCCAAATCCGATCTACGGTTCCTTTCAATGGAATCCTGTCGTAGCAACAGCTCATCCAAAATGGCATCATTTTCGGCAAGCTTCTGCTCCAATTCCGCAATTTTTAAGTCCTTTTCGGTAAGGCTCAATTCCTCCATGGGGACTTCTTCCTCCCCATTGCTCACTAAGTCTTCGTTGCCCTTTTCAAGCAGCACCCTGTCCTCGGTAAGGTTGGGCACGAAGGAATAGGCCAATGATATTTCGTGATTTACGCCAAAGTTTTCAAAATTGTTGGACAACCCCTTTTCAACCGTATACCCCAGGGAAAGACGTTTGTTCAGGTTAAAACCAATCCCTGCCGCTGCACCATAAATGTCGTCATAACCCGCTTGCAACCACCCTAATTTTGGGAGGTCCAGAATAAGGCTTCCACTTAGGGAAATATCCTCACCCTCTACATTTCGTACGCGGGCCAAGGGCATTAACCTACCACTTTCCAAAATCCCGTAGGCCTTTTTAAACTGATGGGTATATTGTAAATGCCCGGTAAACGTTTTTTGATCGAACGTCGTAATGGACTCACTGGTTTTTAGGTTGTAGTCGAACAGATTGTCCGCCAGCACCCCAAAATCGAAATTCCCATAACTGATATTGAAACCGGGCTGAAACGTAATGAGCGCACTATCGTCCAAACTGTCCAATAAGGGATCGTCATCCACCGGATTGGCCCTTCCTTCATTGAACCCACTGTTGTAATAGGAAAAATTGGCCCCAAAGGTAAAGTTGCTTTTATCGCTCAATTTAACCCCGTAGGCATAGTTGGCCAACAGCCCAAAGTTATCGATCAAGCCTTCGCGCTGCGTGTAAAGGCTAAGCCCTACTCCACTTCTATCCCCAATCCTACCACTATAGCTCAAAAAATAGGTTTGAAAATTATCATCAAAAGAAACCGATTGGTTTCTATGAAATAGATTGATGTACGATTTGTCCTCCCGAACCGTGGAAAAGGTGGGGTTCAATAAGAACCGATTAAATTTCAACAAGTTCTGTGAGGGCACGTCGTAAGCTATAAAGGGGGCTTCCTCCTGCGCCTTGGTCGTCCCAAAGACAAGAAAAAATAGGATAATGAGTATGGGGCTATACTTTCGCATGTTTGGTTTATCTGATCACCGTAATGGTACCTTGCTTTAAGGTTTGGTTGGCTCTTCTAATTTTATAATAGAACAATTGGTTTTTTTGACGGAAGCCCAAAGATGAGGGCGGCCAATTGTTTGTATATCCCGTTTGGTTCAAGAGCTCATCACCCAATTCATTGTAAATGATTACAGTGACATCGGGTTGCCTTGAATAGGTATTGGGAATGACCCATAAATCATTGATGCCATCTCCGTTGGCCGTAATTACATTGGGAATCTGAAAATCATCCCTGAAGGTCACGGTAAAATTCCTGGTGATTTGACAGTTGTCTATAGTTGCAATCAACAGGTAGTTCCCTTCCTGTTCAAGGGTAACGGAATCGGTAGACGATAAAAGGGTATTGGATTCCCCATACCACTCGTAGGAAGAACCGCCGCTTGCGGTAACGGTTTGCGATTCACCTTCGGGGAAAATAATGTTTTCCTCGGCATCCACGGTGATTACGGATTCATCGAAATTTACCAGGGTAATTTCATTGGACAGGATTGGACATCCATCCGTTACTACGGACAGCTGGTAAACCCCGGCCTCATTTGCCGTAAGTGCTGTGGAAGAGGCATCGATGTTCTGGCCATTACGGCTCCAATTAAAGGTTGTCCCGGTTAAATCATAAGTCGTGGATAGCGTAACAGTAACCCCGTTGCACAACTGGGTTCCATTACTGGAAATCGCAATCGAAGCTCCGGAATTGAGCACGACTTCCAGGGTGTTTGACGTTTCGGAAAAGGCCCCTAAATTGGCCTCCAGGGAGTATATTCCATTTTCTGCAGAGGACGTCAATGAGAGCGAGGCACCTGTACTTCCGCCAACGGCAGTGCCATCCTTGAACCATTGATACGTAAAATCATCGATTAGCTGAGCCGTGACATCAAAGGTATTGCCGTTTTCCGTGGCATTAATTTGACTGACCTCCAATACCACACTGCTATTGGCACAATTGGTATAGCTGCCGTTATAGTCAACCGTAATGTCAAAGGCATTGGGAAATACTGCGGTTGTGGTTTCCGAGGTTTTGGTGGAAACACCACAGGACCCACCGGTTTCAGTTACTGTGGCATAGTAGTCGCCAGGCGTCGAAATCGATAATGTGGTGTTGGTTTCCCCTGCCACGGGAGCACCATCCTTGAACCATTGAATATCCGGGTTGCTTGCATTGGTGCTTATGGTCAGGGTTTCATTTTGGCCTGGGAGCAGTACGAGCCTTGCCGCATTGTCCCGGTTTACCGTAAAGCTTCCCGGGTTGGATATGGCGGTTGGGGCCGACTGTTCCAAACAAATGCCCGTACCGGAAATCTCTACGCTATAATCGCCTTCAAACCCAACAATTCCACCGTCTACAACGTAGGTGTACGCATCAACCGTGGGTGCGGATATGGCCGTGCCATCCTTGTACCAGGTATAGGTATAGCCCATGCCGGAAACATTGGCTTCCAAAGTAACGGTATCATCCGGACACAGGGTGGTCAATGCCGGCGGGTTTATGGAAAGGCCCAATGGGCTACTGATGATGATGTCAATGGCATTGGATAGTGTATTGGCAGATCCAGAGCAATTGGGACCATAATCAATTTCCACATAGTACATTCCGGACTGATTTATGGTAAGGGAGGTTGAACTTTCTGATAATCTGGTTCCGCTTCTGTACCATATGTATCGGTAGTTCCCTGCAGAGGGGATATTATGGGGCCTTAAGGTTAGGGATTCCCCACTGCATAGGCTTATTTGCCCTCCTGGGGGAAGCGTTCCGTTGCCGTCCCGGCTAATCAGGATGGGAAGGTTAAAGCCGATGTAGTACATCGAAAAGGCATCCGATGCCTCACTGACCAGTTCGGGGGCCGTACTCCTTACCCTGAAACGATAATTATCGCCCTGGGTATCTTGCGGCAAAATGAATTGAAAGTCAAAATCGAAGTTCGTGTTCTTGTCGGAGACCCTGGATAGTTCAACAGGGCTACCGAAATTCCCATTGGCATCGGACAGTTCCAAAATAAATTCATTGGTACTGCCCACCACTGGGGGGTTCCAGGTAAAGTTCACAAAGTATTCGTTAAAATCATCCGAGGCACAGGCAGCGGTCCAGGCTGAGTTACCGGGAAGGTTCGGGTTGTCTGCGGGAACGGGCTTGTTCAACACCTGTCCACTGGCAATTTGCATGGCAAAAGCGCAGCACATTGTTCGTAGGATACTGTTTAGCATTTTAGGTCTCATGGTATGTTAGCTTAAGTTGATGGCACTTTGGGGATGCCATCACGCATTTTTATAGTTAGTAGGTGCCTTTGGGGGCCATTTTCATACAGTATTCATAAAACAAATATTTTAAATAATCCATAGAGGATAAACTTAATGTTGTGCTTGGCCCTTATTCTGTTGTGAAACAGTGAATTTGTAGGATGAAGGATTTAAAAATATCGTCAAAATGCGCATTTTCACTACATTTGCACCTCAATTTTAGGTATGGCCAACGAGGAAAAATCCCTGAATTTTATTGAACACATTATTGAGGACGATCTTAAAAGTGGGTACTCCGATGAGCAGCTTAGATTTCGGTTCCCACCAGAGCCGAATGGCTATTTGCACATAGGCCATGCGAGTTCCATTTGCCTGAATTTTGGGCTGGGAGAGCGCTACAAAGCCCCCGTAAACCTTAGGTTTGATGATACCAATCCGGAAAAGGAGGAAAAGGAATTTGTGGATGCCATAAAACGGGATATTGAATGGTTGGGCTTTACATGGGCTCAGGAGTGTTATGCATCGGACTATTTTCAGCAATTGTATGATTGGGCAATTGGCTTGATTAAGGCCGGAAAAGCCTATGTTGACAGTCAATCCTCCGAAGAAATGGCCAATCAAAAAGGTACGCCAACAGAACCGGGAACCCATAGTCCTTTTAGAAACCGAAGTATCGAAGAGAACTTAGCACTTTTTGAACGAATGAAGAATGGGGAATTTGAGGAAGGGGTGCATGTGCTGAGGGCTAAAATTGATATGGCTTCGCCCAATATGCTGATGAGGGACCCCATCCTTTACAGGGTTTTGAACAAAGCGCACCACCGCACAAATACCGATTGGTGTATTTATCCGATGTATGATTGGGCACACGGTCAGGGGGATTATATCGAACAAGTTTCACATTCGCTTTGCACCCTTGAATTTTTACCCCATAGGGAACTGTACGATTGGTGTTTGGACCAATTGGTATCTTCCGAAAAATTGAGGCCCAAACAGCGGGAATTTGCCCGTAGGAACCTGAGTCATACCGTTGTAAGTAAAAGAAAACTGTTGCAATTGGTCAACGATGGCGTGGTTGCAGGGTGGGATGACCCAAGAATGCCCACTATTTCCGGTCTTCGTAGAAGAGGGTATACACCGGAATCCATTCGCAACTTCGCAGATACCATTGGTATTGCCAAACGGGAGAATTTGGTGGACGTTTCCCTTTTGGAATTCCACGCCAGGGAGCACTTAAATAAAATTGCCCCAAGGGTAATGGCCGTGTTAAACCCCCTAAAAGTTGTTATTACCAACTATCCCGAAGGAGAGGAAGAGTGGTTGGATGCGGAGAACAACCCCGAAGATGAAACCGCGGGCTCCAGAAAAGTCCCCTTTTCCAGAACGCTTTATATAGAACGGGAAGATTTTAGGGAACAGGCCAACCGAAAGTTTTTCCGATTGAAGTTGGACGGCGAGGTACGGTTGAAGAACGGCTATATCATAAAAGCGGAAAGCTGCACCAAAGATACCGATGGGAATATTATTGAGGTGCAATGTACCTATGACCCAAAGAGTAAAAGTGGCAGTGGCACGGAAGAGAGCCTGCGAAAAGTAAAGGGCACCTTGCACTGGGTCTCTGTGGCACATGCCACTGAGGCTGAAGTCCGCATTTATGACCGATTGTTTACCGATGAGAATCCGGATGGTCACAAGGACCGGGATTTTATGGAATTCGTGAATAGGGACTCACTCAAAGTGGTCACGGGGTTTTTGGAACCAAGCTTAAGGGAGGCCAAAGTTGGCGAACGGTTTCAATTTCAACGATTGGGCTATTTTAATGTGGACAACGACTCCAAACCGGGAAATCTGGTTTTTAACAGAACCGTGACACTGCGGGATACCTGGGCCAAAATTCAGCAGAAAAGCTGATGTACGACGTTTTCTGGCGCTTGGGAATTTTCAAAATTTGACCGATTTTTCGTAGGGAAGTGCATTTTTTTTCGTCTTATAGCTTCTAAAGCTATGATTAAGATGAAAAAAATAGTTCAGCTCGTACTATTTTTTAGTGTTGTGCTGCTCAGCGCACAGGAAAGGAACATATCCAAAATTGAATTTGAAGGACTTAAGCGCACCAAGGCGCGTTTTCTGGAGCGCTTGATAAAAAGCAAGGTGGACGAAGCTTATAGTGAGGAAAAGGTTGCCGAGGATGTGGAGCGATTGAAACGGTTACCGGGTATTGCTTATGCTGAGGCCAAGACAGAGGAGGGTTCCCAAGGCATTGGTGTAACCTATACCATAGAAGAAAACTTTACATTGATTCCTGGGGCGCGTATAGCCACGGCACCCGACGAAAGCTTCGCCTACCGCCTCTCCTTATTTGAGTTTAATTTTTTGGGAAACAATCAATTGGTAGGGGGCTTTTTTGAAAGAAATGTCTTTAATTCATTCGGTTTCTTTTGGGAACATCCCTTTTTGTTCAGCGATAAACTGGGTATAGGCTTTAACTATCAGGACATCACCCGCCAGGAACCCATTTTCTTTGAAGAAGGGAATAAGGATTACCGCTTTAATTCCCAAATGTTTGAGGGCGCCCTGCTGTTCTCCTTTGATTTTAACAATGAAGCAGAGTTGGGCGTGGTCTGGGTGAGGGAAAACTACCTTTTTGATGGGGAAGAACCCTTATTGGACAGGCCTTTGGAACTCAATGCGGATAAGATTTTTTATAGGGCGATCTATCGTTATGTAAATATTGACATTGACTATCAATATGTGGATGGCGTACAAAGTGAATTTACGGGACAGTATATTCAACAAACGGATGGAGATGTGGCTGGAAGGGCTTTTTTGCAAAATTTTCTATCCTTGCGGAATGATTTCATTTACTACAAGAAATTGGGAAGTCGTGGCAATTGGGCCAGTAGATTGCGCCTGGCGGCGACTATTGGTAATGAAGATTCGCCATTTGCCCCCTTTACACTGGACAATCAATTGAATATACGGGGAGTGGGCAATGTGGTCGATCGCGGAACGGCCGCTATTGTGCTAAATACGGAATACAGACATACTTTTTATGAGAAAGGTTGGTTTGTGGTTCAGGGGAATGCTTTCATTGATGCGGGCTCATGGCGTAATCCCGGAAACCCTTTCTCCCAATTGTTCGATGGATCGTCCACTAGATTGTCACCAGGAATAGGGTTTCGATTGATCCATAAGCGAATTTTCAACGCGGTTTTTCGACTTGATTATGGTTTTGGGATAGGCGATAATGCGTCCAGCGGAATCGTTTTTGGAATAGGTCAGTACTTTTAGGACACTAAAAATGGGTCCCCATGTGGCTCAGCGCCCAAAAAATACCAATTGGCATTTAGAAAAGAAACGGTCCTTTTAGTTTTAGGGAAAGGCACTTTCCATTCCAATTGGAATTCAAAATTTTGGGTCGGTAAAAAACATCGCCCTCCATGATTCATGGAGGGCGATGCCCAAAGTTCAACTATTAGGTTTTCAAAATGGGATTAGGCCTACTTGCCCCCGCTTTTAGGACTGGATTTTTTCATCTGTTCTCCAATCATATTGCTAGCGGTAAAAGAAGCCACCATATTGTTGAGCATATCACTGCCGGCTTGTGGAGAGTTGGGCAGTAGGATCAAATTGGTATTGGTTTCCTCCCCAATGGATTGTAGGGTATCGTAATGTTGGGTTACCACAATCAGGGCCGAAGCCTCTTGGGAGTTGATACCCACTTTGTTCAATACTTCCACGGATTCTTCCAGGCCCCGGGCAATCTCACGTCGTTGATCGGCAATACCCTGCCCCTGTAATCGTTTGCTTTCGGCCTCGGCCTTTGCTTTTTCCACAATTAGGATTCGAGCGGCATCACCTTCAAATTGGGCAGCAATCTTTTCCCTTTCGGAAGCATTGATTCGATTCATGGCTTCCTTTACCTGGGCATCGGGATCAATATCGGTCACCAGGGTTTTAATGATATCATACCCATATTCGGACATGTACTCCTGGAGTTCACGTTTTACGGCGATGGCAATATCATCTTTTTTGACAAAGACATCATCCAGTTTCATTTTGGGTACTTCGGCACGGACCACATCAAAAACAAATGAAGTGATCTGATCATGGGGGTATTCCAATTTATAAAAGGCATCATACACTTTGTCACGTATCACAACATACTGTACGGACACCTTTAGTTTTACAAAAACATCGTCGAGGGTTTTGGTCTCAATGATAACGTCCAACTGTTGGATTTTTAAACTTAATCTTCCGGCAATGCGGTCAACAAGGGGAATTTTCATTTGTAGCCCAGAGTTGCGAATGCTTTGGAAACGCCCAAAACGCTCAACAACGACCGCGGTCTGCTGCTTGACGATAAAAAAGGAGGCAAATAAAATAATAAGCCCAAAAAAAACGATTGGTATTAGAAAGAAAGTGCTCATTGCATAGTGTTTTTGATGAATATGGAAAATACAAAAGTCTTGGATAGCATAGGTCTTTAAAATGAAAGTTTTGTTACAGTACCCAATGGCTGTAACAAAATGGGGACGGCAAAGTCTTATGGGATAAACCCGTCACTAATGGCTATACCATCCAACCCATTGTGCAACCCTAAAGTGAACATCAAAACAAAACTGGCTTGCTTTTGGGCTTCCCTGATGTTTTTATATATCTACGCTGATTATTTTGGTCTGATGACTCCTGGAGATCTGGAGGATATGATGAATCTAAAAACGCCAATGGGCCCTACCACACCTGGAATGTTGATCGGTTTTTCCGTTTTGCTCATCATTCCCGCATTGATGATAATGGCCTCGGTCGTTCTAGGACCCCAATGGAATAAATGGTTGAACATTGTGGTGGCACTATTGTATGCGGTGATTTCCATTTTGATTATTATCGGCGATATGGGAAATGAATGGAAGAAATTCTTCGTGCTCTACCAATTTGTGGAACTATTTGTTTTTGGGATAATTATCTGGCACGCCATAAAATGGCCCAGAACACCTTAGATAGCACCCTTTTGGAGGAAGATTTAGGGTTTCACGCACCAAAAAAGTATACAACGGAAAGAAATTGACTAAGTGAGGGTATCAATTGCTTTGCGAATCCTTAGCAAAGACTCTTCTTTCCCCAATACCGCCATAATATCAAATAAATGGGGTCCCATCATATCCCCAACAATGACCAAACGTAAAGGAGGCATTACTTTTCCAAAGGAATGCCCTTGTTCCCCAATCCATTTCTTAATGGTAACCTCAACCGTAGCGGAGGAAAAGTCTTCCACGGACCCTAATACTTCCGCAAGGTGTTCCATGATGGTGGGGGTATCTTCTTTCCATTGTTTTTTGACTGCTTTTTCCGCATAAGTGGCCGGGGTTTGAAAGAAGTAGCTTCCCAATTCCCATAAGTCCTGGACAAAGTTCGCCCGCTCTTTGATGAGTGAAATCACTTTTTCCACATAGCCGTCGTGCCGAACATTGCCGGAAATCGTATGATCATCCAAAAGCGGATTAAATAAATCCACCAACTCCCCATCGTTCTTTTTCTGTAACCATTGATGGTTATACCATTTGGTTTTTTCTGGGTCGAATCGAGCGCCGGATTTATTGACCCGCTCCAGTGAGAACTCCTGGACAAGTTCTTCCAGGGAGAACAATTCCTGTTCTGTTCCCGGGTTCCAACCCAAAAACGCCAGAAAATTTAGAACGGCCTCAGGAAAATACCCGGCTTCCCTATATCCCTGGGATTCCTTCCAGGACAATGGAAAGACCGGAAAACCGCCTTTTTCACCATCGCGTTTGCTCAGTTTACCTTTTCCGGTAGGCTTCATAATTAAAGGTAAATGGGCAAAAATGGGTTTCTCCCAGCCAAAAGCATCATATAACAAATGATGCAAAGCCAAAGAAGGAAGCCATTCTTCTCCCCTAATGACATGACTTATCTCCATGAGATGGTCATCTACAATATTGGCCAAATGGTAGGTGGGCATACCATCGCTTTTAAAGAGTACTTTATCATCCAGCACGTTGGTATCAATTTCGATGGCCCCTCGGATCACATCCTGTAAGACCAGTTTTTGGTCCTGCGGGGATTTAAATCGAATAACATAGGGTTGGCCGGAATTGAGTTTGGCATGGGTTTCTTGTTCCGATAGGGAAAGGGAATTGTCCAGTTTTAAACGATTGTGCCAGTTGTAGATAAAGGTTTTGCCCTTGGCCTCATGATTTTTTCGATGAAAATCCAATTTTTCAGCGGTATCGAAGGCATAGTACGCATGCCCTTTGGTTATCAGTTCCAAGGCATATTGTTTGTACAAGTGCTTGCGCTCACTTTGTCGGTAGGGTCCAAATGCCCCGGGCTTGGCAGGATCTTCATCAAAAGGGATTCCGCACCATTTCATGGCTTCAATGATGTATTCCTCCGCGCCTTCCACCCGGCGGCTTTGATCGGTATCCTCTATGCGAAGGACGAAATCACCACCGTTTTTTTTGGCGAACAAATAATTGAAAAGTGCGGTGCGGACACCTCCAATATGTAAAGGTCCGGTAGGACTTGGCGCAAAGCGAACACGAGTTTTTTTACCCATAACTTGAAATTCAATTGCAAATATAGGGCAAGGTATGCATGGCTACAGACAGATGAATTTGGGAAATTGGACTTATTTAACATAATATTTTGGGGTGGATTTTTGTTCAATAACTAATTTGGAAGAAAGAATTGAGTATTGAGTAGTTTTCAACACGTTGTAGTGAAATTGGAAGCCTTTAGTAAAAGGTACTACAGCAAGGTGCTTGTAAAGGGGATTTTGTTGTTCTTGACCTTTGGCTTGCTACTTTTTCTGCTGGTTACCGCTACGGAATACCTGCTTTGGCTATCCACAACAACACGATCCATCCTTTTCTTCGGCTTCTTGGCTTTACTTGTGGGGCTGGGATACCAATATGTATTGGTACCGATACTATATTTGGTAAAACTCAAAAAGGGTATCACGGAAAGGGAGGCTTCACGGTTGATAGGGAAGCATTTTCCAAAAGTGGGGGACAAATTGCTTAATTTATTGGAGCTTTCTAAAAATTCAGTGAAAACGGACCTGCTTCTGGCTGCAATTGAGCAGCGTTCCGTTGAGTTAAAACCATTGCCTTTTGGCGACGCCGTAAACTTCAAGGAAGGATTTAGGTATGGGCGTTATCTGGTCATTCCCATATTGATTCTGGGTTTGGTATGGGTTTCTGGAAGTATTGCCGATTTTTTCAACTCCTACAATAGGGTAGTCAATTATGATGTGGCCTATGAGCCTCCAGCCCCGTTTCAATTCATCTTAAAGAATGGGGATTTAACGGTTTTGGAGGATACTCCCTTGAAAATCGTGGTGGGCACACATGGCGAAATGGTTCCGGAAGCGGTATTCATGGAAGTTGGGGGAGAACGAATGTTAATGCAGGCAACAGGGAACGGGACGCATGAATTTACCTTGGAACCGCCGCTTACAAACTTTACATTTCGTTTTAGCGCCAATGAAGTGGACTCTCGGGACTATACGGTAAAGGTGACCAAAGTTCCGGCAATTGCGGATTTTAGGGTTAAGGTAAATTACCCAAATTATTTAGGGCTGGGGGAAAAGGAAATTAAGGGAACCGGTAATATGACCATTCCGGAGGGAAGTCAAATTGCCTGGTATTTGGAAGGCCTAAATACAACGACCATTGAATTTATTACCAGGGATACCACCGAATCCTTTGACCGAATGGAAAACCAGTTTGTTTTTTCAAAACGGGTTTTTAATACGACGGATTACGAGCTCTCCACTTCCAACCAAGAGGTAAGTCATTATGAACGTTTGGGTTATCGATTGAATGTTTTGAAGGATGCAGCGCCAAGGATCAAGGTAGAACAGCTATTGGACTCATTGAGACCCAATGAAATCTATTTTTCCGGTGGGGCATCCGATGATAATATGGTGGACAGGATCGACTTGGTGTATTATGAAGCGGAAAGGCCGAATGAGGAAAAGAAGATTGAATTATTACGGCCAAACACCAATGTTGCACAATTCTACTACACCTTTCCATCGGGCATTGCCATTGAAGAAGGGAAGGTGTATGAGTTATATTTTGAAGCTGTGGACAATGATGGGCTCAGAGGGGGAAAACGAGTGAAAAGTCAAGTGTTTAAAACTGCCTTATTGGACGATAAAGAATTGAAAGACAAGGATTTAGAAAACCAAGAATCGTTGATTAAGGGATTGGATAAGAGCTTGGAACAGCTGAAAGAGCAGAGCGATGTCTTAGAGGAAATCAACGTGCAACAAAAGCAGAAAGACAATCTGGAATACAAGGAACGGGAAAGGATACGGCAGTTCTTGAACAAGCAGCAACAGCAGGAAGAACTGATGGAGAAGTTTAGCAAGGAACTAAGGGAAAACTTGGGAAAAGAGGAGAAGGATAGCGAAATGAACCAATTGCTGCAGGAACGGTTGGAGCGACAGGAATTGGAAGCGAAAAAGAACCAGAAGCTGTTGGAGGAGTTGGATCGGGTAGCGGATAAAATTGAAAAGGAAGAACTGAAGAAACGATTGGAGGACTTGGCCAAATCCCAAAGTTCGGGAAAAAGGAATTTGGAGCAGCTATTGGAGCTTACCAAGCGCTATTATGTAACCGAAAAAGCGGCGCAACTTGGCGAGAAACTCAGTGAACTTTCGGAGAAGCAAGAAAGGTTGTCAGAACGTAAAATAGAGGATGGTTTTTCAAAAAGTGAACAACAAAAACTAAATGAAGCGTTTGAAGGAATCTCCAAGGAGTTGGATGAATTAAAAGGGGATAACCGGGCATTAAAAAAGCCAATGGAACTGGACTTTAACAAAAACCAACAGGAGTCCATCAAAAAGGATCAGCGCGAGGCATTGGAGGAAATCAACAAACATCAGGGGGAGGAAAACGCAGGGTTGACAGGAGAGGAAAAGAAACAAATGGAGAACAAGGCGTCTCAAAGGCAGAAGTCTGCAGCGCAAAAGATGAAGGAACTTTCTGAAAAACTTCAGGAAAGTATGGCGGGGGCGGCCGGGGGGTCAAGTGTGGTGGAGGATGCCGAAATGCTACGCCAGATTCTGGATAATTTGGTAACATTTTCCTTTAAACAGGAGAACTTATTGGACAAGGTCAATGGGAGCCATGTGGAGATTGGTGAGTTTTCTACCACGGTAAGAAAGCAAAAGGAACTACGGCAGCTTTTTGAACATGTGGACGACAGTTTATTTGCACTTTCATTGCGAAGGGCAGAACTATCTGAATTTGTGAACGAACAGATAACCGAAGTGTACTATAATGTGGACAAGACCCTTGAGAGTGTTGCCGAGAACCAAATTTACCAGGCAGCGTCCTATCAGCAGTATGTGTTGAATGCTTCCAATGCCCTGGCGGATTTTTTGGCGGATATCCTGGACAATATGCAACAAAGTATGATGAGCGGACAAGGCCAGGGACAAGGGGAAGGTTTTCAATTGCCAGATATCATTAAGAGCCAGGGTGAACTTCAAGAAAAGATGAATGGTTCCCAGGGTTCGGGGAAGGGTCAACAAGAGGGTGAAGGAAAGGAAGGCGAGCAAAGTGGAGAGGGAAAAAGAGAAGGGGGCATGGAGGAAGATGGAAATGAGGGCAAACAGGGAGAGGGAGAGTCCGAAGGAGAAGGACAAAAAGGAAAACCGGGAAAAAATGGAAATGAAAATGGAGGCAAAGGAAAGGGGAATGGCGATGGAGAATCTGATGGATCTGGAAATAATGGGTTATCAGAAGAACAGCTAAAGGAGATCTATGAGATTTACCAGGAACAGCAAACCATTCGGCGAACGCTGGAGGAACAATTGCAGAATATCATTGATCGGGACAAAAGGGACCTGGCAAAGAAACTGGTCATTCAAATGGAACAGTTTGAGGATGCCTTGTTGGAAAACGGGATTACGGAGCGGACGGTTAACCGAATGAATCAGATTCAACATCAGTTGTTGAAATTGGAGAATGCTGCCTTGAAACAGGGAGAGAAAAAGGAACGCGAAAGTAATACGAACAAAAAGGATTTCAGTACACCCATCTTGACCAAACCTGAGTTGTTATCCCCTAGAAACAATGAAATTGAGATTTTAAACCGACAAGCATTACCTTTGCGGCCTGATTTTCAGAATAAAGTGAAGGAATACTTTGGTAATGGCAATCCATTATAATTACGAGACGGATTTTAGACTGCCATCAGAATTCGATTATTCCGATTGGGTAAGTAGGATAGTATCTTCTGAGGGATATGTTATGGGAGAGTTGTCCTTTATTTTTTGTGGGGACGACTATTTACATAAGATGAATAAAACCTATTTAGATCACGACACCCTAACGGATATCATCACTTTTGATTATTCGACAGGAAAAACGATTTCGGGGGATGTTTTTATATCCATTGAACGGGTGTCGGATAACGCCAAAGGGTTTCATGTTGAAGAGGAAGAAGAATTGCAGCGAGTAATGGCTCATGGTGTCTTGCACCTGTTGGGGTACAAGGATAAAACCGAGGAAGAGGCATTGGTGATGCGCGCAAAGGAAAATGAAAAAATGAAATTGTTCCACGTGGAACATTGAGGTATGTTTGAAAAAGAGTATGATGTAATCGTCGTTGGAGGTGGCCACGCTGGAGCGGAGGCGGTGGCTGCTGCGGCCAACATGGGCTCTAGGACGTTGCTGGTAACAATGAACCTGCAAACCATTGGACAGATGTCCTGCAACCCGGCTATGGGCGGTATTGCAAAAGGACAGATTGTTCGCGAAATAGACGCCTTGGGGGGCTACAGTGGAATCGTTACGGACAAATCGGCCATTCAGTTTAAAATGCTCAACAAATCCAAAGGCCCTGCAATGTGGAGTCCTCGAGCCCAGAACGATAGGATGCGTTTTGCAGAGGAATGGCGGTTGGCCCTTGAGCAAACACCCAATGTTGATTTTTATCAGGAGATGGTTTCGGGCCTGTTGGTCGATAATGACAAGGTGGTTGGGGTTAGGACATCTTTGGGCATTGATGTGAAGGGAAAGGCGGTTGTGCTTACCAATGGTACTTTTTTGAATGGATTGATCCACATTGGGGAGAAACAATTTGGAGGCGGAAGAGCAGGTGAAAGAGCGGCAACGGGCATCACGGAGCAATTGGTGGATATTGGGTTCGATAGCGGACGAATGAAAACCGGCACACCCCCAAGGGTTGATGGGAGATCTTTGGACTATGAGGTTATGATTCCACAACCAGGGGACCAAAACCCGGAAAAGTTTTCCTATTTGAATACACCTGTTTTGGAAAAGCAGCGTGATTGCCATATGACGCACACAAGCACTTTAGTGCATGATTTACTTAGGGAAGGATTTGATCGCTCACCAATGTTCAATGGACGAATCAAAAGTATAGGGCCCAGATATTGCCCTTCCATAGAGGATAAAATACACCGTTTTTCCGATAAGGATTCGCATCAGATTTTTGTGGAACCAGAGGGATGGAACACTGTTGAGGTTTATGTAAATGGATTTTCAACCTCGCTGCCGGAAGATGTTCAGTATAGGGCATTGCGTTCCGTAAAGGGTTTTGAAAATGTAAAGTTTTTTAGACCGGGCTACGCAATTGAGTATGATTATTTCCCGCCGACACAGTTAAAACACACCTTGGAAACCAAGTTGATCAAAAATCTGTATTTCGCAGGGCAGATCAATGGTACCACCGGCTATGAAGAAGCTGCTTCGCAAGGCTTGATGGCGGGAATAAATGCCCATTTACAAATCAATGAAAAGGAGCCCTTTATTTTAAAAAGGGACGAGGCCTATATCGGGGTATTAATAGATGATCTGATTACCAAAGGAACCGAGGAACCGTATCGAATGTTTACCTCCCGGGCGGAATATCGGACATTATTACGGCAAGACAATGCGGATATTCGGTTAACCCCGAAAGGGTATGCATTGGGTTTGGCAAAAGAGGAGCGTTTATATAGAATGGAGGAAAAAAAGGAAAAGTCCGATGCTTTTGTTTCTTTTTTTAGGAAAACGAGTTTTTCTCCCGACGAAATCAACCCGATTTTAGAAGAGATTGGTACTGCCAAAGTCAAGCAATCGGACAAAATGTTCAAGGTGTTTTCCAGACCAAAAGTGACCATGGACCATATGATGCAGTTGGATTCGGTCATGGAATATGTTAGCAGCAATAGCCTGGACACCGAAGTAATGGAGCAAGCAGAAATTCAGGTCAAGTACTCGGGATATATTGAAAAGGAAAAAAACAATGCCGACAAACTGCAACGTCTGGAAAATATTAAAATTCCGGAAGGCTTCGATTATTCAAGATTGAAGTCGCTTTCTTCCGAGGCGAGGGAAAAATTACAGGAAATTCAGCCCGTTACCATTTCACAGGCTTCCAGAATTAGCGGCGTGTCCCCATCGGACATTAGTGTGCTCCTGGTGTTTTTGGGAAGATAATGCGGATCGTTCCACGTGGAACAATTTAACTTTTTGGCTTGGTTTTTGATTTGTTTTTGTAACCAAAAAACCTAGGCCAAAATGAGAAACCTTTCCATTATCCTTTTGGGATTTTTTCTAGTGTCCTCCTGTATACCATTACGTATTGCCCCAAGGATTTCCGACTATAAAACCGTTACAGGAAAACGCTTTAAAAAAGGACTTCCAAAGAAAACGGTCTTCGTTTTTGAAGACCCAAAACAAGCTGGGGATTTTTATGATTATATCAACACAAAATTTAATCTCCAAGACTATTATGTAGATGTGGAAGTGCCATTTCAAATTGATGACAACCATTATTTCTTTTCCTTTTATGAAGTGGAAAAAAAGGATAAGGCAATCAATTTGATTCCTCTTCTTTTTGATGTGACCATGAATGCCGCATTTGCCAATGAGGAGTTTGAAACCTATACGGCCACCGACGAAAATACCATTTATAGAAGTGGCAATTACTATATTGTAATGGAGGTGTTCTCCAAATTGGAAAAAGACTGTTTGCGCGATGATTATGCCAATCGGGCAAGGGTTTTGACCTATCTTCGCAGCCTAAAAGAAGAATACCTTTCCACGCATAATTACAATGAAGTCGTATTTAAAAACGAATGACTTTTTTCTTTCCAATGAAGCTTTTGAATTGCTTTATGATGAGACATTGGACATGCTGGTCACCTCTCCACAACCCGTCAACATAGAAAAGTATTACGAAACCGACAACTACATTTCCCATTCCGATGGAGAAGGCACGCTTCTGGAAAAGGTGTACCAATCGATTAAAAAGCGGAACCTTCAAAAAAAAGTTGCTTTGATCGAAAAATACACTAAAGACCATAAGACCCTTTTGGATGTTGGAGCGGGAACAGGGGACTTTTTACGTTATGCAAAAAATAAAGCTTGGAAGGTTTTTGGAACGGAACCCAACGCAAATGCACGAAAACTGGCATCACAAAAAGGAATTGACCTGGAAGGTGATTTGGACAATATTCGAGGAATGAAGTTTTCGGTCATTACCTTATGGCATGTGTTGGAACATTTGCCCAACCTCAAGGAAGATATTGAACGGTTGTCCCATATGTTGGAAGAAGAAGGAACCCTTATTGTCGCAGTACCCAATTTCAAATCGTACGATGCCAAATACTATGGACGGTTTTGGGCGGCCTATGACGTGCCCCGCCACTTATGGCATTTTTCCAGAACGGCGATGGCGCGATTGTTCCTAAAGCAAGGAATGGAACTGAAAAAGGTAAAACCCATGTGGTTTGATTCCTTTTATGTTTCCCTTTTAAGTGAGGAATATAAAACTGGAAAAAAGAATTGGATAAAGGCTGGATTGCTCGGTTTGGTTTCCAATATCAGTGGCATGATGACCAAAGAATACAGTTCCCATATCTATATCTTGCAAAAAAGCAAATAGAGGGCCGTAGAAGGCAGTTTTGGGCAACTTCCTATATCTTGTCAAGGGGATTGTGAGAAACGTGCTGAAGGGTTCTTTAAATCACACAAAAACCATAATGTCCATCTATATTTTTCCCTCATGCCCATAAACAATACTTATGACGCTTGAAACAAACAATTTCCTTTAGCGCAAGGTCAGAGCCAAGGCTTTTGTTATTTTTGCGTGCTTATAAAACACAAACATGAAAAAGTTCCTTTATACTGCTCTGGTTTTGGGCCTCGTTTCCTGCCAACAAGATAAGATCGGTTTTGTTGACAACGTGAAATTGATGGACGGCTATCAGGAGAAAATAGAAGTGGAGAATAAGTTCAAGGCCAAAGCAGAGCTCATGAACAAAAAGCGGGACAGTATTACCCAAGCGTTTCAGCTGGAGTATCAAGCTTTACAGACCAAAGCACAGAGTTGGTCCCAGAAAAAAGCACAGGAAGAACTGGGACTGTTGCAGCAAAAGAGCCAGTTTCTTGGACAACAGATTCAACAAGAAGAACAACAGTTACAAATCGAAGGCCAGACAGAAATGGATAGTGTGGTCAGTAAGGTGAAAAAAGAAATCAAAGCTTACGGAGAGGCCAATGGTTATACGTATATCCTAACAGGAGGTGAAGGGGGAAGTGTACTTTATGGGGTTGAAGCAAAAAACCTGACAACTGATGTCCTCAAAATACTAAATGATAAGTACAAGCAATAAAAAGCGCACAGAACACAAATAAAACCCTGATAATCAGGGTTTTTATTGCAATAAAAATAACAAAAGCACTGTGGGCACCAAATAAATGACTATGGTTTTGGCCCCCTCATAATCTTTGGCCACACGCTGTCCCAATAAAAGCATTAAAAGGGTAATCCCGGAAACCAAGGCACCATACAAGGCAAAAACGGCGTTGTCATGCAGCAGCAAATGCACCAATCCCAAAACACATAGCATCCCCGCGGCAATTTCCATCACGGTGATGGTTCCCAACAAAAAAGGAACCCCATTTTTAAAGGGAGATTTCGCAAAATGGCCCTTTAACCAGGAAAGGTTGCCTTTCCAATCCATTACTTTATCAATACCGCTCTGTAAAAACACAATGATCAAAAAAACGAGTAAGATACCCTGGGCATAATTTCCCTCAAGATGTAGGTGCATAGTATTTAAAGTTTAAGAAGCCTTTACATGCAAAAGGCGGGTTAATTTAATGGATAAATCCGTAAAAATAAGCCTTGAATTTCCATTACGTTCCACATGGAGCATTGCCGATTCCAATTCTCCAAAAATTGCCTGGATATTGTTTTCGTGAATGAACGGAGCAAATTTTTTCAGCTCAAAATTGTCCATATGCATTTTGGAATAGACCAGTTCAGGTGCATTATAATTCAATAATAGTGCCTGTCTAATAATGGAAATACAATATTTCAGAAACTTTTTCTGAACTTCACGACCAACTTTGGCAAGCTCTTCGCTCCATAGGATCAAATCGCGAATGGCCGCTTTGTTCCCTTTGGCCTTAAATGCACTCCGAACCCACTGCACAAACCATTTTTCAAAGATCAGGTCCTCAGAATCCTGGTTCATCAAATCCAAGGCCTTATTAAAATTTCCATTGGCTTCGTGTGCCAATTGTTTTGCCTGGTCCCGATCCAAGCCTTTTTCCACTAAACCCTCTGCAATAATCGCTTCCGGCAATGGCGGGAAGTGAAGGACCTGACAGCGGGATTTAATGGTGCTGATCAATTGTTCCTCTTCTTCGACCAACAACAGGATCACCGTCTGTTTTGGAGGCTCTTCAATTAGCTTTAGAAGTTTGTTGGAGGCGGCAACATTCATTTTTTCGGCCATCCAAACAATTAGGATCTTATAACCCCCTTCATAAGACTTTAAAGAGAGTTTCTTGACAATATCCTGGGCTTCGTCCACCCCGATCTGTCCCTGCTTTTTTTCAATCCCCACAGAACGGTACCAATCAAAGAGGTTTCCATAAGGCTGTTCCGATAAAAACTGCCGCCATTCCTGAAGGTAATTGTCGCTGACGGCGTGACTTTTTATCTTGTCGGAATTGGAAACTGGAAACGCAAAATGAATGTCCGGATGCGTAAAGGTGGTACATTTATGCAAACAACTATTATAGGCGTCGGAGTCCTTTGGATGGGACTTACTTATCACATATTGGGCATAGGCCAATGCAATGGGGAGGGATCCGCAGCCTTCCGGACCCACAAAAAGTTGGGCGTGCGGAATTCGACCCCTATCGGCAGAGGTGATCAGATGACTTTTTAGGTGTTTTTGGCCTAAGGCATTTTTAAAAAGCATAGACCCAAATATAGCGTATTTAAGGGCGTTAACTTGAATTTAAAACCCAGTCCGAATTGAGGCCTAAATTTGTTTCGACAGGACTCGGAATTACTTACTTTTGAAACTCAAACCAAGAAAACCTATGAAAACAATAGACGACTATATTTTTGAAGATAAAAAGGCTTTGATCCGTGTAGATTTTAATGTGCCTTTGGATGGGGAATTCAATGTAACCGATACCAGTAGGATCGAAGCGGCAAAACCTACCATTCTAAAAGTTTTGGAGGACGGGGGCAGCGCCGTTTTAATGAGCCATTTGGGGAGACCAAAAGGGCAACGGAATGAGGATATGTCCCTAAAACATATTAGTGAAAAGGTTTCTGAAATCATAGGGGTACAGGTAAAGTTTGTGGATGACTGTGTGGGTGAAAAAGTAGAACAGGCCTATGGAAATTTACAAAGTGGGGAAATTCTATTGTTGGACAACCTTCGGTTTTACAGTGAGGAAACCAGTGGGGATAAGGATTTTGCCGAAAAACTTTCAAAATTTGGGGATGTCTATGTGAACGATGCTTTCGGTACTGCCCACCGTGCACACGCCTCTACTACAATTGTTGCACAGTTCTTTCCGGAAAACAAATGCTTTGGCTATTTGTTGGCCAAGGAAATAAAAGCTATAGAAAAGGTAATGCAGACCGGGGAAAAACCGGTGACCGCAATTCTTGGGGGAGCAAAGGTTTCTTCCAAAATCACCATAATTGAGAACATCCTGGACAAGGTAGACCATCTTATTATTGGCGGGGGTATGACATATACCTTTGTCAAAGCACAAGGGGGACAGGTTGGGGATTCCATTTGCGAGGACGATAAATTGGACCTGGCCTTGGACATTCTAAAAAAAGCCGCGGAAAAGAATGTTATGGTGCACCTACCCGTGGATGTGGTGGCCGCCGATGCTTTTGATAATGGGGCCAATACACAGACCGTTTCAGTAAACGAAATTCCGGAGGGATGGCAAGGATTGGATGCAGGACCAAAAACCCTGGAGAGATTCAAAGAGGTCATTTTACAGTCCAAAACCATTTTATGGAACGGCCCCGTTGGCGTTTTTGAAATGGAGAGCTTTGCCAAAGGAACGATTGCCGTGGGAAATTACGTTGATGAGGCTACACAAAAAGGGGCCTTTTCATTGGTCGGTGGGGGTGACTCAGTGGCAGCGGTCAAACAATTTGGCTTTCAGGACAAGGTAAGCTATGTATCTACCGGTGGAGGTGCGATGCTAGAAAGTTTGGAAGGGAAAACACTGCCAGGTATCGCTGCAATATTGGGCTAATCAATACGTTATCGATTAACGGAATTTATCCGATTTTTTTAGTTTTTGACCCTATTGTTTTTGAATTAGGGAAAAAAACTGCATTTTAGTTGGTCCCGAACCAAACTGTGTACAACGATGAACGTAAGATTTTTTGCCCTACTCCTGTTATGTGCATTTCTTGGCCCCTATTCGCTAAGTGCCCAAGAAGAAAAAAAAGATAGCCTAAACGTAGTGGTTGATTCCTTGAATAGGGAGCAGCCCATTCTGCTACAAACCCAGGACAACACTATTCAAGATGCTTCCTTACAGGTTCCAGTGGCAAAAACGGAAACCGAACAAGCTTCGCTCAAGGATATGGCGCAAGCCTATACTTATGACAGCCTTTGGCTAAAGGAACTGGCAAAACACGAGGATTATTTCAAGGAAATGTATGCCCAGGTTACCCAAATGGATGTGGACACCACGGAATTCTTGGAACTCCCTACGGATACCTTAAAGGCCCGCTTACAACGGTTGGATGAAAAAACACCGTTCAACATTGCTTACAACCCTTCCTTGGAACGGGTGATAAAAACCTTTTTGACCAAAAAAAGGGGGCTAATGCAACGCATGTTAACGGCAAGCCAATTCTATTTTCCGTTGTTTGAACAAGAGTTGGACAATCAAAATATTCCTTTGGAAGTTAAATATCTGGCCATTGTGGAGTCTGCACTTAATCCCAGGGCAAAGTCCAGGGTAGGCGCTACAGGCCTTTGGCAATTTATGTTTTCCACGGGAAAGATATACGGATTGGATGTTAGTAGCTATGTGGATGAACGTAGTGATCCCATCGCATCAACCAAAGCAGCGGGCAAATACCTGGCCAAATTGTATGACATATTCAACGATTGGGATTTGGCCTTAGCGGCCTACAATTCCGGCCCCGGAAATGTCAATAAGGCCATCCGTCGTTCGGGAGGATATAAAAACTATTGGAACATCCGTAGGAACCTTCCACGTGAAACGGCAGGTTACGTACCGGCTTTTTTGGCGGCCATGTATCTTTTTGAGTATGCCGAAGAGCACGGCTTAAAGGGTGAAAAGATTGAGAGGCCCTATTTTGAAACGGATACCGTTCATGTAAAGGAGCTCATTACCTTTGATCAGATTTCGAGCCTGGTTGGGGTTTCCAAAGAAGAACTTGAAGTACTGAACCCACAATACAAATTGAATATCATCCCCAAAGTAAAGGGAAAGACCTATACCTTGCGCCTTCCGGTGAAACATATGGGCAAATTCGTATCCAATGAACAGGCCATCTACGCTTACGCAAAGACTGAGCTGGACAAACAGGAAAAACCCCTTCCACGCCTTGTCAATAGCAGTGATCGTATTCGGTATAAGGTAAAAAGTGGGGATTATTTGGGGAAAATTGCCCAACGGTACGGTGTTGGCATAAGTCAGATCAAACGATGGAACGGATTGCGAAGCAATAACCTCCGTATTGGACAGCGCTTGACCATTTATCCAAGAAAACCCGTTACCACAACACAGCCTAAAGCGGTGGCCACGAATCAACCCAAACCCAAACCAATTGCACTTCCCAACGACCCTTCCAAGGTGCACGAAGTTCAATCCGGGGACTCCCTTTGGACCATTTCCAGAAAATATCCAGGAATTAGTATTGAAAACTTACGAGAATGGAACGGTATTCGCGGTAACAACCTGAAACCGGGAACAAAGTTGAGACTGTGCAATTGTTCTTCGTAAATTAGGAGCATGAAAAATCTGGGAACACTATGGGTCGCAGCGGTATTGCTGGTGGCCATTTCTTGTAAGGAATCCAAAAAAAAAGAACGTTTTCTACCGCCTTCCACAGGGAGCGTTAACTCCGTGATGGTGGTTATGGACAATGAACTGTGGAGGGGTGCCATTGGGGACAAGGTACGTGAACTTTTTGCCAGGCCTGCCCTGAGCTTAATGCCGGAACAGCCCATCCTATCCTTGACACAGATCCCCCCCAATGTGTTTTTGGGGGCAACTGCCCATTCCCGATCTGTACTGTTCGTGCAGCAGGATTCCGTTACGGTTTCCCATGTCAAAACGGATGTATATGCCCAGCCCCAAAAAGTGGCTGTGGTAAAAGGAACAAATTATGCAGAACTGGTCGGCGGTCTTGAAAGTGTAGCTGAAAACGCCATAACCGAATTTAAAAGGATTGAAATATCCGAAGCCCAGGAACGATTCAAACGCTCATTGAACAAGGAGAAGGCGCTACAAGAGACTTTTGGTGTATCCATGACCATTCCTTCTGCGTATAGGGTGGGAAAACAGGAGGCCAACTTTGTTTGGTTGGACAGGCAAATTCCCAAAGGCAATATGAACATTGTGGTGTACAGTATGCCAGAAAGTAGTTTTTCCAATGATTCCACTTTTGTACGGGACATTGTTTCCATGCGCGATTCCATAGGTAAAAAATATATTCCCGGACCGGATGATGGCACTTTTATGATAACGGAAAAAGCCTTTGCCCCCTATTTGTTCCCTGCCGAGGTTGGCGGCCTAAAGGGCGCTGAGGCCCGAGGGATATGGGAAATAAACGGTTATCCTATGGCAGGCCCATTTTTGACCTATATCCTGAATGATCAAAACAATAGCCGTAAGCTGATCGTGGAGGGCTTTACCTTTGCCCCTTCCACCCAAAAAAGGGATTATATGTTTGAGCTTGAAGCCATTCTAAAAACACTGAGAGTGCAATAAAAAAGGCGGGAAATTTCCCGCCTTTTCAGTGTTGTGTATTGGTGTGGTTTATTCTATTCGTACACAAAAATGAACTCCGAACGCCTATTCAACTGGTGTGCCTGCCTTGAACAAGAGGCACCATCATGACAATCGTTCAACAATCGGTCTTCCCCATATCCCTCGGCACTGACAATTTGATCGGCGGATACGCCTTTTGACAACAGATAATCCTTGGATGCCTGGGCACGTTTTCCAGATAGGTACTTATTGTAAACGGCACTACCCCTGGAATCTGTGTGCGATTCAATCTTCAGTTTTATATTTTGATTATCCACTAAGTAATCTGCCAATCTATCCAATTCCTTTTTGGCATCTTCACGGATGTTGGAGCTATCAAAATTGAAGTATACGGCTTTGGTCTTGAATGCGGGAAGGCCTTCCGCATTTTGGGCCACTATGGCATCTGCAGGCCTTAGTTTGTGTGTAAACGTAATTTCAATATTGTCTTTGGTGGTTACGGACTCCAGGGCTTCCTGATAATCGTCTTTGGTAATGGCGAGGGTATAATTGTAGTTTGAAATCAAGTTTTCAAGTTTAAAAGCCCCATCTTCCCCAGTTTCCAATTCAGCAATCTTAAGATTATTGGAATCGAATAAAGTAACATTCGCATTTGGCACAGGCGCAGCGGTGACGGCATCAATGACCATTCCATTAACACGGTTCCTGTTTTCAATACTATTTTCGGGCTGTTCCATTTTGAAGTAATAAATGTCATCATCACCCTTCCCCCCTTTTCTGTTGGAAGCCAAATAACCGGTTTCCTTGTCCTTTAGGAGCATAAATGAGAAATCGTCCCTAATACTGTTAAAGGGCTTGCCCAGATTTATGGGTTTTTCGGCAACACCGTTCCCAATATTACTTTGGTAGATATCCAGTCCGCCCAGCCCGGATTTTCTATTGGAGGAAAAGTAGAGCTTATCTTCGGTAACAAACGGGAACATTTCCTTTCTGGTGGAATTGATTTCCGGCCCAAGGTTCCTAGGCTCCGAAAAGGTGCCGTTTTCATCAATATCCACAACATAAAGGTCAGTGTAGCCATACCCCCCGGGCATATCGGATACAAAATACAACTGCTTTCCGTCCTTGCTAAGGGCTGGATGGCCCGTAGAGTAATTCTCGTTGTTAAAGGAAACCTCTTTTGCCGGACCCCATTTTTCATTGTCATATTTGGACCTAAAAATCTTTAAATGGTTAACGTTCTTTTTGTCCCTTTTTTTTCTGTTGTTATTGTTTCGGGTAAAGTACATGGTATTTCCATCCGGGGAAAACGAAGCAGAGGCTTCATGATGCTTTGTGTTTATGGTCTTTGACAATTTTTTCACATCACTGAACTCGTAACCATCCCCTTTTGTTTTGGCCTCGTAAAGATCCAGAAATGGTTGATTGTTCCATTTATACCGTTTGGTTTTTAAGAATCCCGTATCGGCCGAAGAAGAAAAAACGATTCGCCCGTCAGGTTTGGAGATGGGACTGAACTCCGAATACTTGGTGTTTATCTTTAGGTTTTTGAGCACAATCTGTTCCCGGTACTTGAGATAACTTGGGGTCGTATTTTCAAAATCCTTTCCGGCTATAATATTTAGGACCCTATCCGCATTTTGCTTTCTTCCAATGCCCTTAAGGACATGTGAATATTTGAATAGGTCATCTTTGGATAGAACGTCTTCATAATTTTCAAAAAGGACTTTATACCACCTGGAAGCATTTTCCATATCCCCTATAAAATAATAGGAGTCCGCAGCCTTTTGCAGCGTTTGCATGGCCGGAACACCAGTCATATAGGAAAAAGCCTGTTCATAGTGTTCGGCAGCTTCCGAATACCACATATTATCAAATGCCTTATCCGCTATTTTTAATAGCTTTTTGGCCGTTCTATTTTGGATTGGGGATGACGTAGTGGTCTTGTGAGCAAAATCAGCAGTACCTACTTCATCAATAGTGGGGTTGAGCGATACCTCTTCTTCCATAGTTGTTTGAAGATCGGTAACTGTAACCTCTTGGGCTTTTAGGGAGATTAAACCAAGAGAAAAAAGGGATACCAAGAAAAGCCTCATTACATTAAAGATTAGGACTGGGCATGAATCCTTGCGACAACGAAATTCAACGGATACCTGCCAAAACGTTAACGCCAAATTAAGGCCTTGGTTATAAGTAAATTAATTTTTGTTGTGAAATGGAAAATAAGTGCTGTAAAAGCGAAATTCCAGAAGATTTTAAATCAAGGATAGCGTAAGAAAGTTCCCTTTAGGAGCTTGCCCCATTTTTATCCTCCAACTTTTCATCTTCCTTTGAGGCATCCTTAAATTCTTTGATACCACTACCAAGCCCTCGCATAAGCTCTGGGATTTTCTTTCCTCCGAAAAGCAAAAGAACCACCACAACTATAAGGACAATTTGCCAAGGACCAAGCATACCTAGAAAAAAAGATAGGGAAATCATATTGTTAAATTCTCTTGTTAAGGTTGTAAAAATACAAAAAACCCATGTGCTTTGCTGTTAAAGAACGAAATTGGGCCATAAACATTGTAAAGGAAAGCATAAAACTACTTGTAAATTCCAAAAACTTTTACAACTTCGGTGTTTTGGCCCAACAAGTCAAATCTAAAATTATCTTTGCGTCCATGGCAAACAAGAAAAGGAAGAGAAGGGAAATCAAAAAAAAACTGCTGCATAAGTATCGATTGGTGATACTTAATGAGAGTACCTTCGAAGAGAAGATTTCCTTTAAACTGAACAGACTCAATGTTTTTGTTACCGGTACGCTATTCATTATTGTCTTAATTGGCCTGACCACTTTATTGATAGCCTTTACCCCGCTCCGGGAATATATTCCGGGATATTCCTCAACAAGGCTCAAAAGACAGGCTACCGAACTTACCTATAGGACCGATTCCCTGGTCACCGTCCTAAATTATACCAACAGGTATTTAGACAATGTGCGGTTGGTACTCCGTGGGGAGGTGGAGAACAATGAAACCAATCGTGATTCCCTCTTTGAGCGCTATAAGTTGGATCCTTCAAAAGTTAACCTGGATCCCATTGAACAAGATTTAAGATTACGGGAAGAAGTGGCCTTGGAAGATAAATACAATTTGTTCGAACGAAATCTGGAGGATTTTGGCAATGCGCTTTTCCCCCCGGTGACAGGGACCATATCCCAAGGTTTTGAGGCGGAAAAAAAGCATTTCGCCATTGATGTTGTGGCAGCTCAGGGCTCTCCTGTAAAAGCAGTTGCGGATGGGACCGTGATTTTTTCGGAATGGACGGCAGAAACGGGCTATGTCATTATCCTGGAGCACAGGGACAACATTATTTCCGTTTATAAACATAATGGTTCCTTAAGCAAGTCCCAAGGGGATCTCGTGCGCTCGGGAGAAGTTATTGCATCCGTTGGCAATACTGGGGAACTTACCACAGGGCCCCACCTTCATTTTGAACTATGGCTGGACGGAAAACCAAAAGACCCTGCAGATTTTATTGACTTTAATTAGCGTTATGTCCCTAAAGTCGTTCGCCGCCAAAATTTTTGCCCGCAGGATCGTAAGGAGAAACCTTAAGTGGATAGCGAATCCCGTTACCACGCAGAAGAGGGTTTTTGAAGAATTGATTACACGCGCCAAGGGGACAAAGTTTGGGATGGACCATGATTTTTCCAATATCAAAACCCATCAGGATTTTGTAAAGAACGTCCCTATAAGGGATTACGAGCAATTAAAGCCCTATGTAGAACTCATCAAAGAAGGAAAAACGGATATCCTATGGCCGGGAAAGCCCCTGTATTTTGCCAAAACCTCGGGCACTACATCGGGAGCAAAGTACATTCCCATTACCAAAGAATCCATTAAACATCAGGTAAATGCGTCCAGGGACGCCATCCTAACCTATATTCATGAAACCCGAAATTCCAAGTTTGTGGATGGAAGGATGATTTTCTTGCAGGGCAGCCCGGAACTTGATGAGATTGGAGGTATAAAAATGGGGAGGCTATCCGGTATATCTGCCCATTATGTCCCCAACTACCTGCAAAAAAACCGTTTGCCCAGTTGGGAGACCAATTGTATTGAAGACTGGGAAACCAAGGTGAATGCCATAATAGAGGAGACCGAAAATGAGGATATGACCGTTATTGCGGGAATACCTTCATGGGTGCAGATGTATTTTGAAAAGCTTAAGGAAAAACACGGTAAGGACGTTGGAGCGCTCTTTGGGAATTTTGAGCTCTTCATTTATGGGGGAGTGAATTATGAACCGTACAGGGCCAAGTTTGAAGGGTTGATCGGTAGGCCCGTGGACAGCATTGAACTTTTTCCGGCAAGCGAAGGGTTCTTTGCCTATCAGGATACCCAAAGGGAAAAAGGGATGCTTTTACTTTTGAATTCAGGTATCTTTTATGAGTTCGTAAAAGCAGACGATTTTTTTGGGCCGGACCCTGAACGCCTGACCATTGGGGAGGTGGAATTGGGCGTTAATTATGTTATGATCATTAGCACGGATGCCGGGCTTTGGAGCTATAACCTAGGGGATACCGTTCAGTTTATTTCTTTGGAACCCTTTAAAGTAATAGTATCTGGGCGAATTAAGCACTTTATTTCCGCTTTTGGGGAACATGTTATCGCCAAGGAAGTGGAACAGGCCATGCAGGAAGGCATCAAAAACACGGATGCTGAAGTGAACGAGTTTACCGTGGCCCCACAAATTACGCCAACGGATGGCGGACTTCCCTATCATGAATGGTTGATAGAATTTGGGAAGCTTCCTTCGGACATGGAAAAGTTCATAGCAATTCTGGATCAATCCCTCCAGGACCAAAACAGCTATTATTTTGATTTGATTGACGGAAAAATCCTTCAGACACTAAAAGTATCCTGTATTGAAAAGGACGGATTCAAGAACTATATGAAGTCCATTGGAAAATTGGGGGGCCAGAACAAGATCCAGCGCTTGTCCAACGACCGAAAATTGGCAGATTCCCTTCAATCCTATACCATTTAGCTGTAAGCAAGGCGTGTTTTACCGCGGGCAGGTTTGTACAAAAAAGAATACATAAAGACCTTACTTTATGCAATACTTCCCATAAATACGAACTCGTCTTGAGTTCGTAGGGTTTAGTTATGACCAATTCGTGTATTTTTGTGCGGAAATAATTACATGGACGCCAAAACAAAGGAAACGACAAGGGCCCAGGAGTCCACAAATGCCATTGAACGTTTGTACGTGACCATGAGACATTTGTTCAACCGGGGGTTTTACAAACCCTCCGGAGTCTCTGGGAATGCCCTTAAAAATGCACTTCTTGTCCTTAGGCCGGAAATATATGGCTCAGTGGCAGAGGAAAAAGGGGAGCTCAATGGATTGATTTATGTTTTGGAACGTTTGCCGGATGGGATAGAGCAATGCCGCTTTATCAATTTAACGTCTGATGAAGGCTTCTCAAAATCACATTTAAAGCCTATTATTCCCCCAAAAAGAAGAAGGAACTGTTATCGGATCGACGAGGAACAGATGAATATTGAGATTACCAGGGGGCGATCGGACATCTATGATATTCTTACCCATCTTACCTTTCTCTTTATAGAATCGAACAAAATTTGTGAACGGGTCTTTTTTGAGGAAGATCAATCCACCGTACGGGATTGGGATAAATTGGTTGCCTTTGTGCAAAGCAGGAAGAAAACCGAGCACGCCCGGGAAGTTGCCTTGATCCATGCCGCCAATATCCTGGGAAGGACTTTTGAGGAAGTTGTGGAAGTGCACAACAAGCTAAGTACGGAAAAGCAAAAAGACCGTTTTCTTGAAATTATCTATTGGCTGGGAAAACTGTCCATTGAGGAACAGACTACGGGAAATAAAAGGACCATTACGTTCAGTCCCTTGCTCAGGGAAAGTTTGGGGCACCATATCCATGGGGAACGCTGGGCAATCACCGTTAAGGAAAAAATGCTCGAATTGGATTTGATCAACCGTCCCATCCATATTATCAGCGCGAATATGCACAGCGTTATGAACACGCTTTTTGCCCGAAATGCACTAAAGGAGGAACTACCAAAAACAGAGGCCCTGGACATTTACAAAACCCTTAGTCTTAATAAAAAGGAGGCGCTTCAAGAAAAGGTTTTGAAGGTGGCAGGGGAAAATGGAATGGTCTATATTGATGATACCTCAGGGGCAAACATTGATGTACAGCTTTTCGATACGGCAAAGTTCAATGAAGCCGCTTGCTGCTATGCATTTCCAAAAACAAAGGACAAGGCCAGTAAACCCCTTATATTTGTCATGGATTATGCATTTGGCGAACAAGCTTTTGAGACCATTGATGAGTTGTTGAAACCTTATGAGGTTGATGGAAAAAAGCACTTTTTGGACGTCCTTTCCATTTCCATAATGGGCAAAGCAGGGATTTTGGATGGCAAAAAAGGGGACTTGATGATTCCTTCAGCACATATTTTTGAAGGTACGGCGGACAATTATCCCTTCAAAAATGAACTTTGTGCGGCTGATTTTGAAGGCTATGGTCTGCAGGTTTTTGAAGGTACCATGGTCACGGTTTTGGGAACCTCATTGCAGAACAAGGATATTCTCCGTTTTTTTTACGAATCCACTTGGAATGTCATAGGCTTGGAGATGGAGGGGGTCCATTACCAAAAGGCCATCCAATCTGCCTCCAAGATTCGTAAAAGCATACGTAAGGATATTAAGGTCAGGTATGCGTATTATGCTTCGGACAACCCCTTGGAAACTGGAAGCACCTTGGCATCCGGTGGGTTGGGGACAGCAGGGGTAAAACCGACCTATTTGATTACAGATAAAATTTTGGAACAACTATTCAATTCATAAAAAATGGCTGAGCAACCTGTAAAAAACACTTCAGACGAAATAGACTTAGGACAATTGTTCCAATTGATTGGAAGAGGCTTTCAGAAGCTGTTCGATTTCATTGGATCGATTTTCAGCGGAATTTTTCATGCTATAATTACTTTTCTTCTTTTTCTGCAAAAGAATTTTGTTGTACTGACGATTGCCGTTGTTGTTGGTGCTGTTGGAGGGTTCTTGGCGGATATGTACAAAACCCCAAAGTATATTTCCAAAATGGTAGTGGAGCCCAACTTTAACAGTGTACAACAATTATATAACAATATTGATTTTTACAATGACTTGGCCAAGGCCAAAGATTCATTGACGCTATCAAGGGTATTGGAAATTTCCGTTGGTGAGGCCGCTACCATAAAGAAAGTTTTTGTGGATTCGTATTCCGACGAAAATCAAAAAATTCAACTTTTTGATGAATTCATTCGAGAGTTGGACACCACTACCGTAAAGGCACTGGACTACCAGAGTTATTTGGAGAACTTTAACTCCATGGATGCAAGGTTCCACCAAATATCAATAGTTGCCACTGATGATAGTACTGCCAAAAAGGTCCAACCAGCGATTATTGCATCAATCTCGGCAAATGAATATTTTAAATTGCAAAAGCGAATAAATGATGAAAATTTGGATTTACAGGAAAATATCTATAACCAACAACTCTTAGAGATAGATTCGTTACAGCAATTGTACAAAAGGGTCCTTGAAAAAGAGGCCGGTAAGCCCATGCAAGGCACTAGTATAAACCTGGCTGAAAATGGAGGGGCTCAAAACAAAGAGTTGGAACTGGTACAAGAACGTGATATTTTAAAAGACCGACTCGTGGTATTGAACAAAGAGAGGGCAAACAAGACCTCGATTTTAAACGTTATCAGTGATTTTCCGGCAAGGGGGGTAAAACAGAAAGGATTTTGGAAGAGCTATAAGTTTGTTTCGCCAATCGCATTTCTTGTACTGACAATTATTATGTTGGCGATAAGGAATTTAAATAGCTATTTAAAAGAATATCAAAAAAGCGAATAAAATATTGACAAAAATATGTTTTACGAGGGCAAATCTTTATTGATAACGGGAGGTACCGGTTCTTTGGGCAAAGCCCTTACGGATTATATCCTCACCAATCACTCTGAAATTAGGAGACTTATTATTTTTTCCAGGGACGAGCAAAAACAATTTCAAATGGCTCAGGAGTATCCCATAGAAAAGTATCCTCAAATACGTTTTTTTATTGGTGATGTTCGCGATAAGGCCAGATTGATCAGGGCCTTTAAGGGTGTTGATTATGTAATTCACGCCGCGGCAATGAAACATGTGCATTTAGCGGAATACAACCCAGAGGAATGCATCAAAACCAATATTGGAGGCGCCCAAAATGTTGTGGACGCCTCTTTTGAAACGAATGTTGAACGAGTGGTTGCGCTTTCAACCGACAAAGCTTGTGCCCCCATTAACTTGTATGGTGCAACAAAACTTACCTCGGACAAACTATTTATTGCGGCGAATAATATAAAGGGAAATAATCCAATTCGATTTTCAGTGGTTCGCTATGGTAATGTCATGGGTTCAAATGGTTCCGTCATACCGTTTTTTATAAAAAGAAAAAAAATAGACAACATTTTGCCCATAACCGATAAAAATATGACTAGGTTCAACATTTCACTATCCGGTGGAGTAGACATGGTTATGCATGCTTTGGAAAATGCATGGGGAGGTGAATTATTTGTTCCTAAGATACCGTCGTATAGAATTTTGGATGTTGCAGAGGCCATTGGCCCGGAATGTGAAAAGCCTGTTGTTGGGATACGTCCGGGCGAAAAGATTCACGAAGAAATGATTACCCCTTCTGATTCCTTTTATACATACGACCTTGGCAAATATTTTGCCATCATCCCGTCTACACCAAATTGGAAGGTTGAAGATTTCATCAATGAATTTAAGGCTGAAAAAGTACCTCATGGTTTCAGCTACAATTCAGGCAACAATGACGAATGGGAGTCCGTAGAAGGATTGAGGGAATTGATTAAAACTCATGTTGACCCAACATTTTTGATTTAGATGGGCATTGATTCAATACCATATGGCAGGCAGAACATTGATGATTCAGATATTGAAGCGGTGGTTTCTGTTTTAAAGGCAGACTATTTAACGCAAGGTCCCAAGATTTCGGAATTTGAAGAAGCCTTCGCTAGATATGTAGGTGCCAGATATGCAATTGCGGTAAATAACGCAACGGCAGGGCTTCATCTTGGTGTGATCGCTCTGGGATTGAAAAAGGGCGAACGAATTATAACCAGTCCAATTACATTTGCCGCCTCTGCCAATTGTGCCAGATATGTGGGCGCAGAGGTGTGGTTCGCAGATATTGACCCTAACACGTATTTGTTGTCATTGGAAAAAACCAGGGAACTTTTGGAAAGTAAGCCTAAAGGGTTTTTTAAAGGGCTGATTCCAGTTGATTTTGCCGGTCTTCCGGTTAATATGGAAGAATTCAGAAAGCTAGCCGATGAGTTCGATTTATGGATTATAGAAGATGCTTGCCATGCGCCTGGCGGAGACTTTACCGACTCTTCTGGGAATAAGCAAATGTGCGGGAACGCGAATTATGCCGATATCGGGGTGTTCTCTTTCCATCCCGTAAAACATATCGCTTGTGGAGAAGGGGGCATGATCACCACCAACAGCAAAGCTTTATACAAGAAGCTTTCCACTTTAAGGACCCATGGAATCACCAAAGAAAACATGACGGAGAATCATGGTGGATGGTACTATGAAATGCAAGAGCTCGGATTTAATTATCGGTTAACGGACATCCAGGCCGCGTTGGGGATAACCCAGCTGAAAAAGAATCCCGAGGGGGTTATTAGGAGAAATGAAATTGCTACCAGGTACAAAAAAGCATTTCAAGGAAAAATAAAATACCAAGCCCTACCACCCAATTCTTATAATGCGCATCACCTTTTTGTAATTGAAGTGGAGAAAAGAGCAGAAATATATGAATATCTGAGAATGAACAAAATATATGTTCAAATTCATTATATACCTGTTCACAGATTGCCGTATTTCAAAAAAATAGGATATTCCGATGCAGAGTTAAGCGATTCGGAGAATTACTATGAGAGGTGTCTTAGTCTTCCAATGTATCCTTCATTAAGCCAAAAAGAACAAGATTATGTAATAGATAAAGTTTTGACTTTTGTTGAACACTAAAAAAATCATACTCGGAACAGTTCAGTTTGGCATTAAGTATGGTATTAATAATATAAAGGGAAGGCCAAGCAAAAAAAGTGTTTTCCAAATTCTGGATAGGGCCTATGAATTGGGAATTCGTACGTTGGATACGGCAGAGGCTTATGGAGATTCTCATCGCATCATTTCAGAGTATCATTCAAGTTCAAACAATCGCTTTGAGATTATCACTAAATACTCTAGTTCTAGCAATGAACAAAACCCTATATTGATCAAGAGGGTAGACAATTTGCTCAATTTATTTAAGATTCAAAGGCTATATAGTTATATGTTTCATTCCTTTGAAGATTTCATGGTCAACTATAATAAATTCCATGAAGAAATAGTACAACTTAAGCTTGATAACAAGGTTGGAAAGATAGGAGTTTCCATCTATTCTAATGAACAGATAGAAAAAATACTTTCTTTAGATTGTATTGATTTAATACAGCTTCCTTTTAATTTGTTGGATAATCATGACCAACGATACGAGATTTTGGATAAGGCAAAAAAGAAAGGAATGGAGATTCACACAAGGTCATCGTTCCTACAGGGCCTTTTTTTTAAAGACATCAAAGATTTAAGTGGGAATTTATTGGAATTAAAAGACGAATTGGAACAAATAGATACTTTTTGTAATTCCCATGAAATCTCCAAGCATGAATTAGCAATTAATTATCCCCTTTCAAAGAAATATGTCGATAAGGTTTTAATTGGAGTTGATTCCGTTGATCAATTAGAAAGTAATATTCGGGCAGTAAATACAATCATTGATTCTTCTGTTTTTTCTCAAATAGACAGGTTCAAAGTAAAGAACAAGGACCTTTTAAATCCTTCAAAGTGGCAAATATAAAAGCGCGTAAAAAGTTAAAATTGGGGGTGATCGGGTTAAGTAAAGGGAATGGGCATCCATATTCTTGGAGCTCTATTTTTAATGGTTTCAATGATAATTTTCATTGCCCTTTTGATGTAATCCCCCAATACTTGAAAAAGGAAAAATTTCCCGATTCTTTTCTTACGGATTTGGCTGAGGTGACGCATATTTGGACACAGTCCGATGAAATTTCCAATCAGGTCTCGGGTTTTTCGAAAATAGGAACCATAGTTAAAGAGAAAGAAGATTTGATAGATTTCGTCGATGCTGTTTTATTGGCCAGGGATGACGCAGAAAATCATCTGGAATTTGCCAAACCATTCATTGAGGCCAGAATGCCTATTTTCATAGACAAGCCTTTAGCTTTTTCCCATAAAGATGCAGAGGAGATTTTTAAAATGGCAAAAGACGAAAATCAGATAATCTTTACCTGTTCCTCTTTAAGATTTGCAAAAGAATTTGATTTCGTTTTCACCGAAAACGAGTATGATTATGTTGAAGCTACGATAATGAAAGACTGGAACAAGTATGCCATACATATTATAGAACCTGTAGTAAAAATGTTTCCTAAACGAGGAAAGCTAAGGGAAGTAAAAAGACTGATTACAGATAAAAACATTCAAAAAGTGCATGTCCAATGGTCCAATCTTACTGCAACGTTTACCGTTACAGGGGCTATTGAAGCCCCATTGCAAATATCGCTCTATGGGAAAAAGGGTCGTAAGAAATTGCTTTTTGAAGATACCTTTTTTGCCTTTAGAGAGTCTTTGAGATATTTTATCCATTTTATTCATGGAAATAGGGAAAATTTCTCAAATACAGAGGTTTTAGAGATTATTGAGATTATTGAGAATGGAAACAAATAATTGTAAAACAATTGTTATTACCGGTGGCACAGGGCTTATAGGAAAACAACTGGTGGCTTGTCTTTTGAAAAAAGGACACAAGGTGATAGTTACAACGAGAAATAAGAAGAAAAAAGAACGGCTTTTAAAAGAACGGGAAATAGATAGGTTAAAAAGCAATTTGTTTTTAATAGAGATTGATTTTTTATCTAATGATTATCTCGAACGTTTTAGTGAATTCTTCGATAAGGAAAAAATACGTCCTGACGTTATAGTTCATAATGCACGATCATTAGATACGTTGGCAATTAGGGAAGACGGCACCAGTTCAGTTGAAAATATTGTAGAAGAATTTAAACTAGGAGTAGCCATTCCTTACGAGATGACCTTTAAAATTATAAATTCCGAGTACGGAAAAGACTTGAGAAACATAATTTTTATTTCCTCTATTTATGGTGTTGTGGCTCCTACGCCCAATTTATACGATGACTTTACCAGACAGTCCCCAATCCAATATGGAGTCACCAAAGCATCCCAAATCCATCTTACAAAAGAATTGGCTGTACGACTGGCGGATAAAAAAATCAGGGTGAATTGCATCTCATATGGAGGAGTAAAGGGGAGAGCACCCCAGGACTTTATCAAAAAATATAGCGCTCTCAATCCCCAAAGTAGAATGCTGGAGCTTAACGAAGTTGCAAACCCTTTAGAGTTTCTTGTGTCCGATAACTCATTAGGTATGACAGGACATAATTTAATATATGATAGTGGATGGACAATTTGGTAAAAAATAAAAATACAGTAGCAATAATTCCAGCTAGAGGAGGGAGTAAACGCATACCAAAAAAAAACATAATAGAATTTTTTGACAAACCATTAATAGCATATACAATTGAGGCGGCAATAGGGGCCAACTGTTTTGATAAAGTGATGGTTAGTACTGATTGTGAAGAGATAGCCGATATTTCCGTGTCTTATGGTGCAGAGGTTCCTTTTCTAAGAGAAGATAAGACAGATGATTTTTCTACTGTTAGTGAGGCTACGATATATACCTTGAATAGATTGCAAAAGGAGAAAGGGGAAAACTATGATACCGTATTTCAACTAATGGCAAATTGTCCCATAAGAGACAGTAATAACATTTTGGAATTTGGAGAGTATTTTTCTAAAAATGATTTAAACTTTTTGATAAGCTCATTCGCTTTTGGATGGATGAATCCATGGTGGGCATTTAAGATTACAAAGAACAATACGTACATCAGGCTTTTTGAGGATGAAGCGGCTCAAAGAAGTCAGGACTTGGATAAGTTATATTGTCCTACCGGTGCAATTTGGGTGGCGAAAACAGAGGAACTTATTAAACAGGGCAGTTTTTATGGGGATGGTCATAGATTTTTTCCTTTGGATTGGAAGTCTGCTATTGATATAGATGACTACGAGGATTTAGAAATGGCAAAAGCAGTTTTCATTTTAAAAAATAAAATGATTTAATGCCGAAAAAAAACGTTTTTTTTAGAGCGGATGGGAATTCCGAAATAGGCTTGGGGCATATTGTACGCTCCTTGGCACTAGCAGATATGCTTAAAGATGATTTCAATTGCATGTTTGCAACCCGTTTTGCCGATCAATATGTAAAGGATGAAATAGCAAAAACATGTACAAATTTCATCAAACTAAATGAAGACGGCAACTTTCATTTGGAGGAATTTCTTGCTTACGTACCTCCGGGAGATATAGTGGTTTTGGATAATTATTTTTTTAGCACCGATTATCAAAAAGAAATCAAGAAAAAGGGGTGCAAACTGGTTTGTGTGGATGATATGCATAACAAACATTATGTAGCGGACTTTGTAATAAATCATGGTACAGGTCAAAAAAAGGAAAACTTTAGTATTGAACCCTACACCAAGTTATTGTTAGGGCAAGATTATGCCCTTCTACGAAAACCTTTTTTGGATATTGCACATAGAAAACGAACCAAATTGGAACGTTGTCTGGTTTGTATTGGCGGAGCGGACACCTATAATCTAACGACATTTGTTGTAACCGAATTGGAAAAGTTAGGACAGATCAAGATTGTTGATATTGTTATTGGTCCCGCGTTTTTGCATGAAAGCAAATTAAACGGTGCAATATCAACCAGCACTAAAGAAATCAATGTTTTGAAAGGACTTTCAGCATCGGAAATGGCACAAAGTATGCAAATTGCGGATTTTGGCGTTTTTCCTGCAAGTTCGGTCAGTTTTGAGGCAATGGCAGTGGGACTTCCTTTCTTAGTCGGGTATTATGCCGAAAATCAGAAGGAGCAGTATTTCAACATGACCAAGAAAAATCCAGAAATAGGGTTAGGCTACATGAGAGAAATGAAAAGAGGTATAAAGATAAAAAGTAGCTTACTTAATCAAGATAGAATAGACATAAATTTGTATTCTGAAATCCCCAAAAGATATATCAAAGCATTTAAATCATTATGACATCTGAACCCCCAATTATAATCGATGGATATACCTTAGTCAACTACGTTGATTTAACTTTGGAGCAAAAAAAGGAGGTTTTGACGTATAGAAATCATGAGGAAGTAAGAAAATGGATGTTGGACAACGCTATTATTTCATTGGAGAATCACTTGTCTTTTGTTGATGCGCTGAAGAATGATAAGTCTAAGCTTTACCATGCAGTTATTAAAGAAGACCTAATAATAGGATGTATTTACATTGTGAACTGGAATGAGCAAATTAAAAAAGGGGAATGGGGGTGTTTTTTGAATCCCACTTATTTTGGATTAGGATTGCGTTTGGGATTTGTTTTTATTAAGTGGGTTTTTGGAAGATTGTCCGCAAAGGTAATACTGGCAAGTGTCCATAAAGAAAATATTACCGCAATACAGTTAAATGAAATACTAGGATTCAAAAAGATAGAAGAGGATAACCCTCATTGGATTTATCGATTAAATCGTAATTCTTGGAATGAGATACCTTCAAATTATAAGACGTTCATAAAAAACTTAAATAAAAACAATAATGAGTAGAGGTGCAAATAAATTAGTGATGCAAGTACTGGGTGATTTTCTAAATGAGGAAAATATTGTATTTGATGGAAAGCTAACAGAAGAAACCCGTTTGTTTGGAGGTGATGGTATGCTGACGTCCATTCAATTGGTAATGTTCATTACCAGTTTGGAAGAGGAGATAGAGGATGAATGGGATGTGATGTTAACCTTGGCCGATGAAAAGGCAATGTCACGTAGGGTAAGTCCTTTTTCTTCGATAAAGTATTTGGCAGATTATATTGAAGAAAAGATAAACGAATATGAATAATAGGCCCAGGGTTATTGTAATTACGGGAAGCAGAAAAGGAATAGGGCGTTTTTTAACAGAGCACTATCTTGAATCGGGTGACATCGTTGTTGGTTGTAGTCGCTCTAAGACGGACTTAGAGCATGATAAATACACTCATTTTATTTTAGATGTTTCCGATGAAATAGCGGTAAAAAGAATGGTTTCCTCTGTCAGAAAATTATTCTCTACCATAGATATTTTGATTAATAATGCCGGAATGGCATCCATGAATCATTTTTTATTAACACCTAAGGCCACGGTTGAGAAGTTGTTTAGCACTAATTTTACAGGGACCTTTTTATTTTCTCGTGAAGTTGCGAAACTAATGTCCAAGAAAAAGAAAGGCAAAATCGTTAATTTTTCTACAGTAGCGGTTCCATTAAATTTGGAAGGGGAAGCGGTATATGCGGCTTCCAAAAGTGCAGTGGTATCATTAACCAAGATTTTAGCCAAAGAAGTTGGGGAAATGGGAATTACCGTAAATGCTGTAGGTCCAACTCCCGTGTATACGGATTTAATAAAAACAGTTCCAAAAAATAAGATTGGGGAATTGTTGAACCAACAAGCCATAAAAAGATTAGGGACCTTCGAAGACGTATTAAATGTGATAGAGTTTTTTATAAATCCTAAAAGTGAATTTATTACTGGACAAGTAGTCTATCTTGGAGGGGTAAGTTAAAATCAATGAGAAGACAGTTTCAAAATTACACTGATAGAATAGCAATAGTTTCTGAAGGTAAAAAGTATGATTTTCAGACCTTAAATCAAGAAGTTCTGGATAAGTTGGATCGTATTTCTCGTTACAATATAGCGAAAGGCGAAACGGTTCTTCTTTTGGGAGACTATTCGTTTGAGGCAATTTCTTGGCTGATTGCATTGTATGAAAACAAGAATATTGTAGTCCCCGTTACTACAAGCGTACAAACGGAAATTGATGAACGTATTGAAGAAGCCCATGTTGATGTCATTGTTGATTTAAGACAGGACAAAGTTATTAGAACAAATAATACAAGGGAGAAACACGATTTTATACGTAATCTGCAGACGAACAATAACAGTGGGCTTGTAATATTTAGTAGTGGCAGTACTGGTAGACCCAAGGCGATGGTCCATAATATGGATCAACTAATTTCGGTTTATTTAAATAAACGTCCACGAAAGGTTACTTTTCTGGTCTTTTTGATGTTTGATCATATTGGAGGTTTGAACACTTTGTTCAATTGTCTATCTACTGGTGCGACCATAGTAATCCCTGCTAAAAGGGAACCTGAGGAAATCTGTAGACTTATTGAAGATTTTAAGATAAATATTTTGCCTACCTCTCCTACTTTTCTGAATTTAATGCTAATGTCAGGATGTATAAACAACTATGACCTGTCCTCGTTAAGAATGATTACGTATGGTACGGAAGCCATGCCGGAGAGTCTACTGATTAGATTAAAAGTTGCATTTAAAAGGGTTAAGTTTTTACAAACTTTTGGAACAAGTGAAACGGGAATCATCAAAACTACCAGTCAATCTTCATCTAGCACTTTCATAAAATTGGAAGACCCAGATCAAGAACATAAGATTGTGAACGGGGAATTGTGGTTGCGAAGTAAAACCCAAATTATGGGCTACATGAATCATTCAATGGAAAATTTCACCAAAGATGGATGGTTTAAGACAGGAGATATTGTGGAAAAAGAAGGGGATTATATAAGGATTAAGGGCAGATTAAAAGAGGTAATTAATGTTGGTGGAGAGAAAGTACTTCCAATAGAAATCGAGGGAACATTACTTTCCCATCCGGATGTTATAGACTGCACGGTCTATGGTGAAGAAAACCTTATTACAGGCCAAACGGTGGTTGCCAACGTGCGGATTTTGGAGGGATCGGACAAAAAAGATGTCCGCAAAAAATTGCGTGCTTATTGCAAAACCAAGTTGGAACCCTATAAAGTGCCGACAAAATTTAATTTTGTAAGTAACACGGATTATACGGAAAGATTTAAAAAATCTAGACCATAGGCTTAAAACATATTAATTGAAAGAAATAGAAGAGATATTGTTTTGATATATAAAGGCATAAACATAATTCTTACAGAAAAAGAGTGGAATTCAAATCTTGTAGAAAAGCTTTCTGTTAAAGTTCCAAGTATAAAGTGGGTCTTAATTTCTGACAAAAAGGAATTTACGGTTGAGACATTAGCCAAGATTTCTCCAGATTTTGTTTTTATTCCACATTGGTCCTACATCATTCCCAAAGAAATTTACGAGAATTATGAATGTGTTGTTTTTCATATGACCGATTTACCTTATGGTCGAGGAGGTAGTCCTTTGCAAAATCTTATAGTAAGGGGGAAAAAGGCAACCAAAATTTCGGCTTTGAAAGTAGGCGCTGGAATTGATACTGGAGACATTTATTTAAAGAAGGAATTGTCCTTGGAAGGAACGGCAAAAGAGATCTTTGAGAGATCTAGTATAGTAATAGAAGAGATGATAGAAGAAATAATAGACAAAAATTTAAACCCCATTCCACAACAAGGAGAAGAAGTTAAGTTTAAAAGGCGCAAACCGGAACAAAGCGATATCTCAAATCTGAAAAGTTTAAACAAGGTTTATGATTATATACGTATGTTAGATTGCCCTGGATATCCAAAGGCTTTCTTGAAAACGGAAAATCTCAGATTTGAATTTGATAGTGCAATTCTCAAAGGTGAAGAGATTATAGCAAATGTTAGAATCACTACGAAATAAAAAAATACTGATTGTTGTAGCTCATCCTGACGATGAGCTTTTGGGTTTGGGGGCGAGTATGAATCGCTTAATTGCCGAATTTAATATTGAAACCCGAGTCGTAATTCTTGGAGAAGGGCTTACTTCCAGAAGTGAGAATAGGGATGTTGATAAGTGGAAAAAAGAATTAGAGGTACACCGTCAGAATATACAAAGCGCACAACAAGCCATAGGTTATAATTCCGTGGGCATATATGATTTCCCGGACAACCGTTTTGACACAGTTCCCCTTTTAGATATTGTTAAGGTTATAGAGAAAGAAAAGGAACAGTACGGGCCGGAAGTGATTTTTACGCATCATGGTGGAGATGTTAATATTGATCACCAGTACACTTTTGAGGCCGTAATTACGGCCTGTAGACCAATGGAGCATGAAGATGTTAGCACTATTATTACATTTGAAACCCCTTCGGGTACGGAATGGAGAGCGAGTGTTGATCCCAAACATTTTATTCCAAATTTTTTCATAGAGGTATCTAAAGATAATTTAGCCGCAAAGATAAAAGGGATGGAATCGTATGAATTTGAAAAAAGAAAATTCCCTCATCCTAGATCACCAGAGGCATTGGAAATTCAAGCACAACGATGGGGTGTGGCTGTAGGTGTAAATTATGCCGAAGCTTTTAATATAGTTAGACAAATTGAAAAAAAATGAGAAATAGCATATTCATAGTAGCGGAACTGTCCGCCAACCATGGAGGAAGTATCGATACTGCTATCGAAACTATAAAAGCAGCCAAACGCAGTGGCGCTGACGCCATCAAACTACAGACGTATACTGCAAATACAATGACACTGGACTGCGATAAGGAGGATTTTATCGTAAAAGGAGGTACCCTCTGGGACGGCGAAACACTTTATGATTTGTACAAAAGGGCATATACGCCTTGGGAATGGCATGAGAAACTTTTTAAAGCGGCCAAGGAAGAAGGGCTTGTATGTTTTTCAACTCCTTTTGACAAACAGGCTGTTGATTTTTTGGAAAGCATAGATAACCCTATATATAAAATAGCTTCTTTTGAAATTCAGGACATTCCATTGATTGAGTATACCGCAAGTAAAGGAAAGCCTATTATTATGTCTACAGGGATTGCTTCCTATGAAGACATTGCATTAGCTGTTGAAACCTGCAGAAATGTTGGAAACAACGATATTACGATTCTTAAATGTACTTCATCATATCCAGCACCAATCGATCAGGCGAATTTGGTAATGATGCAACAATTTGTCAAAGATTTCAATGTAAAGGTGGGTTTATCTGACCATACAATGGGCAACACTGTTCCAGTAGTGGCAATAGCCTTGGGTGCGCGGGTAATAGAAAAACATTTTATTTTAAACAAATCGATTGGTGGGCCAGATGCCGATTTTAGCTTGGATGAAAGGGAATTTACCGAAATGGTAAATGCCGTACGTGCTGCCGAATCCTCTTTAGGAACAATTTCTTATGAGTTGACCGAGAAACAAGTTAAGGGTAAGCGATTCGCGAGAAGCCTTTATGTTGCTGAGGATGTAAAAAAAGGGGATGTTATAAGTGAAAAAAACATAAGATCCGTAAGGCCCGGTTTTGGGTTGCACCCAAAGTATTTAAAAGAAATTCGGGGAAAAAAATTTAATCAAGATGTGGAAAAAGGTACGCCCCTAAGTAGGGATGTTTTTTCTTGGGCCGATTAATTGGGTTCTATAATATTTGGTTTTGTTTTTTCGATGATAAATACCATGAGAGTTCGACCATTACTTAATTTATTCATTAGGGGTATTTCGTTGGCACTCAAATTTTGTTTTGTTATTTTTTTAGGGAAATTCTCTCAAGATGAAACTAATTTGGGAATTTATGGGATTTTTAACTCGGCATTGGGATATGGCATCTATATTATTGGATTTGAGTATTACGTTCAAGTTGCCAGAAGTATATACGAAAAAGGAAGAACACTTGAGTATAATGTCAAAAATCAACTTTTTTTTTATAGTGTTTCCCATTTAGTTTTTGTTCCTCTTATTCTAATAGCTGTTTTTGGCAATGGGTTTTTAGAAATTTCTTATTTGTGGATTTTCATTGCCGTACTGGTTGCGGAACATTTGTCTCAGGAATGTTTTAGGCTATTGTCAGCATTAAAAAGACCAATAGGGGCAAATATTGTTCTTCTAATCAGAAACCTTTGGATACTCATTTCCTTTTTTGACTTTTTGACTTCCAGAAAAATTGAATTAGTTGTTTATTTTAAATATTGGATATTAAGTTCCACAATCGGTCTTGTAGTGGGCATTCTTTTTTTAGGAAAACATCTGAAGATAAAAACTTTTTTAAGCGAGAAAATCGAATTTAAGAGTATAAAAAAAGGAATAGGCACTTCTATTTTCTTTTTTATCAGTTCTTTGAGTATTCAGACCATTTTATTGTCAGGGCGATTTTTTCTTGATTTTTCTTTTGACAAAAAAATAGTTGGGGTGTACACTTTTTATTCTAACATAGTCAACCTAATTGAAGTAGTCATCTACAACTTGGTTGTTATGATGCTTTTTCCATATCTATTGGAGAGTGCAAATCAAAAAAAGGAAGAGTTTAGGAAGTATTCCATGATAATAAAAAAAAAGATAATTGTACTAACAATAGTATGTACAGGAATTATAGGCTTGGGCATGCCTTTTTTGGTTAACTTTCTGGATAAGACTTTGGCATCTGATAATTTATATACTTTTTACGTTTTATTGCTTGGTGCAACTTTTTACAACTTTTCCCTTATTTCACATTACATTCTGTATGCGCTTAGCAAGGATTTGTTCATTTTAAGGTCGGCGGTTTTCGCTGTGGCCATAAACATAATCATAAATTTTATTTTCGTCCCATCTAAAGGCTTATTGGGAGCTTGTTTGGCTTTTACAATTTCCATGGTAGTTTTGTTAATTAGCAAAGAAAGGTTCAAAAGAAATGTGTTTTATGAAAATTTTGGTAGTTGAGAGCAGATCAAACGTATTCATATGGGATAAGGTTTTTGGTGATGATTTCATTGAAAATATAGAAGTGCACTATTTGATTTTCAATACTTTCTTCGCTGCTAAAAATGGTATTAACCACTTTATTTCATATGGTGAATGTGAAGATTCAAAAGTCGAGGTGCCGATTCAGTTTGACAGACAAAGAAATTTCTTTAATTCCCCAAACACCAAGCATTACGGGTTTTATGAGGAAAAGATTTCTAATAAACTAAAAGAGATCAACCCCAATTTGGTAATAGGAGAAGCAGCTTCTTTTCAAGATTTTCTGACTATCAAGGCATGTAGGGAAATGGGAGTAAAACATTTTAACCCAATGACAAGTAGGTATCCTAAAAATAGATTTTGTTTCTACAAGGAGGATACTTTAATCCCATTTCTCGGGTCTAAGGAAGAAATGTCAAAGGATGAACTCAATAAGGAGTTTGAAAGGATTGTTGGGAGAAGGTATGTGCCAGATTATATGATAAAGAAAAACTATAGGCTAAGACTTGGTCAAAGATTAAAGGATTTGTGGATTAAGCTCCAATCCTATTATAGCAATGACCCAAATACGCCTTCTCCACTTTATTTTGTAAATAGGACTTTGAAGTTAAAAACAGTAAAAAAGGCTTGGATACAAAAAAGTACCAAAACCATATCAAAAAATGGAGAAGGGCTTTATGTGCTCTACCCCATGCAAATGCAGCCAGAATCCAATATAGACGTATATGGACACCCATACAGCAACCAATTTGAACTAATTCAACAAATCTATGATAACCTGGAAGAATGGGATGTTTTGATAATTAAACCCAATCCCAAACCATTTATGGAATTATCGATGGAGGTTGTTGATTTCGCTGAAAAAAATGATAGGATTATATTGCTCCCTTTTACATTTCCAATGACTGAGGCATTCAAAAGTGCAGACTTGATCATTACCGTTACAGGGACGGTTTCCATTGAAGCAATATTATCAAATAAACCAGTAGGAGTATTTAAAAAAACATACTTTAATACAACGAAGAACTGTGTTCAATTAAGTTCTTTCCAAGACTTATCCCCATTAATAGAGAAGGTAAGAAATGGGAACTACCAACCTATGACAGAAGAGGAAAGGAAGACACACCTAAGCATGTTGAACAAAGTGAGTTATCAAGGAAGAATTTCGCCCGTTAATTTAAATGCCGAAGAAGTAAGCCAGATACAAAAAAGTTTTAAATCTTTTTTTGACGATTTCAGGGAGCAATCTTTCAACTAATAGATAATATTCCATTTTTTCAATAATCAGAAATTTTAGCTTGGATGCTTTTTTAATTCCATCAAGTTTATGAAGAAAATATTTTATGGGAACGGAAGATTTCTTCTACTTATTATTGCTGCTGGTGAAAAATGGGAAAGCGTTGGAGGCGCTAAAGAATTTATTTCAAATTTGGAACAGGTCGCAGCCCCTAGTTACGCACACAATATCTATTTTCGTAAAAACAACTCCTATTTAAAAGATGATATTGTGAATAAAAATAATACTGAAGTACCATAAATTTGTGATTTACTTTATCTTCAGTATTAAGGTTATATCAATAGCTAATTTTTTCCGAAAGAGGATTTCTACAATTGTAACCATTTGGACAAAAAAGCAGCCAAAAAGTTGGACAGGAGACTTAATAAAGGTTGAATGAACGCTATAAATAAAGTCATTTTCCATAACCTTATAGCATTTTGTTTTGGTATAGTGGTTTATTTTTTTCTCTCACTTAACCTAACATTAGGGTTCATTTTGTTCTTGACAGTTTTTTTTCTTTTGATACTTAAAACTAAGATTTTCTATTCCTTTTTGCTCCAAATTATTTTTTTTCAGAATACGTTCATAGGGTTTTTTTCAGGTTTTTTTGACTCAGTGGAAAACTTTAAAATCGTGCATGGCGTTAACATTTTAGCGCCAGTACTATTGTTTGGTATTTATTTGGTTAAGGAAAAGTTGGATTTTAGAAAATTAAGTTTTCTGAATATGTCTCTAGTCTTATTTTTAATACTTTTCGCTTATTTCATTTTTGGGGCTTATTCATACGGATTTCAAAACGCAGCAGCTTATTTAAGACTTTTCTCGTCCCCCATTCTTATGCTTTTTGCAGGACTCTATTTTTCCAAAAGACTTGATTACAAATATTTTAACTCTAGTTTAAAGTTGTTGCTAATAGCCTGCTTTATTGTAGCGGTCCTTCAAGTTTTATTCCCCAAACAAGTTGGTATGGTATTAAACGAGTTGGCTTATTTCCAGATGAAGAGAGGTATTGTGAGTTGGGAAGAACTGTTGAAACAATATGGAGGCTGGAAACTGTTTAATTCACCTTGGATTGATATTTATGGACTTCGAGTCGGGTCTTTGATTAAAAGCGTCATTTCAATGGGATATTTTTTAACAATTTTAGGAATTTATTACTATTGGCCGAAAAAAAGACTAATATTATTGGCAATAATGGCAATTGTAATTCTTGCTGTTAACTCAAAAGGGGTTCTTATTTCGTTTTTCTTTGTAATATCCCTTCACTTTCTTATCTATCGAACTAATTTATCAAAGGACTTGGCAATTGTCGGTTACTTGGTTTTAATTACAATAGTAATAGTGGTGGGGCATAGAAGTGGAAATGAACACATAATGGGCTTTTTAAATGGTGTGCCATATATTTGGTCAATGGGAAATGGATTGGGTTTTTCTGGGAATTTATCTGATGTAAGGCTAGTCTCATGGAATGGAGGGGCTTTACCCGATTTGGGATACCATACACGTTTTCAAAATGGGAGCGAAAGTGTATTTGGTGTGCTTTTTTCCAGTATGGGAGCTTTTTCTATTCTGTATTTTTCATATTTTTTGATGGTAATGTTTCTTATCAACAAAAAACCAAGTAATGGAAATCTGAGAATGGATGTTTTAAAAGTTCTGTTAATTGTATTATTCCTTCAAGGTATTTTTCAAGAAGAAGCCTTTTCTCCATATGCTTTAGGGTTGGTAACGTTTTTAACAGGGTTGAATTTGAAAATAACAAAAGGAATACCAAAAGAATTTTCAAGGGGGTAGGCATTTGTTGATTACCTGGGAATATCTACTGATTTCTAAAGATGGTTAATGTCAGGCACTAGATACGCTTTTTAATGATTACTGCTTTTTCACCAATCCTAGAGAGAGAGACTTAGTTTATCTAATTGATGGTTAAGAAAGGTTTTTAAATTATAAAGCAATTAAAACATTATCACACAATAGAGCATACTTTGAATTTATGAATATAATGAAAAGGATTTTAAAAAAAACTATTTCTATCTATGGGCAGATTTAATAGGGATGTTTTTTTTGTCAGAGGCTTTTATATTTCTTTATTATTGTTTGCTTTTGTGTTAAGTTTTGCCCCGCACTGGAGCAGCAAAGCCTTAGCAATCACAGGTTTGATTGGGCTTTTAAGGTTTTCATTTACTCAATTAAGGAAATCATTATTTTTTTTGCTGGTAATTTGCTTTGCTATTTTTTATTCTCTCGTCAATATGTTCACCGTAGGCGTCTTTGACTACGAGTGGATATCCCTTTTTTTAGTTTTAGCTTTATGTCATCAGATTTTTAATTGGAATGAAATTTCACATAAAGAATTCCAAAGAATTTTATTTTTCTTTTGTCTTGGGGTTTATGTTGTTGGTGGATTGAATTTTGGAAATTTATTTATAAGTGATGTAAGTAGCATAATTAATCTTAAATTCTTTGATAAGTGGGATAGTCACAGCTTAATAGACATTCATAAATTATATTTTGGCCTTTATTTAAATTTCGCTTTACTTATAGTTCTTAATTTTTACACCGAAAACAAGATTAGAACCCTACAATTTTTTCTGCACCTCATTTATATTACTACCCTCTTATTTTTTTGTGGTTCTAGAGGCGCCATTACCATTGCCCTATTATTGATAATACTATGGGCCTCATTTAAGTTTATTGGAGAAAAAATTGTTTGGTTTGTGTTGATTCCTGTTCTGTTTTTGATAATAATGTTTGTTACAGATTTAACTGTTCTCATGGAATGGATTGATGGAGACTTGTCTAGACTTAGGAATTTTATTTATAACAAACAAGCATTTCTAGACTCTCCTTGGTTTGGTCACGGTATAGGAAATGAATTTAATACCATTCAATCATACAGGTCCCCAAGAGGATGGGAATATTTGCAAAAATATAATGCGCACAATCAATATATGGAGTTCTTAGTAGGTGGTGGCGTATTTTGGATGGCAATTTTTTTATTATTTATTGTATACTTTTTGATTAGGGTTAGGATTGATGGATTAAGTGTAGGTTTTGTATTGATTATTCTGACAACGTTCTTATTTGAGTCTATATTAAATCGACATCATGGAGTTTTCTTTTTTGCCTTTTTCTACACCTTATTCATAGTTTATTACAAAAATATGGAAGATAAGAACAAAAACCCTGCTGAAATCCTCAAATCAAATTTGGCCTCATCCATGCAGTATGAGGAACATCATATATGTCTAAACACATTTCTAAACGCGTATAGTTATCTTTTGTTTAGAAAGGAACTCAACCTTTTTAATCACTTTTCTATAAGAATTGATGGAATTGCTATGATATATGTACTCCGCTTATTTGGTATAAAAATGAAGCGTTCTAGCTTTGATATGACATCAATGGCTCCTAAAGTATTTAACTATTGCATTGAAAAGGAAAAAGAAGTTTTCTTCATTGGTTCTAGTGAGGAAAATATTGTAGGATTTGTTGGAATGTTACGAAGGAATTTCCCCTTTTTAAAAATAAAAGGATTTCGCAATGGATTTTTTACAGACGAGGAAGAAAAAAACCTTGTTATACACGAAATCACAAAAAAAAACCCGGATATAATAGTTGTAGGTACCGGAACACCGTTGCAAGAACAGCTTTTATTGAAATTAAAAATGGCAGGCTGGCAAGGCGTTGGGTTTACTTGTGGAGGGTTTATCCATCAAACATCGAAAAGATTGGATTATTATCCCAAATTCTTTGACAAATATAATTTACGTTGGTTATATAGGATATATGACGAGCCCAAATTAATCAAAAGATATCTGTTCAAATATCCAAAATCTATATGTTTGCTTATTTTTGATTTGACCAAGCTATCATTGCAAAAGAATGCATAAAAAAATACTTGGGCAAAAAAATATGTTTTTCAAACAGCATAGGTATTCTAATTTCATTACCCCCTTCCCCTTTTTGGAGGTATTTGGCTTGGGGCCGATGGCTGATATTCCCATAAACCCAAAAGGCCTCTCAATGCGCTTTTTGTTGACTCAAAAGCCTTTGTCCTCCCTGAGCCATTCGGTCATGTGGGGCACACCGAGCCATGGGCGAAACATGTGTTCCTCGTCAATAGGGTGCACCAGTTCCAAGTTCAGCTGTGGCATAGTACAGTCAGCTTCGGTGGACGTCCAATAGCTCACATTGGCGAACAATGTTCAAAACATGTTCCCATTAGACAAGTCCCCCTCTCTTTTACGGAATTACTCATGACGAGGCCTTCTTTAAAAAATCGTTCTCTACTTTCAATTGCAGATGGTGGGCAACAGGCGCTCCTCTTTCTCTTCGCCCTTGCTCTTGGCATTCTTCACAGGTCGCCCTAAAACTGCTTGACCGTTCTTTAAAACTGGCCCTTCCATGTGGTTATCTGGGTCGGGCGTAAGTTTATACTTACTGGGACAGTGAATTTAAGGTTAAAAATCTAACTTAAATCACTGTCCTAAGTATGGGGTAAGTATAGTCAGTTTTGCCGAGTTGGTTCTTGATGAACGAACGGCCTAATTACATCATGACGGCATATTAAAATTATTGCTTAATCGATTTTGTCTAGACTTGATTTTATGTATTTTCAACCAGTGGTTTAATTTATCACTCGTTATAAAATAGACGTTGTCTTGAAAACCGTATTCAAATATAAGATTTGGCTCTTGTACGCAGGAATCTTTACATTGCCTATGTATATGAGGCTCAATAATGTTGTACTAGGGGTATTCATAGTATTTGGTCTTATCGACATCATTTTTGTATCAAAGAGGTTTAACTTTAAAAAGTGCCTATTATATGGTTGGCCTGTTATTGGTTTTTTTGCCTTATCCGTCCTTGCCTCCTTTAGAAGTTTGGACATTGATAATATCAACTATTTAGAGACACATTGGTCCTTATTGTTCGTGCCACTTTTAATGTTATCTGAAAAAGAGCTGTACTTAAGAAACCGACATAGGATTTTCATGTCGTTGATCTGGGGTTGTTTAGTAACGTTAATTATTTGCTATGGCAACCTTGCTTGGGAAATTGTAAAGAGCGGAGAACCCCTAAAAGAGTGGTTTCAAAATAGATATTATACTCATAGTTTCACAGAGATGGCCGATACACAACCGGCCTATCTAAGTTTGTTCCTGGTCACTTCAATACTCTTTTTAATACAAGATCGAAAACTATATGGGATACTAAGGTACATCCTACTAATCATTTTTTTATTCGGACTTTTTCAATTGGCCAGTAAAATGGCACTGCTTTTATTTATTTTGTTCCTGTTTTATGTCGCAGTAAGCAATATTAGGCATTACAGACAACAGCTGGTCATATTAATTTTTGGTGTCTTATTGTGCACTTCATTTTTTTTGGCTTTTGAGAATTATTATATGCAGAGTAGAATGTTTTCGGTTGATGCCATTCTTGATGAGAAAAGGGTTCAACGCTGGGAAGTGTCGTATCAAATATTTAAAGAGAATCCCTTTATTGGGGCAGGATATGAAAAAATCGAAACGGTGCGAAAAGAAAAATATCGAGAAGGGGGATATTCATTGGCTGAGGCCAATGAACTGAATGCACATAACCAGTTTTTGGAGTATTTGAGCATCAATGGCGCCATTGGCGGTTTTGTTTACGCAATTGCCCTTGGTTTCTTGTTTTTGTTCAGTATTTATAAAAGAGATCACCTATTTACTTTTGTCTTCTTTGCCTTTTTCCTGGCCAACCTGACGGAATCCATGATGGTAAGAATCAAGGGGATTGAGTATTATGCAATTTTTGCAACCCTCTTTCTGTGCTCTCAAACAAGAAACCCCTCAACATATGGCAGGCTCTCTTTAAGCGACGAAAAAGAAGGATTTGACTAAAATCGACCCATATATAAAGAAGGAAGACCTGAAAGATTTAGGAATATAGGTTTGGGAACAACGTAGACCAGTATAGGATAAGGCGCTCAATTTACAAGCAATTATGTTATTTACTTACAACAAATATTCTGACCTGATAACTCCGATGTCTTATTTGATGGACTTGTTGGTGATTAACTTATTTGCTTATTTTCTTCCCATTAATTTTCAGACTCCATTACTATTTCATGCATACATAATATTGGGGTGGATTGTAGTTTCAACGAAGAATAAATTTTATAAAGTTCATCGCTATGCCAAGGTGGTTTTGGTCTTGAGGTTGCTTTTTGTTCAGTTTGTATTTTTCTTTCTGATTTTATATGCATTTATTGGCTTTTTCAAACAGCCAGAAATTAGCAGGCTAGCATTGGCACAATACTTTTCGCTTGTACTTATTACTGTCGCGGTACTGAAGTTTCTACGCTTCATTCTACTTATGCAATACCGCGAACATATTAAGGGTAACATACGAAATGTGGTGGTTATTGGAAGGAATAGGAAAACAGATCAATTGATTCGGGTATTCAAGGAAAGAACGGAATATGGGTATAATTTTTTAAAACAGTTTTCCACGAAAAACCCCGAATTTGATAAAAATGACTGCTTCAGATTTATTAAAGACAAGAATGTTGATGAAATATATTGTTCAGTTTCAGAACTCAAAGACGGAGAAATAACGGAACTGATAAATTTTGCAGACAACAACTTAAAAACTCTAAAATTCATCCCGGACAACAAGAATATTTTTGCCAAAAAACTAAAGTTTGAATACTATGACTATATCCCGGTTCTGTCTTTAAGGGACATTCCTTTGCATAATCCCATCAATGCTTTTTTAAAACGAAGTTTTGACATCATTTTTTCCTTAATTATTATTTTGGGTCTTTTATCATGGTTAATTCCTTTGTTGGCAATAATTATCACTTTGGAGTCCAAAGGCCCTGTTTTTTTTAGGCAGAACCGTAATGGGGTTGACAATCGAGAATTTTATTGTTACAAGTTCAGGTCCATGGCGCCAAACCGCGATGCGGACAATTATCAAGCTACTAAAAACGATATGCGGATTACCAAGGTGGGAAAATTCCTTAGAAGCACCAGTATAGATGAGCTTCCACAGTTCTATAACGTTTTTTTTGGTACCATGTCTGTTGTTGGGCCAAGACCCCATATGGTCAAACATACCAATGAATATGCAGATACTGTGGACAAATATATGGTTCGCCATTTCGTAAAACCAGGTATTACGGGATTGGCCCAAGTGAGGGGGTATAGAGGAGAAGTGGAAACCCATGCTGATATACAGAACCGAATTAAATTTGATATTTTTTATGTTGAGAATTGGTCTATGTTTTTGGACGTCAAAATCATTGTCCAAACTATTATAAATGTTTTTAAGGGGGAGGTTAAAGCCTATTGATTCATGAAAAAAACACTGATTACCGGCGCCGCTGGCTTCCTAGGCTCTCATTTATGTGACCGTTTCATTGCCGAGGGCCACCATGTCATAGCAATGGACAACCTCATCACAGGGGATTTAAAAAATATTGGGCATTTAATGCCCTTGGAAAACTTTGAGTTTTACCACCATGATGTCACCAAGTTTGTACATGTTCCGGGCAAGCTGGATTACATCCTTCATTTTGCTTCACCTGCCAGTCCAATAGATTATTTAAAAATCCCGATAGAGACGTTAAAAGTGGGCTCCTTGGGTACACTTAACTTATTGGGATTGGCGAAGGACCATGATGCCAGGATTTTGGTGGCCTCCACTTCAGAGGTTTATGGAGACCCTTTGGTGCATCCGCAAAATGAGGAGTATTACGGAAATGTAAGCCCAATAGGCCCGAGAGGGGTCTATGATGAAGCCAAGCGCTTCATGGAGTCCATTACCATGGCCTATCATCGTTTTCATGGATTGGACACACGGATCGTTCGTATTTTTAATACCTACGGTTCTCGAATGCGGTTGAACGATGGCCGTGTAGTCCCAGCATTTATGGGACAGGCGTTGAGAGGAGAAGATTTGACCGTTTTTGGTGATGGTTCCCAAACACGCTCCTTTACCTATATTGATGACCAAATTGAAGGGATTTTTAGATTGTTGATGAGTGATTATGTGGAACCTATCAATATCGGAAATCCAGATGAGACAACAATACTGGAGTTTGCCGAAGAAATCATAAAATTAACGGGAACCGACCAAAAGATAGTTTTTAAACCATTGCCTAAGGACGATCCATTACAGCGCCAACCGGACATCTCTAGGGCAAGGGAAGTCTTGGAATGGGAACCTAAAGTACATCGGTCGGAAGGGCTCAAAAAAGTGTATCAATACTTCAAATCGCTTTCACCTGAGGAATTGAATCGACAACATCGGGATTTTTCCGAGCTTTATAAAAAGTAAATTGGGTTTTCCAATTACTATTTAGATAGGTTATTTTTGCCGAAAACGGTACTAATGAACATACTTGTCCTGGGCTCTGGAGGTCGTGAGCATGCGTTGGCATGGAAACTTTCCCAAAGTAAAAACAGCACCAACCTTTTTGTTGCACCCGGTAATGCGGGGACCGCAACCATTGCCACAAATAGCGATATTGGGGTTTCTGATTTTGAGGGCATCAAACAGCTGGTCTTGAAAGAAAGTATAACCCTTGTTGTTGTTGGGCCCGAAGTTCCTTTGGTGGAAGGGATCCATGATTTTTTCCTAAAAGAGGAGTCACTTAGGAACGTCACGGTGATAGGGCCCCAAAAATTGGCGGCCACCCTGGAGGGCAGCAAGGAGTTTGCAAAAGAATTCATGTTTCGCCACAACATTCCCACGGCGGCATATCAAAGTTTTTCAGTAGATGGCCTGGAGGAAGGGTACAGGTTCCTTGAATCTTTGGAACCTCCCTACGTGTTAAAGGCAGACGGATTGGCCGCAGGAAAGGGGGTGTTGATTTTGAATGACCTAAAGGAGGCCAAAAACGAGCTAAGGACCATGTTGGTCGATTCAAAATTTGGTGATGCCAGTCGAACAGTGGTCATTGAAGAATTTTTGGATGGCACGGAACTGAGCTGTTTTGTATTGACCGATGGGGAGCATTATAAGATACTGCCCATGGCAAAGGACTACAAGCGTATAGGGGAAGGCGATACAGGCCTCAATACGGGCGGAATGGGCGCAATTTCCCCCGTTCCCTTTGTAGACGATGTATTTTATAAAAAGATGGAAGAACGCATTGTAAAACCAACCATAGAAGGATTAAAAAAAGACGGGATCCCCTATGTTGGATTCCTGTTCATTGGCTTGATCAAAGTTGGTGGGGAACCCAAAGTCATCGAATATAACGTACGTATGGGAGATCCGGAGACCGAAGTGGTCATCCCAAGGATAAAAAATGATTTGGTCGAGGTATTCAGGGCCGTGATGGACAAGGCCTTGGACAAAGTTGAATTGAAAATCGATGACCGTACGGCCACCACGGTTATTGCAGTTTCAGGAGGGTATCCGGAAGCCTACAAAAAGGGCAAGGAAATCCTGGGCCTTGAGTCGATTGACAATTCCATTGTTTTTCATGCAGGGACAAAGAAGATGGAGGATAAGGTAGTTTCAAACGGAGGTAGGGTATTGGCCGTGACATCATTCGGTAAGGACCATGAAGAAGGTTTGGCATTATCCTATTCCAATTTGAAAAAACTGTGTTTTGATGGGATGTACTACCGCAAGGATATCGGGTTTGACCTATAAAAATCCCGGGAAACCGGAAACGCTTATATTCCGGTCGCTAAGCGTGACCGAAGCTAAAGGTAGGAGTGTGAGGTAATGCTCTTGTCCTCTTCCCCATTGGCATCGAATATCCTGAGCTGTCCCATCCAATAGACCATGGCCACAAGACCCATGATCATGAAAATCCAATTGATGGCATTGGAGGTCCACCAGCTTTCCATAAAGCGGAAAAAGTCAAAAGGCCAAAAAAGTACGTTTACGAATAAGTCTTCAATACCATAAAAAAACCTGCTCATCTTAGCTATATTTACTTCGCAAAAGTAATAAAAGGCAATTAATAAGTCCGAAAAGAAGACATGATTTCTACTTTTTTCGACAAGACAAAACCTATAAACTTTCTGGTGTTGCTGGGATTGGCCATGTTACTTTTCTGGGCGGCGACTTTTAAGCTCCATGGTTTCCAGTTGAACTACGCTGAAGTTTTTGAACGGATTCTGGCATCGGCGTCCCTGGTGCTCTCCATTTTTCTTTTGGGCAATATTGTACAGAAAAAGAAATTGACGTTGGACAATTCTTTTGCCATGTTGTTTTTTTCCTTATTGCTCTTTGTTTTTTTTGATGTGCTGGAGAATACCAAGATCATATTCTGTAATTTTTTTTTGGTCATGTCCTGGGATAGGGCGTTGGCGTTGAAAAGCGAAAAAAACCAAAAGGAAAAAGTGTTTGAATCGGCACTGTGGACCTTGGTGGCCAGCTTATTTGTGGACTGGGCAATTCTCTTTCTTGTTCCCCTTTATATTGCCATTGGTTTTTTTTGCGGCAGACAATTACGGTTCTGGTTGATGCCCTTAGCTGCCTTTTGCTGTGTCCTTTTGTTGGTTTTGGCAAGTATGCCGGTTTTGGTCGATGCCGGTTTTTTCCATTCGCATTACCGGTTTTCTACCTCCTTGCACTTTTTTCTTCAACCCAATTATGGAATTATAATTTACCTCATATTGATCTTAATTCCCGTTTCTGTGGTATTTGGAAAAATGGGATATCGAAGGTTGGGGAGAACCTTGTCATTGCGGTTGACCTTTGCCTATTTGGTTTTGACAGTTTTGCTATTGGTACTTTCCAGTGGCAACGAAAGTGGAATGGAGCTCCTTTCTTTTTTTGCGGCTTCGGTGTTCTTGGCCAATTATATCGAGACCATAAAAAAGCAAAGGTTCAAGGAAACATTGATCATTGCGTGTATAGCCCTTCCCATACTCAGCTTTGTGATAAGGCTGTTTCAATAATGTATCTTTGCAAAAAACAACAAGATGTTCACAGATACCGCCATTTCCATTTTTGAAGAAAGCATAAAAAAGTACCATATTTTGGATGATGTAAACCAACCTTTTACAAATCCCTACCCTTCGGATAGTATAGAACACCTGTTGTACAGAAAGAATTGGATAGATACGGTGCAGTGGCATTATGAGGATTTGATCCGAGATCCAAAAATAGAACCCATTGCAGCCTTGGAACTAAAACGAAAAATTGATGCGAGCAATCAGGACAGAACGGATTTAGTGGAGTACATAGACAGCTATTTTTTGAATAAATACCGGTCGGTCCAAATTCTGGAAGGTGCAGGTATCAATACGGAAAGTCCGGCCTGGGCCATTGATAGATTGTCCATCCTGGCCTTGAAAATCTATCATATGAAAGAAGAGGTGGACAGGGAAGATGCCACCAGTGAACATATAAGGCAATGTCAAAAGAAACTGGATGTGCTCCAGGAACAACGCAATGACCTTTCCACTGCTATTGATCAATTGATCCATGATATTGAAAACGGCAGAAAATATATGAAGGTGTACAAACAGATGAAAATGTACAATGATGATGAACTAAACCCCGTCCTTCGTGGCCAAAAGGGCTAATGTTCCGCATATTTTGATCATTCGCCTCTCCGCAATGGGAGATGTTGCGATGACCGTTCCAGTGGTTCTCGCCTTACAACGAAGCCATCCAGAAGTTAAGGTCACGGTTCTGACCAAACCACAGCTTTTACCCATTTTCAATTCCGTGGAAGGGGTCAGTGTATTTTCGGCAAATGTAAAAACGGAACACAAAGGTGTTTTTGGACTTTGGAAGCTTTTTAGGGAGCTGAAAAAGCTTTCCGTGACCCATGTGGCCGATTTACATCATGTGCTAAGAAGTAGCCTGCTGCGGTTTTTCTTTATGACGATTGGCATCCCGACACAAAAAATAGATAAAGGACGTAGCGCGAAAAAAAAGCTGACGAGGGCGAAAAACAAAATATTCGCACCCTTAAAATCGACCATGGAACGCTATCGGGAGGTCTTTGAGAAATTGGGTTTTCCAATTGCGGGAGAAGGAAACCATTATCTGCCAAAACAAGAATTGTCCGGAAAGGCAGCCAAATTTTATATGCCCCAAAAGAAGAAACACATTGGAATAGCCCCGTTTGCAGCCTACCCCAGCAAAATATACCGATTGGATTTAATTGAAGAGGTGATCGCACTATTGCAATCCAAAATGGATTGTGGCATTTTACTGTTTGGGGGAGGAAAAACAGAGGTCGAACACTTGGGAATGCTCCAGGGAAAATTTGGTGATCACGTACAATCGGTCGCTGGCAAGCTTACCTTTAAAGAGGAATTGGCCCTGATATCCCATCTGGACGTTATGTTGGCCATGGATAGTGGAAATGGTCATCTGGCGGCAAATTATGGCGTTCCCGTGGTTACTGTTTGGGGAGTTACCCATCCTTTCGCGGGATTTGCTCCCTACCAACAGCCTTTGGAAAACGGTATGGTTCCCGATCGAAGGAATTACCCCGGGATTCCAACTTCAGTTTATGGAAACAAATACCCGGAACATTACAAAGATGCCATTAATTCAATTCCGCCAACGGCCGTTGCAAACAAGCTTGTTGAAGTTTTGGAAAGGGCTAAGGCTTAATTGTATTTATTGGAGATGCTGTAAAAGTAATAACGGAGCTGTTGTATATACTGATTTGCCAATAACTGTGAATTTCCCTCTACCATTAATGTACGGGCGCCCATATAGGAAGATATGATATAATTGGCAACACCATTACAATCCACATCTTTATTTACGTAACCGTCCAATTGTCCCTTTCGCAATAGGGAGACCAGATTGATTTCCCAGATTTTTAGGATGTCCTTGAGGTATTTGTTGATACGATGGTTTTTATTGTTGAATTCAGCAATAAAGTTGAACAGCATGCTACCATTGTCGGCTACGCTGTTGATGGCTTTTTCAAGTTCCAGATCGATGACGTCCAAAATCAATGGAAATGGACTTTGCTTGTAGGCCACGGGTTCAATAAGCAGGTTAAGGGTATTTTGAAGGATAAGGCTCTGGGCAATCCCGATAAAAAAATCTTCTTTGGACAAAAAGCTGTCAATAAAAACTTTTTTGGAGAGGGATAGGGAGTCGCATAGTTCCTCCAGGGAAGTATTGCAGTATCCATTCTTGTAAAAGAGTTCAAGACCTTTAGCGCGATACAAATGCAATGCTTTACTGTGCTGTAGGGTAGTTTCCATAGGATTTGGGTTTGGCCCGAATCTAAAACCTCCGGACACTACAAAGCTCCAATTATATCATTGTAGGATAAACCTTATGGGATAAAGCGCGATAAAAAATCGATATGAGGTCAGGATTCCGCTTGTTTTGGAAATAATTGGCCGACCGCTAAAAATGATTTCTCGTTTAAGGGCAACGTTTTTCGGATAAAACGAAACATCCTAGGGCCTTTGTGGTCCAAGAACGATCTATCCCAATGCCCAAGGAGGATGTGAATGGAAAACGCACTTAAGCAAGCCTTGCATTAAAGCCACGATGCGCCAACAAACCTCAATATAATTTCTTAACAACACCCCCCACCATCATAGTGGTAGGTAGATTTGCTGATAAAAATGTCCTCTCTTTCCAATGATGCCAGCGCCCCTGCAGTTTTATCGCAAATGGCCAAAGGTTGGTTTTTAAGCAATATATGGCCTTTGTTATCGTCAAAATAATCCTGATCGCCAAAGTAAATGGCGGCCTTTCCAGTGAATACACAAGGACCATCGTCTGGCATGGGATCTTTGATCGCCGCTACTTCAATGGATTCAATATAGATCAATTCGTTGGTAGGATAGTTCTTGGGGTCAAGGATACGATAGGGTTTTCTTGCCCTGATTTCTATAGTGCCAAAACCAACATCGGTCAATGCCTTAACGTATTGTTGGATGGGGAGGCTTCCACTTAAGCACAGGGCACGTAATCTGTCGTCATTGCGAAGGGTCTCATTCATTTCCTGTTCGCATGTGGGGTCGCTCATCACCAATTTGCCATGTGGTTTTAGTACGCGGTACATTTCTTCAATGGCCCGCTTTAAATCCTCCTCCTTAAAAATATTGAACAGGCAATTCTGGGCGGCAACATCAATAGTGTTGTCCTCAACCGGAAGATTTAGGGCATCTCCCCTACGCAGTTCCACAAAGTCCGACCTGAACCATTCGTTTTCTTTTTCGGCCACCTTGAAGTTTTGCCTACTGGCCTCCAACATTTCGTCCACCACATCAACACCGATAACCCCACCTTTTTGGCGGTTGAAGTAAGCAAACTGTAACAGTTCCATTCCCCCACCTACACCAACATAAAGCATTTTTGGATTATTGGAAAGATCACGGGCATGCACTGTGCTGCCGCATCCATAGTTCATCTCCTGCATAATTTTTGGAATCTTCAATCCCGGTAGTTCCCATATGGGATTGGTTGTGCAACATAATCCTACATCTGGGGTTAGGGCAGCTTCCCTATATAAATCGTTGGTTGTTTCTAAGTAACTCATACGTTTTTGTTTACTGTTATTTTGATTAGGCTACGGTGCCCTGACAACTACTTCCCGCTCCGGCGGTGCACCCATAGCAGTGTTGGGAAATGGTGATATTCCTGTCGTTTAAAATATCCTCGTTGTACGCACTAATGTGTTTTACCTTGCTCGCCACTTTTAAATCCAACATTTGGTTAAAGTCGCAATCGTACAACCATCCATCCCAACTTACGGAAATGGTATTGGTGCACATTACATTGGACACCGCATCGGGATTATAGGCTTCAACCAGTGCATACATATAATCCTCATAGTTTTCCGAGGCGATGAGGTAATCCAAAAAGCGGGAAATGGGCAAGTTGGTAATGGCAAATAGGTTGTGGAACTGAATACCAAAATCTTCATCCAAAGCCTTTTTAAAATCGTTTTCCAAGGCCATTTGGTCACCGGGCAAAAAAGCGCCGGAAGGGTTGTAGACCAAATCCAACCGCAGTGGACTGTCCGGCATACCGTAGCCCACGGCATTGAGTTCCTGTAAGGCCCTAATGGACTTGTCAAAGACACCATCACCACGTTGTTTGTCCGTTTTCCCACGGGTATAGTGCGGCATGGAAGAAACGACATGTACATTGTGTTTTTTAAAAAACTCGGGAAGGTCATGGTATTTTTTGTTTGCCCTGATGATGGTAAGGTTGGAACGAACGATAAAATCCTGTATCCCTGCTTTGGCGGCTTCTTCCACAAACCATCTAAAATTTGGGTTCATTTCCGGGGCGCCACCCGTTAAGTCCAACGTATGGGCACCGGTATTCTTGATGACCTCCAGGCATTGCTCCATGGTTTCGCGGGTCATGATTTCCTTTCGGTCCGGTCCCGCATCCACATGGCAGTGCTCGCAAACCTGGTTGCACATATAGCCCACATTGATCTGGAGGATTTCCAGCTTTTTGGGGCGTAGGGGAAAATGACCGGTTTTGGCAATCTTATCCTTGAAATAAGGAAGTTCCCCATCGGCGAAAATGCCCCCGTTGAGGATTTCCAGTTGTTTGTTGACCGATGCCAACTCGTTTTCCCTCGCCTTCAGCGATTTTTTTGAAGCTTTTTTGACTTCGTGCAAAATACTCTGGGACATAAGCTATTACATTGATAATTTGTTGTATTTGTTCATCATCTGTACACCATGCACAAGGGTGGCGCCACTTTCTATGGCAGCTCCGGCATGCACGGCTTCCATCATTTCCTCCTTGGTGATACCCCTTTGGAGCCCATCCTTTGTGTAGGCGTCTATACAGTAGGGGCATTTTACCACATGGGCCACCGCCAAGGCGATTAAGGACTTTTCCCTAGCACTTAGTGCGCCTTCTTCAAAAACCTTACCGTAATAATCAAAAAATTTTGTGCCCAGTTCCTCGCTCCATTCCGTGATTTTGCCAAACTTTCTCAAGTCGGCCGGGTCATAATATGAGTTTGCCATAAGTTGTATGTTATGCCCATGTACGGGCAGATTATCAGTGAATTAAAAAGTGAAAAAATCAGTGTGAAGGGAGGGAAAGGGGAGAACCTTTGTTGAAGGGTAGTGCAAAAAATACAAGGTTTGTATATCTAAAGGAATAAAGCCAATAGTGCCGGACCGTTTGAAGTATATCCACCAATATATTGCGAATTCGGGTGGAAAATGATCTTACGGTTTTGAGAAGGAAAGCGATATCAGCTAGGGTGTCAATATCAGAAAACACCCGGAGCAATTTTGGCTGTTGTCCACGTTGCCCAAAATAAACCAGGGTCTTGGATAGGAGTTGTCCCGTTTGCCAGGGAAGCTGTTCAAATTCCTGTTTTCCAAACGAATCCCTTTGTATTCCCAAAAGATTAAAACCGCCATCCTTGGAAGGGGCAATTACATTTTGCCCAGAAGACAATTGCAGGGCAGCAGATTGGATATGCTTCCTTGTTATCTGGGGGCAGTCGTTGCCAAGGGCAATAACATTTTCAAAACCTTTGTCGAAAAGATTTTGGATGGCATTGGAAAACCGTTCCCCAAAAGAACTTCCTTTTTGTAGTTTTTCATCAAAATGGAAATAAGGAAGCCCGGCTTTTTTTACTTTGGACAATGTTTGTCCGGTAAGTACACGAAAGAGCAACCCGCCCTTTTGGATGTGCTTGTATTTTGACTCTTCGGAAGCACTTAGGGCAAATAGTAAAACGGCGGTATTTGTTTGGTTTTCGGACACAAATAGCGTTTACGTAAACTTACAACAAAATAAGTATACAGGTTTAGTCGAAAAATTGATATTTCATTACAGCTATAATTGGGAAAGACCATAATTTTGAATAGCAATACCGTATTGAAATGAAAAATATTGAAGGGAAAAGCATTGGGTTGGTCCTATCCGGAGGTGGCATACGGGGCATGGCCCATATAGGATTGTTAAAAGCCATGGAAGCGCATGGACTGGAGGCCAATGTAATTTCTGGAAGCAGTGTGGGGGCTTTGGTCGGCGCTTTATATGCCAATGCGAACAGTATAGAGGAGATGTTGCAGTTTTTTAAGGACACCCCCCTGTTCCAATATAGTTTCTTTACGTTCAATAAACCAGGATTTATAGATACCGATCGGTATTTTGACATTTTTAAAAAGTATTTCCCGGAAAATTCCTTTGCTTCCTTAAAGCGGAAGCTGTTTGTTTTGGCAACCGATCTTATGAACGGAAAAGAGGTGGCCTTTGATTCGGGAACATTGATCCGTCCATTGTTGGCATCGGCGGCGTTGACCCCGGTCTTCAGCCCTGTTGAAATTGGCGAAGTCCTATATGCCGATGGCGGGGTGATGAACAATTTCCCCAAGGAATATGTGGATGGGAAGTGCGATATCATCATTGGATGCAACGTTTCCATTGCGGGGGAACTACAGAAAAAAGACTTAAAGAACGCATGGCAACTGGGAACACGCGTCACCAGTTTGGCCATCTATGCCTCTTGTAAGGACAAACTGGCCGCATGTGATATCGCCATTGAGCCAAAAGAGTTGGAGACCATAGGGGTTTTTGACAAAAAAAACATTGAGAAAGCCTACAACCTGGGATATGATTATGGGATGGGGGCTATTGAAAGATTTCTTTCCAAAGAATCACAAACGGCCGCGCCCAACACCAAATAACAAAAAATAGGGCCATTTCCTTTGGTGAAGCCTTTTTTTGGAAAAAACGTATGATACCGATTCCTACCGCAACCCGGATAATGCCATATGGATGGCCTTAAGACCTGTAAAGGTCAGACATCATCATAATCCACTTTTAAAACGGGTGTTTTAGCATGGGCCTGACAGGTAAGGATCAACCCCTCGGCAACTTCACTGTCCGTGAGGATTTGATTTTTGACCATCTCCGCCTCTCCTTCCAGTATCCTCGCTATACAGGAACTGCATACCCCACCTTGGCAAGAGTAGGGCGCATCAATATCATTTTTTAGAACGGCATCCAATACCAATTCCTTTTGATCCATGGTAAACTCCTGCTCTTCGTCATCCAATACCACGGTAACCTTGGTCTTTCCATCCAAACCTTCAACTTGGTTCACTTCGGAACCGGATGAGGTAAATAGTTCATGCAAGATTTTTTCCTCGGCAACACCATTTTTTTTCAGGGAATCGGAAACTGTGGTAATCATCTGCTCAGGGCCACAAAGGTAAAAGGTATCAAAGTCCAATTCCTTGAACTTGTTTTTTAGGATCAGATTGACAGTGGCATTTTCGATTCGGCCAAAAAGGCAATCAACCTCATTGCTCCTGCTATAGACCCACTGGATAAAAAATCGATTGGCATACTTCCCTTGAAGATCGAGCAATTGCTTTCTGTACATGGCCTCCCCCGGGTTTTGATTTCCAAAGACCAGGACAAACCTATTCTTTTCGTTGGCTTCCAATACACTTTGCGCAATACTCATAATGGGCGTAATGCCGCTTCCAGCCGCAAAGGCGGCAATGGTCTTTATTTCACCATTGGATTCAAAAACAAAACGTCCTTCCGGGGGCATTACCTCAAGAACATCGCCGGGGGAAATGGATCCATTGGCATATTTTGAAAATGTACCGTTCGGCATTTTTTTGATGCCAACGGTCAGCTTTCCCGAAGAAGGGGCAGAGGAAATGGAATAGGCCCTACGTACCTCTTTATGGTCCATTTCCTTTTTTAGGGTGATATACTGTCCCGGCAGAAAGGCAAAAGTTTCCCGTAGTTCGGTCGGGACATCAAAAGAAAGCGCTACGGCATTGGGCGTCAATGCGTCAACCGATGCAACTTTTAAGGCGTGAAAATCGCTCATAGCAAAAATTTTTGCAAAGCTAAATAAACGCAACGCATTCAAGGAAATTTTAAAATAGAAATGAATTATGTAACAATTCGATTAATTTAGACACTAACATCGCGAACTAAACACCAACCCATGTTCAAACGGTTTATTCAATTGCAATGGAAAGCATTTTTCCGTTCGGCTTCGTTCGGAAAAAGTGTGGGGATTAAAATATTTATGGCCTTTATGGGCCTTTATCTTTTGGCTTCCCTGGGAATACTGGGGGGCACCCTATATTTTATCTTAAGAAAACTGGTGCCAGATCAAGGGCCGATGTGGGTCTTGAGCCAATTTTTGGTCTACTGGGTTTTAGGGGAACTGTTTTTTAGGTATTTCATGCAGAAACTGCCAGTACTGGAAATTAAACCATTGCTGATCAACAATATTCCAAAATCCAAGATTGTCAATTATATCTTGGGCAAATCGGTTTTTTCCGGCTTTAATCTGCTCACTTTGGTGACTTTTGTCCCCTTTGTTATTGTCCTGTTGGCCAAGGGATATCCCGCCTTGAATGTATTGGTATGGCTTTTGGCCATGGTGGTAATCGCCCTTTGTGCAAATTTCCTCAATTTTTTGATCAATAAGAGTGATGTGGCCCTAGGCGTTATTATTGGGGCATTGGTGGCTTTTTGGGGATTGGAATATTTTGGGATCATTTCCATAAAAGCCATTTTTGGACCTATTTTTCATGCCCTCTATGCCTACCCCATCGCGGTTCTCGCCCCATTGGGCATTCTGATTGTCCTGTATTTCCTCAATTTTAAATACCTAAAGCGCGTGTTGTATTTGGACGGTGCTTTAAAAGGAAAGACAAAGGAGGCAAAATCGACCAATTTGGCCTGGACCAGACGCTTTGGTGAGATGGCCCCATTTTTACAATTGGATTTACGATTGATATGGCGAAACAAACGGACCAAAACCCAGGTGTGGATATCCCTATTGTTCGTTTTTTATGGCCTTATCTTCTATACCCAGGAAGTGTATGCCAATATGGTAGGGATACACGTGTTTTTGGGCATTTTTATGACCGGGATCTTTTTGGCGAATTTTGGCCAGTTCATACCAGCTTGGGACAGCGCTTATTATGGAATGATGATGTCCCAGAACATTCCGTTGCGAAAGTACTTGGAATCCAAGGCGCTCCTTATAACCGTTAGCGTGGTGGTCATGTTCTTTTTGACCATTCCCTATGTGTATTTTGGGTGGAAGGTTTTTTTGGTGAACACGGCCTGTGCCGTCTATAATCTAGGGATAAACATCCCAGTGATCCTGTACTTTGGGTCCTTTAACAAAAAAAGGATTGAATTGGATCAAAGCCCATTTGGAAATATGCAGGGAACCAGTGCCGTGCAGTTTTTGATTATGCTTCCCGTGCTTGGGCTGCCCATCGCATTATTCACCCTATTGCATTTTTTGATATCCTTTGAAATTGCCATTTCGGTACTGGTGGGCCTGGGAATTTTGGGCTACGCCTTTAAAGGGAGATTATTGGATTTGGTAACGGAACAGTATGCCCATAAAAAACATGTAATGCTTCAAGGATTTCAACAAAAAAATGGATAATCAACTCAATATAGAAAACACCCCATCATGATAGCAGTTCATAATCTTAAAAAGAATTACGGTCCAAACACGGTTTTGAACATTGAGGCCCTGGAAATCCCCAAAGGACAAAGTTTTGGCCTTGTAGGTAATAATGGTGCCGGTAAGACCACATTGTTCAGCTTGTTATTGGATTTAATTCCCCCAACTACCGGGCATATAGAAAACAACGAAGTTCAGGTAAACAAAAGCGAGGCATGGAAACCCTTCACAACGGCCTTTATCGATGAGACTTTTTTGATAGGATACCTGACGCCGGAGGAATATTTTTATTTTATCGGCGAGCTTCGAGGAAGGAACAAAGCCGATGTGGATGCCTTATTGTCACAGTTCGAGGACTTTTTTCACGGTGAAATCCTGGGCCAGAAAAAATACCTTAGGGACCTATCAAAAGGAAACCAAAAAAAAGCGGGCATTGTAGCCAGTTTTATTGGTAGTCCGGAAGTGGTCATCCTGGATGAACCTTTTGCCAATTTAGATCCCACCACCCAGATACGGCTCAAGTCCATTATCAAGGAACTGGCCGCAACGGAAGGGGTGACCGTTTTGGTATCGAGCCATGATTTGATGCATGTTACCGAGGTTTGTGAGCGCATTGTAGTGTTGAACAAAGGCGAAATTGTCAAGGATATCGAAACTTCCGCGGAGACGCTTAAAGAATTGGAGACCTTCTTCGGGGGATAAGAACCCTTCTTTATTCAGGATACACTTGGTAACAATCATCCGAGTTACCCGTAGGAGGGCAATAGGAAGCCTTGCAAGCGCTCCCATCTTTCTCCTTTGCGATTTTTATGCATTCGGACTCACTCACAAAGGGGTGGTTGGTCAGTACAAAGGGCTGACTTGTACGGAATCCGCCACAGCTTATACTACAATTACCCCCTTCTTCCTCCGAGGAACAGGAAAAAGACAATACAAGAAAAAGGGTGAATACAATTAAGGGCAATGGTCTCATAATGGTTTGGTTTAGGCATTCAATAGTATTCGGAAATGCATTTTGCAGGCTCCATTAGGCTTGACCGGAGGTTTTCGTTACGTATTCCGTAGTCGAAAAAGGTTCCTAAATCATCGGTGCTAAATTTGTCCTCTCCAATAGCCTTATCAGAAGAAAAATAGACTTTGACATGGGCTATTGGGTGTTGGGTGAACAATTCCAACTGTTCACTGCTTACTTTGTAGTAAGGCTTGTTGATTTCCGTTGTCACGGGCAGTGTGAATTTGCCCATTAAAGTTCTATCCGGATATAAGGTTTCAATTTGGTCGTTTTCAAATTGTACAACCAAAGGATTGTCCTTCAAGATGTTGATTCTTCTGCCCATCTCCCTCACAAGAACGAGCGATAAGTAGTAGTTCTCAGATGATTTGACAAAATTTGCTGAAGCGGCTTGGCTGAATTTTGAAAACAAAGGCTTTCGTTTTGTCGCTTTTACAATTTTTTCCGCTGTAAAATGTTTGCTTGCCCTACGCATGCTCTTCGAAGAGTTCTTGCATTTTTGCCCAATGCCCGAAATACAAACGCACATTAGCAATATTAGGGTTGTTTGTTTTAGTGGCATCATAGTCTCATGGTGATTTTTAGGTTCAATGCATTGGTTTGGGCATTGATATCCAGATTAATGGGCATATGGAAGCCAAGGGATTTTTTCTTAAGTGGTATCGATTTCCACTTTGGGGCCAAAACCCCTATTAGTGCACCCAATGCTGCACCGGTACCCGCCATTGCCAAATAAAATCCCACTTCTTTTTCTCTGGGCCGCCCCAAAGGATCGGTGTCCAAATCAATAACAAGTGCAGAAAGTGACATTGTTGCCGTACCTAATGCGGCACCAAGCCACAAATGATTTCCTTTGGGAACTTTAATGAGTGAAATGTTCTTCAATGGCAATACGATTTCTTCATTGTTTTTCGAATCCATAAAACGAACTTCTACTTGATTGACCTCTAGGTCACTGGCCTTCATGATTCGGTGGTCGTCCAAGTATATTTTGGCCTTATCATAATGGGGGCTGGATTTGGACTGTGCAGGACCTTTCAATACAAAAAGGAGCAAGATGAAAACGACAACAGTGTTCTTCATAACGGTTTAAGGTTGTGTAGGGATGAGCTTGGCCTTATATATGGAAAGCCCTATTTTATAAGCTGTTAAATACGGAAATGGGGAGATTAAAACTATAAAGTAAGGTGGCTGGGCAACGCTACTTATGGTTCAATTTCTTATAGGTATAGGTCTAATAAGTCTTTTTAAATCAAGATTTATATTGTGAGGGAGGAACCCCAAAGGTTTCATTAAAGCATTTGGAGAAATAGCCCACATTCTCAAAACCTACTTTGTAGGCCACTTCGGCAACGGAGCCTACACCCAGGTTCAACAGTTGTGCGGCTTTTTTTAAGCGAATCAAACGAATGAACTTTGTTGGGGAACAGCCCGTATGGGCCTTTAGTTTTCGATACAATTGCGATCGACTCATGTTCATGTTTGAAGCAAAGGACCCAATATCAAAACTGGAATCGCTTAGATGCTCTTCAACGGTTTGCAATGCGTGTTGAATGATTCTCTGCTGTTCAGGGGGAAATTTTAAACGCGTAATGCGCAGGATGTTAGGGTTGTTTTGGTTTTTGGCCAAATTGGTTTGTAATACACGTATTTCCGATTCAAACTGCTGCCTTGATGTACGTACCCGTACTAAATGACGATACAACAGTGTGCCCAAAATAAGTAATGTGGCGACATAGATACCATAGGCCGATATGGATTTCCAGAAGGGCGGGGAAATGATTAAAGCCAAAGAGGCCCTCTTGACCAAATCATCCGTTGTTTTAACGTTGAGCACATATGCGCCCGAAGGTAGATTGCCCAAGGTGATTTTTTGTTCTTCGCCCAGCGGTTTCCAGTCTTCACTTAGCCCAATCAGTTGGTATTCGTATTGGCTGTTTGCCAAATCAGCATAACTCAATTCGGCAAAAGCAAAAGTCATGTTGTTCTGGTCGTGGTTCAGTTTTAAGGTATCCCTTCTTGAAATATGGGTTTTTAAGAAATCGGTGGTCAAATGATTGCTTTCCCCATCGAGCAATTGAAAATCAGTGAACACCATTGGGGCGCTTTTTGTTTTTTGGCCAAAAGCAAGGGGGTCAAAGGAGTTGAAACCATTGATTCCCCCAAAGAAAAATTCGCCTGTTGCACTTTTAAAGTAGGCCCCTGCGTTGAACTCATTGTCTTGAAGGCCCTGATCAACATCAAAATGCCTGAATTTTTTTAAAGTCTGGTCAAATACACCAAGGCCGGCATTGCTCGTAAACCAAATGCGGTCCCTACCATCGACCAACACCCCATAGATAACATCGTTTAAAAGACCATTTTGGGTAGTGTAATGCGTGAACGTTCCTGTAGTGACATCCAATTGATTGAGGCCGCCGCCATAGGTGCCGATCCAGAAACGTCCTTTTTTATCTTCGGCAATAGCGGTAATGTATTTATGGCTCAAACCTTCTGGATTTGAGGGGTCGAACAAATATCTTTTTAGTGTACCCGTAGCGGTATCCATGCAATTGAGACCGTCTTTGGTACCTACCCAAAGCAATCCCTTTTTGTCAAAAAACAGCATATTGATGGAGTTTGCCAAAAGGGGCCTGCCTTCATCGAATTCGAACAAGAACTTTTTGGAAACTTTGGTTGCCGTATTGAATCTCCATAGCCCATAGCCTCCAATCCAAAGGTTGTGGTCTGGGTCGGCAGCTAGGGTACGTACCTGGTTTATGGAATCCGTTTGCCCTGGCAGGGTGCGAAAACGTTCGAATTTTTTTGTTTTTTCGTTGTACCTGTTCAGCCCGTTCAACCAGGTACCCGCCCAAATTACGCCAGTTGAATCCTTACAGATAGAGCGAATGGTATTTGAAGAAATGGATAGCATATCTTTGGAATCGTTGGTGAACAATGTTACTTCTTCCGTTTCCCTGTTGATGAGGTTCAACCCTCCATGTGTCCCCACCCAAAGTCTATTCTCCCTTTCCAATAAGATACTACGAACAGTATTTTCACTTAAGGTATTCGTATTCCCAAGAGTGTGTTTGTAGTGATTGAATCGAGGTTGACGCGGATCATATTTATTCACACCACCACCATAGGTGCCTATCCATAGGATTTCCTGAGTATCTCGATGTATAGACCGAATTGAGTTTGAATTAAGTCCTTTTTCATTGTAGGGATTGTGAAGTAAAGCCCTAAAAGAGTGGTCCAGGCGATCAAAGAGTACAAGCCCGCTTTTCCGTGTTCCTATGTAGAGCGTATTCTGCGCCCCAATGGTAAGCGACAACACTCCAATATCGGAAGGCAAGGCACTGTTTTTATCATAAAACGTGGTGGGTTGCAATTCATTATTTTGAGTGCTGTAGTTCAAAAGTCCTTTATCGGAACCGATCCAAAGTGAAGATGAATCCAATACCATGGTCGCCCAAGAGGGGTTGTTCAAGGGTTTTTTTAGAACAGATACAAACGAACGGTCTTCAATCCTTATTTTTTCCAAACTCTTGGAACCCAACACCCAAAAATGGTTTTTATCTTCTGCAGCAATGGACCATATCACGGAGTTACCTTTTGGTGCCCCTGAAAAGTATTTTTTAAAACCGCTGTCCCCATCAAAAATGTTGAGGCCGTTCATGGTCCCGACCATCAAAAGCCCATCTGCATTGACACATAAAGCGGTTACCCTATTGCTTGATATACTGCAGACCTCGTCGGGCTGGTGCAGGTATCTTGTAAATGTTTCGGTATAGGGGTTGAAATAGTTAAGTCCGTTTTTGGTTCCTACCCATAGAAATCCATCTTGGTGTTCCGCTATGGTATTGATATAGCTGCTGCTTAGACTGGTACTATCGTTTGGTTGATGTCTGTACACCGTAAAGCTCGTGCCATCGTACTTATTAAGACCATCCTCGGTTCCAAACCACATAAACCCTTGGGTGTCCTTAATAATACAGGTTACTGAAGATTGTGATAAACCATCTGTCATGGTGAGGTGCTCAAATCTTGAAGACGTATTCTGGGTATTGGCACAATTAAAGGCCAAGAAGAAGAAGAACAGGATGATCGAATCTTTTCCCATTTGGATGCTAATTAACTAGTAACTAGAACACTGCATTCTAAAAATAAGATAAATAGCTAGCTTAATCAAAAAGTGTCCTATATATGATGGACCGAAATGGCTTTATATTCAATGGGGATTGCTAAAAAAAAGGTGTGAAAACTTCACACCAAAAAGGGACTGTTTAAAAAGTTTTTTTTGTCAACCTTAACCTGTTTCAAGTTCCCTTGGGAATTGGGAAATAAAAGGTCAGGATTCTGAACTAAATTCGGAACGACGATTTTATTGCCTTTTTAAACAGCCCCAACAAATTAAATTTGGTGGCTAAGGATTATTCGCTAAAAACAGAAGGATCATAGAAAAAGGATGCCTTTTTGATTTTTCCGTTTTCCACCTCATATACACAAAGCTCCTCCATGGTGCAGCGCCCCATATCCTTAAAGGTGGCATCACTGATCATAGGAACAACAAAGTGGTTTCCTACTACTACCGCATCACCTACCATGCCGTCATGATGTTCCTGAATGCTGTTTGCCCAATTTTCAAATCCTTTTAAGATATTGGCGATCCCTTCGGTTCGCTCATTGGGAACTCCGGGCATTTCCATACTCACTGCATCTTCTGCGTAAAGGGCATAGGCCTCAACATATTTTCCCTGCCTACATAGATTTACCAGCTTGTTAGCTACTTCTTGTGTTGTCATTTGTCTTCGTTCTATAATTGTACTTCGGGACGTTATGGGGTTGGGGTATAGAAAAATTCTTCCTGCACGATCTTACCATCCTTTACCTGGTACAGACAGATTTCTTCCATCGATTGTCTTCCCCCCTCCTTAAAAGTGGCATCCATTCTCATATAACATGAAAAGAAATTATCGGCCACTATGGGGTCGGACACTTCATTGCCATGAAATTCTTCGACCATATCATTAAAAAATGCGGCTTTTTTTAGGACTTCCTCAAAACCTTCCACGCGTTCCATAGGGGCTCCTTTGGGCTCAATACTAACAATGTTGGGACCGTAAAGCGTTTTCATGGCGTTTTCAAATTGGCCAGTCTACAATAACCGACCAATTTGTCGGCAACTTCCTGTGTTGTCATTTGTCTTCGTTTTTATTGATTCATAAATAATACTCCTGGTTTTCGAGGGCTTTGCCCAGATAGGTGTTTAGGGGCCTTAAAATTTCAAAATGCTCCACTATTTCACCTACCAGACGTTCCGACCCATAAAAATTGGACACGGGAAATTCGGCAAAGGCATAAAATTGTTTATGGAACAAGTAGTCACATTGCTCCGCAATTGCCTTGAATTCCTTATCCAATCGCTTTGCCCTTTCCCCTTTTAAGAGACCAAATGCCCTCCTGAATGTTGGGGTTTCCACAAGACCTGTAAGTTGCTTTGGATTCTTGGCAATATATTGCCGTATCTTTTTGAGTTGCGTTGGGCTTACCATAAAAAGGCCACCCCCTACATGTACATGTTCGGCATCGATACCCAAATAATATCCCGGCTTTTCCGATTTTTTTCCTCCTGGGGAAAAACCGGCCTTCATTAGGGTATGGTAAGGGGATTTGTCCTTGGAAAACCGAATGTCCCTATGAATCCTGAAAAGGGCCTTTTTGGGGTCTTCAACCATTTGGCCATTCCATAGTTTCAATTGTGGAAGTAAGGTCTCCAACAATTCCAAAAAAGGACCTTTTACATCCGTTTCATAACGCTTCTTATTGGCGTGGAACCATTCCTTGGTATTGTTTTGGGCAAGTTCCTTAAAAAAGGTGCTGTAGGAGGCTGTGATCATACCTTTGTTTTTTGGTTTCGGATCGTGTCAAGAGCCAATTGGGTCATTTCTTCCCAATGGTATTTGTTGGTAAAGGGAAGCTCGTACCAGCCGGTCAACGGCCCTTTGTTCCTAAAGGGATTGAATTCCTTTAGTGGTTTTTTGATCTGGTCTATGGGATAATCCTTCCCCAGCCTAAATACCATTCGCCCCTTTCTGGAATAAAAGGCAAATACCTTTCCCTCAAAGCAAAGGGCCGGGGAACGCATCATCCTGCCTTCCACCACCTGCGGATGTAACGCACAAAACGTTTGGCAAATCCCTAGAAAGATCTCAAATTCCATATCCCAAAGCTAGGGATGCCCTCAATGGGGGGAAATGGTGAAATCCGACACTTTTGAGGGTTGATTGTGCCAAAAAGGATGGTTACCTTTAGTTCAGATACGAACAAACATGAAACATGTAAGCATTTTGGTGCCAAAGGGGAATTCCATCTTGAGTAGCATAGTTGGACCTTATAAGATATTGATGGGTGCCAACCAATTTATGATACAGGCGGGTTTACGGAATGATAACTATTTTGACCTTCACCTGGTAGGTATTGAAAAAGCGGCCACACTCTATGAAGGAGCCTTTGGGGTCCATTGCGATAACCTTTTGGAGGAGATTGAAAAAACGGACCTGATTTTAATTCCAGCCCTGCGACCAGACAATCTTATGGAGGATTTGGCTGAAAATGCGCCCTTTATTCCCTGGATCTTAAAGCACAGGGCCCATTCCAATGCCGAGGTTGCCAGCATGTGTATGGGGGCATTTATTTTGGCACAGACCGGTTTGGTGGACAACAAGCAATGTTCCACCCATTGGGCTGCCATGGATTTGTTTGCCCAATTGTTTCCGCAAGTGAATTTGGTGTCCAATAAAGTGGTTACTGAAGAGGATGGCATCTATACCAGCGGGGGCGCCTATTCGTTTTTGAACCTTATGTTACATCTGGTGGAAAAATACTGTGGCCGTGGGGCAGCTGTATATATCTCCAAATTTTTTGAAATAGAATTTGACCGTGACAATCAAAATCAATTTGCCATATTCCAGGGTCAGAAAGATCATGAGGATGAAGCCATACGACAGGCGCAGCTGTACATTGAAGGAAATGTCACCGAAAGGATCTCGGTGGAGGCCCTGGCCCTAAAATTTGCCATCAGCCGACGGAATTTTGTGCGACGATTTAAAAAGGCCACACAGAATACCCCCTTGGAATACATCCAGCGGGTTAAAATGGAAGCGGCCAAGCGAAGTTTGGAGTCTACCCAAAAGAATGTGAACGAAGTGATGTATCAAGTGGGCTATGCCGACCAGAAGGCATTCAGGACCGTATTCAAAAAATATGTGGGTTTGTCACCTATAGCGTACAAGGCAAAATACAACCGAAGTAAGGTAAGTTTTGACCGACCTATGGCTTGGTGATTTGGTTTAATCTATTATTTTGGCTTTCAAAGTGAATTTGGAGAATGCCATCAGATTTGGATTTATTAATTGATCATTATCAATGGGAGGTGCAGAGAATAAAAGCCCTTATAGAAGAACATAAGGAAATGCACTTTTACGAAGAAGTAATATTGGATAATAGGGCTTTACAAAGCGCTTATGGTGAACTTGATAGGCTACTTGCTTTAAGAAAGCCAAACCATAATAAAATACAATATATTGAACATAGGATTTCTTCCATGAAAAGAATGGAAGAAAGAATGATTAAAAAATATGGCTCATTATATGACTCTTCTTCTATTAAAGTTGAAATAAGAGTGTTGGAAAAAGAGCTAAAAGAACTCTCTAAGCCCAAAGTTGGGAAAAGGGAGGAGACCCAGGTTTTGGACGATGTTCTTTATAAGCTGATTGAGGACAACCAGGAGCAGATATCCATTTTTATTGATTCTTATCAATCAAGGTTGATGATTTCCATCGTTAAAATTGACGATTTAATTTTTCAAACGGAACTCTATCTGACAGACATTCAGGAAAACAGTTATTTAAAGAACAAAAGTGTCCTCAAAGAGCTTCAATTCGTATTTGATGCTGAATCAAAGAAATTTCGAAGTAGTTTTACCCTTTCTTCCAGAAAAAACATCCTTCCTTTCAAGGAATACTTTGCAAGACTGATTTTTGGTTTGAAAAGGGATTTGGAATTGGTGGATGAACTTTACATTAAATTAGATTAAGAATTTTAACAGATCTTGTCCCGATCTCGATAATAATCCACCCTTTTTTAAGTTATCCTTCATAGGAAAGATTGTCACATTTTGAAGCTTCATTTTAAATCCATACTTCCAGCGATAGGGCTACTCTTGCTTTGTTTGGCGTGTTCCACCAAAAAGGATGCGTTCATCAATCGCAATTGGCATGCCGTGACCACAAAATATAACGTGCTGTACAACGGAAATTTGGCTTTTGAACAGGGAAGGGAAGAACTCAACGCATCCTATCGTGACGATTTTTGGGAAGTGTTGCCCGTGGAGCGGTTGGAAGTAACGGATGAGATCAAACTGGATTCGGAAGACAACAATCCCAACTTTGTCATTGCTGAGGAGAAGGCCACCAAAGCCATCCAAAAGCACAGTATGGACATTAAGGACGAGGAGCGCAACCCCCAAACGGATGAGGCCTTTTTGCTGCTGGGCAAAGCACGCTATTTTGATCAGCGCTATATCCCAGCCCTGGAAGCCTTCAATTACATCTTAAGGAAATATGTGGAGAGTGACAAATTGAACGAAGCGACCATTTGGAGGGAAAAAACAAATATGCGTTTGGACAATCCCGAGGTTGCCCTTAAGAACCTAAAACGACTTTTGAAGTTTGAGCGGCTAAAGGACCAGGAATATGCCGATACCTATGCCGTAATGGCACAGAGCTACCTACACCTGAATGCCACGGATTCGGCCATTCAAAAATTGAAGGTGGCCCAGGCCTATACCAAGAAGAATGAAGAGCGCGGTCGCTACCTGTTCATTATTGGACAATTGTACGATCAATTGGGACTTAAGGACAGTGCCAATTATGCCTTTGACAAGGTAATCGCCTTAAATAGAAAATCGCCCAGGGTATACATGATCAACGCCCATTTAAATAAAATTCGGAACACAGCGATTACTGCGGAAAACCAGGAACCCTTGTTGGAATATTTAACGGATTTGGAAGAAGACCGTGAAAACCGCCCTTTTTTGGATAAAATATATCATCAGATTGCGAATTACCATTTAAAAACGGGCTCGGATAGTATCGCATTGGCCTATTACAATAAATCGCTCAGGACCACACAGCAGGACACCAAACTCAACGCCAGGAACTATGAAACCCTGGGGGAACACAATTTCAACCAAAAAGAATACAAAAAGGCAGGTGCCTATTATGACAGCACCTTGACCAACTTGGCGGAAAACACAAAAAAATACCGTCGCATCAAAAAGAAGTTCGACAATCTGGAAGACGTCATCAAATATGAGGATATCGTACAATATGCAGATAGTGTTGTTACGCTATATCGTATGCCCGAGGAAGAACGGACGGCCTATTTTGAGGAGTATGTCCAAGGATTAAAGGAGGAGGCTGCCGCCTTGGAGGCCGAAAAGGAAAAAAAGGCCAAAGCAGGTTATGCTGCCTTTGCCGAAACCCAAGGCGGAAAGGAGAACAAGGGCAAGTTCTATTTTTATAACGTCACCAGTCTGGGCTATGGGAAGAATGAGTTCAGAACCCGTTGGGGAGAACGCCCCTTGGAGGATGATTGGCGGTGGAGCAATAAAACCCGTGTAATACCCTCAGAAGCAACGGGCAACCCAGTAGCCGATGGGGATAATGGACCCGCAACGGAAGAAGAAAAGTACTCCGTGGCATTTTACATGGAGCAATTGCCCAAGGACGCTGCAGTTATTGACAGTTTGATCGGGGAACGGAATTTTGCCAATTACCAACTGGGGTTGATCTACAAGGAAAAATTCAGGGAAAACCTTTTGGCCGCAGCGAAACTGGAAAGGGTTTTAAAGGGAAATCCCGAAGAGCGATTGATATTGCCATCCAAGTACAACCTTTACAAGATTTATGAGGAGACAGGTAGTGCTTTGGCCGTGGAAATGAAGCAGGACATTTTGAAGAACCACCCCGATAGTAGATATGCCACAATTTTACTGAATCCTGAAGCAATTTTGACCAATGACGCGCAAGGCCCGGAGGCGCGGTATGCCCAACTGTTCAAAAAGTATGGGGAACAACGGTTTTTGGAGGTCATTACCCAATCCCAGGAATATATCAATGTGTTCACGGGTGATCCCATTGTCCCAAAGTTTGAATTATTGAAGGCCAATGCCATTGGTCGCCTACAAGGTTTTGAACCCTACAAGGAAGCATTGAACTATGTGGCATTGACCTATCCCAACAATCCCGAAGGGAAGAAAGCGGAGCGGATCGTTGCCGAACAGTTGCCCAAATTGGAATCCAAGGAATTCTCCCCGGAAGAAGGAAGTACGGGAACGGGCAATTGGAAAGTGGTGTTCCCATTTAAGATTAAGGATGATGGGAAAGCATTGAAGCTTCAAAAGCGATTGGAGGACGCCATTGAAGAGTTACGATACAGCAATAGGGTATCAAAGGATATCTATAATTTGGAAGACCAGTTTGTCGTAGTCCATGGGTTCCGATCCAAGGATTTTGCCCTGGGTTTTTCCGAACTCATAAAAAAGAATAAGGACTACCGAATCAAGGATGAGAATTTTGTAATTTTATCCAAGAATTACCAAACCATCCTGATCCATAAGAATTTAGATGCTTACAAAGCACAATTGTTAACCCCAAAACCGTGAACAGATGTTCTCAGACAACAAAAAGCCCCGACCTATGGAAAACTTTGGCGGACAGCCCAACAGAATCGAGAAAAACACCGTAATTAAAGGAGATATCACCTCCGAGGCAGATTTTAGAATTGATGGTAAACTTGAAGGAAATGTAAAAACCTCCGGAAAGGTAGTTATTGGTAAGGATGGCCTTATCAAGGGAAAAGTGGAATGCGTGAATGCAGATATTGAAGGTAGCTTTAATGGCGAACTTTTTGTATCCGAATTATTGTCCCTAAAGACCACGGCCAAAATTGAAGGAACCGTAAACGTTTCCAAATTGGCAGTGGAACCGGGAGCTACTTTTAATGCTTCCTGTAGCATGGGAAAAGGAACAAGTACGGCAACCCATAAATTGCAGCCTCCCAAAGTGAATGAACCAGCAAAAGTCTCCTAAGAAGAACAATGGCTTTAAAAATGCAGCGGCCCTTTCCGGCATTGCATTTGAAATGGGCATTATCATTTACCTTGCCGTAAAAGGAGGCAATTGGTTGGATGTACATTACGAAACCGAAAAAAAATATTTTACCGTAATAGCCACGCTTTTGGGTGTGGCTATTTCTATTTGGGTAGTTTTGCAGCAATTGAAAAGATTGAACAATTGAAAGTAGGGACAAAACTACCAAGGCAATTCACCTTAATTCTACTCGGGGCGCTGCTTCTTGCCTTTATGGTTCATTATTTTGTTTTGAAGAACCTTGATCTTGCCCCTTTGGACAATATGTTGGTTGCCTCCTACAGTATAAACTTTGTATTGGCCGTCGGAATTTTTATAGGATTGTACTATGCCAGGAAAAAGCTAAAAAATGCATTGGGTTTTTTGTTCATGGGGGGAAGCCTAATAAAGTTTGTGGTATTCTTCATTGTTTTCTACCCGGTTTACCGGGCCGATGGGGAGATCCAACGTACGGAATTCGCAGCTTTTTTTGTCCCCTATTTGACCGCCCTGGTTCTGGAAACTTATTTTGCATCAAAAATGTTGAATCAAGTATCCGATTCCTGAATTTTTCACCCGACCCAAATCACTAAAAATAAAGCAACAAAGCTTTTTTCCTTTTAAGGGAAAGACTTACATTTGCACCGATTTTTAAAGACCGTTAGTTCCAGCGAAATGCGAAAAACGTTTTTGAAGAGTTTTCTTCTTTTTTCTGTATTGATTCTAAGTCAAATTTCCTTCGGAAAAGAAAAGGAGGACAAACATGGCGAGGAAGGTCATGGTAAGGACCTTAAGACCGAAATCAAGGAATACATCCATCACCATTTACAGGATTCCCACGACTTCTCCCTTTTTTCCTATACCAAGGAAAATGGCGAACACAAATACGTGGGCTTTCCCTTGCCCGTCATACTATGGGATGAGGGGCTAAAAGTCTTTTCTTCCGCCAAGTTCCACCACGGGGAGACCTTGGCCGAAGTGGATGGAAATTACTATAAGCTCTACCACAGTAAAATCTACCGGACAGATGCCAATGGGACCATTGATTATGACGAAAGCCATCACCCTACCAACATAAAACCTTTGGATTTTTCCATTACCAAGAATGTGGTGATGATTATCGTAACGGGCTTGTTGATGCTTTGGCTTTTTTCCAGTTTGGCGCGATCGTACACAAAAAACAACGGTATCCCAACTGGGGCGGGAAGGTTCTTTGAACCCATAGTCCTTTATATTAGGGACGATATTGCACGTCCCAATATTGGCGAAAAGCGTTACAAAAAATACATGCCTTTTCTGTTGACCATATTCTTCTTCATATGGTTTTTGAACATGTTTGGGATGACACCGCTTGGAATTAATGTCACTGGAAACATTGCCATTACCACCGCCCTGGCCATATTAACGTTTTTAATTACAAATTTTACGGGGACCAAGGATTATTGGATGCACCAATTTAACCCTTTGGGTGATTCCCTGCCCTGGTATGGAAAAATACCATTGTATATCATTTTGGTTCCCATAGAGTTATTGGGATTGATCATTAAACCCTTCTCACTGTTGATTCGATTGTATGCGAACATGCAGGCCGGACACATTGTTATTGGAAGTTTGATTGGGTTGATGTTCATTTTTAAGAGCTGGCTTGGAAGTCCGCTGTCATTTGGCCTGGCTTTCGCCATAATGTTGATCGAGGTACTTGTGGCATTGTTACAAGCCTATATATTCACCATGTTGAGTGCGCTTTACTTCGGTTTTGCTTCCGAGGAACACGAGCACGATCATGAACATGAAGCCGAGGTGGCCCATTAAAAAATAGTTCGGTCGTTCATGGAGTTGAACTGACCGATGGATAAGTGTTGAATTTTTAATTTTTAAACTAGATAGACATGGAAATTCCAGTAATGGTAGGTGCAGGTTTGGTAGTTATCGGTGTTGGTTTGGGTATTGGTAGGATTGGTGGTTCCGCAATGGAAGCCATCGCACGTCAGCCCGAAGCATACGGTAAAATCCAAACAGCGATGTTGATTGCAGCTGCATTGATTGAAGGTATTGGTTTTGCTGCCCTTTTTGCGGTATAATCAGTCATCTAAAAGCAAAAGGCTGCAACGGTTGGTTGCAGCCCTTGCTTGTTTAAAACATTAAGAGATAAAGAAAAAGAGATGGAAAAATTATTGGAGGAGTTTTCATTAGGGCTGTTTTTTTGGCAAACACTGCTGTTCCTTTTGTTGCTATGGCTACTTTGGAAATTTGCGTGGAAACCCATTCTAAATGCGGTCAATGATCGCGAAGAAGGAATCAAAAATGCCCTTCAAGCAGCGGAGGATGCCAAAAAGGAAATGCAGAACGTTACCGCGGACAGCGAAAACCTTTTGCAGGAAGCCCGGGCAGAACGTGAGAAGATGTTGAAGGAGGCCCGTGAAATCAAGGAGAAAATGATTGCAGATGCCAAGGAACAGGCTCAGGTAGAAGGGGATAAGATGCTAAAACAAGCACAAGCGGCCATAGAAAGTGAGAAGAAAGCCGCCGTCGCGGACATTAAGGAACAAGTGGCGACCCTCTCCGTGGATATTGCGGAAAAAGTAATCAAAGGGGAACTGTCCGACAAGAAGAAACAACTAAAGGTTGTTGAGGACATGTTGGGCGACGTTAAGTTGAATTAGTTAATAGAAAGAGGTTAGAAGTTAATGGTTGAAGGTAAAGGACCGATTGCATTTTCCAATTACCGGATAACCATTAACCCACAAACCGTTAACCATAGCACGTAAAATGAGTAATAGCAGGGCGGCCATACGATACGCAAAAGCAACCTTGGATTATGCCGTGGAGCAAAAAGTTGCGGACAAGGTAGATGCGGATATGCGCAAGATTGCCGAAACCATTTCGGACCATCCGGAGCTACAGCAACTTTTGACAAGCCCAATCATAAAAAATGAGGTCAAGAAAAGCACCCTTTCGGCAATTTTTAAAGGAAGCAATGAAATTACCTTGGGACTTGTAAACACCTTGGCGGATAACAAACGTATCGACTTATTGCAGGAAGTGGCGTACAAGTACATTATTCAGTACGAAAAGATGAAAGGCGAAGATACGGCCGTGGTTACCACAGCTGTCCCCCTTACGCCAGCACTTGAAAAGAAGGTGCTTTCCAAAGTAAAGGAGCTTACGGGCAATAAGGTTTCCCTGGAGAACAAAATTGATGAAAGTATTGTAGGTGGATTCATTTTAAGGGTCGGGGATTTACAGTACGATGCCAGTGTGGCGAACAAATTGAATACAATAAAACGAGAATTTACAAATAGTCTATAAAATGGCAGGAGTAAAAGCAGCTGAGGTTTCAGCAATATTGAAAAAGCAATTATCAGGTTTCGAAGCAACCGCTTCCCTGGATGAGGTAGGTACCGTACTCCAAGTGGGGGACGGTATTGCCAGGGTATATGGTCTTTCCAATGCGGAATACGGCGAGTTGGTAGAGTTTGATGGTGGAATGCAAGGTATTGTATTGAACCTGGAAGAGGACAATGTAGGTGTGGTATTGTTGGGGCCATCCAAGGAGATTTTGGAAGGGGCTACCGTAAAAAGGACACAACGTATTGCCTCCATCAATGTTGGAGAAGGTATTGTGGGCCGCGTTGTGGATACTTTGGGTACACCCATCGATGGTAAAGGTCCAATTGCTGGTGAAACCTATGAAATGCCATTGGAGCGAAAAGCACCCGGGGTAATCTACAGACAACCGGTAAATGAGCCTTTGCAAACTGGGGTAAAGGCCATTGATGCGATGATTCCAATTGGTCGTGGACAACGGGAGTTGGTAATCGGTGACCGCCAAACAGGAAAAACAACGGTTTGTATCGATACCATTCTTAACCAAAAGGAATTTTACGATGCGGGAGAGCCCGTATATTGTATCTATGTTGCTATTGGACAGAAAGCCTCTACCATTGCAGGTATCGCAAAAACACTGGAAGACAAGGGCGCCTTGGCCTACACCACCATTGTAGCTGCAAATGCCTCCGATCCCGCACCAATGCAGGTATATGCTCCTTTTGCCGGTGCTGCAATTGGAGAATATTTCCGGGATACCGGACGCCCTGCCCTGATCATCTATGATGATTTGTCAAAACAAGCGGTTGCCTATCGTGAGGTATCCCTCCTGTTAAGAAGGCCACCGGGACGTGAAGCCTATCCTGGTGACGTGTTCTACCTGCACTCAAGATTATTGGAACGCGCGGCAAAAGTTATTAATGACGATACCGTGGCCCAAAACATGAACGATCTTCCCGATGCGTTGAAGGACAAAGTAAAGGGTGGAGGTTCCTTAACGGCATTGCCCATTATTGAGACACAGGCAGGTGACGTTTCCGCTTATATCCCAACAAACGTAATTTCCATTACGGATGGTCAGATATTCCTGGAGCAGGACTTGTTCAACCAAGGGGTCCGTCCTGCAATCAACGTGGGTATTTCGGTATCACGTGTGGGAGGTTCGGCGCAGATCAAGTCCATGAAGAAAGTGGCCGGTACCTTAAAACTGGACCAGGCACAGTTCCGGGAGTTGGAAGCTTTTGCCAAGTTCGGTTCGGATTTGGACGCGGCGACAATGAACGTTATTGAAAAAGGACGTAGAAACGTTGAGATCCTGAAACAGGCCCAAAACGATCCGTTTACGGTTGAAGATCAGGTCGCAATTATTTTCGCAGGTTCCAAAAACTTGTTGAGGGATGTTCCTGTAAATAAGGTAAAAGAATTTGAAAGGGACTATTTGGAGTTCTTGAATGCCAAGCACAGGGGAGTTTTGGATACGCTAAAATCCGGTAAGCTAACGGATGAGGTGATTGAGACCTTGACTTCGGTTTGTAAAGATTTATCAAGCAAGTACACCGGTTAGGAATGCAGAGTTAAGAGTTATGAGTACGTTGAACGAAAGTCCTATACGCGTTAAGAGCTTTCAGTTTGCTTGTGACATAGTTGATTACTGCGATAAACTTAAAAAAAACAAAGATTTTGAACTTGCTTCTCAATTACTAAGGAGCGGAACCAGTATAGGCGCAAATACCAGAGAGGCACAAAGAGGCGTAAGTACAAAAGATTTCAAAAATAAGTTTGGCACTGCACTCAAGGAAGCTGATGAAAGCATGTATTGGCTGGAAATTTTGGAAGCCACCGGAAGAGAAGTGCCAGAAAATATGATGGAAAAGTGCAATGAGTTGATTCGTATCTTGGTTAAGATCATCAAAAACTCATAACTCTGCACTCATAACCCATAACTGAAAAAAGGAATGGCAAACTTAAAAGAAATACGTAATAGGATCGCATCGGTAAAGTCGACCATGCAGATAACGAGTGCCATGAAAATGGTTTCCGCTGCCAAGTTGAAAAAGGCCCAAGATGCCATAACGGCAATGCGTCCTTACGCCAATAAGTTGACCGAGCTATTGCAAAACCTAAGTGGTAGCCTGGATGGGGATGTTGGGGCCAAGTACACGGATAATCGTGAGGTGAAGAAAGTGCTTGTGGTTTCCATTACCTCCAACCGTGGACTTTGTGGGGCCTTCAATTCAAATATCATCAAGGAATCCGTTTCCCTTTATCATGGGAAATATGGTGGCAAACAGGTAGATTATATCACTATTGGTAAAAAAGGAAATGATATTCTCGGAAAGAAATTCAATATCATTTCCAATGAGAGCAGCATCTTTGACAAGCTGACATTTGAGAATGTCACCGTAATAGCGGAAGATTTAATGCAACGTTTTACCACGGGGGAGTATGACCGAATAGAACTGGTCTACAACCGATTTAAAAACGCAGCGACCCAAATCGTAACTACGGAGCAGTTTTTACCCATTGTTCCCGTTGAAGGGGATGTAAATGCCAGTGCCGATTATATCTTTGAGCCGGACAAGGCGGGGATCGTGGAGCAGTTAATCCCAAAATCACTGAAAACACAATTGTATAAAGCCATTCGGGATTCCTTTGCAAGTGAGCATGGGGCCCGTATGACCGCCATGCATAAGGCAACCGATAATGCCGGGGAGCTTAAGGACCAATTAACATTGACCTATAACAAAGCAAGACAGGCCGCAATTACCGGTGAAATATTGGAGATTGTTGGTGGGGCCGAAGCATTGAACGACTAAAATAGAAACGGAAATAACCATTCCAAAACATAACTGAGCCCCACCTCCTTGTGGGGCTTTCATTTTGCATGAAATCAAAAAAGACGGCCTTACTTTTTATTTTCATCACCATTTTAGTGGATGTCATAGGTATTGGCATCATCCTGCCCATTATTCCGGAGTTTATCATGCAATTAACGGGGGAGGGCAATCATATGGCGGTTATCTATGGCATGTGGTTGACAACGGCCTTTGCAGGAATGCAATTCCTGTTTTCCCCGGTTTTGGGCGAGATTTCCGATCGGTATGGCCGTAAACCGATCCTACTGCTTTCCCTTTTGGGACTAAGTATTGATTACTTGATCCATGCCTGGGCGCCAACCATCCTCTGGCTGTTCATTGGTCGTTTTCTGGCCGGGATTACGGGAGCGAGTTTTACGGTGGCATCAGCCTATATTGCAGATATCAGTACCATGGAGGAAAAAGCCAAAAACTTTGGACTTATTGGGGCGGCCTTTGGCCTGGGCTTTATTATTGGCCCTGGTATTGGAGGGTATTTTGGTGATATCGATATTCGATTGCCGTTTTATATTGCGGCCGGACTGACATTTGCAAATTTTCTGTTCGGATGGTTCGTGGTTCCCGAGTCTTTGAGTAAGGAAAACCGAAGACCAATCAGTGTTTTAAAGATGGTACCCGGCGTATCCTTGGTTGCCCTAAAGAACTATAAAGGGGTTTTGTTGTTGATCGCCGCATTTTTCCTGGCCAACCTGGCAGGGCAGGCACTGCCATCGGTGTGGTCGTATTTTTGTATCGAAAGTTTTGATTGGAATCCCAAACAGATAGGTCTTTCCCTCGTTGTGGTAGGACTTTTGGTCGCCTTTGTCCAGGGATTCCTGGTTGGTAAGGCCATTGGGTGGTTTGGGAAACGTAATGTGGTCACCTTTGGGTTTCTATTGTGGACCCTGGGGATGTTTTTATTTTCCCAGGCCAGTGAACCTTGGATGCTCTATGCATTTTTGATTCCCTATGCCCTTGGAGGGGTCGCTGGGCCAACGGTACAGGGCATTATTTCCAATCAGGTATCGGTAAAGGAACAAGGAATCCTCCAGGGATCGATTACGGGCTTGGTCAGTATTACTGCTATTCTGGGGCAGTTGCTATTTTCACCGGTGTTTTACTACTTCATACGCCCAGAAACCAAATTGTACTTCCCCGGGGCTTCCTTTGCATTGGCATCTGCATTGTTGTTCATCGCTTTTGTTTTGGCCACTGTGGCAATGAAAAGAATAGCCATAAGGTAGTCCCTCCAAAAGTCCTCACCACAATTTCCAAAGCTTGATGTAACATTTTTGGCGTTTTGAATCTAAAGGGAAAACAATTCAAAATTCTTAAAAATGAAAAATTTAAAAAACCTTGTCCTTTTACTATTGTTCATGGTTGTCTCCGTAAAAGCACCTGCCCAAAATGAAGCATTTGAAGTTCATGTCAAGGGTGCTGGGGAACCATTGCTTTTTTTCCCGGGCTTTGCCTGTACGGATGAAGTATGGGATGAAATAGTAACCGAGCTTTCAAAAAAATACGAATGCCATGTGTTCACCTTTGCCGGCTTCGGGGATGTTCCGCCCGTAGCATTCCCATGGTATCCCAAAATGGAAGAGGCCGTTTGGGACTATATAAAATCCAATGATCTGGAAAATGCCATTCCCATAGGTCACAGCCTGGGAGGAACCTTGGCCCTTTCGTTGGCGACAAGGGAAAATGTTTTTGAAAAGCTTATCATTGTCGATGCCTTAACGGCAACGGGCGCCTTAATGATCCCAGATTACAAAAGCGAACATATGGTATATGATAGCCCATATAACAACCGGATCCTTAGTATGGGTGAAGGGGATTTTAGGGCAATGGCAACACAGATGGCATCTGGAATGACACTGCATCAGGAAAAGCAGGACCAAATCGTTGATTGGATGCTCATGGCGGATAGAAAAACATATGTCTATGGGTATACGGATTACCTAAAGGTGGATTTGCGCAAAGCCGTCAGTGCGATCCAAATACCGGTTACCATTTTTGCCGCTACCCATCCTTTTGGGAAGGAAATGGTCAAAAAGACCTATGAAGAACAGTACAAAAACCTGGCTCATTACGACCTTAGGTTTGCGGAGGGCTCGGCCCATTTTATTATGTACGATAAACCAAAGTGGTTAGTGGAACAACTTATTGCTGTCTTGACCAACAATGAATAAACTTGACCAGGAATTTGAGCAGCTCTACCATACCAATTATGACCAGGTGATGCGACTATGCCTGGGGTATGTTTCAGGCGATAAGAATAGGGCCAAGGATTTGGTCCAGGAGGTATTTGTGAAAGTTTGGAACAGCCTGGGTGAATTTCGCAATGATAGTCATGTCTCAACCTGGATTTATCGGATTGCCGTGAATACCTGTTTAATGGGCCTTAGAAAGAAGAAACCTTACACCCTAAAAATGGAAATGGAATCCGATACCACCATCGAAGATGAAGGGTCTGCCGAACGTAAGGAAATACAATTCAAGGAAATGTATAGGTGCATCAATACCCTTTCGGCCACCAATAAAGCCATCATTTTAATGGAATTGGAAGGGCTCGCCCAAAAAGAAATAGCCGCTGTTATGGGAATGAACCATACGGCGATACGAACAAGGATACATCGCATTAAAACCCAACTTTCAAAATGTGTACATTATGGATGATTTTGACAACATAAAACAAAATTGGAAGGAACAACCCATCCCAAAGCCTTCCAAAGCAAGTTTCAAGGGCGTAAAGGGCAGAATTGACCAAGTGGCCCGGAAGCAGAAGATTGCCAATGGGGTCCTATTAAGTACGGTAGTCGTTTTAGTGGCCTTCTTTTTTTACATCAAGGCAATGGAACACCAAAGCGTGGCTTTGGGTTTGGGCGCCATGATGGCTGCTTTGTTGATTAGGGTGCTTGTTGAATTTTTTAGTTTGAGAACGTTGAAAAACCTATCGATGACCTTGGACATTGAAAGCTTTAAAGCCAGGCTTATTGGTTATTACAGGAAAAGGGTAGGGGTACATATGGTATTAACACCCCTATTGATCCTTGTGTATAGCTTTGCGTTTTGGACCTTACTGCCGGATTTCAAAGAAAGCCTATCAAAAGGCTTTTACAATTACATCATAGTATCTTCCTTGGTGTTACTGGTGGTACTTGGGGCGTTCATTTTTGTCCAGGTCCGTAAGGAAATGGAAACACTTAAGAAATTGCAAAGTCCATAGTTAAGCCTATTCGTTTTCCTTTGAAGAAGGGTCCATACTGTTTTTCAGATGAATGTCGATATACTTTTGGTTCAGTTCATCGGAATCCCCATAGTGCTCCCGTAATTCCTCCAGTTTCAATTTCAGGTTTGCAACCACATCGGCATATTGCGGATTCTCGTAGAGGTTTTGCAATTCGTTGGGGTCATTTTGTCGGTCATAGAGTTCCCATTCATCAACATCATAATAAAAATGGGCCAATTTGTAAGCCTTGGTCACAATACCATAGTGCCGTTTTACCTGATGTACTGCGGGATACTCATAATAGTGATAGTACACGGCATCACGGTTCCATTCGGTCTCATTGGATGTTAGCAAGGGCATTAAACTCTCGCCCTGCATATCATTGGGCGCTTCAATCTGGGCAGCCTCGAGCAGGGTCTGGGCAAAATCCAGGTTCTGGACCATCTCCTCATTGGTAATGCCCGGTTTTATGGTATTGGGCCAACGGATCAATAAGGGCGTTCCAAAGGATTCATTATAAATAAACCGCTTGTCGAACCAGCCATGTTCCCCCAAATAAAATCCTTGGTCCGAAGTATAAACCACCAAGGTGTTTTCAGATAGGTGGTTTTCATCCAAATAATCCAGGACACGACCTACATTATCATCAACAGAGGAAATACAGGCAAGATAGTCCTGCATATAGCGTTGGTACTTCCAGCGCATTTTCTGGGCGTCGTCCATTTTTGGCCAATTTTCCTCGAAATCCGCGTTGATGCTATCAAGAATGGGCTCGTAAAGTGCTTTTTGTTCCGGAGTCGCCCGCTCGGTATAGGGGCCATGAAAACTATTTTCAAATTCTGGGATATGGGGTTCTGGCCGCATACGTTGGACAAGTTCAGGTCTAATTTTGCTATCATGACTGTACATCATATGACTAAGCAAGTTCATCTCGGCAGTTTTGGCTGCTGTTCCCCGGGATGCATAATCATCAAATAACGTCTCGGGTTCCGGAAACTCCTTGTTCACGAACTCCTGGAACTTATCCGGTCTGGGCCACCACGGACGATGTGGTGCCTTGTGCAGGTACATCATTAGGAAAGGTTTTGTGGAGTCCCTTTTGGTATCCAGCCAATCCAGGGTTAAGTCCGTGATGACATCGGTAACATAACCTTCTATTCTAACGGTGTCCCCATTTTTGGTTATGAAGTCCGGGTTGATATAGTTTCCCTGTCCCGGAAGGATCATAAAGTCATCCACCCCTTTAGGGTTATTGCCAAAATGTAATTTCCCAAACATGGCCGTTTGGTAGCCGGCGTCCTGAAAAAGTTTTGGAAAAGTGACCTGAGTGGTATCAAAGGGACGGGAATTATCCGTTTTTCCATTGATATGCGTGTGTTTGCCCGTTAGGATGGTCGCCCTTGAAGGTGCGCAAATGGAATTGGTAACGGAGGCGTTATGGAAAGTGATGCCCCCTTTGGCAATACGATCAATATTTGGGGTCTGGATCAAGTGGTTTTGATAGGCACTAATGGCCTGATAGGCATGGTCATCCGACATAATGAACAGGATATTGGGTCTTTCAGGGACGGATTTTTGGGTTTCCTGTCGTTGTGCGCAGGAAACCACCAGAAATACAAAAACAAGAACCCGCAAGGCTTTTAAATGGAAGGTCATGGATTACAATCTTTGAACAGTAATATAGCAATAATTACACTTATGGCGCCAGTGGATTTTTAGGTTTGGCACTAATTTTGGTTTCATATCTTTACAACGCTATAAAGTAAACGCTATGAAGATGATACCTTACATACTATTGGTTCTGGGATTCTCCATCTCTGGATGCACATCCCAAAAAAAACTTTCGGATAAGGCCCCTTTTGAGATAGGTCCGGCCACCTGTCAACCATGGACGGAAAGTGCGGCGGAAGAGGGGTCCGGTCTGTTACTCGAAATCCCCATATTGAGTAAGGATTTAAACGGAGCACAACTCAAACAGGCCTATTTTAGAGGGAAAATAGCGAATATCGACTTGGAAAGCCTGGAAACGGGTTGGGTGGCGAGGGCCAATTTCCGGGAACAGAACATGGAAAAACCGGATATCATAATGCACTCGGATCCAAAAATGGAAATAGGTAACCGACCACCACAGCCTAAAAAGGAATTTCCTTTTGTATTGGAAACAGATCAATGTGTGTTGAGCTATATGGAAGGTGAAACACTGAAATATGTAAAGATTGAAGGTATAGTGGAGAAGAATCCTTGATTTACAAGTAGTGGATAATATTACTAATTTTATGCATATATACCCCCGAAGCACCCCTTCGGGGTTTGTTTTAAGATAGTTGTATTTGGGCCCACTTAAAAAGTTATTCAAACAAACCTTTATCTACGGATTGGCAACCGTATTGCCCAGAATGCTTTCCTTTTTACTATTGCCCTTGTATACGGGTATTTTGGCTACTGCCGGCTATGGGGAGGTTTCGGTGATTTTTGCTTGGTTTGCCATCTTCAACGTGGTGTTGGCCTATGGAATGGAAACCGCTTTTTTTAGGTTCTATAACGGGGAAACTTCCAAGGAAACCGTGGTTTCCACCTCCATTCTATCGATTGCGGCAACAACACTTCTTTTTGTACTGATTGGTTTTTTAGCGTTGGACGCCATTTCACAAGCTATTGCCATTGAACCAAAGTATATACGCTTTGCCATACTTATATTGGCTTTGGATGCCCTGGTCATTATACCTTTTGCATGGCTCAGGGCAAATGAGAAGCCAATGCAATATGCCGTAATCAAGATATTGAATGTGACAATCAACCTTGGGTTGAACATTTTCTTTTTACTGGGGCTTCCCGCCATTTTTTCAAAAGACCCGGAGGCACTATTGAGCAAACTTTATGTTGAAGATTATGAGATTGCCTACATTTTTATAGCGATGATGGTGGCCAGTGGCGTCACTTTACTTCTCATGTTGCCACGTTATTTTAAAACCACCTATATTTTTGATAAGGGTCTATGGAAGCGAATGCTGAAATATGCGGCCCCCGTACTGCTTGCTGGTATTGCATTTACCATTAATGAAGTGTTTGACCGGATTTTGTTGGAACAGCTACTTCCGGAAAACACGGCCAAAAGTGAAGTGGGAAAATATTCGGCCTGTTATCGCCTGGCCTTGTTCATGACCCTATTTGGAACGGCGTTCCGAATGGGGATAGAACCTTTTTTCTTCAGCCACTCAAAAAGCGAGGAACCTCAAAAGGCATACGCACAGATCACCAATTATTTTGTGATCTTAGGGAGTATTATATTGTTGTCCGTTGTCGTTTTCGCAGATATCCTAAAGGTATTGTTTGTTCGGGACGAAGCCTATTGGGAAGCCATGCCCATTGTTCCGATTATTGTTCTTGCCAGTTTTTGTTTGGGCATTTATCACAACCTTTCCGTATGGTATAAAATCACGGATAGAACCAGGTTTGGGGCCTATATATCCTCAATTGGTGCCCTGCTTACCCTTGTTATCAACTTTATGTTTATCCCTAAAATGGGATATATGGCATCTGCCTTGGCAACACTTGTCGCTTATGCCAGTATGATGGGGTTATCCTATTATTTTGGCAAAAAATATTATCCCATTCCGTATAATATGCGTAAAATCGTGTTCTATGGAGGGTTTTCCATTCTCTTTTCCATATTGTCCTTTTATGTTTTTAACCGAAATATAGTAGTGGGAAGCCTGCTCCTTTTGCTATTTTTGGGGCTGATTTACAAATTGGAAGGAGATAAATTGAGAACCATATTTTTAAGACGTGAAGGTTAACATTATTAACAAGTCAAAACACCCATTGCCCCACTATGAAACCAATGCTTCCGCGGGAATGGACTTAAGGGCCAATATTTCGGAACCCCTAACGTTGAAACCTTTGGAGAGGGCCATTATAAAGACAGGTCTTTTTATCGAGCTTCCGGTTGGGTATGAGGCCCAGGTCCGCCCTCGCAGTGGATTGGCGGCTAAAAAGGGCATAACCGTATTAAATGCTCCGGGCACCATAGATGCAGATTATCGAGGTGAAATAGGGGTAATATTGGCCAATCTTTCGAATGATGATTTTAGGGTCGAAGATGGGGAGCGGGTCGCCCAATTGGTGATTGCCAAACATGAAAGAGCAGAATGGATCGAAGTTAGGGAACTGTCCGAAACTGCTAGGGGAGCCGGTGGTTTTGGGAGTACGGGAAGGAAATAAGAATTCCTGCGAAGGCAGGAATCCGCTAATGTAAAAAATAAAACTTTGGTATGTCTATATCATGACAAATAAACCAAATGGGGTAATCTACATTGGAGTAACCGATACTATTGATGAGCGGGTCAAAGAACATAAACTCAAAAAGTACCCATGATCGTTTACGTCACGGTATAACTGCGATAAACTTGTCTATTTTGAGGAATATGAACAAGGGGATAAGGCAATGGTAAGGGAGCGGCAGTTTAAGAAATGGAAACGTTCTTGGAAAATTGAACTGATTGAAGAAATGAACCCCAATTGGTCAGATTTGAGCATGAATTGGAAACTGAACTATAATAGATTAAGAAAATAAAGTTTAACTAAGAGCTACCTGCTTTCGCAGGCAATATTATGAAGATAATCGTCCCTATGGCCGGGCGGGGTTCAAGATTGCGCCCACATACCCTAACGGTACCAAAACCGCTTATTCCCGTGGCCGGAAAGCCCATCGTACATCGTTTGGTAAGCGATATAGCCAAGGTATTGGGAGAACCTATTGAAGAAATTGCCTTTATTTTGGGAGACCCCGCCTTTTTTGGCGAGGATGTTGTACAAAGCTTGGAAAAGCTGGCCCAGGAACTGGGAGCGAAAGCAAGTATATACAGGCAATTGGACCCTAAAGGAACGGGACATGCCATTATGTGCGCCGAACCTTCGTTGTCCGGCCCGGCGGTAATTGCCTACGCTGATACCTTAATTCGTGCCGATTTTAACCTGGACAAGGAAGCGGATAGTGTCATTTGGACAAAAAAGGTGGATAATCCGGAAGCTTTCGGTGTGGTGAACCTAAATGCGCAAAACCAGATTGTGGAGTTGGTGGAAAAACCGACCGAATTTGTGAGTAATCAGGCGGTAATAGGCATTTATTACTTTAAGGACGTTGGGGTGTTACGGGACGAATTACAGTTCGTCTTGGAAAACAATATCATCAATGGTGGGGAATATCAAATCAACGATGGAATCAAACGTATGATGGCCAAGGGCAAGATATTTGTGACCGGAAGCGTGGACGAATGGATGGATTGTGGCAATAAAAACGTAACGGTAGAAACCAATCAGCGCATGTTGGACTTTCTGGAAAAGGATGGGGAACAACTGCTGGCGGATTCCGTACAAAAAACAAATGCCAATATTGTTGCGCCCTGTTTCATTGGGGAAAACGTCGTCATAAAGGATAGCACGGTTGGCCCTTATGTTTCCATCGGGGCAAATACGGTTGTGGAAAATGCAACCGTTAAAAATAGCCTAATCCAAAGCAACAGTGTGATTAAAAATGCTAATTTGGATAATGCCATGATTGGGAGCCATGTGTACTATGATGGTAATTTTGAGACCGTTAGCATAGGGGATTATTCGGTCCTGGAGTAGATTTTAAGAACCCATTATCCTTGGGCACGGATTTTGAAGGTGTTACAGGGGAGGCAAGGGAATTATGTGGAGAGAAAAAGTTTTCCGGGTTTTAATGGTATTGCAGCTACTCGCAATACAAGCTACCCTTGCCCAAAATTCCCCAAAAGTTATTCCCGAAGAAGAAAGCGCGGAGGTGTTTTTGGAAGAATATACCGATGAGTTTCAAGAAAAATTCTTTGAGGCCCTAAAGCAAAAGAGTATCCAAAACTATGACCGTGCCATTAATCTGCTCTTGGAATGTAAGCAATTGGATGCCAACAGTACCGCAGTGGAGCACGAGCTGGCAAAGACCTATTTTTTGGACAAAAAATATATCCCTGCCCAACAATATGCGGTGGAAGCATTGATTTCGGAGCCGGGGAATTTTTGGTTTTTGTTCAATCTTTACAAGATTGCCGAGAAACAGGGTGTCCCATTTCAAAACCTGGAAAATACCATTCCGTATACAAATAGGGCGCTCAAGACCAATCTGGTCAAAATCTATTTTCAGAATAGGAAATACAAGGATGCCAAAGAGGTGCTAAGTGGTTTGGAAATGAACCAGGAACTTTCCCTATTGGCCCAAAAAATAGAGGATTCACTCAACAAGGTCCAAAAAAGTACGGAACGGATCGTTACAAAGAACACACCAGCTCCGGAAAGGACCCTGGACAGCGAACTGGAGCGTTTTCGAAATGCGTTGAAATCCATGGCCTCCGGTACCGATCATTCGGATTTGGAAGCCAAGGCCAGGGAAGCCTTGGAAACCTATCCCTTGCAGCCGGAGTTTTATTACTTCCAGGGCCTGGCATTGAACAGGATGGAGCGCCACCTGCAAGCGGTGGGCGTGTTGGAAGAAGGTTTGGAATACCTTTTTGACAATGACCTGCTGGCCAATGATTTTTACAAGGAGTTGGCCGTGGCCCATAAAGCAATTGGAAATACTTCCAAGGCAAATCTATACCTTAGTAAGGTAAAACCCGGGTTTTAATGAAATGGTATCGTTCCCACATAGGTGTCCCTGTTCTACTAATTGCGCTTTTGGGGATTGTTTTAACTTCTTGCAAAACCAAAAAGGCGGTTTTGGAGGGAGAGGTCGATACCTCCATCTCAACAAAAAAAATCATTCAGAACCACTACTCCAATTCCTTGGATTTTGAGACCTTGAGCGGGAAGGTCAAAATTGATTACGAAGAAGGGAGCACCAACCAGGGCATCACCGTTAGCCTACGGATCAAAAAAGATGAAGCCATTTGGGTCAGTGCACCTTTGGGCATGTTCAAAGCTTACATCACTCCAAAAAGGGTTTCCTTTTATAACAAACTGGAAGGGGAATATTTTGATGGGGATTTTGCTTATCTAAGTGATTTACTGGGATACGAAATGGATTATGGAAAAGTGCAGAATGTACTCCTTGGTAATACCGTATTGGATTTGAGGAACGAAAAGTACGTGTCCTTAGCCGAAGGGGATAGCTATATTTTAAGGCCGAAGGTGCGGAAGGAACTTTTTAAAATTCTCTTTTCCCTGGAGCCACAACATTTTAGGACCAAACTTCAACAGATCTCCCAACCCGAAAAAGATAGGTTTTTAAAGTTGGATTACGCCTACCAAAATATAGACACCAGAGTGGCCCCAAGTAGGGTTACGATCGAGGCGGTCAATGAAGATGGGTTGCGAACCATTGATCTGGATTTTAGAAATATTGAGTTTGACCGTAGGTTGAATTTTCCCTATAGGATACCAAAGGGCTTTAAAGAATTGGCAGCAAAATAGCGTGTTGGCAAAGCGAACATATCAGTATTTTTCCTTGTGCATTTTATTGTTCTGGGGAGTTGCCCTCACGGCCCAGAGCAGTGAGCAAAAAGCACTGGAGGAGAAACGGGCAAGGATTCAAAGGGAAATCCAGGAAATGAACCGCTTGCTTTCTGAGGAAAAAGCGGAAAGGGGAAACGTTCTTGAGCAGATGGAAGCCTTGGACCAGCGGATCAACATAAGACAGGAACTGATCAGGGTAACGAATAGACAATCCAATTTGCTCAACCGTCAAATCAATGCCAACGTCCGGAAGATTTCCAAACTTCGGCAAGATTTGGAGCTTCTAAAAGAAGACTATGCAAAACTGATCGTGAGTTCCTACCAACAGCGGTCCGGCCAAAACCGATTGATGTTTTTGCTCTCATCGGACAATTTTTTCCAAGCCTTTAAACGATTGAAATACATAAAACAGTACACGGCTTTTAGAAAACAGCAAGGCGAGGAAATTCAAACCAAAACAGCGGAGTTAACGGTATTGAACAAGGATTTGGTGGAACAGCGAAAAGTCAAGAATCAGCTATTGGCGGCAAACAGGAAGGTCAAAGGCCAGCTATCCAGGGAAATCAACTCCCAAAAGGAACTTTTAAAAACCATTAGGGCCAATGAGAGCCGATACACCCAGGCCATTCAAGCAAAACGCAAGGAAGCCAGAAGAATAGACCAGGAGATAGAAAAATTGATTCGGACAGCCATTGCCAGTTCCAACAAAAAAACAGGGAAGTCGGGTTCCCGGACCTTTTCCCTGACGCCTGAAGCAAAACTATTGGCCTCCAATTTTTCCGCCAATAAGGGAAAGTTGATCTGGCCTGTGGAGAAAGGGATAAAAAGTCAGGGTTTTGGGGTCTATGCGGATAAAATCTATCCAGGAATCAAACACCAGAACAACGGGGTTACGATTACGACCAACAAAGGCGAAAAGGCCAGGGCGGTATTTGACGGGGAAGTCATTGATGTAAAAACTACCCGAACCGGACAAAAGGCAATTTTCATTCGGCATGGGAATTATATTTCAACCTATTACAATTTGGCCAATTCCTACGTTCAGAGTGGGGATAAGGTAGTGGCCAAGGAAGAAATAGGGGAGGTGTATACCAATAAGACCAGTGGCCTCACCAAATTGAAGTTCTATCTCTATCAAAATACCAAAAAACTAAATCCTGAAGAATGGATTTATCAATTATAAAACAATGAAGGAAATTACCGATTTACAGGGAACGTTTACGTTGAACAATGGGGTTAAAATGCCTTATTTTGGCTTAGGGGTATATCTGTCCAAGGATGGCCAGGAGGTCATCGATGCCATAAAATGGGCAGTGGAATGTGGATATCGCCATATTGATACGGCGTCGGTTTACAAAAATGAGGACGGGGTCGGTGAAGGGGTCAAACAGTGTGGTGTTCCCAGGGAAGACCTTTTTGTGGTAAGCAAGGTATGGAATACGGACCAAGGCTATGAGACCACTTTAAAAGCTTTTGAGGCCAGTCTGGAACGATTGGATATGGAATATTTGGACCTCTACCTGGTCCACTGGCCGGTTGCCGGAAAATACAAGGATACCTGGAAAGCACTGGAAAAATTGTATGCCGAAGGCCGGATTAGGGCCATTGGGGTAAGCAATTTTATGCAACACCATCTGGAAGACCTGCTTACCGAGGCTTCCGTTGTCCCAATGGTGAATCAAATGGAGTTCCACCCTTTTCTGGTACAACAGGATCTGATTGATTTCTGCAATAAAAATACCATTCAGTACGAAGCGTGGTCGCCCATGATGCAAGGGAAGATCTTTGGTATGGAGGAATTTCAACAATTGGCTGGAAAATACAACAAGTCCATTGCCCAGATCGTGTTGCGATGGGATTTGCAAAAGGGGGTCGTTACCATTCCAAAATCCTCGAAAAAAGAACGGATTATCGCCAACGCCGATATCTTTGATTTTGAACTGTCCAAAACCGATATGGCGCTATTGGACGCCATGCACCGCGGTCAACGTTTTGGTCCGGACCCGGATAATTTTGACTTTTAGGAGTCCCCCATAAACAATGCCCTTAGTTCTGTGGCGTCGGAAGGTTTTAGTTTACCTGCCAATACCAGACTCAACTGTTTCCTTCTTAGGGCGCCGGCATAACGTTCCTTTTCCAATTCCGTTTCCGGTTCCAGGTGGGGAACCTCGGTAGGGGAACCTGTTTCGTCCACCGCCACAAAAGTATAAATGGCCTCATTGGCCTTTACCCGTTCTCCACTGATTCGGTCTTCCATCCAAACGTCGATATAAACCTCCATGGAGGTTCTAAATGCCCTGGAAATCGTTGCTTCTACGGTGACCACACTTCCCAAAGGAACGGAACGGTTAAAGGCAACATGGTTCACGGAGGCGGTTACGGTAATCCTTCGGCTGTGCCTCCTTGCAGAAATACTTGCCGCTCGATCCATTCGGGCCAGGAGTTCACCCCCAAAAAGGTTATTTAAGGGGTTGGTTTCGCTGGGGAGCACCATATCGGTCATAACGGTACGGGAATCACTGGGTTTCTTGGATTGCATCAAATAGGAATTTGTGCAAAGTTAACCAAGATATGCTTGGGAGTTTGGTTGGAAAGGAATCTTATTTTTCGGAAAGCATCCAGGCATCGGCAGATACGGATGCTTTAATTTTTCTAAGAAACCGCAATGCTTCCTGGCCATCCGAAAAGCTATCAAAGGTTACTTGATGCAAACCATACCGATTGGTACCTAAGTATGCGGCATCATAACCTTGTGCTTTGAGTTGATCGATTTTTTTGTCCGCATTTTCCCTAAACCGAAACGCCCCTGCAATCACATGGTGCATTGGGCCTTTGGCCGTTTTGGTGATGTTGAGGTTCAATGCCGGTAATTCCAACGGACTTCCCTCAAAAAAAGTGGCTTCTTGGATATGTCTGGAAACCTGTTCCTGGACATTTTGCCTGACCAAATCCTGTCGGTATTGGTTCTGTTGGTAGAACTGATACGCACTGGTCCCTGTAGCCAACAAAAGCAAAAAAATGGCAGCATACTGCAACCAGCCCTTGGATCTAACCCCTTCACGACGCTCCGGGGTAATGGTAAAGGGCACCTTTTCTTCCAACTGTTGTACTTCCTCCTTCAGTTTTTCACGGATAATGGGCGTAGCGTTAAGTGAAGAAAAACCAAAAGAGGCCGCTAAATAGTTATAACCGTCCTCAGGAAGAAACTGTATCCGCTGTTCCTTGCCCATCCAAAGCTTTCCAATACCTTCCAAAAACAAGTGTTTGCCACTGTCCAACCTCACTTTCCATTGTTTGGAAACTTCCTCCACTTCTTTCAAAAGGGCTTCATAGGGAAGGTTCTTCGCATTGGCGATATGCGAAACCAATAAACCATCATTCTTTGTCAACTGTTGGTTAAAGGACAGGTTTTTGGTAGGTGGATGCAAGGTTTGCTGTGAAACATCGATACGTGCAGCTGTTGTATTGGCCAGGAAAGCCCCAAAATTTGGAACCACGACACAGTTGTATCTGTACAGCAACTCTGCTATATAATGTTCTACGCGCATAGGGGCAAATATTGAAAAAAATATAGCGTTCCGAAATGTAACGGATAACTTTTTATTAACATTTGAATTTGGGTATATTGTGAAAAACTTCGGTGAATGGCCAAGCTCCCACATACTGAACTTATTGCCCTTTTGAGGTTACAAAAGGTTCCCCTTGTAGGGGATATCAGTGCCAAAAGGCTGTTGGATAGATGTGGTACTGCAGAACAGGTTTTTAAGGAGAAAAGGGCGGCCCTTCAAAGAATAGACGGGATTGGTTCCGCAATACTCTCCGGATTAGGGGACAGCCGGTATTTGAAGGAAGCGGAAAAGGAATTCCAGTTCATCCAAAAGCATGGGGTTGCGTATTCCTTTTTTAAGGATGATGACTATCCCAAACACTTAAAACACTGCATTGATGCCCCAATCCTCATTTTTAAAAGGGGGACCATGGATGTTGCCCATAAAAAAATCATAAGTGTTGTGGGTACCCGAAGGATTACCAGCTACGGGGCTGCTTTTATAGAACGATTCATGGAGGACATTGCCCCTCTGGGTCCCATTATTGTCAGCGGTTTTGCCTATGGTGTGGATATTGCTGCCCAACGGGCGGCGATGGATCATAACTTACAGACCATTGGATGCTTGGCACATGGCCTTAACCAGATGTATCCAAAAGCACATTGGAAATATGTTTCCCAGGTCGAAGGGAACGGTGGTTTTATAACAGAGTTTTGGAGTTCCAGTAATCCGGATAGGGAAAACTTCCTAAAACGTAATCGGATCATTGCGGGAATGAGTGATGCCACCATAGTTGTGGAGTCTGCGGAAAAGGGCGGTAGTTTGGTTACTGCGGATATCGCACATAGCTATAACAGGGATGTTTTTGCCGTACCGGGACGGACATCGGACAGGTTTAGTGTGGGCTGCAACAACCTTATCAAACAACAAAAAGCCCATATATTGACCACAGCGGCCGACTTAATCTATATTTTAGGATGGGAACTGGCTGAAAAAGAACAACATACGGTTCAAAAACAGTTGTTTGTGGAACTGAACGAAACAGAAAGGTCTATCTACCAATACCTACAGTTGAACGGAAAACAACTACTGGATACCGTGGCTTTGGAGTGCAATTTGCCCATTTTTAAAACCTCCTCCTCTTTGTTGAATATGGAGATGAAAGGAGTGATACGTCCGTTACCCGGTAAATTGTTCGAAGCGATCTAGGAAAGGAAAACCCTTTATCGAAGGGAAAAGAGACAGACAGGGTATTCCGGTACAGCTGCATTTTAACGTAATAAAAGGGATTAAAACAGGCAAAAACGGCTTTATCAGAGGGAATGGTCGCGAAATGAACGCTTTAAAGCCGATCCATAACAGGTCTGAATCAACGGTTTATCGATCGTTACGATCTATCAATACCCGACCTTTTCCCGAACTCGGGCCAAAACACCATTAGCTACCGTTCTTGCCTTTTCGGCACCTTTGGCCAGGGCTTCATCCACTTCATGCAAATGGTTCATATAATAGGCAAACCGTTCCCTAGGTTCCTCAAACTTAGTAAGGATTAGCTCATAAAGGGCCTGTTTCGCATGGCCATAACCATAGTTTCCGGCCAAATAATTGGCACTCATCGCTTCAATCCGTTCTTGGGGGGCCAATAGCTTGTAAAGGGCAAAAACATTGTCATTTGTGGGGTCCTTTGGGTCTTCCATAGGGGTACTGTCCGTCACAATACCCATTACCTGCTTGCGAAGTTTTTTATCCGGTTGAAAAATATTGATAATGTTATCCTTGCTTTTACTCATCTTTTCCCCATCGGTTCCGGGCACGTACATGGTGTCTTCATGCACTTTGGCTTCGGGCAGCACAAAGGTTTCCCCCAATTGGTTATGAAAACGCGAGGCCACGTCCCTGGTCATTTCCAAATGCTGCAATTGATCCTTGCCCACAGGGACAATCTCGGCATCATATAAAAGAATATCCGCGGCCATGAGCATGGGATAGCTGAACAATCCTGAATTTACGTCCTGTAGACGGTCTGCCTTGTCTTTAAATGAATGGGCCAATGTCAAGCGTTGATACGGAAAGAAACAGCTTAAATACCAGGCCAATTCCGTAACCTGGGGCACATCACTTTGACGGTAAAAAACGGTTTTTTCAATATCCAGACCAAAGGATAACCACGCTGCAGCCGTTGCATAGGTGTTTTGCCGCAATGTTTCCCCATTTTTGATCTGTGTAAGGGAATGCATGTCCGCAATGAATAAAAAAGAATCGTTTTCAGGTTTTTGGGCCATTTTTATGGCAGGGACAATTGCTCCCAATATATTACCCAGATGGGGGACTCCCGTACTTTGAATCCCTGTTAAAATGCGTGCCATGGCAAAAATTTAGCGGTAAAAGTAACACCATCGGAGATAAAAAAAGCGGCCTAGGCCGCTTTTTTTATGGTTTCACACAAGATTATTTCTTAAACAGCCCGGCTACAAAAAGGACCACGATTGCCCCAATGACCCCGGTGATCAAATCGCCTACAATACCGGAGCCGATATGGACTCCCAATGTATTAAAAAGCCAGTTGCCCACTGCCCCACCAACAATACCAAGGATAATGTTGACGAGCACGCCAAAACCGCCCCCCTTCATAATTTTACCTGCAAGCCATCCTGCAAAACCACCGATGAGCAGTGCATAAAGTAGTCCTCCCATGATTTTATCTTTTGATTAGATATTGAAGTGATTTAAACTTTTTGCGTTTAGGCGAAAAGTTTAAATCACTTCATTTAAAGATAGTCAAAAATTTTACTTTTGATTTGTGTTGCGACTTCTTAAGAACATAGGCCATTCATTGTACCGAATTTGGTTTTATATGTTGGTCGCAATCCCAATTTTGCTGTTCTCCCCATTATTACTGCTGACCACACTTTCGGAGAAGACCTATAATCAATTTTATTGGTTGGCAAGGAACATATGGGCCAAGACCATTTTATTTGGTATGGGATGCCCTCCTAAAATCCAGTGGGATCAAAAACTGAAACGGGAAAAGGGCTATATGTTAGTGGCCAACCATAGCAGTATGTTGGATATTATGTTGATGCTCTATGTGAGCAAAAACCCTTTTGTTTTTGTGGGAAAGCAGGAATTGGCCAAGATTCCGGTTTTTGGCTTTTTTTATCGGCGGGTCTGTATTTTGGTAGATCGCAGTGACCCCAAGAGTAGAAGTGCCGTATATAGAAGGGTAAAAAGAAGGCTGGAAAAGGGATTGAGCATTTGTATTTTTCCCGAAGGCGGCATACCGGAGGAACATATTGTTTTGGACAAGTTCAAAGATGGTGCGTTTAGAATGGCGATTATTTATAATATACCAATCGTTCCGATGACGTTTTTGGATTGTAAAAAACGGTTTCCGTGGAAGTTTTTTAGTGGATCTCCGGGGAAATTACGGGTCAAGGTCCATTCCTTTGTTGAAACCGGTATCTTAGGTACGGAGGACTCAGGGACCATAAAAAACGAGATAAGAAAGGTGTTGCTAATGACCTTGCTGGGCGATGATCAAAAAAAGCCCTATGACACAAGAAAATCATAGGGCTTAAAGCATGCCGTAAAAACGGCGTACTAACCAACTTCTTTAAAACCTAAAATTTAAGCCGCTGTACACCCCAACGGCAAATGGCCTAAAATCGCCAGCGGTGTCGGAGAATGTGTTCAGTTGATACTTAAATATAGGCTCTACGTTAAATTGTACTTTTTTCGATATTTCATAGTTGAATCCAATTCCAATATTGGTGCTAAAGTTTATGCTGTTGGCATTATTGGCTTCTCCCACTTCCGTAACCAATTGGTCGGATTCCAGGCTTATGGAATTGTCCACCAGGAACAAAGAACTTATTCCTCCTATAAGATTGACCCCAAACCTCCTGTCCAACAAGGCATAGTTGAGCTCCATGGGCACTTCTATATAGCCCAATTGTTGCACCATTTGCCCTTCAAGCTCACTTATTCCCCCTCCTGAGAATTCAACATCGTTGTCTATTGAGGCAGTACGGCTGCTTTTGCTCTCCACGACCAAATTTCTTGATGTTCGGGTATAGGATATATTGTCAATCAGCTCATTGGTAGAAGTGGTCAACGAAGAGGAGAAGACAATATCGTTGGTATCGTACCCAAAATCAACTCTGTGGACCCCAGACCGTACACTTAATTTTTCACTTATATTGTACGTGACCGTGAGCCCATAGCTAAGGTTGAGATTTCCCGATTTATTGTTGGAGGCAAAATTGGAATGTATGGGCGAACCTTCTCCCGTGGAACTATAGAAAACGGGGGCCACCGAAGGTCCCATGGACCATCTATCCTTTTTCTGGGATACGGCAACGGCTTCTTGTTCCGACTCTTCCTGTGCTTCTATGGCATCATAAATCGAGATTTTGGATTTTTCCTCCTCGTTCTCATTTTGCGCTACCTGGGTTTCACCTTCCAAAAGCTCCATTTTATTTTCATTCTGCCCCTCCTTTTCGATTCCATTTGGATCCTTTGGTGTCCTATGGTTTTCGGCCACATCTCCATTTTTGATGGCAATGGGGTCCTTATCCTTATTTGGGTCAGTAATCTTGTCACCATTTTGCTGCCCCTCTTTTTCCTTGGTGTTCACCGCAATGGCCTCAGACGGTATCGATCGGTCCCTTTGGGGGTGCGCCACGTTTTTGGATGTTGGGGAAATAGTATTCTGTTCTTTGGATTTGATTCCGTCCCCGGTGGAACGTTCACTATCAACCAATGGTGTTTCCTTGGATTGTTGGATCGGTTTTAGACCGTCCGGTTTTTTATCTTCGATGTTCCGGGGACTATCCTGGATATGTTCCTGCGTATCCACTATGGTTGGCACAGTGGTATTCTCCGCACTGGAGAAGGGGTCGATAATGTACAGTAAGATGGCTATTGCAGCAGCGGCACCCCCCAATTGCCACCAAATGGGAACTACCCTTTTTTTCCTCTTTTTCGCTAAAGACGCCTCAAGTTTCTCCCAAATCCGTTCATCCGGTATTTCAGAGAAGTCCTTGAACTTTTCTTTAAAAAGGTTATCTAAATTATTCCTTTTCATCTGTGCTAGGTTAAGCAATATTTATATTTTCTTTTTCAATTTTTTCCTTCAAGATCATTCTTGCCCTGGCCAGGTTGGATTTAGATGTCCCAGTGGAGGTACCCAAGAGTTCACTGATTTCTTTATGGGAATACCCGTCCAGGACATAAAGGTTAAAAGTCATCCGATACTTATTGGGCAACTCCTGTATGTAGCTCAATAAAGTGGACAGACTTATGTTCATACTTTCATTCTCCAGTTCCACCTCTTCCGTAATATTATCCGTCACCACGTCCAAATACTTCTCCTTTCTATACTTTTGAAGTACGGTGTTTATGGTTATGCGTTTCATCCATCCTTCAAAAGAACCTTTGTGGTTGTACTGCCCGATTTTATCAAAAATGACCATAAAACTATCATGCAAGTTATCTTCGGCCTCCGTTCGGTTTCTCGAATATTTCAGGCACATTCCAAAAAGAACACCGGAATACTTTCGGTATAATTCTTCTTGTGCCATCCTATTCTGCTCTTTACAGCGTTTTATGAGTTCGTCCAGACTCAAGATATTGGTTAGTTTGCTTTTTTAGTTAATTTTCCTCTATTACGGGAACTTCATATTCCAGGTACGTTGCCTCTCCATTAGAATCCTCTCCTGCATAAAACCTAAGCGTATAGGATGCTGTCCGAATGGCGTTCACGGTCAGATTTCCCCTTAGGCTTTCGTCCGATAAAGAACAATCCTCATCGATAAGCACGGATCCAACGGCCACAATGGTCCATACCCCATCCATTTCGGGAGACACATCAAAACCTTGAAAAAAGGTACAATTGTCCGGCCTGGAAAAGGTAACTTCAATGGTGTGGGATTGATTGAACACAAAATGTTCCGGAACATCAGCATCTGTAACCTCCAATGATACAAAATGGAAATTTTCTTCAGAATCCAATTCGCAGCCAACGATAAACAGACCACACAAAGCCACCAATACTACCGCAAAAACCTTCTTCATAAAACTATAATAGCTTAATTAAGATGCTACTATAACGCTTAGGTTGCGTGTTTATGTGCTGTCTTAAAATCAGCGAAGAAGGTAGGTTATTCCTTTAAAACGGCAATGGCCTCCTTAATTTTCCCTTCCAGTTCTTCGGACAACTCTGGATTGTCGTCCAAAAGACCTTTAACGGCATCCCTTCCCTGCCCTAGTTTGGTGTCCCCATAGCTGAACCATGAACCACTTTTTTTAATGATTTCGTAGGAAACACCAAGATCCAGGATTTCACCAACTTTTGAAATCCCTTCGCCGTACATAATATCAAATTCAGCAGTTTTAAAGGGAGGAGCCACTTTGTTCTTCACTACCTTTACCCGGGTCTTATTGCCCTGTACTTCCCCATCCGTGCTTTTGATTTGCGTGGACCTCCGGATATCAAGTCTCACCGAAGCATAGAACTTAAGGGCGTTTCCACCGGTAGTGGTCTCGGGATTACCAAACATGACCCCTATTTTTTCCCGTAGTTGGTTGATGAAGACCACGGTACAATGGGTCTTACTAATGGTAGATGTCAGTTTTCGCAATGCTTGTGACATCAGGCGGGCATGCAAGCCTACTTTGGAGTCCCCCATTTCCCCTTCAATCTCACTTTTTGGTGTCAATGCGGCTACGGAATCGATAATCACGATATCTATGGCGCCGGAACGGATGAGGTTGTCCGCAATTTCCAAGGCCTGTTCCCCATGATCGGGTTGGGAGATGATGAGGTTATCAATATCCACACCTAGTTTTTGGGCATAAAAACGATCAAAAGCATGCTCCGCATCAATAAAGGCCGCAATACCTCCTGCCTTTTGGGCTTCGGCTATGGCATGTAACGTTAAGGTGGTCTTACCAGAGGACTCCGGACCGTATATTTCAATGACACGCCCCCTCGGATATCCCCCAACCCCCAGGGCGAGGTCCAATCCCAGGGAGCCCGAAGAAATGACCTCGACATCTTCAATGACATGGTCACCCATCTTCATTACGGCGCCTTTGCCATAGGTTTTGTCAAGTTTGTCCAGGGTAAGTTTTAACGCTTTGAGTTTGGCTTCTTTTTCGTTGCTCATGTTCTCTAAAATTAGATGACTAAAATACCACTTATTGTCTATTTAATTGGACACACGCAACCTTTTTGGGTTTGGATACTCTTAACTATGACTAATTCAAATAATTCTCGGATGGCGGACCATTTAGCGAACTGCCATTTGGAAAGCAAACATGAAAGGGAAAATGGTATTGGTCGTAGGCGTCCCAAACAGGGATGCCTTTTTTATTTGATTACCTTTGCCAACGTTTTTAGCCATTTGAAAAAGTCTAAATGAGTTCTTAATTATTGGTATAGCATGCAACTGTACAATACGTTAAGTGCAAAAGAAAGGGAGCGACTTATAGAGGAAGCGGGAAAGGAACGCCTTACCATCTCTTTCTACAAATATGCACACATAGGCAATCCTGGAATTTTTCGGAACCATCTTTTTGTCCATTGGGACCAATTGGATGTTCTTGGCCGCATTTACGTGGCCAAAGAGGGGATAAATGCGCAGCTGTCCGTTCCGGCGGATAATTTCATGGATTTTAAGGCCCACTTGGACAGCATTACTTTTTTGAAGGATGTTCGTTTGAACATTGCCATTGAACAGGACAATAAGTCCTTTTTAAAATTGAAGGTAAAGGTCCGTAGGAAGATTGTTGCCGATGGCCTGGATGATGATACTTTTGATGTGACCGACAAAGGCATTCATGTGGATGCAGCACAGTTCAACGCGCTGATCGCGGATCCGGAAAGCATTGTGGTGGATATGCGTAACCATTATGAAAGTGAAATTGGGCATTTTGAAAAAGCCATTACTCCGGACGTGGATACCTTCCGTGACTCTTTGGATAGTATAGAAGAACAATTGGCAGAGCACAAAGAGGACAAAAAGTTGGTAATGTACTGTACGGGAGGAATCCGTTGTGAAAAAGCCAGTGCTTACTATAAACATAAAGGCTTTAAAAACGTGTACCAATTGGAGGGCGGGATTATAGAATACACCCGTCAAGTACGCACCAAGGGTTTGGAGAACAAATTCAAGGGAAAGAACTTTGTTTTTGACCATAGACGCGGGGAACGCATCTCAGAAGAAATCATTGCCCAATGCCACCAGTGTGGGAAACCCTGCGATACCCATGTAAATTGTGCCAACGAGGCCTGCCACCTCCTTTTTATACAATGTGAGGAATGCGCCAAAAAAATGAACCATTGTTGCTCCAAGCAGTGTATGGAAATAGTAGCACTTCCCTTTGAACAACAAAAAAAACTCCGTAAAGGGAAACATGCCAGCAACAAAATTTTCAAAAAAGGAAGGTCCGGGGTTCTGAAGTTTAAGAATTGAAATCCGGGCAGTCCTTAAATTTGGCTATCTTTACTTTTTAGTATTTACGAACCTAAATCAATGAACGGCCAAGTCGTTCACTGATTCAAGATATTTTATATGGGATGTAGCAGTTGCTCTAACGGAAAAGACGGGCAACCGCGGGGCTGCAAGAACAATGGAACTTGCGGCACGGATGGTTGTAACAAGCTTACCGTTTTTGATTGGCTTTCCAATATGTCGCTACCTAATGGTCAAACCCCTTTTGACTGTGTAGAGGTAAGATTTAAGAACAGCAGAAAAGAGTTTTTTAGGAATACGGACAAGCTTTCACTTGCCATTGGTGATGTGGTGGCCACCCAGGCAAAATCTGGCCATGATGTTGGCATTGTTACCCTTACCGGAGAGTTGGTCAAGGTACAGATGAAACGTAAAAAAGTGGATTACGGGGACAAAGGACTTCCCAGAATCTATCGAAAAGCGACACAACGCGATATTGACATCTGGCAAAAATGCAGGAACAAAGAGGAAGAGATAAAAAAACGATCCCGTGAAATTGCCATTTCCCTAAAGCTGGAAATGAAGTTAAGCGACGTTGAATTTCAAGGGGACGGTTCCAAGGCCACATTCTATTACACCGCAGAGGACAGGGTAGATTTTAGACAGTTGATCAAGGACATGGCCAAAGCCTTTAGTATCCGAATTGAGATGCGACAAATTGGGTATCGCCAGGAAGCACAAAGATTGGGCGGAATAGGCTCTTGTGGCAGGGAATTGTGTTGTTCCACCTGGCTAACGGATTTTAGATCGGTAAGTACGGCTTCCGCCAGATATCAGCAATTGGCCTTAAACCCACAAAAATTGGCGGGGCAATGCGGTAAATTAAAATGCTGCCTCAACTATGAGTTGGACATGTATTTGGAAGCCCTAAGGGATTTTCCTTCGTCCGACAGTAAACTACAGACTGAAAAAGGAATGGCCTACTGCCAAAAAGTGGACATTTTCAAGGAAACCCTTTGGTTCTCCTACAGAAATGATGCGTCCAATTGGCACGCCCTTAAAAAGGAACAGGTCCAGGAGATTTTGGAAATCAACAAAAAGGACAAAAAAATTGAAAGTCTGGAATACTACACTTCGGATACTGCCCTGGACGATCAGGTAACATTTGAAAATGTTGTGGGACAAGATAGCTTAACCCGATTTGATCGCCCCAAACGAAAAAGGAACAAAAAACGCAAAAACAAAAATCCTCGAAAAAAGAACCAAAACAATTCGGTGAGAAATGCATAGGTATTGGTGGATAGTGGTTGTTTTTGTGACTTGTATCTCCTGTAATGAAGGGTTGGTATATTCTGAATATGTAGCCTTGAACAATGGGATATGGAAAAAAGGGGATACCGTGAAATTCCAATTCAAGGACCTGGATACGGTTGGTGGGCACCATATCTTTTTGAATGTCCGAAACGACCAACGGTACGAGTTCAGCAATCTCTTCCTAATATTGGAATTGGAGGCTCCCGACGGAAATACCAAAGTAGATACCCTGGAATATGAAATGGCGCTGCCCACTGGGGAATGGCTGGGAAAAGGTATGGGAAGCGTTAAGGAAAGTAAACTTTGGTATAAGGAAAACATCGATTTTAAGGATTCTGGCGTATATAAGGTGAATGTATCGCACGCGATGAGAAAGAACGGGGAAGTGGACGGACTGGATGGTTTGGAGGGAATTACCGATATCGGAATTCAAATTGAAAAAGTAAAAAACTAATGGCGACTAAGGCTGCTCCTAAAAAAGGATTTAAAAAGTTTATCAAATGGTTCTGGATTCTCTACGGAACGGGTATTTTGGCCGCAGTGCTGCTCTTTTTGTTGGCCTCTTGGGGTGTTTTTGGGGAAATGCCCACTTTTGAACGATTGGAAAACCCACAGACCAACCTTGCCACGGAAATTCTTTCCTCGGATGGGGAGACCCTGGGAAAATTCTATTTGGATGACAACCGGACCCCCGTTTCCTTTGATGAACTTCCGGACCATTTGGTCAATGCGCTGATCGCTACTGAAGATGCAAGATATTTTGATCATGCGGGTATTGATGCGCGTGGAACCTTGAGGGCATTCATTTTTTTGGGAACCAAAGGGGGGGCAAGTACCATTTCACAACAGTTGTCAAAATTATTGTTTACCAAAAAGCCTTCGGGCGGCATAGGGCGGCTTTTGCAAAAAGTAAAGGAGTGGGTCATCGCCACGCGTTTGGAAGAACAGTACACCAAAGAGGAAATCATACAAATGTATTTGAACCAGTATGATTTCCTGTACAATGCAGATGGCATTCGATCCGCTGCACGTATCTATTTTGGAAAGGAACCCATTGACCTTAGGACAGAGGAATCTGCCGTTTTAGTGGGAATGTTGAAAAATTCCTCCCTATTTAATCCCATCCGTCGGGAAGAACTGACCAAGAATCGCCGAAATACGGTTCTGGGGCAAATGGAAAAATACGGGTATATCACCGAACAGGAAAAGGACTCCCTTCAAAGCCTTCCCATGGACATCAACTTTAATCCAGAGTCGCACCGGGAAGGACTGGCCACCTACTTTAGGATGTACTTGCAACGTTGGTTGAATGATTGGGTAAAGGAGAACAAAAAACCGGACGGTTCTGAATACAACATTTATCTGGATGGCTTAAAAGTGTACACCACCATAGATTCCAGGATGCAAAAAAATGCGGAAGATGCCGTTGAAGCCCATATGAAGCGATTGCAAGCCGAATTTTTCGTCCAAAACACCCTGGAACGTAATCCAACCACCCCTTTTCTGGATCTGGAGGACTTTGAGATAGCGAACATTATGGAGCGCGCCATGAAGAATTCTGCACGTTGGAGGGCATTAAAGCGGCAAGGCCTTTCAGAGAACGAAATACGTGCCTCCTTCAAGGAAAAGGCAGAAATGACCGTTTTTGACTGGAACAGCGATTCCTATGAGAAGGATACGGTGATGACCCCATTGGATTCCATTCGGTACTACAAAACCTTTTTACGCACGGCCATGATGTCCATGGAACCCCAAACGGGCCATGTAAAAGCTTGGGTAGGCGGAGTGGATTACAAACACTTTCAATATGATAATGTAATTCAGGGGGCCAGGCAGGCCGGCTCTACCTTTAAACCTTTTGTGTATGCAGCGGCAATAGACCAATTACGCTATTCCCCCTGTGATTCCCTTCCGGACACCCAATATTGTATTGAACCCCTGAAGCATGGCAATATGGAGCAGTGGTGCCCGAAAAACTCAGATGGGAAGTATTCCTTGAAAAATCGAACCTTAAAGAATGCCCTGGCAAACTCCGTCAATACCATTACTGCGCGATTGATCGATCAAGTAGGACCCGGTTCAGTGGTGGAGATCGCCAAGAACATGGGATTTACCAAAGAGATTCTGGAAGTACCATCCATTGCCTTGGGAACGGTGGATTTTAATGTCTATGAAATGGTAGGTGCCTATGGTACGTTTGCCAATCAGGGGGTATATGTGAAGCCTGTGATGATCACCCGAATAGAAGATAAAAATGGTACGGTCCTGTACGAGTACGTTCCCAGAACCAAGGATGTGCTGAGCAAGGATGTGGCCTATACCATGGTGAATCTTATGGAGGGGGTTACCGAGGGAGGTTCGGGAACACGGTTGCGCCATACATTTGCCAAAGAACAAACCGTTTATAAGGAAATTGTTACGGGATATCCCTATGAATTCCAAAATCCCATTGCCGGGAAAACGGGAACTACTCAAAACCAAAGTGACGGGTGGTTCATGGGAATGGTGCCCAACCTGGTTACCGGGGTCTGGGTAGGCGGTGATAATCGCTCCATCCATTTCAAGAGCCTGGCCTATGGTCAGGGAGCCTCAATGGCACTGCCAATTTGGGCCTTATATATGAAAGCCAATTACGAAAATGAGGAATTGGGCATATCCATGGAAGCTTTTGAAGAGCCGGAAGAGCTGTCCATAAATGTGGACTGCACGAAAATTTTAGAGGAAAAAAAGCAGGAAACGGACACCGAGGACGACTTGGAGGATTTGGACTTTTAAAAAGATTGTTGTTGCAACAACATAGCTATATTTCGTAACTTACCCCCCACGAACGCAATATACTTTTTATGATAAAAAAAACCGTTTCAGGGGTTCAGGAGGCCTTAAAGGGAGTACAGAACGGGATGACTTTTATGCTGGGGGGATTTGGACTTTGCGGGATTCCCGAAAATGCGATTTCGGAATTGGTACGGTTGGGAATTACGGATATCACCTGTATTTCGAACAATGCGGGGGTAGATGATTTTGGACTGGGATTGTTGTTACAACAACATCAAATTAAAAAAATGATCTCTTCTTATGTAGGGGAAAATGATGAGTTTGAACGGCAGATGCTTTCCGGGGAGTTGGAAGTGGAATTGACGCCACAGGGAACCCTGGCAGAAAAATGCAGGGCCGCCCAAGCGGGGTTTCCGGCATTTTATACCCCGGCGGGTTATGGAACAGAAGTGGCCGATGGAAAGGAAACCCGTGAGTTCAATGGTAAAATGTACGTGTTGGAGGAGGCTTTCAAAGCAGATTTTGCCTTCGTGAAAGCGTGGAAAGGGGATGAAGCCGGAAATTTAATTTTTAAAGGAACGGCCAGAAATTTTAACCCCTGTATGTGTGGGGCCGCCAAGATAACAGTGGCCGAAGTTGAGGAGTTGCTCCCTGCCGGAAGTTTGGACCCCAATGAAATTCACATTCCAGGAATTTTTGTGCAGCGGATTTTCCAGGGACAGCGCTATGAGAAGCGAATTGAACAGCGAACGGTTCGGCAGAAGAATTGATTGATTGAAAATGGTTGAATTTGAAAATGAGAAACGATAAGAAAAATCTAATTGTAGATTTAACTTTTGAATTTTCCATAAAAATCATTGCGTTTTCTGAGGAAATCAGGGCTTTGAACCGATTTGAAATGGCTTCCCAGATATTTAGAAGTGGAACTTCTATCGGAGCAAATATTCGTGAGGCTCAAAATGCTGAAAGTAAGGCAGATTTCATACATAAATTCAAAATTTCTGCCAAAGAAGCTGATGAATTATACTATTGGTTAAAGCTTTGTAAAGCATCCGTGTTTTATCCAAATCCGGCGGAAGAACTATTTGAGGAATTAAAATCAATCACCCTTATTATTTCAAAAATAATAGGAACCAGTAAGCGAAGTCAATTTTCAAATTGAGTCATTATTGAATTAATACACTGATAAATGCTAGACAAAAACGGAATAGCAAAACGGATTGCCAAGGAAGTCAAGGATGGCTATTATGTAAATCTTGGTATTGGAATCCCCACTTTGGTGGCCAATTTTGTCCGTAATGATATTGAGGTGGAATTTCAGAGCGAAAATGGGGTTTTGGGCATGGGACCGTTTCCCTTTGAGGGGGAGGAAGATGCGGATATTATCAACGCGGGCAAACAGACGATAACCACTTTGCCCGGGGCATCATTTTTTGATTCGGCCACCAGTTTTGGGATGATTCGGGGCCAGCATGTGGATTTGACCATTTTAGGGGCCATGGAGGTCGCGGAAAATGGGGATATTGCCAATTGGAAAATCCCGGGAAAAATGGTCAAAGGAATGGGCGGTGCAATGGATTTGGTCGCTTCTGCGGAAAACATTATCGTAGCCATGATGCACACCAATAAAGCGGGCCAATCCAAACTATTGAAAAAATGTACCCTTCCCTTGACAGGGGTTGGCTGTGTGAAAAAGATTGTGTCCAATATGGCCGTTCTTGAAGTTAGGGACAATGCATTCCATCTTTTGGAAAGGGCACCAGGGGTTTCCGTGGAAGAAATAAAGAAGGCAACGGAAGGAAAGTTGATCGTGGAAGGTACTGTCCCGGAAATGGTACTGTGATGGTACCACTTGTCCAAAAAAACCAATTCCTGGATGCGCACACAACACGATACCTTCAATTCACAACAAAATATTTCATGGGTAAAGCACGTTAGTTATATTTGAAGTAAATAATTATTTCCTATTAACCTGCTTTAACCCCAAACCCGATGATTTCAGAATTCAATCATGAACCTGTTGCCATAGAGCAAGAAATACAGGTTTACCGTAACGATTTTTACAGCGGTTTTTTAAGGTTGGTCAAAAAGCTTTTTATGCTATAGGCCAAACGGACACGACCAAAAAAATAGGAGAGTCAATTTTTATTGACTCTTTTTTATTTTTGGTACCATGGAAATCACTTTTAGGGCATGCGGCTTACATGATTTGGAACTACTTCAGGAAATTTCCACATCCACCTTTATAGATGCCTTTGAAAAAAAGAACGACCCCATTGATTTTCAGTCCTATTTGACAAAGGCGTTTTCAAAGGAACAGCTTCGGCAAGAGCTGGAAAATGCTAATACCGGTTTTTATTTTGTGGAAACCACAAAGGAATTGGTGGGATACCTGAAGGTGAATACCGGAGATGCCCAAAGTGAACTAAGGGAAGGTGGGGCAATGGAACTGGAAAGGATTTATGTGATTGCCGCTTTTCAAGGAAAGGGATTGGGAAAAAAGATGTTGTCCTTTGCCGAGGAACTCGCCGTAAAAGAGGGGAAAACCTATCTTTGGTTGGGCGTCTGGGAAAAAAATGAAGGTGCCATTCGGTTTTATACAAGAAATGGCTATCAACATTTTGGGAACCACCCCTATTATATTGGTAAGGACAAACAAACGGATTGGTTATTAAAAAAAGAATTGAAATGAGAAAAGGAACACTACTTATCCTTCTACTTTTGGGAACATTTGGTTTTGCGCAGAAAACTTTTTTTCCAGATCGCAATGAAGACTGGAAAACCCTGGAGGCAGTTTCAAATGCTTTTGATACCAAAAAATTGGATGAGGCCGTCCGGTTTGCAATGGACAATGAATATTCCGGTTCCCGAGATTTAAGGAGGGCCATCCTAAAAGGGTTTGAGCGTGAACCTTTTCATGAAATTCTGGGACCCACTAAAAAAAGGGGAGGTCCGGCCGGAATGATACTTAAAAATGGATATCTGGTCAAAAGCTGGGGCGATACGGGGAGAGTGGATATGACCTTTAGTGTGACCAAAAGCTTTCTGTCCACCGTAGCTGGCCTGGCCTATGACCGGAAGCTGATCGGCAAGGTCTCGGACAAGGTAGGGGACTATGTCTGGGATGGTACATTTAATGGGGTACATAATTCAAAAATCACCTGGGAACATTTATTGCAACAGAATTCGGATTGGTCAGGGGAATTGTTCGGTATTAAGGACTGGGCGGATAGACCCCCCAGGGAGGGAGGTTTGGACGATTGGAGATTAAGGGTACTGCGGGAACCAGGGACCGTAATGGAGTATAACGACGTTAGGGTCAATGTGCTTGCCTATTCGTTGACCCATGTATGGCGCAAACCTTTGCCCATGGTCCTAAAGGAGCACCTAATGGATCGAATCGGCGCATCTACCACCTGGCGCTGGTTCGGTTACAAAAAGGCATGGACAACCATAGATGGTGTACAAATGAAATCGGTTACGGGTGGAGGGCATTCCGGCGGCGGTATTTTTATATCCACCGAAGATATGGCCCGCTTTGGACACTTGTTTCTCAACAAGGGGAACTGGAACGGAGCGCAAATCATTAGTGAGGACTGGATCAAGATGGCAGTGGCCCCCTCTAGGCCAAACAACAATTATGGGTACATGTGGTGGCTCAACCTTGCGGGCGCAAGGCAATGGGAAGGCGTTTCGGAAACCGTTTTTTATGCTGCCGGATTTGGGGGTAATTTTATTGTTGTGGATTGGAAAAATGATGTGGTGGTCGTAACCCGTTGGTTGGAACCCAACAAAATTGGGGAGTTTATGCGGATGGTCTCCACGTCCATACGCTGACCCCACTACAGTTTTAACATATTGTCCAAGTACATAATATCCCCTTCTGCCTGAAGTTTTTGGGCAAAGGCATTTTCAAAGGCAACATGCACCAAAAGTGCTATTGCTTTTGAATTGGATTTGGTAAGGCTATTGGTCCTATAGATGACATCGCGAATTGTGGAGAAACTCACATTGGTCCGTAACGCAATATTGGCGATATCATCTTTGGAAGTTGTCCTTCTTAGGATTACGGACAATCGTCCATTTATTGGTTTCCCATAATCTTCTTTATTGAACAAGGCTTCATTTCGTATGGTTAACATGATTTTTTTTGATGAGGTCATATAGCATTTTGTTTTAGTTCGGTGAACACGATCTTTTTTATCTTTGCTTGTAATCCAATTACAGGTAAGTGTTGTCTTACTGCATGTGAACATAAATATATGCAAAAAAATTACATAAATAGCAAATTGTGGAATTCATTAAGCAGTTAAGAAGGAAAAAAGGGATGAACCAAAGTGATTTGGCCGCGGTCATAGGGGTAAGTCTCAGGACCATTCAGCTCTATGAAAAGAAGGATGCCAACATTCCCATAAAAAACCTGGGCAAGATTGCTGACTTCTTCGAAATAAGTATTGGAGAACTGTATTTACATGAAGTCAATGAAACCGATGGCCAGTATTCCAAAAAACGGACCTTTTTAAGTCATGGAAATATTGGTTACCGTTTGGATAAGGGCAAAGTAGTGCTTAAAGTCCCCCTGGTTACGGCCACTTCCCATAACGCATTGGTGGACAATTTTCAGGACGAATCCTTTATCAAAGGGTTATTTCGAATTGATTTTCTGGTCCAGGTGGTCGAAGAAGCCTTTTATATGGCCTTTGAGGTTTTGGGCGATGCCATGAACGACGGTACCTCCCACGCCATCCCAAGTGGCGCATTGGTGCTGGGAAAAAAGACGGCCAAAAACACCTTCCTGTCCAATACTGAATATATCAATAGGTCATTTGTCCTTGTTTGTACGGACAGGATTATCTGTAAATCAATTACGGGTATTTCTGTTGACAAGAAGGCCCTGGTTTGCCATAATTTGAATCCATCACCCGAATTCACGGATTTTGAAGTTCCGATCGATAAGGTCTTAGGGCTTTATGAAGTAGTTAAAAAACAGGTTTAAGGAACTATCCTCCCCAAGAAAATCCCGCTAAATCCGGTTCAGGATTTCTGCGGCCCGGTCCAAGGTTTCCCGGGTTTTTGCAAAACAAAGTCGCAATTGTCCATTATCCCTATTGTTTAGATGAAATACAGAGAGGGGAATACTGGCAATTTTATATTCTTTAATGAGTCGTTTGGAAAAAGTGATATCGCTCTCGTCCGTAATGGTCGAATAGTCCACGACTTGAAAATAGGTGCCATCGGAAGGCTTGAACCGAAACCTTGAAGACCGAATGGCCTCCAAAAAGTAATCCCGTTTTTCCTGATAGAACTGGTTGAGCCCCAAATAGTGGTTTTCATCCTCCAAATAGGCTGCAACAGCTTTCTGCATGGGGTGATTTACGGAGAAAACCGTATACTGGTGAACCCTTCGAAATTCCCGCATCAGTTCCCTTGGACCAACCACATATCCCAATTTCCAACCGGTTACATGAAAGGTCTTTCCAAAGGAGGCACATATAAAACTCCTGGAAGCCAAATCCGGGAATTTTGAAGCACTTTCATGCAATAGACCATCAAAAACAATGTGTTCATACACCTCATCGCTCAGCAAAACAATATTGGTACCACGGAGAATTTCCTGCAATTGCAGCATATCATCCACGGACAACAACGTGCCACTGGGATTATGGGGCGAATTGATGATCACCATTTTTGTTTTTGCACTTATTTTGTTTTTGAAGGCTTCCCAGTCCACTTGAAAATCTTCGTTGGACAATGGTATGGGCACCACTTTTCCCTCATAGAGTTCAATGGCAGGTTCGTAACAATCATAGGCCGGTTTAAATACCATAACCTCATCATTTGGACGGATAAAAGCGGAAATGACGTTAAAGATGGCCTGGGTGGCTCCTGTGGTAATGGTAACCTCCGTTTCGGGGTGATAGGTCTTCCCGTAAAGCGCTTCAATTTTTTCCGCTATTTTTTCCCTTAGGGAATACGTGCCCGGCATTGGTGCGTATTGGTTGTGCCCAGCGTTTAGGGCATTTTGAACCAACTCCAATAGTTTGGGATCCGTACCAAAATTGGGAGCTCCCTGGGAAAGGTTTACGGCCTTGTGCTGTAGTGCCAATTGTCCCATTTCGGCAAAAATGGTAGTCCCTACATTGGGCAATTTGGAAGTGAAGTCAATCATAGTTTTTTAAGTGGTTTAGTACTCTATCCAGGCATTCATCAAGGTTCTTGTCCACTTCTTTTTGCCAGAAACGGAAAACGGTATACCCCAAACCTTGCAATGCCTCGTTTACTTCGGCATCGCGCTGTATGTTCCGCTCAATTTTCGGTATCCAGAACTCCCGATTACTCTTTATTTTTTCCTTACGCTGCTCCCAATCGTATCCATGCCAGAATTCGCCATCAACAAAAATGGCCGTTCGATACTTTTTCAAAACAATATCGGGTTTGCCGATCAGTTTTTTGTAATCAATTCGATAGCGATATCCAGCGGCCCAAAGCGCCTTTCTTAGGGCGAGCTCCGGTTTGGTGTTCTTACCCCGGATTTTGGACATGATCTTGGAACGTTCGGGGGTGGTGTAAAAACCGGCTTCCTCATTAAAACGAGGCACTCTAATGCGTTCTTCTGAATATTTGTTAGGCATCATTTCAAGATACTAAAAAACCCAAACTCCGTGAACGGAATTTGGGTTTTGTCAATTTGGTTGGTAGTAGTATTTATCCTTTAATGGTGGCCGACAAATATTCGCGATTCATTCGAGCAATATTTTCCAGGGAAATTCCCTTGGGGCATTCCACCTCACAAGCACCGGTATTGGTACAATTGCCAAAGCCTTCCAAATCCATCTGGCGCACCATGTTCATCACGCGGTCCGCAGCCTCTACCTGACCTTGTGGCAACAATGCAAATTGCGAAACCTTTGCTGAGGTAAATAGCATGGCGCTGGCATTTTTGCAAGCGGCTACGCAAGCGCCACAACCAATGCAGGTAGCGGCATTAAAAGAAGCATCGGCAGCATCCTTTTCTATGGGAATGGCATTTGCATCTACAGGAAGACCGGAAGTATTCACGGAAATGTACCCTCCCGCTTGTTGAATACGGTCAAAGGCCGTTCTGTCCACAATCAAATCCTTGATAACGGGAAATGCTTTGGCACGCCAAGGTTCAATAACAATGGTATCCCCATCATTAAAACTCCTCATATGCAATTGGCAAACCGTAATTCTTGAATCCGGCCCATGGGGGCGTCCATTGATCATCAAGGAACAGGTCCCGCAGATACCTTCCCTGCAATCATGGTCAAATTCCACAGGCTCTTCGCCCTTGGCGACCAACTCCTCATTCAAGACGTCCAACATCTCCAGGAAAGACATATCGCTTTCCACACCATCCATGGTATAATCGACCATTCCCCCTTTGGAATTGGCATCTTTCTGTCTCCAAATCTTAAGATAAATTTTCATAGCTATTTAGTTTCTTGTTGTCCGTTGCTCGTTGTTGGGTTAACCATCAACCAACAACTGTGAACTATTTATAACTTCTTGTTTTAACTTCAATGTTTTCGTAGACCAAATCTTCTTTATGCAGCTCGGACTTGCTTGGGTCCCCTTTGTATTCCCAGGAAGCAACATATTTAAAGTTTTTGTCGTCTCGCAATGCTTCTCCCTCGGGGGTTTGGTATTCTTCCCTGAAGTGACCACCGCAAGATTCATTGCGATGCAGCGCATCCATGGCGAACAGTTCGCCTAACTCGAGGAAATCTGCCACACGTCCCGCTTTTTCCAGTTCCTGGTTTTTGGCTTCCGCCTTTCCGGTAACCTTTACATTTTCCCAAAAGTCCTTTCGCAATTCGGAGATTTCTTTGATGGCCTCTTTCAAATCCTTCGCGTTACGTGCCATACCACACTTGTTCCACATGATTTTACCCAGTTTCTTGTGATAATAATCTACGGAATGGATGCCGTTGGCAGACATTAGTTTGTGTATTCGGTCACGGACGTTTTGTTCGGCTTCGTCAAATTCCGGACTATCGGAGGATATGGGTCCGGTCCTAATATCATCACTCAGATAATCCCCTATGGTGTAAGGCAACACAAAATAACCATCTGCCAAACCTTGCATTAGGGCCGAAGCCCCCAATCTATTGGCCCCATGATCGCTAAAGTTGGCCTCTCCGGCAGCATAACAGCCCGGGATGGTCGTCATTAAATTGTAATCCACCCAAAGTCCGCCCATGGTATAGTGTACCGCGGGATAGATCATCATTGGGGTTTTGTAGGGATTTTGATCCACAATCTTTTCATACATCTGGAAGAGGTTACCATATTTGGCCTCTACTACTTCCTCACCTAATTTTCTAACTGTGGCATCATCGGGATTCTTCATTCCGGAAGTCAATGCCTTTTCGCGACCGTACCGCATAATGGCGGCATCAAAGTCCAGATAAACGGCCTCTCCGGTTTTATTCACCCCATATCCGGCGTCACAGCGTTCCTTGGCGGCCCTGGAAGCCACGTCCCTGGGAACCAGGTTTCCGAAGGCGGGATATCGGCGTTCCAAATAATAATCCCGATCCTCCTCTTTAATTTCAGTAGGTTTCAATTGGCCGGCGCGGATAGCTTCCGCATCTTCCTTCTTGGCAGGGACCCAAATACGCCCATCATTCCGTAAGGATTCCGACATCAGGGTCAATTTCGATTGATGGTCACCGGAAACGGGAATACAGGTCGGGTGGATTTGCGTGAAACACGGGTTTGCAAAATGGGCTCCTTTTTTATGGGCCTTCCAAGCAGCCATTACATTGGCTCCCATGGCATAGGTGGAAAGGAAGAACAAATTTCCATAACCCCCGGTGGCCAATATGACCGCATGGGCAGCATGTCTTTCGATTTCCCCGGTCACGAGGTTCCGGGCAATGATGCCCCTGGCCTTACCATCAACAAGGACGACATCCAACATCTCATGACGCGTATAGGATTTTATCTTACCACGGTGTATTTGACGGTTCATGGCGGCGTAGGCCCCCAATAGCAATTGTTGTCCGGTCTGTCCCTTGGCATAAAAAGTTCTGGATACCAGTACCCCCCCAAAAGAACGGTTGTCCAAAAGACCACCGTATTCCCGGGCAAAAGGGACTCCTTGTGCCACGCATTGATCGATGATATTGGTGGAAACCTCCGCGAGTCTGTAGACATTGGCTTCCCTGGAGCGGTAGTCACCGCCTTTAACGGTATCATAGAACAAACGGTAGACACTATCTCCGTCACCTTGATAATTCTTGGCTGCGTTGACGCCACCTTGGGCGGCAATGGAATGTGCGCGTCTTGGGGAATCTTGGTAACAAAATGTTTTTACATTGTACCCAAGCTCTGCCAAGGTAGCGGCGGCCGAACCCCCGGCAAGTCCGGTCCCCACAACAATAATATCTATGTTACGCTTGTTCGCAGGATTGACAAGGTCGATTTCGTTTTTATGTTTTGTCCATTTATCGGCCAAAGGGCCCGATGGAACTTTGGATTCCAATACTGCCATAATTCTAATGTGTTATTGGGTTAAGATGGTGGTAAATAGCGATAAAGGCAAAGGCTAAGGGAACCACCACGGCAAAAGCCTGAGCAAATTTTTTGATGCCGGGGGTGTATTTGTTGTTTACACCCATGGACTGGAAAGAAGATGCAAATCCGTGCCATAAGTGCAAACTCAAAAGCACAAAGGATATCACATAGAGTACGGTCCTCCAGATCGGGGCAAATTTTTCCACGGTCTCCGCATAATAACGGGTGGGATCTTCTGGATTGACCTCTACATATTTGTACGCCATTTCATGAATCCAGAAATCGTAAAAATGCAGTCCTAAAAAAGCGAGGACAACAAGGCCGCTATAAATCATATTTCGGGATACCCAAGGTGCATTTGCACTTCCCTGGAACTTTACGTAACTGATGCCCCTTGCCCTTTTGTTTTGGATTTCCAGAACAAAACCCATCACAAAGTGTACGATCACTCCGGCGATAAGGATGGGTTGCATAAGAAACTGCACCAAAGGATTGTAGCCCATAAAATGGGAAGCTTCATTAAAAAAATCGGGAGAAATCACCGAGGCCAGGTTGATGGTTACGTGGAGCACTAAAAAAATGACCAAAAAAAGACCCGAAAGTGCCATCACATATTTTCGGGCCAGCGAAGATTTTATAAGTCCGCTCATTAGTTTGAGGTTTTCTACAAATTTACGGCAAGGTCAAGTTTTTAACAAGTTTCTAACAATCACCCAACCTTATTTAGAAGCGTTATAAGCAAGATTTGAAAGCGTTTGACGTTGCGGTGGATTTTTACAAAATATCGGGTGAAATCTTAGACATTTTTTGTGTTCTTGGCACATTTTAATTCTTGAAGTCTTTCATTAACTCTTTTTTTTGACCGATATTGAAGCCTAACTTAATGGGTAACCGGCGAATGAATATTGCTATCCTCTCTGTAAGCCTTAATGTACATTCTACAAGAAGAATAGTCCAAGAGGCTCAGCAACTGGGTCATTATGTGGAACTGATAGACCATACCAAGTGTTCCGTAAAACTCGGAGAGGGAAAGCCCAAGATTTTTATCGGAGAAGAGGATATTACCCATGAATTTGATGCGGTTATTCCCAGAATAGGGGCCAAGGTCACCAAACATGGTTCCGCCATTGTAAAGCAATTTGAAATGAACGGGGTTTTTAGCACGGCCCGTTCGCTGGGAATTACAAGGGCCAGAAACAAAGTACGCACCCTCCAGATTATGGCAAGAAAGGGAATTCCCATACCAGAGACCCTGTTCTCCATAAATCCCAACAACATTGAAGACCAGATTCGATTATTGGGCGGTCCTCCCGTGGTGATCAAACTTCAGGAGGGCACCCAAGGCCTTGGTGTAATTTTGGCGGAAAGCAAAAAATCGGCCAAGTCCATTATAGATACCTTTTACAAAATGGATACCAGTATACTGCTGCAACAATACATTGAAGAGGCCAATGGTGAAGACATTCGGATCATTGTGGTGGGCAATAAAGTGGTTGCCGCAATGAAACGGAAGAGCGATCTGGACGAATTTCGTTCCAATGTACATAGAGGGGGGGACACGGAGGTCGCCCAGATTACCAAAAAGGAACAACATATTGCATTGGATGCTGCCAGATACTTGGGATTGGGTGTTGCCGGGGTAGACTTAATGCGGTCAAAAAAGGGCCCCGTTTTGATCGAGGTCAATGCGTCCCCGGGACTTAAGGGAATTGAAGGGGCCAGTGGGGTCAATGTCGCCAAACATATTGTTCAATTTGTGGAAAGGAATGCATTTCGAAGAAGAAAATAGGACCATAACCATTAATGGGGACTCCGTTGCCCCCGGGCAGAACAAACTGCTTAGGATAGAAATTTCCCGATTGCCCACCGGAACCTTGATCGATATCCCTGTTCATGTATTCAACGCCAAAAAGAAAGGGCCAACGGTATTGCTACAGGCAGGGCTCCACGGGGATGAGATCAATGGCGTGGAGACCTTACGAAGAATGTTGGAAAATGGGGATTTGAACATTAGTAAGGGAGCGGCAATTGTAGTCCCCATCCTAAATGTTTTTGGCTTCATCCATTTTTCACGGGATGTTCCGGACGGAAAAGATGTAAACCGAAGCTTTCCCGGCACCAAAACGGGATCACTGGCCAGTAGGATTGCCTATCATTATACCCAGGAGATCCTACCTCAAATCGATTTTGGATTGGATCTGCATACGGGTGGGGGCCAGCGCCATAATTTTCCCCAAATGCGGTATACCGAAGGGGATGAAATGAGTTTAAAGTTGGCCATGCTGTTCAATGCCCCGTTCGCTTTTGCTTCCAACCTTATTTCAGGTTCCTTCAGAAAGGCTGCCCATAAACTCGGGAAACCCATTGCCGTTTTCGAAGCTGGGGAAAGCATGCGTTTTGATGAAAGTGCCATTGAGATTGGCATCAAGGGGATTAAAAATGTACTGTTCGGATTGGAGATGTTGTCGGACAAACCCGAACAAATCCCATCCATTTCATTGGAATACCGAAGATGGCTGCGAGCGCCCCGGGCAGGGATGTTCATACCGGAAATCAAGAATGGAAAACGAATGAAAAAAGGACAGTTATTGGGTATGGTAACGGACACCTACGCCAAAAAACACAAAAAAATAAAAGCCCCGTTTGATGGCCATGTCATCTGTATCAATCACCAGGCCGTGGTAAATCAAGGTGATGCCCTATTTCATGTGGGAAGATAATTGTTGCGTTTTGCAGCCGTTTTTTTATGGTGCATTTCACTCTTCTTAAGGCTCCACTCAATGGCCTTTTCCAAATCGGTAAATTTTTTGATGGAGTTTTTGAAGAACATCCGTTCCATAACAAGACTGGCAAAACTACCTTTGGTATTTCCCACGACCGAATAAAAGACGAGTTGGTTCCGATTTTTGTAAAACTTTGACCAGTCCGTGGGGACTACATGGTAGGCGTTTACCCTATTGGAGATGTAGGCAATGGGCATATCTTCACCAAATACCTCCCTGGCAGCATTGATTGCCTTTTGCGCCATATCCCATCCGAAGGTTATTCCCTCATTGATTTCGGAAATGACTAGGCCATCAAAAAAGTAGAATGTACCAAATTGATATTCCCTTATCTCCTTGATATTTTTAAAAAAGGGAATATCCTTTACCCTTTTCATGACAAAAAGTATTAGTTGAGTTGGAGCTTTAAAAGTAACAATAATTCTAAAATTTTATAGTAAGAATTGGTAAGGCCATAGTAAGGAAAAATCTTATTTTGCCTGTTCACAATACAATTTTGCAGAGTAAGAAATATTCCCTTTTTGCCCGTGGTGTAAGGTTTTTTCCAAAAAGAATCGGTTTATGGCCCCTTAACCCCTATTGGTCATCCAAACTTTGTTTGGTCGATTTCCCCAGATAAATGGAAAAGCCAAGCCTTAGACTAAAAGCACTCACTATGGAACGTAAGTTGCTGTCATTGTTGTCCGTGGGCTTAACCTGGGAATTTAAATAAACCAACAGTGCATCAAAACTGACATGATTTCCCAAGGAAACCGCTAATCCTGCACCGCCACCAAATGAAAATAGATTTGAACTAAATTCCAAATCCCCACCATCGACCGGATTCGCTCCTTCATCGGTGTTGGTGCTCCTTCCAAAGGATAACCCGCCCTCAATGATCGGTCTTATTTTTTCACCCTTAAAATAATAGCGGATAAATGGACCACCACTATATTGATTGATTTTGGTTTCACTACTACCGAAGCCTTGAAATCCTGGATTTTCAAAACGTAAGAACGAATAGGTTAGTTCTAAACCTACGGCCAAATCGTTCGTGATGAAATAACCCAGTCTCGGGGATAGGTTAAAGCTAAAACTATTGGTACCATCCGATTCAAAATCATCGGACTTGATTTTTGAACTGGAAAAAGATAGACCGGTATCTCCTCCATTGTTGCCCAAGGCAGAGGAAATGGCGACTAGGGTCCTGCCTTTTTCTGTTTGTGCAAATAAATGATTTGAGGCAAAGAATAATGTGGCCGCAATAAAAAAAACAGCTTTTTTCATGGTATTCAGTTTAGGATTGAACCGCTAAAAATACTACTCAACGCCCATACAATGGTCATAAGGGCATTAAGTTTAAATTAAGTCCGGACAATACCGCCTAGCTTTCCATCTTTTTTAGCTGAATACCAAGGGCCTTGGTGGATAACTGCACTTCAATAAGGGACAGGACCAGGGACATCATCAATAAAATCAAACTAATTCCAAAAATGATGTTGGCGAAGACATTCATTTCCACATAGATTAAAAACATGGAAATTGCAGCCAATAAAAAGCTTCCTATGGCAGTGGCCTGCATGTTCTTAATGATATTGAGACGTTTTCGAAGCGATTCTATTTGACGCTTTAAAGGACTGTCCTGCGTTTCCTCAAATTGTTTATGTAACTGCCGGATCAATGCCGCGATGGCCAAATAACGTGCGTTGTAGGCAAGCATGGTCAAGGAGACCGCGGGAAATAACAAGGCCGGAATGGTAAGGGTAAGTTGCATTATTCAATTTTAAATTCCACTTTTTCGGTGGCACCGTTGCCAGAAAGTTCGATGATGTATTCACCTTTGGGCAAATAGGTCTTTCCATTTTTTGCCGCTGTCAACTTGGTCTTATTCTTTCTCAAGAAAGCCTTTTTACCTTCTTTGCTAAAAGCAACATCATAGGATAATAGGTTCAGACCCTTATCCGCAGTCAACTCGGTTGAGCCCACTTCAATCCCATCCACGGTTTTGATGGAAGCGGAAGTATTCCCGGCCTTGGACGTATAAAAGGCAATATCCAGACCTGGGGTGTTGGGTTCTACCCAAGTACTCCAACTATTGCCCCATCCTTTGGAATGTTTTATGTCCCCAACTTCAAAGACCGCCAAGGGTTTTGATAGGGCTTCCGTGGTCATTTGCTGCAGGGAACTGATGTCTGCCTTGTAAATACTGCGTCCGTGCGTACCCACCAACAAATGCTTGGCTTCCGGTTGTATGACCAGATCATGAACCGCAACATTGGGCATTCCGTTTTGGAACAACTCCCAAGATTCGCCCCTATTAAAGGAAACATAAAGCCCGTTGTCCGTACCAACAAACAAGAGGTCCTGATTGCTTGGATCTTCAACCAGGGCATTTACAGGGGAAATTGGAATTCCCTTTGAAATGGCTTTCCAGGTTTTTCCATAGTCCTCACTAAGGTACACGTAGGTCGTGAAATCATCCCAGCGATACCCGTTTAATGTGGCGTAAACCCGTTCCTTTTTGTGGGTACTGGCGACCACCTCACTGACCCATAAGTCTTTGGGAAAGGAACCGGAAATGTTCTCCCAACTTCCTCCGCCATTTTTGGAAATATGGAGCAATCCATCGTCACTCCCAACATACAACAATCCAAACTGAAACGGGGATTCCGAAATGGTGGTTAGGGTGCCATAGGCCACGTTACCTTTTTTGCCCCCTTGCGTTAAATCCTTGGAAATGGTCTCCCAGTCATCACCTTGATTCATGGATCGGTGCAATTTGTTTCCCCCTAAATAGAGAATGTCCTGATTGTGGCTGGACAAGAGTATCGGGGTTTGCCAGTTGAATCGATAAGGGGCTTCCCCCAATTCATGTTTGGGCTGTATCCGGGTATTCTTTTTGGTGGCCAAATCCAAGCGGAAGTAATTCCCAAATTGAAAACCCGTGTAGACGGTATTGGCATTTCTGCTATCGATCTGGACCTGCATTCCATCACCCCCCAATATCCGTTGCCAGGGGTTCTTTCCGGTTCCATGCCATGCGTTATTGTCCGTGCTGTTGTGGGCTCCCATCCAAACCCCATTGTCCTGCAACCCGCCATATACATTATAGGGTTCTTCATTATCTACATTAATGGCATAAAACTGGCCAACATTGGGAGAGTTGTTTTTCATCCAAACCGCACCGTCATTATAGGTAATGTTCACCCCACCATCATTCCCGTTGATGAGGTGTCCCGGTTTTTTGGGATTGATCCAGAGGGAGTGGTGGTCCACATGGACATTTTCCTTACCAATGGAAGTAAAGGTGTTCCCCCCATCCTCGGAAAGCAGTAAAGGAACCCCGGCCAGATAGATTTTATCCTTGTCCGAAGGGTCCACCCTGATCTGCGCAAAGTAGTAACCATAGCTATAAAACAGATCATCTATGTAATCCTCGTTCATTTTTTTCCAGGTTTTTCCCGCATCTTCACTTCTATAGACCTCGGCACCAATTACGGGGGTATCGAACAATTGGGAATTGGCATTTTCCAAATACGTAGCCAAATCAATGGGCGCAACAGCACCATCGCGTACCATGTTCTTTACATTTTCAGCACGATATTTCTCCTGAAAATTGTTCGTCTTTAAAAAAGCATTCAGTTTTTTGTTTTCCAGGGCCAGGAAGGTTTCAACGGACATGGTTTTAAAATCTTCCTTGGTCAGGTCATCCTTATCGGTTTCCTTTTCCTTTTTTGGAAGCCTACGGCCCTGATTGTCAAGTACGGCATAAACCGTTGTGTCATCAAAAACGGCCAAACCTATTCTACCTACGCCTTCCCCAGTAGGGAAACCACTGTTCACCGTGCTGATCAAGGTCCAGCTTTCGCCACCATCAGTGCTTTTATAAATGCCGGAACCTTCACCATTGCCTAAAAAGTTCCATGCCTTTCTGTCCTTTTGCCAAGCTGCAGCATATTGGATGTTGAAATTATTCGGGGGATGGGCTACATCAATAATGCCTGTTTCATTGTTTATAAAAAGTGTTTTTTTCCAGGTTTGTCCACCATCAGCGGTTTTATAAATGCCACGTTCCCCATTTGTGGAATAGAGCCGTCCGGAAGCCCCAACGACCACTTCATTTGGGTTATTGGGATTAACCAGTATTCTACCAATATGCTGGGAATCGTGTAAGCCCATATTTTCCCAATTTTTTCCGTTATCGGTGGATTTTAAAATCCCAATTCCTGCATAACTCGAACGGGAAGCATTGTTTTCCCCCGTTCCTACCCAAATGGTATTGCTTTTCCAATCCACTGCAATGTCCCCAATGTTTTGGGTATCACTGTTATCCAGTAATGGGGTAAAAGAGATACCATTATCCTTGGTCAGCCAAAGACCACCGGAGGCATAGGCCACATAAAATTCTGTGGGATCCATGGGATTAACATCCAAATCCACCACTCGGCCACTCATTACGGCAGGACCAATATTTTGTAGAGGGAGGTTTTTGACCAAAGAGTTTTTGGCCATCTGCGACTTTTGCTGCAACGCCTCAATTATGGATTCTTTAGAGGTTGGTGTGGACTGGGCAAAACAGATGCCGGCGGATAGGAGAAAAACAAAGAAAAGCTTCATTAACGGACCATTTACGTTTGGATTTGGAAGGTATGAAGAAGGAAGCAACAGGGCAAATTGTGTGAATTATCACAGAAACTGAGAAAAACGAAATAAATTTGTTAAAATCTTGCAAAAATGATTACTAAATAGTTTATTTGTTGCGCTTTTAGAGCCCAGCTTTAAAAGTCGTTCTCATTCATAGGACGTTAGCGATGCAATAACCAACAAACTATTGCGAAAAAGTGAGACTTAAAAGGAGCCCAAAGGCTCCTTTTTTTATGCTTTCTTCGATGGGGCTTTACAGTAGTCAAGCAGGAATTTGTATAAGAAAAATAGGAATTCCGAAATCCATGTAATCCGTATTCCATTTTTACGTCAAAGGATACAGGAAAACCCCAATAGCAGTGAACATGAAATTAACAACACTGGTTTATAGCCTTCTCATTTTTATTTCACATACAAACAACATACCCAGGAACACGCATGATGACTCCAGGAAGGTTGAAAGTACCCTAACCCTAATGGAAAACGTACCAATGTCCTACAAAAACACTGTTGTGGAACTAGGGAAAGAAGGTGTACAGAGCAAAGCCCCATCCCACAATGCTTGGGATGAATTGCTCCAAAAATATGTGGATAATGTGGGCAATGTGGATTATAAGGGTTTTATGAACAGCGTTTCAAAACTTAATGCTTACTTGGACGCCCTTGCCCAAAATAGCCCGGTCACGGCTTGGTCCAAGGACGAGAAGTTGGCCTATTACATCAATTTATATAATGCCGCCACAGTGAAGTTGATTCTGGACAACTACCCCACCAACAGCATCAAGGACATTAAAAAGCCCTGGGGGAAGGATATTGTTAAGATTGGGAACGATTTGGTTTCTTTGGGCCATATAGAGCACAAAGTGCTTCGTAAAATGGATGAACCCAGAATTCATTTTGCCATTAATTGTGCTTCATACTCCTGTCCCAAATTGGTCAATAGGGCATTTACGGCTTCGGCAATGGAACGTCAATTGGAAGCCGCCACCAAAGGTTTTATAAATGATCCGACCCGCAATCAGTTTAGTGCCAATGAGGCCAAACTGTCCGAAATATTTAAATGGTATAAAGGCGATTTTACCGACAACGGAACACTTTTGGAATACATCAACGGGTATTTGAGCACCCCTCTCACGGTTGCTGCCAAAATCAAATACTTACCCTACAATTGGAGTTTAAACGGGAAGAACTAAGGTTCCCACCTCGCCGTTTATGGTGAGAAGTTCATGGGCATGGGTTTTTGAAAGACCCTACCGGATGAGATTGGTTTTCATCCCTTCCTACCCTTGGAAATCAAAACCCAAAATCTTGGAATGCCCGATACATCATTTTTAGGGACAAGATCAGGTTGAATTTTCATTGTGTTCTGGGTAGGATGAAAAAACAGTTCTTACATTTACGGAATAGGATAGTAAACCCATTTGACTGAAATACCAATCCAATGAAATACAAACAAATCAGCAACCAACTTTTTATAAAGAACCGTAAAAAGTTTATCGATCAAATGAGGCCCAAAAGTATTGCGGTCTTTAATTCAAACGATATTTATCCTGTAAGTGCGGACAGCACCTTACCCTTTAAACAACATCGGGATATATTTTACCTGAGCGGAGCAGATCAGGAAGAGACCATTTTGCTCTTGTTTCCGGATGCCATGGATAAAAAGCACCGTGAAATCCTTTTTGTACGGGAGACCAATGCACATATCGCTGTTTGGGAAGGGGCCAAGTTGACCAAGGAACAAGCCACTGGGGTTTCGGGAATTGAAACCGTGTATTGGTTAACGGATTTTGACAAGGTATTTTTCGATTTGATGACGGAGGCCGATACCGTTTATTTCAATACCAATGAGCATTATCGCCAGGCCGTGGAAACCCAAACACGGGAGGACCGTTTTATTGAAAAGTGCAAGAAAGATTTTCCTGCGCACCAATGGGCCAAGAGCAATCCGATCCTGCAACAAATTCGCGGGGTAAAGGAAGCGGAGGAAATCGCACTGATGCAGGAAGCCTGCAATATCACTGAAAAGGGGTTCCGAAGGATTTTAGGGTTTACCAAACCCGGGGTTTGGGAATATGAAATGGAAGCGGAGTACTTGCATGAGTTCGTTCGAAATCGCTCCAGGGGCTTTGCCTATACCCCAATCATTGCAGCGGGGAACAACGCCAATGTGCTGCACTATATCGAGAACAACCAACAGGTGAAGGATGGCGATTTGATTTTGATGGACGTCGGGGCGGAGTATGCCAATTATTCCAGTGACATGACCCGGACCATCCCGGCCAATGGACGATTTACCGATAGACAGAAAGAAGTGTACAGTGCCGTACTTCGGGTAAAAAATGAAGCCACCCAATTATTGGTGCCCGGAACCATTTGGGCAGAATATCACAAGGAGGTGGGCAAAATCATGACATCGGAATTATTGGGTCTGGGCCTTTTGGATAAAGCCGATGTTCAAAACGAAAAGAAGGATTGGCCCGCCTACAAAAAGTATTTTATGCATGGGACCAGTCATCATATTGGGTTGGACACCCATGATTATGGAGCTTTGAAAACCGCAATGAAACCCAATATGGTATTTACCGTGGAACCAGGTATCTACATTCCGGATGAAGGCTTTGGCATTCGCTTGGAAGATGATGTGGTCATCCAGGAAACCGGGGAGCCGTTTAATTTGATGAAAAATATCCCGATTGAAATCGAGGAAATCGAGGAATTGATGAATAGTTAATGGTTGATAGTAAATGGTTGTTCGTTGATGGTTACAGGCGTCATTTCGAACCGACCTGTGGGAGTGTGAGAAATCTAAATTTTCACCGATGAATGCAATAATGTTTTTTATACAACAACCCAACATCGAAAAAAAGATGGAGGAAGCCCCGGACAGTGCTTATGAAATAGGCGTGGTCATTGGGTCGTATTTGCCCTTTGTGGTTTTGGTTATTATTGCCTACTTGATTTATAACTACAATAAAAAGAGGAGAGGGGAATCGTAATCGTATCGAAATCGACTACAATACAATCTGAAGCATTTTGGAATGGATCATTCCGGCCCACTATTTTTCTGAAATGGTTCCAGTGCTTCCGCATTATTCACCAGGACCAGAACATCAAAATTGAAAATGAATGTTTTGAGGTTTTGGGAAAAAAGGCTTCCATAGGACTTTTCACGGAGGGACTCCAAGTGAACAATGGTATATTTTTTGTCAAAGCCAACCGCTAGCTCCTGTAATTCCTTGGGCAATTGTTCGGTGTTGTCAAACTTGCGTACGGGACTTTCAACAAAGGGATTGCCTTCCAAGACGGTTCCGTTCATTCCGGCCACCATAAAATGCAGGGACCGCATACTGTTGAAAATGGCCAGTTCCGATAGGTAATTGGAGACGTCGTAAATGTTGGTCATGCTCAGTCCCCTCGTGGCATGGGTGGCCCCAAGTTTAAGAACAACTTTGGGTGTTGGATCGGTTTTAAGGGCTTCCTTGTAATACGTATTGAAGTTGGATTTCATCAATTGCCCCCGAACTTCGTTGTTCCAGTAATAGCGTTTGGAAGCAAAGTGGCCATAGATTTCCCTGGTTTTTTTTAATTGGTACAAAATCTCGGCCTCCTTCGCGTTGGGACGGGTGGCCAACAAACTGTCATGGAGTGCATCCGTATAGGAATACATGAACATATCGCCGAAAGACCTGCTTGTAAACGATTCCTCGAAGGCTGTTTTTGCCCTGTCCTTCAGTTCATCCGTCATTTTTTTTAACGAAGGGTTGGCCGTATTTTTTGAAAGATGATCCAAATTCAACCGGAATTGGGCCATAAATGTTTGGTCAATCCCCCAAATGGTTCCGCCTTTGGAAACCACATTGGTAAATAGGTCGTAATCCGATGCATTATTGTAAAAAGGTATGGCCAAAGGGAATTTTTGATAAAGTGCATGGGCCAATTTCAGGGGTTCTTTTGAAGAGGCCATTTGTTGGATCTTCGTAGCGGCCAAGGCATCCGTTTCAATACAGAGCGTATGGAAACCATTGTTATGGACAAGATCAAAAATGACATTGGTAAAAATGCCCACCTCTTTAATACCGTGTTGTTCGCCTATGAAAACAAATTGTGTGTTTTGACTGACCTCCTTGATGAATCCAACAAATTTTTCGTCCTGTAAACTGTCCACTTGAAAAATGTTGTCCATAAGGGAAGTGTCCGATTGTGCAATCATCAGATTTGTAAAGAGCAATAGGGATAAGAGGCGCAGTAGCATTGGTAATCGTTTGCCTCCAAAGGTAGATGTCCAAACAGGGATTGGCGTTGCCGGATTTCATGAAACCCAAAATTGCGGGTATGAAACCCAAAATGGCATGTACAAACCCTAATTTCAGTAGGACAAAGCCTCGAAAAATGTGGCTTTCCCAGAAAAATGCGAACTTTAAATACCAACGAATGGCTACATTTAATCCCAATATGGGCTAACGGATCCCTTATGGAGGAACAGCAACTAAAATGGTATGTAAGGTTTTCAATTGCCTTGGCGGTATCATCAATTCTGTTTTTGATGGTATGGATTTTTTCCCAGTTTAGGGAGCCACCGGGGTTTAATATTTTGATGAATAGCTTGCTGGTATTCATGGCCTTTGTTTGTTTGGAAAGTATTCGGCTCACGCAGCTGGGATTACAAAAGTGGAATGTTGGCGGGGTCCCATTGGCCAAGGACGCCTTGACTTTTGTTGTCCCTGTTTTTGTGGGAACCTTGGTATATTCCGTATTGTTCTACTTTTTTAAATGGTTGGATCACTATGTATTGGGTAGCGAACCTCCATTGTTACCGCATATGATCTCGGCCCTTTTGATTGGGTTGATCCTTTCCCTGATTTTTGGACTTATCCTCTGGCTGGTCACCTGGAAAGATTCCTATTATCGGGCACTCCTTAGGAATGAAGCCTACAAAACGGGAATTGTGAAAGCAAACCTTCAGACCCTTCGTAACCAACTGGACCCTCATTTTTTGTTCAATAATTTCAATACCATTTACTATTTGGTGGATGAAAATCCCGATATGGCCAAAAAGGTTCTGAAAAATGTGTCCAATATCTACCGCCATATTTTAAAACATTCCAAAGAGGACCTTATTCCCGTAATGGAAGAGTACAAGGTGACCATGCAATATCTAGAAGTGCTAAAAGAACGTTTTGGCAGCGCATTTCAATTGGAGGACAAGGTGGAGAAGGACCATTTGAAAGGGAAACATGTTCCGCCTTTGGTGATGCACGAGTTGGTGGAGAACGTCATCAAGCACAATCAAATCGATGCTGAAAATAGGATTGTTCTACAACTTTTGTCCAGCAAGGGGTACCTGACCCTCTCCAACAATCTAAACCCCAAAAAGGTGGAACACAGCACAAAAAGCGGATTACAAAATATCCTGGCCAGGTACGACCTTCTAACGGAATCCAAAGTAGTGGTGGAAAAGAAGGAGGATTGTTTTTGCGTAAAGGTTCCTTTAATTGCAATGTACCATGAAAGCTAACATCATCATTATTGAGGATGAACCTAAGGCACAGAAACATTTGGAGAACCTTCTGGAGTTGTCCGGCTTTGAAATTATGGTGGATGCATGCTTGCCAAGTGTGGAAGTAGCCGTTGGGTGGTTAAGGGAAAATGCCCATCCCGACCTGGTATTTATGGATATCCATTTATCCGATGGCATTTCCTTTGATATCATGGAAAAGACGGACCTTGAGGCGCCCATCATTTTTACAACCGCCTATGATGAGTACGCCATACGAGCCTTTAAGACCACGGGGATTGATTATTTGCTCAAACCTTTGACGGTAAAGGAGGTCAACCAGGCGTTGGCCAAGTTTTTCAGAACAAGGGAGAAGTACCTCAACGATTGGATGGCGAAAAGCATTGAATTGAAACACCATTTTCAAAACGACATTTCAAAAAACAGGAAAGATCGTTTCTTGTTGAAGTCAGGGAAAGAACTACTGCCGTTTCATATAGATGACATTGCCTATTTCTTTAGAAGTGAAATTGTTTTTGCCAAAACCTATGAAGGTTCCCAGTTTTCAATCAATACCTCTTTGAACCATTTGCAAACCCTTGTTGACCCAAATCAATTCGTTCGACTAAATCGACAACTTTTAACGAACATTGACTCCGTTTCAAAAATAAAACCCGGCAAAGCAGGCCAATTGGTGGTGGAACTAAAACCCGAATACCATGAGACCGTTATCGTGAGCCAGGAACGTGCGGGTTGGCTAAAAAAGCTTTTGGGTCACATTTGACCCTTCTCAAGGAGGCGAACCATGCAGAAAGCACATAGTGCAGGAAGTACCCAACCCATATGAAAGCCGCTCAAAGGAATCCACTGGGTCAAATGGGACAGCGACCCTTTCAAGCCCACGCTTCCCAAAAAATCGGGCACGCTAAAAACCAATGTTGCAGCCACCACCCATTGAAAAACCTTTTTGGAAGCCCATTTTCTGGGAAGTAGATTTAAGAAAATGAGCACTATCGTCACTGGATACATAAACATCAATGCAGGAAGCGCAACTGCGATAATGTACCCAACATTGAACTGTCCCATCACCACACCCAAAAGACATCCAATAACTGCCGTAAAAACATAGGCTCGCTGGGAATCGTTGAACCGGCCCTTTACAAAATCGGCCGTTCCGGTAACAATACCAACCGCCGTGGTAAAGCAGGCCAGGCTTACCAGGACACTTAAAAATAAGGTGGCCGCATTTCCCAGGGTGGTCAAGCTAATGCCGGTCAAAAGTTCTGTCCGGGAAATGTGCTTTCCAAATTCATCGGCCATCAATGCTCCGGTAAGAATTAGACCGGCATAGACCAAAAAAAGCCCTAAACCGGCATATATACCGGCCCTGCCGATCAGTTGTTTTTTTTGGTCAAAATCCAATCCCTTGTGTTTTAGGTTTACCGAAATAATGATTACCCCGCCTACGACTACGGCACCAATGGCATCAAAAGTTTGATAACCTTCCAAAATACCATGGGTAAAAGGGTTCGGAAACTCCGATTCCCCAAAGGAAAACTCAAATCCCATAATGGCGGTAACGATAATTGCCAAAAGAATGAGCAGTATGCCCGGGGTTAAAAATTTTCCGATGAGGTTTAGGATTTTGGAGCGGTTCAAAACAAAAAGGAGCACCAGGGCAAAATAGACAAAACTGGTCAGCCATGGGGAAGTCTCAAAAATGGGAACAATGGCCATTTCATGGGTAACGGATGCCGTTCTGGGTGAGGGCAAGCTTATGGAAATGGCATAAATTAAATAGCAATAGACCAAGCTAAATGCCGGGGAGACCCCTTTGGCAATATCAAACAATGTGCCTTGCAATCGGGCATGCGCAAGAATACCCAAAATGGGGATGGCAACGGCAGAAAGGGCAAAACCAAGGGTTACCCAAATCCACGTATGGTCCGCCTTAAACCCAAGTTGGGGGGGCAAGATAAGGTTGCCGGCACCAAAAAACAGGGAAAACAGGGCAAATGCAATGACAAAAAGTTGTTTTTTATTCTCCATAGGTTTTAGGACATCAAGGTTCCAAGCGTAGCATTGGTATGCCAAATCTAAACACTGTGCGCGAGTCTTTGGAAAATGCGCTTACTTTTTTGGGGAAAGGAGTCAATTGTAATTCATGCTGCACTGTTGAAAATACTGTCCGTGGTGGCCTTTTTACACCTTCTTTTCTAAAATTTAACAATAACACAAGACAAAATGTGGTGCGAGCTACCACAATTGGTGCAAATTTTGATGCTTAAGTAGTATTTTTTAACGGTGAAAAATCTTACGGTAATCCTATTCGCTTTTCTTTGCTTAGGCCCTAGGTTGTATGCTCAAAAAGATACCACTTTTGTGGAAAGCAAACCTGTACTGCTCGGCATTAGTGCTGATTATGGATTTTTGCTCAAACACTCGGAATCACTTCGCCAAATAGATGATTCCTACCCACTCGGTATCCGATTGGATGTCAGTAAACTACTACTCACCAGAAAGTCATGGGAGTTTTGTAATTGTTATCCAAGAATTGGGGTCAGCCTTGCGTATTGGAATTGGGATAATGCTGAGGTTTTGGGAAGTGGCATCGTTCCCTTAGCCTATCTGGAACCGTATTTCCTCACCCAAAAACGAACCAATTTATTTGTTCGGATGGGTTTGGGCGGCGCCTATTTGACCAATCCTTTTGATGAGGTGACCAATCCAAGAAATCAGTCGTATAGCACCGCCCTTGCCTTTTCCATTGTATTGGGGGCGGGACTCAATTATCGAATTACCGATAAACTAAATTTTCGGTTGGCGGCCAAGTATAGCCATATCTCCAATGGGGGTGTCAGTTCCCCCAACAAAGGCCTCAATTTTCCCACTTTGAGTGTTGGGGTCAACACCAGTCTTGTGCCGATTACCTATCCAAACCTTCCAAAGATTTCCAAGCGAAAACCTCCCGAGGATAGGACACGATTGTCCCTTGTACATTTTTCGGGTCTGAGCAATGCCACGGTTGGGGAGCGGGATAGATTTTACGTTTTTGGGTTTTCGGGAAACTATAGCCGGTGGGTAGGTGGTCGGAGTGCCCTTACCATTGGAACCGAATGGGCAGTGGACTTTTCAAGAAGGGAGCAAATTAAGTTGGAGGATGCCGATGCCGCATTTCCTCAGGCAGCACTATTGGTGGGCCATGAATTTTGGTTGGGAAGGATAACGTTTAGTCAACAATTGGGAATTTATTATTTCAATCAGTTTCGCACAACGGACGATGTGTATCAGCGCTATGGATTGACCTATAGTTTTAACAAGCGCCTGTTTGCCGGTTTTAACCTAAAGGCACATCGACATGTTGCCGATTTTTTTGACCTAAGAATAGGGTATGTTTTTAAATGATGACTGGGTTTAGTTATGTGCCATTTGTGTTGGGAAGTATTTATGTACGTTGTTAAGCGCCAAATATTTTTTGGAAAGAAGTAAAGCAAAGTCCATCACAAGAAGTTTTATTGGTCCCCTAAATGTTTGATTGAAGAACGGCCCAATAATGGAACAACGGTCTGGCGTATTGACCAAACCGTTGTTTTGAAGTGTCAATCCACGAATAGACTGCCTATTCCTTTTTGTAATCGTGGGCATCTTCGCCGTCGCTGGCCTTTCCGATTCCCACGAAATCTCCAACACCGTTGATATATCCAGCATATTCCCTTATATGCCGTGCCTTTCCATTTTCAATAACAAAGAGCATCAACAACTGATTGCCATAGGACTTCCCTTCTATGGTCCCGTGCGTCCAGCACTCGAAACCCACTTCATTCCCATTGGCAATGATGTTCTTCAATTCCCATGTTGTCCTGGTTACTCCAGCATGGTGCTTGAACAGTTTTTCCATGGAAGCCCTGTCCCTATGAAGGCCTTGAAATCCGTCCACCGGAGCGAACCAGGTCAAATCTTCATGTAAGAGTTCCAAGAAGGGTTCCCATTCACCCGTTTGTGCACCTTGGTTGAGCCGATTGTAGAGCTCAAGACCAATTGACAAAGCCTCTTCATTTACCGTTTTGGGCTTAAACTTGTTGTAATTCATTCGTGTTTTCATATGATGTTGATTTTAAAATATGTTCCCGTAATTATAATGTTTCATATTACAACTGTTGTTTTTTACAACAGTTTATTTAAAATTTTTAGCGTTCCAGATTGCGTTTGATCATTTGCAGTTTTTTGATAAGATCGTCTATCTCGTCTTTGGTAAAACCTTTGTAAGCAATCTCAAAGGCCTCTTCCAGTGCATTGATGATAATGGGTCTGCTCTCTTTTGTAAAATTGGAAAGGCAGATAAGTTTTGTTCGTCTGCTACCCGGATCGTTCCTTCGTTGGACAAGACCGGAATCTTCCAGTTCATCGAGTACGCGGGAAGTTTTTGGCCTATCGTAACCGAACCATTCCGCAATGGTCTGCTGCGGTACGGCATCCTGTATGAAAAGTCTATTGATTATTGGAAACAATTCCACTTTTATCGGGATATTTCTGATATCGAACTGACGTTGCAGCTCCTTTTTCAACAAACCAAAAATAGAACCCGTCAACATTCCTATTGAGGTACTTTTGTCATAACGAATCCTATTGTTGTTGCCCATAACTGTTGTAAACGTACAACAATTAATTCGATTGCTCAACGTTATACAGCTGGGCTCTCAAAAAAAATTGGACATACCATAAGCAAACCAATTTTTTGCATGAAACCAAATACCATACGTCTAAACCACATTAATTAAATCACGGTCAGATCAAGGGAACCGATCGGGCCTGGGACACAGAATACGGAAAAAGTAAGGGGAATACTACACGAGTTTACTTTTTGAGGTTCAATACTTTAAAATGATTTGTTAAAACGCGTTGATTTTGTATATTGAAAACCGCATCGACTCATCGATTTTATTGAACCCTTTGTCGATTTTGTGCAGTTCATCGAAAAAACAAAAAATATTGGCATGGTATCAAAATAAAGGAGAATTAGCAATCGTTGCCTTTTAAAAGAACCAAACCCGCGTTTTTAACGCCTTAGAACAAGTAACTAATCATTGCATAATTCGGTCCCCAAATCGAAACATGCAACTAACTTTTTGAAGCCTATGAAAAATACCATTACCCCCGATGGCAACAAAATTACTGGTATCTTCTGCAACTTCTTCGGCCATCATTTTGTGGTATCCAAAAAAGTGACCGAGCATATTAAGGAGTACAAGTGCGTCCACTGTCAGAAACAAGTGACAACGGATGAACGTGGCAAATTGTCTCCACTTACTGCCAAATTAAAGGAAATCAATAAAACGTTGGAGGATATGTACCACCGTCGCAGCAGAAGGCGCGCAGTGGGTCGTCCGGAACGTAAGCAAGTTGCCTGATCCGGCGTTGAAAGGAATTCAAAGGTATTCCTGGAGATTGAGTGTGCCCCTTATTTTATTCGTCACCTGCCCCAAGACCGTAAAATTTGGATAGCCCTTAATTTTCCGGGATTTTTTGTTTTAAGGGGGACAGGCTACAAATTCTTGGAAAATGTGGAACAGGGCTTTGTCCCAAAAGGCCATACTGCGAAAGTTTCCATTGGAAATGGGAAATAGTGGATTCTGGACTTCGGGTCTATTCATTCCCGGTAAAGGAATTCCAACCTTGGGCCGTCAATGGAATTTTAGAACCATTTCTTGAGATAAGGTGGGCCCCCTCATTCCTGTGGGTCATATGCCCAATAACCGTAAGATTTGGATTTCCCTTGATTTTTGGGAATTCTTTTTGGTCAATGGTAAACAACAGCTCGTAATCTTCCCCACCACTTAGGGCAATCATGGTGCTGTCCATCTTAAATTCTTCCGATGTGGATATAACCGTTGGATCCAAGGGTATCTTATCCTCATATAAATTACAACCTACCCCACTTTGCTCACATAGGTGCAATATTTCAGAGGAAAGCCCATCACTGATATCGATCATACTTGTGGGATGAACATCCAGTTTTTCCAACAATTCCACAATATCCTTTCTGGCCTCCGGCTTTAATTGGCGCTCCACAATATAACTGTAAGGTTCCAGATCAGGTTGGTTATTGGGGTCGACCTTAAAAACTTCTTTTTCCCGTTCCAATACCTGCAGGCCCAAATAGGCTCCACCTAAATCCCCGGTTACCACCAATAGGTCGTTTTCCTTGGTGCCAGATCGCATTGCCAATTCCTCCCCACTTGCTGCACCCAGGGCCGTTACACAGATAAGCATGCCTTTGGTTGAGGAGGTGGTGTCCCCGCCAACTAAATCAACCCCATATATGTTGCAAGCCAGGGCAACTCCGGCATAAAACTCCTCCAAAGCCTCCAAGGGGAAACGATTGGAAACGGCTATGGAGACCGTAATCTGCGTGGCTATGGCATTCATGGCATAGATGTCCGAAAGGTTTACGATAACGGACTTATACCCCAAGTGTTTTAGGGGCATATAGCTTAAATCAAAATGTACGCCCTCAACCAATAGGTCCGTGGAGACTATTGTTTTTTTTGAGGAAAAGTCGAGCACGGCGGCATCATCCCCAACCCCTTTAATGGATGAGGGGTTGACCAATTCAAAATCCTTTGTCAGATGTTTAATAAGACCGAACTCCCCAAGCTGTTGCAACGGGGTGCTGGATTGGTTTTTGTCTTCTAGCATTTGGCAAAAATAACGGCAATTCCTGAAAGTCGTATCTTTACTTAACAGCAATTTAAAAGGGATGAATCGAAGTTTTATTGGCTTGTTGATTCTTATGGTTTTTGGGGTGTGGGCCTGTGGATCGGACCAGGACGATGATGGGGTGGTGCCAGTTGATAACCTGGATCCAGGAGGGGATGGAAATGGCGATGGCTCCGTTGGTACGGGAGCGGTTCCCTGTGAAAATGGGATGGCGGGGGAATTCCCCTGTAATGGTTATGATTTATTGGGCAGAATTGAGCATTCCGTTTTTTCGGCCGGTGAAGGAAATGATATTTGGGGCTGGACGGACAGTACCAACGGAAAGGAATACGCCTTAATTGGTCTGGACAATGGAACGGCCTTTGTGGACATCAGTGATACGGATAATTTGATCTATCTCGGAAAATTGCCAACCGCTACCACCTCCAGTATTTGGCGGGATGTAAAAATATATCAGGACCATGCCTTTATTGTATCCGAAGCAAATGGGCATGGGATGCAAGTTTTTGATTTGACCCGATTAAGGGATGTGGCCGACCCACCTCAAAACTTTAGTGCCGATACCCGATATACGGATATTGGCAATGCCCATAATGTAGTCATCAATGAAGCCGTGGGATTTGCTTACCCCGTAGGGACTGCCCGCAATGACGCCTTTGGTGGGGGAGTGCATTTTGTGGATGTCCAAAACCCTATTTCGCCTACTGGTGTCGGGGGATATGGAGGCAATGGCTATACCCACGATGCCCAGGTGGTTACCTATGCCGGACCGGATACGGATCATACGGGGCGTGAGATTTTTATCGGAGCAAATGAAAACCAAATTGCCATTGTGGATATCACGGACAAATCCAATCCCACCTTAATCTCAAATTTGGACTATTCGCAATTGGGGTATACCCACCAAGGGTGGTTTACGGAAGATCAACGTTATTTTTTGTTGGGGGATGAATTGGATGAAATCAATTTTGGTTTCGATTCCAGGACTTTGGTCTTTGACCTGACCGATTTGGACGCTCCACAATTGCACATGACCTACACTGGGCCCACCGCAGCGGTCGACCACAATGGTTACGTGAAAGGGAACGAATTCTTCCTGGCCAATTATGCAGCGGGAATGCGGGTATTGGATATCTCCGCCATTGGAAGCAGGAGCATATCCGAAACGGGTTTCTTTGATACGTTTCCCTCAAACAACAATGCGAGTTTTAACGGGGTCTGGAGCGTTTATCCGTATTTTGAAAGTGGTAAGGTAATCATTAACGATTCAAACACGGGTTTCTTCGTGGTGAAGAAATCGGAGTAATCAACTGCAGCTATGAAAAGAGTATCCTATTTTTTAATGGTAATCCTTGGTGTTTCCTGCTCGGAGGACTCCATTAAGATTGAAGGGAACGACCCGATCCCCAACACCCTTAAAAATGTGGTTTGGACCAAAAACTTTGGAGGTTCGGGAGACGATTCTGCGCGTTCCATTATACAGACCACCAATGGCGGATTTGCCATTTTGGGAATGAGCAATAGTACGGATGGGGATCTTTCGTCCAAAAACCTTGCGGTAAATGATTATTGGTTGGTAAAATTGGATATGGATGGAAATTTGGAATGGCAGAAAACCTATGGGGGCAGTAAAGATGACCAGGGACAGCAGGTTATTCAGACCTCGGACGGGGGGTATGCCATAACAGGTTATGCCATGAGCGATGATGGGGATGGAAGCAATAATGAAGGCTTTCATGACAATTGGATTTTACGATTGGACGCTTCCGGAAACATCCTGTGGGAAAAGAGTTTTGGTTTTTCCGGACATGACCATTCCTATGATTTGGTGGAAACCGTTGATGGGGGATTTTTCTTCTCCGGATTTTTGGATGTGACCTCTTCCAATGGCGAGGGTAGCACGGACAAAGGCAGGTTAACGGCCCATGGCGTAGGGGAGTTTTGGGGCACTAAAATAGATGGCGATGGCAATTTACAATGGCGCAAGTTTTTTGGGGGAACCAATAACGACCGCTCTTTTGGAGTGGTCAATGCCCATGATGGAGGTTACATTTTGGTTGGGGCCTCCGAGAGTGATGACTTCGATATTGGCAATCCAAAGGGCAGCTATGACTTTTGGGCAGTAAAAATCAATAAAAACGGGACCTTTGTGTGGGAAAGCTCCTTTGGGGGCACCGGCATTGACCAAGCCCAGGATGTCGTTGCCACTTCAGATGGGGGTTATGTCATTGCAGGCAACACCTTTAGTGAGGACACCCAGGTCACCAAAAACAATGGGCAATCCGATGTTTGGCTCATAAAAATAGATGACAATGGTCAATTGCTTTGGGAAAAATCCTTTGGAGGCGCTGGTTTCGATGCTGCCCATAGTGTACGATCGACTATGGACGGCGGATTTTTGGTGTGTGGGAATTCCAAAAGTTTTGATGGGGACCTGGCCGAAAATTTTGGGGAAAATGACATTTGGATCTTTAAAACGGATGCTTCCGGCAATTTGGAATGGGAAAAATCCCTTGGGGGGTCAAACCTGGATTTTGGATATGACGCACTGGAAACCGCCACAGGGAATGTGGTGCTCATTGGTGAAACCACAAGTCAGGATTTTCCTGAAATTCAGACCAAAGGTGGAATGGATATGGTGGTCATTAACCTGCAATAAACCTTCCAATACCGTAATCCTTCAGGAAGCTATAAAATTTAAGGTTTTTGAACCAAAACCAGGCTGGATTTTTCTGCCAAGATTTTGTTTAACCTTTCCATAAAAAAAGTTTATCAGATTATACGTTATAATAATGTTAGAAATCCCGGAATTAATCGACTTATCGTCTATATTTGTGGACTATTTAGAATTATGCTAGATAAGGATTGGTTCTACATTTAAGGTCAAAGGTGATTTTTAGGGCATTGAACCGCTCGAATTTTGTTATATCTTGAAAAAGGAGAATGAAGAAGGAAATGAAGTAAAGAATGAACAAGCCAATAATAAGAACCGATGTTTTTCTAACATCTAATCCAAATAAAACATGATTAAAGTCTCAGAAAGCGCGAAACGAAAAGTGGTGACCTTGATGACCGAAGATGGTTTTGATGCCGCCAAGGATTATGTTCGAGTAGGGGTAAAGAGTGGGGGTTGTAGTGGATTGTCCTATGAGCTGGATTTTGATAATCAAATTCAGGAAGGGGATAAAGTGTTTGAGGACAACTCGGTTCGGATCATTGTAGATAAAAAAAGTTTTTTATACCTGGTTGGAACTACCTTGGAGTATTCCGGCGGGTTGAACGGTAAAGGGTTTGTGTTCAACAATCCCAATGCCCAACGTACCTGCGGTTGCGGGGAAAGTTTTTCACTTTAAAAACGGGAACATGGCCTATACAGAAGAAGAATTAAAAAAGGAACTCGAAACAAAAGAATATGAGTACGGGTTTTATACAGAAATAGAATCCGATACTTTTCCGAAAGGATTGAATGCCGATATAGTGCGGGCAATCTCCAAAAAGAAGAATGAGCCTGAATGGATGACCGAGTGGCGTCTTGAGGCGTTTCGTATTTGGGAGTCTATGGAAGAACCGGAATGGGCCAATGTACGGTATGAAAAACCAGATTTTCAGGCCATCAGTTATTATTCTGCTCCAAAAAAGGCCGATCCCAACAAAACCATGGATGATGTGGATCCCGAATTATTGGAAATGTACCGAAAACTAGGGATTTCTTTAGATGAACAAAAGCGCCTTCAAAACGTTGCGGTTGATATTGTGGTAGATTCGGTTTCAGTGGCCACTACCTTTCAAAAGACGTTGGAGGAAAAAGGAATTCTTTTTATGCCCATTTCAGAAGCAATTCAAAAGCATCCTGAATTGATTAAAAAGTATATGGGTACCGTAGTCCCTAAAACGGATAATTTTTATGCTGCATTGAACTCTGCGGTTTTCACTGATGGGTCTTTCTGTTACATTCCAAAGGGAGTAAAATGCCCTATGGAGCTTTCAACTTATTTTAGAATCAATGAGGGCGGAACAGGCCAGTTTGAACGCACTTTGGTCATTGCTGATGAGAGCAGTTATGTGAGTTATTTAGAGGGTTGCACAGCTCCTTCACGCGACGAAAACCAATTACACGCAGCAGTGGTTGAACTGATAGCATTGGATGATGCGGAGATTAAATATTCCACCGTACAAAACTGGTTTCCCGGCGATAGTAATGGAAAAGGAGGGGTATACAACTTTGTGACGAAAAGAGGTCTATGTGAAAAGAATTCAAAAATATCATGGACCCAAGTGGAAACGGGCTCCGCCGTAACTTGGAAATACCCTTCTTGTATCTTAAAAGGGGATAACTCTGTTGGGGAATTCTATTCCATTGCGGTGACCAACAATTTTCAACAAGCGGACACAGGCACCAAAATGGTTCACCTAGGAAAGAATACCAAGAGTACGATAATATCCAAAGGGATTTCCGCTGGGAAATCCCAAAACAGTTACCGAGGTTTGGTACAGGTGAACAGCAGGGCGGAAAATGCCAGGAACTTTTCGCAATGCGATTCCCTACTGATGGGCAACGAATGTGGCGCACATACCTTCCCCTACATAGAGGCCAAAAACAAATCGGCCCAAATTGAACATGAGGCAACCACAAGCAAGATTGGGGAAGACCAAATTTTCTATTGCAACCAACGGGGCATAGATACCGAGAAGGCCATCGCCCTTATCGTAAACGGTTTTAGTAAGGAGGTATTGAACAAATTGCCCATGGAGTTTGCCGTGGAAGCGCAGAAATTACTGGAAATCAGTTTGGAGGGTTCCGTAGGATAAATCCAAAGACCATGCAACGTATGCCCAAGGCACCAAAATATTTAAAATAACCGTAGTTAATAGTTATGTTAGAAATCAAAGATTTACACGCCAGTGTTGAAGATAAAAAGATTCTGAAAGGAATAAACCTAACCGTGAACCCTGGGGAGGTACACGCCATTATGGGACCCAACGGTTCCGGGAAGAGCACATTGGCCTCGATAATTGCCGGAAAAGAGGATTTTGAAGTAAAAAAGGGAAGCATTTCCTTGGAAGGGGAGGATTTGGAGGAATTGGCACCAGAGGAAAGGGCCCATAAAGGTATTTTTATGTCCTTTCAGTATCCCGTGGAAATTCCGGGAGTAACGGTGACCAACTTCATGAAAACGGCCATCAACGAAAGTAGAAAGGCAAAAGGTTTGGAGGACATGCCTGCCAATGAAATGCTCAAGTTGATCCGGGAAAAGTCCGAAATGTTGGAAATCGATAGAAAATTCCTTTCACGCTCGTTGAACGAAGGTTTTTCCGGAGGGGAGAAAAAGCGCAACGAAATCTTTCAGTTGGCCATGATGGAACCCAAATTGGCCATTTTGGACGAAACGGATTCCGGATTGGATATTGATGCCTTGCGCATTGTGGCCAATGGCGTGAACAAATTGCGGAGCAAGGACAATGCCATTGTGGTCATTACCCACTACCAAAGATTGTTGGAATACATTATTCCCGATTATGTGCACGTGCTTTTTGATGGGCGAATTGCAAAGTCCGGTGGAAAGGAACTGGCTTTGGAACTGGAGGAAAAAGGGTACGATTGGATCAAGCAAGAAGTAGCCGTTTAATGGTATCATTCCCGAGCTTACACCAAGCTAGGTCAAAGTGAAGCTGGGAATCCAAGGAAATAAGGAAAATAAATCAAAAATTCCTGCTTTAACAGGAAGGACAACAATAGCATATGGATTTAAAAGAGAAACTGGTATCGTCTTTTTTGGCATTCGAAAGTAAAGTTGATGTTAACCATCCCGTTCATGATATCCGTTCAGCGGCCATTAAAAATTTTGAGCTTAAGGGCTTTCCGAACAAAAAGCAGGAGGCCTGGAAGTATACTTCGCTGAACAATTTGCAAAAGATTGATTTCAGTGTGTTCCCCAAGAAAGAGAATGTGCTGGAATATAAGGATGTCAAAAAGTACTTTCTTCACGAAATAGATACCTATAAAATTGTATTTATTGACGGTATCTACAGTAGCTACTTGTCCGAGACCACGCATGATGGCGTCGATGTTTGTTTAATGAGTTCTGCCTTGACAAAGCCCATGTACAGACAGGTCATTGACGTCTATTTCAACAAGGTGGCCTCCAAAGAAGAATCCTTGACGACCCTGAATACGGCTTTTAGCAAAGAAGGGGCCTATATTTATATTCCCAAAAACAAGGCGCCTAGAAAGCCCATTCAAATTCTGCATTTGGCTACGGGTAATGAGGCTGCTTTGCTACTACAGCCCCGTAATTTGATCATCGCCGAGGAAAACGCTGAACTTCAGGTGATAGAACGTCACCAAAGCTTAACGGAAAATGCAGTTTTCACGAACTCCGTTACCGAAATTTTTGCGGCCAAAAGCGCGAGGATAGATTATTACAAGGTTCAAAATGATAAGGAATCGGCCACTTTGGTGGACAATACCTATATTGACCAGAAAGACACCAGTAACGTTAGCGTGCATACGTTCTCTTTTGGCGGAAAACTTACCCGGAACAATTTGAATTTTTATCAAGATGGGGAACGTATCGATTCTACCCTCAAAGGGGTGACCATCCTTGGAGAAAAACAACATGTGGACCATCATACCCTGGTACATCATGCACAACCCAATTGCGAGAGCCACCAGGATTACAAAGGTATTTTTGGGGAAAAATCCACGGGGGTCTTCAATGGAAAGATCATTGTGGATAAGATTGCCCAAAAGACCAATGCCTTTCAACAGAACAATAACATATTGATCAGTGATCAGGCAACGGTAAATACCAAACCGCAGCTGGAGATTTTTGCCGATGATGTCAAGTGCTCCCACGGTTGTACCATAGGCCAATTGGATGAGGATGCCTTGTTTTACCTACAGTCACGGGGTATCCATAAAAAGGAGGCAACCGCCCTTTTGATGTATGCCTTTGCGAACAATGTTCTGGAAAGTGTGCGCATACCGGAGTTAAAAACACGAATCAATTCCCTTATCGCCCAAAAGCTTGGGGTCAGGGTCGGTTTTGAAATGTAGTTGATGTCTTTCCCTTCGAAAGTAGGGATTCCATGAAAAGTTGCCCTATTGGAAAACCAAGAACCGATTTGCTGGAATGAAAAGAAAACTGTTCTTACTTATATTTTTATCACTTTCCATAAAAGTTGGTCATTCGCAGGGCAGGAAATTTGGTCTTATGGGCGGCGCGAATTATTCCAATGTATTTGGCGACTTCAAAGATAATTTTGATACCGAACGCAGAATTTCGTATCACATAGGGGCCTTTTCATTTTTAAGTCTATCCGATAGAATCACGTTTTCCCCAAGGGTGGCCTATTCATCCCAGGGGTATCATATTGACCTGGAATTACGGCAGACCGTGGATGAACCGCCAACACTTTTTGAACTTGCTACGCGCTTGAACTATTTGAATGTTCCTTTACTGTTCAAGTATTATCTGAAGCCCGACCTTTCAATTAATTTTGGCCCACAATTGGGATTTTTACTAAATACGTTAACGGTAAATAAAGATACATCAGGACCTTCATTGGGTGAGGGTAGCACAAGGTTTTCAGGAGATTTTAAAATTGATTATGGGCTTAAGGTGGGAGCGGCATATGCAATCAATCAGGATGTATTTGTAGAACTGAATTACTTTCAGGGATTCTCCAACATTTCAAGGGATGGTATTGTTCCTACCGGATCCAACGACAATTCGGTATATCAGTTATCCGTGGGGTATTTTCTATTTTAGAGTATGACAAAAACAACACTTGCTGTCGAAAAAATACGTAAGGACTTCCCTATTCTAGATCGAGAGGTCAACGGAAGACCCTTGGTCTATTTTGATAATGCGGCTACTTCGCAGACGCCGCAACAGGTCATTGATGTTATTGTGCACTATTACCAAAACTATAATGCCAATATCCACCGGGGGGTACATTTCCTGTCCCAGGAAGCTACGGATGCGTATGAACAGGCACGAATCAAAATCCAAAAACACTTTAATATCGGGAAGTCCCATGAAGTGATTTTCACTTCCGGAACAACCCATGCCATTAATTTGGTGGCCAATGGTTTTTCCGGGTTTTTAAAATCTGGGGACGAGATTTTGGTGTCCGCCATGGAACACCATTCCAACATTGTGCCCTGGCAAATGCTCTGTGAACGTACCGGCGCACAGTTGAAGGTGATTCCTATGAACCAAGAGGGGGAATTGGTCATGGACTCGTATCACAATTTGCTTTCCAATAGGACAAAGTTGGTATTCTGCAATCATGTGTCCAATGCCCTGGGGACAATCAACCCCATAAAAAAAATTATAGATGCCGCGCATGGTGTGGGTGCAGCGGTATTGGTGGACGGCGCACAGGCAGCACCACATCTAAAAGCGGATGTGCAGGCATTGGATGTGGATTTTTATACCGTTTCCGCACATAAGGTATGCGGACCAACCGGAGTGGGCGTGCTCTATGGAAAGGAAGAATGGCTCAACAAACTTCCTCCATACCAGGGCGGTGGTGAAATGATTGCCGAAGTTACTTTTGAAAAAACCACCTATGCCGATCTGCCCCATAAGTTTGAGGCAGGAACACCCAACATAGCAGGGGGTATTGCCTTTGGTGCGGCCTTGGATTATATGAACAGCATAGGTTTTGATGCCATTGCAGCCTATGAGGAGGAGCTTTTGCACTATGCCACCTCGGAATTAAAGAAGATAGAGGGCCTAAAAATATATGGGGAGGCCTCCCAAAAAGCAGCCGTGGTGTCCTTTAATATCAAAGGGATACATCCTTACGATATCGGGACCATTCTCGACAAACTGGGCATTGCCGTCCGTACGGGCCACCACTGTGCACAACCCATTATGGATTTTTACCAAATTCCGGGAACGGTCAGGGCAAGCTTCAGTTTTTATAATACCAAAGCAGAAATAGACACGCTTACAGCGGGGGTGCAAAAAGCTCGGAACATGCTTATATAAAGAATTCCCAAAGGAATTGAACAACCGTCATTCGCTTTGTACTTTTGCATAAAAATTTGAACATGGGTATTCAAGAAATTCAGGAAGGGATTGTGGACGAATTTAGTTTGTTCGAGGACTGGATGGAAAAGTATGAACACATGATAGGATTGGGGAAATCCCTTCCACTGATAAAAGAAGAATACAAAACCGACGACAATATCATAAAAGGCTGTCAGAGCAAGGTCTGGGTGCATGCGGAACTGAATGACGACCGATTGGTTTTTACGGCAGATAGTGATGCCATTATCACCAAAGGCATTATTGCCATATTGATCAGGGCTTTTAGTAATCAAAAGCCTCAGGACATCATAGATGCGGACACGGGATTTATTGATGAAATAGGGCTTAAGGAACACTTATCCCCAACAAGGGCAAACGGTTTGGTAAGTATGATAAAGCAATTGAAGCTTTACGCCATTGCCTATCAGACACAATTAAACTAAGAAAATGAGCGAAGAAGTAACTATAGATACTACGGAACTGGGGGAAAAAATCGTTAAGGTTTTAAAGACCATTTATGATCCTGAAATCCCTGTGGATATTTATGAACTGGGCCTCATCTATGATGTTTTGGTCAATGAGGAGTATGAAGTGAAAATTCTAATGACCTTGACTTCACCCAATTGTCCCGTGGCGGAAACCTTGCCGGTAGAGGTGGAGGAAAAGGTAAAATCCATAGATATTTTAAAGGATGTTGCGGTAGAAATCACTTTTGACCCGCCCTGGACCCAGGATTTGATGAGTGAAGAGGCCAAACTGGAACTGGGGTTGTTATAGTAGGTTGTCATTCCGTACGTGATACGGATTCATCTAACGATTTAAGCAGATTCCTGCTTTCGCAGGAATGAAAGATCAACGAAAGAAGAAATTCGAAAAAAGATATTTGGCCCAATCAAACACTTGAACAGCAAAAACTGAATTCTGATGTCTGAAATAGTAAATAGGGTAGCCCAAAGCAAATTGATCACCTTTGATTTGGAAGAATGGTATCCAACCGGTCAGCGATTGGTCCTGGACATTAAGGACTGGCTTTTTGAAGGGCTTATTTTAAGGGAAAAAGAGTTCCGCGCCAAGGCATCGGAACATGATTGGGAACAATACCAAGGCCACTATGTGGCTTTGACCTGCTCATCGGATGCCATAATTCCGGGCTGGGCCTATATGTTTCTGACATCCCGCTTGGGACCGTTTGCCAAAAAGGTGGTGGTTGGCGATTTGGAAACCTTGGAAACGGCGATTTATCAAGATATCCTGCGGGATTTGGATGTGTCGACTTTTAAGGATAAACCAGTTATTATAAAAGGGTGTTCCCATAAGCCCGTCCCACAGAACGCCTACATTTTTGCCGTGGAAAAGATCCAGGAGGTTGCCAAAAGTGTAATGTACGGGGAAGCCTGTTCTTCGGTGCCTATTTTTAAACGGCGGTAATTTTTGACCTGGCCCATACAAGATTACAGGGAATACAGGATTCAATTTTAACACTGCCAAGAGAATCCTAAGCTGCGCGCAACTTTTTTTGGGAATTCCCATCTGGAAAGCGGAACACCAATCCACCTTAATTCAATACATTGAAAACAAGAATAGTTACTGGATGTTTGCTTCTTTTGGGGCTGGTCATGGGATGCTCCGAAGATGATAATAACCCTAAATTAAGCTGTTTTCAAGAAGAAGGTCGAAGAATAGTGGGCACCGTCGATAATAGTAGCGGAACTATTGGGCGCTGTATTTCATCTTACACTATTGAGCCGAATATTGGACCATCCTTTAGTGCTACTGGATTGTTAGCCCCTTGTAATCTTACCGAAGAATTTCAAGAGGAGGGAATAAGCGTGGTGTTCAGCGGTTTTGTTTACGAGTCGTTTGAAACAGAGGATATCTGCGCAGACTTTTTTGAAATTACGGAAATACGTCGAATGGACCAATAAGCCAATTTTAAGAGAAGGTAAATTATTTTTTGCCCTATGTGACTATTCTTACATTTGCGTTTCTAATTCCATAAACACTAAACACTATGAGAAAAGCAGTCTTAGCATTACTTGCTTTTGGAGGAATGCTATGTGCCAATGCCCAGACCGAGGATGAGCTAAAAACACAACTGACCGAAAAAAAGGATTCCATTGCTGCTATCCAAGGGAGGGCAGATGCCATTCAAGCCCAGATTGATGCTTTACCTGGCTGGAAAATCGGGGCATTTGGTACCATTGGCGGAACCATTTCCCAATTCAACAATTGGTTTGCCCAGGGCACTCCAAACAACAACGCCGGAAACATTGGAATTACGGGCAATGCTTTTGCCAACCTCCAACAGGAGAAGTTCTTTTGGAGAAATGCCCTGACCACAAATTTGACATGGGTTAAGATCGATGATAAAGATGACCCCAATGACGATGATAGTTTTCAACCCACTACGGACGTTTTCAACCTTTCTTCCCTTTATGGTAGAAAATTGAGCGAAAAATGGGCCGTATCTGGATTGATGGAATATCGTACCACATTGTTGAACAACTTTAATGACCCCGGCTATCTGGATTTGGGTGTAGGGGTCACCTGGACACCCATTACGAATCTGGTTGTGGTGATCCACCCACTGAATTACAACTTCGTTTTTGCCGAGGACGATACCATTTTCAATTCATCGGCAGGGGCAAAAATCCTAGCGGATTACACAAGGCAAATAGGGGCGATCAGCTTTAAAAGTAATTTGTCCGTATTTGCAAGTTATGAAGACAGTGACCTTAGCAACTGGACCTGGACAAATGGATTTGCCTATACGTTATGGAAAGCGATCGGGGTTGGTTTCGACTTTGGATTGCGAAGCAATAAACAGGAAGCCTTGAACTACGAGGTAAATACCCTGGGCAATACAGATGCCACTTTTGATACCATTGATAACGAACTCCAAACATTTTGGACCCTGGGACTCAGTTACGCTTTTTAAAAGAGCGCCCTTTGAAGCATAAAAAAGCCCTTGGAATCCCAAGGACTTTTTCGTGAGGTAAGCTCAGTTCGATTGGTTGATTATTCTAGTTGTTTTTAGCGGTTTTTGGGGGTAACCCTAAAATCAAGTGCAATGTAACCTGTACATTTTTAAGTTGAACTTTTTTGATGTAAAACCGTTGAATGTTGTTGTTTGCAAAAAATTGGATTTTTCTGTCAGAAAAATTAAGGATTAAGCGTATTCGTCCAGATTTTCCGGATACAAAAAGTGATTGTAGGGAAATCGGGTAACGTGAATACGGCGCACTTCCTGGTAAACCCGTTTTCTAAAATCGTCTAGATTCTCCTTGTTCAATGCCGAAATGAACAGTGCCCTGTCGCCAATTTTATTGAACCATGTCTTTTGCCATTCCTCCAAAGTAAAATGGGATTTGGTCCGTTCCGTTTCCAGATCGCCCTCTTCAATAACCTCCGGTTCATACTGATCGATTTTGTTAAAGACCATAATGGTCTTTTTGTCCGAACTTTCAATTTCATCCAAAATCTTGTGGACCGATGCAATATGCGCTTCAAAATTAGGGTGGGAAATATCCACTACATGCAACAGTAGATCGGCTTCGCGTACCTCATCCAAAGTACTTTTAAAGCTTTCCACCAATTGTGTTGGGAGCTTTCGTATAAAACCTACGGTATCACTCAATAGAAAGGGAAGATTTCCGATAACCACTTTTCGTACCGTGGTATCCAGGGTGGCAAAGAGTTTGTTTTCCGCAAAAACATCGCTTTTGCTTATAACGTTCATCAAAGTGGACTTTCCTACATTGGTATACCCCACCAGGGCTACACGGACGAGGGCGCCACGATTGCCGCGTTGGGTCTCCATCTGACGATCGATCTTGGTCAACTTTTTTTTGAGCAAAGCGATCCTATCCCGTACAATACGTCTATCCGTTTCAATTTCGGTTTCCCCAGGACCCCGCATTCCAATTCCCCCACGTTGCCTTTCCAAGTGCGTCCAAAGTCCGGTAAGCCTGGGGAGGAGATACTCATATTGCGCCAATTCCACCTGGGTCCTTGCATAACTGGTCTGGGCGCGTTGCGCAAAAATATCCAGGATTAGACTGGTTCGATCTAAGATTTTGCACCGCAACAGTTTTTCAATATTATTCTGTTGGGCGGGGGTGAGTTCATCATCAAAAATGACGGAACCTATGTCATTTTCCTTTACATAGGTCTGTACTTCCTCCATTTTTCCGGTCCCGATATACGTTTTTGGGTTGGGCACTTCCATACGTTGCACAAACCTTTTGCTTACTTCCCCTCCAGCAGTGTAGGTAAGGAATTCCAGTTCGTCCAAATATTCGGTAACCTTTTCCAAACTTTGATTCTTATTGATTACCCCAATAAGTATCCCTTTTTCCAATGTAATGGCTTTCTTTTCGAGCATAGGTACAAAGCTACATATTGTTTGGCTTTCATTTTTGTATTTTGGTCATTCCAATACATACATGGCATGTCCCAAAACAGGTATAATGGCAAAGACAATGAGTGTATAATTGCATTCTACAATTTGGAAAACCTTTTTGATACCCATGACGACCCCCATACTTTGGACGACGATTTTACACCAAAAGGATTCAAGAAATGGCGGGATGGACGGTATCGTTCCAAAATCAAAAAATTGGGAAGGGCCATTTCCAAAATTGGGGAGGAAGAAGGGTTGCACCCGCCTGTATTGGTCGGTATTGCGGAAGTGGAGAATGACAAAGTGGTCGAAAAACTATTGGGAACCAAATACCTTAAGGACATCCCTTACGATTATGTACATTTTGACTCCCCGGATGAGCGGGGCATTGATACAGGGCTCATTTTTAACAAGGACCATTTTACCGTAGTGCAGGCAGAGACCTTGCCCTTACTGATTGAAGATGGCGAGGGTGATAGGGATTACACCAGGGACATCCTTTATGTTAGAGGGCTATTGAACGGAGAGGGAATCCATGTTTTTGTGAATCACTGGCCCTCAAGAAGGGATGGCGCAAACGAGACCAAATACAAACGTATTGAGGCTGCAAATACCATTCTAAGGAAGCTAACATCGATAAAGGAAAGCCCGGAAAATTTGAACGTAATGATCATGGGGGATTTTAATGATGACCCAAATTCCGAGAGTATCGAGACGCTGCTGACCTCAGGATATTTTATCAATCCCATGCAAAAGCTCCTGTCCCCGGAAACCGGGAGTGCCAATTACAAGGGAAAGTGGAGTCTGTTCGATCAGATTATCCTGTCGCATAGTTTTCTAAACCATGAGCCAGGAACACATATTTTTCAACAGGCGGCCATTTTTGCACCCCGTTTTCTGAAAGAGTGGAAGGGAAAGTATAAAGGAAACCCATTCCGAACTTTTGTGGGCAAAAAATATATTGGGGGCTATAGCGATCACTTCCCGGTCTATGTCGTGATGCGTTTCAACGACTAGGAAATAGGAAAATTCTTACTCACCACAAAAAAACGACTTTTCACCACAACTGTTGGGGCCGCACTATACCAATCACCGAAATAAATGCGCATTTTATCGGAAGGTTTTGGTTTTTAGATAGATTTGTAGTCTAAATCTTACTCAATCGAAATATGAATAATGGCGGACCTTCTCGGTACAGCGGTCAATATCCGGTTTTTTTAGTACTGTTCTTTTTTCTTCAGTTTGCCATTGCACAAACTGTACAAGAGACGGCCGATATTTCTGCGAAGTATGACCAGATTGGACTGGAGACACTTATTGCCCATTTTAAAAACGAATGGCAACGTAAAAGCAAAGACCTTACGAACAAAGCCATCCAAGGGGAATGGGCTGTGAATTCCAAACAACAGGATGGTACTACGGTTGCCTTAAACGATATTGGCGATGATGGAACGCCACTGTACTATACCACGCATATGGAACCTACAAGCAAGGTGTCCAGGGCGGTGGCGTTGTATTCCGAAGGTATTTTGGATTTGGATCTTTCCGGTAATGGAATGAAGGTGGGGGTTTGGGATTCTGGAACGGCACGATTGACACACCAGGAATTTGGTACAAGGGTCACGAATAGGGATGGAGGGGATGTAGATGACCATGGTACTTTGGTTACGGGAACGGTGGTATCGGCCGGAATCAAAAAAAATGCGAGGGGAGTAGCTTATGAGGCTGAAGCTTTGGGTCATGATTGGTCCAGGGATAGGATAGAAGTTACAGAGGCGGCCGCCAACGGCCTCTTGCTTTCCAACCATTCCTACGGCATAAAAACGGACAGGGTTCCCGATTGGTATTTTGGAGCTTACATCAAGGTTTCCCAGGATTGGGATAACATCATGTACAATGCACCGTACTATCTTATGGTCGCTGCGGCAGGCAATGCACGGAATTCCTTTGATAATGAATCCCCAAATTTTGGAAGGACCCAGGATGGTTTCGACCTGTTGCTTGGTTTTACCACCGCTAAAAATGGTTTGGTCATTGCAGGGGCAGATGCCCATATCGATGGTAATGGACAACTGAAAAAAGCCAATGTTTCGGGTTATAGCAGTTTTGGCCCTACGGATGATGGACGGATAAAACCGGATTTGGCAGGGGACGGAACCTTGGTCCATTCCACTACTGCCGATAGCAATACCAGCTATAGTTCGTTCATGGGTACGTCCATGGCAGCACCTGGGGTCACGGGATCTCTTTTGCTTCTTCAAGAGTATCACAAAGAGCTTTATGGAAGCTATATGCGGGCCGCTACCTTAAAAGGGCTTGCCCTTCACACTGCCGATGATGTACAGGAGCCTGGTCCGGACTACAAAATGGGCTGGGGTGTCATCAACACAAAAAAGGCGGCGGAAACATTAAGGAATAAGGACTTTAGCAGTCAGATCTCAGAAGAAACATTGGTCCAGGACAGAACATATTCAATTACCATCAAAGCCAATGGCACCCAACCACTGTCCGCTTCCATTTCATGGACCGATCCTGCAAGTGAGACGGTGAACCGGGGCGATTTAAATTCGCAGATAGCAGCCTTAACCCATGATCTGGATATTAGGATTACCCAAGAGGGACGCACCTACTGGCCATGGAAATTGGACCCTGCCAAAGCAGCAAACCAAGCGGCAAAAGGGGACAATACGGTGGATCCTTTTGAAAGGATAGATATTGCCAATCCAAATGGAGAATATACCATAACCATTACCCATAAAGGAAACCTTAAAATGGGAGAACAGGACTTTTCCTTAGTGGTTACCGGGGCGGAATTGACTTCCTGTACATTGGAAGCTCCCGAAGAATTTGTTATAGCGGTCAATGAAGAGGACGGACCTTTGTTACAATGGGCCCCCTCCGCTGAAACCCTCTATGAATTGCACTATAGAAAGGAAACGGAAACGGATTGGGAAACCAGCACCAATTGGGAAAATAGCTTCCCATTGCATGGACTTGAATACGGAGAAAGTTATGTGGTCAAGGTACGTTCCGTTTGCTCACAGAATTTGGTTTCGGAATTTTCGCGGGAAATCGAATTTACCTATGAAGGTGATGCCACTGTCATTGAGGAAAACACGCCCCTTTCGGTAACGGGGGACTTATCGATCCAGGTCTATCCAAACCCTGCGGACAATGAATTGCAAATTCATACGACACTTTCCGGGGACGCTTATTTTTCAGTGGTTTCAACTGCGGGCATAACGCTAAAAACAGGTAAGGTCCAGGGAGCCATAAATGTGGCCGACCTGGCCAGCGGCCTTTACATCGTCACAGTGCAGGATTATAACGGTCTAAAAAGCACCAAATTTTTCAAAAAATAGGGATTCCCAAACGGGTCCTTACACTTTTTTGATTTCGTCCTCAGTCAACAGATCATCCCCTCGGAGTCTTAGAAAAACCTGTGCCGTGGTAACTACATCCAATTCGCAGTAGGTAATGATCCTGTCCAAATCATTTTCTTCATAGTACACATCGCGTACCATACTGCCCTCCATATCTTCTTTTGGGGAGGGAATGCCAAGAACATGGGCCATAAGCCTTAAGGAGGTAAAATGTTTGTAATCGCCAAATTTCCAGAGCTCCATGGTGTCCAAATGGGGTACTTCCCAAGGTTTTTTGCCAAATAAGTCCAATTTGTAGGGTAGTCCTATGCCGTGGATCAGCATCCTTCGGGCAATGTAGGGAAAGTCAAACTCCTTGCCATTATGGGCGCAGAGCAAGTGCTTGGCCTGATTAAAATGGGAGTTCAACAGTTGTTTGAAATCTTGGAGCAATTGGGCCTCCTCACCGTGAAAGGTGGTTACCCTAAATGTCCTTATATCGCCTTTAAAGGCAAAGTAGCCAACGGAAATACAGATGATTTTACCAAACTCTGCCCAAATTCCGGCGCGGTCATAGAATTCTTCGGGGGAGAATTCGTCTTTTCTTTGGTATTTTGATTTTTGTTCCCAGAGCAGTTGTTTTTCCTCTGGAAGTGCAGTAAAAGAAGGACCTTCCGGAACGGTTTCGATGTCCAGAAACAATAAATTGTCCAAATTCAAACGCTTTAGCATAGGGGGTAATGTACTAATTTGTAATAGGATACCGCAACTTTCCCAATTTAATGGTATCTTTTTACTTCAAATGCTATGAAATTAAAAAAAATAATCCCGCCCCTTTTGGTGCTCCTTGTTGTTGGATGCAATTCCGATGATGGCAATACATCAATACCAACCGAGACAACTGTATCGACAGCCAATTTTATTGCCATTGGACAAGATTTGGAAAATGTCTATCAATATACCTTTAATGGAGCGACAAAAGTTGGTGAGCAGGTGAACCTTACCCAAGAATCAAGTATCGCCCGAAACTACATTACGCTTCGGGAGGTGGACGATCTGTTATCGTTTTATTTTTTTAGGGGCGGTTCCTTTTCTTTGGTCATCAAAGATGTACGAACAGGGGATTCCGTTACCTATTCCGATTTTTTTGCCAACAGCCCGGAGCGTTCCGTGGCTTGGGGGACCAACAATGCATCCAATGTGTTCCTCAGCTTTTTTGGCCCTTTTGAAACACGCAATCTGGGAATACAGGATGTGGATTTGCAAAATTCCATGGGACAGGATATTACCATAGACGCGGATATAGACTTCGTTTATCAACCGGTACTGTTCAATGACAAAGTCTATTTTGCCTATCAGGACAACAGGGGGGAATACAAGTTCACATTTTATGACACCGATTTTAAGGTAAGGGGACCCATATTGAATTTCAATACGATTCCCATTAGTTTTTTGATATCGGAATCCGGGAACATTGCCATCATAAAGAACGGTGTTGAAGCTGCTTTGGAATTGTATGACCCCAATACCCTTGGCCTGGTGGAAGCCGTTCCGTTAATGGTCAACACCGCTTTTGCCGCAGGTCCGGTTGAGGATGCCGTATTTGATGGAGGCATCCTTTATTATGATTTTCCCTATACGCAACCCTCCAAATTTTCTTCTGGCCCCGCTTTGTTTGATACGACCACCCAAGAAAATGAACTCGTCGATCTATTCGGAATCGTGAACAATGTGGAGCGGGAATTAGGTGAAGGTATTAGGGTCACCACCCAACGCTATGATACTACCCAGGACATTTTTTTATTGGGCTATGGCATGTTGGATGGCAGTACGGCGGGAGGCGTTCTTCAGATTTCCAAAGAAGGGGAATTGGTGGCCAATATTTCAACGGATTTTATCCCGACCTACTTTGTAAGAAACTAAAATAGGGTCTGTTGTTTACTGGGACTTTCATGTTCCAAGAGCCATTTTTTTCGGTGCAGTCCCCCTGCATAACCAACCAAATCCCCGTTGCTGCCAATAACACGATGGCAGGGAACCACAATCCATAGTGGATTTTTCCCATTGGCTGCTGCTACGGCCCTTATGGCTTTAACATCCCCCAATCTTTTGGAAAGTTCCAAATAGGAAACCGTTTTCCCGAAAGGAATGGTAAGAAGGGCTTCCCAGACCCGTTTTTGAAAATCGGTCCCTTGGGGGTTTAGGGTAAGGTCAAATGTCTTACGGACACCTTCAAAATACTCCTTCAGTTGATGGACAGCATCCTCCAACACCTCGGGAATGATATCCAACGGTCTCTCCATATCGGAAACGATAATGGAGGCCAATCCATTTTCATCACCGGTTATTTCGGCAAAGCCAAGAGGTGTATGTACGATGACGGACTCCATTAGTCTTCATCCGGAATTTCTTCTGGGATAATTCCCAAGCGTTTGGCACGTGCTTCCCAGTTTTTGCGGGCAAGCACCTGTAAATCCTCCACATTGTCACTTTCGTCCATAATTTCAAGGCCAAGCAAGGTTTCAATCACATCTTCCATGGTGACCAAACCACTAACGGAACCGTATTCATCCACGACCAGGGAGATATGCTCGTTTTTTTCCACGAATTTCTCCAATAACTGGGGAATTGGTTTGTTTCTGCTGGTCACCAAGATTTCCCTGCGTATGGTGGAAAGGGGGTTTTTGCCCTCTTTATTGATAATGGCTTCCAACATTTCGTCTTTTAGGATAAATCCGGTGATGTTATCCGCCCGTTCCGTAAAAACAGGGATTCGGGAAAACCGCAAAGGCCTGTTGGCCTCAAAAAACTCTTGAATGGTCGTTTCTTCAGAAGCACTTTTCATTACCGTCCTTGGGGTCATGATATCTTTGGCCTCAATTTCATCAAAGGTCAGTAGATTACGGATGACCTTGGACTCGGACTCCTCAAAAACGCCTTCTTCCTCGGCAATATCCGTCATGGCGGTAAAATCCTCACGGCTCAATACACTGCCATGGGTTCCCTTTTTTCCAATAAGTTTGGTGAACAATTGCAATAACCATAGCAAACCGGTCCACTTCATAATAAACACCATGGCCTTTAACGCTTTTGCCGTAAAATTGGCCAGTTGCTTCCAATAGGTGGCCCCAATGGTTTTGGGGATGATTTCGGAAGCTACCAAAATTAGGATGGTCATGACCGTGGAGACCACACCAACCATGACTTCCTCCGTAAATTCAATGCCAAAGATGGAATGGGTAGTACTCCCATAGAGCTCCGTGTAGGCAACTTTTGCCTGTACCCCAACCAAAATGGCACCTACCGTATGGGCAATGGTATTGAGCGTTAGGATGGCAATCAGCGGTTTGTCCACATCCTTTTTAAGGTGCTCCAGTTCCAATGCATAGGCCTTGCCTTCCTGTTTTTTTACATTGATGAAAGTGGGTGTAATGCTCAAGAGCACTGCTTCCAAAATGGAGCATAAAAAAGAAAAGAAAATAGAAATAACGGCATAGAAAATAAGGAGTCCCATAATGCTTGCTTATGACTAAGATATTAATAATTTGGAAAGCGCAGGGTTTTCAATTCCCCTCAATTTTTGCTTCATAAAAGACTTGGTGCAAGGCTGTTCTAATGTTGAGTTCATATAAGTTTCTTTGGGAACGGTAAGGATGAACACGGTTGGAGAGGAATATAAAAACCAATTGGTATTTTGGGTCCGCCCAAACAAATGTCCCAGTGAAACCGGAGTGTCCAAAACTTTCGGGACTCGCCAAGGGGGCCGGGTACGCATCTTTTAGGGCCAACGTATCATTTCCCAAAAGGGGCTTATCAAAACCAAGACCACGACGGTTTTCGTTCTCTGGATATTGCACTTTGATGAATTCCCGTACCGTATGGGAAGAAATAAAGATCTTATCGTTCACTTGTCCATAGTTTTGATAGAGCAACAACAGTTTGGCCAAATCCCGGGCATTCCCAAAAAGACCGGCATTCCCAGAAACCCCACCAAGCAAAGCCGCGTTTTCATCATGGACCCACCCCTGTGTTAGGGTGTGACGAAAGATGGTATCCATTTCGGTGGGAATGATGGGGGCAGCATCGTTTTTTTTCGGGTTAAAACCAAGTGTTTTGGCGCCCAGGGGATCATAGAAGTTTTCCTTAAGATAGGACGGGTACCCTTGCCCGGATAACTGTTCAATTAATTTGGGAAAAATCAAAAAGGCCAGTCCGGAATATTGGTACTTCTTGTCCTGGGATACCTTGGAGCGATTTATGGTTCGCCATACCTTTCGTTCAAATCGATTTTTGACATACAGCTTTTCATAAGCTTGCTTTTGGAACCTTTTGGATGGTGTTTTGCGTATAAACCGTCTTTTTAGTTTTCCCTTTTTAGTCCTGATTTTGTTTAAAAAGACAATGTAGGGTTGCAATCCTGCTTGATGGGCCAGGATTTCACGGAGGGTAAGATCTTTTTTGTCCTTTTGTTTGCGCCAAGGTTTCCAGTAGGTGGAGAAAGGGAGGTCCAAATTCAGCTTTCCCTCGTCCACGAGTTGCATCAAAGCTGGTAAAGGGGCCGTGATTTTGGTGACCGAAGCCAGGTCATAACGATCCGACAAGCTGACCGGTTGCAAGCTATCATAGGTATGGAAACCATAGGCCTTATGAAAGACAATCCTTCCCTTTTTTGTGACCAGCAGCTGTGCTCCCGGAAAAGCCTGCTCTTTTATACCATGCGTTATGATGGAATCTGCCTTGGTGTGCATCACTATGGAATCCAAGCCCATTTCCGAAGGGTGGACTTTGATCAGATCATCTATGTTTTGGGGAAAGCAGCTCCAGCTAAGGAGCGAGGCAAAAAGGAATGCTATATTTTTCAAAATCGGATAGGCGAAGTTAAAGTAGCCGGACAGCATCTTTGGCAAAATAGGAAGCGATGATATTGGCCCCGGCCCTTTTTATGGCAATCAATTGTTCCAGCATAACCGCATCATGGTCCAACCATCCTTTTTCAGCTGCTGCCTTTAGCATGGCATATTCGCCGGACACCTGATAAACCGCAACGGGAACCTCCACCTCATTGCGTATTTCCCGTACAATATCAAGATAGGCCAATCCAGGTTTGACCATAACGATGTCCGCCCCTTCATCAACATCCATTTGGGTCTCCTTAATGGCTTCAAACCGGTTGGCAGGATCCATCTGATAGGTTTTCTTGTCCTTGGGTACATTTTGCACGGCCACTGGAGCGGAATCCAGGGCATCCCGGAAGGGACCATAGAAGGCACTGGCATATTTTGCGGCATAGCTCATGATTCCGGTATCCGTCAATCCTTCGTTTTCCAAAGCCTCCCGAATGGTGAGTATCCTACCGTCCATCATATCACTCGGCGCAACAAAATCGGCACCGGCCTGTGCGTGGGAGATGCTCATCTCGCCCAGCACCTCACTGGTCTTGTCGTTCAGGATTTTCCCTTCGGCCACAATACCGTCATGACCAAAGGAAGAATAGGGATCCAGCGCCACGTCCGTCATGACCAACATTTCCGGGCATGCATTTTTAACCGTTTGTATTGCCCTTTGCATCAATCCATTTGGATTCAATGCTTCGGTTCCCTCATTATCTTTGAGATTCTCGGGGACTTTCACAAATAGCAGCACCGCACAGAGCCCCATTTGCCATAGTTCCCTGACTTCCTTTTCCAGATTATCCAAACTTAAACGGTAGTAGTTGGGCATGGAAGCAATTTCTTCCTTAATACCCTTCCCTTCCACGACAAAGAGCGGTACCAAAAAATCGTCTGGGGTAATTACGGTTTCACGAACCAATCTTCGGATCGATTCAGAGGTACGTAATCTTCGGTTTCGAATAAGTGGGTACATGATCAGGTTTCTATGTTAAAGGTTATCGGTTACAAGTAGTTTTTTGATGGTTTAAATCAAGGCTGACAGTATTTTTTCGATTTTGTCAATTCGTTCATTCGCCTGTCCTTTTTCGATACGTTCGAGTCCTTTGGTCTGAACGTACTGCCTAAAACTCAGATTTCAATTTCACCAATTAAATAGGGAACTGCCTTCCCTGAAATCTTAACGCGGTCACCCAGATATTCTATCCAAAGTTTTCCTCCACGCTTTGATAACTGTTGGGCGGTCATTTTTGTCTTTCCCAAAACCTTTGCCCAATACGGAGCCATGGTGGTATGCGCCGATCCGGTCACTGGATCTTCGGGAATACCACATTTTGGAGCGAAAAAGCGTGACACAAAATCCACCTTATCCCCAGGGGCCGAAACAATGACCCCACGACAATCACATTGGTCCAATAGATGAAAATTGGGCATAAGGGCCTCGATTTCCGCTTGCGAATTGTAAATCAGAAGGTAGTCCGTTTTTCCTTTAATGGTTTTTATAGGGCTCCAACCGAGCGCCTTCTCAATGGCATCGTTACCGCGGATCATTACATTGTCATCGGAAGGAAAATCCAGGGTAATAAATCCGTTGTTTCCCTTATCCACAAAAAGGTCACCGCTTTTTTGTGAATAAAACCGAATGGTATCCTCACTGTATCCATAGTAGTTAAAAATGGCATAGGCAGCGGCCAGGGTGGCATGGCCACAAAGGGCCACCTCCGTTTCCGGGGTAAACCATCGAATTTCAAAACGGGCATTGTTCTGGACCACAAAGGCGGTTTCCGCCAGATTGTTTTCTTGGGCAATTTGCTGCATCAAAGCACTATCCAGCCATTTATCCAGAATGCAGACTGCAGCAGGATTGCCCCCAAAAATATGGTCCGTAAAAGCATCAATTTGGTATAGGTTCAATCGCATGGTATAAAGCTACAGCTTTAGGTTGTAAATTGTTGGGTTATTTCCGTCCAAGAGACCAATTTTACCTTGTTTTCAAGCAGTTTTGATCGTGTTTCCCCATCAACAAAACTGTCATGGTCCATTTGCCGCCATTCCGAGCCAAAATTTGGATGATCCACGGTTAGCGCTTTCATTTCGTCATCATCAAATGCAGGATGTATCAATAGTATGTTAAGGCCGGGGGTGAGCTGGTCCACGATTTCCAAATAACGTGACTTTAGATGTCCTTTTTTGAAGTCATCAAAGGTGGCCAAATACGCATGATCAATGCAAAAATCCGTATCATTTAAACAGTGGTTGGGCTTAAGCCCCGCCATTTGTATCAATTTTTTATTGAGGAGTACCGGTAATTGATATTCCTGCCCCAACTTTTTATAGATGGCAAAGAACTCGGAGGATACGCCAATACTGTACATATGGGAGTCCAAATGACTTGGGCGCAGACCAAAATCAAGGGCACGCTCTATTTGGGCTTTAAGTTCCGTGTATACTTCCGCTGCCTTACCAAACTTCTTCAGTTCCCGCCTTGTTTTATGGAAGTGCCCATGACCGTCAACCAGGCTCTGAACCGTGGTCAATGGAGATACCGGACCAAACCTGCAATTGTGCCATTCGCAGGTGAGCGTTAAGTGTATTCCATAATCATAGTTGGGGTTGGCTTTGGCGAAAGCGGCAATTTCATCGAAACCCGGACAGGGGACCATAATACTGTAGGAGTTGACCATGCCTTCTTTTAAGCAAGCTATTGTGGCCTGGTTTTGGGAATGTGATAGTCCCGCATCATCCGCATGGATCATCAGTAATTTTTGGTTCATGTCCATTCCTTTGGGTTTTTTAAAACCTCAAGTAATTTGGCTTCCTCACTGCCGGTTTCGGGTTGATGGTCATAGCGCCATTGTACATGGGGTGGAAGGCTCATTAAAATACTTTCAATACGGCCATTGGTGCGAAGACCGAAAAGCGTTCCCTTATCATGTACTAAATTGAACTCTACATAGCGTCCTCTCCTAATTTCCTGCCAATCCCGATGTTGTTGACTGTATTCCAGGTTTTTACGTTTTATAACAATAGGTATATAAGCATCTAGAAAGCTGTTTCCCACTTCCGTCACAAAACTGTACCAGGCCTTCATGTCCTTACTTTGATTCGCTTTCAGGTAATCAAAGAACAGTCCGCCCACACCTCTGGCCTCGTTCCGATGGGTATTCCAGAAATAATCATCACAGCGCTTTTTGTATTGGGCGTAGAAATCCGTTCCGTGCGTATCGCATGCTTTTTTGCAGACCGTATGAAAATGCTCGGCATCCTCTTCAAAAAGGTAGTATGGTGTTAGGTCCTGACCACCCCCAAACCACTGATCTACAATTGCACCTACCTTGTCGTACATTTCAAAATAGCGCCAGTTGGCATGAACCGTTGGGACAAAGGGATTTTTTGGGTGAAGGACCAAACTTAAGCCGCAGGCAAAGAAATCGGCATCCTTTACCCCAAAATAGGTCTGCATACTTTGTGGCAATGCTCCATGCACGGCCGAAATGTTGACGCCCCCTTTTTCAAAAATGTTGCCATTTTCAATGACCCGGGTCCTACCACCACCGCCTTCGGGGCGTTTCCACAGATCTTCTTGAAATTTTGCCTTGCCATCTACCGCCTCCAATTTCGTGGTAATGGTATCCTGCAACCCTTGTATGTAGCTGTAAAAGTTGTCTTTAATCGTCATCTATTATGTATACCAATTGGTTTTTTAATTGATTTAAATCAGTCTGCCCGTTCATTTTAACGGCTGTCTGGGTCAGTACCAACAAGTGATTCACGAATTCCTGTGGGGACCATCCAAAGTTGGCCTCAAACAGGTTTCGTCCTACTTCATTGTTATGAAAGTCCATCTGCATGGGCATTTCCTCCCCAAAAAAAGCCTCTTCATGCCAATCCGTAATTTTTTTTGCCCATCGAACGGACTTAGCAGTGCCTTTACCGCTTACAAAACACTTTTTTGCAATCAATATATTCCAAAGTGCGTGTCTAAAAGCATTGGCCTGTCCATTTTGATAATGTTTTTTTCCAAAATGGGCCGTGGCCAATTGCATGCACTCTTTGGTCGCTTTGTAGGTGGGCCAAAGGAAAAGGGGATGGGTGATGCATAGTCCCAACAATTGCCAGAAGCTGCGCCATTTTACCCGGGATATGGTTTTGAACAAGTTCATTGGGATTTTAAAAAATCGCTCTTGTTCAATTCATACAATAACATATCGACCAAATCGCCATTGGGCATTCGATGTTCATTGGCCAAAATCCCCACATATTGGAAATTATGTTTCTCCGCTATTTTGATACTGGGACCGTTGCTTTTGTGGACGATAATCTGAAGCTTTATAAGCCCAGCAGTGGCAAATGACCATTGGATCAGTTCTTGTACAATTCTGGACATCAAACCCTTGCCCGAATATTGATATCCCATACAGTAGGCCAACTCCCCCTGGCCTTTTTCCTTATGAAGCGATTTAATATAAACCAATCCAATAATAGTGCGATTGGTATTTTCCTTTGCTACAAACAGGTACTCCTGCTTTTTGTCAAATTGTTTCGCCTTTTTGGCAACGAATAACTCGGCCAGTGTAGGGGTCAGGTTTTCTTTTAGGGTTTCTGGGAAATAGGTCTTTAAATAGGCTTCGTTGGAAACTACAAAATCACACAACCGCCAAGCATCCTTTGGTTGGATGGGGGCTATGCTATAGTTCTCAAAGACGATTTCCATTGGCTACTACCCTTTGTATTCCTTTACCGCTTCTATGAACGCAGCTGCATTTTCCAACGGGATATTGGGGAGAATACCATGTCCTAGGTTTACAATGTATCGATCCTTACCAAAATCACGGATCATTTGATGGACCCTTTTTTTGATTTCCGAAGGGGGGGAAAGCAAACGGGCGGGATCAAAATTACCTTGGAGTGTAATGTTCCCCCCAGAAAGATACCGGGCATTTTTTGGAGAACAGGTCCAATCCACGCCAAGTGCAGCCGCTCCCGAATTGGCCATATCCTTCAAGGCAAACCAACAGCCCTTTCCAAAAACAATAACGGGTGCCAAGTCCTTTAGGGCATCAACAATTTGTTGGATGTACTGGAAAGAGAACTCCTTGTAGTCCTCTGGTGACAACATTCCACCCCACGAATCGAATACCTGAACGGCATTGCATCCCGCTTTTACCTTTTCCTTTAAATAGGCAATAGTGGTATCGGTGATGCGCTGTAATAGGCCATGGGCCGTTCTTGGGTCCGTAAAGCACAATCCCTTGGCCAAATCAAAGCTTTTGCTTCCTTGGCCCTGCACACAGTAACAAAGTATGGTCCAAGGAGAACCGGCAAAACCGATCAACGGAATGGCATCGTCCAGTTTTTCCTTGGTCATGGTAATGGCTTCCATAACATAGCCCAGGGTATCCTGAATATCCGGAACGATGACCTTTTCCAAATCCTTTGCGGTTCGGATGGGATTGGGAAGGTAGGGGCCAAAATTGGGTTTCATTTCAACCGCAATGTTCATGGCTTGGGGAATGACCAGGATATCACTGAACAGAATGGCAGCGTCCATCCCATACCGCCGAATGGGCTGCACCGTGATTTCCGACGCCAGTTCGGGGGTTTGGCAACGGGTAAAAAAATCATATTTCTCCCGTATGGCCATAAATTCCGGCAGGTAACGCCCGGCCTGGCGCATCATCCAAACAGGAGGACGATTTACGGGTTCTCCCTTTAATGCCCGTAGGAACAAGTCATTTTTGATCATATGTATCTGTTAAATACCGTTGAGTATAATTTAATATGGTGGAATTTCGTAATCTTTTGATGGTTTGAAGCTATGGTCGTCCTTAACGTACTTCACAACCTGGACAATCACATTTTCTACGGTTGGTTTGTTGGAAATGATGATGTTTTGGGTATGCTTTTGGGCTTCTCTTGCCGTGGTGGAACCAATGCAAAAAGCCGTGCTGGTTCCCATGGTGTTTTTTACCGTATAACTTTTTACTGCGCTGGGACTAAAAAACAGGATACCGTCAAATTCCTGATCAAAGGATTTTGGATGTAAAGAGGTGCGGTACACGACAATTTCTTTATACCGAATGTTATTTTCTTTCAATAAAAGAGGTAGTTCCTGCCGTCTTAGATTTCCCGTACAAAACAAAAAAGAACCCGCTTTATGGTGACTCCCAATGATTTGCCCCAATTCTTCCGCATTTTTGGCCACTTCCAACACCTGTAGGCCATATTCCCTTAGCATGGATGCAGATTTTGAACCCACACAAAACACCTTTTTCGTGGTAAAACCGTCGGGAGGGCATACGGAAAAAAAATGTTGGATGGCAAAACTACTGGTAAAGATGAGGGAATCGAAAGATTCCTGGGGAAGTTCAAATTCGATGGGCCGCTTTTTAATGGCGTCCCATTCCACCATACCAACACCGGCATTGATCAATAGCCCTTTTTGGGCCGGGGTCAATAGTTTAGAGACCAATACTGATTTCATTCTTTATTGCTTTCATTAAAACATCGCCGCCGTTCTCCAATATTTCATAGGCACAACTCTTTCCAAAGTCCTGGACTTTGTTCAGGGGGCGTTCCTTTTCAATGGCCACCTGGGTACTACCGTCCAGTGCATGCAGACAACCCTTAAAATGGACTTTTTGATCTTTGACCTTCGCCAAAGCACCAATAGGCGCGGTGCATCCCCCTTCCAACGTGCGCAAAAATTCCCGCTCAATTTGGGTGGTAATGGCACTTTCACTATGGTTCAACTGTGATGAACTCCCAACGGCCATCTGATTTTTTTCCAAGGCCAGAATTACCATGGCCCCCTGTGCCGGGGCCGGTACCATCCAATCCAATGCAATGGCATCTTTGGGCAATAGTTTAATGCGTTCCAGTCCGGCTTTGGCAAAAATGGCCCCGTTCCAATCATTTTCAATCAATTTGATCAAACGGGTATTTACATTACCGCGTAGGTCAACTACCTTGTGGTTGGGATATTGATACAGCCATTGTGCCTTTCGTCTTAAACTCCCCGTGGCAATGGTTCCACTTCCATCCAGAAAATCGACTCCTTTATGAACCAGAATATCCGTGGTCGAAGCCCGTTCCAAAACAGCGGTCTGTACAATGCCCTTGGGTAGTTGGGTGGGAACATCCTTCATGGAATGTACCGCAATATCTATTTCCTCCTTAATGAGGGCGATATCCAATGTTTTGGTAAATATCCCGGTGATGCCCAACTCATAAAGCGGTTTGTCCAGAACCAAATCACCGGTGGATTTCACAGGGCAGAGTATGGTATCCACCCCCAATCTTTCAAGTTGTTCCTGTACTTTTTGTGCTTGCCATAGCGCAAGTTCGCTATCCCTGGTCCCTATCCGAAGCGGCGCCTTCATTCCTGATTGATTTCAAGTTGAAAAACCTGTTGGATCAACTGCAGGCTTTCCTCAGTGTCCACTTCAGATCTTTTCAAATGATTGGCAAATTGCTTGGTGATTTTTTGGATGATGCGATCGGAAACCAAATCGGCCTGTTCAGAATCAAAATCCTGTACTTTTTTGGCGTGGAAATCCAGTTCCTCCTCCTTTAAGGTTTTCAGCTTTTCTTTTAACGCTTTGATTACCGGGGCAAATTTTCGGGTTTCCAACCATTGGACAAATTCTTTCTTCACTTCATGGTTGATGCGTTCCGCATGGGGGACAAACTTTTTTCGGCGCTCCAGGGTTTCGTCCGTAACCTGGGAGAGTTGGTCCAAATGGACCAAGGTCACATTGTCCAGTTCCATCACGTCATCGGCCACATTTTTTGGAATGGAAAGGTCCAAGATCCATAAGGGTTTTTTGTTGTGCACAATGGCTTTGGAGACCGTTGGCAGTTGACCGCCCGTGGCCACGACAAGGACATCACATTTACGGATTTCGGTCTGAAGTTCCCCAAAGTCCTTTACGCTGAGCTTGAATTTATGGCCAAAAGCTTCCGCTTTTTCCTTGGTTCTATTGATGAGGGTAATATGGTTGTTCCCGGTATGTTTGATCAGGTTTTCGCAGGTGTTGCGTCCAATTTTTCCCGTCCCAAAAAGCAAAATGTTCTTGTCTTTTACATTTGGGATCTTATCCAAAATGTATTTGACGGAAGCAAAGGCGACGGAAGTGGCGCCAGAGGACAGTTCAGTCTCGTTCTTGATACGCTTGCTGGCCTGTAGCACCGAATTACAAAGGCGTTCCAGAAACGGATTGGTCATTTCGTTCTTTTTGGACCGATAAAAACTCTGTTTGATCTGACTGATGATTTCAAAATCGCCCAATATTTGACTGTCCAGACCGGTCCCTACCTTAAAAAGATGGGATATGGCGTCATGGTTCTTGTGGACATAGGCAACATCCTGGAATTCCTCTACCGTTCCTTCGGTATGGTGGCACAGCAACTTGATCAATTGATAGGGATGTTGGGCAAAACCAAAAAGTTCGGTCCTATTGCACGTGGATATGACCAGCATACCATCTATGCCCTGGGATTTGGCATCGAGGATAAGGGCATCTATTTTTGGGATATCCAAACTGAATTTTCCCCTTAGTGCTGCATCTGCCTTTCTATAGCTAAGGCCTACTGCGTAAAAAGAAGGATGCCTGGATAGATGGTAATTCTTCATTTTGCTCAAACCTGAGCGCAAAAATAAAAGGAAGATATCATTAAAAATAACGCTAGAGGTTCTATTAATATCAAATAGATATATGAAATGGACCTTTTTTGGGTATTTTAGCGAAACCTTTGATTTTATTGGCGGTTTTGAAGGATTTTAACTAATTTAGAGTTGTTCTAAATAAGGTGGGCGAAAAAACAAAATCAAAAACGATGCAGAAAAATATCGCAAACGGTTCTTATGAACGGATTTTTGTACGGGATGACATCTATGTACTTAAGATACAGAACGATACGAGTGGATTGCAAGAAATAAAGCATGAAATAGACCGTACCTATATTCAGTTTCATTTTTCCTTAAAGGGGAACGCTAAATTTCTGTTCAATGAAATGGCCTATCATTTGGAGGTGTCCGAGGAAAATTCCCTTTTGTTGTACAATACCCAAAAAGATCTGCCCTTGCATTTGGTGTTGGATCCGGATACCTGGATTGTTTCGGTAATCATGTCCATTCAAAAATTTCACTCCCTGTTTTCGGAAGATGCCGGACATATTCCTTTTTTGAGCGATTCCTTTGGGGAGAAGAAATACTACGCCCAGGAAGTATTGACCCCCGGAATGGCAGTGGTATTGAGCCAACTGGTTTCGTACAATCTTCACCCTTCCATTAAAACCCTGTACTTAAAAGGTAAAATCTACGAGCTTATTTCTTTGTACTTCAACAAAAGTCAGGATGCCGATGTGGAGCAATGCCCTTTTTTGGCCGATGAGGCCAATGTCCGCAAAATAAAACAGGCCAAGGAGATCATTATGGAACGCATGTCCGAACCACCTACCCTGCATGAACTCTCCGAGGAAGTTGGGTTAAGCCTTAAGCGGTTAAAGGAGGGTTTTAAACAAATCTATGGGGATACGGTTTATGGTTACCTCTTGGACCATAAAATGGATTTGGCCCGAAAAATGTTGGAAAGCGGGAAGTTCAATGTGAATGAAGTGGGCCTAAAAGTAGGGTATAGTACCGCCAGTCATTTTATTGCCGCTTTCAAGAAGAAATATGGGACCACACCCAAAAAATATGTAACTTCTGTCATATAAAATCAACCTAACATGAAACAGATTGCCATGCTTTTTCTAGGGAGTTTTCTATCCCTTTCTTTTTTTGTCCAAGGTCAATTGTCCGCCGACCCCACCTTTGCGGATGCGCCTATACCCGAACTGGTGCTAACATTTACAAAGACGGAAGGATATCGTCATCAAAGTATTGAAAAAGGTGTGAAAACGCTGCGGGCAATAGGCAGGGAGAATGGATTTATTGTTTTACAGAGTGAGACGTCCAAGGATTTTAATCCCGATCATTTAAAGAACTACAAACTGATTGTTTTTCTAAATACCACCATGGATATTTTGAATGCGGAAGAACAAAGGGCCTTTGAGGGTTTTATCCGGAACGGAGGTAGTTTTTTGGGGATTCATGCGGCTGCCGATACGGAATACGATTGGCCCTGGTACGGGAAATTGGTAGGGGCCTATTTTAACGGTCACCCCAACGATCCCAATGTGAGAAAGGCGACCATTGATGTAGTGGACAAGGAGCATCCCGCTACGGCACACCTTCCGGACACTTGGCCAAGATATGACGAATGGTATAATTTCAAAAACCTGAATCCGGATGTTACGGTAGTGATGCGCTTGGATGAATCCTCATATGAAGGAGGGACCAATGGCGACAACCATCCCATTGCCTGGTATCACGAGTTTGATGGTGGCCGTGTGTTTTATACCGGGGGCGGGCATACGGAGGAATCGTTTGATGAACCTATGTTTCGGCAACATTTATTGGGGGCCATTGAATGGTGTTTAAGGCGAAAATAAATTCCCACCGACTTTGGATTTTTGCGGACAGCACCGAATTCCCCAAGTACTGGGCCAATACCTTAAAGTGTAGGTCGGGCCACAATAATACCCGTGTTGCTTTTCACCTTTTTTAGATAGTCCACGAGCGGTTCCTTGGTAATGGTAACCGCTCCGGAAATGGAGGCATGCAGCAAATGGATCCGGTTGTCAGGCATACGGATGGCAAATCCGGTATGCGTAACGTCCAAACCTTTGATGGACGTGGCCAAGGCAATAATATCCCCATTTTCAAGTTTATCCTCTACACTTGCTATGTTTTCTTGCGGCAAGATGCATAACGATTCCTTGGCCAGGTTTTCTTCTACCTGCACCATTTTTTCATAGTTGACATCGTCCGCCAAAAAAGGATAGAGTTCGCGATGTGTTCCCATAAAATTGATGGGTTTTTTCACCGCAACACCCCCTAAATCGGAGGTGATTTCCTCTACCAAACCCTTCTCGTTATTGTTTCGAATCCACTCCGTAAAATAATGTAAACGTGAGGGATACCCATCCAACAAACCATCACGATACCGAATGGTCTTCAAATTTTCAATAAAAGCACTGAAATCGCTACGTCCTTTCTTCTCAAGCAACGAAAATGCAAGGACATTTTCCACGAAAGTGGTACAATCCAATCCACGTAAATTAATGACCAAGGATTCCGTTTCTCCAATTTCCAGTGTTTTTTCAACATAGGGAGTGCCCAGGAATGTTTTGCCTATGGCCACAATTTGACCATCCCCGATTTCCAGGTCCAATTGATCGATTACCTTCATTTTGGAGTGAAAAAGAAGGCTGTCTTCCGGTGTGCAGCTCAATTGCCCTTTGGTAGGCACCAAAACCAAAAGAAATAGTGCCAGAAATAGTGTTTTTCCCATAATATCAAAGTTATCTATTTTAACATAAAAAGTTGTTGTTGCGGCCAAGATGTTAAAGCTATTCAAGTCGTATTTTTGCACTTCAAAAGATAGTTATGCAAAAAGGAGTATTGTTGGTCAACCTTGGTTCCCCCGATAGCCCAACCCCTAAGGATGTCAAGCCGTATTTGGATGAATTTTTGATGGATGAACGGGTCATTGATGTAAACCCCGTCTTACGCAATATCATCGTTCGGGGCATCATTTTGCAGACCCGTCCCAAGCGTTCCGCAAAGGCCTATTCCAAAATTTGGTGGGACGAAGGTTCTCCCTTAATCGTCCTGTCCAAAAGATTTCAGGAAAAGGTCCAACAACATACCGAGCTTCCGGTGGCACTGGGAATGCGCTATGGCAGTGGGTCCATTAAGGAAGGATTACAGGAACTGCACGATAAGGGGGTGGATGAGGTGCTTTTGGTGCCCCTATATCCACATTATGCCATGTCCTCTTATGAAACTGTGGTGGTGAAAGCGCTGGAAGAACAACAAAAGCACTTTCCCAACATAAACATCACAACACTTCCGGCCTTTTACAAGAATGCGGATTATATCAAAGTACTTTCCAACAGTATAGCGGAAAGTCTAGAGGATTTTGCGTATGATCATATTTTGTTTTCGTATCACGGTGTCCCCGAACGCCACATCCGAAAGTCCGATCCCACAAAATTCCACTGTAAAATCGATGGAAAATGTTGTAAAGTGAATTCGGTGGCACACCATACCTGCTATCGTCACCAATGTTATGATACAACGGATTTGGTCGTCAAAGAATTGGGTATGGATGCCAAAAAAACAAGTACTTCCTTTCAATCGCGTTTGGCTGGGGATCCATGGTTAAAGCCTTACACCGATTATGAATTTGAGCGCTTGGCCAAAGAGGGAAAAACCCGTTTGGCGGTAATAACCCCAGCTTTTGTTTCCGATTGTTTGGAAACCCTGGAGGAGATTGCCATGGAAGGCGAGGAAGAATTCAAGGAAGCGGGTGGAAAGGAATACATGCATATCCCATGCTTAAACGATCGGGACGATTGGGTGGCTTTGATGGCGGAATGGATCAAGGACTGGGAGACCAAGGCGGTACTTCCGGTGTAATGGATTGCGGGGAATGGAGGGACGAAGCGATCCGTTTACCGTGAGCTAATAATTTTGCTTCGTCGAGTTGGCAATTTATGGCAAAAGTATCATCGGAACAATTGGGCACGGAACCCATAGGAAGCTTGCTTGTTAAACAGGCCGTTCCGGCATCGATTGGTATTCTGGTGATGTCCCTGAATGTCCTCATCGATTCCATATTTGTCGGTAATTGGATCGGTTCCATTGCCATTGCGGCCATCAATGTGGTATTGCCCGTATCCTTCTTTATAGGTGCATTGGGAATGGCGATTGGTATCGGCGGTTCCAGTATCATTTCAAGGGCATTGGGGGCAAATAACAGGGAAAAGGCATTGCACACCTTTGGAAATCAAATTGCCCTGACCCTTTTGGTTACCGTTTCCATGGTGGTTTTGGGACTCTACTATGTAGATAACCTAATTCCAGCCTTTGGCGGAAAAGGGGCCATTTTTGAACCTGCAAAGATTTACTACATCATTGTGCTTTACGGAGTTCCCCTTTTGGCGCTCTGTATGATGGGGAATACCGTTATTCGCGCAGAAGGGAAACCAAAATTTGCCATGGTCGCCATGATCATTCCTTCCGTGGGCAACTTGTTTTTGGATTATATTTTCATTTACGTTTTCGATTGGGGTATGCACGGTGCCGCTTGGGCAACCACGGCGGGTTATGTACTCTGTCTTTCCTATATCATTTACTTTTTCCTATCCAAGAATTCCGAACTTAAATTACAGTTCAAACATTTTAAACTGAAGGGTATAATTCTAAGGGAGATTGGCTCTTTGGGGGGTGTTACCCTAGCTCGACAAGCGGTTACCAGCGTTATTTACCTGCTCATGAACAATATTCTGTTTGGTTTGGGTGGTGAAGCATTGGTAGCGGTATATGCCATTATTGGCAGGATGTTGATGTTTGCCCTATTCCCGGTCTTTGGGGTCACCCAGGGATTTTTGCCCATAGCAGGCTTCAATTATGGGGCATTTAAATATGATCGGGTGAAGGAATCCATTTACACGGCCATCAAATATGCCGCGCTTATGGCTACCTTGGTTTTCATCGTCCTTATGGTTTTTCCTGCAGAGATTGCCGACTTGTTTTTAAGCAATCGTACCGATTTGCCCGAAAAGGAGGTATTGACCAATGCCTTTGTCCTGGAACACGCACCCCTGGCCATGCGATTGGTCTTTGCCGCAACACCCATTATTGCCTTACAATTGATTGGGGCGGCGTATTTTCAGGCAGTGGGCAAGGCCGTTCCGGCACTATTGCTTACGCTGACCCGGCAAGGGTTCTTTTTTATACCGCTCATTTTAATCTTACCAACTTTTCTATGGGAATTGGGGGTTTGGCTTTCCTTCCCCATCGCTGATGTTTTGGCTACCATAGTCACGGCGATTTACCTACGAAAGGAAATCAAGACCAACCTGGTGACCGAACCAAGCCGTTGATTCTCCTATTCCATAGGGAGTTGTGTGGCCGCCTTGCTAATAATCTTCCATTTTCCCGATAGTTTTTTCAAAAGGAAAATATCCACAAAATGTAGGTTTCTGGATGGAATTTTGATTTCCGCCTTGGCTGAAGCAATGGTATGGGCAAAATCTATGGTGAGGATCTTCCCTTCACGGCCATTGAATTCCCCTTTGGTTCGGTTTTCGAAAAGGGCGGCATATTCCTTTGGACTAAGCACCCAAATTTCCTGGTCTTTCTTGGAAAGGAAGAGATCGGCATTTTCATAAAATGCGGCCTGGATCATTTCCGGGTCACTATAGGATGAACCCTTGATATAACTTAAAAGGGTTTCTTGAATTTCCTCCATTGCGGACTGCGCCGAACAAATCATTGAAAATGGAATCAGTAAAAGGGTATACAGTTTTTTCATGTCAAGGGATTTATTTTGTGATTGTTTTTGGTTTGATGCGAATAATCTGGCCCTCTTCACTATCGGTAAGGATATAGAGTTTGCCACCAGGGCTTTGGGCGACTTTTCTGGAACGAACACGACTATCCAAAAAAAGTTCTTCAGCACTTTTTAAGGTATCGCCCTCAATATGAAAACGCCATAAACTCCCACGGGATAGACCGGGAACGAAAAGGTTGTTTTTCCATGCGGGAAACTCCTCACCGGTATAAAAATGAAGTCCGGTAGGGGCCACGGTATGGTGCCAGAACCAAGTAGGATTGGTGAAGGTTACCCCTTCCGATTTAGGGGGTTTATAATCCTGGCTCCGCAATTTTCCGGTGGTCACATTGGGCCAGCCGTAATTGGCTCCTGGCTGCAGTATATTGAGTTCATCCCCCTGAATGGTACCGTGTTCCGTAAACCAAAGTCGGCCTGTTTCCGGTTGTACCGCTATGCCCTGTGTGTTGCGTATCCCCAGGGCATAGATACTCGGAACTGCATTGGGACCCAATTTGGGGTTGTCCTGTGGAATACTGCCATCCAGATTGAACCGATGTATCTTCCCCCTTGGATCGGTTACATCCTGGGCAATGGGCAAGGCGGGCTCGTCATGTTCCCAAAAAAGGCGTTCCCCCACGGTTACGTATAATTTTTGGCCCGGTCCAATGGTCATTCCACCCCCATAATGGTAATTGATGTAGGTAAAGGGTTCGGCCACCAGGATAGGTTGGATATCCGTCAGGGAATCATTTTCCAATTGCGCCATGACAAACTTTGTGGTTTTGCCAACCCCTCTTTTCTTTGCCGCATACGAAAAGTAGATTCTTCGATTGGTGGAAAAGTCAGGGTGCAGTAAAACTTCATAGATTCCGGAGTTGTCCCCAATATGGATCGCACCGATACTATCGGTTAGGTCCGTGGGAAAACCTTTGATGATTTTTTTGGTTTTGGAGCGGAGGTCAATTTTTAGCAGGTTCCCATTTTTTTCCGTCACCAGGGCTTCCTCCTCAGAAAGAAAGGCTATACTCCAAGGCCTGTTAAGCCCTTCAAACACCACCTCTTTAATGGGTACTACAGCAGTATTGTGTTGTGCGGGCCGCTTTTTTTGATGACAACCCAATAGGGTCAGAAGGCCTAAAAACAAAAGGTATCGCATCGATTGATTTTTACGCAAAGGAGTACAAAAAGCCACAATCAAACTTTAAGAATCATGATTCTTAAAACGATTGTTTCAATTGTTGGCCGCTTTTTTTCTAAACTGGGAAGGGGTAAGCTTGGTCTCTGCCTTAAAAGCGAGATTAAAGGAAGTAACATTGTTAAAACCGGAGTCGTAGGCAATGGAAGCGATCTTTTCATTTTTGGAAATCGGGGAAGCCAATAGGGCTTTTGCCTTTTCTATGCGATAGGAATTGACAAACTCTGAAAAATTCCTTCCGGTAGTTTCGTTGATCAAGCGCGATAAAGTTTTGGGAGTTGTCCCAATGGCCAGTGCCACTTGGGATAAAGTGATTTGTTGGTTAAGATAAATGGATTCATCCTGAAAAAGTCCTTCCAGGGATTCCATTAGGGCTGTGGAGATATTTTTGTTCAGGGGCTGCCCTTGATACTTTTCCAATTGAAAACTGTGTTTTTTGAGGAGCAAAAACGAAAAAATATACACCAGGAAGGTATAGCAGATGGCCCCACCAATATAAAAGGGAATGAACCCGGATACGTTGCCGATATAGAATACCCAGATAATGGCCACCCCAATGACTAAATTTCGATACCAGGACACAACCGTTTTCTGGGAATGGTCTTTTGACCGGAAACCGAGGAGAATCGCAAGAATAAGGTATGCCAAAAGGTGGGCAAAAACAGCATAATAGATGCCCAGGGAGAGCGTATCGAATCGGTTGGGGATGGCAAAACAGAAAAGACTAAAAAGAATGTATGGTATAAAATGGGGGAAGCTGTTTTTAACCGCTATTTTGGCTTGGAGCAGAACGGTCCTTCCATAGAGCCAAAGACTGGGCCCGACCAACAAAATACCGGCCAACCCCAAATTGCGCTGCCACGCTTCCAAATGGATATATTCATTAAGGATGGATTTCCCAATGCGTATGGTCAATCCCAAAATCAATAGCGCCAGAAATGCATGTGCCTTTTTATTTCCTTTCTTGAGACTAAAAAGATAGCTGCATAGAAAGAGGGCCTGGGCAATTCCAAGGCAACTCAATACCAGAATAATGGACGAACTATTCATGATTTAAAGATAAAAATAGTACTGTAGCCACACATCAGTTATTTTTGGGTAAACAAACCAATTATGTATCACAAAGTAACTTACCTTCTACTTGCAGTTTTTTTGTTCATGGGCTGTACTGGGGAAATGCCTTCCCCAAACCAAACACTGTTCGTTGGAACCTATACCGACGGTTCAAGCGAAGGGATTTATACCTTACGGTTCAATCCCGATACGGGGCAGTTGGATTCCTTGCAGCTAAAGGCCAAGTTGCCCAATCCTTCCTTTTTAGCCATTTCCGGAGGCAAAGACCGGCTTTATGCGGTGCAGGAGACTGCCGATTTTGATAGTCTGGGCGGAGGGATTACCGCGTTTTCGATAAAGGATGGCTTGTTGGAAGAAGTGAACAGCAAAGGTTCCGGAGGGGCACATCCCTGCCATGTAGCGCTTTCCAAAGATGGGCAGTTGGCCGTTTCCAATTATACGGGAGGTAATCTGGCCATTTTTGATTTAAATGATAATGGGGGCCTGGGAGATCGTCAATTAATTGATCATAAGACTTCGGACACCACAAAAACCGCTCATGTGCACAAGGCCCATTTTAATGAGGACGGACTGTTTGTAGCCGATTTGGGCTTGGACGCGGTAAAACGATACGGTAAACAACCCCATGGATGGATACCCGCACGGCAAGCATCACTTGAATTTCCGGAAGGAGCGGGGCCAAGACACTTTACCTTTAGTACCGATAGGTCTTTTTTGTATGTGATCAATGAGTTGAACGCTACGATCACCACCTTTAAAAAGGTGGACAATAACGCCTATACTGCAATCCATACCGTGAATACCCTGGAAGAAGGCTATGAAGGTCCCATGGCCTGTGCAGATATCCATTTGTCTCCCGATGGAAGGTTTTTATATGGCTCCAATCGTGGGGAAAATACCTTGGTCATTTTTTCGGTAGATCCAAATTCCGGTAAATTGGCCTTGGTAGGTCGGGAATCCGTTCAGGGGGATTGGCCCCGTAATTTTACGCTGTCCCCAGATGGAAATTATATTTTGGTAGCCAATCAAAGAAGCAACAATATCACTGTTTTTAAGCGAAACAGCGAACAAGGCACTTTAGAATATACCAGTCAGTTTGAACTAGGTGCCCCGGTTTGCTTGGTGTTTGAATGATTCAACATCCAAAAGGATACTTCGTCACATTGTTCCTCAGTATGACAAGCATCGCTTTTTGTCATGCTGAGCATGGCGAAGCATCTCACAGTAACTAAATTTTTGAAATATTTGGGTTTATCCTACTCCGAACCCTATGGAAAGACTCAAAATGATGTGATGTAACATTACTTCACTTTCACCGAAGTATCCGCAATAACCTTCCAATCGCCATCGATTTTTTTGACGACCAACATAAAAATACCGTTCGTATTGCCCACACTCCGAGTAAGATGGTATTCACCCATGACATAATAAACCCCCTCTGCAATTGGTGAAATGGCATTAAAGACAAAATCTAGGGTTCCAAAATGATCCTTACTGGGATAGCTCTTTTTATAGCGCTCCAAGGTCGCTTGCCATCCTTTGATGACCCCACCACTGCCATAAAACGTTAGTTCATCGGACTTCCAATACCCTTCCATAAAGGCCTCAATATCGTAATTGTTCCAGGCCTCCTTTTGGGCATTCAGCATTTGGGTAATAGCAGCTTTATCTTGTTCCAACGACTGTTCTTGACCAAAAACCATCATCGAAAAAAAGAACAATAGGTATATTGTGTTTTTCATTATCAAAAGGATGGGTGTGCCTTAAAAATAAGGAAAAGGGAAACACATGGGACTACCTGCCCAAAAAAGCAATAAGCGCAATCACCAACAGTACCCCCAGCACAGCGAAGAATATCTTCCAGGCACTATAAGGGCGCGTACCGGAAATACGGCCATTTTCGCCATTCACAAAGAAATTGTATTCCTTCCCGTTAAAGCGATAGGCACTGATGTAAACTGGCAGTAATATATGTTTGAAGGTTTCTTCGGATAGTTTCACCTTCATGCTGGTAATGCGTTGGGTGTCCCCACCAATATCCTGTCTGCACCATCGTCTGGCAATGTCCTCAGCTTCGTTTTTGGCCGCCAGATGTCCCTGTTTTAAGGGAATGGTATATTTTTCAGTGACAAATCCCCGTAAAAAACTGCTGTTGAACGGTTGTAAAAGGTTTAAGTTCCAATGGGCTATTTTTGAAGGCACCCGCCCTTTGCGTTGCTTGGAAGCTTCCACCAAGGTATCGTCCACAAAACCTGAAACCCGACCCGATGCCGGATACCAGCGTGTTTTTCGTACCCGTTGTTGGACCACTTTTCCCTTGGAATTCCGCACCCGTCTGGTCTCATAATAATACTCCCCACGTTGCCCGGAATAGGAAGCCTGCAATTGCGCATCAAAAGTCCAATAGGGCAAATAAAGACCCTTGGTAAATTGAGGGTCCAATGCGGCTTTTTTTAGTTTGTTGGGCGCAAACCAGAGCCGTTTTACCCATTGTTGGAAGATTTGGTACGACTTTTTCCGATCGATCTGAAAGGGAAGCACCGCACCCGGCAATATCCATTCCTCCCTAAACTGATCTTCCAGCACCAAGGGCATACTGCAGTAGACGCAGTGGAGCGATTTATAGTTTTCCTCAATATGTTGCGTTGCACCACAGTTTTTACAGTGTAGCATGGATACTTCCTCACTGTGCTTTTGGCTTCCCATTTCCTGGAGATAGGGATAAAGTTCCAATTCCTTAAAACCATTTTCATCAATGGAAATGGTTTCCTGATGCCCACAGTATTCACAGCTGACGTTCTTGGTGCCGGGCTGGTACTTTAGCTCCGCCCCACAGTTGATACAGGGTTTTTTGAGTTCGGTTTGTTGGGTCTTTTGTTCCACGAATGTTTACTGATCTTAAACTTTTTGGGCAGTATAGAAAACAAATCTGTTTAGAATTTCCGAAGCCTTGGAGGAAATTTAAGATTTGGTTTTTGGTTTAAAGCGAAGCTTTAAAATACCTCTCCAAAAAGTGTCCTTTCTTTGGTTCGTTTCTTTGGACAGGCAAAGAAATGAACACTAAATACCGTTATATTTTTCTTTTTTGCATCGACCAAAAAAGAAGCAAAAAAGTCTAGGCTGATTTTTTAGCGCTTGAAATCCAGGAAGTTTTCAAAGCCATATCGTCCAGACCGTTTCCGACAAGTCGGAATACTTTTTGGACGATTTCCCATCTCCACCTTTTGAAAACTTAGGATTTGCTACGCATTAAAAAATAGGCCAAGGGTGTTTGAATTATGTTCCTGGCAAAGGCGGTGGCGTATTGCCCCCCAAAAATGATTTTAATTCCTCAACATCCTGTAAGGCGGCCCAATTGGCCATTCCCTGCTTCCAGACCAAACTTTCCCGATTGATGGTACGGTTCGCAAACAAGGCCTTTAACTGGTCAAAGCTTACGGGACCTTGTTGGGCTCCGTTCACCGCATAGAAATACTGTACCTGCACAGGCATTGGTGGGGGAACGGGTGTACCCCCGGCCTGGGGAAAAGCCTGCTGACCACCCATTTGGCCTCCACCCATCATAGAACCCATTTGTTGGGCGAGCACAAAGCCCATACCCATGCCCATACCGGCCCCTGCGGTACCACCTTCGTTTTTGGCGGCGGCCTCCATGGCTTTTGCCGCTTTGAACTGCGCCAGCTTTTGCATGTCCAGTTTGTCCAAACGACTGTACTCAAAAATCTCCTTTTTTAAGTCCTCGGGCATGGAAACGTTTTCGATATAGAATTTCTCCAGGGAAATCCCCACCGATTCAAATTCCGGGGCCATTACCTCACGACAAGTATCCGAAAGCTCCGTAGTATTGGCCGCATACAGTTCAATGGGAAGATTGGCTTCCCCGACCGTATCGGTAAAACGGGTGGCAATCAAACTTTTTAAATGTTCATTGATTTCAAAATTGGTAAAGTTGCTGTCCGTTCCAACAATATCAATAATGAACTTGCCCGCATCCGAAATCTTAAAGGCGTAGGTGCCAAAAGCCCGAATTTCGACCAGACCAAATCGTTCATCACTCAGGGTTACGGGATTTTTGGTCCCCCATTTTTCATCGGTGAACAAATGGGTATTTACAAAATAGACCTCTGCTTTAAAAGGCGAATTGAAACCGTATTTCCAACCCTTTAAAGTGGTTAGAATGGGAAGGTTTTGTGTGGTGAGGTCATAGGTGCCTGGGGTGAATACATCGGCCAATTGCCCTTCGTTGACAAAAACGGCGGTCTGCCCTTCCCGAACAATGAGTTTGGCCCCGTTCTTTATTTCGTTCTGATAGCGTTCAAAGCGGTGTGCGATGGTATCATCCGTATAGTCGAGCCATTCGACAATATCGATAAACTCATTGCTGAGTTTTTCCTTGATTTTTCCAAAAATATCCATATGAGTAGTGTTTATATTGATTTTTAAAGCTACTAAAAAAGCGTAGAGCCTGCTTTAGGTTAGTGCGAAATTCTTGGGTTTTGTTACATTGTTCCTATTCACTAATTTTCTCATCATGAAAAGTAATATAGCATTCGTTTTGGGCATTGCAATAGCATTGTTGATTTCTTGCAATGGCCCTGAAAAAGGAAAATTGGAAACGGAACCCATCGCCAAAGAGGAAATCACAACAGAAAAAATAGAGCTGACCTTGGAACAGGCAAATGTATTGGCGACTTTGCCTTTGGAATGTGTTGAAAAAGAATATCCCAACAAGTTGGGCCATGTTTTGGGAAGTGGCGATGATTTGGGCGAACCCAAAGAATTGCACCCTGCTTTTTACGGTTGTTTTGACTGGCATTCCGCGGTTCATGGACATTGGTCCATGGTGAAGTTACTGAAAATGTATCCGAAATTGGATGAATCCAATCGCATTAAAGGGATTTTAAGGGCCAACCTTTCCAAAGAAAACATTGCGCAAGAAGTCGCTTATTTTGATGGTAAGCACAACGAAAATTATGAACGCACCTATGGCTGGGGTTGGCTGCTGAAACTGGCCGAGGAGATCCATACTTGGGACGATTCGTTGGCAAAGGAGTTGGAGGAAAACCTAAAACCCCTATCAGAATTGATAACTAAAAAATTGATTGATTATCTACCCAAATTGCAATATCCTGTTCGGGTGGGTACCCATACCAATACGGCCTTTGGATTATCCTTTGCCTGGGATTATGCCCAAACCTTGAATAATGACGCTTTGTTGAATGCCATTAAGACCAGGGCGACCTATTTCTATAAAAATGATACCGGATGCCCCTTGACTTGGGAACCCAGTGGAGCCGATTTTCTTTCACCCTGTTTTGAGGAAATTGATTTAATGCGAAGAATTATGTCAAGGGAGGAATTTCTGGTTTGGATGGACCAATTCCTTCCTCAACTTAAGGAAACCGATTTTAAAATTGATGTTGCCCTGGTTGGCGACCGGGAAGATGGGCAATTGGTACACTTGGACGGCTTGAATTTTAGTCGTGCTTGGGTGCTTTTTGGCCTCGCCAAACAATATCCCGCGGAATACGGACATGTATTGCCCTTGGCCCATGAGCATGTGGGATATTCCTTTCCCAATTTAATGGGTGATAGCTATGAGGGGGGACATTGGCTGGGGTCTTTTGCCATTTATGCCTTAGGGGAGCAGTAGCGTTAGCGTTTCCCTGCTTTCCTGAGCATTTCCAATACCTTTTCCTTGGGAAGGGCCGATATCCTTCGCCCTTTATGGCCCCTCATGGAATTCGCTGCGAAAAGGGAATTGAGAATGGCTTCCTCCGTAGCTTCAATAACGGCCAAAAACAAAGGGGTCATGGCTTCATTCCTTAAACTGGGCACGGTCTGGATAGGTTCTTCATTCCGATAGGGGATACGACATTCCTTGGCCGTGGAAACGGCAATCACATAGTCCCCGCTACCGTTACTGGCGATTCCACCGGTTTTGGCAAGCCCCAGCATGGCCCGTTTGGCGAGCCGTTCCAAATTACGGGCATCCAATGGGGCATCGGTTAGGACCACCATCATACAGGAACCGTCCGGGCTGTATGTAAAGCTATCGGAATATCGATTCAATTGCTTGCCCACATCAACCCCTGCGATCTCCAGGACCCCTCCAAAATTGCTCTGGACCAAAACCCCGACAGTGTAGCCTCCCGATTTTTGCGGGAGCACGCGCGAGGAGGTCCCTATGCCCCCTTTGTATCCAAAACATATGGTTCCCGTTCCTGCCCCCACATTACCTTCCATCACAGGACCATTTTTGGCCGTTCCTATGGCTTTAAGCACGTGTTCCTCCCTTATATGGCGTCCGCGGATATCATTCAGGTAACCATCATTGGTTTCACCTACCACTGCATTTACCGAACGGACACTTTCATTGCCCCTTTGCCCTAAGGTATGGCTGATAAGTGCATTGACTGCGGTTGGCACACTTAAGGTATTGGTCAGGACGATAGGGGTTTCCAAATTTCCCAGTTCCTTGACCTGGGTATAGCCGGCCAGTTTCCCAAACCCATTGCCAATATGGATGGCAGCGGGAACCTTTTCCTGAAAGAGATTTCCAGCATGTGGCAATATGGCCGTGACCCCAGTTCTAATGGAGTCCCCTTCCATCAAGGTAAAATGCCCCACCTGGACCCCGGGAACATCGGTTATGGCGTTGCCTTCCCCAGGTCGTAAAACGCCGATGTCCACTCCATGATCGCGTAGGCTTTCCTGTGAAAACAGGGGAAGTGAAATTATTAAAAACAAAAAAATACAGGCAAATTGTTTCATACCGCTATAAAAATTGAATCACCAAAAAACCAAAATACGTACCCAGGGCATTGCCCAGGGTGCCCACCAGTATAGCGGGGAGCATCAATTCCTTCCGTCCAAAGGTTTCTGCAAGGGCCAGGGCCGTGGGTCCCCCGCCAATATTGGCCTGACTCGCAATGGCAATCATACTCCAATCCCGATACAACAGTCCCCCCAATAAAATGGTCGTAATTCCATGGATAAGCACCACGGTAACGGTAAATAGGAAGAGCGTAAGGCCCAAAGTCTTTAGTTCCAGAACGGCATTGATTTCACAATACGCACCGATTACGGCCAAAAAAAGATATACGGAATACAGTCCCAAGGTATGAGCGCCATTGAGTTTTGAGACAAAAGGGGTTTGGGCCAAAATAACCCCCAGGGTCGTTAGAGTAAGGATACTGGGCAGTTCGGGAAGGATTTTGGATAGTGCTTCTGAGATAAAAAACGCAGCCAATCCCAAAAAAAGAAGCCACATCAGGGAATTTAGGTCCAAGCCATTGTCCTTTTCCCCAGGCCCCTCCGTGTTCTTTGGGGCGGTTCCTTTTTTATCCTTCCAGAATTTTCGTAATACTCGTGGCATGGCCAGGGTAACCACAATCCAAACAGTAGTGACCACATTATCCACGGCAATGGTACCCGCATAAAGGGCGCCCTGCTTTTGAAAATCATATTCCAGGGCAATGGCGTTGAAATTGACACTGCCTCCGGTGTACGTGCCCGTTAACATTCCGGCGATTATGGGTCCGTTTTCACCCAAGACCCCTTCTGGCGAAATAAGGTGCCAAGCCGCTAGAATCCCGACTACCGTGGCCAAGGAACCCAAAACGAACAAGCCTATCATGGGAAGCCCTGCTTTTTTGATGGCTTTGAGATTCACGCCCAACATCAAGTAAAAAATGGAGAGGGGCGCCACATAGGTAAAGATGCCCTCATAGAGGGAAATAGTGTTGGATGCACTGGGAATAAGTCCCATATTGGCAATGATGGCCGTAAAAACAATGGCCAACAACGCTGCTCCCAGTGGCTTTCCAAAGGATGTCCTTTCCACATAAACGGCCAACATCACCATCAAGGCGAGCATAGAAAGCACGTAAATGGGATTCTCCAAAAATGCCATTGGCTTAAAGATACTGGATTTTTAAGGTGGCAGAAACCCTTTTGCGCAAATCCGTTCAGCTCCACTAGAATTGCACCAATTCCAAAGGTATTGTGGGTCTTCCTAGGAGCGCTTACCAATGCCCGGTCCCGGGTTCTCCCTTAAACGGTCCCACCACATCTTTAGTAATCCAGCCAGCATAAAATCCTCCTGGTTGTGGGGTCACCGGTTCGTTATCCAAAAAACAATCCAAATGTTGTGGATAGAAGGCCAGATAATCGGTCAGGGGTTCAAAGGGAGGAAACGGCTTGGAGTAGGACCAGGCCACAGCGCGACTGGGCAGTTCCTTTAAGGCCCAATATGTGGAGGTGCCCTTCCATTCGCAGACGGATTTTTTTCCTTCCATTCGCGTTAACAATTCAAGGTTGACCTCTTCGGGCGGCACGTAATAGGTAGGTGGACTGGCGGTTTCCAGTACGGCCAAAGCGTTATGGGAAAGCGCCAGAAGGGTTCCTTGATGGCGAACCTCCAATTTTTTGGGAACGGGTTTTAGGGCAGGAGGACGGGGAAAGTCCCAAACGGAAACCTGTCCGGCTTTGGGAACCTGGGCAAAATCAGGTCGTTGTTGCCCGTTAAATGTCCATTTGTCCCTGGCTTTTAAAAGCCAATCGGGAATCCCTTTTTTATCCATTTTGCCTTACCCTGTTTTAAGTGTTATACTCCTACCGATAAAGGTAAGCGGTAATCACCGTAACTTTGTGAAAAACGAATACGCTTTGGAAAAAAACGTCCTTGGAACCGAATTGCAATCGTGTTGCTTTGCACCCAAAACAGGATACTATCGCGACGGTTTTTGTAAAACCGGCACCGATGATGTCGGCACCCATGTGGTCTGTGCCATCATGACCGAAGAATTTTTGAAATTCACCAAAAGTCGGGGCAATGACCTAAGCACGCCCATTCCCTACTACCAATTTCCCGGATTACAAGCCGGGGATAAATGGTGCCTCTGTGTTTCCCGTTGGAAGGAAGCCTATATGGAAGATTTGGCCCCTCCCGTGATTCTGGAGGCCACCCATGAGAAGGCACTCCAACAGGTAAGTTTTGGGATGTTGCTGGAACACAAACATGTGGTGCTGTAATGAATGACGTGGTAAGCGACAAACCCACCAATGAAAGCACGATTTCCATTCCTTAAAAAGATAGGCTGGAGCGATTGGGCCTTAGGACTTTTTGTGGTATTGCTCATCATTCCCCAAACACGAAAACCGATTCAGGTGGGGATCAACCGCATAAAAGTCGCCATTTGGTCCCCTGGGGTGCATACCGCCAAGGATGCGGATTCGGTTGCTCCCTTTACCTATTCCCTTCGGGATTTGGAAGGTAGTGATGTGAAGCGACGTATTGGGGACGGACGTATTACCTTTTTGAGCTTTTGGGCGACCTGGTGCGCTCCCTGCATTGCCGAATTGCCCAGTATTCAAGCTTTGTACCAGGACTATGGGGATGCGGTGGATTTTGTCCTGGTCACTTATGAAAATCCGGAAGTGGTGCAACGGTTTCTATCAAAAAAAGGAATTCAACTTCCCGTTTTCCATCCACTTACTGAAGTTCCCGAGGTGTTGCAATCCAGTAGCCTCCCGACGAATTATATCATTGATGCCGAAGGGAACATCCTGATCAAAGAAAAAGGGGCCGCCAATTGGAACAGTAAAAAAGTTCGGGGGTTATTGGATAGTTTGATAAAGTAACTATAGGTCCATAAGGGGGATAGTTCAGGTTTAGAAATAATACTCAAGTTTTCTTTGTCATTCCGCACTTGATGCGGAATCCACTCTATTTCCTGTGCGAGTGCATTCCTGCCTGTCACCCTGAGCGCAGTCGAAGGGTAGGCGGGGATGACGACTTATCGGTTTGGAATGATAAGTGCAACGACAATTGAGAAATCTACTTTGCTTTAGATTTCTCCCGTTGGTCGAAATGACGATATGGTGGCTGAGGGGATACGGTGCGCCTGCGGAAACGTTCTCAAAATGGATATAAGGTGACCCTTTCCTGTCATTCCACACTTGATGCGGAATCCACCCTATTTCCTGTGCGAAGGCATTCCTGCCTTCCCTCAGCCAAAGTGAAAACTCCTTGATTTCCATCGAAGCTGAGAAATCGGCCGATTTGTTGCGATAAGGAGAAATTTGATTGTTCTTTCTCCGCAGAATAGGCTCGAACTTTCGTTGAGAATTTTCGAAGCCTTGGAGAGGGCAGAACGCAAAATGCAACGATTTGCATTTAAAGTGATGAGCCAGATAGAGTAAAGGCAAAAGTGAGAGCGGTTTTTGCCCTTGGGCAAAAAATTCCTCTGGAGAAGGCGCGTTTTCTTTGTTTCGTTTCTTTTGCGCGAACAAAAGAAATGAAAAAACGAAACACGTTTTTTTCTAACTACTCCACTTCAACTTCAACAACCGCTACTGCCTCAATCTCCACACCCCATTCCGGAAGGCCCAAGGCCTGTACCCCTACCAAAGTGCTGGCGGGCATATCTTTATCGCCCAAGAGTTCTTTTCTAACGGTTCTAAACGTATCCAAATAGGCGGGTTGGTAGTCCACAATATAGGTGTTGTATTTGACCACATCATCAAATGAGGCTCCGGAATTCTCAAGCGTTGTAAAGAGTTTGCGTAAGGCATCACGAAACTGGGCTTCAAAGCTCTCTCCACTACCCACTTGTCCGGAAATATAAATGGTTTTGACGCTATTGGCTTCTACAGCTACGGCTTGGGAATAGCCCTGGGCAGGGTCGATATAGGTTTTGGACAAATCCGTTTGCTGGGGAGTAGGGTCGGGTGTTTTGGGTTGGCAGGAAAGAATTGTAATTGAAATGACCAACAAACTTATTATTTTCATAAAGTTGATTTAAGTGTTATGGAACTTAAAGGATTGCCGTATCATGCTCATCAAATAGTCAATGTCGTCATCTGGAAGGATTACGGCTTCATAATCGCCAATGCCCTACGCTTAGCTCCTCCCCTTAACCAAGGGGAGGGGGTCCCGCGATAGCGGGAGCGGAGGGGTCTTAAAACTCCCGATAGTCCCCAGCCAAATACTGATTGGCCTCAGTTTCCGCAAATTGTGCCGTGGCGGCATCCCAATGCAGTGTCTGGTTGGGAAAACGCCCTGCAATCACCCCTAAAAGGATGGTTTCCGTAAGTCGGGCGGCATACGCAAAAGGTGCGGTACATTCCCCTTTGCCCAAACAGGCATCCACAAATTGGTGGTAGTGTTTTGGGCCTTCACTGGCATAATTGCGGATCGGTTCCCCCAAATTGTGTTTGGCGATGTCCTTGGAAATATCCACATACTTGCCCCGAACTATTTTCTTGGGCAATTGCATAAAATGGGGCAACAACAGGCGACCTTTGGTCCCTACAAACATGGCGCCCTGTTCGGGTAGTTGCCCTTCTTCGGCCACTCCGGCATCCAGGGAAATGTCATTTTTTGTCTTTTGTTTTGTTTTCGCCATGGTTTTTGCTCCCGGAAGCACCAAATCCTCATGGGCAGGAGGCATGCCGGGGCCATCGTACCAAATCCATTTTAAGGTCTTTCCGGTATAGTCCGTTCCGGGGAATTCATAGGTGACAATATTATTTTCGGGAAAACCAAAACCATTGGGTTCGCGACATTCGTTTTTAACGGTCATGGGCACATCCAAGTTCAGGGCATTATAGGGCGTATCAAAAATATGAACGCCCATATCACCCAAGGTACCGCAGCCGTAATCCATTAATTTACGCCAGTTGCCAGGATGGTAATATCCTTCCTTGTACGGGCGTTTTGCGGAGGTCCCCAACCAAAGGTTCCAGTCCAATTGCGCAGGTACGGGGTCTTCCCCTTCGGGTTCCGAGCCGTTGTATCCCCACGATTTTGGACTCCAGGCGTGTACGGTATGTACTTTGCCAATGATACCATCCTGGATCAATAAGGTGGCCAGTTTATAATCGTAAAAGGAATGTACCTGAATCCCCATTTGGGTGACCAGATTTTTCTCCGCAGCCATTTTTTTCATGGCGCGGGATTCGGCCACATAATGGGTCAAGGGTTTTTGGCAGTATACGTTTTTCCCCATTTTCATGGCCAATAAGGAGGCCGGCGCATGGGTATGGTCCGGAGTGGAAACGATTACCGCATCAATTTCGTCCTTCATCTCCTCCAACATCACCCGATAATCGAAAAAGACCCGGGCTTTGGGATGCAATTTTCGTGCCGCCGAAAGATTGATGGCGTCCACATCACAAAGCGCCACGACATCCACCTTAGGATGGGAAGAAATATCCCTAAGGTCTTCTCCCCCCATATTTCCTACACCAATATGTGCGGTTCGTAATCGATCGTTTGGGCCCATAGTATGTGCTTTAAGCAAGGAAGGGGCCGCCATGGCACCCAGTACTCCAATTCCGGTCTTTTTGAGAAAATCGCGTTTGTTCATCTTTGGTTATAATTTTTTGATTTTAATATTTCTGAACCAGATCGGACTGGCATGGTCTTGAAGGGCAATGTATCCGGATTTGTATTTCCCATAATCGGGGGCATTATCCCACTTGCCCGAATTTTTCTTTTGGTTCCAATCGGCCGACCACGGTTCAAATTCCAGTAGTTTTTTCCCATTGAGCCAATGTTCCACTTTTTCGGGAGTGAACACAATTTTGGAGGAATTCCACTCGCCAACGGGGTTCAGTTCCTTTTGGGACTCATCGGCAATATGCATGGCATAATCGGCACCCGTTTTCTGCCAGTCCTGTAACAATTCGGGATGTTCCGCCCCAAATTGTTCGTTGTATGCCTTGAGGTCATGGATGCTGGCATAGTTCTCATCATCGATCAGCTGATATTCCGGAGATACTACGGGAGGGCCGTCATAGCCCTCTTTCACATGGTAGAATATACCGCTGTTTCCACCTTCGGGGAGTTTCCATTCCAGGTACAGTTCAAAATTGTCAAACTCCTCATCGCCGTAAATGATATCCTTACCACCCGTATAATTTTGTTCAAGGCCCAGTTCCGTGTCAAAAGTCAAGGTGCTGTCCTTAATGGTCCATCCGGGGGGAAGGACATCCATACCGTAGCCCCGCCAACCGTCCAAACTGGTTCCATCAAACAAATACGTCCATTCCGACTTTTGTTCTTCCGCAACCTTATTTTCAACAGTTTCCCCATGGGATTTGCTGTTTTCTTTACAGGCTATCGAAACGAATAAAAGCGATAGTAAAAAAAGGTATTTGTGCATGGAACAAATCATTTATCAAGCGAATGAAGTTACAAATGAAGCCATTGAAAGTACAAAATATTAGTAATACTATTTCCTCCTTTTTCAGTACTTTTAGAAACGACTAATTCAAAAGAACACTTAAATGAAACCGCTATTGACCAAAGCAGGCATCACCTTGCTTGCCCTCTGTTTATTTACCGTTACCGGGGAATCCCAAAGACGAAAGAAAGGCCAAACCGCACCGGAAATCCCTGCGGATTTATATTCCAGTATGGAGTACCGTCTGGTGGGTCCTTTTCGCGGTGGTCGGTCCGCGGCGGTAACCGGGGTTCCTGGAAATCCCAACCTCTTCTATTTTGGCGCAACAGGGGGAGGGGTCTGGAAGACCTTAAATGGTGGCCGATCCTGGGAAAACATTTCGGACGGATATTTCGGCGGAAGTATCGGAGCGGTGGAAGTAGCCAAAAGCGATGCCAATGTCATTTATGTTGGGGGAGGTGAAAAAACCTTGCGCGGTAACGTATCCAGTGGTTATGGTATTTGGAAGACCGTGGATGCGGGCAAAACCTGGGAAAAGGCCGGATTGGAAAAAAGTAGGCATGTCCCCCGAATTCGGGTACATCCCACGGATTACAATACGGTGTATGCCGCAGTTCTGGGAAATATTTACAAACCGACCCAGGAACGAGGGGTATACAAAAGCACGGATGGGGGTAAGAGTTGGAAACAGATCCTTTTTTTCAATGACCAATCCGGAGCTGTGGATCTGACCTTTGACCCCAATAATCCACGGATTCTATATGCCTCTACCTGGCGTGCCCAGCGCACCCCGTACTCACTGAGCAGCGGGGGTGAGGGTTCCGCCCTTTGGAAGAGCACGGATAGCGGCGACACCTGGACCGAAATTTCCAAAAATGAAGGTTTTCCCAAGGATACCCTGGGAATTATAGGAGTTTCCGTTTCCCCAGTGAATTCAGAACGGGTATTTGCCATTGTGGAGCACAAGGAAAAGGGGGGCTTGTATCGCTCGGATGATGGTGGAAAAAAATGGACGCAGGTGAACAGCGAACGAAAATTGCGTCAACGGGCATGGTATTACACCCGTGTATATGCCGATACCGAAGATCAGGATGTGGTCTATGTGTTGAACGTACGTTACCACAAATCCACCGATGGCGGAAAAACCTTCAATACCTTTAATGCCCCACACGGAGATCATCACGATCTTTGGATTGCTCCGGAGAACAGCCAACGGATGATCATTGGTGATGATGGCGGCGCACAGGTGAGTTATGACGGTGGGGAAACCTGGAGTACCTATTACAACCAACCCACGGCACAGTTTTACCGGGTGACCACGGACAATGCATTTCCCTATCGTATTTATGTGGCCCAACAGGATAACAGTACCGTACGGATCAACCATCGTTCCGATGGTGGTGGTATCGGTGAGGAGGATTGGGAGCGTACCGCTGGTGGGGAGAGCGCCCATATTGCCGTAGACCCCGCCAATAACGATATTGTCTATGGAGGCAGTTATGGCGGGTTTCTGACCCGGGTAAACCATGATGCGGGAACCGTTCGCGGTATCAATGTCTGGCCCGATAACCCCATGGGTTATGGCGCCGAAGGCATGAAATATCGTTTTCAGTGGAACTTCCCCATTATTTTCAGTAAGCATGACCCCAAAAAACTGTATACCTTCAGTAATCATGTACATTTAAGTACAAATGAAGGACAGAGCTGGACGCGATTGAGTGATGACCTCACCCGAAACGATCCCACCAAATTGGTTAGCAGTGGTGGGCCAATTACCCAGGACAATACGGGAGTGGAATACTACTGTACCATTTTTGCGGCCCAGGAAAGCCCATTAAAAGAAGGGTTGCTATGGGTTGGTAGTGACGATGGCCTTATTCATATCACCCAGGACGGAGGGCAAAATTGGGAGAATGTAACCCCATCGGGAATGCCGGAATGGATGATGATCAACAGTGTGGAACCTTCCGCTTTTGACGAGGGCACCTGTTATGTGGCCGGCACCCGTTACAAATTGGGGGATTTTGCACCCTATCTCTACAAAACCACGGATTACGGAAAAACCTGGACGAAAATCGCCAACGGAATCGAAAATGAGCATTTTACCCGGGTTGTCCGCGAAGATTCCAAACGTAAAGGACTGTTGTACGCCGGTACGGAAACGGGGATGTACATTTCCTTTAATGATGGGGCCAAATGGGAGAAATTCCAATTGAACCTGCCCATTGTGCCGATTACGGATTTGGTCCTAAAGGACAATAATTTGGTGGTGGCCACACAGGGGCGTAGTGTTTGGATCATTGACGATTTAACGGTATTGCACCAGTTGGACTCCAATGATTCGGGAGCGAAAATGAAACTGTTTGCCCCCAAGGATTCCTATCGCACCAAAGGAACGGCAAGACCAAAGGACAAGCCCAGTCTCACCGAAGGCCAAAACCATCCCTCGGGAGTAGTCACCCATTTTTACCTTAAGGATTTTGACAAGGAAAAGGATACGGTACAATTGACCTATTTGAACAGGTCCGGGGATACCCTGGCCAATTTCAGTAGCAAGGCCAAGGACAAGAAAAAACAATTGACCTTGGAAAAAGGCGGTAATACCCACAATTGGGATACCCGTGGTAAAGGGGCGGAACGCCTAAAGGGAATGATTTTGTGGTGGGCCAATCTTAATGGGGCAAAAGCGGTTCCGGGAAGTTATCAGGTGAGCCTAAATGTCAATGGTGCGGTGCAGACCGAAAACTTTACCATACTTCCCGATCCAAGGGCCGAAGTTTCCGTAGCCGATATGCAAAAGCAATACGATTTCATTACCAGTATCAACGAGACGGTGGACAAAGCCCACCAATCCATTAAGAAGATTCGAAAGATCAATGAAAAACTGGATGCTTTTACCAAACAATATGCGGATGATGAGGCTACTAAATCCTTGGTGGAAAAGGCCAAAAAAATGAAGGAAGGCTTTGGGGATATTGAAAAAGCACTTTACCAAACCAAAAATAGGAGTAACCAGGACCCACTGAACTTTCCGATCCGACTGACCAATAAATTGGCGCATTTAAACAGTTTGGTGAGTTTGGATGATTTCCCGCCCACGGAGCAGGATATTGCCGTAAAGAACGAAATGACCACAAAGATCAATGCACAACTAAAGAACTTTGATGCCTTGGTCGATGAAGAGATGAAGGCTTTCAATGCGGAATTCAACAGGCTGGGGTTGGAATATTTAAGCATAACGGAGGAGTAAACGCAAATGCGTTGACCGGGTAGTGTTGGGGGATGCTCATTTTGGGTTGGTCCAAAAGGGGTTATCCCAACTTCGCCCCTTAAATCGGTGCTTTGAATTTAGGATTGGAATTCAAAGCACTTGACAGTTGCCCATGCAGAACCATCGGTAAAATTGTTTTGTACCATGTTGCCATATGAAAAGGATTCCCGTTATTGCAGCACTTAGACGGATTGCTTATCACCTATGAACGACCCCCAGGCCTTTTATAAAAAACAGTTGGTAGAACACGGGAAAAGCCTAACGGCTTTGAAAACCAAATTAAATGCTTCCAGTGTGCTGCGCCTACTGTTGTTTTTAGGGATTATCGGCTCGTTATATTTGAGTTGGTCCCAAACGAATGTGCTTTTGGGCATATTGGTTTTTGCCATTCCCCTGTTTGTGCTTTTGGTGGTCCGTCATCAAAAATTGAAATACCAACGGGATGTAATTCAAAACCTGCAGCTTCAAAGCAAAACGGAGCTCAATGTCCTGAACCATGAGTATTACGGACTACCGGACGGCAAGGGTTATCAGGATGCCACGCATGCGTTCAGTCAGGATATTGATTTATTTGGAAGGGGATCCTTCTTTCAATATTGCAATCGTACTGCCTTAAAAAGTGGGTCCGACCTATTGGCCGCGACAATGCTCTCCAATGATATCAACAACATTGTACAAAAGCAGGAAGCCATTCAGGAACTATCCAAAATACCGGAATGGCGGCAACATTTTACGGCGGTTGGATCTTTGGTAAGGACTGAAGTGGATTCGGATACCGTGGTGCGGTGGTTGAGCGGGTACCGACCCTTTGTGCCCTCGGCCATGCACGGGATCAGTATTGGATTTTCCCTGCTTTCCCTCTTGGTTTGGGCCAGCTACTTTTTGGGGTACGTTTCCGGCTATGCGGTATTTGGGGTTTTCTTGTTGGGCTTGGCCATTACGGGCGCCTTTTTGCCCAAAATCAACCAACTGTCGGCCCAAACTACAAAAGCCCAGAGTACCTTAAGGCAATATGCCAAACTGTTGCAGCTGTTGGAGCAGCACAAATTTGCATCGGAAGTATTGCAAAACAAGAGAAATGCCGTGGCCACCGAAGGAAATTCCAGTTCCTCCATTTTAAAAAAGTTCTCCAGGGTTTTGGATGCCCTGGACCAACGGAACAATTTGATCATCGGTATTTTGGGGAATGGTTTTCTGCTTCGGGATCTGTTTGTTTCGAAATCCATTGAGGATTGGATTTCGTCCTATAAGGAACAAATTCCAAAATGGTTCGCAACGATTGCATTTTTTGATGCCTACAACAGTTTGGGCAATTATGTCTTTAACCATCCCAACCATAGCTTTCCCAAAATTGAGGAATCGAACTATGTGTTACGAAGTAAGGCTGCCGCCCATCCCTTGTTAAAAGTGGATGTTGCCGTTGCAAACCCCATTTCCATTGCCAAAGAGGAATTTTTCATTATTACAGGGGCCAATATGGCGGGGAAGAGTACTTTTTTGCGTACCGTGGGGCTGCAATTGGTCATGGCCAATATGGGACTGCCCGTTTGTGCGGAGCAGGCAAGTTATAGCCCCATAAAACTGATTACCAGTATGCGCACAACCGATAGCCTAACCAATGATGAAAGCTATTTTTTTAGTGAATTGAAACGATTGAAATACATCATTGATACCATTGCCGAGGAACCCTATTTTATTATCCTGGATGAAATTTTGAAGGGAACCAATAGCACGGATAAGGCCGCGGGATCTAAAAAATTTATTGAACGATTGGTGGGCTTGCGGACTACGGGACTCATTGCTACACATGATTTAAGCCTTTGTGAGGTCGCCGACAGTTTAAAAACGGTAAAGAATTATTATTTTGATGCTCAAATCGTTAATGACGAACTCTTTTTTGATTATACCTTTAAAGAAGGCGTCTGCGAAAATATGAACGCCAGTTTTTTACTCCATAAGATGGGGATTGTAGATTGATTTTTTCTTAAAACCAACCAGATGAAAAAAGTAGTTACCCTTTGCCTTTTCGTAATGACCCTGGGCATTTTTGCCCAAACGGCAGAAGAGTATTTTAAACCGGTAAAATATCGAAATATTGGCCCTTTTAGGGGAGGACGTTCCGTTTGTGCCACAGGTGTGGTGGGAGACCCCATGACCTACTATATGGGAACTACGGGGGGTGGACTTTGGAAGACCACCGATGCCGGGCAGCATTGGGACAACATTTCGGATGGTTTTTTTGAAATGGGCTCCGTTGGGGCGGTCACCGTTTCGGCCTCAAACCCCAATATCGTCTATGTGGGCATGGGGGAACATGCGCCCAGGGGTGTTATGACTTCCTATGGTGATGGGGTGTACAAATCCATAGACGCCGGGAAAACCTGGAAAAAAATGGGATTGGAAGCCACCCAACATATTGCACGGATCGTTATCCATCCCACAAATCCCGATGTGGTCTACGTAGCGGCCCAGGGGGCACTTTTTGGACCCAACAAGGAACGGGGCATTTTTAAATCGACAGATGGGGGCAAGACCTGGAGAAACGTACTTTTTGTCAATGAATTAACCGGTTGTTCGGAACTTTCCATGGACGCCCGTGTGCCGGAAGTATTGTATGCCACCCTTTGGCACCATCAGCGCAAACCCAATATGGTCATTAGTGGCGGGGAAGGAAGTGGGGTCTACAAATCCGTTGATGGGGGAGAGACGTGGAAAAAGGTAGAAAAGGGACTTCCCAAAGAAAAGGGGAAAATGGCCATAGCTGTCAGTCCGGCCAATCCCAATAAAGTGTATGCCTTGGTAGAGAGTGATTCCAATAAGGATAAAGGAGGGTTGTTCGTTTCCAACAATGCGGGGGAAAGTTGGCAAATGGTAAGTGGGGATAACCGTTTAACGCAAAGGGCATGGTACTATATTGAAGTTTTTGCGGACCCCAACAATGAAAACGTGGTCTATGTGTTGAGCGCTCCGGCCCTGCGCTCCATTGATGGCGGCAAAACCTGGGAACGGCTTTCCGGAACGCATGGGGACTACCATGACCTATGGATCAATCCGAACAACTCCAACAATATGGTGATCGCCAATGATGGGGGTGCTGCCATTAGCTTCAACTATGGGAAGCGTTGGTCTACACAGAACATCATGCCAACGGCACAGTTTTATCGTATTAATGTCGATAACCAGTTCCCCTACCATATTTATGGGGGGCAGCAGGATAATACTTCGGTCAAAATAGCCAGCCTTTCCCTGGGCAGATCAAGTATTGGTCGTGAAGACTGGACGTATTCCGCTGGTGGGGAGAGTGCCTTTTTGGCTTTTGATCCGGATGATCCAAGATATGTTATGGGGGGCAGTTATTTGGGGACCATTAATCTATTGGATACCCATTCCAAAGCTTCTACGAAAGTCATGGCAGCGCCGATTCAATATTTGGGACGGGCGGCCAGGGATATGAAATACCTTTACAATTGGAATGCACCGATCTTATGGTCAAAGCATGAACCGGGTACTTTTTATCACTGTGCACAATTGGTGCTTCGTACCCGGGACAATGGGGTAACCTGGGAGGAAATCTCCCCGGACCTTACCCGGGATCAGGACGACAAACAGGGAAATGGAGGGGGACCTTATACCAACGAGGCCGTAGGTGCAGAAAACTATGGTACCATAGCCTATATGGTGGAATCACCCCATGAAAAAGGTGTTTTTTACACGGGAAGTGACGATGGCTTGGTGCATATCACAAAAAATGGTGGGCAAAGCTGGGAAAATGTTACCCCAAAAGGTTTGGCAGAGTGCCTGGTCAATGCGGTGGAAGTATCTCCCCACGACCCCGCAACCGTTTATATCGCGACAACACGTTACAAGTTCAATGATTATACCCCTGCGGTGTACAGGTCTACCAATTATGGACAGACCTGGACCAACATCAGTTCGGGGATTCCCTATGGATCCTTTACCCGTGCGATCCGTGAGGATCAAGATCGAAAAGGACAGTTGTACGTAGGAACCGAGAAAGGGATATATGTATCCTGGAACAATGGGCAAGAGTGGGAACCCCTGCAATTGAACCTGCCCAGGACCCCAATTTTGGATCTTAAGGTCCATCAAGGGGATTTGGTTGTGGCCACTTCCGGTCGCTCCTTTTGGATTTTGGATGACCTCGGTACCTTGGCACAATACGAAAAGCCAAAAAAGCAGGCGTTTTTGTATCAACCCGAACCCGCTTACAATGGAACATGGGGAAGCGCCTTGAATCGGAACTCCGCCAGTTTTACGGGAAGTCAGGCCTTTACCGGCGTAAATCCGGCCAATGGAATGGTTTTGTATTATGAGTTGCCCAAACTATCGGATTCCACCGAAATTGAAATGAAGATTATGGATGCCACGGGAAAACTGGTGAACCGGTTTTCCTCAAAAAAGGATACGAAGTACAAACGGTATGACGGTGGGCCACCACCTGCCCCCATTTTGGATAAAAAGGAAGGACTGAATCGCTTTGTATGGGATATGGGCCATGCACTGATGCCCGGTGTAGCGGATACCTATATTGAAGCGAGTTACCGCGGGCACCGAGCCATCCCCGGGGAGTATACCGTCCGCTTAAAAGTGGATGGAAAGGTATTGGAAACCAAAGGGACCATTAAGGAGGTGCCGTCCTATGAAACCAAACCGGATCAGTACAAAGCCTATGATGCCTTTATGGACAAGGCCGAAAGTGCACTTACCGAAATGCATTACATGGTGAATACACTCTTTAAAGCAAAGCAGCAGTTAAAAACGGTTTTGGAAAAAGTACAGGGCGAGGACCTCAAAAAAGAAGGAAAAGCCCTAATTGAAGAATTGGAGGCATGGGATATGGAGATGGTACAGCGAAAATCCAAAGCGTATGACGATGTGGAGAACTTTCCCAATAAATTTACGGCGGAGTATCTTTTTCTGATCAATGCCACAAACAGTTCCATTCCAAGGGTGAATCAATCTTCCCTGGATAGAAAAGCAGAGCTGGATGGACAATGGTCAGGATTGAAGCAAAGGGGCGAAGCCTTTATCAATGCTAAAATCCCCGCCTACAACAAAAAACTGTGGGAGGTCGGTATTGGGGCGGTTCAATTATGAATTTACAAGTGTTGGACTTTGGTTCAGTACGCTTAACAACTAAGGTGAAAAATTGATTTACAACTATATAAAAGCATTGCATCTGATTTTTGTGGTGACCTGGTTCGCGGGGCTTTTCTATATCCCCCGTTTGTTCATTTACCACATTGAGGCGGATGCGAAACCTTCTCCCGAAAGGGAAATCCTGACCCGCCAGCTAAAACTGATGACCAAACGGCTGTGGTATATCATCACATGGCCCTCGGCCATTTTATGTACGCTTTTTGCCATTTGGTTATTGATTTTGATGCCCGACTGGTTGGAACAACCATGGATGCATGTAAAACTGGCCTTTGTGGTTTTGCTCATTGTGTATCATTTGAGATGCCACCAAATGTTCAAGCAATTACAGCGGGACGAGGTAAAATATACCTCACACTTTATGCGAATTTGGAATGAAGTGGCCACCCTGGTGCTTTTTGCGGTGACCTTTTTGGTGATTTTAAAAAATGCCTTCAACTGGATTTATGGGGTGGTGGGAATTTTGGTCCTGGGCGTTTTGCTCATGTTGGGGATTCGCCTGTACAAAAGGATTCGGGAGAAAAATCCGAACGCCTGACTAAAAAGTTCAAGTTCAAGCATCAAGTGCAACTTAGTTTAGAACTGAACTTGGTCTTGAAATTTGGGATTGTACTTAATTTGGTTCGATTCTTGTTAACTTTAGAGCATGTTTGGGAATTTGTCAATTGTTTTCTTATGTCCCTTTTTGCACGGCACATTGTTAAAATTTTAGTCCATAACTATGGCTATGCACAAAAATGGCCTATAACAATTCCAATCACAAATTCCCAAACAGGCTCTTAATTCAAAATCTGCCAAAGCTTGTTCAAAAAACTATCCCTTCGTTCCCGAATTTTTATCACCATGATCCTATTGGTGGTCATTGCTTCGGTTTTAATTGCCGGGGTGACCATTTACCAATACCGTGAGCAATCCAACGATTACCACCAGAACCGTTTGGAACGCAAGGAAGATCAGATTCTCCAAAGTATTAATTATGTGCTCAATGAGACCACCTATGAACCCTCGACCAGGAACCTGGGCCATATTTTTAAGGATGAGATCTATAAAATTGCGGATGTCCAAAACGTAAACTTCAATATTTATGATTTGGAGGGAGAACTTATTAAAAGCTCCAAACCGGCATTTGAAGCCGATTCCTTGTCCAATTGCCTGGATGCTGAGGTATTGAATAGTTTGGCGATGAGCTCCACGCGGAGGTATGTGGAGGAAAAACGCACTGCGGGGGACAATTATCAAGCTTCCTATACCTATATCAACGACCCAAAATTCAAGCCCATCGGGATAATGAACCTGCCCTATTTTGAAGATAATTCCTTTAATAATATGGAGCTTCGGGAGTTTTTGATCCGACTGGGAGGGGTGTATCTGTTGATGCTCATGGCCGCCATTGTTTTTGCCTATTTCATCTCCAAGTATATCACCCGCTCTTTACAGACCGTCTCCGATAAGCTCTATATTACGGGACTGACCAAACGGAACGAGAAAATCCTCATTAAAAATCCAACCGAGGAAATAGGAAAGTTGGTGGATTCCTATAACAATATGATTGACGAATTGGAAGCCAGTGCCGCAAAATTGGCCCGTAGTGAACGCGAACAGGCGTGGCGGGAAATGGCCAAACAAGTGGCCCATGAGATTAAAAATCCATTGACACCCATGCGCCTGAGCGTACAAAGTTTTGAGCGCAAGTTTGATCCCGAAGATCCCAAAATAGGGAAAAAGGTCAAGGAGTTTTCCAAGACCCTGGTGCAGCAAATAGATACTATGGGCAATATTGCTTCTGCCTTTTCAAACTTTGCCAATATGCCGGCCCAGCAGAAGGAGACCTTGAACATTGTGAGTGTCACCAAATTGGCACTCGATATTTTTCATGAACCGTATATCCATTTTATCTGCGATGAGGAGGAAATCATTGCAAAAGTAGATCGTACCCAACTCATTCGTATTGTAACCAATTTAGTGAAGAATGCCATTCAGGCGATGATCAATGTGGACTCCCCAAGAATTCTGGTGACCGTTGTTTCCGATGCGGATAAGGTGAAAATACAGGTCGCGGACAATGGGGTGGGCATCCGGGATGATTTCAAGGATAAAATCTTTGAACCCAAGTTTACTACCAAAACAAGCGGTATGGGACTGGGCCTGGGTATGGTGCGCAATATTGTTGAAAACTATGGGGGCACCATTAGCTTTACTTCCCAACTCGGCAAGGGTACCGTGTTTACGGTCAAGTTTCCCAAAGAATAGTCCAAGCTTATTTGAGGTTGGTTGATGGTTTAAGTATTTTTACTAACACCTAACACCTAACACCTAACACCTAACACCTAACACCTAACACCTAACACCTAACACCTAACACCTAACACCTAACACCTAACACCTAACACCTACATGGACTACGACAACATCTACATCGAAGAGGAGGGGAATATTGCTACCATTACCATCGATAGACCAAAAAAACTCAATGCGCTGAACAAGGCCACCATAGAAGAACTCCACCAGGCTTTTAAGGAACTGGATGAAGATGGGGAAATCAAGGTCATCATCCTTACCGGAAGTGGGGAAAAGGCTTTTGTTGCAGGGGCCGATATTTCCGAGTTTGCACATTTTAATGTAGATCAAGGGGGGCAGTTGGCCGCAAAAGGGCAGGAATTGTTGTTTGATTTTGTCCAGGACCTCTCTACCCCGGTAATTGCCGCCGTCAATGGTTTTGCTTTGGGAGGTGGACTGGAGCTGGCCATGGCCTGTCATTTTAGGGTGGCCAGTGCTAATGCCAAAATGGGACTGCCCGAAGTTTCCCTTGGGGTTATCCCCGGTTATGGGGGAACACAACGACTTCCCCAATTGGTGGGAAAAGGGATTGCCATGGAAATGATAATGACGGCAGGAATGGTGGATGCCCCACGGGCCCTACACTATGGATTGGTGAATTATGTGGTGCCACAGGAAGAATTGTTGGCACTTTGTCGAAAATTGGCCCAAAAAATCACAAACAACTCCTCTGTGGCCATTGCACAGGCAATAAAAGCGGTCAATGCGGGTTATAAACCTAAAGAGGACGGCTACGCTGTTGAAATTGATGCGTTTGGCCATTGTTTTGGTACTGGGGATTTCAAGGAAGGTACCACGGCCTTTTTGGAAAAGCGCAAAGCAGATTTCCCCGGCAACTAGCCAGCCCTAAACTAATGCCCCACAATGAAAAACCTACTACTCTCCCTATTGGGATGCATCACCCTTTTTGGATATGCCCAAGAAATGCCTATTGCGTATGACTTTGGGGAAAAATTCACCGATAGACATCGCTATTCCAATCTACTGACCATTTCCGAGGACGGTGATGGCGGGTATATTTTGGTCCGTTCCTATTTTCAGGGACTTATTCTGAGACCCAAGGGATATTTGCTGGAACGCTATGATAAAGATCTCAACCTAATTGAGGAATACAACTACAAGTTCAGGGACATGCAATTTGTGGATGGCTTCATCAAGGATGGGGTGCTACGCCTCATTTTTTTCAATTATGACTATGAGCGCGAACAATATGAATACTGGGTACACCAAAGCGCCACTACCAGTTTCAATTTCACCAAGGAAAAAATATTGAGTATAAAATCCAAAGTGGTCGAAGGCGCCTACGGGAAGAACTATTACAACCGAAACTTTTCCAACGGTTTTACGACCACCTTACTCTTCGATTCCGATAAAAATGGATTTGTGATCAGTACGCACCATACCAAGGGAAAAGAAAGTAAACATACGTTGCACCTTTTCGATACCCAATTAAACAAGCGTTGGGAACATGATTTTTCACAGGAAGCCGAGGAAAAAAACTATGCCTTTGAGCAATTGACGCTTTCCAATGATTTAAGTACGGCCTATTTAGTGGGCAAAGCCTATTTTAAGAAGCGGCGTTTTAAAGCGGAAGAACGAAAATTCCGGTACGAAGTGGTCAAGGTATCCAACACCTCCTCAACAACGCAACACTTCAATACCCCTGGAAAATATCCAGAGGCACTCTACCCCATCCTTAAGGGCAACGATTTAAAATATGTGGGGTTCTATGCCGACCGAAAGGACAATAGGTACAACGGATTGGCCTATTACGAACTCAACGCCAATACCCTTGCCATAGAAAAAGAGAAATACAATGCCTTCTCCCAGGAATTTATGTACGATAAGTTTGGTAGGGAGGAAGACAAGGAGGTAAAAAACCTCATTTTTAAAAGTGTGGATGTGACGCCGAACAACGAAATCCTGTTCAATGCCGAAGAGTATTTTGTGACCCATAGCATGCATAGGACCGGGGCAGGACAGCGAATGCGGGTAGACCGCTACCATTACAATGACATTGTGAGTGCAAAGCTGGATGCCGATGGCAATATGCTCTGGGCAAGGAACATTAACAAGTCCGAAGTCACCCAGGGCGATGAGTCCTACGCCTCTTACAGTGCCTACACCAAAAATGGAAAAACCTTCTTTTTTATCTGTACCGCGGCCGAAAACCCCCAATTGATCAATGATGAACGACTGGTATTCAGACAGGGGTTGAGCCGTAACCGAAACGTGTTTGCCATTTCTTTGGATGAAAATGGAAAGATGGCCTACAAAAAGATCATAGACAATCAAGAGGCGAGATTGCCCCTAATGGTTTCCAAGCCCTTGGTGGATAGAAATGAAGACCAAATGTTGTTCTATGCCAAACGCGGAAACAAAAAACAATTGGTTGAAGTAGCGTTTAATTAAAAACACCCCAAATGAAAAGAACACTATTCCTATGGCTTTTGATGGGCCTTGTTTTAAGTATTGGATCATGTAGCGATTCCGATGACGGTTCGCAGGACAATCCCATTTCAGGAACCTGGAGGATTACTGAAATTCAGGTTTCGCAACAGCAACTCACCCAGTTTTCACCGACGGACGAGATCATTGCCATTTCTTTTGCTGCGGATGGCAACTTCACCGGGGAAACCTCGGCTAACCAATTTCAAGGGCGGTATGAATTGGATGGAGGTACCTTGACCATGCTCGAGTTTTCTACCACCGAGGTTGCGGACACCCAATATGCTGCTGCGTTCTACAATGCCATTGCGGAAGCCCAGGTGCCCAATGAGACCTTTGCCCAGTTTGGATACAGCTTTGACAGTTTGGACCTGGTATTGGTTTTCGGGAATTCCGGCCGAATGGTTTTGGAAAAGCAATAGTTTTTTAACTTAATTCTAATATTTCATTTTAGGAATAATTCCATAAATTTGGAATAAATCCCTAATTGAAATCAAAACATTACATAAAAGGCCGTGGTGCGCAGCTCAATGCCCATAACCGTTTTTTAAAGCATATCTATGAGCAACGGGAGGATTTCCTGGAGTTTTGTCGTGTGGAAGGAGAGGAAGCGGACAAGAACAAAACGGAGTATATCCCGGTTTTTCCCAAAACCGTGGTCAATAAGGTCACGAGCCCGGATGTAGGGATGGGCTACTCCATGAATCCCTATCAAGGCTGTGAACACGGCTGTGTGTACTGCTATGCACGGAATGCCCATGAATTTTGGGGATATGATGCCGGTCTGGACTTTGAGCGGAAGATATTGGTGAAAAAAGAGGCGGCAAGGCTATTGGAAGAAAAGCTCCAAAGCAAAACCTGGAAAGCGGCCACCATAGTTTTGTCCGGGAATACCGATTGTTACCAACCTGCGGAACGTCAATTTGAAATTACCCGGCAGTGCTTGGAAGTTTTTTATAAATACAGGCATCCGGTAGGAATCATTACCAAGAATGCGCTGGTTCTTAGGGATTTGGATATTTTAACCCAATTGAATGCACACCAACTTGTGGGCATCAATATTTCAATTACCTCCCTCTCCGAAAAAACGAGACGGCTTTTGGAGCCCAGGACGGCAACGATCAAAAGACGATTGCAAACGGTAAAGACCCTATCGGAGAACGGGATTCCCGTGAATGCCATGTTGGCCCCCATCATACCCGGAATCAATAGTCATGAACTGATGAAACTGGCCAAAACGGCAGCAGACCATGGCGCCTTGTCCTTTGGGTTCACCGTGGTACGTTTAAATGGCGCCATAGGTCAGATTTTTACGGATTGGATTAAAAAGGCCATGCCGGACCGAGCCGAAAAAGTACTGCATTTAATTCAGGATTGTCATGGCGGAAGTATCAATGATAGTCGGTTTGGCATTCGAAGCCGTGGAGAAGGTAAGATAGCCGAGCAGATTCATGATATGGCCCGATTGGCACGCCAGAAATACTTTAAAAACAGGGCATTTCCCAAACTGCGAACCGATTTGCACGATCAATATAAGAATGGGCAGATGAAACTTTTTTAAATATTTTTAGGGAAGTTGTCCAATAATGGTCCGGAGTGACGTCATTACACCAAAATCAATAGTATAAACAGTTCGTTTTTTGGCGGACATAAAACGTAAAAAGATGAGTAATTTTTTGTATTTGTTCAGAGGGGGCGAAAAGGCCTACCAAAAATTGTCCCAAGAAGAAAAGCAGGCCCATATGGAAGTTTGGGGACAATGGATGGGAAACTTAAAAGAAAAAGGCCAGCTATTGGATGGGCTCCCCTTGGCCGAGGATGGTCGGGTGGTCCATAACAGAGGGGAGCTGGTCACCAATGGCCCTTTTGCCGAAGGGACCGAATTGGTCGGGGGCTACCTGATCGTTTCCGCAAAAGACATCGATGAAGCCGTGGAAATCTCCAAAGGATGCCCCATTTTTGATTATGAAGGCAGTAATGTGGAGGTACGGGAAATCCTTTCAATGGATGAGAGTCATTAATAGCGCATACTAAAAAGCCTGAAATACATCGGGCTTTTTTCTTTCGCATGGGGAAAAAACAACTTAACGATACCGTAGACCATCTTTTCCGAAATGAGTATGGAAAGGTACTCTCCTTGTTGACCAGTAAATTTGGGACATCGCATCTGGAGGCAATAGAGGATGCCGTACAGGATACTTTTTTAAAGGCCATGCGGGTTTGGGCCTACCAGGAAGTTCCGCAAAACCCAACTGCCTGGCTATACCGCGTGGCAAACAATGCCATGATCGATATGCTGCGAAAGGGCAAAAAGATCCAATACGGGGAAACGGCCTATGAAAAAAACGCAGGAGAGGAAAGCAGGGAGTATGCTTCGGAAAATGAAATTACCGATAGTCAGTTAAAGTTGGTTTTTGCCTGTTGCGATCCCGTCCTTTCCCAGGAATATCAGGTGATATTGAGTTTAAAGTTAATGGGTGGTTTCAGTAATCGTGAACTCGCCGAAGCCCTTTTGAAAAAGGAAGAAACGGTGGCCAAATCGTATACCCGTGCAAAAAAGAAGTTTCGGGAACAGGTGCAACTGTTGCGCTTTCCTGTGGAGATGGGCCTACAATCGCGATTGTTTGTGGTACTACGGGTCGTTTACCTCCTCTTTACCGAAGGGTATTCCCCAACCTCGGGGTCTAATGTGCTTAAAAAGGATATCTGCTATGAAGCCTTACGGTTGGCGCTCTTATTACGAAAAAACAAGTATTGCCAACATCCCAATTTGGAAGCCCTGATTGCCTTGATGTGCTTTCATGCCTCGCGATTTGATGCCCGATTGGATGATACCGGGGAGTTGGTGACCCTGGAACATCAGGACCGTTCCCATTACAATCAAGAACTTATTCGGATTGGATTGTATCATCTGGAAAATGCAGGAACCAAAGACCGACTGCCGTCGCAGTATCATTTGGAGGCGGCTGTTTCGTATTATCATTCGGTAGCAAAGGAGTTTGGTAAAACGGATTGGAAGAGCATCCTTTATTTGTATGATGTCCACTTGCAACAGCAGTTTTCCCCAATGGTGGCCTTAAATAGGATAGTGGCCTTGGGCAAGGTCCATGGGGCCAAAAAGGCACTTGGGGCGCTTGATGCCGTTTCCAAAAGAAGCGATTACTCCAAAACAGGATTGTATTATGCAATTCGTGCGGAACTCCTGCAAGAGTTGGGCGATAAAAACTATAAGCAAGAGTTGCAAAAGGCCATTGAACGTACCGAAAATGATTTGGTGAAACGACATTTGTTAAAAAAGGGGGGTTCTGATGGACAGCTATCCCCCTAAATACAAATCCTAAGTGTCGGCAGCAGCCGTCGTGATTTTATCCAATGCCAAAGCCACTTTGGAAAGGATTTCATCCGCATCCGAAATCCCATGTCTGTTTTTTAAATATTCGGGGTCGTTGTAGGATATGTGGACAACACCGGAACCATTTTCGTGGACCAATACTTTCTGGGGCAGATCCAGACCGAGTGTTTGGGCACTTTGCATCAATGGGGTCCCTAGATTGGGATTGTTGTCAATGGTTTCCTTTAACTTCCGGTACGTACCGGAAAAGTTTTGTCGGCTGATTTTGGTGATAATACCCTTGGTGTCCATACGCTTGCTGTTGTTGTGCGATTATTTTTACCACTTGGTAGTACAAGCAGGGCAATGCTTACAACAAAGCCGGTTTTCCATGCAGCAATCGGGATTACCGATCCTCATGCCTTTTGGGCATTTACAGTTCAAAAAGGATGACCTTTCCCTCTATTAGAATAGAAAACGCCAGGTAAAATGCACGGGAAACACCTCCGTTGATCCATTTTTTAACATGGGTGTAAACTGATACATAAAACCAAGTGTGGAAGCATTGAGCAAATCAATTTTTTTGAAAAACTGGCCTTTAAATCCTATCATGAGCTCTGCCTGCAGTAGGGTAGGGTTGGTAAAATCGCCAATTGAAGTTCGGTTGTCTTCCCCCCTGCTTCGATAAAAGTAGGTAGATCCCAGATTTTCCGAACCAATGAAGTCCAATGTTTGAACCAAACGAACCCCCGTCTGTACGAACATGTTCTTGGTGTCGGCATTGTTGTTTTCATAGAAGTAGGCCCTCATCTGCAAAGGGAATGCAATATTACGCTGTCTAATACTCGTGTATTTTTTGTCATCCCCTGCCCGCACTAGGCTCAAAGTGGATGGAGAAGTCAGTTCAATATCGGCATCAAGGTTGTAGGATACCTGTTCGAACTCTACGCCGGCGACCCAGGAAAAACGCTTGTGGAAGGCCCTTTCATACATCGCACCCAATTGTAAGTTGGTGCTTCCCGAAAAATAAATATCGGATGGGGATTGCCTAAGCATGGAGGACCCCGCTCCAACGCTAATGTATATATTACTGTGCCTTTGGAAGTCACTGGAATTTTCCTGGGCAACCAAATGGGTTTTCACCAGTACAAGTGCCCAAACCGGTATCAAAAAGTGTCTAAAATGTAGTGCCATAACCCGCATTGTTTTTATAGTACAATGCAAAGGTATTGGGCGGAAAATCCAGAAAAATTAACCCTGGTTAAGTTCGTCACTTGTTCCCATAAATCCTTCTTTTTATCCTGCTCAGGGATTCCGGTTTTACATGGAGGTAGGAAGCCAAATACTTTTGTGGAATACGGTTGACGTAAACCGGATAATGTGAGATCAAATCAAGGTAGAGCTCCTCTGGGTTCATTGTTAATAACATGAGCTCCCGTTCTTCCCTATAGATATAGTAGTTTTCCGTAGTCAATCTTCCAATACGCTCCCCACGGTCGGATTCCTCGTAGAGTTTTTGTAAACTATCGTAGTGAATACTCACCAAACTCACATCTTCCATTGCTTCGATATAAAGACGGGATGGGGTTCTGGATAGAAATGAAGCGTATGAATTGCTAAATTCATCTTCAAAGGCAAACTCGTGACTGATTTCTTCCTCGCCTTTTACAATAAAGTGCCGAACGCAACCCACTGCCACTACAGAGAGATAGTCTTCCACCTCCCCTTCACGGATAATGTACTCCCCTTTTTTGTAGTGACGAAGTTTTAATAACGGTCGAATGTAAGACCAGTCTTCATTATCGATGGGAGAACCTTCTTCAAGAGCGTTTCTGAATGCATTGTATAAGCTCATCTTTGACTATAACATAAGTTCAAGAATAGCAATAAACCACTATGATGGGGTTTAGGCCAACACCTCTTTTGATAGCGGAACACAAGGTTCCAGGCAATAAAAGGCAACATGCACCAAATGTGCTCCAAAAGGGAATGGACAAAGCCCGGCATTCCAATATACCCTATGTTCCACCTTTTGGGTCACGTATTGGCATTCCTCCTTTTTTCCTTGTAAAAGTCCTTATTGGCAATATAGATAACCTTTCTTACTTCGCAATACACATGCGTATTGTTTTTGTCCTTTAATAGCGTGGTTTTTGTAATTTCCACTTCATTTTCCCGGTCCACCCTTTCCTTAATTTCCTTCAATTCTTCCTGGGTATAATTAAAATCCGCATAGAGATGGGTCTTTGCCGGTCTTTTAAAGAAAATTTCGGCGGATTTATCCCAAACCACATAGGAACTGTCCAATAGATTTATGAGCTGAACCATGGGAATAGGGTCAACGGCCGAAAAAAGGCTGCCGCCAAAAATGGAGTTCACGTAATTTCTGTTCTTATAACTTAGGGGCAGTTTAACGCGTACATGTAACAGATCTTCAGAAACCTCAATGATCCTACCCGTACTCCTCCGGTACATGGGAGAAAGGTTAAACCCATATTTAAAAATGGTTTTCTTCTTAAATACCTTGGTTCCCAGCTCCGCTAATTTTTGATAAAAAGACATGGTACTGTTTAGATTTGACTTGGTTTAAAATCGCTTATTGGAATCGTCCAATTTCCAGATATTGTTTTTTAGTCCGAATTCTTTGAACAGTTGTTTTGCTTCGTCCATGGTCCACTTTGTCCATTCCGGGTTCAAATGGTTTCCATACCATTTTTTTGAAAAGTTCCAAATATTTTCAAGCGGTTGGATGTCGCCCTTAGGGATATGGTGCCTTGTTGTCCATTCATCAATTTGGGCTTCGTTTTCAAAGACCAACATCGTGCTACAGGTATACATTACATTGTCCCAGGCATTTTTCATGGGTATGGGAAAATGAATGTAGTAATCCTTCTCCTGGATTTCCCCATCGCGGATATTGATTTCGATTTGTTTGGTTTTTGCTCCAATGGTGGTGGTTATTTTCACCTCACCTTTCACCAAGGCCGCAATTCCAAGGGAACACCAGGCACAGTTTCCCCACCATTCCCCTTTTTCCGATTCCACATAAAAATTGGTGGGGGCCAATGAAAATGGATGAATTACCCAAACGCTCGGTTCATAGGGGTGAAGGACAACCCCATGATATTCCTGAAGGGCATACAGTCCTTTGACGATTTCCGTTTTTTTGGCATTTAAGGTCTTTGAAAGGTCCTCAACACTTGGGGCAAATCCGTTGTCAATGATTCCTTTGATTATGGTGTAGTGAAGATTTGAAGGTGTTATCATTTATGCTCTGGAGGTACTGTTTTTCAACTCGGGTACAACGTTCTGGAATTTTTATGGAAATATACTCAAAACCAAGATAGAAGGGAGTAGATCGCAATTGATCTGTTGTTATGTTTTGAGGTGTCCCTTGCAAAAAGTCCCACGATTCCATTTCGTTACGATCTGGCCCGCTTTACCTCAATCCCCGTTTTATTCCCCTTGGGATGGAATGGTGCTCAGCTCTTCTCTTTTTTGTATAGGAATATAAGGTCGGTATAGTTTGGGTTTTCCATGGCCCCACAGTTTAGAAATCCATTTTTTTCCGCCACTTTTATGGAAGCCATATTACGCTGCGTAATGGGTGCCACCACCGTTTTATAATCGGTTTTCGCAAACACATATGCCGTTAAACCTTTTAGAACCTCCGTGGCAAAACCTTTTCCCCAATACTTTGGGAGCAGTGCGTAAAAAACTTCAATTTCTTCATTTTCCAAGGGACTGAACCCGGCGACACCCACAAAACCATGGTTGCTTTCGGTAATGGCAAAGGACAATAATGGTTTTTCGGAATCGTAAGCGTCAATGGTTACATCCAGTAGATTGGAAACCCCTTCTTTTGTCAGGATTTCCTGTGGGAAGGCCATATTTTGGGTTACCGAGGTATCACAAAGTAGTTCAATGAGGGATGGCTTGTCCCCAGGTTGAAATCTTCGGATGACCGTTCGGGATGTCGTTAAGGATTCAAAGGATTTCATCTTATGAAATTAGGTACAAAGGGGGAAATAAATCGTAGTGGCAATGTTATTTTTTGGGAGAGGCGTGGGGAATGATTATCGTTCCCCATTCCATTCGGCATAAAACTGTTGCAAATAATCCAGTAGGAATTGATGGCGTTGCTCAGCCAGCTTTTTCCCGGTTGGGGTGTTCATTTGGTCCTTGAGCAACAATAGTTTTTCATAAAAGTGGTTGATGGTGGGCGATTTGGATTTTTTGTACGCTTCTTTGTTGAGGTTTGGCCGTGGGGCGATATCGGGATTGTAGAGCTCCCGATTTTTATACCCTCCATAGTTAAAGGCACGGGCAATACCAATGGCTCCAATGGCATCCAACCTATCGGCATCCTGAACGACCTCCAATTCCCTGGAATGGAATTTTTCGCGTTTCGACCTATTCAGGGAATTCTTGAAGGAGATGTTTTCAATGATTCGCAGTACATGTTGCCTTACCTCTTTTTGTACGCCCAAGGAGGACAGAAATTCCTCTGCGATTTTAGGCCCAAGGGTTTCGTCCCCATCGTGAAACTTGGCATCCGCAATATCATGGAGCAGGGCGGCAAGGCTTACCACCAGGATATTGACTTCCTCATCCCTGGCAATGTGCAGGCTATTTCTGAAAACACGTTGGATATGGAACCAATCATGCCCCCCTTCGGCACCCTGTAAGGTTTCCTTTACAAAGGTTATGGTTTCCTCAATGAGTTCAGTATCGGTCATGCCTGTACTATTCCTTTTTTGATGACGGCTTCGGTTTTTTCAATAAGGGCATCATGGTTCCCCTCATTGGGGATGGGTTCATGGACATCAAAGGTCAAATGACAGTTCAATCCCATGGGAAACTTCCCGTACCGTAGCAATTTCCATGAATTATTGATACTGATGGGTACCACCAAGGCAGAAGGGGCATTCTTCAAAAGGGTTTTCAATCCCGTCGGTTTAAAGGGCTTGGGATATCCATTCCTACTTCGGGTCCCTTCAGGAAAAATGACGGCGCTTCGTTGGTTGTTTTCTATATAGGCCCCAAGCTTTGCAATTTCCGATAAGGCCTGAACCCCATCCTTTCGATCGATCAAGGCCGATCCCCCATGCCTTAGGTTAAAGGAAACACTGGGGATACCTTTGCCCAACTCCTTTTTACTTACAAACTTGGGATGGTGTTTTCGCATATGCCATATAATTGGGGGAATATCGTACATGCTTTGGTGGTTGGTCACAATGATCAAGGGTTTGTTGGCCGGAATGGAGTATTGATTTCGAAAGCTAAATCGAGTCCCCAGGAGATTCAGGCATCGCATCAAAAACCAGTTAAGGATGGATACGCTTTTTTTATGGGCATGGTATCCAAAAACATTTAGGCATAGCCATTGGATAGGGTGAAAAATGACCAAGGTCAACCCAAAGAACAAAAAATAGATTACGGTAAGGGGATACGCAATCAGCTTCATCAGGACAAAAATAAAAAACCACCCCAATGGAGTGGCTTTTTGGCATTCTTAATTTTTGACCAATGGACTAACAGTGCTCGTTGTAGGCCTCCATTAGGTTTTCCGCGATTACTTCCGCCGGACGACCTTCAATATGATGGCGTTCGATCATGTGTACCAACTCCCCATCCTTAAATAGGGCCATACTTGGCGATGATGGAGGAAAGGGAACCATATGTGCCCTAGCGGTATTGACCGCCTCGGTGTCCACCCCTGCAAATACCGTTACCAAATGGCTTGGGGTCTTGCTGTTTTGAAGGCTCAGTTTGGCCGCCGGTCTGGCATTGGCCGCGGCACAGCCACAAACGGAGTTTACCACCACCAAGGTGGTGCCATCTTGTTTCAAAGCCTCTTCCACGGCTTCACTGCTATATAATTCTTGAAAACCGGCAACGGCCAAATCCTGTCGCATTGGTTTTACTAATTCCTCTGGATACATAGTCAAATTTTTTAATGTTGTAAAGATAAGGGAATTGTCGGTATTCCTTCCAATGCCTTAACAGCGCTTTCACGCTTTTAATGTATGGCAATACTGTATCTTTATGCCCTCAATGGAAATCAGCTATGATAAAATGGGCAGCCGCCTTCATCGGATTTTTTATTAGGGGTGTCTTGGGCGCAGTTATCGGTTTCTTTGTGGGCAGCGTGCTGGACGGGCTGTATTCCGGAAAATCGGGTGGAGGGCGTTCCGTTTTTGAGGACTTTACCCGCTCCAACGTATCTCCTGCAGACTTTGAATTGAATCTGCTTTCCCTTTGCTCCATTGTGATCAAGGCCGATGGAAGTGTTAGTCAACGGGAATTGGATTATGTGCGGCAGTATTTTTTGAGCACTTATGGAAAGGAAAAGGCCAACGCAATTTTTAGGACCTTTAATGAGGTCATCAAAAAAAGGGAGGTTTCTGCCCAGCGCATTTGTAGCTATCTCAACCAACGGACCCGATACGAAGTTCGCTTGCAACTGCTGCATTTTTTGTTCGGCATTGCACAATCCGATGGTCGCGTAAGTCAGGCGGAGTTGGACAAGCTGACCCAATTGGCGGGATTTCTCCGGATAGGGAGCTATGATTTCTCCAGTATAAAGGCCATGTTCTTTAAAGAGGCCGACCAGGCCTATAAAATTTTGGAAATTGAAAAGTCGGTCAGTGATGAGGAGGTAAAGAAAGCCTATCGGAAAATGGCAAAAAAATACCATCCCGACCGAGTAGTGACCCAGGATGAAGCCATAAAGAAAGGGGCCGAAGAGAAGTTCAAGCAGGTGCAAAAAGCATATGAAACCATTCAGAAGGAACGGGGAATGAACTGATGGTTTCGAAAAAGTACGAATACGATAACCCTTTACACTCGAAATGATGAACGATTTCTGGTTTTACATCAAATTGGGATTTGAACATGTGTTGGATTTGGGCGCTTATGACCATATCCTCTTTTTAGCGGCATTGGCAGTCCCTTTTTCCTTTAAGAATTGGAAACAAGTGGTGATATTGGCAACGATTTTTACCGTGGCCCATTGCACTTCCCTGGCACTTTCTGCCTACGATGTGCTCAAAGTGGATGTGGGATTGATCGAGTTTTTGATCCCGGTCACCATTGCACTCACGGCCTTGTTCAATATATACCGCATCCTTAAGAACGAAGGGAACACGGGAATCTACTTTATAGGCTTGGCCACTGCTTTTTTTGGTTTGATTCATGGTTTTGGCTTTTCAAACTACTTTAACATGCTCATGGCCGAAGAGGAACAAAAACTGACCCCTCTTTTGGGGTTTGCCACGGGGATAGAATTTTCCCAGGTGGCTATCATCATGATCGTGTTGTTGTTGGCTTTTGTGGCACAGGATGTATTACGTCTAAAACGGAACCATTTTATCCTTGCCGCTTCCATTTTAATCGTGTTGGTTACAATACCAATGTTGATGGATACGTTTCCTTTTTAACCAATCACGTTAATTTTATCGGAATGGTGTTGTGAGATGGCCATAAAGCAGGTATATTTAATTTGATGAAGGACAGTAAACAGGAAAAGTACGACCGTGCATACCTGCGTATGGCCCTGGAATGGGGGAAGTTATCCTATTGCAAACGCAAACAGGTTGGGGCAATTATTGTTAAGGACCGAATGATCATTTCGGATGGGTACAATGGTACGCCCACGGGCTTTGAAAACTATTGTGAGGACGACGAAGGATATACCAAATGGTATGTTTTACATGCCGAAGCGAATGCAATTCTAAAGGTGGCCTCATCAACGCAGTCCTGTGAAGGGGCCACGTTGTATATTACCTTGTCGCCATGCAGGGAATGTAGTAAACTAATTCATCAAGCAGGAATAAAACGAGTGGTATACAAAACGGCTTATAAAGATGATTCGGGGCTAAAATTTTTGGAAAGGGCAGGCGTGGAGTTATTGCATTTGCCCATTATTGAAGAACTGGCCCAATAAATTGCTATGAAAAAGAAATACGGATATATCTGGCCCACGGTTTTGGCGCTGGCATTGGCCATGGGCATTTTTATTGGAGGTAAATTGCACTTTAACGACACCCCGGAAAAGCTTTTTTCCACCAATTCCAAAAAAGATAAGCTCAACCGGCTTATTGATTATATAGATTATGAATATGTGGATGATATTGATACGGACAGTATTGTGGATATTACCGTAAACAATATTCTGGATAAGTTGGATCCACATTCCGTTTACATTCCCAAAGATCAAATGGCGGCCATTGAGGAAAGTATGAAGGGTGATTTTGTGGGGATCGGCATACGCTTCAATAAGTTTAGGGATACGGTTACCGTAGTGCGGACCATAAAGGATGGGCCCAGCTATGAAAAAGGAATTCAGGCCGGGGATAAGATTTTGATGGCCGATGGGGATACGCTTTTTGGAAAACGCATCCCCAATAACCGACTTGTGGAAAAGCTAAAGGGACAGAGTGGCACCAAGGTCAAATTAAAAATCTATCGCAAGTCGGAAAATAAAGCCTTTAACGTTACCCTTAAAAGGGACGTGGTGCCCATACGAAGCGTGGATGCCCAATTTATGCTTACCAATGATATGGGCTACCTTAGAATCAATCGATTTGCGGAATCGACTTTCAAGGAATTCAAAAATGCCCTTTTCGATTTGGAAAAAAGGGGGGCAAAAAAACTGGTATTGGATTTAAGGGACAATCCAGGGGGGTATTTGGGCATTGCCGAAAAAATGGCCGATGAATTCCTGGAAGAGGGAAAGCTCATTCTCTTTACCAAGAACAAAAAAGGGAAAGTGGACAGGGCCTATGCCACCAATCGCGGGGCTTTTGAGAATAGACCCGTATACGTGTTGATCAATGAGCGTTCTGCCTCTGCAAGTGAAATTATCGCCGGGGCCCTTCAGGACAACGATGTGGGTACCATAGTAGGGCGTAGGTCATTCGGAAAAGGGCTCGTACAGCGTGAAATGGATTTGGGCGACGGTTCCGCCGTTCGTTTGACCGTATCACGATATTATACCCCAACAGGACGTTCCATTCAACGGCCCTATGCCAATGGCAGCGAGGATTATTATCAAAAGTTCCTGGATCGTTACAACAGTGGGGAGTTGGTTTCCGTGGACAGCATCAAAGTAGCCGATTCCCTTAAGTTCATTACGCCAAAAGGGAAAGTGGTCTATGGTGGCGGAGGGATCATTCCGGATGTTTTTGTACCCATAGGTACTTTGGACGAAGAGAAAGTGGAAAGTTTGGATTCCTCAGGGTTTTTCTCCGATTTTGTGTTTCGTTTTTTGGAATTGGATCGTAGCAGGTTCTACAATTACCCGCAAAATGAATTTGTGGAGGAGTACCGAGTGGACGACATTATCTTTGAGCGGTTCATTGACTATCTCCTCAATAGAAATATAAAGATGGATTTCTATGGCAATGAGCAAAAAATAAAGACGTACATCAAGGCCAATATCGCAGAACAATTATATTCCCCGAACCTGGCATCACAGATAAGATCGGCCCATGACCACATGCTCAAAAGGATATTGGAATTGGACGACAGGGAATTGGAGGCCACCTTGGAGGAGCCACTTCGGAAATAGGCTATTTATCCTTGAGTTTCCGCTCTATTTTTTTTGAGGTCGAAAAAATGAGCAAGAGCAGTATTGCACACGTGGAGGCCAGAATACCGATGCATGCCACAAGACTGTCACCTTCAAAAGGAGCATCAAAGTCCAATAGGGTAATGTTGTACACCATTAACCCCAAGGCTAAAAAAATCAGGATCGCAAGTACGGTTTTATTCATGTTTTGATCATTAGCATAGCTCACTTGCATTGGTGGCGAACAGTTTAACGGCTATGGCCAACAAAATTACGCCAAAAACCTTTCGGATAACGCTAAGGCCGTTTTTCCCCAGAACTTTTTCTATTCTTCGGGAAGATTTTAGGACAATGTACACAAAGAGGACGTTCACTAAGATGGCGACCACAATGTTTTGAACGGCATACTCGGCCCTCAACGCTAAAATGGACGTCATGGTTCCGGCCCCTGCGATCAAGGGAAAGGCAATAGGGACAATGGAGGCCGTTTCGGGCTCGTCGTCCCGGAACAAGGTAATGCCCAAAACCATTTCTACCGCCAGAAAGAAAATGACAAAAGCACCGGCAACAGCAAAGGAATTCACGTCGATCCCAATTAAATGGAGGATACGTTCCCCTACAAACAGAAAGGCCACCATAATTCCGGCAGCGACCAGGGAAGCCTTTTCAGATTGAATGTGGCCCACCTTGTTGCGTAATGAAATGATAATGGGAACGCTTCCCAAAATATCGATTACGGCAAATAAAACCATACTGGCCGTTGCGATTTCCTTAAAGCTAAGATCCATTTCAAAAAATTTGGTTGCAAATCTACGAGCAAAATAGTAGGATTGGATTATTGGGTTAACATTAAATTTGTTGTATAATTTTAGCCATGTTTCAGATTTCAAATACCATTGTTTCCGAAGAGATTTTGGATAAGGATTTTGTATGTAACCTCAATGCCTGCAAAGGGGCCTGCTGTGTGGATGGCCAGTCCGGAGCCCCCTTGGAGGACGGGGAAACCAAAATTCTTGATGCCCTTTTTGAGAAGGTAAGGCCTTACTTAAGTGCCAAGGGCATTGCCGCTATTGAGGAAAAGGGAACTTTTGTGAAGGGCGATGACGGGGAATGGGAAACCCCCCTGGTGGACAATAATGAATGTGCCTATGTTATTTTTGATGATAGGGGTATTGCCAAATGTGGTCTCGAAGAAGCGTACCATCAAGGTGCCACCGATTGGAAAAAACCAATTTCCTGCCATTTATACCCCGTCCGCACACGAAAATACTCCGGGTTTACAGCGGTAAATTACCATAAATGGGAAATATGTGACCCTGCCTGTGCACTGGGGAACGAACTCAAGGTGCCCATTTATAAGTTTGTAAAGGAGGCCTTGATCAGAAAATTTGGGGAATCCTGGTATGCCGAGTTGGAGGAAGTTGCGAAGGAGCATGCTAAATAGTCGGGATTTCCAAAACTACTTTGGTCCCCTTTGGGTTGCCCTCATCATCATAAAGATCAATGATTTCCACATCAAAGCCATACTGATAATCCTTGGCAAAATTGGCCAATCGTTCCTTGGTGATGTCAATACCGACCGATTTTCTCTTTAACACCCTGTTTTCCTTTATTTTTTCGGATGTGGCCCTGCCCACCCCATTATCTATGATGCTGATGAGCATATGGACATCGTCCTTTCTGGAAATATTGAGCCAGAGGTTTTTTTCGCCCTCTTTGGCAGAAAGTCCATGCCAAATGGCATTTTCCAAAAATGGCTGGAGCACCAGCGATGGAATCTTGGTGGTTTCCGTATCAATACCATCTTCAACGTTTATGGAATAGGCAATACCTTCGGAAAAACGGATGTTCTCAATATTGAGATACAGTTCCACGGTTTCCAGTTCCTCTGCCAGTGTCGTCTCCTTAAGACTGGAACCATCCAAGATCCGCCGGACCAATTTGGAGAACTTGTTCAGGTAATGGACAGCGTTCTTTTTATCATTGTTGATGATATAAAGCTTTATGGAATTTAAGGAATTGAACAAAAAATGGGGATTCATTTGGCTTCTGAGCATGTTCTGTTCCAATCCCATGACCCTTTTCTCGTAGTTGGATTGATATTGGCGGTACATGATAAACAGAATGGTCCCTACCAGACCAATCACCAATGTGCTTACCAAAATAGTGGTTTGATTTCTTCGTAAGCGAAGTTTCACCAATTCGTTTTCATTGGCCAAATTGGAAATTTGGTTATCCCGCTTTTCCGTTTCATACCTAAGGATAAGATCGTTGATATAACGAAGGTTACGATCATCTTTCAGTTCATTGTCAAATTTTTCAGCTTCCTTAAAATAGTCCAATGCTTTTTTATAATCCCCCCTTTTGGCCTCTAATTGGGACAACAATCTTTGGGCATAAATGACCTGGCTTGGCATGGTGTTCTCAGCCGCCATTTTAAGGGCGTCCTTCATTTTCCGTTCGGCCGTGTCATAATTGCTTATTTCCATGTTTGCCCAACCCGTATTGCTAAGAATGGATGACCAAATGAACTTATCCTTGATCTTTGATATGGGTTCCGCAAGTTGTTCCAAAAGCTCCAGCGCCTTATTGGGCAATCCCTGTTTTAAATAAACCTGGGCAATCGCGTTTTTGCAAATGACCTTTCCATAGGTATTTTTGATTTCTTCATTGAGGGCCAAGGATTTTTGGTAACGTTTTAGTGCCTCCTCCAGGTTTCCCTTGTGCTCCAGACAATCCCCAATATTTTGGTTGTTAATGGCAAGTCCCAATTTATTTCCCAATTGTCCTTCCAGTTCCAGGGCCCTTTCAAACTGTGAAATGGCCAAATCGTATTGTCCCAAGGTTTGGTATAGGTTTCCCAGACTGTTCAGGGACACATTTATGTTCCGTTTAATGTGGTAGGAAGGATCGGCAATGGATTCTGCCACTTCCAGGGCCCTTTGATTGTAATCCAAAGCGGTTTTTATGGCGTCCGTCCTCCTATAGACCACTCCCAGCATGTTTAGGCTAAAGACTATAAATTCCTTGTTGTCCACTTTAGTGGCCACATCCAAGGCATTTTGGTGCAACGCTGCGGCTTTTTTGAACTGGGAAAGGTTTCGGTAAACCGTACCTTTTTGGTTTAGGGCATAGGACAGCGCTTCTGGATGTTGGGATTCGTTAAGGGAATTTAAAATGGCATTCAGGGCAACGGTATCCCTTTTGAACGGTCGTAAGGCCCCGTCTATTTTTTGATAGGATTTTGGATTGAGCTCCAGAAATTCCCTGATCGTCGTATCCAACTCCGCATTTTGGGGCGTAAAGGACACAAAAACCAAACAAGCCATAATAAAAATAAGACCAAGAATTGTTCTTGGCCTTACCGTGTAGTTATGATTGTGTTTAGTTTTAAAATAATAGGGCATTCACATGGGTTATAATAAATCCAGAAAATCCGATTTTTTCTGTCGGGAAACGGGAATTTTATGGTTGGTCTTCAATACGACATAACCATCGGTTTTTAAAAACTCCTTTATTTTTCCAAGGTTGACGATAAACGAATTGTGTATCCTAAAAAAAGACTCTGAGGGCAGGAGCTGATTAACTTCCTTTAGCTTTTTGGTCAATAATATTTTTTGCCCGCCTTCCAGGTACAACGTACTGTAATTTCCATCCGATTCGGCATACAGGATTTCTTCACTTTCCAGAAAAAGGAGTTTGCCATCCGTATTGATGGTTATCTTCTTGTCCAGGGATTTTGAATTGAAATTGAGTAGGATTTGCTCCAACTTTTCTGCGGTCTGGTTCTTGCTGTTGAATTTTTTTATTTTGGTGATGGTATCATTTAGATCGTCACTATCAATAGGTTTTAATAAGTAGTCGATCGCTTCATTCTTTAGGGCCTTTAGGGCATATTGGTTGTAGGCCGTGGTGATGATCACCGGAAAATTTTTGTTCTTAAGGTTCTTAATAAATTGAAAGCCGTCCATAATTGGCATTTCAATATCCAAAAAAAGGCAGTCCGGTGTGTTTTTTTCAAGATATCCCAAAGCTTCATGGGCATTGGTAAAAGAAGCCACCACTTTTACTTCATCACTCAAATTACTGAGTTCCCAACTCAGGCTTTCCAAAGCTTTCGCTTCATCGTCGACTAAAACCGCTTCCAACATGGATAAGATAAATATGAGCCAATAAAAATAGGATTATTCCCCTTTATTTATACAGAATTATGTGCATCTGGGCATTATGCAATTATAACTGGACATAAAATATACAAAAATGGATTGGGCCCGTACCTATGGGAAATTCCAATTTCCGATGTTTTTACGTATTTGTGTTCCCATCCGTACAAATTTTTCTACCAATTATACATTGACCAACTTTTTGGGGAACCTGCTCATTAATTTTAGGAGACCAAAAAGCTCTAACCAAAAATGAGAAAGTGTCTACTATTGTTCATTCTATTATTGGCCACCTTGGTTTTTGCCGTAGTGTTGGAAAACGCTGAAAAGCAGGGTAATATTCAAGAGGTAGCCATCAATGAGTAGGAAATACGGATGAAACTTACCAACCATCGTACGGCCGACCAAAAATATGCGCAAGCATGTGAATGTACAAAATAGTTAACGTCACTTTTGCGATGGCCTTTTTAGGTTTCGGGGGAACTACCTAAGGGGTTAAGCGTTTAAAGTGATATTGGCCGTACGGTTTGGTGGTAAATCCATAGATAAGACCAAAAGGTATGTTTTTTATACGTTTTGGTCTTTTTTATTTTATTGCTTTTTTGTTGAAAATCCGAAAGTTAAGTGGATGTAAGGCAATGCCGGATTATGCCTGCCTAAAAACTACATTTCAACAACTGGTGTTAAAAACTTTACAGGCGTTTTGCTTAAACAAACTTTACTTGTAAGCGACATTTTCCAATCTTTGTTAGTCAGTGCCGCAAGGTAATTTTCATTCAAACATACTAAACACCTTAAAAAACAGCATACTTATGTCCACTGCCATTGAGCCCATATTGGAAGAAAATGAAGATAGATTTGTAATTTTTCCCATTCAACACCACGATTTGTGGGAATGGTACAAAAAATGTGAGGCTTGTTTTTGGACAGCGGAAGAAATTGACCTGCACCAGGATTTAACGGATTGGAACACAAAATTGAGCGACGATGAGCGTTATTTCATAAAGCACATCCTGGCCTTCTTTGCCGCTTCGGATGGTATTGTTAATGAAAATTTAGCGGAAAACTTTGTAAACGAAGTGCAATATTCAGAGGCTAAATTTTTCTATGGTTTCCAAATAATGATGGAAAACATCCACTCAGAAACGTATTCCCTTTTAATAGATACCTATGTAAAGGACGAAAAGGAAAAGAATGTCCTTTTCAAGGCCATTGAGAACTTTCCTGCCATTAAGAAAAAAGCGGATTGGGCTTTGCGCTGGATAGAATCCCCAAGCTTTGCTGAACGTTTAATTGCTTTTGCCGCTGTAGAAGGGATTTTCTTTTCGGGGGCGTTCTGTTCCATTTTCTGGCTCAAAAAAAGGGGGTTGATGCCCGGGCTGACATTTTCAAATGAGCTGATTTCCAGGGACGAAGGAATGCACTGTGACTATGCTGTTCACCTGCACAACAAGCATTTGGTCAACAAAGTGCCAAAAGAACGAATTACGGAAATCATTGTGGACGCCTTGAACATAGAAAGGGAGTTCATTACAGAATCCCTTCCTGTTAGCTTAATTGGCATGAATGCCAAATTGATGACGCAGTATTTAGAATTTGTCACCGATAGGCTATTGGTTGAATTGGAGTGCGAGAAGGTGTACAACGCCACCAATCCATTCGACTTCATGGACATGATTTCGTTGCAAGGAAAGACCAATTTCTTTGAAAAACGGGTTTCGGAATACCAAAAGGCCGGTGTTTTGAATAAGGAGAAAGACACGGATTCCCAGAAAATCAGTTTTGACGCTGATTTCTAAAGCACACAGCGCGCAGTACCCCTAACCCCAAAAGGGGAGTACCGTTTTTTGTTGTCATATCAACGGGGGAACCGCCTACTGTTGGGGTATAAAAAAATGTATCACTTGTTAAAGTATAAAAAATGTTTGTAGTTAAAAGGGACGGAAGAAAGGAACCAATAATGTTTGATAAGATCACGGCCCGGGTCAGAAAGCTGTGCTATGGTCTGAACAGTCTTGTGGATCCCGTAAAGGTGGCCATGCGTGTCATAGAAGGGCTGTATGACGGGGTGACCACCTCGGAGTTGGACAATTTGGCCGCAGAGATTGCCGCCACCATGACCACCACCCATCCGGACTATGCGAAATTGGCCGCCCGTATTTCCGTTTCCAACCTACATAAGAATACCAAAAAGTCCTTTTCCGAAACCATGAAGGATTTGTACGAATATGTAAATCCACGTACGGGGAAAAAAGCACCACTGCTTTCGGATGAGGTGTATCAGGTAATCTCCGAAAATGCGGACAAGTTGGATTCCACCATTATTTACAACCGCGATTTTGGATATGATTATTTCGGTTTTAAGACCCTGGAGCGTTCCTACCTTCTAAAGCTCAATGGAAAAATAGCGGAAAGGCCCCAACATATGTTAATGCGTGTGGCAGTTGGTATTCATTTGAACGATTTGGACTCAGCACTGGAAACTTATGAGCTGATGTCCAAAAAGTACTTCACACATGCCACTCCAACACTATTCAATTCGGGTACGCCAAAACCCCAAATGTCGTCTTGTTTCCTACTGGCCATGAAGGAGGATAGCATTGATGGTATTTATGATACCTTGAAACAGACCGCCAAAATTTCCCAGTCCGCTGGAGGAATTGGACTTTCCATCCATAATATCAGGGCAACGGGATCCTATATTGCCGGGACCAATGGTACATCCAATGGCATTGTCCCCATGCTTAGGGTCTTTAATGACACCGCCCGTTATGTGGATCAAGGTGGAGGAAAACGCAAAGGGAGTTTTGCCATTTATGTCGAGCCTTGGCATGCGGATATTTTTGAATTTTTGGATCTGAAGAAAAACCACGGTAAGGAAGAGATGCGCGCCCGGGATTTGTTCTACGCCATGTGGATTCCAGATCTGTTCATGAAAAGGGTAGAGGCCGACGGGGAATGGACCTTAATGTGCCCCAATGAGTGTCCCGGATTGTTCAGCAACCACAGTGAGGAGTTTGAGGCATTGTACACTGCCTATGAGGTCGAGGGAAAAGGAAGAAAAACGATCAAGGCAAGGGATCTATGGGAAAAAATCCTGGAATCCCAAATAGAGACCGGAACCCCTTATATGCTCTATAAAGATGCGGCCAATCGAAAGAGCAATCAAAAGAACCTGGGAACCATCCGTTCTTCAAACCTATGTACCGAGATTCTGGAATATACCTCTCCGGATGAGGTGGCCGTATGTAATTTGGCATCCATTGCGTTGCCCATGTTCGTTAAAAATGGACAATTTGACCATAAGGAACTGTTCAAGGTCACCAAAAGGGTCACCAAAAACCTAAATAGGGTCATCGATCGAAATTACTACCCGGTTGAGGAGGCCAAAAATTCCAATATGCGCCACCGACCCATTGGACTGGGCGTTCAAGGTCTGGCGGATGCATTTATCATGCTCCGTTTGCCCTTTACAAGCGATGAGGCCAAAAAACTGAATCAAGAAATTTTTGAAACCCTGTATTATGCCGCGGTAACCGCCTCCATGGAGGAAGCGAAAACCGAAGGGGCCTATTCCTCTTATAAGGGCTCTCCTATGGCAGAAGGGGAATTCCAGCACAACCTTTGGGGAATAAAGGATGAAGAGCTTTCCGGAAGATGGGATTGGGCCAAGTTGCGAAAAGAGGTGAAAAAACATGGGTTGCGGAACTCATTATTGGTCGCTCCAATGCCAACGGCCTCTACTTCCCAAATTCTAGGAAACAACGAGTGTTTTGAACCCTACACCTCCAATATTTATACCAGAAGGGTGCTTTCTGGGGAGTTCATTGTAGTGAACAAGCATCTTTTGGAGGATTTGGTCAAACTGGGTCTTTGGAACGATGGTCTGAAACAGGAGCTCATGAGGGCCAACGGCTCCATTCAACATATTGATGGTATTCCGGAGGATATCAAGGAACTGTACAAAACGGTTTGGGAACTCAGTATGAAGGATATTATAGACATGAGCCGTCAAAGGGGCTATTTCATAGATCAAAGCCAGTCTTTGAACCTCTTCATGGAAAATGCCAACTTCGCCAAATTGACTTCCATGCATTTTTATGCCTGGAAGAGCGGATTAAAAACAGGAATGTATTATTTAAGGACCAAAGCGGCAGTGGATGCCATCAAATTTACCTTGGATAACACCAAAAAGAAAGAGGTTCCCATAAGTGTGGCGGCAGAAGCCGAAGTTGAAGCGGCCAACCCCAAGGCGGCCACTAATTTAAAAGTACAGGCAACCCCTGTTGCGCAGCAAGAAGTTGATGTTCAGCCAATGACCGAAGCAGAGATGGCGGCATTGATAGCGAGGGCCAAAGAAGGACAGGCCGATGACGACTGTCTCATGTGCGGCTCTTAGCAACTTAAAGAAAATGGGCGGTCCAACCATATATTGGATGTCCATTTAAGTGATAGTGTTTATTTAATCAAGGCACCCCGGAATGGTATTCTTTTTGGGGTGTTTTTTATTGCCTGCCCCAAAAGGTTGTCCAAAAGCTGTATTCTTATCTTTTCGAGCGCAGTAGAGAAAATTAAACCTTTGAAGATCAATGTATTTCAACTGTGCTCAATGTGATATTTCAGTATTGTTGCGACTTTTTGGACGCCCTCAACCATTAAATTGCTTTTTAAAGGGACCAGGCCTTTCCCTGTGTGAGCTCATCCACATCCCCACAGGCAATATACTCCCCGGGAATGGGCAAATAAACCAGGACCTCCTCACCAACATATTCCGAGTTTTTATAGGACCAAATAGCCATTTCCCTTACATTTCCCGCAAAGGTGTAACAAGCAACAGTGTCATCCAATACCGCTTCCGAACCGGACATCTTGGCCTCCATATATGCGCCAATGGCCTTTTCATGGGCTTCCTCTTCGGCATCGGATCGCTTGGCGAGATAGTTGTTCAGTAGGGGCTCAAAATCCACTGCCTCAATATCCCTCAGGGAATCCTTGCCAGATTCACTCAACAATTTGTCCATGAACCTGTCCATTAGAAGTTTGGTGAATTCCTGCTGTTCCTTGGGGAGCACCTCATTGGCATACCGATCAATAAACAGGTGTACACCAACTTCAGTTGCGGAAGGGGTATCTGTTTTTGGCAGCAGGACATCTACCATTTGGGCCAGGGCGTAACCTTGGTCATTATCAAAAAACGAAGGGACCCACGCTGCATAGGACGGTTTTTCCTTGCAGGACTGTAATACGCTCAATAAGGCTGGAGTGGCAGCGGCATAACCGAATGCCATTCCCATATTTTTAAGTGCCGATCTTCGTTTCATATCAAATAGTTCCTTTTTTTAGTTCCTGGGCGGCATGGTTGGCGGCTCTGGCGGAAAAAGCCATATAGGTCAAAGATGGATTCACACATGCGGCCGAGGTCATGAATGCCCCATCCGTTACATAAACGTTTTTACAGGCGTGTATTTGATTGTAGGCGTTTAGGACAGAAGTTTTTGGATCACGTCCCATACGTGCAGTTCCCATTTCATGGATTCCTAGGCCCAACCCTCCGGGATCATCGAACGGTTCCACATCGCGTAACCCTGCCTTGGTAAGCATTTCAACTGCTTGCTCCTTCATATCCTCGCGCATTTTCCATTCATTTTCCTTGAAATCGGCATCAAAGGTCACCGTGGGCAAACCCCATTGATCCAGTTTGTCATAATCCATGGTCATGCGGTTGTCCTCATAGGGCAATACTTCCCCAAATCCTCCCATTCCAAAAGTCCAACCCCCCGGTTTTAGGATGGCATCCTTCAATTCCTTGCCATGGGACACTTCTGCGATGATGTCTTCCCAGTTCCCCCTACTGGCCCCACCTTGGTATCCATAACCCCTAAGAAACTTATCCGTATTGGAAGCTCCCCCAATGTTTCGGAACCTGGGGACGTAAATACCTGCCGGTTTTCTTCCTTTATAATAGTTGTCCTCAAAACCGTCAAATTTCCCTGCAGCACCTACACCCAAATGGTGGTCCATAATGTTCCTGCCCAACTGATCGGAATCATTTCCCAAACCATCCGGAAACCTGTCGGATTTGGACTGCATCAAAATAGCTGTGGATGCAATGGCCGATGCACATAGGAAAATGACCTTTGCCTTAAATTCAAATTCCTCTTTGGTAATCCTGTCAATAACCTTAACCCCAGTAGCTTTTTTGGTATCGGGGTCATAAATGACCTGATGCACAATGGAATCCGGCCTTAATGTCATATTGCCGGTTGCTTCGGCCGCCGGTAAGGTAGAGGACAGGCTGCTGAAATAAGCGCCGAAAGGACATCCCCTGATACAACGGTTTCTAAATTGGCAACGTATTCTTCCATTTCCCTCAAAACGTTTGTCACTGTTAATATGTGCTACACGTCCAGCGGTCATCACCCTGCCATTAAAGTGCTCCGCAATCTTTTCGCGGACATGTTGTTCCACGCAGTTCAGCTCCATCATGGGTTCAAAAACGCTGTCGGGAAGCTGGGGAAGGCCCAAGGCTTCTCCCGAGATGCCTACGTAGCGTTCAACATGGGCATACCAAGGGGCAATGTCCTTATAACGCAATGGCCAATCAACGGCAATTCCCTCCTTTTTGTTTGCTTCAAAATCAATGTCGCTCCATCGGTAACTCTGCCGACCCCACATTAAGGAACGTCCACCAACATGGTAGCCGCGCATCCAATCAAAGCGCCTGGTCTCGTTATACGGATGGTCCAGGTCATTTACAAACCAGTGTTTGGCATCTGCTCTGGTCGTATAACCGGTACGGTTTTGTTTTCCCTGTTTTTTCAGGTCTTCCTGTGTAGGTTGGCCGCCATTGGGGAAATCCCAAGGGTCCATTTTTGCCGTTTTATAGTCATCGCGGTGTTTCACCATCCTCCCACGTTCCAGAACCAAGGTCTTTAAGCCGTTCCCGCATAATTCCTTTGCCGCCCATCCACCACTTATCCCGGTTCCGACCACAATTGCATCATAGGATTCCTGTTCCTCGTTGTAGTAGAATTTACTCATTTAAAATGCCATTGTTTAGAGCCTATTTAGGAATTTGTCCATTGTGTTCTTATGTCCCTTTTTGCACGGCACATCGTTAAAATTTTGGTCCATAACTATGGCTATGCTTTTCCATCGCACCGGCTCGCCCATAGCTTTCGCTATGTCGTGCCTCATTCCGCACTAAAAATGGACTATAACAATTCCAATCACAAATTCCTAAACAGGCTCTTAATTCCTAAATGTATCAAATATTAAATTAATTTTCTACATTTAAACCTTAGGGTAATTAAGAAATCCGCACTATAACGTTGTAGTAAACGTCAATTCCGTAACACTAAGAAATTCAAACCGAATCAATGAAAAGAAGAAAATTTATCAATCAATCCGCCACCATGGGAACAGGAGTGCTCCTATTCGGTTCTTTTGCCTGTAAACAAGCAAAGAAAGAAACAGAAAGCACTATGGCGGACGAGAAAGCCATAATGGAATCCCCAGAGCTGTTTTTTAAACTCTCCCTGGCGCAATGGTCCATCAATAAAATGATCAGGGAAGACGGCGTAGATCCGTACACCTTTGCAGAAAAGGCAAAGGCATGGGGATTTACCGGTCTGGAATATGTCAGCGGATTGTACTATCCGGAACTGGAAAAAGAGGATTTTTCTGAAGCCGCCATGAACGCTTTCGTGGAAAAAAGCAATGCGGAAGCCAAAAAACACGGTTTGGAAAACCTGCTCATTATGATTGATGGTCAAGGCAACCTGGCTGCGGCGGATGAAGCAGAACGAATTGCTACAGTGGAGAACCATTATAAATGGGTGGATGCTGCCCAAGCCATGGGATGTCATTCCATTAGGGTCAACCTTAGTGGAAGTAAGGAACAGGAAGAATGGATGAACGCCTCAATTGATGGGTTGACCAAATTGGCGACCTATGCCCAATCCAAAAACATCAATATTATCGTTGAAAACCATGGTGGACTTTCTTCAAACGGAGCCCTTTTGGCCAAAGTTATGGAGCAAGTAGACATGGAGAATTGTGGTACCCTCCCCGATTTTGGCAATTTTTGCATTGAACGGGACAAGGACGACTGGACCAAATGTTTGGAAGAATACGATAGGTACCAGGGAATGGCAGAGCTCATGCCCTTTGCCAAGGCCGTAAGTGCCAAATCCCATGATTTTGATGAAAATGGCAACGAGAAGCACACGGATTATTCCAAAGTGCTCCAATTGGTCAAGGATGCCGGGTACAAGGGATACATAGGAGTGGAATATGAAGGGAGAGGACTTAGTGAGGAAGAAGGGATCATTGCCACCCGCGATTTGCTGATCAAGGCAGGTAAAGCGATGTCATAAACCTTGTTTGCCTATGCGCTCATTATTCCATCAACTCTTTGATTACAACTTCTATTGCAACAGGAAGCTCATTGAACGGGCCGTTGCCCTAAAGAAGTTCCCTGAAAAAAGCCAGGGGCTGTTCAGTCATATTTTGAACACCCATCATATTTGGAATAAAAGGGTACTGGATGAAGATTGGGAATATGGGGTTTGGCAGGTCCATGACATAAAAAACTGGGAAGAGATCCATTATGAAAACCAAAGAACGACCTTCGAAATTATCACAAATACGGATGATTTTGCCAAGCGGATAGATTACAAGACAACGGAAGGGAGGATATTTGCCAATGAACTAAAGGACGTTTTGTTCCATATCATCAATCATTCTACCCACCATAGGGGACAAATAGCTGCTGATTTTAGAAAAAACAAGATTGTACCGGAGCAACTGGATTATATCTTTTACAAAAGATGATTGTTAGTAGATTCCATGAGGCCCGTCGTTAAATTTCAGTTGTCCTTTATGATGTTCCTCGAGTTTTTTATTTGGGGAGGGTGGTTCGTGACCTTGGGCACTTTTTTAGGCGATAACCTAAATGCTACCGGAGGTGAAATTGCCCAAGCATTTTCAACGCAATCCTGGGGTGCCATTATTGCCCCTTTTATTATTGGCTTGATTGCCGATCGCTATTTTAATGCGGAACGGATATTGGGCGTTCTCCATCTTCTTGGGGCATTTTTAATGTACCAAATGTATGGGGCACCGAACTTTCTGGTTTTCTATCCCTATGTACTGGGGTATATGGTCCTCTATATGCCAACTTTGGCATTGGTAAATTCAATTGCATTCAACCAAATGAAAGACCCTGCAAAGGAGTTCTCCCCGATCAGGGTGTTTGGGACCATGGGTTGGATCATTGCGGGATTGACCATCAGTTATGTGTTTGTTTGGGATTCTTCCGAAGCCAGGGCAGCTGGAATGTTGAAAAATACTTTTTTGATGGTGGGTGTTGCTTCGGCCATTTTGGGGCTGTTTAGTTTTACCCTTCCCAGGACCCCGCCCCGAATATCCAAAGAGGGAAAAGTCAACCTCTCCGGATTATTGGGATTGGATGCGTTAAAGCTTTTAAAGGATAGGAACTTCCTGGTGTTCTTCATCTCTTCGGTACTGATCTGTATTCCACTGGCCTTTTATTATCAGAATGCAAATCCCTTTTTATCGGAAATTGGGATGAACAACCCCACAGGAAAAATGACCATTGGACAGATTTCCGAAGTGCTTTTTATGCTATTGCTTCCATGGTTCTTTACGAAATATGGCTTCAAGAAAACCGTTTTGGCGGGAATGTTGGCTTGGGTCGTGCGGTACTTTCTTTTCGCCTACGGAAATGCAGGAGAGCTGGCCTTTATGCTGATCATTGGAATTGCCCTTCACGGTATTTGCTATGATTTCTTTTTTGTGTCCGGTCAGATTTATACGGACACCAAGGCCGGGGAAAAGTATAAAAGTGCCGCTCAGGGATTGATTACTCTGGCAACCTATGGCGTAGGGATGCTCATTGGGTTTTGGATTGCCGGAAGGATTGCGGATGCCTATCTCCTGGAAGGGGGAACACACGCCTGGGAAACCATTTGGATATACCCCGGATTATTTGCCGCTGTTGTCTTTGTGTTGTTCGTTTTTGTGTTTAAGAACGAAAAAATAGCGTATCGGGAATAGGGAAAATGGACAGGACATAGTGGCGGACCTAAGATCATGATAATATCACCGCTGATCGTTATCGTTTTAGTGGTCGGGATATCACAAAAAGAAAATCAAAAGAAATTGAAGTATAAAATAAATAAACATGCCAAAAAAAATTAGACTTGGAATTGTAGGAGGAGGGGCAGATTCCCTAATAGGAGTATTACATCGGGTTGCGGCCTATATCAATGACAACTATGAAATAGTTGGGGCCGTTTTCAACCCCGATTATGGCAAGAGCATGGATTTTGCCAAGGAATTGGACATTCCCCTCAATCGTATTTATAAGGATTTTGATACGTTGATCGCTGAAGAGGGTAAACTTCCGGAAGAAGAACGAATGCAGGTGTGCTCTGTCCAAACCCCAAATTTCCTGCACTTTCCCATGGCAAAGAAATTATTGGACAATGGATTTCATGTCATCTGTGAAAAACCCATGACCATGGATTATGCGGAAGCCAAAGCACTTGAGGAAGCCCATCAAAAATCAGGAAAGGTGTTTGCCCTCACCCACACCTACACCGGATATCCCATGGTCCGTCAAATGCGCCAGATGATAAAGGACGGTGCATTGGGAAAAATCCATAAAGTAGATGCCAGATACTATCAAGGGTGGATCAATCCCATTATTCACAATGAGGAACAACGATCGGCCGTATGGCGGTTGGATCCCAAAAAAGCGGGCATCAGTTCCTGCATGGGGGATATTGGGGTACATGCCTTTAACCTTTTGGAGTTTACCACAGGCCTTAAGGTGAAATCGCTCCTATGTGATTTCAACTATATCTATGAGGATAACCAAATGGATGTGGATGGTACCGTTTTGGTTCGATTGGACAAACATGTCAAAGGGGTGATACGCGCCAGCCAAGTGGCCACAGGGGAAGAAAATGGATTGGCCATTCGTATTTACGGTGAAAAAGGAGGATTTGTTTGGGAACAGGAGAATCCCAATTACCTATATTATTTTGTGGAAGGGAAACCACTTCAGGTATATAAACCCGGACATGCGTATAACTCAAAATTGTCATTGGATGGGACCAAATTACCGCCAGGACATCCAGAAGGGATATTTGACTCCATGGCCAATATCTATTTGGGTGCGGCTAAGGCGATCCGCGGTGAAGCCTATGACGATGGGGAATTTCCGACCATGGAAGACGGTGTCCGAGGGATGAATTTTATAGAAAGTACGGTACATTCCCATAAACAGGGAAATGTCTGGATAGATTTGGATTAGCACATCCTTTGCCCCAAATACAGCAATGGCCGCATTTTGCGGCCATTGTTGATTCGAGTGAAATTTTGTAGTTCATTCAATACCCCAGGTCACTTATAAAAGCGAGGATCTCCTCGCAGATGATATGGGCACTTTCCTTAAGGGAAAAAATGGTAATATGGCCCCCTTTTAGAAAAAACACCTTGCCATTGCTGGAACGACTGGCCATTTCCCTTTGCATTTTTGCCCGTTCAGTTCGTAGGAAATCCGGATCAAAGCCCATTTTTCGAAGTAAGGGTTCATTCAGATTCGTCCCTGCAAACACCCGAATGGGTAGGGTATCGAATTTGCTGATAGTTCTGGACAGGGCTACCAAATCTTGATGCTTTTTTTCTTCCTTGATATAGCCCCACAAATAGTTTCCATCCACCCAGTAGTCCCTGTACCCTTCAATGACCTCCTCAGGAAGGCCAGGTGCCCAAGCCAGGGGTCTTTTTGAGAAACGACCGTGTAAATTCAAGATGCCCAAATCGCCAGCAACGCCACCTAAATAGTATAAAGGTCTCAAGTAGCTGGGAGAGTGTGGGATATTCAGTCGTTCACTTTCGTCAGGATGGGGAGCGTCCAAAAAAACCATCCCAACAACCTCGTTTGGGTACATTTGTTTAAAGACGCGGATGTAATGGCCGCCATAGGAATGTCCCGCCAGAATATAGGGCGGTCCTTCACCTGAATTCTCCAACAACCGGTGCAATTCCTCGGCTATGGTTTCTGGATTTCTAGGTCGATTACTAAACTCACTGTAACCTATTCCGGCACGATCATAGCGTACTACCCGAATACTGTCTTTGAGCAATTCTCCCAACCAATAATAATATTCACTGGGTGCTCCTGCCCCCGATTCAATGACCAAGGTTGGTTTGTGGTTTCTTTCACCCACAGCGTTGATATGAAGTTTAAAACCACCAACATCCACAAGTTGACCTGGCGGTTTTGGTTCAGGAGTAAGAAGTCTTGAGGTCAATCCTGCGAGCATCAATAGCAACAAAAGGGACCCTAAGGAGATTCCGATCCATTTTAAAATTTTCTTGACGGTTTTCATGATGACGGTTTTTGAAAATACATTCCAAACATAATTTCCCCAAGCTTTGATAGCGATTAAATAGGATGAACCTAAGGAATGGTGTTTTACAGGAGACCAAAATATGGACCAACCGAATTGGACGGGAAAATGGGAGGGTTTGACAACAAAAGCCTTGTGTTGGTCAAAATAGATGGTTCCCGGTTATGGTGATTACTATTTTTGTTTTATGCAATGGTTTCTTCCAAAAGACTATAAGATTCTTCTCTTAAGCGGATTGATTACCGCCGGCTTATCACTTTTACTGGTTCAACTGGGCTATGTGATTTTGGATTCAGGCGGTATGGGGAACTCCCTTTTTGTCCTGGTCAACGTTTTGGGCCTATCGGTAACCTTGTACGTATTCTATTTTTTGTTGACCAAGTATCCTATGTATCAAGTACTTGGAGTCATCGGTTTATTGGTTATAGCCGCACTGGCCGAACACTTTCTTCATATCAGCGAGAATCCCATTACCGTTCCATTTATCATCTTGTTTTGGCTGGCAGTGGCCTATCTAATTCTTCCACAGTTTTTTAGGAAATATTGGATGGGCATTCTTTTGGTATATGGTATGATTATAGCCTATTATTTTTTCAGTTTTGTTTCAGCAATCGATTATGGAGGGGATGATCGTGCAAACTTTGTGAAATATATGCTGCTGCCGATTCCGGTGTTTGTGGCGCTGTGGATATATGAGCAATGGCGTTGGGTACGAAATTTAAAGGCGGACAGGACAAAGGCCGAGCTCACTTTGCTGAAAAGCCAGGTAAACCCACATTTCTTTTTTAACACGCTCAACAATTTATACGGATTGATCGTAGAGAAGTCCCCCCAAGCCCCGGATGTGGTGCTGAAGCTATCTGATATGATGCGCTATACCATAGATATGGGAAAGGAAGATAAAGTCAGCATTATGGATGAGGTCAATTTTCTGGAAAACTACATTGCGCTGCATAAAATTCGCTATCAGAAAAATGTGGATATCCAATTTGACCATGATGTGGATAAGGACATTTGGATAGCTCCGTTACTTTTTGTCAATTTACTGGAAAATGCATTCAAGCATGGGGTGGAACCCCTAACGGAGAATGCCTATATCCATCTAAGTTTACGAACCATACGAAATTGGGTAGTGTTTAAGATTGCCAACAATTATGAAACCGATGTATCCAACGGTAAGGATGGAACAGGTTTGGAGAATCTTAAAAAACGTTTGGAACATGCTTATCCCAATAGGCATCAATTATCGATGGACAAAACGGAAACGATGTACGCGGTACATCTAAGCTTATCATTAATTTAATTGCTACAGGATGACAAGATATGTGATCATAGATGATGAGCCCATTGCCCACCGTATAATCGAGGGTTATTGTGAAGAATTACCGTACCTTCAAAAAGCGGGCAATGCCTACAACGTATTTCAAGCCTCTGAAATACTATCGCGGCAAAAAGTGGATTTGGTTTTTTTGGATATCAACATGCCCAAAATGACGGGTTTTGAATGGTTGAAGACGGTCTCCAATCCTCCAGGGATCATCGTGACCTCAGCGTATAGGGAATATGCTTTGGAAGGATACGAATTGAACATTCTGGACTATCTACTCAAACCATTTTCCTTTGTACGTTTTTTAAAAGCCATTAATAAGGTCAATGGGTCCAAAAAAGAAGAAGTTAAGCGAACCAATCCTGGTATTGAAGGGCCCGGCAGTATTTTTCTAAAGGGTGATAAAACGCACCATCAAATCCACTTGCAAGACATTTTATTCGTTGAGGCTTACGGCAATTATGTAAAGGTCTTTTTTAAAGCGGAAATGAAAGTAAGCCATCAAAAAATATCAACCTTGGAAGACCTACTTCCAAAAAGTAGGTTTATACGGGTCCATAAATCGTTTATAGTGTCTTTGGACAGGATTGAACAAATTCAAGGGAACCAAATTTTCATCCATAGGCACAAAATTCCCATAGGACAGACCTATCGAAATGGTATTAAAGATTTGTTGGGCGGGTGATTACGCTTCGGAAGCTTCCGGCCTATCGTTCAAACACCTTTTCAAAGCGTTCAAAAACGACGATCATACTTTCCAATGGTTTTTTTCCAAAAGCGGCAAGTTCGCGGGTATAGTATTCCCAATGGACCTTTTTCCAGTATTCCAAACTCTTATCGCCCTCTCCTTCCAAACGGGCATGCTCCGCATGTATGGCAAAGTAGGGAATCAGTTTTACCGAGGTGGTTCGGATAATGCATTTTGCCTTTCCCTTCCAGTCGGTGACCACAAAAAAGTCACCAATTTTGGGTAAGGGTTCATTCCGTTGTTGTAGTCCCAATAAGGAGTGTGAAGAGGCCCTTTTAATGTCTTTTAAGACCAAACCTACCAGTGTATTGGCGTCTTTTTCATTATCTCCAAAATAACCTACCTGTGGCGCGGGCTCATTGGCAAACTCTAGATGGGCATCCAAAAAATCACCCCAAAGACTGCGTGCAGAAGCATTTTCCATACAAAGACAATATTAAGAAAATTTACCAAGTTTAAACTGTTCCGCAGCATGATTTGCTGCCCTTGCGGTAAAGGCCATATAGGTTAATGAAGGGTTCACACAACTTGCCGAAGTCATAAAGGCCCCATCTGTTACATAAACGTTGGGGACATCGTGCAATTGATTGTATTTATTGGTGACCGAGGTTCTTGGGTTCCATCCCATACGGGCGCCCCCCATCTCATGAATTCCCAATCCGGGACCTGTATCATTATCATATACATGGACATCCCTAAAACCGGCCGCTCGTAACATTTTGGCGGCTTCTTCCTTAATGGCTTCCCGCATGCGGTATTCATTTTGTTTGAATTCCACATCAAAATCCAACTGTGGCAGTCCCCATTGGTCTTTTTGATCCCTACTTAGGGAAACCCGGTTATCGTGGTAGGGTAACATTTCCCCAAACCCGGTCATCCCAATTTGCCAACCTCCGGGCTTTAAAATGGCCTCTTTCAAGGCTTTTCCATAGCCCATTTCAGCAACCATCTCCGACCAATTTTGACGACTTGCGCCTCCTTGATAACCAAAACCCCTTAAAAACGTTGTTCGTTTGGTCTTTTCATCCAAATTCACAAAACGGGGAATATAAAATCCATTGGGCCTTCGGCCTTTATAGTATTTATCCAGATGACCATCCACTTTGGCAGAAGCCCCCAGTTGATAGTGGTGATCCATAATGTTACGCCCCAATTGGTCGTGGTTGTTCCCCATTCCATTGGGGAAGGTTTTGGACTTGGATTGCCATAAGATACCCACGGAGGCCATTGCAGAGGCGCATAGAAAGATAAGCTTTCCTTTAAATTCCATTTTTTCATGGGTTTCCGTATCGATCACCTTTACGCCAATGGCCTTTTTGGTGGTCTCATCATAAAGTACTTCATGGACAATGGAATTGGCCCTAAGCGTAAGGTTTCCTGTTCGTTCCGCAGCGGGCAAGGTAGATGAATTGCTACTGAAATACCCTCCAAAAGGGCACCCTCTCCAGCACCGATTGCGGTATTGGCATGGGCCCCTACCCTCAATTTGTGCGTCTTTGTCCGTAATGTTTGCCGTACGTCCAATGGTCAATACCCGCCCATCATCAAATTGCTCGGCCAAGGATTGTTGTAGTTCTTTTTCAACACAGTTCAATTCCATCGGCGGATGGAATTTGCCATCGGGCAATTGTTTCAGTCCAAGGGGTTCACCACTGACCCCAATATATTGCTCAACGGTATCGTACCAGGGTGCAATATCCTTGTAACGCACCGGCCAATCCACGGCAATGCCTTCCTTGAGGTTCGCTTCAAAATCCATATCGCTCCATCGATAGCTTTGGCGCCCCCATGTCAGTGAACGCCCCCCAACATGGTAACCCCGTATCCAGTCAAAACGTTTGGTCTCCTGGTAGGGATGCTCCAGGTCGCTGACAAAAAAATGTTTCACATCCTCCCTTGGGGCCCACCCCACCCGCAATTGTTTGGGGTATGCCTTTTTTTGTTCCCTATCCAGTTCCCCATGGTATTTATAATCCCAAGGGTCATCGTGCATGGTGGGATAATCCTGAACGTGCTTTACCATTCGACCACGTTCCAAAACCAAGGTTTTTAGGCCATTTTCACAAAGCTCCTTTGCGGCCCAGCCACCGGTAATTCCAGTACCTACAACAATGGCGTCATAGACGGTATTTGGATTTGCCATGAAATGCATTTTTAGTGTCGGAATCGCTATATTTATAGTAATCCGTAGACGGAAGGACGAAACGTATCCATCTGACTAAATATAGCGGAATAATCTGATAGTTAACCAATAAATATATGATATGAAGACGATAAAAGGACCTGCCGTCTTTTTGGCTCAATTTGTGGACAGTAACCCCCCTTTCAATTCCTTGGAAGGGCTATGCGAATGGGCATCCGGTTTGGGCTATAAGGGCATTCAAATCCCTACATGGGAAAAATTCCTGATTGATTTGGATAAAGCGGCAGCGTCCCAGGATTATTGTGATGAACTTAAGGGCAAAATCAATTCCTATGGCCTGGAGATTACCGAATTGTCCACACACCTACAGGGACAGCTGGTGGCCGTACACCCTGCCTATGACATTATGTTCGATAATTTTGCTCCCGACGCATTAAAGGGAAAACCAAAAGAGCGAACAGCCTGGGCCGTGGAGACCGTTAAAAAGGCGGCCACGGCAAGTAGGAGATTGGGCATAAAGGCACATGCCACCTTTTCAGGGGCCTTATTGTGGCATACGGCCCATCCCTGGCCCCAGCGACCAGCAGGATTGGTGGAAATGGGCTTTGAGGAACTCGCCAACCGTTGGATGCCCATCCTAAACCATTTTGATGAAGAAGGTGTTGATGTTTGCTATGAAATACACCCGGGAGAGGATTTGCACGATGGCGATACTTTTGAACGTTTTTTGGCAGCAACGGGCAACCACAAACGGGTGAATATTTTGTATGATCCCAGCCATTTTGTACTGCAGCAACTGGATTACATTACCTACATAGACCATTATCATGAATTTATTAAATCCTTTCACGTAAAGGATTCCGAATTTAATCCAACAGGAAAAAAAGGGGCCTTTGGGGGCTATAACGATTGGGGGGACCGGGCTGGACGCTATCGTTCGCTTGGGGACGGACAAATTGATTTTAAAAGCATTTTTTCCAAACTGACGCAGTACGGATGTGATGTCTGGGCCGTAATGGAATGGGAATGTTGTATCAAGAGTCCGGAACAAGGGGCAAGGGAAGGGGCCAGGTTTATCGCCGATCATATTATTGAAGCAACCCAAAAAACTTTTGATGATTTTGCAGGTGTCGCGATTGATAAGGAACAACTAAGGAAAATTTTAGGACTGTGACCATGGAGCACGATGAATGGGAAGTGCTATTTGATGGCACCTCCTTTGATGGATGGCATTTTTACAATGGTGGGGCGGTTACCAAACCATGGGAATTGGAACAAGGCGCCATGGTGTTTTATCCTCCTAAAAACAGACCTGACGGACAGGGTTACAATATAGTCACGGACAAAGAATACACCAACTTTGTACTGTCTTTGGAATGGAAGGTTTCCGAAGGGGGCAATAGTGGTATTTTTTGGGGTGTTTTTGAGGACAAAAAATTTGTGCAACCCTACGAAACAGGACCAGAAATCCAAGTGTTGGACGATGACCGCCATCCGGATGCCAAAAATGGAACCACGCACCAGGCAGGTGCCCTTTATGATTTGGTCGCCCCATCCCAAAAAGCGGTAAAACCAGCAGGCGAATGGAATACGGTAGAATTGACCGTAGACCATAAAAGTAATGGGGGCAGGGTACTTCTTAATACGATAAAGATTGTGGAATTTCCAGTTCACGGTGCTGCTTGGGACGCTATGGTCGCCAATTCAAAATTTGCCGATTGGGAAGGTTTTGGAACCTACCGAACGGGAAAGATAGGACTACAAGATCATGGGGATATCGTTGCCTACAGAAATATTAAAATTAAAGTGTTATAACATGAAGTTTTTTGTACCCATTGTATTGTTGTCCGTATTTGTTTCGTGCCAGCAAAAAGTTACTGTCGAAAGTTCGAAGATGAAGGGGGAGGAAACCGTTCAGGAAGAACCCACCAAACCAGAAGCTACGGAGTTCTATGAGCCGGTGCCCCCAAAAGTTACCGTGGGTGAAAATGGTATCCCCAGTGATGCCATTATACTGTTCAATGGAAGTGATTTTGACGAATGGGTCAGTGCACGGGACAGTACGGCGGTACAATGGTATTTAAACAAAGATGGCAGCATGACGGTGAAGGACAAAGCCGGTGACATCCAAACCAAACGAAATTTTGGGAGCGTGCAGTTGCATATCGAGTGGAAATCCCCAGCGGAGATTCAAGGCGAAGGCCAGAATAGGGGCAACAGCGGGGTATTTTTGCAAAGCAGGTATGAAGTGCAGGTTTTGGACAATAATGACAACAAAACCTATGTCAATGGCCAGGTAGGCTCCATTTACAAGCAATCCGTTCCTTTGGCCATGGCCTCCAGGCCCTCTGGGGAATGGAATACCTATGATATCCTTTTTCATGCCCCCCAGTTTGATGAATCCGGCGCCAAAACCCGGTCCGGCACCATAACCGTACTGCACAATGGGGTTTTGATACAAGATCATGTGGAGATTGAAGGTACAACGGAATATATTGGTTGGCCCAAAAACAAGGCCCATGGACCAGCACCAATTAAATTGCAGGACCACCAGGACAATAGTAGGGTCAGTTATCGAAATATTTGGGTGAGGGAGTTATAAGCGTCAAAACGAGGGCACTAATGGTGCCTGCTTGGTGGGTTGAACGGTCAAACGGAAAACCCATAAACACTTTTCCTACCTTTGCCAAAACCCAATTAGTTGTATGATTCAATCCATGACGGGCTATGGGAAGCAGGTCGTTCAGCTTCCAACCAAAAAAATTACCGTAGAACTCAAATCCCTCAACAGTAAAAATCTGGACATCAATTCCCGTATTCCGCAGGGCTATCGGGATAAGGAACTGGTACTTCGCAAACTCATTGCGGATAGTTTGGTCCGGGGCAAGGTAGATTTTGGCCTGTATGTTGAAATTACCGGGGAGGACACCTCAGCGGAAATCAACGAAGGAGTAGTGAAAAAGTATATGGAGCAGTTATCCACAATTGCGGAAGGGGATGACTTTAAACTGTTGGAACTGGCCTTACGAATGCCCGATACCCTAAAAACGGATAGGGACGATATTGACGAAGGGGAGATAGCCGCCATAAAAGAGGCCCTTAAAAAGGCCCTTGCCGCTTTACAAAGTTTTAGGACAACCGAAGGACAAGTGTTGGAAAAAGACTTTGAAACCCGTTTGAAAATGCTTCGGGAGTTACTGCAAGAGGTTATTTCCATGGATCCGAACAGATTGAAATCCATTCGGGAGCGATTGGAGAAGGCGGTGGCCGATTTAAAAACCGATGTGGATGAAAATCGATTTGAGCAAGAGCTGATCTATTATTTGGAAAAGTATGACATCACCGAGGAAAAGGTCCGTCTGGGAAATCATCTGGATTATTTTGAAACCACCTTACATTCCTCAAATTCCAACGGCAAAAAACTTGGCTTTATCTGTCAGGAGATCGGAAGGGAAATCAATACCATTGGTTCCAAGGCAAATTATGCGCCCATGCAGCAGATTGTGGTCCAAATGAAGGATGAGTTGGAAAAGATCAAAGAACAATTATTGAACGTGCTATGACAAAAGGGGGCAAGCTTATCATATTTTCGGCACCTTCGGGAAGTGGTAAGACCACCATAGTACGCCATTTGTTGGAACAACCCGAACTGAATTTGGCGTTTTCCGTTTCGGCTACCTCTAGACCTAAAAGGGGACGGGAAAAACAAGGGCAGCACTATTATTTCATGTCCATTTCGGAATTTAAAAAACATATCAAGGACGGTGATTTTTTGGAATGGGAAGAGGTGTATCGGGACAGTTTTTACGGCACCTTGAAAAGTGAGGTGGAACGTCTTTGGGCAGAAGGGAAAAACGTAATTTTCGATATTGATGTCGCGGGTGGTCTACGGATAAAAAGAAAGTATCCCAAGGAAACCTTGGCCGTTTTTGTAAAACCGCCAAGTGTGGACGAATTAAAGATCCGACTTAAAAAGCGAAGTACGGAGAGTGAGGACAAAATCAATATGCGGATAGCGAAGGCATCGGTGGAACTGGCCACGGCGCCACAATTTGATACCGTGATCAAGAACTACGATTTGGACATTGCCCTGGGCGAGGCCCATAAATTGGTAGCCGATTTTGTAGGGGCCACCATACCCAATCCATCTAAAAAGGAATGAAAAAAGTAGGGCTCTATTTTGGGACCTTTAATCCCATTCATATCGGTCATTTGATCATTGCCAACCACATGGCGGAGTTCTCCGACCTGGATGAGGTTTGGTTTGTGGTTACCCCTAAAAGCCCGTTTAAACAAAAACAGTCCCTTTTGGATAACCACCATCGGTACCAAATGGTTTTTGAGGCCATTCAAGACTATCCAAAACTAAAGGCCAGCAAAATTGAATTTGACCTTCCCCAACCCAATTACACCATCAATACCCTGGTACACATTGGGGAACGTTATCCAGACCATCGCTTTTGTCTTATTATGGGCGAGGATAACTTAAAAGGGTTTCACAAATGGAAGAATTATGAGGCCATTTTGGAGGGATACGATATTTATATGTATCCCAGAATCTCCAGTGGTATTAAGGAGAATACGTTTAAGGACCATCCAAAAATCCATAGGGTAGATGCTCCCATTATGGAGATTTCCTCCACCTTTATTCGAAAGGAACATAAAAAAGGAAAGAATATTAGGGCACTTTTGTCAGATGCCGTTTGGAAATACCTGGATGAGATGAATTTTTACCGGTAATCGTCCAATCATTTGTTGCCACGATCAGTTCAGTAGATCCACCCCAAGGAACTTGTCGTCTTTGTTGTAGTACCACTTCCTGGTTTTTGGCATTTTTATTCCATTGATTTCCTCCAGTCCGCTGAGCAAAATATACTCGCCATCATTCTTGGATTCCTCATGATAAAACTGGTAGACCTTCATGGCATAGGTTTGTGGGTCAAAGTAGAAATACCAGGTATCCTTTCCCACACCTTCGTGATAGTTTACCTTAAGTACCAAGTATTCCTTCCCTTTAAATGTTCTGCGTTGCACGGTTTCATGCACCAGGGTACCAGGGTCCTTGAGTTTCATGGGTAGTCCATAAAGGTAGGTGTAGTAATCCCTCATGGTTTTTCCCCGTTCGCAGGTCAATCGAAATTTTTTGATGTCCGCTTCCGAAATCTGGGAAGTGCCATTAAGTGAAGTTTCACAGGTGTCCCCGCTGAATTTGTAGCCGTAGGAATCGCCATCCTTGGTAATGTGCAATTCAAATACGGATTTTGGAAGGTCCATCCCAATTTTGCTGATCCTTTTTGAGGAATTGGGCGTCTCCATGGTCACTTCCAACGTTCCCTTAAACGTTTTCCAGTTGTTGTCGGGATCGTGATAGGCAATGGTCTTTTCGAGCAATTCGGGACCGGTCAGTTCCTGGGCCAAAGTGGGAATGGCGAATAATGGGATGATACAGAGTAGAGGGAACAAGCTTCTCACGACATGGTCTTAATATCGATTTTTGCCGGTTCCACGGAACTGTCATGTTCTAAATAATAGAGCTCCAAAAGCTTCATGGTGGCTTTGATCAAATCCTTACTTTCCGTCAATAAGGAAAAATAAAGCCGTGTGTTCTTTGGGCTGGATTCTTCCGTACGTGTTCGTGCAACCTGTTTTTCGATTTTTTCATCTACCAAGGTGATGTACGAATCCTTGGTGGACAGCATTTTCCCAATACGTTCAAAAGAACGGTCATTGAAGGTTTCCGAAGTATCATTAAAAAGCTTTTCCAGATTGAAGTCCAAATCCTTTAACTCCTTGATTTGATTGTACTTCAGTTTTTTATGGTTGTTGTTGACATGGGTGTAGCCTATTTTGGAAATCAATTCCAGGGATTGGGCCAAATCCTGTAAGTGGTCCAACAAATTGATATAAAAATTACTCGCCCCTCCAACGCTGGAATCGTCCAGGTTTTTGATGAAATAGAAGATATTGTTCTGTAGATCCTCTATCTCCTTGGACATTTTGGAAACCCCCTTGTTGTTCTTCCGTAACGCTTCCAGATCATGTCTGGCCAAACCGTTGATGGCCCCTGTGTAGATTTTATTGGTGCGTTTTATCATTTTGCCAATGTTGTCCGCACTTTCCTCAATTACCCCTTGTATGGAACTGCTATGGGCCCTGCGCAAACTGTCCTCTGCTTTAATGACCTTGGTTTTTTTGTTGTGTGCCATATAGTTTCGCAATATCAGGGCCGCAGCAACCACTAAAAGGATAATGAGGGAAACCAGACCTCCAAGATGCAGGATGTAGGCGATGATGGCCGCCGCCGTGAACGCACTGAATGCCGTAAAAAACCAGCCACCAATAACATTTAATACCCCGGCAACCCGGTATACCGCACTTTCCGCACCCCATGCACGGTCGGCCAGGGAGGTGCCCATGGTCACCATAAAAGTGACATAGGTTGTGGATAACGGTAATTTCATTGAGGTGGCTATGGAAATAAGCACACTGGCCACCATTAGGTTAACGGCCGCCCTGACCATATCAAAAGCGGGCATATCCTGGACCTTACTCTTGGGAATATAGGTATTGGGGGTTTCAAATTGTTTATCGATGCGCTTGCTCAATGAAGGCGGTATGATCGCCGATAGGCTTTCAAAAGCGGTTACACTGAATTTAACGATTTGCCGGGACAGATAATTGGGTTGAAAACGCTCTTCGCCCTCATCTTGTCTCGCCAAATCCACGCTGGTCTTTACCACGCTTTTTGCCTTGGAGGAAAACCATAGGGTCAATACCATTATTCCTCCTGAGAGCAAAAGCAACAGCGTTGGCGTCTGAACCGCGGCGGTAAGCCCCTGCATATTGAATTCGGTGGGTGCAATACCGGAACCTTGCCAGTTTTGGAACGATTGCAATGCGGCAATGGGAACACCAATGAAATTGACCAAGTCGTTTCCGGCAAAGGCCATAGCCAAGGCAAAGGTGCCGAGCACAATGACCACCCTGTAAATGTTCCATTTTAACCATACGGAAAATGCCCAGGAAAGCAAGGTCCAAAAAATGATGTTTTCAAGAATGAAAATTTCGGTATACTCGTAGATAAAACTGATGACCGATTCATCAAAGATGTCCGCACTTTTTAATCCTTTGACCAATATGAAATAAATAATGGCAGTTATGGCCAGTCCCCCGAAAAGGGCTTCCACCCATTTGGGCTTTTCTTCAAATTTGAACGAAATCAAAACCCTGGAAAGGAACTGTACTATGGCACCTATGGTAAAGGCTATAAATACCGATAAGAGGATGCCAAATATGATTTCTGTTGCCTTTTCCGTATTGATGTAGGATCCAAGGTCCGAGAAGCTGCCATCAACAGCGATGATTTTAACCAATGAAATGGCCACCGCAGCACCCAAAAGCTCAAAAACGATGGAAACGGTAGTTGAGGTTGGCATCCCCAGTGTATTGAAAAAATCGAGCAGCAGGATGTCCGTAATCATGACGGCCATAAAAATTATCATGATTTCGGCAAAGACAAATTCGGTAGGATTGAATATTCCCTTACGGGCGACCTCCATCATTCCACTGGAGGAAACTGCACCAAAAGCAATGCCCAGACTGGCCACGATCATGATGGTCCTGAATGAAATTGCTTTTGAACCTATGGCCGAGTTCAAAAAGTTAACAGCATCATTACTTACACCAACCACAAGATCCGTTATTGCCAAAATAGCCAAAGCAATAACCATAAAAATGTAGATGTTCTCGCCCATATAGAATTCTGAAAGTAAGCAAAAATGCTACTATAATTTCTTTAGTAAGTTAAAATAAGGTTATGAAACCAGTAGTGCTTTTTGTTCTCCAGGGAAAATAGGGGCCAAGTTTTTTCAAAATTGAAATCCCCACGTCCCAAAAAAGGGGGTGCTGTTTTATCGCTTTGCTTTACTTGCCTTACCCGTGGAACCCTGTTCCGTTGATACAGTGGTATTGGCATCGGATAGTTGTAATCGGGAGGAGCCTTCGGAGAGTGCCGCCAAGCTTTTGTTCACGGAAGTGGTGTTTCCCGCTTCAACGACCAAGGGAAATTCCATGGTTTCGTAACCCAAAAAGCTGACAACCATGGTGTAGGTGCCCGGAGTGACGCCCGTAAATTCAAAGTTTCCGTGAAAATTGGTCTGTTCCGAGAACAAAGTGTTCTTTAAATTGACATTGGCGAACAGCAAAGGTTCCCCGTCCATTTCCATGTCCATAATCTTCCCTGAAATCCTTCCTGTTTGTTGGGCCGAAACAAAAGATGCGCCAATCAAGGCGATAAATAAAAAAAGTGTTCTTCTCAAAGTGTTTAAAATAGAAGTGCAAATAAAAGAAGTTTAGGTTAAGCTATGGTTATATCAAGGTTAACTTAGTAGTCGGGGGTTGTATTTATTGCGGTGGAACGAACCCTGTCCATCCCTTTGGATACGGTACTAAAAATGTATCTTGCAGCAAAAAATTAAGGTATTGATGAATTGGGAGCAGTTGCTTTCTTTAAAACGGTTTGGTGACACCAAAAAAAGAGTAAGGGCAGCACAGGACGAGACCCGTTTGGGGTTTGAAGTGGACTATGACCGGATCATTTTTTCGGCCGCTTTCCGCAGTTTGCAGGACAAGACCCAGGTAGTGCCATTGCCCATACATATGGGGGCCAATAAGGATTTTGTACATACCCGTTTAACACACAGTTTGGAGGTTTCGGTCGTAGGGCGTAGTCTGGGACGTACTGCGGGAAAGGCGCTGTTGGAAAAATATCCGTATTTGCGCGACTCCCTGGGCTATCAATTCAATGATTTTGGCGCCATTGTGGCGGCGTCCTCATTGGCCCATGATATTGGCAACCCCCCTTTTGGACATAGCGGGGAAAAGGCAATCGGCGTTTTCTTTGGAGCTGGGGAAGGGAAAAAATACCGATCGGTCTTAAGCGAAAAGGAATATCAGGATCTCGTGGATTTTGAAGGAAATGCCAATGGGTTCAAGTTACTCACCCAATCCCGCGAAGGAGTTCCAGGGGGATTGCGTTTGAGTTATGCCACTTTGGGCGCTTTTATGAAGTATCCCAAAGAATCCTTGCCCAAAAGGCCTACAAGACATATCTCCGATAAAAAATTTGGTTTCTTTCAAGAAGGGAAGGAACTGTTTTATGAGGTGGCTGAAGAATTGGGGCTTCAGGAAAAGAAGGGGAAAGGGGGACGGAGTTTTCATCGCCATCCCTTAACCTATCTGGTCGAAGCGGCAGACGATATTTGTTATACCATAATCGATTTTGAGGACGGTATTAACCGTGGGTTCATCCCCGAGGATTACGCATTGGAATATCTGATCAAACTGGTTAAGGATACCATAAGCACTTCTAAGTACAGCCAAATGGTGCATACCAGTGACCGGTTGAGCTATTTAAGGGCGCTTGCCATCAATACGCTGATCCAAGAAGCCGTTAGCATCTTTGTGGAGCACGAAGAAGACATACTTCATGGGGAATTCCCAACCGCCCTGCTGGACAAGAGCCAATTCACCGCCCAGATCAATGATATTATTGCCTTGAGTGTGGAGCGGATTTACCAATCCCCGGAAGTGGTCGAAAAAGAGCTTTCGGGCTATAAGGTCATTGGGGATATTCTTAAGGTATATACCGAAGCCCTCATTGCCAAAAAGGAGAACAATGAAAGTGCCTACCACAAACTGGTGTTGCGAACCTTGCCGATACCCTATCGGGCAACAGTGGACTCCCACTATGGGATTTTATTGAATACATGTTGCTTTGTGGCAAGTCTTTCGGACAGTGCAGCGGTGCAGTTGCACCAAAAGATAGGGGGGCAGTTTTAAAAACTATACCCCAGGCCAAGTCCCAGGGCCTGTTTGAATTGTATTCTTGGTATGCCGGGATCGGTGACTTCACCTGCATCATTTACCACCTGGTCAAATTTAATATCGTCGTCGTAAATGACATGTGTCCCTATATTCGCACTGATATACTCGTTGACCTTAAACTGAAAATTGAGTTCCCAGTCCATGTCCACATTTCCAAAGCTTCTTAAATAGTCCGTATATAGATTGATACGATGGTTCATCTGTACATTTTTAAAGACTTCCGTTTGCCAGGTCTGGGTCAATAAAAAACCAAATTCGATAAAGGAATTGTTCCCAGGGGTGACCCCAAAAGCTCCATTGTCCGCCAGTTCCTGGTCCAATACAAAGGTGGCCTTTAGCGTGGTCGGCGATATATAGATGTTAAGGGAATTGTCCGGTTTTATATAGGAGGTTCCTGCTCCAAAGAAAAGATAACCAGGGGCCATAAACCGGGAAATGGGGGTTTCCCTATCCGGGTAATTGAAACCATTGGAAAATTGTGTATTGAACTTGGCCTTGGCAGAGTAGAACCAGTTGCTCAAGGTGTCTTTTCGAAAACCAAAAGTGGATGTGAAACGGATCAGATCCTCTGTTTTTCGCAATGACCTTCCTTCCTGGGCATTGATACCATACCTAAAACGCAGTTCATTTTCCCAAGTGAGGTATCGAAATTTATAATTTCGAACAAAAGCAAGATTGGCCAAAGCGGAGATGGAGTTGTCCCCACCGGCATTCCAATTCACAAAGGCTACTTCATTGATATTGAGGCCAAGATTGTTTTGCTTTAACCAAAAGGTGGGGGGGACAAACTTTTTTGGCTTTTCGGTGAATGCCTTGGTCTTGTTCAATCCTGTTTTTGGTGCAATACGACGAACCCCTAAAGCATTGATTTTCAGCTTGGTTTTTTTCCATCGGATCACAATGGTATCTATTTTTGTGGTGTCCGATTTTTGGCTGAGCGAATCTTTTACGGTATCCTGGGTACGCTGTCCAAAAGCCAAATAGGAACAACAGATAGCGACAAAGAGGAAAAACTTATACGATTTGTTCAAGGTATGTGGTAATATGTTTCTCGTTCAAAGCACAAATATCATGCAATTCTGGTATCGTGCCATGCTCAATAAACGTATCTGGGACGGCAAATACCTTTATCGTTCTTTGATAGTTGTTTTCATTGGCAAATTCTATTATTGCCGACCCAAAACCTCCTATCTGGCAACCATCTTCCAAAGTTATGATATGCTGGTATTCCTCAAAAATGGTGTGGAGCAGTTTAACATCCAAAGGTTTTACAAATCGCATGTCATAGTGCCCAAACAATTCCGGTGAATGATGTTCTGCAATCAGTTCCTTTACTTGATGGCCCATGGGGCCCAGGGTCAAAAAGGCCACCTTATTCCCTTTTTTTAGCGTTTTCCCCGTGCCGATTTCAATCTCCTCAAAGGGTTGCTCCCAGTTAAGGGTGTTTCCCCGTCCCCTTGGATAGCGAATGGCAATGGGCTGTTGTAAACCCTTTTGGGCCGTGAACATGATATTTCGCAATTCCATTTCGTTCATTGGCGAAAAAACCAGCATGTTTGGGATGCAACGCAAATAGGCCAAATCAAAGACCCCATGATGGGTAGGGCCATCCTGTCCCACCAAACCTGCGCGGTCCAAACAGAAAATGACGGGAATATGCTGTAGGGCCACATCATGGATTACCTGGTCATAGGCCCGTTGTAAAAAGGTGGAATAGATATTGCAAAAAGGGATGGATCCCCCAATGACCATTCCCGCTGCCAAGGTTACGGCATGCTGTTCGGCAATGCCAACGTCAAATGCCCTTTCCGGCATTTCCTCCATCATAAATTTAAGGGAACTTCCGGTGGGCATAGCCGGGGTTATCCCCACTATCTTTTTGTTCTCCCGGGCCAGTTCAACCAAGGTACGCCCAAAAACATCCTGGAACTTTGGCGGTTGTGCTTCCCTTTTTTTGATGATCTGCTCTCCGGTCTTTGCATCAAATCTACCTGGGGCATGGTACACTACCTGATTTTCTTCCGCCTGTTTCAAGCCTTTTCCCTTAATGGTACTAATATGCAATAGGCGAGGGCCTTTTATGGTTTTAAGTCGTTCCAGTTCCTGGATTAGTGCTTCCAGGTCATGCCCATCAATGGGTCCCGAGTAATTCAGGTTCAAACACTCAAAAATGTTTTCGTCTTTGGCGGTTCCCTTTTTAACGTTGGTCAGGTACTTTTTTAAGGCCCCTACACTTGGGTCAATACCAATGGCATTATCATTGAGGACGATCAAGACATTGGCATCGGTAACCCCCAAATGGTTCAATCCTTCAAAGGCCATACCACTGGCTATGGAAGCATCGCCAATGACCGCAATGTGCTGCCTGTCCTTTTCCCCGTTGATTTTTGAGGCCAGGGCCATTCCCAGGATAGCGGAAATTGATGTTGAACTATGACCCGTACCAAAATCATCATAGGGACTTTCACTTCTTTTGGGGAACCCACTGATCCCTCCCAATTGCCTGTTGGTGTCAAAAAGGTTTTTTCGCCCGGTCAATATCTTATGTCCGTAAGCCTGGTGTCCCACATCCCAAATTAACTTGTCATTTGGAGTGTCAAAAACATAGTGAAGGGCAATGGTCAATTCCACTACACCCAAACTGGCGCCCAGATGACCTTCCTTGGTGGCCACAATATTGATGATGAACTCCCGGAGCTCTTTCGCAGTTGCGGTTAAATCGGCTAAAGAGAGCTTCCTTAAATCGCCCAATGAGTTGATATCTGATAAGATGGATTCCATGAAGCTGTAAAAATACCTAATATGAAGACTTTATTACCTATTCATTTGTAGATTTGGATGTAGGTAATAGCTACTATGAAAAACCCGTTTGACGACAATTATTTTATGAAAAAGGCGCTGCAAGAGGCCGAAACCGCTTTTGAAAATGGTGAGGTGCCCGTGGGCGCAGTGGTTGTGATCAACAATCGGATTATAGGCCGGGCGCATAATTTAACGGAGAAATTGCATGATGTAACCGCACATGCCGAAATGCAGGCCATAACGGCGGCTTCCAATTTTTTGGGGGGTAAATACCTTACTGGATGTACAATGTACGTGACCTTGGAGCCCTGCCAGATGTGTGCGGGGGCCTTGTATTGGAGCCAGATTTCCAAATTGGTCTACGGGGCAAGGGATTTGGAAAGGGGCTTTGGCGTCATGGGAACAACACTTCATCCCAAAACTGAAGTGGTCAGTGGAATTATGGAGTTGGAATCAGCGGAATTGCTGAAACGCTTTTTTATCCAAAAAAGAAATCTGAACTAGGGAACGGTCCCTTCGCCATTGACCACAAAAAACCCGAGCAAATAGCTCGGGCGAATGCGTACTCAAAATAAAATATTACGATCAAATAATTTGGACCTGTCCGGCTACCAAACCTTTTCTTCCTTCTTCTTCTACATATTCTACCTTGTCACCATCATTCAACTGTAAACCGTTGAGTGCTGTTACATGAACAAAAATGTCCTTGCCTGTTTCATCGTTGGTAATAAATCCATAACCCTTGGATTCATTGAAAAATTTTACTGTACCAGTCATTAGAAATAGTAATGTGTTAAAGTGCGAAAGTAATCCTTTTGTAATAGAATGGTTTAAATTGAATTTAAATAATCTAAAAATTATTGATTTTCATCTTTTTTCCGCTCTTTCTTTCGCATTTTTCTAATGTTTTCTTCGGTTAACATATAATCCTTCATTTTTTTACCCTTGCTTTCCTTATAGAGAAATAGGGGCATGGCAACCAAAAACAGGCCAATTGTGCCAAAACCAATGAATTTGTTTCCTATGGCGTTCGCCTCGGGTTTTATATGAAAGCCGTAAATAATGGAACCAAAAGAAGCCAAAACGATGGCCACTATCAGATATTTCAATTTCATTTTAACGCGTATAAGTGATCAATTTTCTTCTGTAGGCGGTCAATAGCTTTGATTTGGAAACAAATCCCAGGTATTCGTCTTCTTTGATAACGGGAAGGTTCCAGGCACCACTATCCTGAAATTTTTGCATTACCTGTTTCATACTGTCCGATGTGTAAAAAATAAATTCCGGGGGTCGGTGCATATAATCCTTTACAAAGGTGCTGTCATGCTTTTTGGTATCAAACATAAATTCCCGAATATCATCCAACAACACAACACCCACCATTCGCTTTTCAACAAGTACAGGAAAAATATTTCGATTGGATTTGGAAACCGATTCGTGCAACATTTCCCCTAAGGTCATTTCGGGATGTACGGACTTGAAGTTGGTTTCGATCACGTCATCCAATTGCATCAATGTAAGTACGGCCTCATCCTTATTGTGGGTCAACAGTTCGCCTTTTGCCGCCAGTTCCTTGGTGTAAATGGTATAGTCCAAGGTGTTTTTGGTAATGAGGTATGATATGGAGGCCGTAATCATTAGGGGAACAAAGAGTTGGTATCCACCGGTGATTTCGGCAATTAAAAAGATTGCGGTCAACGGGGCATGGATGACCCCGGCAATTAGGCCGGCCATACCAATTAAGGTAAAATTGCTCTCATTGACCTGAAAACCAAAACCTACGTTATTGATGATTTTGGCCACCACATTGCCCAGGGCACTGCCCATAACCATGGTAGGGATAAACACACCTCCCGCACCACCGGCCGCAAAAGTGGTGGTCATGGCTATGGCCTTAAAAATGGTAATACCGAAGAGCAGGGCAATCACGACCCAAATGTTGTCCAGATAATCATTGAAGGGGGTGTTTCCCAAGGCGATCAACGCCCTTCCGTCCAACAGATCGTTGATAAACCCAAAACCCTCCCCATAAAGCGGTGGAATAACATAGAGCATGGCACCAATGGCGATCCCCCCGATCAAAAGCTTGTATTTTGGACTTTTAAAAGGCTTGAACAATGAAAGGATCCAGAAATACATTTTTGTAAAATACACGGAGGCAATCCCGGTACCCAATCCCAAGACAATGTAGAAAAGCGTGTCTTCGAGACGGAACCCTTCTGAAAGTGAAAAATTGAACAGGGTTTCGTTCCCCAGAAAAAAATAGGAGGTAAGCACTCCGGATATGGATGCCAATAACAAGGGCAACACGGATAACATGGTCAGGTCCAAACTAAAGACCTCAACGGCAAAAATGATGGCTGCGATGGGGGACTGGAAAATGGAGGCTATGGCCCCCGCAGATGCACAGGCGATCAAGAGGGAGCGGGTCTTTGCCTCAATATGGAAAAATCGGCTCAGGTTTGAGCTTACGGCGGCTCCGGATTCAATTGCAGGGCCCAGTAACCCAACGGAACCTCCAAACCCCACGGTCAAGGGAGCGGCAATTAAAGGGGAGTATATTTTTTTGATGTCCAACAGGCCCTTGTTTTTGGACAGGGAGAACAAAATGGAGGAAATGGCATGGCCCAAGGGGTGTTTATGGATAAACTTCACATACAGATACACCAAGGCAAGACCCATAACGGGCAGGATAAAATACAATTGGTTTTGGGAAATACTTATCCCTTTTTCAAGAAGGGCCTCAATAAAATAGGTGAGGTTTTTTAAGGTTACGGCAACCAATCCTGCCAAAAACCCTACCAAAACGCTCATAATCTGTATAAAGGTCTTGTTGGAGATATTTCGGTATCGCCATTTAAGGAACTTTCGGAGGAGTATTTTCAGGTTTGGCACGTTTACCCGGTTATGAATTGGTAAAATTAAGGCAATAAGGAGGATTTTAATTCCTCAATATCCGATAAGTAGATTTGATAGGGCATTTCCACATAATTATGGGAAAGCCGCAGTTCGTTTTTATAATCTGCCAGGGCCTCGTTCAACAATGGCATTACTTCGTCTTTTTTACCTAAGGCCAGCAAACACTTGGCCCAATAGTATTTTGACTCGGCAGAGTGCGTAAAATAATCCTTTATCTTTTGAAAATTGGCGATTGCTTTTTGGAATTCGCCCATTTCATAAAAAACAATGCCACGATATAAAAATGCTTCCAGTTCAACCCAATCCTCACCAGATGCTTCGGACTCTTTTTTGATGTGCTTGTTCCAGTACTGTATGGCGGCCTCGTAATCTTTAAGCCCGAGATAGGCAATGCCCCGCCAGTAGTCCACACTATGCCCCTGGGGGTAATCCAAATGTGGGGTCAGGGTATCCGAAGCGTTGAAGTCCGCTATGGCTTTTTTGTAATCGCGATAAAAGAGAAGATAAAGATATCCGCGCATGGGAACCCATGTCTGGGGGTCTTGTTTTATGGCCTTTTCATAAAGTGGTTTCCATTCATAAGGCATACCCCTTTTTAGAAAGGGGACGGAAATTTCCCTTAGGGCGTCGTCATGGGTTGAATCGACCTGAATTACTTTCTCAAGTATTTGCTGACTTTCCTTTGACCCTTGAAAAAGTTTTTTATCCAGATTGAAGATGGAATCCGCCTCTTTTGTACGATTTAGTTTTTCAACGTTTTCCTGTCCATGGCATGAGACCATCAAAACAACCGAAAGACTATGGAAGTATTTCGACCACTTTCCCATTTTCAATTCTAAATAGTAAATACATATAGTAGTCCATTGGCTTTTCAACCAAATTGAAATTCCAATTCTCCTTTTTAAAGGCAAGTTCCTTTAATTTATCCACCAAGGCATTGGACATCGCCATTTTTTCAAAACCATAATCCAATTCATTCACCTCAATATCCCCAACTTCTCCATGACAATTGATAATAAAGCGGAGATTTAAAATACCGTTGTCATCAAAATCATTGTTGTTGAAACGTTCAAGAATGAATTTTCTGAACCTGCTTTTGTTCCCTTTGTAGATGTAAGGTCCTGAACTACTATAAAAACCTAGGGGAAGGTTTGGATTACACCGTGTAAAATCCTCGGAATGGTCTTTATTGGACGGGGGTAAATAACCCACTTGATCCTTGTAAAGAAGTTCGCTGGGTTTTTGTTGTGCCCCACTATTTGGTGCGGTTGCCAGTACCGTTAAAAACACCCATAGTTTAACCCATTCTTTCATTTCCAATAAAAGTAGTAAGAATTGGATTTCTTCATGAGGTTTTTGGAACAATACGATTGTATAAATGCCATCACGGAGGCGGTCTTACATCTAAAGACTATTATAAATCCAATTTCAAATGTAACTCCTTTAATTGCCCTTGATCAATTGTTGCCGGGGCATCGATCATCACATCCCGGCCACTATTGTTTTTGGGGAAGGCGATAAAATCCCTAATGGTTTCCTGTCCACCCAAGATGGCGACCAATCGATCTAAACCAAAGGCAATACCGCCATGGGGTGGCGCCCCATATTGAAAGGCATCCATCAAAAATCCGAATTGGGCCTTGGCTTCTTCAGGGGTAAAACCTAAATGCTTAAACATAATGGCCTGTGTTTCCTTATCGTGGATTCGAATGGAACCACCCCCAATTTCATTGCCGTTCAGCACCAAATCATAGGCATTGGCCCGTACCGCCCCAGGATTGGAATCCAGGAGTTCCAATTGACCGGGTTTTGGAGAGGTGAAAGGATGGTGCATGGCGTGGTAGTGTCCTGTTTCCTCATCCAACTCCAACAAAGGGAAGTCAATGACCCAAAGCGGGGCAAATTCATCGGGTTTGCGTAAACCCAATCGTTCCGCCATTTCCATACGCAAGGCACTAAGCTGGCTTCTTGTGGAATTTCTTTCCCCGGAAAGGACACAAATCAAATCCCCTTTCTGGGCTCCGGTGGCCAGTGCCCATTTGGCCAAATCGTCCTGATCATAGAATTTGTCGACGGAAGACTTATAGGAACCGTCTTCATTGCACTTTACATAGACCATGCCCTTGGCGCCTACTTGTGGCCGTTTTACCCAATCAATGAGTTTGTCAATTTCCTTTCTGGTGTAGGAAGCAGCACCTGGAACGGCAATCCCAACTACCAATTCGGCAGCATTGAAAACGTTGAAATCCCTGTGCTGTGAAACTTCATTGAGTTCGCCAAACTCCATACCAAAACGGATATCGGGTTTGTCATTTCCATACCGTTTCATGGCTTCATCATAGGTCATTCGGGGGAAATCCCCTGCCACAACACCCTTGGTTTCCTTAAGCAGGTATTTGGTCAATCCTTCAAAGGTGTTAAGGATATCTTCTTGTTCCACAAAGGCCATTTCACAGTCTATTTGGGTGAACTCCGGTTGACGATCTGCGCGGAGATCTTCATCCCTAAAACACTTTACGATTTGGAAATACTTGTCCATTCCCCCTACCATAAGTAATTGTTTAAAGGTCTGGGGGGATTGGGGCAGGGCATAGAATTGGCCCTCGTTCATTCGGCTTGGCACCAAGAAATCGCGTGCCCCTTCGGGGGTGGATTTGATCAAATACGGGGTTTCCACCTCAATGAATCCCTGGTCGGACAGATATTTACGAACCTCCATGGTAACCTTATGCCTAAAGATGAGGTTGTTTTTTACCGGATTCCTACGAATGTCCAAATAACGATATTTCATCCGAAGGTCTTCCCCACCGTCGGACTCATCCTCAATGGTAAAGGGGGGAAGCAGTGCTTCATTGAGAATGGTGAGCTCATTGACCAATACTTCTATGGCGCCGGTTGGAATATTGGGGTTTTTGGAAGCGCGTTCAATGACCTTACCCTTTATCTGTAGTACGGTTTCCCTTCCCAGGTTTCGGGCTTGTTCCAAAAGGTCTTTTGGAGTCCGTTCTTCATCAAAGACGAGCTGCGTTATCCCGTAACGGTCGCGTAGATCTATCCAGACGACAAAGCCTTTATCACGTAATTTGGCAATCCAACCACTTAAAACGACCTGTTGGTCAATATGCGAGGCTCCTAATTCGCCACAGGTATGGGTTCTGTACATGAATATGCATTTTGAACGGCAAATTTAGTGAGTTCCATTTTTGCTGGGACATTTTTTGGCCAGCTTTTAAAATACCGTTTATACGGTTTTTTTGACCGTTTATACAGAATATAAATTTTTATAGTTTTTCTTTAAAAAATTCAACTAATTCAAAAACAGATATTTACAAGATTAATGTAAATTTAATGTAAATAAATAGTTACTTTAAAATGAATTAAAAGTAAAATAATTTGTATCTTTGTATCGTTAATGTTAAAGATAGAAATAACAAACCCATATATTATGAAGAAAGTATTATTGATTCTTGCGGTTATGTTTTCGGTTGGTATGTACGCGCAAAATACCAAACCGACTTTGGAAAAAGTGGGGAAAATGGTAAAAGCTACATATTTTCATGAAAATGGTGAAATAGCACAGACAGGTTATCTGTTAAAAGGTAAATTACACGGACAATGGTTTATGTACGATGTAAAAGGTAAGAAAATTGCCTCTGGGAAATATGTGGATGGCAAAAGGGAAGGAAAATGGTTTTTCTGGGAAGGCGAAATTTTAAAGGAGGTGGATTTTGAGAACAATCGAATTGCCTCTGTAAAGAATTGGAACCAATCAGAAGTGGTTTCGGTACAATTATAGTTAACGTAATGAATTAAAAAAAGCCCCGGCATTTTGTCCGGGGCTTTTTTTATACCTACATGGAAGGGCTATGCCGCCATGCCCAACTCTTCTTTTTTCTTCTCTACTTTTTGTATTCTGTTCCTTTTGATGCGGACCTTTATTTTGTAGACGATACTGAACAAAATTGGGACCACGACCAAGGTGAGGAATGTGGCGACAATAAGACCATAGATTACTGTCCAGGCCAAGGGACCCCAAAAAATAACATTGTCACCACCAAAATAGATTTGTGGATTGAACTCGCTGAGCAAGGTAAAAAAGTTGATGTTAAAACCTGTTGCCAACGGAATCAATCCAAGAATGGTGGTAATGGCAGTAAGCAATACAGGACGCAATCTTGCTTTTCCTCCTTTTATTACAGCTTCATAAAAGTCATTTGGCGCCAACATATCCTCTTCATTGAGGCCAAGGGCCACTTTTTTACGGTCTATCAACAATTGTGTGTAATCCAAGAGTACCACTCCATTGTTCACAACAATTCCGGCCAAGGATATGATTCCCATCATGGTCATCATAATCACAAAGGCACTACCGGTCAATACAATTCCCCCAAATACGCCTATTAAGCTTAAGAAGATGGCCAACATAATGATTGCCGGTTTTGTGACCGAATTAAATTGGAATATCAAGATGAAGAAGATCAATCCCAATCCAGTGAAAAAGGCACCCATCAAAAAGGCCATTTGTTTTGCCTCTTCTTCCAATTGCCCAGTATAATCTATTTTAATGGCGCTGGGCAGTTCCGTGAAAGAGGTCATCTCATCCTGAATTTTGCTCACGACTGCGCCAGCATCCGTAAATCCGGGGGCCAGAGCGGAATAAACGGTTACTACCCTTCGGGTATCCCTATGTTTTATAGCGCTGAACCCAGACGTATTCACTTGTTTGGCCACTGCAGAAACAGGTACTTCCTTGATTTGACCGGAAGACTGGTCCCTAAAAGTCACCCGCTGGTTAAAGATGGCACTGGTATTGTATCGATTTTCCTTATTGAAACGCACATAGATGTCATAATCCTCCCCGTCTTCTTTATAGATTCCTGCTTTTGCCCCAAAGATGGAATTCCTAAGTTGTTGACCAACCATTCCTGTAGGAACGCCCAACTCCCCTGCTTTCTTACGGTCTACCTGGACCACCATGGAGGGTTTGGATTTGTTCACATCAATTTTGAGTTCATCTACTCCGGGAATGTTTTTGGAGTTAATGAAATTTCGCATTTTTTCGGCGGTATTGATCAACTCCGTATAGTCATTACCCTCCAATTCAATATTAATGGGATAGCCTACGGGAGGACCAATGGCATCTTTTTCGACCGATATCGCTACTCCGGGATAGATATCCTTAAGGGCTTCCTGAACCTTCTTTAGCAGTTCATTACTATCTGCCCCATCTCGATATTTGTATTCCCGCATGGTGGCGGTAATCTTTCCCCGGTGTGGCATTTCTGCCTGGGAACCACCATCGGTTTGCGGATTGCCTGCCCCTTCCCCAACCTGTGATACGGCACTTTCCGTTAGGAAGTTGTAGCCACCGTTCATATAGGAATCCTCATTGATGATATCGTACACCCGTTTTTCAATATCATTGGTGATGGTATTGGTCTTTTCTATATCCGTGCCTTCGGGATATTCAATGTAGACTATAATCTGGTTTGGGGTGTTGTCCGGGAAGAACTCCACCTTGGTACGCTGGCTCCCCACGGAAGCCCCAAAGCCCATAAAGGCAATGATCAATAGGACAAATGTTCCAATGGCGATGTAAATTGGTCTTCTTGCCGAAAGTGCATACCGCAAGGTTTTTTCGTACCAGCGTTCCCATTTTGGCAAAATCTTGTTTTGGAATCCATTGGCCCACTTTCTAAGGAACAGGCGATAGCCCCAAAGCAAAATTCCGGTTACGATCATCAAAGATCCCAATGCGCGATATTCCCCTCCAAAAATTAAAATGATCACGCCAAAAGTTCCCATAATGGCCGTTAGCCGGATGATCTGTGCAAAGGGCATTTCCTCATCCTCGGTTTTCATGAACTGGGAAACCAAAACGGAGTTAAAGAAGATGGCCACAAAGAGGGAAGACCCCAACACCACGGACAGGGTTACCGGGAAGTAAATCATGAACTGGCCCATGACCCCAGGCCATAAACCCAACGGAATAAAGGCTGCGACGGTTGTTGCGGTGGAAATGATAATGGGAAAGGCAATCTCTCCAATCCCCTTTTTTGCGGCCTGGATCCTTGACATTCCCTCTTTATCCATTAGGCGATAGACATTTTCCACTACCACAATTCCGTTGTCCACCAACATCCCAAGTCCCATAATCAAACCAAACAAGATCATGGTATTCATGGTATAGCCCAAAGTGTTCAGGATCATTAAGGACATGAACATGGACATGGGGATGGCAAACCCCACAAAAAGCGCATTCTTAAAGCCAAGGAAGAACATTAATACGGTAACCACCAGGATGATCCCAAAGATGATATTGTTGACCAGATCATCTACCTGTCCAATGGTCTTTGAGGATTGGTCATTGGCAATGGTGATTTCCAGGTCCTGGGGGAACACATTTGCCTTGGCATCCTCTACGATTTCCTGAATTTGCTCCGCAGCGGCAACCATATTCTTCCCGGCACGCTTTTTAACATCCAACATGACCACAGGATGCCCAAATTCACGGGCATAGGTGGTCTTGTCCTCCTCTTTAAAGGAGATTTCCGCGATATCCTTAAGATAGATGGGATTGTTGTTTTCAGATTTGACGACAAAATCCTCCAGCTCCGAAGGGCTTTCAATTTCTCCAAGGATCCTTATGGTCCGTCTTTGGCCGCTGGTGATCAAGTTACCCGCGGAGATGGTCGTATTTTCCTGACTAATCTTGCTGATAACATCATCAAAACTCACTTGGGCGGCCATCATTTTATAGATATCCACGGCCACTTCCACTTCTTTTTCCTGTGCGCCCCGGATATCCACTTGCTTTATTTCCTGGAGACTTTCAATTTCATCTTCCAAGTACTCGCCAAATTCCTTGAGCCTATCCACTGGATAGTCTCCAGAGATGTTGATGTTGAGAATGGGAATTTCCTCGGACATACTTAAATCGAAGACGTTGGGCTCCACTTTGGCATCGTTGAAGGTAGGCCAGTCTTCCCCGGCCGTTTGCGAGTCTACTTCATCCTTTACCTTTTGTTTGGCGGCTTCAACTGAGATTTTTTCATCAAATTCAACAACGATGATCGAATAATCCTCCTGGGAGGTCGAAGTAATCTCGATTACATTGCTTACCGTTTTTAACTCGTCCTCCAAAGGGTCGGTTATGAGCTTTTCAATATCCTCCGCAGTGTTTCCTGGATAAAGGGAACTGATATAAATCTTGGTTTCCTTGATTTCAGGAAAGTTTTCCCTGGGCATACTGAAATAGGCCGATGCGCCCAGGAAAAGTATCACGACAATCAAAACATACATCGTGGTTTTGTTGTCAATGGCCCAAGAGGCCAGCTTAAATTCCTTGTTTATGCTTTTTTGCTGTTTTCCCATAATGTTTTTAATTGGTCGTTAATCCTAAACCATCGGAATGGACCTTTACTTTTTGTCCATCGCGAACACTGCGCGCCCCTTCATCAATAACACCGTCACCACTGTTGATTCCCGATAGGACTTCCACGTGGTCCCCTTGGGTTTTTCCTGTGGTTATGATGGCCTTTCTGGCAACCATTCCAGAATTGGAAGAATCCGCTTCCACCAGGTACACATATTGCTCTCCCTCGGCATTTTCCGAAACAATGCTTTGGGGGATCAAGATGGCACTTTCATTGGTGTAATCATTGATCATTACCCTGGCAGTAAGGTTTGGCTTAATTTTTCCCCCATTGGCAGGCACCGGAATCTCTGCGGTAAAAGCCCTATTGGCGGGATTTATAAAATTCCCGGTTTGCCTTACCTTGGTGGTCACACTGTCTCCCAGTACGGGAAAATAGACTTTGGCCTCCTTATTGGCGGTGACATTGGGGAGATGGCTTTCCGGTACTTCCACTTCAATATACATATCGGAAAGGTTAACGATCCGAAAAACTTCAGAGCCTTGACCGGGAGCTACAACCGTACCTTGATCCTTGATGACGTCATCTATGATTCCGGAGAATGGGGCCCTAATACTGGATTTGGCCACCTGGCTTTGCATCTGCGCTACCGCACTTTCTTGTGCTTCATATTGCGTTTTTGCCTGTAAATATTGAATTTCAGAACCAATGTTCTGCTCCCACAATCTTTTTTGACGTTCAAAAGTGGTTTTGGCCAGGTCCAACTGTGTTTCCATTTGTGTCAATTGACTGGATAGGCCACCATCATCGATACTGGCCAAAAGCTGTCCTTTAGCTACATTTTGGCCTTCTTTTACATAAACGCGTTGCAGCGTTCCGGACATTTCTGGATATATGAGGACATTCTGTTTGGTCATAACGTCTCCTTGCAGCTCCAAATAGTGATCAAACTTTTCCTCTTTTGCTTTAAAAGTGGTCACCAAAGGGAGCTTGGCGTTATCATCTTTTGCGGCCAAAGCGGAATCCAACAGGGCAATTTGGTCTTCCAATGCCTTGAGTTGGGTCTCTACCTCGGTCCTTTTTGCCCGAATCGTCTTGACATCCGAACCCAGTACGTCTTCAACTGAGCTGGAGCTTCCACCACCACAAGAGATGATGACCAATGCCGTAAGTATGAGTAAAACAATTTTTTTCATTTTGATTGATTTTATTTGTTTAAAATAATTTCCAAATCAGTCTTACGGTTGATCACATCTACCATGGACTGCAGGTATTCTTGCTGGGTATCGTATAATTGGGTCTGTGCTTGGCGCAGTTCAAAACTGGTGGCCAGGCCTTCGGAATATTTTATCTGGTTTTTGTTTTCAATCCGTTCTGCCAGCTCCAAATTATCCTTGGAGGTCTGGTATTCTTCTATGGCCAGAATGTAGTCGCTTTTGGCATTTTCCAATTGCAACCTTACTTGTTCCTGGGTTTCCGTAAGCTGGGTCTTTGCTTTTTCATAGGCAATTTTGGCCCGCTGGGTACTGGCACTTCTTCCCAAAGAACTAAAAATGGGAATGTTCAGGTCCACCCCAAAGGTGGAGAAGCCGAACCATTGTTGGCCTTGACTTAGAAAGTTGAATTGGTCACTAAAGGAGTTTCCCCCATAGTTGATAAAAGCGTTTAGTGTGGGCAGCGCCCTACTTTTTGCCAATTTCAACTCAAAGAATCGTTGCTCATTAAGATTAAAGACCGTCTTGTAGTCTATATTTTCTTCCATTACAAGCTGGGTATCCAAAAGGCCGTAATCTATTTTCCTTTGCGTAAGGGCATCCAGATTTTCGGTCAATTGGGTAGGATTGTCCAAAGGGATGCCCATCATAAGGTTGAGCATCTGTAAGGTAATCTTTTCCAACCGCCTTGCATTCTTCAATTGGTTGTCCACGGAGGAAAGCGTAATCTGTAACTGGTCCACGCTCTCTTCATCTCCCAGGCCATTTTCAAAAATCTTTTTGGTCTCATAAAGGTTTTTCTCCAAAGTGGCCGTGTTCTTTTCAAAGATGGCCACGCTCTCTTGGGCCAGCAATACGTTGCCATAGGCTTCTACCACGGACCGTGTGACATCCAAATCGGTTTTTTCCTTGTTGTTCTTGCTAAATTGGATGAAGGCCTTGGTGGCCTGTACCCCTACAATATAGGAGCCATCAAAGATTTGTTGGGTCAACGTGGCGGATGCAATGGCCGTTTGGGGCTGACCGAAGGCGACCTCTATAAAGGTTCCTGGTTCCGCACCTGGGACAAGGTCCCCTGGAATCTGTGCCAACTGCTGTTTTATTTGGTTTTGGTAGGACACACTTCCATCAATTTGTGGCAATCCGGAGGCGATGGTCTCCCATTTTTGCTTTTGGGCGTCCACCAAATCCCTGCTCGCATTAATGGATTGGTAGTTGTGTTCCAGCGCATAGGCTATGGCCTCATCCAAAGAGAATGAGGTTTTGGTTTCCTGTGCACTTAGTGGTACGGACCAAAACAATAGTATGATACTTAGTTTGATGATCGTTCGCATTTATTCTTGATTTGAATTGATGATTTCGTTCAATATTTTTCGTCCTTTTGGGGTGACGATCCCCCTTAGATGGTATTCCAGAAAGTAGTCTTCCAACTCAACCTTATTGAATAGGGATACCGGAAAAAGATCGTGGTCGCTTAAACTTATGGCACCGGAAAAATAAATACGTGCCACAAACTGCACGTTTAAATTTTCACGGTAAATACCAATGTCCATTCCCCTTCTAATGTTATCGACCAGACAGTCCTGCATTACCTCAATCTCCTTTTTCTTTAGGGTCTCAAAGAGTCTGGGATAGTATTTCTGTAACTGGTAAAGTGTGGAGGCCTTCTCATCCTTTAAACGGACCATCACGAATTTTTTGATTTCATATAACTCTTCGATGGGGTTTTTCTTTAGCGCAATGATATGGTCTATTCCATTTGATATTTCCCAAAAAAGGTTCATCGTGGCCTCTTCGACCAACTTGGTCTTGTTTTCAAAATGACTGTAAATGGTCTTTTTGGATATCCCCATTTCCTGAGCCAAATCATCCATGGTCACACTTTTAAACCCGTAGTTTAAAAAAAGATCGGTCGCCTTATTTAAAATGTCGTTTCTCATTTGAGGGACCAAAACTAAACTGGAAACTGTAAAAACAAAAAAAGTTTCCAAAGTTTTACATTTATTTAACGAGTTTCTAATCTTCTACAAACCTTGTTTATAATGACGTAGGAATAGAATGAAATTGGACCGAGTTGTGGTTTTTTTGCCTGAAATGGTAAAAAAACCGCTGAATCTGGGCGACCTATGCCTAACATGGATACGGTTATTCTTTTTCTCCATGGTTTCTCTGTTTTTCCACGTAGGCCTTAAAGGCAGACTCCCCCTCTTCTTTCCAAAACCTATCGTAATACTTCCATTCTGAAAAATCCTTTCGGAGTGGGCCACAGGACTTTGGGGTTCGCTGGGACTTCCATTTCCTTTTGTATTTCTTTCCCGGGCCATTCCCCCCCCCAAAACCAAAAATGATTTTGGCCAGTATAAGGATTCCGAAGGCCTGCCAGTACGTAATGGTCGTTAATCCAAATAGCTCGGGCATTAACCAGTTCCATAATAGCATTACGACATAACCGATAAGGAATAGCAATCCCACCATAAACAGGGCAAAAAAGAAGATTTTAAAACCCTTGGCCACATAATCGGTTACCTTATGTTCTATCTTTTGTTCCAATTCATTTTTGTAATCCATGATCTTTATTTTTTATGAAGTTATGTTGTGTTCCAGTTTTTTTAAGAGGAGGGACATGGCCCGATGCCTTCTGGACATTAAAGTGCCTTCGGGAATCCCCGTTTCCGTTGAAATCTCCCTGTAGGAATAGCCCTCAAAGTCAACAGCAAGTATAATATCCCGATATGGGGGTTTTAATTCCATGATGGCCGTCTTTAATTGATTGATGACATGTGTTGGATAAGGAAAATCCTCCGTTCCGTAAAACAAGTCTGCAAATTCCGTCCAAAGGTGGTCCAAATCACTTTCCTCGTAGCGTTTTTCCTTTTTTGTCCGCATAGTGTCTATTATTCTGTTTTTGATTGCGCTATACACAAAACCGGGAATGTTGTTTATGGGCAGCGCACTTTCCGGTCTGGAGAATATCCTAAGGGCCACATCTTGGAGTATATCCTCGGCATCCCTATCGGCCGTATCATCAATTTTAGAGGTAACATACCCTTTAAGTGCATGGTACTCCTCCGCGAAAAATGCCGATATTTTAAGTTGGCTATTGTTTTTCGGACTCATCCGTTAGCATTTTTATGCCCTTGTTCACCTTTAAAGACGATGGATTTAAAATCCATTGCATTTTTTTTGAAATTTTCTACTTCTGTTGGACGTGCATACAACTTAATTGTAACAGGCAATGTATTTTTAGGCAAAATTATTCGCATGCAGCCCCTCACTTTTTATCAGAAACAGTTTGTAGCGTATTTGGAAAGTTATCAGGGTCCCCAAGAGCCCAATGGGCTGTATGGTCCCGTTACCTACATTTTGGGGTTGGGAGGAAAACGATTGCGTCCTGTACTTACCCTAATTGCGGCTGAATTGTTTGGAACAAATTACCAATCCGCCTTGGGTGCGGCAATGGCCGTGGAAGTGTTCCATAACTTTTCCCTGGTCCATGATGATATTATGGACGATGCCCCATTGCGAAGGGGAAAACAAACGGTTCATGAAAAATGGGACATAAACACGGGAATCCTCTCCGGTGACGTTATGCTCATTAATTCCTATCAGTTTTTGGAAGGGTACCAGGGTGAGGTGCTAAAGGAACTTTTTCTGTTGTTCAACAAAACGGCAAAGGAAGTATGTGAAGGGCAGCAATACGATGTGGATTTTGAAGCGAGGGCGGATGTTACCATTCCGGAATATTTAAAAATGATAGAATACAAAACTTCGGTTTTGATCGCTGCCGCTTTAAAAATGGGCGCAATCATAGCTAGGGCCTCCACAAAAAATCAGGATTTGATCTATGAATTTGGCAAGAACCTTGGTATTGCCTTTCAGCTGCAGGACGATTATTTGGATGCTTTTGGAAATCCAGAGACTTTTGGAAAACAAGTGGGAGGGGATATCATTGAGAATAAAAAAACCTTCCTATACCTTAAAGCAATGGAACTGGCGGACAAAAAGGATAGGGAAACCTTACTACAGGAGTTTGAGGTCCAGCTCAAGGATAATACAGGCAAAATAGCCCTGGTTAAGAAGCTTTTCACAAGAAGTGGTGCCGTGGGGGCCACAAAAAATGCCATTGCGCACTATACCCAATTGGCCTTTGGTTCACTTTCCAGAATTGAGGGGGATGAAGAAGGAAAAAGGGTACTTCGACTTATGGGCGAAAATTTAATGGAACGAAGTAACTAATTGGGGATACCCCTAATCGGTGTTCCGGCACGCAATCCTGGAAATGATCAAGGTTTTTTGGGCTTGGGCACAACTTAAAAATGCGTTGCCCATAAAAGATAGTATCCCACTTTGGGACCTAATGTAATGTGACCGACATTATAATACCTTAGGATTATTTAGCCTTAAAATTAAGTTTTTGTAAACCGTTGTTTGAGCACCTAAAAAGTGGTATCTTACATAAGACACGGAATAACCCTACAAAAATGAAAAGATTCGCCCTATTACTTACAGTTTTACTAGTGTACGCCTGCGATACAGAGGATTCGGAGGCTTTGGAGACCACGGAGATCATTACTGTGGATTACTTGGCAAGTGAACAATCCTTCACCTTTGATGAGGGATTGGAGTTGGTTAAGATCGAGATGGAATGTATCTATCCCTGTGCACAGCAATTTGATGAAAAAACCAGATTTCAATTTGATGACACACAATTTGTGGATTTTACACCTGAGATCATCAATAACACCATAGTTTTCAAAAAAGAGTACAACATACCGACATCAAATTATGGCTATTGGGATACGGACAAAAAATTCAAGTTAACGTTTAATCGAAAGTTTTAGTCATGAGGTATTTGTTCGTTTTCTTGTTGTTGGTTTCCCAGGGTGTTGTTTCCCAAGCCTTGGAAGTAATTGATAGTTATGAGTACGTTGTGGGACAATTGCTCCTTGATGCCGGTAAAGGGGGCATTGGATTGGGGGCAACCGTTAAAACCATCCATGATCCGGGTAAGTACGAATTGGAAATTACCCAAATAGATGGCCCTGACATTATAGTTAATGGGGTTAATCTGGGTCCGTTGAAATCCATTAAAGTTGATGTATATACCTATGTAACTTCAAGATCCGGAAACAGGATACGAATTTTGGCAGGCACAAGATACCAGTCAGAAAGGGTTGAAATTGGGGAAATTGAAGTATGGGGCGCTTATCCGGGAGGGGTTACCACAGCAATTTATAAGGTTATTCTTCCGGAAGGTTTTAGGCCAAGATCCGGGGGAAGCGGCGGCGGTAGAGGTCGAAGTAATAGTGGTGGAAGCCGAAGAAGTGGCCGATAGCCAGGAGAACAAGGGAATATCCATTTTTAAAGAACCCTATAAGTATACCATGGGATTGAATTGCTCAAAGTATGTAAAGCCCTATGGGTTGAATTTGGTGGAAATTTGAGGAAACCAACCGTTTAGAAAAGCCTGCCCCAAAGCGCCTTGATAAATGGCCATGGTTTTGGGGCAGCCATAATGTACAGTTCCTCAAAGGGGGAGGTGTCCTGGTCCAAAAACTTAAAGATAAGTTGTGGTTTGCGACGTCTAAAAAGGGATTCAAATATGTTCCTTCCCAAATGGTTACGGCTAAAAAGAATATCCAATAGCAAGAGATCATAAAACCAAAATCGGTTCTTTTTCTGAAAATCCTTTAGAGGTTTGTTCAACTTAAGATAGTTCGCCAACTGTGTAACCTTTCTGGTTGAGCTATAAAAGGTATATCCCGTACTGGCCTTTGCCCAACCTCCGGCGATACCAATTTTTAAAATACGATCGCTGTTTTCCTCGGCAAAATCATGGCAGGTCATCGGGATGTTTCCCTGTTCAATATCCGTTATGGTATACTCCGTTATGCCTAAATCCTGCACAATGTAATCTTCAATTGCTTTTTCGTATTCCGTTTTTTCCAGCACCTTTTCCGAGAACAAGGTGTATTCTACCAAGGCCTCGGTGGTGGAAAATGGTAGCACGTACATAAAACGGGTATTCCCTTTTTGTGGAATGGAAAAATCCATAAACGTAGCCGTATCCACATCAAAAACAGGGCGATCGGTCTGTATGAACCATCCCAAAAAGTGCTGTTGCAAAATGGGATATTTGGATTGTGATTTTAGTTTTTGGTACTCAAATCGGCTATCGAATATATAGTGCCCCTCAAAGGTTTGGTTTTTGCCCATGACCAACACCCCATCGTTTTTTTCCACCAATTCCTGAACGCTTTCTTCGAGGAAATCTACATTGGGGTAGGCCCTTATCTTTTGCAAATAGTGATTGTAAAAGTCGATGCCCCTTAACATTTTGTAGGAATAGGGGGCAATTTCGGGCTTGATGTCCAGTTTTTCCCCGGCAAAATGAATTTTTGCCCACCTTCGGTAAAGGATATCGTCAAATTGCCCTTTGCCCGCTTCCCAAAAGCACCAGGTCCTATCGTTTTTATTTTTTTGATCCCTATCAAGGACTAAAATCGATTTGTCCGAAAAATAGCGGTCTTTTCCCAAGGCGTCGGCCAATAAAAGGCCAGAAGCTCCTGCACCGATAATAATGTAGTCGTAGGTGGGCATTTCCCAAAGGTAACCATATAACCAGAGCTTACCTATCCCAAATAGTAACGGACCATGGAATTAGATACCGTTTTTGGAAATCACTTCCTTGTACCAGAGGGCTGACTTTTTAGGGATCCGTTCCAAGGTTTCAAAATCGACATAATGTAGCCCAAACCGTTTCTCATAGCCGGATGCCCATTCAAAATTGTCCATAAAGGACCATGCAAAGTATCCTTTGAGCGGAATGCCTTCCGCAATGGCTTGTTGACACGCTTCCAAATACCCTTTGTAAAATGCAACCCGTAGTGTGTCGTCCACTTTGCCATCCACGAGCAGATCGGGGTACGAACATCCGTTTTCGGTGATGTATATGTCGGGCCGATCGTACCTGTCGTTTATCCATCTCAAAAGCTTTCGGCAACCCCATGGAACCACCGCCCAATTCATCGAGGTCACCGGCCAATTCGGATCCTGCAGGAGGGTCACGTCCTGATCTTCTGAAATCCCTCCATTACCATAAACACTGCCTTCCTTCAATCGCCCAATATGATGGGCGGCATACATGGTCGTGTAATGGTTCAATCCAAAAAAGTCCGAAGTTCCTTTGATCAACTCTTTTTCCTGGTCCGTAAACTTTGGTAGTCTGGACCCCAGCCGCTCCCTCATTACTTGTGGATAATCCCCTTTGTAAATAGGGTCGGCGAACCAGGCCAGAAAAAATTCCAATGCGCGTTCAGCGGCCTCCAAATCCTTTTGGTTAAGGGTTAAGGGTTCCCTCCAATCGCCATTATTGGTAATGCCTATTTTTCCATTTTGATGCCCATATTCCTTACGGTAAATGGTAACCGCCTTGGCATGCGCCAAAATCAATTGATGTGCGGCGCGATAGGGTTCGGTGTTGGATGTACGTCCTGGGGCAAAAACCCCTTGTCCATAACCCAGCATGGCGGCGACCCAAGGTTCGTTTAAGGTAATCCAGCTTTTGACACGATCTCCAAAACGGTCAAAGCAGATTTTGGCGTAATTGGCAAAATGGTCCGGTAACGTGCTTCCCAACCAACCATCATCCTCCAGTTGAAGGGCCAAAGGCAAATCCCAATGGTACAAGGTCACCCAGGGTTCTATACCGGCCCTTAAAAGGGAATCGATCAATTTGGAATAAAATTGGATTCCTTTTTCATTGACGGCACCCTTGCCCGTTGGTAGTATACGGGACCATGAAATGGAAAAACGATAGGCGTTAACGCCCATATCTTTCATGAGTTGGACATCTTCCTCAAACCTATGGTAATGATCACAGGCCAAATTGCCCGTCTCATTGTTTTTTACTTTACCGGGAATGGAGGCAAAGGCATCCCAGATGGAAGGACCTTTTCCATCTAAATTGGCCGCTCCCTCAATTTGGTAGGAAGAGGTGGCCGTACCCCACAAAAAATCACTTGGAAAATGTTTCATTTCTAATTCAGTATAAGCGTATTATTGGTCTCTGCGTTGATTTAGGACTTCCGTTATCCCAGCCATTTTGATATTGGTCAAAGGATACCCGACCATTAGGGCGGCGGCTATAATGGTTATGGTACAGGGGACCCAACTCATCAACATTTTAATTCCGGGAATTGCCGCTGGAATGGTGGACAGATCTTGGCCATCATAATGAAAAGCCCCTAAAATCAGTCCAATAATTGCCCCGGCAATACCGCCCCCAAATTTAGTGGCAAAAGAGCCTGCGGAATAAATTAATCCTGTTGCCCTTCTACCATTTTTCCATTCGGAGTAATCTGCCGCATCACCCAACATGACAAAAAACAAGGTTGGGAACATGGCTGCGGCAAATTCCGAAAGGATGCCTATACCAAATATGGCGATGATGTCCTCCGGCCCGCAAAATACAATAAGGGCATTTACCAACCCGGAAAACAGTAGGGCAACCATAAAAAGATTTCGCTTGCCCAATCTTTTCCCCAAAGATGCCGTCGCAATTGCCCCTACAATGGAAGCCAACATGAGCCCTACCAAATAGGATGCGGACAACAGCTGGTCATTCAGGTAGTGGGTAAAGTAAATTATGGTGATGCCTTGTTTAATGGAATTGTATATGTTGAACAATAGTCCAATTGCCAACAATACCAACCATGGTTTATTTGCAATGAGATCCCTGAAATCCTGTTTCAGGTTGTTCAGCTGCCCTTTTGGGGGTTGCACCCTTTCTTTAGTAGTATAAAAAGTGATGAGCATAAATAGTGCTAAGAAAGCGGACATGAGATACATGGAATGGCTGTATCCCTTACTTTGGTCAATAATGGAGAAGGATTCCGGATTTAGGTTTTGCTCTCCGCTCACCAGGAACGAATACGTTTCGCCCTTTTTCATCTGAAAACTCTTTGTATGGGTTGGGGAATCCCCACCGTTATCCACCTTAGCGTCCAACCACACAAACTGGCCTATGCCATTTTCCGTTTTGATGCGTACATTTTCAACATCCTTTGAAGCCGTTACGGCCACCTCGAATTTCTCGGGTTCTAATTTTTCTACCTCTACCAAAGGATTGACATTACCAAAATAAATGACCAAAAAAAGCAAGGCTCCCTGTACAAGCATTCCCCCGGCAAAAGCCCCAACCATCCTAAAGGACCCTATACTGATCCGTTCCTTATCATCTCCTGTCATGACCGCCATTAAGGCACCATAGGGAATGTTGTTGGCGGTATAGAGCAATGTAAACAAGATGTACGTGATGTAGGCATAGACCACTTTGCCGGTATCGCTAAAATCAGGGTTGGTGAACAACAGGGCAAGAATGGCTGCCAACGGAACGGCTGTCCAAAGGATCCAAGGTCGGAACTTTCCATATTTGGATTTGGTCCGATCTCCTAAAATACCCATCAAAACATCACTTATCCCATCCCCAAAGCGCGCCACCAAGAAGAGTACGCCCACAGTTACGGGATCGAGGCCAACAACATCGGTATAATAGATAAACAAAAATGTGGCTACGCCGCGCCAGGCAATATTGGCCGCACCATCACCTAGGGCGTAACCAATTTTTTCCTTAAGGGGAACCTTATGTAGAGCCTCCATCTCCATGGATACGGGTTATGGTTTGCGCTCTAAAGTAGCGAAAAAATACTAGGAAAATGGCACTTAGCTTTCTTGTAACACATTCAATATCAGTGTATTTGAAAAAATAATATTGATTTTTAAAAGCACCTGGGAGCAGCTACGGAGCGTTAAAATATGTATGTGTATATGAACATCAAAGACATATCATAGGTAAATCCGCTGTTTTAAAGGAAGGAATGGTGTGAAGAAATAGTATCAAAGTTTTTCTACATGTTTTTGAGAAGGCGGTATGGGTACTAGCGGGAATCATTGCTATTTTCCTTCCACGTGTTCCAAAATCGACTCACGTTGCCCAATTGAAAAAGGTTGAACGGGCGCTTTTTACCTCGCGGAGATACTATCAAGCACTCCGGAAACCTTCAAAAGGGACACAAATTTTCGACCGGTTCAAAATGCTTTAAATGAAGTTACCCTGAGCCGTAGGGATGAAGGTTTCCATTCCAGGTGAAAAATATTATTTTGTATCTTTCCTTATGCGGATTTGAAATTCCAGGATGCTCCGTTGACGAATTTCACTCGTACAAAATTGTATGTTCGTCATATTTTGGGGATAGTCCGCTTAAGATTTTGAATTGACCTACATGGATAATCAGTGGCTTGGTACCATAGAAAAACTATTTAAGAAGCAATATCAAGTACTATGCTTACTTGCCTATAGCTATGTTGCGAATCTTGCCGAAGCCGAGGATATTGTACAGGACGTTTTCATCTCGTTATTGACCCGGAAAAACTACGATGTACGTGATATGGAAGGGTACGTTAGGAAATCGGTGAAAAATGCCTGTCTCAATAAAATCAGGCAATCAAAAAAAATGGAGCCCATTACCGAGAACGTATTGAAGTTTCCCCTTAGCGAAAATCTGCCCAAGAAAGACCATGATGATGATATTAGAAAGGCTGTACAGAATTTACCCCTACAATGCAAAAAAGTGTTTGAACTCTGTGCCATGGAAGGGCAAAAATACAGTAGTGCTGCCGAAACCTTAAATATTTCCGTGAACACCGTTAAATCCCATATGAAAAAAGCGTATAGGATCCTTCGTGTGGAACTTCAGGACACGCAATCCCTTCTGCTGTTATTATTAATTTCGTATTGGAAGTAGCCTATTTTTGTTTTTTTTCAATTTTAACATCACCCTTTTTATGATATTCTGTGTCTTCTTATAAAGGGGCATGCCCTTTTATCCATGAAATAGGTTTATGGAAATAGCTAAACTTATCGTAAAAAAACTGACGTCCGATCTTTCCGAGGTGGAACAGCGGGAATTCGATTCATGGCTACATTCGTCAAATGAAAACAGGAAAATCTTTGATCGGATAGCGCTGATTCAGAAATCCGGTAAGGATATCAAAGAATTGGAAACCTTGGACGAAACCGCCGTTTGGGAAAAGGTACTCCAGAAAATTGACCCAATTGGCCCCTCCCCAAGAAAGCCGCTTTGGACAAAACCTATTCTTAGATATGCCGCTGTTTTTATTGGCCTTTTGGGTATTGCCACTTGGTACATGTTCAATTCGGTACAAACCCCTGAAGAACGGATGCCGATGGTCGACAAAAATGCCATTACCCTGCAGTTGGAAAACGGGGAGGTGAAAGTATTGAAGGAGGACGGGTCTTTAACGATCAAAGATGATGAAGGGAATGTGGTGGTGGCCAAACAAGGGACCAACCTCTCGTATTCGGATTCGGTCCCTGTGGATAAATTGGTCTATAATACGTTAACGATCCCCTACGCCAAGCGATTTGGGATAACCCTTTCAGATGGGACCAAAGTACACCTCAATTCAGGTTCTTCCATAAAGTACCCGATCAAGTTCATCAAAGGGCAGCATAGGGAGGTGTTTTTAACGGGCGAGGCCTTTTTTGAGGTAAGCGAGGATACTAAACGTCCTTTTATCGTTACCAGTAATGATTTGGTCGTAACGGTATTGGGCACGGCTTTCAATGTAAAGGCATATCCCGAGGACAAGGAAATAAATACGGTTCTGGTCTCTGGTTCCGTAGGCCTTTCCAACAAGAACAAACCGATTGCCGAGCCCATGGTACTGGAGCCCGGACATATGGCCTCCTGGGACAAAACCAACGATGCCATGGTCATGGAAGCGGTAGATACGGAACTTTACACCTCATGGATTCATGGGAGACTGGTGTTGAAACGAACACCTTTTGCACAGATCGTTCCCAAGTTGCAACGGTTTTATGACATATCCATTACAAATAATTACCCAAGCTTAAACGATAAGGTGTTCACGGCGAGCTACGATATTGAAACCATTGGGGAAGTAATGGAATCCCTTAGCGAAATCATCCCTTTCCATTTTGAAGTCCATGGGGACGAAATCATCATAAACAAACCCGAGAATTGAACAAACTTAAAATACCATTGCCCATGAAATAAATGCCAAAAAAACCACAGACAAAAAAAATCGGGAAATGCTGGTACCATTCCCCGATGGATCAATAATCAACTAGTAGTTAACTAAAATCCTTTAAAATTATGGAAAAATTCAAAGGAATTGGATTTTTTGAGTCCAATTCCGTTAAAATCGGCCTAGCGGTGAAGCTCACGCTCTTTCTCTTACTAGCCTCCATCCTATCGATACATGCCAATATCTATTCCCAGCGGGCCAAGGTTAGCCTAAACTTTGAGGACACGGCCATGCAACGGGTACTTGAGGAAATAGAGGCCCTCACGGACTTTAAGTTCGTGTACATGAACGATGAAATTAATGCGGACCAACGGGTTTCCCTGTCCGCAGATAACGAAAGGTTATCCAGCGTTTTAAAAAGACTGTTTCAACAAACGGATATCTCCTATAAGTTAAGACGAAAATTGATTATCCTGCGTTCCCTTCCCGTGCCGAAGGCTGCCGAGGTGATTTCCCCACCAGAAAAAAAAGAGGAAGATCAACAACTTCAAGTATCGGGTACGGTAACCGATGCAAATGGCAGTCCCTTGCCAGGAGCAAACGTTCTTGAAAAGGGTACGCAAAATGGGGTGGTCACGGATTTTGATGGCAAGTTTACCATTTCCATCCAAAACAGTGATGCCGTGCTGGTCTTCTCGTATATAGGTTTTGAGGCCAAAGAGGTAAATGCTACCCCAGGTCAGGAAATGCTGGTTCAGCTCAGTACGGATACCGCCCAATTGGAGGAGGTGGTATTGGTGGGCTACGGGGTACAGCGAAAGTCCGATGTGACCGGTTCCGTGTCCAGTGTGGATGGCGAGGACATTCTACAAAGACCGGTGGCCAATGCCATACAGGGCCTGCAGGGCCGGGTTGCCGGTGCCAATGTGTACCTTAATTCCGGAAGCCCAACCGCCCAACCACGGATTATTATAAGGGGACTGGGTACGATTAACTCCAGTTCCGATCCCCTTTTTGTGGTGGATGGGGTGGTCATGGAAGATTTTGAGTTTCTCAATCCCAATGATATTGCGAGCATGGAGGTGCTTAAAGATGCCTCCTCCACGGCAATCTATGGTGCCCGTGGTGCCAACGGCGTTATCCTGGTTACCACAAGACGTGGGGCAAAGACCGATGGGTTAACGGTTTCCTATGATGCCTTTGTGAGTGCGGGGACATTGCGGAAAAAGATGGATCTGCTCAATGCCGAGGAGTTTCTGGAAGTAGTGGAGACCGGTTTTGCCAACACCCCAAAATATCGGGACGATATTACCATAGCACCCATTTTGACCAGGGAGGATCCCCGGCTTTTTGATGCCCAGGGCAATCCATTGTACGATACGGATTGGCAGGAAGAAGCCACCCGTACGGCCTTTACGCACAACCACCAACTGGCCATTCAGCAAAGAAATGGGAACTCTTCGGTTGGGGTCTTTTTGAATTTTGCGGACATTGAAGGAATCATGCTGAACAATGATCTGGAACGGTGGAACGGAAAATTGGCCTATGACACCAAAATAAAGGATTGGCTATCCTTCGGTGCCAATTTATTGGTGAACTATACCGTAGAGAATTCATATCAGGAAACCGGGGGCAACCAAATGCCAAGGCGTACCATGATTGAGATGCCACCCATATTCCCGGTGCGTTTTCCGGATGGTAGCTGGTCCAACAGTCGTACCATAACCGATAACTTTAATTTGGAGGCTATGGCCAACCCGGTCCATGTCCTGGAGACCGAGACACGGCGTAGGTTGCGAAACCAGATATTTGGGAATGTTTACTTTGAGTTCAATATCATGGAGGGATTGGATTTTAAGACCCAGTTTGGTATTGACAAACAGGACAGGACCTTTCAAAATTTTGAACCGAACGATTTGCTCAACATTTCGGCCCCCCTGGGAAGGGCAAGCGTTTTGGAAGAAAAAGTAACCTTTTGGCAACAGGAGAATTTCCTTACCTATAACAAATCCTTTGAAAATTCGAGGATCAATGCCGTTCTGGGGGCGAGTTGGCAAGCGCGTACCTTCTTTGGGTTTGGTGCCAGATCGGAAGGATTTCCGGACAATTCGCTTTCCTTCTACCGCCTACAATCGGGTAGTATTTTTGGTACGCCTACATCGGGTTTCGAGGATTGGTCCATCAACTCTTATTTTACCAGGATAGGATATACCTATAAGGACAAGTATTTGATGACCTTGACCGGTCGTGTGGATGGATCTTCCCGTTTTGGATCCAATAATAAGTATGGCTTCTTTCCCTCCATAGGTTTGGGCTGGGTGCTGTCCGAAGAGGATTTCCTTTCGGAATCTTCCTTCGTGGACCGGCTAAAACTAAGGACTAGCTATGGAGTTACCGGTAATACGGAAATAGCGCCGTATTCTACCCTGGCCACTATTAATTCGGGTACGGCCCTGATCAATGGCCAGCGGGTCAATGACAGTTTTGTAAGTCGTATCCCCAACCCGGATGTAGGTTGGGAAACCACCACCCAATTTGATGTGGGCGTGGAATTGACCACCAAAACAAATCCGAGGATCAGTCTGGAACTGGATTATTATTACAAACTTACCGAAGACCTATTGCTCAATAGGCCTATCCCGCGTTCCACCGGTTTTTCCACCATCCGGGACAATATTGGTTCCATCTCCAATAGAGGGGCGGACATCTCCATAAGTTCGCTGTACTCCAAGGAGAATTTCTTTTGGGAAGCTGTGTTCAATATGAACTACAACAAAAACCGGATAGAGAAATTGGGAGCAAATGATGAGGATATCTTTCCAGGGCCAAATTTTGTTTCCGGTAGCAACACCATACTCCGTGTAGGGGAGCCGGTATCGTCTTTCTGGGGTCTGGAGCGCCTTGGTATTTGGGGTACGGACCAAGCTGCCGAAGCTGCTGCAGTAGGGGCCCTGCCTGGGGAGGCAAGACGCTCTGAGGAGCGGACCATTATCGGTAACGGGCTGCCCGTATGGACGGGGAGTTTTATCAACAACTTCCGTCTGGGCAGATTTGATTTTACCATGGACCTACAGTTTGTTTTTGATGTGGACATTCTACAGCAGGCCCTTCACTCCACGGAGGACCGGTCCGGTATTGCCAACGGCCTACGTACCATATTGACCGAAGGGTGGACCCCCCAGAACCAAAATACCCAGGTTCAGGAAATCCGAAATCAAGGGACGTCCGGCCAGAACAGTCAGGTAGATAGCCGTTGGGTGGCGGATGGCTCGTACCTTCGGGGCAATTTGTTCACCCTGGGCTATACGCTACCCGAAGAATTTGTCAGTTCCATAGGCCTTAACATGCTTAGGATATATACAAGTGTGGACAACGCTTTTGTTATACAGTCCGATAGTTTTCAGGGATTCGACCCAGAAGGGTCTTCGAATATCAATCCATTCGGACAGAATATTTTCTTTTTTCAATATCCAAGGCCCAGAACCTTTACCCTTGGCTTTAACCTTAATTTTTAATGGCTATGAAAACTTTAAGAATACTAGGCTTTTTGAGTTTTGTGCTATTCACGGTATCCTGTTCCGACTTTTTGGAAGAGGAGCCCCGGGACCAGCTAAGTGTCGATCAATTCTTTACGGAGCCCGGCCAGGCGCAGAGTGCCGTAAACTTTTTATATCAGAATGGGGCTCCACAGATGTATATCAGTCAGGGGGTGTTCAGTGGAGCACGGATTATGTACCTACAGTACCTTTCCGGTTTTTTCGATAATGAGTTCAATGGTCAGGAGCGCCAGGTAGATCTTGCCCAGCAATTGGCAATTTCCCCTACGGAAATTGACGCTACATTAAATGGCATATGGGCAAGTCTTTATGTGGGTATTTCTGGTGCCAACCTGGCCATTGCAAATATTCCCGATACCCCGGGCCTTTCCGAGGAGGAACGTAGTGATTTATTGGCACAGGCGAGTTTCTTTCGTGCCTTTGCGTACTTCTACCTGGTCCGTATGTTTGGGGATGTACCCCTAATTCTTGAACCCGTGGGCAGTGTGGATGAGATCTTTGTGGCCCGCGCCCCGGTTTCCGAAGTCTATGCCCAAATAGTGGCCGATTTGAACATTGCCATCGCGGCGGGAAGTCTCCCTAGTGGTACTATGGTAGATAATGGTTTCCGAATCACTACGGAAACCGCCCAAATGCTGTTGGCAGATGTGTACCTTACCATGAGTGGATTTCCCTTATCCCAGGACAACTATGCCAACGCCGCAACGGCTGCACGTGAGGTAATCAATAGCGGCGCCTTCTCCCTTACGCCGCATGATAGGGATGGGGATGGAAATGTTATACTTGAAAACAGTGCCTATAACAAAATGCGCTTGGCCAAAACTTTGGCCAATGACTATATCTATCAAATAGAATATGAGGTAGGTATCCGTTCATTTCCCTATCCGCAATGGTCTTTTCCAGCCTCCGTCAGTGGTTCGGTGGGATCTGCCTATGCAAATATCCAAAATGCGTACGGGCCCAGACCCGAACTTTATGAACAGTACGATCAGGTTCTTGACCTTAGGGCGCAGGAAAAGCAGTATTTCCATACCAGCTTTGTTACGGGTGGCGGTGATGAGATTACCTTTCCGGTAACCCCCTATATCTGGTTGGATGAAGAACCGTTCTTTACTACGGCGCAGTCCTCCAAAAATTTGAGGGTATACAGCTATCCAGAAGCCTTGTTGATTGCTGCGGAGGCCATAGCCCGATCCGAAGGGGTAACTGCCGAAGCCGTGGATTACTTGACCCAGGTAAGGGCCAGGGCCTACTGGACCACAGACCCCGAGACCATACGGACAGAACTTGCCGGGCTTTCCGTGACAGGTTTTGTGGAAGAGGTTTGGAAGGAGCGAAACCGCGAATTGATATTCGACTTTAAGCTTTGGTTCGATATGGTACGGACACGTTTGTATCCTTCAGGTTCCAATGGCGAGGTAACCTTTTTTACTTTGGTGGGAAGGCAGAATACCTTTGGCCAAATCTTTGAGGAAAGACATTTATTATTGCCAATAGCGGACTCCGAAATGCAACGGAATCCAGAGTTGGTCCAAAACCCGGGGTATTAAGTTTTAAAAGCATCAATAAATAGTTAGTTTAGTTTAAGTTAGTTAGTTAAAACCGGTGTACGTTCCGTCGCCGGTTTTTTTTTGGCACCTGAAGAAACCGGACTTGCTTTATCTTAACCTTTAACCTTTAACCTTTAACCTTTAACCTTTAACCTTTAACTTCCAACTTCCAACTTCCAACTTCCAACTTCCAACTTCCAACTTCCAACTTCCAACTTCCAACTTCCAACTTCCAACTTCCAACCCTTAACCCTTAACCCTTAACCATCAACCATCAACTTCAAAACCCTAAATTTAGATGAATCTAAAAATAGTTTTTGATAAATAAAATGTATTTTTGCGGAAAGCTTTTTTCTTGACACGGGCCGAAGAAAACTATATCAAGACCATTTTTCATTTGGGAGGGAATGAAACCCAGTTGATCTCTACCAATTCCATTGCGGAGGAGATGGAGACCAAACCCTCTTCCGTTACGGACATGGCCAAAAGATTGGCCCGTAAGGGCCTGGTAAATTATGTGCGTTATCAAGGGGTTACCTTAACGGAAAAGGGTAAAAAAACGGCCTTGTCCATTGTTAGGAAACATCGACTTTGGGAAGTGTTTTTGGTAAAAAAGCTGGATTTTAATTGGGATGAGGTCCATGAAGTGGCCGAACAATTGGAACATATTAAAAGTGAAAAGCTGATTGATAAGATTGATGAACTGCTCGATTTTCCCAAGTATGATCCCCATGGCGATCCCATTCCCACCAAAAGTGGGGAATTTCAAGAACGGGACAAGCAGTTGTTGAGCGAGCTACCGATAATGGCCAAAGGGGTCTGCGTAGGGGTGAAGGATACCTCGTCCTCCTTTTTACAGTATTTGGACAAAAACAATATTGCCCTTGGTCATTCCATTCAGATATTGGAACGGGAAGATTTTGATGATTCCATCGAAATAGCGATTGATGGTCGTCGGTTGCACATATCCAATCAAATAGCGTCCAACCTTTATGTAAAACAACACGACTAATGGAACAGCTAATTACGTATTTTGAAAGTATCGATCCCATCTTGGCCGCTCTGTACGCTACCCTTTTTACCTGGGGGCTGACCGCTGCCGGGGCCGGATTGGTCTTTTTGTTCAAAAGCCCAAACCGGGCATTGATGGACGGGATGTTGGGTTTTACCGGAGGTGTCATGGTCGCCGCGAGTTTTTGGAGCTTATTGGCCCCAGGCATAGAAATGAGTGAAGGTGAGGGCTTTGTAAAGGTCATTCCGGCCGCGATAGGTTTTTTATTGGGGGCGTTGTTCATTTTTGGACTCGATAAGGTAATGCCGCACTTGCATATCAATTTTAAAATAGATGAGGCCGAAGGGGTAAAAACGCCCTGGCACCGCACCACACTTTTGGTATTGGCCATTACCTTGCACAATATTCCGGAAGGATTGGCGGTAGGTGTACTCTTTGGAGGAGTGGCCTCCGGTTTTGAAGGTGCCACTATTGGAGGTGCCATAGCTTTGGCATTGGGAATTGGATTACAGAACTTTCCTGAGGGTTTTGCCGTAGCCGTCCCCATGCGGAGACAGGGGCTAAGCCGAAGGAAGAGTTGGATGTATGGCCAAGCTTCTGCAATTGTGGAACCCATTGCCGGGGTTTTGGGGGCATGGGCCGTTCTTACCTTTGAACCTATTTTGCCCTATGCCCTGGCTTTTGCAGCTGGAGCCATGATTTTTGTGGTGGTTGAAGAGGTCATCCCGGAAACCCAACGGGATAAATACACCGATGTGGCCACTATGGGCTTTATCGGCGGATTTATTATAATGATGACCTTGGATGTGGGGTTGGGATAACACTCAAAAATCCACAACAATTCCTATACTCGGTATAATTTGGCCGGTATCACTTTCAATGGACACAAGACTTCTGGGCTCTATTATGGTACCGTCCGTGCCCCGCGCCAATCCAAATTCAGTGGGTTGCGGAATTTCTTGGCCCAGAACGTTTTGCGCTTCCACAAAAACATCCAGGGAAAGCTTTTTCAAGTTCCATTTTTTGTCTATCCTAATATCCAATTGGCTAAAAATGGCCAAGTTTTCCTCTCCAAGGCGATCATAATCGAGAATCACTTCCGGATAATTGGCCAAAGTGGCCTCCAGATCGGTCGGTACAAATGGTGTTTCCCCTGCAAAACGGTAACGGGCACTGATTTCCCAGTTACGTTTTAATTTATATCCACCCACAAAGGAAATAAGATGGCGGCTGTCCCAGACAGACGGTAGAAAAGTGTTCCTATCAAAACCGGTAAATTCACTGTAGAACCAGGTGTAGGAGAAAATACCGTAAAAATTGTTCGATAGCTTCTGTTGGAACTGTAGCTCGGCACCATAACTTCTGCCCCGGCCCACGGTTTCCACATCCTCACTGCCCAACACCTCAAAATCAGCTCCCTTATTGGCCAGGGAAACCCCATCCAGGACGGAAACAGGATAATCGTCATACCATTTGTAAAACCCTTCCAATGAAATGCTGGATGAAGGCCCAAAATAATGTTGTAGTCCCAAAACAAGGTGGTCACTTTGGGTATACCGTACATTTTGGTTCACTAAATCCCCATCATTGTTTCTAAAGCCAAGAATGGTGTAGGGGGGCAACTTGAAGTAACGGCCCAGGGAGCCATTGACCCTCCAGTTTTCAGAAAACTCATAAGACAGGGACAATCGGGGTGAAAATGTGGACAATAGATTGTCCTGTTCGGTAAAGGTGTCATCGTCCAATCGAAAACCAAATGAAAAATCGAGTTTATCATTAAAAAAGGACTTTGTAACGTTGGAAAAGAATCCGTATTTAAAAAAATCTATGGCCGAGTTGAAAGCAATATTGTCCGTTAGGTTTTGCGTTTCGTTTTCATAGTCGGAGAATTGTACATTAAGACCGGAGTTGAATTTCCAATCCCCAAAGAACTTTGTCAGGTCATAGCGCAGTTTGGTCTCGGATTCGGTGGCATCGTTTCTAAAGATCACTCCAACTTCGTTTTCCGGATCTTCGTAGCGGGTAAAGGTGTTCACCAGGGTATTGTTGCTCAATGTAGCCTGCATAAACCCGCTACCGTCCTTGAATCTGTTTTTCCAGCTTAGTCCAATGGCATTTGTCCGTTGTTCGATAAAGGGCGCCTGATCCAATTGCGCTTGCTGTTCAGCCTCGAACTCTTCTGGCGCTTCCACCGAAAAATCATCAATAGATCCCAAACCAATGAGGCTGATATCATTGTACGAATCGATTTTATGATTGATTTTATACTGATAATCCCAATAATTGGGTCGGAAGGGAAGGCCAATGACTTCAAACAGAAATTGAAGGTAACTTCGTCTCACCGAAGCGAGAAAAGTTGTTTTTGACTCATTGGCACTTTTTTTGAAAAGGGGCCCTTCCAAGGTTAGGGCCGCTTCACTGGCGCTGACCCTAAAATTACCATTGAAGTTGCGACTGTTGCCGTTTCGCTGACTGAATTGAAGCACCCCGGATAACGGATTGTCATACCGGGCCCCAAAAGCCGATGTGGACAAGGTAACGTTATCAATAAAGGAGACATTGATCATACCCACGGGACCACCGGCACTCCCCTGTGTTGAAAAGTGGTTGATGTTTGGAATCTCCATGCCATCCAGATAATACACCGTTTCATTGGGCGCCCCACCACGGATTATTAAGTCGTTACGGAAGCCACCAATGGAGGGGGACACACCGGGAAGCGTCTGTGCTACCTGGACCACATCATTATTGCTTCCGGGATAGGTGGCAATTTCAACTGCGGATAATGACTGCGTGGATAATGGGGTTTCTTTGGGTCTACTTATGGTATTGGCGTTGGAAACCACAACTTCATCCAATTGCTGGGCCGCTTCCTTAAGTATGAAATTATAATTGGGCGTACCTTTTGAACGGATAATGACATTGTATTGGGTCTGGGTCTCATAGCCAATATAGCTTGCGATAAGGTTGTACGTTCCAGGAGTGATGTCCAGGATTTCATAATTGCCATCAAAGTCGGTTTGAGCCCCTTTTTCGGTCCCTTCTAGATAAATGGATGCCCCTGCAATTGGTGCGCCCAATTCATCCGTTACGGTTCCATACAAGGCCGTAGTAATCTGGGCATTGGCCAGATACGAAGTGAACAGGAGAAATAAGGGTAATAGGAATATAGTTGACCTAACTTTATTCATTTTGTTTTATTATTTAGCACAAATATTAAACAAAAAGATGCTAAAAAATAGTATTTTTATTTAATTTAGTGTTAAATAGTGGTTTTATGGATGCTTATGATCTCACCAGGGAACTGGTTTTGCTCGTAGGGGAATTTAAAAAGGAGGACCGTGGGGGACATGGTGACCTGGTTGCCTTTTTGGAATGGTTGCATGCAAGGAAGGATGCCAGGACCGGATCCAACACACTTTCCATAACCGGACATAGTATTGAAGCCGAATTGGCTGCCCATCTCGGCAGACTCAATCGTTATGCCACTACCTATATAAAAATGGTTTTGGAGGGCACCCCTTTTGCCACAGCTATGGAATTTACCTTTTCTGCTGTTCTTGACAAAAACAAGGAAGTGGCCAAAACGGATTTGATTCGCATGATGGCTTTTGATAAATCCACAGGTATGGGGGTCATAAAACGGTTGCTGAACAAAGGGCTTATCGAAGAGTTTCCCAATCCGGAAGATAAACGGAGCAAACTCCTACGGTTGACCCAGAACGGTGAAAAAGCAGTGGCGTTGGGGTATCAAACCGTACCGGGTGCCGCAAATATGATCTCTAAAAACTTGGAGGACGATGAAAAGCAAAAACTACTGCACTTGCTAAAAAAACTGGACGGTTTCCATTACCCCATTTATTTGAATGGTCAGGAAAGGGCCTACCTCTAAACCATACTCCATAGGTAACATCGGTTTGAACTGGATAATCCTACAATAAGGTTCCGTCATTGAAATATGTTAAAATAGTGTCCCTTGATCATGGGTTGGCCTAAAATTCATTCCGTGCTTTGAGGGCCCTATTCAAACTTCTGGTCGTAATACCCAAGTAGTTGGCAATGTCATTTTTTGGGATTTCATGGAGTAAGTCGGGAAATTCGTTCAATAGTCTTTTAAGGTTCGCCTCCAGGGAATGGGATTGATTGTAGGAATGCCGCAAGGCGGTATACCTGATTTTTGAGGCCATCAACTTCAGTACAAGTGCATTGAATTTGGCATCGTTCTGTATGAGGGCGAGAAATGCCTTTTTGGGTATTTTATAGTAGGTCACGGGAGTAAGGGCCTCAATGGTGCAAAAACTCAATTCTTCCGTAAACATTTCCAATTCGCCAAATACTTCCCCGGCACCAAAAAATTCCTGGATAAAATCATTCCCGGTGTCCTCGGTCAGATAACATTTTGCCAATCCTTCCTTAACAATGGAAACATGAAAGACAACGGTCCTTTGCGTAATGATCTTTTCCCCTTTGGGCGCTTCCTGCTCAATAATGGTATGGGTAGAATCCTGACTTTTCAACTTAACGATATACTCCAAGAATGCTTTGTTTACCCGTATCATTTTTTAATCGAGGACAAATGTCCTTTATAACCTAAGAAAGCTGTTATTTCTTTACCAAAAGTATAAGAACTCAAGAAGAGTTCCAATGGATAGAGGATACGACCATAGGAATGAAAAAAAATAATGCCATCTACACGGTTACATTTGGTACCGTCTGCCTAAGTTCTTTGTTGTTTTCGGCGAGTTACAATATGTTGATCCCAGAATTGCCCGGTTATCTGTCCACCTTGGGCGGTTCGGAATACATAGGCCTGATCATAGCATTGTTCACCTTGACCGCTGGCCTTTCCAGACCCTTTAGTGGAAAGCTCACGGACAGGATCGGGCGGAAACCTGTCATTGTTTTTGGTGCAATGGTATGTGTAGTTTGCGGATTTCTTTATCCAATTTTGGGAACGGTGTCCGGGTTTTTGTGGCTGAGGTTGGCACATGGATTCTCCACGGGTTTTACCCCAACGGCAATTGCCGCCTATGTAGCGGATAGTGTTCCGCGTGAGAGATGGGGTGAAGCCTTTGGTATTCAAGGGGTATTTTTTACCGGGGGCCTGGCGTTGGGACCCGCTATAGGGAGTTCCATAAAACTGTTCTACTCCTACGAGGTTTTGTTCCATTGTTCCTCAACGGTCGCGTTTTTGTCCATTGTTTTGGTGTATCGCTTAAAGGAAACCCTGGGAAAAACGGAACCATTTAGGTTTTCCATGTTGAAAATTTCAAAGACCGATATCATTTCCACAGCGGTACTGAAACCGGCATTGCTGACATTTTTGATTTATTTTTCCTTTGGAATGGTGCTGACCTTAATTCCCGATTGGAGCGATTATTTGGGCATAAAAAATAGGGGTAGTTTTTTCATGGCCTTTACGGTGGCCTCCCTAACCATACGTTTTTTGGCGGGAAAGGCCTCGGATAAGTTGGGACGCAGAAAGGTATCCGTTATAGGGCTAATTATCCTGACCGGGGCATTGATGGCAATGGGGACTTTTGATACCGTTATTGGCCTTATGGTAGCTGCCGTTTTTTATGGCCTATCCATGGGCATATTGTCACCGGCATTAAACGCATGGACAGCGGATTTGAGCCCTTTGGAACATCGGGGGAAGGGTATTGCCACCATGTTCATTGCCCTTGAGACAGGTATAGGTTTGGGAGCCTTGTTCTCCGGGATGTACTATCGGGATACCTATACAAATATTCCTGTGACCATGTACGGTTGCGCTTTTATGGCACTTCTGGGATTGGTCTATCTGCAATTTGGAAATAGGAATAGCTAAGAGTTGGTTTGCAGGACTTAGGAGAGTAATCACAGATTTTCAATGGCAACTATTTTTTTGTTGAAGGTATACACGATATTTTCAACCTGGTCGATTACAAACGAATCCTCATTGTCCAACTGCTTTAATCGTTCTTCTTTTCCAGTGGGGATATGCAGCCGAATGAGGTCTTTCGTTTCATTCGTTTTTGGGGTGATGACCAGGGTATAATCCTCTCCTTTTTTACCTTTCTGAATTCTTTCGAAGACCGTTTCCAATCCTGAACTAAAACCCAGTTCATTAAGATTGGCGATGATTTGTTTAGGGTTTTGGATGAGGCGATAGGAACCGTAAACGCTGGATCCAAAATCTGTCAGGAATCCCAGGTCTCCTGAGGCCAGGGTTCCCGCTACCGATGCAATGGCCTGATTGTAGACAAAGGAGGTTGCGGCCCTATACGTACCCAACCCCCTTTTTACGTAGTAATAGGCTTCCCTAAAAAAAGAGGGTTCCTCATTGGAAGGGTATGCTTTCTTGTATTTTAGCTTGCCCAGCGTATCAAACAGAAAAAAGTTGTTGTTATTTTCAAGGAAATAGCCATAGGTTCCCATTCGTAAATCTGGAAGGGTCCTTCCAAAATCAAACGAATAGAGAGGTTTGGGCGTGCTGGTCGAACTGCCGTTCACTATATAGAATCTATTGTTGCTATAGATGGGGTATTGCTTGGCAATACTATCGTGCCAGATGCTATAGGTAGGTAGTTTAAGCTTTAGATTTCTCGAAATAAAATCCGCATCGTTAAGGATGATATCATCCCATATTTTGCTTCCATTTTCAAGCCTCACTTTGTTGGCCCTGGATGGGGTAATATAAATGGCCGTGGAATCTTCCTTGATAAGGTATATAGGTGTTTCAGTATTGGAAAGTGAAATTTTTACGGGTTTTTTCCATACCCTCTTTCCTTTTTTCCCAATGAGGGATAAAAACTTTTCCTGAGCCACCAAAAAACCTTCATTAACGGGAATGATCTTCTTTATAAATGGGAGTGATTCCATTTCTTCCCATTGTTTTGTTCCCTTGTCGTCCAGTATATTGAAACCTGTTGAGGAGATGATTATGAGTTTGTTGCCGTCAAAGACCACTTCTGTAATTGCCCCTTGGGTTTTAACGGGGTTTTTCCATAAGGGCGCCATTGCATCTGTGGAATAGGCCATAACATCCGTGGTGCGTTTAAGCTTTTCCCCTTGTTTGGCATTTGAAAATTGGAAAATCACCTCCTTGGAATTGTCAATCGCAATGGATGCTACTTGTCCTTTTTCATAGAGGATTTTACCGGATGTACCATCTATTTTTAGGAGGTAATTATTTCGTAACCAAAACACATTTTGTTTCTTGTCCAGAAGCACTTTCTCCTTTTCAAAAAGGGTGCCTTTTAGGTTCTTAAAAAAAGAGGAATGGGTTAGGTTGGTCCTCCATAGCATTTTTTGACCTTCATAACTGTAAAGGGCAACAGCCAGTTCGTTGTCCATAACCCCATCGATCAGAACGGCCTTCCGTTCTGGGATCAATAGGGTACGGTTAACGGATTTAAACCCTATCCCTTCCGAATTGAACAGCACTTTTCCATTGACCACATTGACCATAATCCTGGATAGGCCCTTGGTGTTGACCGTATTTGAAAGCAGTTTTGAATTTACGGTAGGTTTGTTTTCAAAAACGACCAATGGTGTAAATGGAATTTCATGGTACGATTTAAAATTCACTTTGCCCAAGGATTCGTTTTTCCATTGAATAGAGCGACTTGTCGGACTTATCCCATACAGTTCCTTGCCGGTCCTTACCAACAACATACCGGTGTTCACATTAATGATGCTTTCCTTTACCGGATGGGACAGCGCAATCTCCTCCTGGGCCAGTAGGACCATCTGACTCCACAAAAACAGGGCTGGCAAAAGGAAATATTTCGAGGTCATAATTTGGTATCCTGTTCCAAAAGGACAAAAAAGAAGTCCACTGAAAAGGTACTACATTTTTCAGTGGACCAGCATTGGTTATGCGTTTGAAAGGCTACTTTTTCAAGTAGGCAACCACTTCACCCATGGCAGCATTAACGGCATCAGCCTCAAAATACAATTGCTGTTGGTTGTAATCGTTGAGCCATTTTATGTCTTTTTCCCCGGGGAGCAGTCCATAGAAATCCTTGGTGCCCTGGGGAACCGCCCCACTTTCACTGTGCACTATAAAAACCGGTTGCGAGATGTCTTTGCCCACGGAGATACCGTCAAAGGTCAACCAAGGCTCCCAACTACTTACGGCAAAACGGTTGTCGTATTGTGGACCGGCCGCTTTGGATGGATTTAGGTAGTAATCGAATGCATTTTGGGGAACGTACATTGCACTTAGGGGATCCAGTTCGCTGGCTGCAAGTACATACGCCATTTGACCGGTTTCCGCATAGTTGACTTTGGCCTCCTTAGCGGCTTGCAAAAGGCCAGTTGTTCCACCCGGACGGGAATCATAGATCATTTTGGCAATTTCCGGATTGTGCAACCATGGCGCGACCAAAACCAGCGTTTTGATGCGCTTGTCCTGGGCGGTGGCGTGGGCCATATAGCCAGAGCTGGCACAAACCCCCAAACCGGAAAGGTTTTCCTCATCCACATTGTTATGCTGAATCAAATAATCCACCGCAGCTTTGATGTCCTCGATTTTCAAGTTGTAGTCCTCCACTTGTCGGGGTTGGCCCTCACTTTCGCCAAATCCGGTAAAATCAAAGGTCAGGGTAATAAAACCGTCTTTTGCCATCACACTGGCATATTCATCGGGCATTTGTTCCTTAACGCTTGTCCAACTTCCGGTCACAATTGCAGCAGGATATTTTTTGGCCGTATCAAAGTTGGGGGGCAAAAATAGATGTCCCCTTAAAAGAACCCCATTACTGCTAAAGGCCACTTCTTCCTGGACAACACCACTGTCCGTTCTTGCCCCTGCCGCGTGCACCGAATAGGTTTCGGGTTGCAGTCCAGGCCAACCGTTCAACAGGATATTGGGATTGAACTGTTCTACAAGCGCCGTAATTTTTCCGTTCTTAACAGTATAGATACCCACGTAGGCGTTGTTGTACGGTTTGCCTTCGGAAGTGGTGATGGTTCCCTCAAATTTTACCAAAACCGTATTGGGATCCGCTGTGCCGAATATCTCGCGCTGATAGCTTTGTGTATAGTCCATAACACCGGTGTACTGTTTTTTCATGACCTCAATACCAACCAGTTCTTTTGAAAAGTTGGTTGGGGCCAGGGGCATTTTTTGAACCACATTGGAATCCAAAGTGGCCAACAAATCCTCCAGGTTTTGATTCTCCAAAGCTGAGAAGAATGCTTCAACTACTGTTTGGGTTGCGTTGGAGGCGCTTTTCAATTCAGGGACTTGATTGTTTTCCACATTTTTCAAAGCTGCCAAGGGCAGTGCCGTATTCCCATTTTGATCATACAGGCTTAAATCGATTCGCGCGATTTTCCATGCATCATTTTCCTTAATATACTCGGTATCATAGCCCACAAAGACGGTCCATTGGTCATTGTTCAAAAAGTGGGTGGCAATGGCATCCATGGTCGCGGTAGCCCGGTTACCTGCTACCCAAATGGCTTTATTGTGCACCTGATGGACGGTTCGCTCAAAACCGGGAAGCAAGGCTTTCCAACCGGTCACAATTTCATCTGGGGTCTTGAATCCGGAATCCCCGCCCAAAGCAGTGTAATCGGTATACACGGAATCTGCCATAATATGTTTTATGGCTTCCCAGTCACGTTGATCCACGCCATTGAACAAGGTGTTGATCACGGCATCGATTTGTGAGGTCTCGATTGTGGTTGCAGTTTGCGTTGTGGTCATAGCTGTTTCGTTTTCAGTTGATACTTCTTTTTTTGTTTCGTTTATACAGGCTATCAAACCAAGGGCGATAGTGGCTGTTGTGATTACTTTTTTCATATTACTTTTTTAGCTGATCTGTGTTGTCAATTATTTATGGTGTAAAAGTAATCTTAGGGAATAGGGCCTGCGCTACGCAATTCAAAGGGGGAAGTACAGAATTCAAAGATGTATTGTATTTGTAAAGGTTCGGGATGGTAGAATGGTCCCAAAACAAACAATGATGTCATTTTGAGCGAGAGCGAAAAATCTCAAAATATTCCAGGCTAAGGAATCAAGAATCGATGGGATTCTTTATTTCATTCAGAATGACATTTTGATGTGGGTTTTTTAAAAGCAGGGGAACTGCTTACCACTGGATTTCCTTTTTATCACGAAAAAATTTAGCCGTGGGGCCATCATCGGGGAAAAAGGCCGCCCAAACAATGGTTTCAGCACCCTCTTCTGGGCTTTTTGGGGCCCCGGCCCCGCCCATTTCGGTACGCACCCAACCCGGGCAAACCGCATTGACCAAAATATGGGTCCCCTTTAGATGCCTTGCAAAGCTGAGGGTCAAGGCGTTCAGTGCCACCTTGGAAATACTGTAACCCGGAGTTCCCCCGGTTAAGGCCGACAATTCCCCGGCCCCGCTGCTCACATTTACGATACGGCCAAAATTGTTTTTTTGCATTAAGGGCAAAAAAGCCTGAATCATTCGCCATGGCCCCATCACATTGGTTTCCATGGTTTCCTGAACATTGGTCAAATCTGCATTGGCAACATTTTGCCAAGTGTCGTAATTGATGCCGGCATTGTTGACCAAAATATCCAACCTGCCAAATTCCTTTTCCACATAGTTGGCAAGTTGGTCAATGCTTTTGGGTGAGGTAACGTCCAAGGAATGATGATAGACATTTTCGCTGTTTAGTTTTGCTGCTGCGGCTGTGCCGTCAGACTCCTTTCTGCTGGTCAAAATAACGGAGATTCCGTTTTTCAACAACCCTTGGGCAACGGCAAAACCGATTCCACGATTGGAACCGGTTACCAAAGCTATTTTAGTTGTGGCTTTCATACTGCTGTTTCGTTAAAGCATAAAGGGGCGGTTATGTACAATATTCTCAAACTGTCCACCGTAGGTTACGGCCTGTGTACTCTTTAAAAAATCATAGGGGAACCCAAGTTCCATAGCACTGATTTCATCCAGTTCCTTGGTATCTTCTGCGCTCAATTCGAAATCTATACTTCTTAGATTCGATTCAATATGGCTTGCCTTAGTACCCCCAAGAATGGGAATGATGTCTTTTTGCTTTACATAGGCAATGGCCACGGCTGATGGAGCGATATGGTTTCGTTCCGCAATTTCGACCACTTTATCGCCAATGGCCAAATTTCTATCGGTCAGGGCTACAAAAGCAGCGGTGTCCAATCTTCGATTGCCTGGGTTGTTGGCTTTTCCATTTTTTTGACTGTACTTGCCGGTCAAGATTCCCGAAGCCAATGGCGACCAACCCAAGGTGGTCATGCCCTCACTTTTGGCCATGGGCAGTAAATCGCGCTCTCCCGTTCGTTGGATGAGACTGTATTCAATTTGCGAGGCTTCAAAAGGGGTCAATCCGTTCATACGGGCGTACATATTGGCTTTGGAAATGACCCATGCAGGGGCATCTGAAATCCCAAGATAGAGCACTTTTCCTTGGCGCACCATGTCATCCAAAGCGCGCATGACCTCTTGTACGGGAGACATGAAGTCCCATGCATGTACCCAAAATACATCAACATAATCCGTGTCCAAACGTTTTAAACTTCGTTCCAGGGATTGCATCATATTTTTACGACTGTTACCGGCCCTGTTCGGGTCGTTGCCCGGCATGGCATCCGTATATTTGGTGCCCAAAACGATGTATTCCCGATTCGACTTGATAAATTCCCCAGTAAATTTTTCACTGGTCCCTCCAGTATAAATCTCGTTTGCGGTATCCACAAAATTGCCACCGGCATTGACAAAGGCGTCAAACATTTTCTTACTGGTTTCCTTATCGGCACCCCAGCCAGCTTCGGTACCAAAGGTCATTGTTCCCAGGGCCACTTCTGAGACCCGTAATCCTGTATTTCCCAATAATTTGTATTTCATGATTTTTTGATTTTTAAATGCTACCCCAAAGTTAAGGGCAAGCTTTGGCCAAAAAGTATCGTATTCAAAGCAGGAAGTACAGAATTCAAAGAAACCATTAAAAAGAAGTGATCATTGCCCCTTTCGGAACTGATTGGGGGTCATTCCCGTCTGTTTTTTAAAGAAATTGGCAAAGTGGTTGGGGTAATTGTAATAGAGATCAAACGCAATTTCCTTGACCGACTTTTCGGTATTTTGCAAGCGCGATTTGGCCAGGGCAACCATGTGTTTGTAAATGATTTCCGAGGCAGATTGGGAGGCAATTCGTTTGACCACGGCATTCAAATGATTGGGGTGTAGATGCAACTTGTCCGCATAGAACTGTACCTTGTGGGGCTCCCCATTTTCGAAAGCTTGGTCGGGATAAAAGCTGGTCTCGACCAATGTTTTAAAACGACTTACCAAAGCTAAATCATTGTCCCTATGGATGTGGGTCTGTTGCCGGGCAGGGACTTTTTCCTTAAAAAGGCGGGCCACTTTATGGAGGAGAATGGAAGTATTTAAATGGCAGATGGTCTTTGATGCTGCATCGTTTTTTTTATGCTCCCTTAAAATATCCACAAACGTGCCGATGAAAAGTGACGCCTCTTGCTCCGAGATTTCAAGAGGGATGGTGTTGTCCACCAAGAAAAAAGGGAAATCGGTACTGATTTTCTTTTTGGGCTGCCCAAATTGGTAAAAGTCTTCGGAAAATATGATGTAATAACCATTCCAATCGGGAGCAATGTCCCATTGTATGATTTGATAAGGGGAATTGAAAAAGACGGTGGCGGTAAGATCCGCTGTTGAGTAATTTCCGGTTTTCGCATAGCCACTGCCCCCAAGCTTTAATGCAATGGCGTAGAACTCGTGTTTAAACGAGGGCATTTTGGGTGCCACCGTTTTCATATTTTCTTCAAATGTGCGTACATCGAAGTCCTCCCATTTGGGGGATGAAATGTTTATGGCGTTACAGTAGTCCTTAAGTGTTGCGTAATGATCCATATGTCTAAACTAATGCCTTTTCAAAAAGAAGTAGGGTGGGTTTTGACCATAGTTATAATCCTATTTTTCCGTTGACCCAACCGGAACCGGCCAGATAAAAATCCATATGGGTTTCCTTCTGGATATCGACCAAAGTGTTTCGGAGTGCTATTGATCTTATGTTCAACTGTTTTCGTAACACGTCGGATTGGGATAGCTGATCTTTATTGAGATATTCAATATACCCATAACCCGTCTTTTGGCGGTCATACTTTACCGCGATTCTCCAATCTTCAATAATAGCAAACGCATACGGGTCCAATTCACCTTTGGTGATGGCCAAAAGCAGTTGTGGCCTAAGGGCCTCGTACAACGTATCTTGCTTACTGAAGTCTTCGGAAACGGAATTATGATGGGACAATATCACGGACATCCACGTTCCATCACCAACCAACTTCTCCCCTGGATAACCATGGATTTCCAAGATGGTCCGCAATTGCTCCATTTGTTTTTTGGTGTGGGGGACCACTTTTTTGTTCGCATATTTTTCCTTTGCTTTTTGACCAATCCTGAGAAGGTAGCCCAAGGCCAATTTTTGATCTCTTTTAAACATGTCATGAACTTCTTCGCGAAGCTTGCCATTAATAGTCCCTTGATGTTCGGCGGCCAAAACGGGGTATGATTTCATTAGTTTTTTCCAGGACGGACTCCGCTTTAAGGGTTTGAAGAAAGCATTTCGCTTGATTTCCTTTAGCGGCCATCCCGATTTGATCCCCTCTTCCAATAACTTCAGGGTCTTTAGGGTATCCCCGATTTTTAGGGCCAGTTGCGATGCAATTTTATATTCTTTTAAAAAGACAAAATCATAGTCCGTCATGATCTGCTCCAATTGTTGCAGTGCACCTTTAAAATCGTAATCGGCAATTCGTGTTTCGGCGGTCAATACCTCTTGATGATAGTTGGCGTAATCCGGATTTTGTTGACTCCACGCCTTTAGGGAAGGTAGGAACAGGACAAGAAGCCATAGGTTTCGCATGCCAGTTGGATTTTGAATTCAAGATAACCCCCTCGCAATCAACCTAGAGGTAATATTTTGTTAATTCTAATGTCTGATTTCTTCAAGCAGCACACCATAATCGTACTGCAAATCTTCATGGAGGAGGGCAATTTTTTTCTCCAGATAGGCCAATTGCCGTTCATGCAAATTGGTTAAAGTGGTATTTCTACGAATGGAAGGGGTGAAATTTTTGAGTTTTTCACAGAAATATAAGAGAAGTACCACTTCAGTTTCTTTGTTACCGGAATAACGAATGTACTTTTTTAAGGCCCTTAGAATTTTACGGACACTTTTTTTAATGTAGAAATAGCTATTTGTATTGATATCCAGGAACAGTTCATCCACTTCGGTCTTCACGGTTTCAATATATCCTGCTTCATCATCTGCCTCAAAAAGAAGGTAGGTGAGGAGTTCCTTATTTTCCTTTTTGAATTTGGACAATCGCAAACAGAGTTCCAATAGTTCCTCCGGACTGCGATGTTGTAATTCTTTTTTAAGTTGGGAAACGGTGGCTGCTTTCATCCTGTATCTGTTATCCAACGATCAATTGTTCCAAAAAGTCACCTACAAAATAGGCCACCACTGCTGCGATTCCCCCCAAAACAAGGGTTTCCAAAATTCCTTTGAGTATTGGGGTTTGATTCACATAGGTCTTTAACCATCCAATGAGTATAAAACCGATTGCCGTTAAAATGGAGGCAATCAGAAATAGGTTTTTGTCCAGTGGGGTGATGTAATCCACCACATAGATGAACAAGGGGATCACACCAATCAATATAAAGGACATATAGGTGGTTGCCCCAATCCAAAAGGGGGAACGTTCTTCCTTGATCATTTCCAACTCTTCCTTCATCATGGTGTTTACCCAAACCTCCTTGTCGCGTGTTAGTACTTCCACCACTTGATCCAATAACGCCCCTTCAAAACCCTTGGCAGCATAGATTTGCCGGATTTCCTCTTTTTCAAGCTCTGGAAGGTTCTCCACTTCCCAATATTCCACCTGTTTGTGCTTGTTGTAATTGTCCTGTTCCGATTTGGTGGAAAGGTAGGCCCCAACGGACATGGCAAATCCATCCGCCAATAAGTTCGCAAACCCTAAAATGATGATAATGGCACTGTCCAGTCCGGCTCCAACAGATCCGGCTACCACGGCAAAGGTGGTTACGCAGCCGTCAATACCACCATAGACAAACTCCCCGAGGTACTTTTCAAAACGTTTGAACCCCCCCGACTTTTTATGGATTTGATCTTCGTTGTGTATGGGTGTTGCCATACCTGAGCTTTTCAGCTCCTAAGATACGAAGTGGGATGCGAAATGGAATCAGCGAATCAGTTCGCGAACGGCATTCCGGGCAGAACGGGCTGCAACGTGGACTGCACTCCAATCGTCTTCGTCGCTATAGGAATCCCCAGCAAAATACAGTTTGTCATTGATTGATTTGGCCATGTTCCTAGATGTGGAACTAGATGCTACATCCGCTAAATAAGCGGCACGGGCAAAGGGCTGTTCGTTCCAGTTTTGCACCAGGATGTCCTGAAAAGTTGCTGAGGCCTTCCCATTGAAAATGATATCCAATTCATTTAAAACATAGTTTCTTAGGGCATCCCCATTTACGTTTTGGTAAGGCTCGGCTTGTTTTCCCACGGCAAATAGCCCCAATATATTTTCCGATGTGTTCTGTGCATAGGCGGCATCATAATAGGTGCGTTGCCCCTCGTTGGTTTCACTATCATCAAACTCCAGGAACGTAGGATAGAATTTCTCCGAAAACTTCAAAAAGATTTTGATACCTCCCCAAATATTCGCCTGTGCTATGGCCTGTTGTTTGGTGTTCGGCAAAGACGGGGTAAAGTCGATTTTGCCCAACTGCAAGATTTTTAAGGGAACGGTGAGTACCAACTTATCCGCTTCATAGGCCAAACCCTGTGTATCGCGGGCCATAACTTTGCTGCCCGAATAGTCAATGGAAACAATTTCGGTGTTAAACTGCATCTTATTACGGATACTGGGAACGATATACGCCTCAAAAAAATCGAACCACGAGGAATTCCTAAATTTTTGATCGATAAAATTGTTGATTTCGTTTCCAACTTCAGCAACGTTCAGTTCCCCATTGCTGAAATACCCATAAGTATCCGAAGCAGAATAGCGTTGGGTCATTGTATTGATTTGTACCGAACCATCATTTACAATTGCTGGCAGCTCTGATTCCGAAACGTGAAGCCATTCCGCTCCTAAGGAAATCGGAAAATCCGTAAAGGAGGTATTGGTACGAAAACGCCCGCCATAGGAAACGTCCGCTTCCAAAATTCGGTACTCGATACCCTGTTGTTGTAACAAATAAGCCGTTGCCATACCTGCGGCCCCAGCACCAATAATTAAGACAGCACCGTTAAAATTACCGGCGGTTATCGATGTTTCATCATCGTTGGAACAGGCTTGGATTGCGGATTGAAAAGGCAATGAGATGCCGAATAAACTACAGGCTGCAATAAACTCTTTTCTATTCATTTTTATTGGAACTGATTAAGATTACCCAGCAAATATGGTAATCGCCTTCCAGATCAGGTCCGAACTTTTTAAAAGTGTTGTATTTCGCACCCATTTCCGGGATCAATGCGAAGCCTGAAATGATTTCTTAAATGAAGATGGGGTTTGCCCGGTATATTTTTTGAACAGGGAATTGAACGTGGATTTTGAGTTGAAACCACTTTCCAAGGCAATTCCCATGATACTGTATTGATTGTAATCGGTATCCATTAATTTCTTTTTTGCTTCCGCCACACGGTATTGGTTGACGAACTCGAAGAAGTTTTTGTCCTCCTTTTCCTTGATGATTTGGGAAAGATACCCTGGGCTGATCTTGAGTAGTTCCGCCAAATATGGAAGGTTTAGCTCCGGGTCCGTATAAAACGTTTCGGTTTCCATCATGTCTAGTAGTTTTTTGTGGTATTCGTCCGTTTTTGGGGATAGCTTTTTTTTGGCTTTCAATTGCGTTTTTCCAGCATCATAAGGGATGACCTTAAATAGGGAGTAGTGTAAAATCACAAAATAACCCATCAAAAAAAGAAAAAGAATCAATCCTAGGGATACCAAGGTATAGATGCCCTCATTGTCATACCCGAGAATAAACAGCATATGACTCAAAAGCCAAATAACCACTATCACTAAAAAGATGATGATAAGGTTTCGTAATCCTATCAGACTTTTTCCGGAAAGGGTTGAGTAATTGTTCAAAAGAAACTTTTGATAGCGATTTATTTTTTGAACAACCAAGGAAAGTAAAACAACACTTGTTAGAAGCCCAATGGATTCTTCGGTTATAAGAAGTGCATATTCCATACCGGCTATGGTATTTTCTTCCAAGAAGAAATTAACGGGAATGTAGGCCAGTTCTACAAAGACTTCCATTAAAATGGGCAGGTACCACAGGCGTTCCCATTTATTCAACCGGCTTTTTGGATCGATCAAATAACGGACAAAGAAATAAAGTCCTATGGGAATTGCAGTCCTTATGTAAATGGGCATGTACTGAATGACCAAGGGCAGTTCTTCCTCTTCAAAGGAATAGTAGAAGAAGTCATAGCAAACAATTATGGAGACCCCCAAAAGGGTCATGGCAAAAAACCGATTGGCTGTAGATCCAAACCTTTTGCTGAAAAGGAGAATTGTTGCCAAAAGTAGTCCTTGGAGCCCCGCCATTATGTGTATGGCGCTGAGAAAGCCATATATAAAAGGTTCTTCCAACTATTGAGCGTATTAACTTCTTAAGTAGGAGGCTCCATTAACATCTATAATGGTCCCCGAAGAATATTCCGCGCCTTCCGAAGCCAAAAACAGTATGGCATGGGCTACTTCCTTGGGTTGTGCCATACGTTGAAAAGGGGATTCCCGCAATAGGTTCCCATGTTCTACGGGGGTCAGCGTCTTGGCGGCCATTTCGGTTTCGGTAAATCCCGGGGCCACTACGCCCAGATAGATATGATGTGGGGCCAATTTCTTGGCCAACGATTGTGTCATGGCATTTAGTGCCGCCTTACTGGCCCCATAGGCCGGTTTTGTGGGTTCACCACGAAAGGCACCACGGGAAGAAACGTTGACGATTCGGCCCCCGCCCGTTTTCATCATGGCCTGTGCCGCCCAATAGCTCATATTGGCTGCGGCAAAGAGATTGGTTTTAAAGGTTTCCTCCCAGGCATGGGTCCAGTGGTCAAAATCGACCTTGTCAATTTCATGAAAAATGGAAATGCCCGCATTGTTGACCAATACATCCAGTTGACCATAGCAACCCACAAATTCATCAATGAGTTCTTGACAGTTTTCCTTTTTTACAATGTCTTTTTGAAAGAGTTGATGGCCTTTGCCCGGTAATTCGGAAAGTGTTTTTTCCGCTTCCTTTTGATTGGATCGGTAATTAATCCCGACGGTGCCCCCCCTTTTTGCAAATTCGATTGCGGTTGCCTTACCGATGCCCCTTGAGGCGCCTGTCACCAGTATATGCTTTCCTGAAAAATCCATGGCTGGGTTATATAATTTTTTAATTCGTTGGTTATTCCAAAAGCGCTAAGAGGGTTTCGGTGTCCTTTCGTACCCTTTCATTAAAAATCCCTTGTGCTTTATACAGATTTACAGTGCTGGAAAGGTAATTGTGCAACAGGCGATACTGCCTGGAAGCCAAATCATCCTTCCAATTCCGTACCTCGGCGTGTTCCGAAAGGGAGCGTTCAAGGTCAAAGGCCAAATCGGTATTTGCTATGAACAGTTCTTCCTTATTCATCAAGGTGTTGATAGTGATCCGTTCGTAATAGGTATTTTTTTCATGGGTGTTCCTTAGCGTTAGGATTGCCTCTTTCTTTTCCTTTTCGAACAAGGCCAGATTTCCTGTCGTAATAAGGTCGTCCATAGTGTAAGCCGTACTGTTAAAGGTGTTTTTGCTGGTATTCAATTGATCCATTTTCATTTTTAGGGTGTCCAAATTGGAGGTAACCGTGTTGAAATGGTCAAAGTAATCCTGAATCGTCTTTTCCCGTGCCGAGAACATACTGTCCAAGGAAGCCAATTGCCTTAGGTCTGCCTTTAACTCCTCACGCAAACTTTTTTCGTATGTTTTTCGGAGCACATCACTTTTTCGGCTTTCGTTCCAATTATTGATCTGTAGGGCGATCAAAATACCGATGACTACCAAAACAATCTCACCACTGGCATACAGCAGGTATTTCGGGAATTTGTTGCCAGCAAGCAGGGTTTGGCGGATATGGCGGAAGAATTGGATCACTGAGCTTCTGGTTGTTTCTAAATATACTAAGAAATCGCATTTCAAGTGGATTCCTCCTTTGAGGGAGTAGCAGTGAAAAGCACCTTGGTTTCTTGTGAAACCAAGGTGCTTTTCTTTGGATAGGGGTCCCTTTTATGCCCCTTCCCCAAACATAAAAAGGAAACCTTCAAAAGGGATGTCGTTCTCATTTAAAAATTCATGGGTACTGTTGGCCGGGACCAGTATGGCCTCGCCCGCCTTCATTGTCGTGGTAAGACCATCGATAATAATGATGGCCTCTCCTTTAATGGCGATGAAGAGCGAAGGAAATGGATTGCTTTTGGAACGTTCATCCTCATTGGCATGTTGCCCTTTTTTTAGGGCAAAGTATCCTGAGCGAAATCCTTTTTGGTAATAGAAAATTGATGCTTGTGCCCCATGGGTAAATCGTGTGTAATCCAAACCGAAGGGGATGCGTTCTGGAATACCCCTGGTCCAAAAGTGGAAGTATACGGAAAACATATCGTCAACAAAATCGGTATTGGGCTGGAAGCCCGTCATGGTATCCACATCAAAAGGGGTAATATCCGTGGAAAAAGCCTTTGCGGATGCCGTAAGGGCATTAAGCCCACCCTTGTCGATCTTTTCCAAGGTAGCCAGATCCGTTTTAAAATAGTAGGTAGGTGTTGGGGGTTCTCCCTTGAACAATTGAACCGAGGCCGCGTCAGTTTCGGTTTTTGCCTTGGCCTTTACGTACCAGAATACGGTATCTACCTTAATCCCAAAAAGAGCGTCTTTGGTAAGGGCAACATCTTTTTGATAATCATCCACATAACGCATTAGCATACGTTCGGCCGTTTCGCTTTGGGGAAAAACAGCAAAAGGGTTGCTCATGGACAATAGTAGGGCAGCCCCTAATTTTAAAGGTAATCTTTTTGATTTCATGATCTACTGGTTTTTGTTTACCAAGAAGACATGATGGAAGCAAGTACTGTTACCTGAATTTAGGATTTAGGGATAAACATCACCGTTTTAGGGATGGATCGGAGGACACGGAAGGGTTTTTTAGTTGCCACAATAGTTTGGATTGACGGGATTTGGAGACTTCAAAGGGTTCTGGGATGTGATGTAGTTTTAATTTTAGACTGCCCGATTGATTTCTAAAGGATTCCAGATGTGTTTTATTGATCAGTATGGAGCGGTTGATCCTAAGGATGGTGTTCGAGGTCAGTTTCTTTTCCAGTTTGGCCAAGGTCAACCGGATCAAATACCGCTTTACGGTCCCATTTTCCAGATAATGGATACTGGCGTAGTTATCTTCGGATTTAATGAATAGGATATTTTCCAGGGGTAACGCAATTTCATCGTTTTTATAATCGCCTTTTAGTAGGATCATCCCATCTGGTTTGGACTTATCCTGTGCAACGGAAAGCACCTCCTTAAACTCCCTTTTTACCTGGATGTGCTTAAAATAAAAGTGGATTCCGATGAACGATATGACCAATATGGAACCAATTTCAAGGAGATGTTTAAAATAACTTGCAAACGAAAAGTCATGAAAACCACCCAAAACATTGTAGACCATAAAGGTAGCATTGGCCGTAAGCCATAACTCCAAAATAACCCAAACCATATAGTGACGTGGCCTGCTTTTGGGGAAGAACCAATGATAGATGACAAATTCGGACAGCAGAAGCACTAAAATGACCACTGCAGCAAAAATGAAAAGCGCCAAAATGAGCAATGGGGTTATTTTTTCATCCGGTCTATAGTTGTTGACGCCAAAAGGTTGGAAGAACAACAGAAACAAAAAAATAAACAATCCGGAAAGGGTCGCCAATGTAATTTTGAACTTCCTGGAATCTGTATACTCAATTAGGCGCTTGTTGTTCATCTCAAATTGTACTGCTATGGCGAAAATAAAGTGGAAGACGTTAGCGGTTTGGCCAAATGTATGGTGATAACGGGTCGATCTTACTGTATTTGTTTGCCCATGGTTCCTTTAAGTTGCCTAAAATCATGCTTTGCTCCTTCTCAAGAATTCCAACATTTTCGCGGTTGGTCAACCGTACTACTAAAAATAGGAAATTTTCAATGAGGGTCTGTTAAGAAGATTGAGTTTTAGGGGGTTGATGGGGTAAGGCATAAAAAAAGCGGGGCATTGCCCCGCTTTTTTTGTACAGTAATTGGTAGTCACTCTAGTTGCCCTCGGTTTCGTTCATTGTTTCCTTTTCCAATAGGAAATCCTGCTCGGTTTTATTGGCAGCAGTAATGGCCACCTCAACGGTATCACTGGAAAAGTAACCTTCCAATTCGGCAAAGGCTTTGTACGTTCCAGCTTCAAGTCCCATAATGGTGTAATTGCCGTCGATATCCGTAAAACCCGATGTATTTAGTGTGTCTGCTGCCAAAATTGAGATTTGAGCACCTTCCAGAGCTACTTCCATCTCTTCTTCCAATGCGATTACTTTTCCTAGTAGACTGCCAGCAGTTGAGAGGTTGCATGCCTTAATTACGGGTTTGAAATTAAATCCGTTGATACCATCCACTCTTTTTGGATTACCCTTTGCTACGAAAGAACGGCTCACATCAAAATCCAATAGGAGGTCGGACGAAAGTCCACCAGCAACCGTAATGCCGGGCTTAATAAAGACTTTTATACCGGTCTGTTCTCCGCTGGGCACCTTTAAATCGAACGTTCGGCCATCCGTTAAGACCACATTTACCCCGCGAACATAAATACGTACCAGGTCATAAGTCCCTTGGGGGACTTCCAAATCGGCCAACATTGCCGTGTTACCATTGGTAAGATCCAAGAGGTTTACAGGAATTTCGGTTTCCATTAATGTGATGAAAGAAGATCCATCATCATCATTATCTTTTTCATCATCCCCATCCTCTTCTACAGCTTCAATTCTTCTTGCCTCAACCTTGAATATGGTAACATTGGCTTCGGCCACTAAGTCATAAGGAAAGGGGGCATCGGTCAATCTGACGGATAATCGGCCAGTTTCACCATTGTTATTGGTATCATTTTCATCTGAGCAGCCTACTAGTGTTATGAAGGCCATCAGGAAGAATCCAAAAAATGCTCTTGTTTTCATGAAATGGGGTTTTCGTTTTTGGGCATGGATAGCCCATATTGATTTTACCATGAAAGAACAATTGAAGATGCGTAAACCCTACTTAAAATCTGGTTTTTTTGATTTTTTTCGATGAAATGACCTAATGACACAAAGCTTTTTTGGCTAAAACAGGAAAACCTGGCCTGGAACAATGATAGGGTTAATTGTTCATGATGTCCTTGAGATGATTTTTATTTTTTGTCATTTGCCAATGCCCCAAGGCCATGGGAATGTTGCCCATACTATTAAGGGTATCAAAAAAGGCTTTGGTGCTGAACGGTTGGTTTCTTAGTTCCGAAATTCGGGCATAATCGGCCATGGCGGCTTCCATCAGGTATTTTCCCGTAATATAACTGGTGCCATAACCCGGTTGCCGCAAATAGAGGTGCTGCTCAAAGATGAGCAGTTCCTTTTCGGTCTTCATCCATCCCCTTGGGGTGTATTCCGAGTGGATGCCACCAGCCTCTTCCATGGTCATTTCATTGGCATGGGCGTAAAGGGATCCCAATCCGCGTGCCGCTCGTTGGGCAATCATGATATATACAATTTCCCGACTTCTAGGGGAATCTTCATAGAGCCCGGCATCCATAAACATTTCTTCCACGGCGGTGGCCATACCTTCATTGCGCGAATCAAAAATGTTGTATAACAAGGGTTCCCTGCGAATTTCGCTTTGGTGCGGTTCAATTTCCATTCGGGCCAGTTCAAACCAATGGTAAAAATGCGAATAGAGGGGTCGTTGGTCATAGTGTGCCCCGATCCAAAAGAAATTACGTTTCCCTTCGGGGATAAAACCTCCCAGGTGTTCACGAAGTGCGGGCTCAAAATAGGGCTTTACGGTAACAATGTCCTGTTGATCTAGAAAATCGATCAAACTTCTTGCTGATTCATTGGCCATTTTATCATACGCTTCCGGGGAGTCCGCGGCAACCAATTCTGGTAAATTGCGGTTTCTGTGTTCTTCCAGTTTTAGGGAAGCCCACGCCCTGGCCAATTCCCGTTTCAAAATCATTACTTCATCTTCCCAGGTCAATGGGACCAAATGTACATTTTGGAGGTACCACGTATAGTTTTCCTTGCCAATACCGGATGGACCCGTTTTCGTCTTTGCTTCTTCTTCCAGCCATTGGGCGAATGCATTGGTGGAGCCGATCGCTTCATTAATGGCCGTTACCAATTCCGTATGGCCCTTAACTTCGGGTTCTTCAAGAACCCCACTTAAAACCAGGCTTTGGGTTTTGATGTCCCTTATTCCCGCAACCCATAGGTCTTTGGCATTGCCCGTAAGGTTCCGTTGCGCTTGTTCGTTCAATGGGGGGATAACCTTCAGGTCACCGATCAACCGTTCTTTTTCACTTTCGGAAAGTGGAAATTCATAGGTCCATAGTTCTGTGGTCCCGTGGTTTGTTGGCCCTTCATGTGCGGGAACATCGCTTTTGTAGGTCCAAACGGTTTTGTAAAATGCGGGATCCCGTTCCCAAGGCTTTAAAACCCTGTGGTTAAAGTCATATCCATTCATTTCGGCCCATACGATCATCCAGTCCACTTGCCGATCAATTGCCCAGGCCGTGGTGTCGATTTGCAACAGCTTTTGTTGCAACGCCTTAAATTCCGGCCAACGTTTTTCAAAGGTTACTTTGGTATAATCTGGAGCGCCCTCAAGTTTTGGCGGGTTTTCAAAGGCGCGCCATTCATGAAAGAGGTCAACGAGATCGGCATAATCCTTGGTCGTAAAGGTGAGGTTTTTGGATTCGGCATTTTTTTCTGCATCCTTGTATTTACATCCTATGAAGGTAAAGATGATGCATACTGCTAAAAGGACGGTATTTTTCATGGGCGCTGTTTTCGTTTTTAATGGTATTGGATGGGTATTAAAGGCGGACTAATTCGTTGAAAGTTGGGTTGTTGCCTTAAAGATATAAGATAATTGTTTAGAAAAGTAGTTTGTCAAAACCTCCCTTTCCGCTACCTTTAGAAGCTACTAAAAACAACAAGATGCGACCATTTCTCAGTTTTATTGCCATACTATGTATTGCACTACTCTCAAATGCCCAAAAACCCAGTTTTTCTTATTTGGATGTTTTTGATTTACAGTATGTCCAAGATCCACAGATTTCACCGAATGGGGATTGGGTGGTCTACCGGCGTATGGGTTTTGATATCATGAAGGACCGCGCCTGGGGCAATCTTTGGTTGATACGGACAGATGGGAGCCAACACCAAAAGCTGACCTCACGCGAGGTATCCGAGAGTGGTCCAAAATGGTCGCCCAATGGGGATCGAATTGCTTTTTCCAGCAGTACGGATGAAGGCTCGGAAATTTATGTCCATTGGGTGGAAACAGGGAAAACAGCGCGGTTGTCCCAACTGCCTTTTGCTCCCAGTTCATTGACCTGGTCGCCGAACGGGGCGTATTTGGCCTTTTCCATGAATGTACCCAAGTCGCCTCCAGTGATTGCCAAAATGCCCAAAAAACCCAAAGGGGCCAAATGGGCTGATACACCAAGGATTACGGATAGGGTCTATCATGAAGCAGATGGACGTGGGTACCTCAAACCAGGGTTCAATCACATTTTTGTAATGCCCTCAAATGGGGGTGCCCCAAGACAGGTTACTTCGGGGGACTGGCATCATCGCGGTACCTTATCCTGGGCTCCGGACGGTTCAAAAATTTACTTCTCCGCAAATAGGGTGGAGGATTGGGAATATCGCTTTCGCAACAGTGAAATATATGCCGTGGAGGTGGAATCCGGAAACATCACCGCCCTGACCGATAGGGACGGTCCGGACTATGGCCCCCAGGTTTCACCGGACGGGCGTTATATAGCCTATATCGGCAATGAGGATAAAAGGGAGGCCTATCAGGTCCGTAAACTCCATCTTATGAATGCGGACGGAAGCAACAAAAGGAGCATCTCCGATGATTTGGACAGGAGTATTTCCAATATTACCTGGGATTCCAAGAGTGGGGGACTATATTTCAATTATGACGATAAGGGCAATGGGAAAATAGGTCATATTACGCTCTCGGGAAAGGTAACCAAACTGGCGGATGACCGTGGAGGCACCACCTTGGGAAGACCTTATGGCAGTGGTACGTACAGCGTTTCCAAAAATGGGGCCATAGCCTATACCCATTCCAGACCGGATTATCCGGCCGAATTGGCCATTGTGCCCGTAAAAGCAAAAACCCCTAGGAAGGTTACCGATTTAAATGGCGCACTTTTGGATTATAGGACCCTAGGCAAAGTAGAAGAGGTTTGGTACAAATCTTCCTATGATAATAGGGATATTCAAGGATGGGTGGTTTATCCCCCTAATTATGATGCGTCCAAAAAATATCCCTTTATGGTGGAGAATCATGGAGGGCCTATTTTGAACTATGGAGACCGATTTTCCATTGAGATGCAACTTTATGCCGCTGCGGGGTATGTGGTATTTTATCCCAATGCCAGGGGGAGTACCAGCTATGGGGAGGAATTCGGAAATTTATTGTACCGTAATTATCCCGGACAGGATTATGATGACACCATGGATGGTGTTGACCATTGCATACAAATGGGCATTGCCCATGAAGACCAATTGTTTGTCACAGGAGGTTCCGCTGGAGGAATTATGACCGCATGGATGATTGGGAAGAACAATAGGTTTGAGGCGGCGGTGGTCGCCAAGCCCGTTATGAATTGGATCAGTAAGACCTTGGTGGCGGACAATTATTTCGGTTACGCCAATACCCGCTATGAAGGGCAGCCATGGGAAAATTTTGAACACTACTGGAAATTTTCACCCATTTCCCTCGTTGGTAATATTGAGACCCCAACTATGGTCATGGTGGGGATGAACGATTTGCGTACCCCGCCCAGTGAGGCCAAACAACTGTACCATGCCCTAAAATTGCGCAAAAAGGAGACGGTACTGGTAGAAATACCTGGAGCCAGTCATGGAATTGCCAGTAGGCCAAGTAACCTCATCACCAAGATTTCACATACCGTGGCTTGGTTTGATACGTATAGGAAGGATTCAAAAAATGAAAAAAAGGAGTAATTGGTTTTGGAATATTTTAATTGTTGCCACCCTTTTGTTATGCACTTTTGTCTTTATACTCCATTATAAAAACTATACCAAAATCAAAGAGGGCCATTTTCAGGTGGTTTCCGGTTTTTACAAGCAGCGAATACCTTTGGCCAACGTCCATGGGGTGGAATTTGTTCCCAGAATCCCGGAAATGGAACGGAAGAATGGTTTTTCCTGGTTGACCCGGGAAAAAGGGGTCTTCCTGGATTCCGTATCGGGAAACAAGATTTATGTTTTTGTGGACGATTTGCAGCAACGGAAACTCAAGATCCAATATGGGGAGTCACGGGAACTCTACTTAAATTTGACCGATAGTTTGGAAACCCAAAAAATCTATACCACCCTCAAGACTTTTATGGACCCTACTACAGAATAAGCGAAGTTTTATAAAAGACATAGGTCCACCATGGTTTTGGCATGGTTGGCCCTGTTTTTGTGTTATTGGTTTTTTAACTGTTTTAAGCATGAAGAAAAACGTTGTACTGTGGATATTGTTGGTTGGCCAGGTCATGGTGTTGCGATCACAGCATAAATTAACGGTAACGGTAAATGACGTCCCCGATTCAATGGGTAAAATAAGTGTGGCCCTGTACAATGATGCGGAAGGGTTTTTAAAATTTGACCGTGTGTTTCTTTCGGAATCGGTGGCTGCCAACAAGGGGAATACCAAAGTGGTTTTGGAAGGGGTCCCCAATGGCAACTATGCGGTTGCCCTCTTCTACGATAAGAATGGAAATGATGAGTTGGACACCAATTGGATGGGTATTCCCAAGGAAAAGGTGGCTTTCTCCAATGCCAAAATGAAACTTTTTGGCCCCCCGTCCTTTAGGGAATGTGCCTTTGATATTTATCAGGACAAGACCATCCAGATCGGTCTCTAAGCAAAAAGCCAAGGCTTATATCTAACCCACGGTATTTAAAATCCAGCATAAAGAAAAAGGCACCCGAAACAGGTGCCTTTTTTATGGTTTACGTAAAGCGTTTTAGAGCCTCAAATACATATTTCCATTGATGGTATTGAGTTTTAATTTGGTCATCCCTGCCAAGGTAAAACTCTCCACCTTCTGGCCCACATGGCGATCGTGTGATCTTAACTTTAGCTTCTCATCCGCATAAATATCGCCGTGTATGGTTTCGGCAGTGAAAGCCACGTTGTTTACGTTTACATCTATTTCCCCATTGATGGTATTTAACTTCAAGTTGCCGGAATATTGCTTGATTTCAATATCGCCATTGATCAGATCGGCTTCAAAATCCCCTTCTATGCTATCGGATTGTAGACTTCCATTGATGCTTTTTACCTTAAACTGGGCATTTTTGGGTACGTAAAGGACATAATTGAACTCGTATTCCTGACACCAGTACCCCTTCTTTTGGGCCATACGTTTTTCCCTGTAGGCCTCAAAAAGAGCTTCGGTATCCGATGCGATTGAAATTAAACTACCCTCCTCTTTTAGATCCAATTTGTAAAGCTCCAATAACTCCGGGGTTTCCGAGGAAAGGGTGGCCTTAAAATAAACGGTCGGTTTGTCCCAGGTCTTTACTTCAATGGTTGAAGCGAAAGGGGTATCCATTTCTATAAACTGGCCTTTATGGTCCAGGTTCTTTTCAATGGTTTTCTGGGCCTTTCCAACAGAAACCATGAGGCAGAGCGCGATAAGAATTGTCGTTTTTTTCATGATTGCTCGTTTTTTGATATGGACGGATTATTTTTTTCTCAAGTAAATGTTACCGTTGGTGGACTTCAGCTTTATGCTGACCCCTCCATTGTTGATATTGCCCTTTATGTTTTGGCTGGAAATTGTGGTAAGCCCTTCTTTCTGTGGTCTTTTAAGGTCGAAATTGGTATAGACCTCCCCGTTTGTGGTCCCCAGGGAAAGATTGGCGGGCGTACTGGAAGGCATGGTGATATCCACGGCACCATTGGTGGTGTAAATTGAAGTGGGGGAACTTTGCTTTACGGTTTTAAACACCACTTCAATATCCCCGTTCAGTGCATTGGCGGTTACGGGCCCAGTTACATCCATAATTTTAATGCCTCCATTAAGTTGGGCATCGGCCTCGATTTCTCCTGAAAAACCTTCAATTTCCACATCGCCGTGCCAGGTCGTCTTTACGGATACGTTTTGTGAAGCTGGAAGATAAATTAGGGCATGATCCGACTTTCTAAGGTTTTTTACAATAAGGTTGTTGCCATCTTGTACCACGGAAAACCCAACATCGGTATTGTCCGTTCCGCCCCCACTCACCAGTTTTAGTCCTTTTGCCCTATTCGGCCTTTCTTCCCGCGCTTCGCTTTTAATCAATAATTGGTCACTGTCGTGCGTCCTAAGGATAATTTCTGCCTTGGATTCAATCTTTACCCATTCAATTCCATTTAAGGATTTGGTATAATCGTTTTGGGCGTGCGTGAAGGCCGTAACCACACACAGTATTAGAATAGTTGCTAATCGTCTCATAATTGTTCGCTTTTTGATATTTATATAATTTTTGGTAATAATGAATTGATTTCTTCTTTGATAAAGGGCTGGGTATCTTCTTTTTCCAAAAGCTCCCGCATCGGTGCAATCGCTTTTTTCTCCTGCATATCGACCAGTATTTTAATGAGGGTCACCTGGATGCTTGGGTCCTTTTCCGTTTGCAGGGCCTGGATAAAAAAGGCCTTCACCTGTTCGGATTGTGTAAATCGCGATAAGGCTTCCACAGCCGTTAGGCGCACATTGGTATTGTCATCGGTCAACATACGTTCGGCAAGGGCTTCTACAATGGCTTCATCCGGTTCGGGAAACTCATCGATAAACTGTACCCCTTGGATCCGTTTACTTGCGGATTGGTTCTCCATTAAGGAAATCATGGTGGTCTGCTTCAATTCAAGTTGCTCTCCCTGTACCAGGGCCATGGTTTCCTGTGTTTCCCGGGACTCAAAATAACGTCCCATGAAGAAAGAACCCACTAAGATGGCGATGCTGGCCGCCACCCTAAAGACCCGGGCAATACCTTTGCTTGGTTTTGATGGTAAGGAAATTACCTTAACCTGATTGTTTTTCTCTTCTTGGAGCATCCTCTCAAAATTGGTGGCCAATCGTTTTGAAGGTGCTACGGTTTCCTCGGTCTTTATGGCTTCAAAGAGTATTTTGAATTCCTCAACTTCTTTTCGAAAATCATCATCTGCCGATAGCTGCCTTTCGAATGCTGCAACTTCGGATTTGGACAATGTGCCATCTAAATAGTCTGATATTTTCGCTTCCATTTCCTTTTTTTCCATGACTAAATGGTTTGAAGGTATATTGTTTTTAATTTTTTTAGGGCGCGGCTCATCTTTGTTTTGACCGCCCCTGGGGTGGTCTCCATGATTTCTGCCAATTCCTGGTATCTGATCCCTTGAAACCGGTTGAGGATCACCACTTCCCGATCGGAAGCCTCCAATTGTTGCAAAGCCTTGTGCAAATGGGAATAATCCTCTGTCCGGTCCTCTTCCCCAATTCGGTAGGTTACGGATTCCAAATCCCCATGCGCCTCCTTGTTCCTAGTGAAATGGGTCTTTAAACTGTTCCTGGCTATGGTAAACAACCATGAAATAAAACTACCGTTGTTGTATGTTGTCTTGTACTTGATCACTTTGTAAAATACATCCTGGGTTAAATCCTCACTTAACATTTTGTCCCCGGTCATCTTGAACAGAAAATTGTACACATGCCTGTGGTGCCTGTTAAATAGGATTTGGAGCATATCCAAATTTCCATGGGCCACTTCGGCCATTAACTGCTCGTCATTCTGTTCGTTCAACGATCCTGTTTTTAGTTGGTGTTCAGTCTATATAGTCAGGAAAATACAAAAGGTTACATCCCCATGCACATTTTTTTGGGATCGGTCCTTAAAAAGGGGACGGAAAAGGAATCAACAGCCACAATCCGTGCCGCAGCCCTTGGAAGATTTCTTTTTTGATGATAAAAGGGGTAGGGGTACAATAAATCGGTGCACCAAATATACCAGTGCCGCTGCAAGAATGAGGTATGCAATCAGTTGTTGTACCATTTATTTTAGGAATTGATAAGCCGTCAAAGCTACAAGATACGCTATTCCGCTCATAAATACCAGTTGTAGGAGGGGCCATTTCCAGGAGTTGGTCTCCCGTTTTACAATGGCCAGTGTGCTCATGCACTGCATGGCAAAAGCATAAAATAGCATTAGGGAAATTCCCGAGGCCAAATTAAAGAGCGGTCTTTGATTCGTTTCGTCCAATTCTGCCGCCATCCTATTTTTAATGGTTTCCTCCTCATCATTGCCAACGCTGTAAATGGTGGCCAAGGTACCTACAAATACTTCCCTCGCCGCAAATGAGGTTAACACGGCAATGCCTATTTTCCAATCATAGCCCAAGGGTTTTACCACGGGTTCAATGAACTTTCCTGCATAGCCTATATAGGAATGTTCCAATTTATAGCTTGCGATTTCCTGGGCCTTTGCCCTTTTAAAAAGCTCATTGTTCAGTAAGCGCAACGAATCCTGTTCCACAGTAAGGTCCAGGGGATTGGGAATTTTGCCGGTATCCTCCCCTTTTTCCGTGGCAAAGGTCAGCACGTTTTTTCTGATGTAGTTTTTGCTATAATCGTTTAACCCATGTTCCTGGATCCGTTTGCTAACGATTTCCTCCGCATTTTTAAACTCTTTGGAATACCCATTGGAGCCCAAAAACCACAGTACGATGGAGATGGCCAAAATGATCTTTCCCGCTCCAAAAACAAAGCTCTTGGTTTTTTCGACCACCGTATACCCCACGTTTTTGAACAGGGGCATTCTATAGGTAGGCATCTCTATCATGAACAGGGACCTACTTTTAATTTTTAGGATACTGTTCAACACCTTGGCGGCAATGATTGCCATGGCAAACCCAAGGAGATAGAGGAGCATAAGGGTCAGGGCCTGATAACTTAGACCTATAAAACGCCCTTCCGGAATGACCAGGGCGATTAGAATAAGGTAAACGGGCAAACGTGCGGAACAGGTGGTAAAAGGGACCACCAAAATGGTAATGAGCCGTTCCTTCCAGTCTTCAATGGTCCGCGTGGCCATGACCGCGGGAATGGCGCATGCCGTTCCCGAAATCAGGGGAACCACACTTTTTCCGCTCAGACCAAAGGGACGCATCAATTTGTCCATTAAGAACACTACCCTGCTCATATATCCGGATTCCTCCAAGAGGGCAATGAACAGGAACAAAAAAGCGATCTGGGGAATAAAAACGGCAATACCCCCAATTCCGGCCAGGATACCTTCTGCCAACAAATCCGTTAATACTCCGGGCGGAAGGGTTTGCTTTAGCCATTCGCCGGCGGCGGCAAATTGCTCATCGATAAAATCACTGGGGTAGGTGCTCCATTCAAAAATGGCCTGAAAGATGAGGAGCAGGATGGCCATAAAAATAAGGTATCCGAACACGCGGTGGGTCAGTATCCTATCCAGGTTGGCCTTAACGCCCTTTGCAGCCTGTGCATCCACTTTATAAGTGTCCTTTAAGACCCCATTGATAAACTGGTAGCGTAGGACCGTTTCCCGATGCTGTAATTTCTTGAGTTCCGTTTTTGATTTGGTGGAAAAGGAGGTAGCGTCCTGTATGCGCTTTTTCTCAATGGGCATAAAGTTCACGTCCTGGGTAATTACCAGCCAAAGCTTGTACAGATTCTCTTTGGGGAAGGTGTTCTGCAACCGCTCAAAATAGTCCGGGGCAATTTTTGAGGCATTGAGATTGGGCGTATTGGCCAGGCTTTTATAGTTGGCGATCAACTCCTTGATGTGTTGGATACCCTCCGATTTTCGGGTACTTACCAAGGCGATTTTGGTGCCCAGCTTTTGCTCCAGGGCATCAATGTCAATCGAAATCCCATTTTTGGACATGCGATCGCTCATATTGATGACCAAAATGGCGGGAATCCTTAAATCCTTGATCTGGGTGAAAAGCAACAGGTTGCGTTTAAGGTTTTCCACATCGGTAATCACAATGGCGACATCCGGGTAGTCCTTATCGTTTTTGTTGAGCAACAGTTCCACCACAACACTTTCATCCAGGGAAGTGGTGTTGAGGCTGTACGTACCGGGCAAATCCAGGATACGTGCTTTGTCCCCATTGGGGAGCTTGCAGATGCCCTCTTTCTTTTCCACGGTAATACCGGGATAATTGCCGACCTTTTGCTTGAGTCCGGTAAGCTGATTGAAAACGGAGGTTTTTCCTGTATTTGGATTCCCAATAAGGGCAACTTTAATGCTTTTGCTCATTGGCCGGTACGGTCTTCAAGTAGTTCCAATTCAATTCTTTCGGCCGTGGCTCTTCTAATGGCGATTCGGGATCCGTTGACGTTAATGTAGATGGGGTCCTTTAGCGGGGCAATTTGCACGAGTTCCACTTCATTTCCGGGAAGGCAACCCAGTTCCAAAAGTTTAATGGGAATGGTGGTATCCCCAAAATCCTTGATTATTCCCCTCTGACCTTGTTTTAGTGTAGCAACGGAAGCCAATACTTTTTATTTAGAATCATTTTAATTAAACAAAAGTAAGGTAAAAAAATGAAAGCCTAGTTGTTATAGGAATTCTTTAGGACGGCCAAGTCCTGCAAAAGTTTCTGGATTTCTTCCGTATTGGTACCATCATAGAATCCACGAATCCGCTTTTCCTTATCCACCAAAATGAAGTTTTCGGTATGTATCATATCAAAGGGACCCCCATCCCCATCGGTTTTGACCGCTAAATATGATTTTCTGGCGAGCTCATAGATCTGCCTTTTATCCCCGGTCACCAGGTTCCATTTGGAATCCAATACCCCTTTCTCAAGGGCGTAACGCTTTAATTGGGCAACAGTGTCGATTTGTGGGGTTACCGAGTGGGAAAGGAGCATCACGTCATCATCATTTAGGATACTTCCCTGGATTTCGGCCATATTTTTGGTCATGATAGGGCAAATGGTCGGACAGGTGGTAAAAAAGAAATCGGCCACATAGATTTTGTCCGTGTACGCTTCCTGGGTGATGGTATCCCCATTTTGGTTGATCAGCTCAAAATTGGCAATGGTATGGTACTTTTTTACGTCCAGCAAGGTACTGTCCACCAATTCCGGGTTGACCATGTTGGGCTGGTATATCGGTAATCTTTTGTTGGGTTTAAGGGCATCATAAATAAAGTAAATGATGATCAGGGACAGCAGGGAGAAAACCAGGGCAAAAAGACGGTATTTGGCAAAAAATTGACGCATAGTTGCAAAATTACGTCCAGAAAATCCCTTTTCAAATAGTTTTTGGACATCGGCTTGCCAAAACTTTCTTAAATGCCTTGGTCTTTAAAGTCTTTGTTTTTTGTATGCCCTGTTAAAAATGTACTTTTGTCCGTCCTAAGAGAAAAAGTACCAATGAATCCCATAGTCATACAAGTCATACAATTTTTTCTGAGTTTGTCCATCTTGATCGTGCTGCATGAGCTTGGTCATTTTATCCCTGCCAAACTCTTTAAGACCCGGGTGGAGAAGTTTTACCTCTTCTTTGACGTAAAGTTTTCCCTGTTCAAAAAGAAAATTGGGGAAACGGTATACGGAATCGGATGGCTGCCCTTGGGGGGTTATGTAAAGATTTCCGGAATGATCGATGAAAGTATGGACACGGAGCAAATGAAGGAAGAACCCAAACCCTGGGAGTTTCGGAGCAAACCGGCCTGGCAGCGATTGATCATCATGTTGGGCGGGGTTACCGTAAACTTTGTCCTTGCCGTGATCATCTACATAGGAATGGCCTATCAATACGGTGATCAATACGTTAGGATGGATAGTTTAAAGGATGGTGTTTGGGTAGTGGAAAAGAACATAGGGGATAAGGCAGGCATTCAAACTGGAGATAAGATTTTGGCCGTGGATGGCAATGCCCTGGAATCTTTTCGAAGCGTATATCTTGAATTGATCAACGGGAATTCCATAACCATTGAGCGCGATGGGCAGGTATTGGAACAAGAGCTCCCGGTCGATTTTATCGCCACCCTTTTGGAAGATGAGGACAAAGTACGGTTTTTGTCCATGCGCCAGCCTTTTATCATTCAAGAGGTATCCAAAGGTTCGCATAACGAAGGGGTCGATTTTAGGGAAGGGGATGCCGTTTTGGCCATCAATGGACAACCTGCCAATTATCTGGATCAGGTGACCCCTATCCTGGAAGCCAACAAAAACCAGGAGGTCAATGTTTTGGTCCAAAGGGAAAATGGTGGGGAACAACTGGTGGTGGCCAAGGTCAATGAGGACGCCAAACTCGGAATTGGACTCAAGGGCCTTACCCCAGAGGAATATGAAGCGAAGGGATATCTTAAGATCGAAGAAATTGAATATAGCTTTTTGGAAGCCATACCTGCAGGCATCAACAAAGGGGTGGAAACCTTGACGGGTTACGCCAAGCAGCTCAAAAAAATCTTTAACCCCTCTACCGGGGCGTATAAAGGGGTGGGTGGTTTTGCCGCCATTGGCAGCATGTTCCCGCCAACCTGGGACTGGGTGGCCTTTTGGTCCACTACGGCGCTGATATCCATTATTTTGGCCTTTATGAACATTCTTCCGATTCCCGCTTTGGATGGGGGCCATGTGATGTTCCTCTTGTATGAAATGGTTTCGGGAAGAAAACCGAGTGATAAGTTTTTGGAGTATGCCCAAATGGTTGGTTTCTTTTTGTTGATTGCCTTACTTTTATTTGCCAACGGAAACGATCTGTACAAAGCGGTTTTTAAATAGAGAAATCAAACTTTTTGTTTGTAGTCTATTTAAGAATCGGCTATATTTGCACCCGCTAAAAGCAAAACATTCCTCCTTAGCTCAGTTGGTTAGAGCATCTGACTGTTAATCAGAGGGTCCTTGGTTCGAGCCCAAGAGGGGGAGCAAAAAAATGGAAAAGCTGCCAGAAATGGCGGCTTTTTTTGTGGAGGTATTTGGGCGAGAAGTTTGCCTTGAGCCTGCCGATTACCCTTTGTTCTGAGAAGTTTATAGTGCTGGTGTGCTACTTGTTTCAAACGGGAGTGGTAGCTGGGGATTGATTTTCAGATGATAAAGTAAATTAGTTTTCACTTTTTGCTTCGTTACATGGGTATAGGGCCGCCTTATTGCAAGGGCGTCTCCACTTAACTCTTTCTTGGGCTAAATCAGAAATAATTTTATTGATTGTACTGATATCTCCTTCGAAAGGTTTGTAAATTCCTACCACTCTAGGGGTAATAAATACACCATCATTTCCTTCGTATAATTGCGCTTTAATGGAGCCTATTGCCACAAGTGCATTTTGAATAGTAGTTTCATTGATTTCACTTGGTAGTGGTAATGCCGACGAAATACTTTTTCCTGTTATTCCTAAAGTCTGTACTGTTAAACTGCCTTCCAGTTTACCTGCCTTTACCTCGGCAGCCAATGCTCCCAAGCCGGAAAGGCTAGCACCTGCTTTTAATGATTTCACATTAGCAGTTAATCTGAGTCCAACACCAACATATACAGGGATTGAAACAAATTCTTGGTTTACGTCTAGCATTTTGAAAGTTGAAGTTGAATCGGAACGGATTATATTGTATTTGTATTGGGTCTTTACCTTACCTTCTTTTCCCTCAACATCATAGGGTTTTTTAGTAAGAACAAAATCCCTTTGGGTAACATCAATGTTGACGTAGTCTAAGATTACACGAAAATTCTCATTTTCTACATTTGCCTTGACAAAGTTCCCAAATTTGACTGACCCGGAGGCATCTATTTTGGCAATAGATAAACGAACAGTTTGATCTGGAAGAGATTCCAATAAACCTCTATAAGGTATCGAATCGCATGTTTCACAGTCAAATTTACTTTTTTTACACTCGCTTGTACAACCCTCACAATCAGGACGACGTAAACAGCTATCACCCATTGATGTCGAAATTGGTAATGGGTCAAACGGAATATATGTATAAGCAGAATTTTGCTCACCTAGTGTTCTTGGTGATTCGGTTGTATTGGATACTTTTTCTTGGGCTGAACAAGAACTTAAAAAGAAAATTACACATAATAACGTGTAGAATTTGAGTTTCATAAGTTGGGCTGTTTAATACAAAATAATTTGTAAATATATTCTTTGATTAAAGAAGGGGGAAAATTACAATATAAAAATATTCCTTTGGGGTTCCAAAAATAAATATCAAGTTATGGTAAAATATCGCAAGAATTTTCAGGAGTAAATGCCCCCGCTACCGCACGAATCCTTTCGTGTGGTAACCCATCTAAGTTTCATACATCGATAAAACCAGGACATTAGCAAGCAGTCCCTTTTCCCCTGAGTAATCAATTGCACTGCTGTAAACATAGTCTTCTGCTTTAAAAACCAGTCCCGCCTCAACAGGATTTTTATGAATGTAGTTTATTTTTTCTCGGATTACCTTGTTGCTCCATAGTTCAATTGGCTTGTTGTCATGCCTCCAAAATTGATAATGTTTTACATTGGATGATTTTTCTGCCGCTTTTTTGAATTGTTCCAACAAGAATCCCTTTCTACTTTCCTTAGGGTTCTCACTGATTGCCCTAACAATTTGCTTGCTGGTAAATCTCTTGAAATCACCTAGGACCTGCTCAGGTTTTTCTGAGGTCAGGCACCTGAAGACCAAGTGTACATGGTTGGTCATAATGCACCAGGCCGCAATTTCCATTCCTTTGTTGGTCTGGCAAAAAGAGAGGCTTTCCAGTAGAATGTCTTTGTACTCGTTACGGGTAAACACATCAAGCCATTCAATGACCGCAAAACTCACAAAATAAAGCCCTTTCGGATTATGGAATTTATAGTTCCTGCTCACTGTGTAAAACTATAGTATTTCTTAACAACCAATGAACAACATAATAACTGATATGTTGTAAAAGCAAAAGGCCATCTCTCTTGCCATGGCTTCCCTTTAACTAAATCCATTTTGGAACGCGATACGCTGCGCTAATCGCGCACCAGCGGGGAGCGAAGAAGTGGAAAAGCTGCTGGAAATGGCGGCTTTTTTTGTGGAGCTATCTGTTCTTGCTCCAACAACCGGCCATTTTGGAAAACGGGACCTATAGGTGCAATCTTTCCTTCACCAGGGCCACATACCTTTGGGTCGCTTCCAACTCGGGAAAATGTCCGCAATCATCAAACACTATGATTTCACAACTGGGGACGTGCTCCAGAATGGATGTACGGTCTGTTTTTCTGTGTGTATAGTCCCTGTTTCCCCAAAGCATGGTGGATGGCGTGTCCAACAATCTCAGGGAATGGTGCAGATCTCCCTTTAGGCCCTGGACCAGGCCCGATAGGCAGAAACATCCCCCGCGGTCCAATGCGGCCACTGCCGTATCCTGATAGCCAGAGATGTCCATACCCTTTGGCAGGGCATAGCGGTACCAGGTCTTAGCCAGTTTTTTTTCGAAAAGGGAATTGGCCACCTGACCGATCACTGGAAGTTTGAGGACATTGGGGATGGTGCCTTCCGTCCATTTTTCCATGGCCGGCAATGAGGGGGTTTGGGACAGGAACAGGTGCTCGATACGCTCTGGAAAAAGCGCAGCGGCCTTTATGGCATAAAATCCGTTGGAACAGGAAAAGGCCAGGGCAGCCCTATCCACTTTTAGGATGTCCATAACATGGATGATCAATTGGGCAGCGGCGGCAATGGAATAATCGTATTTTCTGTTCGGGTAGGAAAACCCGATCCCAGGCAGTTCAAAGCAAATGACCCTAAAATTCCGGGAGAGTTCCTTGATCAGCCCCAAATGGTGTTCGATGACGTTGGGGCCATCGGGCACATTGAGGATAACGGGTTTCGTCCCACCGGTGTCCAAGACCCTGATCACCCCCTGATCGGTATGGAGGAACCCTATGTTGGGGTCTGGGAAGGAAGGCCTGCGTTTCAGGCCAAACCTAAAAGTATCTATAAAGTTTCCGGTCATTGTTCCAATAGGTCAAAACTAGGGTGCCAACAGCATATACTGTTCAATGCTGTCCTTTTCCATAGCTTAAAAATAGGGAATAAAGGGAAGTTCAGACCCCTTGATATGGGGAAACAGGAACGGCACCTTTGCACACAACCAATAGTGTACGGTTATTGGTTTGTTTTAAGGATCCCTTCGTAAAAACTGGCTAGAAACAACGAATTATGCGTGTCATTTTCATAGAATTCCTTGGATAGGACAATCGATTCCGTATCCTCAAGTTCTTGGATAAACTCTTCTATCTTGCTCCTGTGAAATTCCGGTTTTGGTTGATAGGTGATATGTATTCTGGTAGTCTTGTTATAGTTGGATTTTTTAAAACGTTGTATCACCTCCCCATCACTATACCATACGGAAGGGTCGTACATATGTATGATTTCAAAAGGATGTTCCAATGATAAGAGGTAACCCCCAAAGTAGCCCCCGTAGGAATGGCCTATAAGCGTTTCATGATTGTTGGTGGTATAGTTTTTATTGACATCTGGAATCAGTTCTTTGGTCAGGTAATTGTAAAAAGACATTGCTTTGCCCGAATTGGAGTCATTGTACCAGGTGGAATCCACTTTCTCCCCATCATACTCGATTCTCGACTGACTAAAAGTGAGGTCTTGCCCCCTTTTGTTTTCCCAATCCACATATGGAATCCCGATAATAATGGAATTCCGAATTTTTTTGTTTGCTCCCAGATCAAACGCTATGTTTTTAATTAAATCGAACCGCCACTCCGCATCAAAAACATAAATGACCGGGTACGTTAGGGAATCGGAATAGTTGAGGGGCAAGCTCACCCAATACTCCCTGTTTTCATCCAGATATTGGGACCTAATGGTATGCTTAATGGAGGTATTTAAACAAATCGTGTCTTGGGCTACGGCCTTAAAAGTCATTACGGCCAGTAGTAGAAGTAGTAGGCTATTTTTCATTTAGGATGTCTTGTGCGTGACGTAGGAATATAGATCGATGAGCTCTTTTATGTAGGGAACTAAGATAAGGGATTTCCCAGTCGCTTTGCTCCTTCGAAAGGATGCTCGCAACGTCAAGGTCATTTTGAACGTATGTGGGAAATCCCGATAACAACAAAGCCACGGCTCTCGCCCTGGCTTTTCTTTTATGCTTTTTGGTTACTCGATACGGCACTCGTCAGAGACGAGCGCTAGCAGGGGGGCCAAAGCCGATGGTCGAACTTTCGATATGGCCCTTACGCGTGAGGGCTAGGATGTTCCCCATCCTGTAATGCTCCATCGATCATCATTACAATTCTCCGAAAAAGAACACAGTCTGATTTTTAAACCATTCGATTTCATCGATGGAATAGTTAGCTTTAAATTGTTTAATCAAGTCCTTGTATGGACTCTTGTTAAATATATTAAGGATGATTTCATGACCATCGGTGACATAGCTTTTGCCATTTACTGATTTGTTTCTTGCGATATGGTCAGCGGCCTTGTCAAATTGATTTGTAAGGAAGAAGAAATTTGTCAACTGGATATAGACATCAGATGCATCTGAGTATTCAAGAAGGCTTAAAAGTTTTTTTTCTGCTTCTTGAATATCTCCTTTATCATAAAGTAACCAGCCATAACCATTGATAGCATCAATATTGGTCGTATCCAATGCCAAACTCTTTCCAAAGAGTTCTTCTGAACTATCAAAATCACCATAATACTCATGCATTAGTTTTGCAAGAGTGTAGTAATTGTTGGTATTGGGCGAGTAAGAAATTGATTTATTTAAAACATCTTTCGCCCTGTCAAAATTTCTACAGTTTATGTGAGCAGCACCCAACAAATTCATTGCATTTGAATCCTGATAACTAGCTGGAATACTCTCTAAAAGACCTATAATCTCCATACAATTTTCTCCTTCATCTAGCTGATAGCTCTTCTCAATTTTAGCTAAATTAAAGTTGCTATCAATCTTTAAAGCTTCTTCTAAATATCCAAAGGATCGGAAGTCAATAGACTCCTGATAAAAAAAATAAAGTTCCATTCTAAGCCATTTGTTGATTTTTGACGTATCGAAATCAATTGCAGAATCAAAACCTTTTTTCGCTTCATCATGATTTCCGTTATAGTCATCAATCAGTGCCTCGTCCATCAACATCAAACTACTTAAAAATCCATTGGACATATCTAAATCAAGGCCATCCATTATATTTGAGCCCTTATCAATAAAACCATTTTTGATTGAAAAATATGCGTACATAAGTTTTAGATACTTCAACTCATCGCCAGTAGCTTTCTCTATTTTTTTTTCAAAATAAGAATCATCCACATCCGTATTATTTGTTAGGAATGATTCATGTTTTCCGATAACAGACTCCATAGGTTGACCGTTTACTTTTTGAGCTAAAATTGCCACAATTAAAAAAATTTTTATGTACAATGATTTTCTAATTTTGATTTATCTGTGGAGTTGTTATAATCTTAATCTCTATTACTTCTGCTTGACCATTTTTTAATGCTTCTTCTGTAATTGTCTGTAGAGTCTCCAGTGGAGAAGGTCCTAAGGTTAATTTAGCAGACGCTAATGTATGTAGTTTCCCATCAGGTCCAAGTGCGATTTGACCTTCTTGTGCATCTAACTGTAATAATTGAGTAAGCGCATCTTGATACTCAGCCTCCAGCGCATAAAGCCCTTCAATAGTGGCATTAAAGGTTTCACCTAGTTTGCCCCCTGAAAGAGGTTGTCCATTATCTGAATTAAATCCTGTATTCCCAAACTCCTCTGACTTGAAGGTTTCTTGTATATTTTCAAGAAGTTCAAGTGTTCTTATGGCGTGCCTTCCTTGCCCCGCTGCGGAGTAGCTTGGCTGCTCCGCCTTATTCGTATCAAAGCTTTTAAACAACTGTACCGTAGCAGTACAACCCTGTCCGCCTTTGGCGGATACTGTGGAGCGGGGTTTTACTCACTCATTACCGCCACCAGTCATAGACCTGTCTGCCAAAAGGGAGACTGGCGGTAGCGGGGGAATTAAAAATTCTTATAAGAATAGCTAATCAAATACCATTTATTAGCATTTAACCCGAATTGATAGTTAACATCATAACCAGAATCTGCTATATATAATCTCCAGTTAGCTACAGATTTTTGGACCGATACCTCGCTTATAATATTTTCGTTCTTTTTATGATTTTTATCTTCCTCAAAATAAAATTCCCAGTCCTCCTTTGTCCAAACATAATTATCTCTGCTGGCTTCGGAGTCAGAATTAAATCCTTCAATTGGAAATTTGATTCTGCTATATCTAAAAGTAGAGTCCTCGACGAATTGTGATAAAAAAACATCAAAATCTTCTACTTTTTGAGGTTTTTTGTCTGCTCCTATATTCTTTGAAACAAAATTCGAGTCACTATTGTTGCTTACAATCCCGCTCTCTTTCTGACTAGGCACCACATAACCAATAGAATCAAGGGTTGTTTCCTCCTTTGAAACTTCTTCCTTCTTTTCACTTTTACAGCTTACAAAAAGGACTAATAAAACAAATACTATTAAATCTACTTTTATCATTTAATTTACAATCCACAACTCGCTACAAAGTAACTTGGCTGCTTCGCCCTATCATTATTAGAGCTTTTAAAACGGTAATAACGCAACAGTATAACCCTGTCCGCCTTTGGCGGGTACTGCGGAGGGGGAAAAAGTTTTATTCCTCATAATCAAAAGCAATATTTATACATCTTACTTTTTTAGGGTCAATTAAATTAAATCTATCCTTTTCTAGATCTAGTTTCCAAGCTTTTAAAGTTTTATCTAGATATTCTTTGTCTTCATACTCTGAAAAAGCAAAAATCTGTTTAGCGTCTGCATCATCTATTTTTTCACATTCGATTAGATCTGTCAAAGCCTCATTGCTATTACTTATATAGTGAACGGTATCTAATAGTTTATACTTTGCCTCTTTCGATATAGAGTTTAATATTTCTTCTAAAACTAAAACATGTATATTAGAGTTCTTTAAATAAGTCAAACCCTTATTGCTTTGCTCAGAGTTTATAGCAGAACTACTTATAATTTCGAAATCTTTAAACATCTTCAAATCAGTTAATTTTCGGTATTCGGTTTTACTTGACTTGTTTTGATTTTCTTTGTTTAAATTAGATTTCACGGTGTCCTGATAGATTTTTTTATCTATGTCTTTATTAGGTTGTAAACTCTTCTGACTAATTTCTGTACTGTCTTTTACTGTAAAATCTTTACCAGTACTTTCCACAGGCTCTTGAAAGACTTTATTTTCTTTGCAGTTTACAAAAAGAACTAATAATAGGAGTACAGCTAAGTTTATTCTTATCATATCATCTAAATTATTTAAAATCCACAATCCACACAATCTGGTCTGGAGGGAAAGGGGGCGGGCGATGGATTCGGTGCTGGGTTCGGATTAGGAACAGGATTGGGTAAGGCCCCCGGTGTCAGCCCTGGTGTCGTAATAGGAACTATAGGCGCCGGATTTGGTGTCGGCACTGGAGCTAGCGTAGGCGGGATGGAAGATTCTTCTTTAATCACATGGATTCATCCAATATCTCCACTAGATACCAACAGTTATCTATTAATTTGAATATATGTGTGACCCTTATTCCATTATCGTATCCCAGCCACTTATAATTTACTATACTGTCATAATATTCAATATCTATGGTATATTTATCATATAGATTGTTAATTGCGGTTTTGTCTTTTGAAAAATCAAAAAACATAAATTCTTTTTTAGGAATGAGACTAATCTCAAAAGTATCTTTTTGAGTATCATAATCGTGAAAACGATTAACATACTTAAAAGGATACTTCGCCCTACTTTTTTGAAAAACACTGTCCTTGGCAAACCTTTTAAAGAAGTCATCAAAGGTCTGGTCACAATCTTTGGCCATTTCGGCAAAGATTTCAATATCTTCATTTGCCTCTACCTTTTTGTACGAGTTAGGCGGTTCAATGGCATTTGGAGAAGCCTCCTTGTTATGGGGTTCCTTTTTACAGGAAAACGCTGCTAACATTATCAAAACGACTACGGTCAATTTTATTCGTATCATATCTTTTGGTTTCCCCGCTGCAAAGTAACTTGGCTGCTTCGCGTATCAAAGCTTTTAAACAACTGTACCGTAGCAGTACAACCCTGTCCGCCTTTGGCGGATACTGTGGAGCGGGGTCTTACTTACTCATTACCGCCACCAGTCATAGACCTGTCTGCCAAAAGGTAGACTGGCGGTAGCGGGGGGGGGGTAGGCTCTATTGTGTCATTTTATTTTTCTTCACAAGATTCATCAAAAAAATCCTCTAGCATGTACCTGCTTCTTTCCGACAAGTTGGAATAAATATCACAAAACTTGGATTTATGCCTTTCAATTATAGTAGGGATATATATAAAAAAGCTCTCCGCATACTCCCCATCAACAAATTCAGCCAGGTTCATATAAAGATAAAGACAGTTCCCTCTATCTTCTAGCGCACTTTTTTTCATCGCATCGTTTATTGCCCAGTATAAGTTTATATTGCTTTCGGGATATTCTTCTGGTGCACTTAACATATAAAAATGCAAAAATTCATCTTCATTCACGGGAATTATTCCTTCAAATAAATTTGGAGGTAGATGTCCCCTTTTGGAAAAGAGATTTTCAAATATCTTTATGTTTTCAATATAATCATCCAAAACCCTATCTTTTTCAAGTGCCACTTTTAAAGAATCCCCTTTGTCCAATTTGACAATCTTTTGGGATTGTTCAGCACTGTCATGAACTTTTAAGGTAGTATACGCAGTGTCTTTTGATTGGTTGGTCAAATTGACATCTTTCTTGCCGTTGCTGACACAACTTAAAACGATAATTGTAAAACCTGTTGTAAAAACGAATATCTTATTCATAATATAAATTATTAATTAACCTCTTGGCCTAGGCGGAGGTGGTGTAAACACGGGTTTTTGCGGGTCGGGCGTGACTGGTAGTGTCGGTTGCGGTATTATTTCTGGCACATCGGCACTAGGTGGTTGCACGGGTATTGGCGTTATTGGCTTAGGATTTATAATCAAAGGGGTGTTGTTCGTAATCGAACCTGTTTCCGTTTCAACTATGGAGATGTTCCATGGGCCAAATTTTTCAATTGCGTCAGCGATACCAATGAAAAAATCAGGTTCACACCTTATACACCCCTTGGTCTTTCTTTGGTAAAAATCTTTGAATTGTCTCCCTGCATGGAAGCCCATTCCTGTTCTCAAAATACCGTTATTATCCCTAAAAGGGTATGCACGATATATTCCATGCCCCCCATATGCCCCATTTCTACTGTCAACGGGCATATTTTGTCTACCCCTACTAGCACTATAAGTTGCGGGAATGGATGGTTCAACTTCTGAATGTGTATGGGGTTTAAAACGATCAAACATTCTAAAAATCCCATCTGGCCAAATTCCCTTTGATTTCAAAACAACCAAATTATGGGCATCGTATGTTCCTAACAAAATATCATCGGTAAAATCGAATGGGGTATCATTATCCTCGTAGATATAAACTTTGTTTTCACTACGTCTGAAAATCACAATAGGGTTTTTAAGCCCTTTAGGTGTGTTGCCATCCGTATCCGTATAGTACAAAGGACTGTTGAATGCATAATTGAACGTGCCTTGGTCATACATTAACTCAGAAAGCGGATCGATACTTCCCCACCTCCCAATATCGGGCATATAGTTCCTTGCCCCAAAATCATAGGTGTTGAGGTCATGCCCCTCATCAAACTCCTTGCCCCCAAACTTCCACTTCTGCGCCACATCATTGCCCAAAGCGGTGTCCCCTCCATAGTTATAGCCCTTATGCTTCAAGCCAAAAGGATAATAATTGTTCTCCTCAATGATCGTTGGCGTACCCGGGTTACTTGGATCATCCGTATAGGACAGCCGTATGTTGCCCAAATGATCTTTGTATTGATAAACGTATCGATACCCGTTGTTCTCTAAGCTTACATAGCCTTCGGGATGGCTAAAGAATTGCAACGCCCCGTTTTCATAAACGTAGTTGCCCGCATAATCGGTCGTGGTCGAAACACCGTTTTCGTAGGTCATTTTCTTTAGTTTCGTTCCAAGGGCATCGTAAATATAGCTGATCTTTTTGTTAGTATTGTTGTCAAATGTTACCTCCGTGGGCAGATTGAGGTGGTTATAGCTTATCCCGTCCACAGTGGCCGTCCCTATGCCCTTGTTCAGGTCTCGCACCATGTTCCCGTTGGCATCGTACCAATAGTCCTGGTTGTCCGTTGTGCTGTCGGTAAAGCCATAGGTGTCGTTCCCATTGTCCAGTACCTTGGTGAGCTTGTTGCCACTGTCATAGGTATAGACCAGGTCGTCCATGGTACCAAAGCCGATGGTCGAACTTTCGATATGGCCCTTACGCGTGAGGGCCAGGATGTTCCCCATCTTGTCATAGGAGATGCCCGTTACATCGTAGTTGGCCGTGTTGTCATGGGCATAGGTGATCCGGTTCAGCGCATCATAGCCGAACGAGTACCTTTCACTTACAGGGTGACCACTTTCATATGTACTGGCCGTCTTCCATATGATCTGGGAGATGTTCCCGTTAAAAAGTGCAGTGGGGTTCTCCTCCACCCCAAAATTCTGGGGGTCGTTGTAGGCAATCTTGAGCCCGAACAGATTCCCGCCCGTTGCAGCGCCGTTGTTTATGGTGGTCATCCACCCCCTAACATTATAGGTATACTTCACGTCCTGCAGGCCCCCGCCTACCTTTTTGCTTACCAGTTGGCCCAGGTCATCGTAGCCGTTCTCCACAATGGTCTCGGTATGCGAGCCTATGGTCTGCTGCTGTTTGACCAAGCGGCCCCTATGGTCATAGCTAAAATCATCGGTGGTGACCAGGGCATCATTGGTTCCCCTGGTATGGGAGGCCCTGGTTTGTACCACCTTGCCCCCAAAGTCCAGTTGGGTCTCCACCACATCGGTGGTCTCCAGATACGTATTCTTGGTGGCGGTATAGATGCGCCTGCCCTTGACATCGTAACCGGTAAGGGTCGTGATCCAATCGGCCTGCCCCGTGGTTGCCGAAGGGTCCAGCACCCGTACCTTGCTTACCGTGGCCAGGCCCTGGGTAGTGGTGGCCGTGGTCTGGCCCTGTACTGTGGTGGGCACGGTAAGGCCATCGGTATCCGCATAACCGTCGTAATAGTTTACCGTATGGATTTCCATGGAAAGTGTATTGGGGTAGGCACTATTGGAATACAGTACCTTTTCGTCTGCCAGGGTAGGGGAGCTTGTCTGGCGGGATTCGTACTGGGCAGTGGCATTGTTTGCTGCTGTTTGCAGGCTGACCCGATTACTGGTGCTACTTACCATTCCGGTATAGGCCACCCTTCCAAAGGCATCGTACTTGGTAAACAGCCATTTGCCCTGTACCCTTAGGTTGGGATCCCGGGTCAGGATAGGTTGGTCCAGTTGGTTATACACAATCTCTTCCCAGGTACTTGCCGTACCCTTACCGGGCAGTTTCTTTTCCACCAGGCGGTTGCGGTGGTCGTATTTGTACTGGTAGCACAGTTCGCTGAGCTCCGTGGCACTCACCCCATCACTGGTTACCACCTTGGGCGGAAGGGTATAGGTAAGGTTTCCAAAATCGTCGTACACATAGTAGGTGTCGTGGGCCGTTTCGGTGCTCCCGACCAGGGCATAGGTGCGCTTTAAGATTACGCGGCCCTGTTTGTCGGTAAACTCCTCCGTGCTGTGCAGTTTTGAGTTCGAAGCATGGTTTTCATCATAGGTGACGGTCTTGTACAGTTCTCCTTTCGCATAGTAGCCGTTTGCCACCAATGTTGGGGTATAGGTGTTGTTGGCAAAGCTTGTAGTGACCTTGAACCGGCGTACGTTATCGTTCACGGGGTTTGTGGTGTCCAAGGGATCGTGGGTATTGGTATCATAGGCAAACTCCACTTCGTGCCCCCCGCCCATACGCCAATCGTATCCGGGGGCGGCCTGTTTCAGTACCCGACCCAGGGGCGAGGCCTCAAAGGCCCTTTCTGAAAAGGGGTTGGGCGTTGCCGATACCATATCGTCCGAATACTTGGCCACATAATAGCTATCGGTATCCATTTCCGACATGCCCCGGAAGCTGCCCAAACTGCCCGATGGCGGTTTATAAGGTAGCCACTCTTTGGCCTGTCGTCCATAGGCATCATAGCCGATATGGGTCACTAGGTCCCTGAGCTCCCCATTGCCAAGAGTACCGGAAATGATATCCTCCAGCGCAGCCTCAGTACCGTCCAGTTTCTGGAGCACGGGTTGATGGAAGTACTGGCGTACCCCCACATCGGTGGCATAGTAGAGGTAGCTCCGAAACCTGGCGGTGGTGGTCGTAGAGCTCCAGGTATATTCGGTACCGTCGATTACCTTGTTGCCCTGTAGGTCGTAGACTCCGCTCATCCCACTGTCGCCACCGGAATGGCCCACCGGGTGTACGATGCCCACCAAAAGGTACCAGGTATCCAATTGCGGCAAGTCCCCGGACCAGAAATAGGGATTGCCGTTGGCAGAGCCATTAAGGTTGTTCACGTTCTGGGTCCCATGGTAGGTACTGCCATTCTGGGAATGGGTGCGTTTTACCCAGACCGTATACCGGTAGGCCGCATTTTTGTCCACGGCGAAGTAATCGGTGTTCCAGCCCCCGTCCGCATGGTTGTCGGCCTCATTGCCGCATTCCCATAACAACGATATGGCCCCATGGGGATCGGAGCCGTTGATCCTTTGGTTCTCCACGGTACTGCCGTTCTGGTTGAAGAAGGCGGTACCGCCACTTCCCGGGGTCCAGTCCATGGACCATCCGGGCACATTTGAGGCATGGATAAGCTTTTGGGCCTCCCTCCCGGACCCCTTGATGGCCACCTGCTGCTTGCCACGGCCCAGTCCATCAAAGTAGGTGATCCCTTCGATCACGTCACTGTTCAGGCCTATGGGGTCACCTTCCTTTAAAGCGGTTTGGTAGCTCCGGGTATGGACATAGTTTTCATTGCTCTTGATTACGGGGGCATAGGCGCCGGAACCCGGGGCGGGACCCGTTGTCCCAAAATGGGCACCGGCCACGGAAACATTCATGTCATCCCCGTTCTCCACATAGCCCGTGGGCCGGGAACAGGCCTGGATGCTGTTGGTCGGGTCGCCAAAGCCGTCCCCATCGGTATCCGCATACCAGACCGGACCTTTGTTGATGGTATAGCTGATTGTCAGTGCAGTGCCCCAGCAGCCCGTAACGTTGTTCCTTGCCCTGAGGTAATGTACCGTCCCGCCGGTCCTGGTCACCGTGCTTGTGGAATTGGACGTGCTGTATCCCCCAGGGGAGTCCTGCCAGTGCCAGGTCTCATCGGAGGGTACCGTGCCCATGGTAAGTACCGTGCTCCCACAATTGTTGACCGTGGAGGCCAGGGTCGGGGTCGATACCGCCGGTCTCACCGTTATTTTTACCGACCCGGTGTACTTGGTCTGCGCGCAGGAGATCACCCGTCTGCGGTACCATCGTGTCGCCGTTTGGTTGGCGGGTGGGTTGTAGCTGCTTTCCGTGGCCCCGTTGATGTTGCCCCAGGAACTGTTGTTCGATGAGATTTGCCATTGGTAAGTGTACCCGCCCAGTCCGTTTGAGGGCGAAGCTGCGTTGCCCAAGGTGAAGGGGTCCCCACCATAACAAAGGGTTTGGGCACCGTTGATACTGCCTGCCAATAAAACCGGTAGAACGGTGATCTTGATGCTCGGCGTGTATTTTGTCTGTCCGCAGGATACTACCCGCCTGCGGTACCACCGCGTTGCCGTTTGGTTGCCCGGGGGGTTGTAAGTGCTTTCCGTCTCACCGCTGATATTGCCCCAAGAGCTGTTGTTCGATGAGATCTGCCATTGGTAACTGTATCCGCCCAATCCGTTCGAGGGCGAAGTTGCGTTGCCCAGGGTGGAAGGGTCCCCACCATAACAGACCGTGTCCGTCCCATTGATACTGCCTGCCGTTAGGGGCGGCAGGACGGTCACCTTAACGCCCGTGCTGTACTTGGTCTGCCCGCAGGATACCACCCGCCTGCGGTACCACCGCGTTGCCGTTTGGTTACCAGGGGGGTTATAGCTGCTTTCCGTGGCACCACTGATGTTGCCCCAGGAGCTGTTGTTCGACGATATTTGCCATTGGTAGGCGTACCCACCCAACCCGTTCGAGGGTGAGGTATAGTAGCCCAGGGTAATTGAATCACCACCGTAACAGACCGTTTGCGTGCCGTTGATGTTGCCCGCCGTTAGGGGCGGCAGGACGGTCACCTTTACCGACCCGGTGTACTTGGTCTGTCCGCAGGAAATCACCCGCCTGCGGTACCACCGCGTTGCCGTTTGGTTGCCCGGGGGGTTGTAGGTGCTTACCGTAGCACCACTGATGTTGCTCCAGGTGCTGTTGTTCGACGATATTTGCCATTGGTAGGTGTACCCCCCAAGTCCGTTCGTGGGCGAAGCTGCGTTGCCCAGGGTGTACGGATCGCCACCATAACATACGGTCTGGGTACCGGTGATACTGCCCGCCGTCAAAGGGGGCTTCACCAGGACCCTTACCGGGGACGTGTATTTTGTCTCAAGGCCCGAGGCCACCCGCCTACGGTACCACCGCGTTGCCGTGCGACCGCCCGGGGGGGTATAGGAGGTGCCCGTGGCCCCAGTGATGTTGAGCCAGCCACTGCTGCCGTTGCTGGAATACTGCCATTGGTAGCTATAGGTTCCTGTACCGTTCTTGGCCGGGGCCGTACTGCCCAGGGTGCCGGCATTGTTATTGTAACATATGGTCTTCGCCCCACTGATGCGACCTGGATCAAGGGCGGGGGTCACCGTGATCCGCAGCCCGGTGTACTGATAGGATCCCCCACTGCTGAAATTGGCCCTTAAAAAGACCGTCCCCACACTGTTCAAGCGCAATCGGATGCTCTGATTGCCCGAACTCAATATGGTGCTGCCGGAAGGGGTGATCCAGGAAGTGTTGTTTATCGTTCCCGCCGTATAGTTCAGATGGTACTGATAGGTAACCCCCTGGATTACCGTGGTGGAGCCCTCAATGGTTTGCCCCCTCAGCTGTTGGGGAAGGTTCATGGAAATAAGGAACAGGGCCAATGGCCCTATCCTTGCCATGGCCCATTTTGTAAAATGGGCCATGACGGGTGATTGTGGTTGAAACGGTCTTTTCATAGGTTCACTAGGTTTTTAGGTTGTGGGGAAGGGATAAGGGGTCTTTTAAAAGTGATATAATGGCCAAATGTCGAAACCGTTAGTTTTTGTAATGGTACTCATAATCGGTCACCAGGTTGTTGCCGGCGTCCTTGACGGATTTCAGGCGGTTAGAATCATCATATTCATAATAAGTGGTATACCCCTTTGGGTCGGTGATACTCGTAATACCCACCAAAGGGTCGTAAGTGTAGGTGGTGACCATTGCCTTTGAAGCTACGGAGTGGTTCCTTATAGCTTTCAGGGCATTCCTAAGTTGTTGCTCTTTACAGGAAGCATCACTGCAGTTGTCATTATCGGCATCCGAAGCGGTGACCGCAGCATTGATCAAGGTCTGAACCGTTGCGGCATCGGACGAGGTAAAGTTTTCGAGCTTGGCAATGGGGTATTCCTTGTTGTAACCCCAGATGTAATAGAGGTGTGCACCATCTTCCCTAGAGACTTCCTGCGGATTGCCCTGGGCGTCATAACCATAATGGACAATACGCGGTTCAACGTTGTCATTCCCCTTGGCGGTCTGTACGTTCTTTGGCAGGAGCATGCCACCAAAGGAACCGTACAGGTTGCGCTGTACCGAAACCAACTTTACGGTGGGCAAAAGGCCCTCCAACTCATAAATCTCGGTCTGTATGGGCACGGTCTTCCTATTGTCGCCGCGCAAAAGCCCAATTACGGAAGCGTCCGTGGCATCAAGAGGGCCCCCTAGGGTCAACGCGGTACCAATATCGTCAGGGTAATGCATCTTTGTCCTTGACCCGTCACCGCTGAGATTCCTGGTATCTGAACTGGTCACCTGCAAGTGTGCCGGGTTGCCATAGGTGTTGGTCGTTACTGTTGCGATGGGGTTATTGCCATTCGTATCGTAGCGTGTGGTGGTCACCTGGCTACTGGTCATATATTCATTGCTAAGGGTGTAACGGTCCGCATAAACTTGATTATTAAACACGGCACATTCTGTGGCACATGAAACATTACAAGTAGTTGGATTACCTGACCTTAACGTCATCATACCGTCGTTATAGGCTTTCTCTTCCGTTGAATACCCATATAATACGCATCCACTATTTACAATATCATAATGCGTCCTCTGAAGGAAAGCTATTTTTCCCCTTGCCTCCAACTGCTCTAGTTGATCCAAAACGGTATAAGTATTGACAATGGTGTCCTTATGAACCAATTGGTTATCTTCGTTGTACACTTTTTTTGATACCAATGTCCTTTTATGGCTTTGGTCCTTAAGCTGTATCATGGGAAAGATAAAATGTCCCAAGTGAGTGTTTTGTAAGGTGTTATAGGTGTAGACCGTTTTTCCCAAAGATTGATTACCTGCACCTTTAATGGTTTCCGTGACCTGACCATAACACACAATACTGCCCGAAATGCCTAAATCCCGTTGCGAATGGTCATATACCCTTGTAATGGGATGTGCACTGACACCCTTAGGTTTTGCTTCATCTGTTCCCCCTCTGTATGCCTGTTGTGCATGTGAAAGAATGGGCAAGCCTCCTACAAAGACAAACTTTCCTGTTGAATTGTCATTGTTGTCATTGTAATCGTATTCCTTGATTTGGGCAATGCCGTTTTCCGTCATATTGGTCAATTTTTTGATCCGTAACCCTCCGGAAGGGGCATTATAGGTATTGCTTCCACCTCCTGGATTATATACCCCATAGCTAAGTTTAATAAATGGGCCATAGGCGTTGTGGGAATGGTCCCCTACACCGCAGTGATAGTTGTAGTATACAATGATCAGATCTTGATTTCCCGTATTGGCATTTTGGAACGTTCTTCCCGTGATGACCACTGGTTCGTGTTTGTAAAAGTTGCCGCTTTGGTCCAATTGGTAACCATCGCCATTTAGCCAAATTTGTTCCCCTGCCCCAAATATCCGGACCAAAGGAGAAAATATGTCTCGAGGATGGGGGTATGGTGCGGAAGTACCAAAGGCATTGACCGGAATATCCGGAAAGGTAATCTCTACGTTAATGGAGCGGTCAACCACACCCTGAACATCAACATATTCGGTGAAGTTGGTCTCACCATCACCTAGACAAATGCCAGACCTGCCGATGGTTCTGGTAATCCTATCTGGTGGAGGGTCATTAGGCAAACCGCTGCTCAATACTTCATTGGACTCAAATTCAAATTCGGTATATCCCCCGGTCGGATAATGGATCCGTTGTAAACTGCCTGCTAAAATTGTGTTCCGATTTGTAGTCAAATCGGCACCTGTATAGTTTGTATATGGAGTGGACGGCAAAATTTTTGTGGCATCCTTGCCATTATAATAGCCCCAATAGTCCCTCATCAAGGAATTAATGTGGGGTAGGGACCTGCTGTGATAGTCAAAACGATAAACTTGTTTTTCAATATCCGTCCTACCTGTAATGGTTACAGAATCCAGTCGCATCCGTTTTTTCCCCTGTTCGGTATTGACAAAGCTCTCAACAAAACCAAAACCAGCAGTGAAGTACGATTGGTGAAAGGTAGCTTTTTTGATTTGCTGTCCGTTTTTATCCACCAAGGTGATGGAGTTGTATCGAAATCCCTTACTTGCATGGACATCCTGTCTGTCTTCTACCGTCTCAAAAATCAGTTTTGCGCCCGTACCATTATGAGCCCTGATCTCTTTTAATGCCTTCGTCTCGTATTCGACCAAAGAGGGGCTAACATGATGTAAATAATTGGTGGAAAGGGAGCTTTCAAAAATAGGTGGCCTAGGTAAAACGTTAGGACCATAGGTATTGTAGTAACTATAATTCCATTTGGCATAATTGAAATCATCATAGGCAAATATGACATAGTTATCGGAAGTATTGGAGTAGATGCGCGATAACTGCCAAGCTGTTGCCGATTTGTATCTTCCGCCTTCGGGGGGAGTGCTCACAACATTTTCCTGGTCCTCAAACCAATATTCCATACCTTGGTCATCCCTCACATAAAAACCATCCATATACCCCAAGCTAAAGGGTCGAACATTCTCCCTAAATTGAAACTTTAGATTTTGTTGTAAGGGATAAATGAGCACGTCGTCCAAACCGCCGCCTTTAAAAGCAAATTTGCCAGAATGGTCCAAAAAGTTAAAGAAATAAGTGTCTGACTGGCCATCGACCTCCCTGCTTATGATTCTATGATCCATGTAGTACACCTCAGGGTTGGTATCAGCATTGGTCAGGGTTGGTTTAACATTGATGTAATCATGTAAAGTACCGGTCCCATGATAAAGGAAACTGGTATTTCTGGTATTGGCAGCTCTTTCAAAACTACGGTCATCTGCCCCCCGAACCGATTTTGAAATGGTGCCTCCTGCATTTAGGGACCACCCCAAACCAATGGACGTGGCCTCTTGGTTCACCTTAATGCCCCCTGTATGGTAGGCTATGTGCACCGGTACGGTAATATCCCCAGACGTGAGTTCAAATAGGGGTATCGATACCGGTATGGTACCGTAATTTGTGGCTACTGGATATTCTCCAAATTGACCCAATGCGGCAACATCTGGCGTTGGGGGGATTACCTTGGGCAAACCCTGTGCATAGGGTCTTATGCCAAAGCATAGCAGGCTAATCACTAGAAGTGTTCTTTTCATTTTCTTATGTTATATACCATTTCAGTTTCAGTCTTATAGCTCAAAGAGCTTGTTGGATTGCTCCATGGAGAATACCACCCAATATAGATTTCGCTACATCCACAACTCAGAAGATTGCCTTTGGCAAATCTTAATTTTACTAGAATAGTATGACCAAAAAAAGTGTTGAAATAGGTTGAATTGGGGACGAAAAAGGGGATTGGAGGGACATCCCAAGAGCCAATATCGAAAGGGTGGAACGGATCCTGGTTGGGGATTCCATAATTTCCAGAAGGAAGAGTGTTGTTTATTTTAAAGGTAATGTAGCTAACAGGAAAATCCCCATCAAACTTTTTGATGGCATTTTTAAAACCAGTGCTGGAGGCTTTTGGTCCATACCCGGCTATAGAAATACCATTGGGTTCGGGAACTGAAAAATTGGCCCTGATCTCTTCAGAAGGGATGTTTCCTTTTGCGGTAGGCTTCACATCCCGGGAGGGGGTGCCGATACGCACCTTATCTTTACCTTTCATGGGTGTCCATTGAAAAGGTGGTGGATGCTATAGGGAGATATCCCATAACGCTGAAAAATGGGGGAAAAATGGTATGCACTGGAATAGGTGCTCGGATTGAAGTGTGCATGTACGGCAAAAGAGTTAGCGGCCGCGAATTTCAAGCACCGGAGGTTGAATTAAAAACCTAATGTAACAAGCGAAAGTTTAGGGGGATGGTCGGGCGATTATCGCGGTTACATAGCCCATTCGCATTACAGGCAATTGGTATGATGTCGCAGAGGATCGGGGCAGGGAAAATCCTGGAAAGGAAAATGGCCAACGGACAAACCCTGTTCGGCAACAAAGTGGAGCTAAAGCACGGCCGGGTCCTGGAAACTTCCTTAGTTTAAGGTCGGAGGTCGTCCCCTACTTTAAACATCTTTCCATGACCGGGAATGATGTAATCGGCATTTTGTAAAAGTAATTTTCTACTTTCCACCAGGGCCTTCATATCCATGTCCGTTGACTGGAGATGGTCTTTTTGGTATAAATCGAACTGTTGTTCTTCGGTATCAAGCCACCAAATTACATCCCCGGCCACCGCAACTTTTCCCTGGGGCGTACGGACGATTAGGGAAAGATGTTCGGCTACATGTCCCGGTGTATGGACAATTTCAATATCGTTACCAAGGATAGTTGCCTCAAATTCGACCATCACATCTTTTTCATACATTAAATCGGCATCAAAGGTGATGTATGTGGCCTTTTCAAATAGGCCTGCCAATAGCATATGATCGGGATGGCGATGGGATAGGAAAACATAATCAATATCAGCTGTTTTCAGGTTCTCGTCATGTAATGCGTTAAGTAAGGCTTCCCGGTTACATCCGGGATCGGTGATGATTTTTTTGTCTTCCGTGGTGATCAAACACACGGTTGAACTCGCTTTCCAACCTTTGTCGAGTGGTCTGGCATAACCTTCGACTAAAACCTTGATTTTGGCCATAGTACAATTAAAAATTTGGGGGCAAGCCTGCTCCCTCGAGGAAAAGCGAAACGAATTCGTTTTCAACGGAAACAGGCTTTCAATAGGCGAAGATATCCAAATGCAGGCAAAGATTTTTCTCGGCACCGGTTTTTAGCAATGGATTGTGGTATGGTTACGCGGGGCCATACGGCATACCCAGCCGTTATGCCGTGGTCAACCATTGGTAGTGGTACAAGGGTTGGATCCCATGAAATCGTATCATGACAAAACTTTGCACCCTTTACATAGAAACCCAATCATCGCAATACGTATTCAACTTGTTTTAAATACGGTATTTGAAACAACCACTGTTTTTTCCTTTCAATTGTACGGCGCAATTTTGTTCGAAATCCAGGATAATGTTGCACTTGGAGGTTTTTGGGTATTGCGGAAGTCCCTGTTTGTTTTTTGGTTTAAAAATATATACGCCATGCTCCTTTTGTACAGCTATGGTAGGGAAGGTTAACCACCATCCCATACTACATAATCCAGATTTTGGGTGGGTTGACTACGAACAAGTAGGTAACAAGAACACTTTTCCACAAAGCGTAAAGAACCAAAAATGTAGCAGGAAAACAGAAGGTCATTTTTCCATACAGCCATTTGATTGCCACAAAGACGAGCAGTATTATAAAAGAACTACAATGAGGGAACCGTTTAAGATTTACAATTATTTTTTAATGATATGCTACCTGTCCATTCCTTTTTATGTAATAGGTTTTTGGGGCAGTGCTTTGTTTCCCGTGGATTTACCGATTAGCGCCCTAATGGTAGTTTGCCCTGCACTTGCCCTATGGGGTTATCATTCCTATTCGAAGTTAAAGGAAATCATATTAAAGTCCCTTGCCTTTACAACCGGAAAGATGGCTGGATATGTTTTGGCCTTCCTGACCATGCCCATTGCATTGACCTTCACATTTTTAGTAATGTCCCATGTAGGTATAGAACTACCTCCCTTTCAGGTATCCCTATGGGATATTATGATTTTAGTGCCACTTTTTTTTGTGGGTTCCTTCTTGGAGGAAATAGGTTGGACGGGATACGCAACCAAAAGTTTACTACGAAAAAAGGGTGTTTTATATACAGGTGTCAGTATCGGTGTTTTATGGGGAGTATGGCACATCATACCCTACCTCCAAATGGGAAAGGACCCTTCCTGGATTTTCTGGCAATGCTTTGGGTCAGTGCTTAAAAGAATAGTCATGGTTTGGATATACGCAAAGTATGGAAGAAACCTGTTTATGATTGTGGTATTCCATGCCTTTATTAATATTTCGGTCTTTGTTTTCCCATCCATGGGCTCGCACTATGACCCTTACTACTTCAGCCTGGTATTCCTTGTAATGATGGGATTGGGCCTAATTTATGTTTACCTGTCCAATTGGAAGCGCTCCATTCAAGGGAAAGACTTCCCCAAAAAGACTTTTTGAACAAATCATCTTCAATCAAAATCCATGTCACATCATGAAAATTGCTAAAATTCTCATTGTTTCCGTAGTTGTTTGGCAAGCCTCACAAGCTCAGGACTCGACTGCGGGAAGGAAATACGATTTGCTTCCCGTTATAACATACGCTGTAGAATCTGCCCTTAATCTTGGGGCGATTGGATTCAAATATTTTGACTTAAGTAAGGAAAACAAGAACATTCCTGTCTCATTCTTGAACGTAGCCGCTATTTATACGACGCGAAACCAGTTGTTTCTTGAGTCGGGCTATCAATTTTTCCTGTCCAATGCCGATCGACTCAACGGTCGGTTTTACTATTTCAATGCGCCTGATAGAAATTACGGCCTTGGAAATGATCCAAATCTTAGAATTCTCGAAAATGACACACAAGAAATCCTAAATTATTTAAATGTCGATGTCACGAGGATTGGATTTATCGCGAACTATCAAAAAAAGATAGCCGGGAAACTCTTTTTGGGGCCATCCGTGAAAATTGAAAACGTCATAAAATATGATACCATACCAAATTCCTTTGAAGTCCTTGAAGGTGCCCAAAAGATCGATCGTCTCCAAAATCGAACTGAAGGCAGGAGAGTGGGCGTTGGGTTTACGGTTACCCATGATACCCGAGATCAAGTGATAAACCCGAGGACAGGTCATTTTTTTGAATCATCCTTTTTACTCAATTCAAAAATTTTCGCCAGCGATTTTGAATATGTGGCCATACGAACGGAATTCATTAAATACCTGAACCCATTTAAAAACCACACCCTGGCATTCCGGATAATCCAAGATTGGAAATACCCAAATGGGAATGGCAGAAATGTTCCACTCTATGGACTTTCCCGTCCAAATGGAAGGGGATATTTTCAAGGAACGTTCCAAGACCAACATTCCCAACAAATGGATATGGAGTATCGCTTACCCTTTTGGAGGGATACGAATATGGAGTATCCCAGATTCCATTTTTGGAAGGGCCTGGGGGCAGTTTTTTTTGTTAGTGGCCAACAGGCCTATGGAGAAACAGGGCCGTACCGTGTTTCAAACACCAATTTGGCCTTGGGAACGGGTTTAAGGGTTCTTTTTAACAAGAAGAATCGAATGAACCTTAGGGTCGATTTTGCCTATGGTTTACTGGAGAACGGTAATGGGATCGATGGTCGTCAGACCACATTTTCATTTAATCTGTCGGAAGCATTTTGAGATGATATTGATTAAGAACGGCCTATTTTTTTCAGGGGATTTGAATGACAAGGCCACGCGAAAAAATATTGTGATCAACAAGGATGGAAAGATTGGGAAAATAGCGTCAGCTGAAATTTCAACAAGCCCTGATTTTAGGATCATAGATGCAAAAGACAAGTGGGTAGTTCCGGGCTTTATAGATTGCCATACACATTATGATGCAGAAGTGATCGTATCACCGGGGTTGAAAGAATCTGCCCGCCACGGAATTACAACCGTAATCCTTGGGAGTTGTTCGGTATCTGCCGTTTACAATACCCCGGAGGATACTTCGGATTGTTTTGCCCGAGTGGAAGCGGTACCAAGGGAAATCATCCTGCCCATATTACGAAAAAACAAGACCTGGGAGACCGCAACGGAATGGAAATCCTACATTAATGGGCTCCCTCTTGGGATCAATGTTGGTTCCTTTATCGGGCATTCGGATATCCGAATGAAAGCCATGGGAATCAGCAGGGCCTTAAAGGAGGGTGAAAGGGCAACGGCAAAGGAGAAAAGTGTAATGAACCATATGTTGAATGAGGCCTTGGATGCTGGGTTCTTTGGACTTTCCACCATGGACAGTCCATGGGACAAAATGGATGGAGACCGTTATTGGTCCCATAAAACCCCTTCCTTTTATGCTTCTTGGAAAGAAAGAAAAGGATTGCTGGCCATTCTTAGAAAGCGTGGAGCGATTTTGCAGGGAACTCCAAATGTGGTCACCAGGATAAATGCAATTCAATATATGATGGCAAGTACGGGATGGTTCAGAAAACCATTGAAAACTTCAATGCTTGCAATGATGGATTTGATAGGTGACCGGTATGTCCTCCCCCTGACCAGCCTTACCTCAAGATTCACCAATGGTATTGGAAGGGGGGATTTTAGGATGCAGTCCCTCCCCTGTCCATTTACCGTTTATTATGATGGCATTGAATCCGTTATGTTCGAAGAATTTCCCAGCGGTGAAGCATTAAGGCACCTGGCCAAGGAGCTTGATCTGCGCAATGAATTGATACGGGACAAAGCCTTTAGGGAAAGGTTTAAGACAGAAATGAGAAGAAAGTTTGCGCCAAAAATTTGGCATAAGGATTTGAGCCGCTCAATAATCCTAAGCGCACCTGACAAAAAAATAATTGGTCAAGATTTTTTCGGACTGGCCGTACAACGAAAAGAACATCCGGTGGATACTTTTTTGGACTTGATTTTGCACTATGATAAGAACATCCAATGGACAACCACCATCGCCAATGATAGAAAGGAAAAATACCGACATATGTATAACTTTCCCTATAATCTGATCGGGTTTTCGGATGCGGGAGCCCACTTGAATAATATGGCGTTCTACAATTTCCCGTTACAAATGATTCAAGTCGTTAAGGAGTCCATTGAAAGGGGAAATCCAATCATGCGAATGGAAAAATGTATCTGGCGACTTACCAAGGAATTGGCAGATTGGTTTGGGATGGAAAGGGGATTTTTAGCTGAAGGAAGAATAGCCGATATCGCTATTCTTGATCCAAAGAAGTTCGATAGTGTTTCCGAGAATGTACACTCGGATGTTATCAAGGATTTCAATAATTATAAAAGACTGGTCAATAGGAATTGTGGAACGGTTTCACAGGTAATTGTCAAAGGGGAAATTATATTTGATGGGGGGAAATTTGTTAGGGGCTATGGAAAGAAAAAGAAGTTTGGACGCTTCATTGAAAAATCAAAATGAGACGGAATTATACGAATTGGATGGTAAGACGTGGACTGGAACCAGCTATTGGTATTCAAATTCATCTAAGCTACCACCATTTAAAACACAGCGAAAAATGACAAAAAAGATGTACTGGTTCAATGAGCCTGATACCTGGGAAACCATGGGCAATTCGTCATTGGCCATGAGGGTTACCCCTAAAACGGATTATTGGAGACAAACGCATTACGGATTTACCATTGATGATGGCCCCTTTTATTATGTAATGATGGGCGGGGAGTTTGAGGCACAGGTCAAAATCTCCGGGGAATTCAAAAACCAATACGATCAAATGGGATTAATGATCAGAAAGAATAAGAAAAGATGGATCAAAAGTGGCGCTGAACTTGTAGACGGAAAAGTACATTTGAGTACGGTCTCCACCAATAAATTTAGTGACTGGAGTCTGGTTGAACTGGAAAAAGCACCTAAGGCCATTTGGTTAAAGGCGATCAGAAGGTTGGATAGTCTAAAATTGTACCATTCATTGGATGGAAAGAATTTTAAGATGGGAAGACTGGCCCACTTTCCCAACAATAGCCCGGTTATGGTTGGAATAATGGCGGCAAGTCCCGATGGGGATGGGTTCAACGCTGTTTTTGAAGATTTTGTTGTGAAGCAACTTCCCGATCAAAAACGAATGGACTGGTCAAACAATTCCTAAACCTCCCGTAATCATAAGACAATTGAATTCCTGGAGTTCAAAGAAAGAAGATTCCATGAAAGGATGTTGTTTAACGTTGATGGGGAATGATCAAAGGTGATAACGAATGAAAGCATTTTAAGATACTATAATGGGACAAAAGGAAATCGAAATAAAAGAGCTTAAACCTGGCGATGTAAAAGATTTTATGGCATCGTTGCAACTTTTTAAGGAGGTGTTCGATATGAAAGACTTTTCACCTCCAAGCACATCGTATGTTCAAAAATTACTTGAACAACAAGATTTTCATGTTTTTGTCGCCATTGGAAACGGAAAAATTGTTGGGGCTTTAACATCATATGTATTAAAACAGTATTACGCTGAAAGACCACTTGCCTATATATTTGATTTGGCAGTGTCCAAGGATATGCAAAGACGTGGGATTGGAACCTTATTGATTGAAGGAGCCATTCGGTTTTTTAAAGAAAAAGGATTTGATGAGGTCTTTGTTCAGGCGGATCAAGCGGAACAATATGCCGTTGATTTTTATCGCTCAACAAAACCCACGGAGGAGGAAAAAGTAATCCATTTTTACTATCGTTTACACCAATAGCAAAAATCCGACATTTACCCATGCAAAAAGAGGTTTGCCGATGTAGGCTTAGGGTGTAGGTATTTTTGAGCTGTTTTTTCGAAATTCTCCAGGGGAACACCCCAATTTTTTCTTGAACGCATAGTACAAAGCCGATCTGGAATTGAACCCGGATTCCATGCCAACACCTTCAATGGAAAGCCTATTTTCCGTATCATTTTCAATAAGCTCCCTTGCTTTTTGAATTCTAAAGTCATTTACCCATTCATTGAAGTTTTTTCCAAAGGTTCGATTTAGGGAATCGGAAATTTTTCTCGGAGACATATGTATGGCTTCGGCAAAGGAATATAAGGTCAAATCCTTCTTTAGGAAAAATTCATTCTCCACCATCAACGCCTCAATATTATCCGGGCTTAGCTGTGGTTTTTGGATGTTTTTGGAAAGTTGCCCAACGTCCAAATTTTTAGTCCCCAAAATGCTTTTGGGAAGTTTATCGAACAAGTTGGGATGCAAATAGGCCTGATAACTTAGATAATACAGAAAAACTGCGATAAGACAAAATAGCGGGACATCAAAAATAGCTGCATATTTAGGAACAAAAACTACGGTGAACAACGCTATTCCCCAAAGCAGAATTACCGGGACAAGAAAGTAAATGAAATTCATCAACCAATTCATCTGGAGCAAGCTAAAATCCGAAAATTCGTTTCGCACCAATTTTTTGAATTGCCTAATCTCCCATGCTGCAATGGAAAAGGTGTACACCGTGACAAGGAATCCAAGTGATTTAACCCCAAAATGGGCCCAGTAAACCGTTTCTACTCCTAACATTTTGGTGATGGAGGAATCTTTGAAAAAGAACAGGTACATATTGACAAAGGTAGCCGCGCCAATAACTGTTGCCAGGGAATAATGAATACTTAGGAAATTTCGATAACTATGGGTATTCCCAAGTTTTTCAAGAACAAAATGAAAAAAAAGAATAGGGATGAAGATAACCACATCCGGAAGGGAAAAATATTCATCAATATCATAGCTGCCAATAGTATGGTAAGGCCAAATCGCAGTTATGGCTTCTAGAATTATGGCCAATAAAAATAAACCCAGCAACTTGTTCGCAAAAATTCTATTCTTTTTTGAAAACATATATAGAATTGCCAGGAAAAGACCATGTAACAAAGCCGCCCATACAATGAAGAATACTATAGAACCCATTGTTAACAAGTAACTTACGATAAAGATAGTAATCAAATTTATGTTGTCAACACCATTCTGTTATGTGCTTCAATACAGGGCTGTTTTGTATTTGAATGCTGCCCATCGGAAAGGCATGCTCTAGTACTGTCCCAAACAAAAAGGCCCCATTTTTTGGAGCCTTTTTTGATTCTGCCATAGGGTGTTGCTACATAAAAAACAAATCAACCGGGTGTAGGGTGGGTCAATGTTGTTGGTTACGCCTCACAACTGGCACATTCCTTTTTCTGTTTAAATTTCTGTGCGGCATTCATACTGTGCTGGTAGTACAGGGATTTTAGGCCCAACTTCCAGGCAGTGACATGAATTTTATTGACATCCTTTGTTGGCATATCCGGATGCACTATAATGTTTACGGACTGCCCCTGATCAATATGGTTCTGCCTATTGGCCGCTTGGTATACAATGTCCAATTGGTCTATTTCGGAATAGGTTTTGAAGACCGCTTTTTCATCATCCGTCAAGAATTCCAAGTGTTGGACGGAGCCATCACGGTCGCGAATGCTTTTCCAAACTTCCGGGGTGTTCATGCCTTTTTCTTCCAACAGATCCATTAAATATTGGTTTTTAATGGTCACTTTTATTTTGGCAATGTCCTTTACATAAATGTTGGACCAAATCGGCTCAATGCCTTGTGAAACCTGCCCTAAAATAAAAGCGGACGATGTGGTGGGCGCAATGGCATTCAACGTAGCGTTACGCCTTCCGTAGCCTTTAAGCACCTTTGGTTCACCAAAACGTTCCGCCAACTCTTGGGATGCTTTGTAGGAACGGTCCTTCATGGCCTTGAAGATCTCACTGTTCAAATCGTAGGCCTCTTGGCTGTTAAAGGCCAACATTTTGGATTGTAAAAGCGAATGCCATCCCAAGGCCCCCAAGCCCAAAGCCCTGTTTTCTTTAGCAAAATTATAGGCCCTTTCCATGAATAAAAAGGTTTGGCGATCGTCCCTATCCGAGGAATCCCGATAGGCATCCAACTTTTCGATAAATTCAGTGATTACCGCATCCAGGAAGAACACCATGGTTTCCACTGCATCCGTGTTTTTCCATTTGTCATAGTGTAAGAGGTTGATGCTGGAAAGTACACAAACAAAGGACCAATTGTCATTGGATGGTAACATGATCTCCGTACAAAGGTTACTTGCGTAAATACGGTGCTGCTTTTCCTGATATACGTCCACGGAACCATTGTTGGCATTGTCCGAGAAGAAAACATAGGGATAGCCCATTTCTCCCCTGCGCTGCAATACCTTGGCCCATACGGTACGTTTTTCCACATCCCCATCCACCATTTCCTGCATCCATTGGTTGCCAACGGTGACTCCGTGGGTCAATTGTTGAATGGGATTTCCTTCGGTACCTATTTCCAAAAACTCCATGATGTCCGGATGATCAATAGGTAAATAGGGGGAGAAACGCCCCCTACGCACGGAACCCTGACTGACCACATCCACCATGGACTCGAACAATTGCATAATATGCACTGCTCCGGATGCCTCACCATTATTTTTAACGGGGGCACCCCGATGACGGATCTTTCCAAAATAACCGGAAGTACCACCGCCCAATTTGGACATCATGCCCACCTCCGATTGGGTGTAAAGGATATTGCCCATGTCATCATCAATATGGGAACCGAAACAGCTAATGGGAAGCCCACGTTCCTTTCCAAAATTGGACCATACGGGGGACGCCAAGGAAAAGAAACCTTCGGACATATAGTTGTAAAATTTGTCCGAATAGCCTGGAATCTGCAAAATTTGTTCCGCACGATCGGCAATTTCCCGGATACGGCCTTCCGGCGAAATCCCTTCAGTGAGATAACCAGAGGCCAAAAACTGTCGGCTATAGTCATTGAGCCATTGGAACCCTTCGGTGTCCTTTTCCGGTTTTAGATTGGACAAGGCCTCTTTTCTGGCATTGACCAAGGTTTGGGTGGTATTCCCTTTTGTGAGTTCGGCGTGTTGTGTATGGGTGCTTTTTTCCATGGGCTAAAAAAGATCGTCGCTGGTTATACTTTGTGTTCTTTTGCTATAATTAATGGATCGTTTCACGAAGAAATCCCCGTGTTTTGTTCCTATAATTTCGTCATCAAACCATTCGGTCTGGGCCAATAGGCCTGGGTCTACCTCAAAAACCTTGGCTATTCCAATACTTTCCAGGGAATTGTTGAAACGGTTTTTAATGAATTCGTTTACGACGGCCTTGGGTAGGAAATCAATCTCCCCAGCCTCAAAAATCCAGTCCACAATTCGGCTTTCGGCAAGGAAGGCATCTTCGCATAACTGCTGGATCATAGCATGGTAGGCTTCATCGAACCATTCCGGATGCTCTTTTTTAATGATGTTGATCACGTCAATTCCAAAATCCCCATGTATCTGCTCCTCTTTGGAAGTGGCCTCCACAACATTGGAGATGCCCTTTAGCATGTTCTTATGCTTGTTAAATGCCATAATGATCAAAAACTGGGAAAAGAGGGAAACGTGTTCTATGAACAGGGAGAACAGCAAAATGGATTCGGCATACTCCTTATTGTCCTCGCTTTTTGCATTTTTCAATGCGGTTTCCAGGTACTGGACCCGTTTCATGATAACGGGCTTTTTCTTTAAGGTTTCAAACTCACGGTTCAACCCCAAAATTTCCAGAAGATGGGAATAGGCATCATGGTGCCTCACTTCGCTTTCGGCAAAGGTAGCCCCCACGGAACCAATTTCTGGTTTGGGCATACGGTGGTAGATATCGCCCCAAAATGTCTTGACGGCCACTTCAATTTGCGAGATGGCCAACATGGTGTTCTTTATGGCGCTTCGTTCCACGCTCGTCAGTCGGGACTTGAAATCCTGAATATCACTGGTGAAATTGAACTCGGTATGTATCCAATACGAATGGCGGATGGCAGGGACGTATTCATACAACTCAGGGTATTCGTAAGGCTTTAGGTTGATGCGTTTTTCAAAAATGTTGGACTTCCTGCTTTGGGCCTGCTGGTTTCGATAAATGATATAGGCTTTGGCCACATCCTGAAATTCACTGAGCATCAATTTTTGCTCAACGATATCCTGTACTTCCTCTACGGTGGGAACGTAATCCGTAACTTGGGCCTTACGTTCGATCAATGCAGCATATACCTGCTCTGCAATGGTCTGGGCATCGCCCATTTCGCCATGATTAACGGCGGTCATGGCCTTCAAAACCGCGTTGGTGATTTTGAAAAGCTCAAAGGGTTTGGTACTAAAATCCCTTTTAGTAATGTGGGTAATTTCCATAAAGTGTCTGAATAAAATTGGAACCGTCGTAAAAACAGCGAAGTAAAATTCACATTTTCTTCACATTGATTTTACATTATCGAATTTTGATTCTCAACAATGTTATCAACAGCGGTGTTCTTCCTATCCCAGGAAGCTTTTTTATAATTGAATAATAAAATGTAAGTAATTGATAATAAATAAGTTAGTGTTGTTTAATTACTCACCCCGCTAGAACGGACCATGAATTTCCATACTTCTTTTTAAGTGTAAAGCTATTAGGTCGGGGCTTGGATTCCGATGTCAATTTTAACCTTAAGAATTGAGGAATTAACGCCCCTATGATTCAATTTTCCACTTGGTAAGACGTAAAAATTGGCGGGTGGATGATGAAGGGTATTTTCCTTGGAAAATTTAAATTTTTCAGTAGAGGGACATGTCCTTCTTTAAAATTTTGCAAAAGTTGAAGGTAGCGATGACCAGATTTTCATAACTCGAACCCATGGCCTCCTCCAATGTCTGAAAATTCCGAAGTATGGAGGTGGCATAGGTAATCCCCAAGGTCTCTTGTTCCGCAATGGAAAGATCGATAATGCCACAAATCGCGGCAACATCCGTTCGTTGTTTCGTCGCCGATTCCAATACACCGGCAATGGTTTTTCCCGAAAGGGTTTGACTGTCCAATTTGCCTTCCCCGGTAATGATCCAATTGGCATCCCTAATAACGGCGTCAAAATCCGCAATTTCCTTTATAAAGCCTATTCCCGAAATCAATGAGGCATTCAAAAAGGCCATGGCACCCCCACCCAGGCCGCCGGCAGCTCCCGACCCGGGAATATGTTGAACGTCCAACCCAAAATGGTTTTTTATGGCTGTGGAAAATGTCCGTAGGCCCCTATCCAAAAAAACGACTTCTTCCGCTGTTGCGCCTTTTTGCGGACCATAAACGTATGCCGCACCGTTGGGCCCGTAAAAAGGATTGTCCACATCACAGGCAACCCTCACTTTGGCCTGCGATAACCCCTTATGAAGGGTGTCGGATACAATATGTTTTACTTTTTCCAGGTTCCCGCCAATAGGATTGATCGTATTTCCGCTATGGTCCAGAAATCGATACCCCAGGGCATGGGCCATCCCCATACCGCCATCGTTGGTCGCGCTACCGCCAATGCCCAAAACGATTTCATGGGCACCCCTGTCCAAAGCATCCACAATAAGTTGACCGGTACCAAGGGAAGTGGTATCCATGCAATTGAGTTCCGAACGTTTTAACAATCGATGCCCCGATGCTTCCGACATCTCAATAAAGGCAATTTTGCGTCTTTTGGAGAAGAGGTAGGTGGCCTCAATATCCCGAAACAAGGGATCCTTGACCTGCACTTTGATTTCATGGGCATTGAGGTAATCCTTCACGACTTCCATGGTGCCATCACCGCCATCTGCCAGCGGTTTCTTGATGATTACGGCCGTTGGGAATACTTTGCGGATTCCTTCCTCAGCCGCTTCACAGAACTCAAGTCCCGTCAAAGAGCCCTTAAACTTATCGGGTGCAAGTACAAACTTCATTGGCTAAATTAGTCATCAAGTAAGGTAGCCAAAAAAACACAAATCGAACAAAAAAAATCCCGGCCGCAAAAGGCCGGGATTTCATATGGGCTTAATTTACTTCCTGCATTTGCCTTATTTGTTTTAGGAGCACTTTTTTGGGGGTAAAGGGAATCATTTTCATCATTACTTTTTGTGAAGTGGTAAGCCCGGAAACCACATCAAGTTTACCTTGTATCATTCCGTTGTACCCATCTTCCGCAACACTTCTTGCGCTTACCGTTTTTTCAAATAGATTGGTCTTGTCCATGCCGGAGGTTTTGGCAAATTCGGTTTCGGTGGCTCCGGGCATGAGGTTTGTGACGGTAATTTTAGTGTCATGCAGCTCTTCCGCAATGGCGTTACTGAAGAAGGTAACATAGGCCTTCGTAGCAAAATAAACCGCCTGTAACGGGCCGGGCATAAAACTGGCCGTGGAAGAGGTGTTCAATATTTTACCGTCATTTCTTTTGACCATGTCCGGCAAAAAGAACCGGGTCAATGCCGTTAAGGCCGTAATGTTCAGATTGATCATACTTAAGTCCTGTTCCCATGGACGTTCATGGAATTTGCCATGGCCCCCGAATCCAGCATTGTTGATGAGGTAATCAATTTGAATCCCAGCAGCCTTGACTTCGTCATAGATCAGCTTGGCGGCATGGGGATCGGTCAAATCCCTGGCCATGATTTTCACCTGAACCGAATGCTTTTCCTCCAGTTCCGACTTTAAGGCCTCAAGTTTATCCTTGCTTCTGGCAATCAAGACCAAATCCCCGCCCTTTTCTGCGTGGATTTTTGCGAGTTCCTTACCAATTCCACTCGACGCTCCTGTGATTAATGCTACTTTTTTCATAATGTGTGAGTACTTACTTATAATTGTTTTAAAAATTTTTTTAGAGGTTATATTTTTTAAGCAAAAAGCCTTTTAAAGGTGCTTGGCTGTCCAATCCTTCCTTGATGATGCCCCCGGCAATCCCTTCGAGTAAATGGTTCAGTAGTTCTGCTTCTTTTTTTGGTTCGTCATAACCCAGTTGTTCAAAGGCCCATTGGAGTTTGTCAATAAAGGGCTGCATTTTTTCACGGCCGGAAATCTCCAACTCCCATTTTAATTTAAACTGTAGTTTCCAAAAATGGTATTCACTTTTTTTGACCTCAAAAGGCAGGGTAATGGTTTTCCAAAGTACCTGCTTGGGGTCTTGTTCCGCAATAATATGCGCATATAAGGCGGCTGCCTTTTCAAAGGCCTGAACCAAAATGGCATCCAAAAGCCCCTGTTTGTTCTTGTAATGCCTAAATATCAACCCCTCGGAAACACCGGCGTGTTTTGCTATTTTGTTTGTAGGTACCGCGTTATAGCCCTCCGTTGCAAACAACTCAAGTGCCGAACTAAGAATTTTTTCCTGCTTCTCCGTCATAAAAGTGAGTAATCACTTGCAAAAATAGGTTTTTTGCCCAATTCCCAACGTATTTTAAGGAAAGATTATCACAAAAGATGTTTTATGCGCTTTGTGATGCGATCGGAAAGTTTGTAGGGAGGATAACGCATGGGCAAATCCAATAAAAAAGGTTTTTTGACGATGGCCTTTTTATGGGAAAAAAGGTAGAAGGAATGCTCCCCATGATATCCACCAAAACCCGAATTACCCACACCGCCAAAAGGCATTCTTTTATTGGCAATATGAATGACACAATCATTAATGCCCCCACCGCCAAAGGCATAGTTGCCCAGCAGATGGTCCTGGAACTTCTTCCGTTTGGAAAACACATAAAGTGCCAGGGGTTTCCCGTATCTTTTAATGAAGCCCTCCAAATCCTGTAGGGTGGTATAGGTATAAATGGGGAGTACGGGGCCAAAGATTTCATCCTGCATGAGTTCGGAGTCCAGGGCAGGGCTATCCACCAATGTTGGGGCAATATAGCGGTCCTTATCATTGTATTCCCCTCCCCAGATTACATTTTCATCCGTGAGCATTTTCTTTAATCGGTCATATTGCTTCTTGGTGGCAATTCTGGCCAAATGGGGTGAGGATTGCACATCCTCGCCATAAAACCGTTGCACCGATTTTTTAATGGCGGTGATCAGTTCCTCCTTTACCGAATGGTGTACCAATAGGTAATCCGGTGCCAAACAGGTCTGGCCTGCATTGAGTAATTTCCCCCATGTAATACGCCTTGCAGCAACGGCTATGGACGCACTATCATCCACAATACAGGGATTTTTGCCACCCAGTTCCAAAGTCACGGGCGTGAGCTGTTCCGCGGCGCTCTTGTACACTATCTTTCCAACACGGGTACTTCCCGTAAAGAAGATGTAATCCCATTTAAGGGACAATAATTCCTGTGAGGCTTCCGCATCGCCTTCCACTACGGTGACGTGTCCCGGTTCAAAAGTTTCTGCAATGATTTCCAAAAGGATCTTGGACGTGGCCGGACTTAATTCGGACGGTTTCAAAACCACGGTATTCCCTGCGGCAACCGCACCCACCAGTGGAGAAATGGCCAACATAAAAGGATAGTTCCAAGGGGAAATGACCAGAAGGGTTCCAAAGGGCTCATATTGGATCCAATCTTTGGATGGAAAACTACTCAAACTGCCCGATACCCTTTTGGGCCTGGCCCAAAACGATACATTGTTCAATATGTATTGCAGTTCCGAGAGTACGAACTGGGTTTCTGAAACCAAACCCTCAAATTTTGGTTTCTTAAAGTCGGCATAAAGTGCATCACATATGGCATCTTCCTTTTGTGCGATCACTCGCTTTAGTTTTTTTAAGGCTTTTTTCCGATAGCTGATATCCTTGCTTTTTCCACTGGAAAAAAAAGACCGTTGCTGTGCGTACAATTCAGAAATTGGGGAAGGCATAAAAGGTGGATTAAAAAGAAGTATAGGTATAAATATAAAGGGAATTCCCCTATTTTTAGGGGATGGAATTGGATTTAAAATCGAGTTTTGAAAATATCTTTGAGCCCCAGTTGTTAAAGGAAATTGAGGCGCTTGGCATCTATAGGGAATTCCAGGAAGGGGAAAAGATCATGGAAATTGGGGAATACATCAAGGGAATGCCGCTTTTGATTTCCGGTGTCATTAAGATTTTGCGGGAAGATGAGGATGGGGATGAACTCTTGCTCTATTATTTGGAGCGGGGGGACACCTGTAGTATGACCATGGCCTGTTGTTTGGGGGATACCCAAAGTGAAATACGGGCCATAGCGGAAACCGATGTTTCCCTGATCATAGTCCCGGTCCGGAAAATGGAGGAATGGATTTCACAATACCGTTCCTGGCGTAATTTTGTCTTTGAAAGCTACCACAACCGACTGAATGAAATGTTATCCACCATAGATAGCATTGCCTTTATGAATATGGACCAAAGACTTATCGAATATTTAAAGGAAAAAGCCCGTATCAATCAATCCAAAACCATTCAGAATACCCATCAGGAAATTGCATACGACCTGCACAGTGCCCGTGTGGTCATTTCACGGCTATTAAAGAAATTGGAACACCTGGGTAAAATTCGATTGCATCGAAATTCGATTGAAATCCTGGATTTGTAAGCGTGGACGGTTAAAACTTTGGTTCCTGATACGCCGAAAAAAGATCAAAGGGGGACAACCAAATATCGGCTTTTGTTTTTTCCTATCCGTCGTCAAATAAAATGTCAGGCTTCCTGTCTTTGGAAATACATTTCAATTCAGCAATATAGATTACGTCCGCCTCAGACCCGCGGATTTGATGAAGGTCCTTTAACCTGGTTTTTTCCTGTCAGTTGAAAAGGATTCCATAGATGCTCAAAACTTTTTCATTGGTATATCCATAGCAACCAGGAACAAACTTGAACGAAGATGAACGGTCAATACGCCTAAAAACGTAGCTGATCACCGTACATTGGGATGTCATAAATCGATTCAATCAAAAAAAAGGGGTTTGATATGAAAAACAGTCTTTGCAACCTGCTTATCCTTCTTGTGGGCATTCCAATGGTATCCTGTGTACAGGAAGACAAAAAGACCAGTACGGTCCAGGATTTTGCTTTTACGGAAAACAACTGGAACATTGAAAATACGGACGGTTCAACGGATACCATAAAAATCATGGAACATCAGGGAAGGCAGGCCCTATTGTTGGAACCCAATCAAAAGGCCTATTTAAAAGGCCATACCTTCAGAAACTTCCAACTGGAATTCCATTGCAACGGCCAAGTTCCGGGACTGGGTTTTAGGATTCAGGACAAAAAAAACTATGAGTACCTCTACCTAAGGATGATGATGAGTGGAAAAAAGGATGCGTTGCAATATATTCCCATTTACAATGGAAGCTTGCCTTGGCAACTCTATAATTATCCCAAATATGAGGGGAATGCCGTATTTCCAAGAAAGGAAGTGGCCACTTTGCCGCTTTCCCTGGAGGAAGAGCTGATTCAGGGAAAGGCGGGGAAAACGCTTTTAAAGGCTTTGGAGGAGAAAGGGATTTTGTTTTCCGAGGAATCGTTCATTGATCTTCCCAACGAAACCATGTCCTATATTTATGATCCGCAGCGTAATGAAGCGCTACTTTTCGAAAAACGAAAAGATGCCATTGTGTTCATGGATATCCGTACCTGGATTCCTACCAAAGTGGTGGTCATTGAGGATAAAATGTCGGTTTATGTTGGGGATATGGACACCCCAACTTTTGTTGTCGATAATTTAAAGCGTGATTCCAAAGAAGGGGGAATAAGTTTGTTCAGCACTTTTGGCCAGGTATACTTTAGTGATGTCTCCATTCGGGAAATTGAGGCGTCCGATGTATCGAAACAACAGCACACCCAAAAGGGAATTCCTTCCAACTATTTGACCAAGTGGCAAATGTCTGGAATGTTTGTCAAGGACACGCTGAATGTCATGGCACAAGTGGATTCCCTTCTTAAGTCCAGGGACAGCTTCAAAACCGTAAAGGCAGATACGGATGGGCTTCTCAACATTAGTCGCTTTTACGATGATATGGACAAAACGGTTGTGCTCACGTGTAGCCTTCGATCGGATTCCGATCAGGAGGTTACCCTGAATTTTGATTACGCGGATCACTTGGTGATCGTATTGAACTCCAAGGTCCTGTTCGATGGGGGAATGAATTTTCGGCCACCTCCAGAAAAGGGTACGGAAGGAAGGGTGTTCGTGGATGATGAACAAACCGTATTGAATTTACGCAAAGGGCCCAATGAATTGACCTTTGTGCTGTCTGCGGATAACCGCCAGAAATACAATTGGGGCTGTATTGCCAAACTGGTGCATTTGGACGGGATTTCATTGGAATGAGTAGTGGTATGGATCTAGCCTCCCTTCAAAAAATAAGGAAGTATTGTGCCCTCTTACTGGGGATTTGGCTTGTTGGTTGTGTGGATGGAGGAACCAAAGCCTCCCAGGACAAACCAAAAGGGCCCACGGTATCGGCAAAGCAAATGGAATTGGTCCAGGAGACCCTTCGGACCTTTCCCGAGGGGACCGAGTTTTCCCTAGGGTTTCTCCATGGTGGGAAAACACACTATTTTGGGGCAAGGTTGGTCCATGGCCATAGCAAAGAGGTTGCCAATAGCGATCATCTTTTTGAAATCGGTTCCATCACCAAGGTTTTTACTTCAACACTCCTTACCTCCCTGGTGCTGGAAGGTCAGGTCAGGTTGGAAGATCCCATCCAAAAGCACATAGGTTTTACGCTGGGGACAGCACAGGAAATCACCTTCGAGCAACTGGCGAACCACACCTCTGGACTACCGCGGATGCCTTCCAATCTGGACCTATTTGAAGATCCGGACAATCCGTACAAGGCGTACGACGATCAAAAAATGAAAGCATACCTGGTCAATGACGTTGCGTTGAACCATCCACCGGGGACACAATATGAATATTCAAATCTTGGGGCCGGACTTCTAGGGTTTCTGGTCGCCGAACTATCCGGTTCCCCTTATGACGAATTTGTTCGGAACAAGGTTTTTTCTGAATACGAAATGTTGAACTCTACGACCGATCGTACCAAAATTAGGGGCAAACTTGTACCGGGATTGGATCCCGATGGAAAGAAAACATCCAATTGGGATTTTGATGCCCTGGCAGGTGCTGGTGCCGTTTTTTCTTCCGTTGTGGACTTGGCAAAATTTGGAAATGCCCAGTTCGATTCCACAGACACAAAACTTGCGATGACCCAGCGACCTAGCTTCATCCCCAACAATGAGTTCAAAGTTGGCCTGGGATGGCATATTTTGAATCAGGAAGATGGCAAGGAACTGCTTTGGCATAACGGCGGTACCGGGGGGTATTCATCTTCGATGGCATTGGATGTCCAGGGCAAACAAGGAATCATTGTCCTGTCCAATGTTTCCGCTTTCCACCCTTTTAGGAATAGTGTAGATCAGCTTTGCCTTTCCCTAATGGAAACCCTGGAGAAGATGGACTAACAAACGGTAAACAAGGGTTGTCATTCATTGCTACTTTTCGTTAACTTGAAGCCTTTAAACCATCAAAACGGCTTATTCATTGGTGGAATGAGCCTGTGGAAAAGCGTCTTCCTCCCGCAATCCGGGATTGCCCGTCGGAGATACACGAAATTATGGTCGAGACCATTACAGGGCATTTAAAAAGTGAAGATTTGTACTAATGGAAACGAATAATGCGAATTCTTTTAGGGAGAATTATAAAAAATGATAGTAACCGAAATAGTTTCGTTGGCCAAGAAACCGATCCTTTACAAAAAAGGGACTTCTTTCATGTGGACTGACCCACATATTTCAAAACAATTACTTCAGATTCATCTAAATCCGGATATTGACCTTGCAAGCCGTAAAAAATCAACGATAGAAAAAACAGTCAAATGGATCTTGGAAACCCAGGGCGAGGATAAAAAACTAAGCATTTTGGATTTAGGTTGCGGACCAGGCCTGTACACGGAACTTTTTGCAAAGAGTGGGCATAAAGTAACGGGAATCGATATTTCGCAAACTTCGATCGACTATGCCACTAAATCGGCAAAAGAAAAAGGATTGGGCATTGACTATCAGAATGCAAGTTATTTGGATGTTGATTTCGGACAAGAAAAATTTGAATTGATTTTGCTCATTTACACGGATTTAGGTGTTTTATTACCCATTGAGCGGGAAAAACTATTAGCCAAAATTTTTAAGGCACTAAAGAAAGGTGGAGTTTTCATTTTTGACGTTTTGAAGGATAGTGGATTGAAGGATAAACTATCACCCAAAACCTGGGAAGCAAGCCATGCCGGTTTTTGGAAGGAAACACCGTACCTGGCTTTGTCGGAATCGTTCCTGTACGAAAAGGAAAAAGTAATTCTGTTTCAGCATACCATAATTGATAACAATGGAAAGATTGAGAACTACCGCTTTTGGACACATTTCTTCTCTCCAAATGATTTGTCCGTAATGCTGAAACAGCAGAATTTTAGAAACATTGAATTCCGTCAAGATATCTTGCCCGAAAGTGATTTATGGAATGGAGACAATGTGATTTTCGTAAGATGTGAGAAGTAACAAAATAAGGAAAAACTCCCTGTAGCTATGGCCAAAATCCATCCCCGGGACTTGGGATGAAATTATGGCTTGGACCATCGCGCAACAATTAAAAAAAGGGGAAGAATGAAAAATATACTTTTTCATTTTGCTATTTATGGCTTCCAATTCGATTATGCTTCTCACAACAGGTTCTTCTTTATTGGGAACACTGACAACTTGGATTGGAAGGATTCCTTAGCCTTCAACATATATCAGGGAGTCAGGAATTGTAAAGGGCAATTAAAAAAGTTAATACAATTCTCTCTGGACTACTTAAAGTTGTAATGGTGTTGGCATTTTTTTGTGGGGCAAAGCTATATTTAGAGGCATTAAAAGCTTCGTTTTTGTAGCAACCCTTCTACCTACATAAAGCATATAGTCCAAATTATTGGATAACCTATTTTAGGCCTATGTTATCCAGGTTACCGACCCATCGGTAAAAGGTGGTTACCTTTGTGGCCATGTTAAAACGGTATTTCCCAATATTGGAGTGGTTGCCCAATTACAAGAGGGCATACCTTTCCGGGGATATTTCAGCGGGGATAACAGTAGGTGTCATGTTGATACCGCAGGGAATGGCCTATGCCCTTATTGCCGGCCTGCCCCCGGTATACGGGTTGTACGCTGCCCTGGTCCCCAACCTACTTTACGCCTTTACGGGCTCCAGTAGAAAACTGGCCGTTGGCCCAGTAGCCTTGGATTCCTTGATCGTGGCCTCAAGTTTGGCAGCCATGAAACTGGCGAATATGGAGGATTATATTGCCATGGCCCTTTTTTTGGCATTGTTGGTCGGGGTTTTGCAACTGTTCATGGGATTCTTCCGAATGGGTTTTTTGGCCAACTTTCTTTCCAGGCCCGTGGTCAATGGATTTACTTCGGCAGCGGCACTGGTCATTGCCGTGAGCCAATTAAAATACCTCTTTGGTCTGGAACTGGAAACCATAGGCACTTTTTCTACTTTTAGAGCGGTACTCCAAAACCTGGGGCAAACCAATTTTTATGACCTTTCCATTGGAATTGGGGCCATTCTGGTCATTTGGGTCTTAAAAAAACTGAACCGTAAGCTTCCGGCTGCCATGTTGGTGGTCATCCTCTCCATTATTGGCATCTATTTTTTTATGGTAAACGAAACCGATGTCCATATTCTGGGTACTGTCCCCCAGGGATTGCCGGTCTTTGTACTCCCAAAGTTTACAATGTCACAGTTGGTCATAGCCCTCCCCACGGCCTTGGCTTTGGCTTTTATCGCTTTTGCAGAGGCCATGACCATTGCCAAAGCGGTTGAGCAACAATCCAATGACCAACATACGGAGCCAAACCAGGAATTGAGGGCGTTGGGTTTCTCCAATCTCATAGGTTCCTTTTTTCAATCCTTTCCGACCAATGCTGGCTTGTCACGAACCGCAGTGAATGTGGAAGAAGGGGCCCAAACAGGTTTCGCTTCAATTATAAGTGCCACCATAGTTGGAGCAACATTGCTCTTTTTGACCCCGTTTTTTTACTATTTGCCCAAGTCCGTTTTGGGAGCCATTATTTTGGTAGCGGTCTACAGCCTTATTGACATGCAATACCCGAGACAATTGCTCAAACAACAAAAGGATGAATTTGTTTTGTTCCTAATTACCTTTTTCACCACACTTCTAATTGGAATATCCGAAGGCATCATTTTTGGGGTATTGTTCTCCTTGGTCCTGTTGGTGTATAGAATCTCCAAACCCCATATTGCGGTTCTTGGAAAAATAAAGGGGATGGAGTATTTTAAGAATATAAATCGTTTTAGTGAAGAGGTGGAAGTTCATGATGCGGTCCTAATGATACGTTTTGATGCCCAATTGTTTTTTGCCAATGTGCAGTATTTCAAAACTGCCCTGTTAAAGGAAGTGGATAAAAAGGGTGAAGCCCTAAAATATGTCATTCTCAATGCCGAACCTGTAAATTACTTGGACGATACCGCGGCTAAGCAATTACAGACCTTGATCGTACAGTTGCGTGATAGGGGTATTGTCTTTAAACTGGCCGGGGCCATTGGTCCCCTACGTGACATTCTTAAAAAAAGTGGATTGGTGGAGGTAATAGGCCAGGACAATATCTATGTGAGAACGGCAGAGGCCTATGCGGATAGTTTGGAAAAAGTGGAGCGTACCGCCATTCAGGAAAAAGTTTCACTCCAACACAAAGAATTGTAATTATGTGACAAAAGTTACCACCTTTTTAAGGTGTTACCCCTAATTTTGAATTAAATTTTTAGCGAGATGAACATAGAACAGATATACACCGGATGCTTGGCTCAAGGGGCCTATTATATTGAAAGTGAGGGAGAGGTGGCCATTATAGACCCCCTTCGTGAGGTACAACCGTATCTTGAGCGTGCAAAACGGGATAAGGCTAAGATCAAATACATTTTTGAAACCCACTTTCATGCCGATTTTGTGAGTGGCCATGTAACCCTTTCCAGGGAAACCGGGGCCCCAATAGTATATGGTCCCAGCGCCAAACCCTCCTTTGAGGCCATTATTGCAGAAGATGGTCAGGCGTTTCCCTTGGGGAAGCTTACGATCATAGCGTTGCACACCCCGGGGCATACTATGGAAAGCACTACCTATTTGTTGCGGGATGAAAACGGAAAAGATCATGCCATTTTTAGTGGGGATACCCTTTTCCTGGGCGATGTGGGACGACCTGATCTGGCACAAAAAGCAGCCAATATGACCCAAGAAGAACTGGCCGCCACCTTATACGATAGCCTTAGGACCAAGATCATGCCCCTGGCAGATGATGTCATTGTATATCCTGCGCACGGTGCGGGTTCTGCCTGTGGCAAAAATATGATGAAGGAAACGGTGGATACGTTGGGGAACCAGAAGCAAATGAACTATGCCCTACGGGCCGATATGACCAAGGAAGAGTTTGTGAAGGAGGTTACAGACGGATTATTGCCCCCTCCCCAATACTTCCCCTTGAACGTTAAAATGAACAAGGAAGGATATGATGATATTGAAGACGTTATCGAACGCGGAGCCGTTGGGCTGCCCCCGGAAGCTTTTGAAACCGCGGCCAATGAGACCGGAGCAGTGGTATTGGACGTTCGTCACCAAAGTGATTTTGCCAAAGCACATATCCCCAGATCCATTTTTATTGGTTTGGGCGGGAGCTTTGCCCCTTGGGTGGGCGCTTTGATTGCCGATGTAAAACAACCTATTTTGTTGATTACCCCCGAAGGTAAGGAAGAAGAAACCATAACCCGACTCTCCAGGGTTGGTTTTGATGGTACCATAGGGTTTTTAAAAGGGGGTCTGGAGGCTTGGATAGCTGCCGGTAAGGATACGGATAGCGTAACAAGCATGGATGCAGAAACCTTTAAGGCCCATGTTGAGGCAAAGGCACCCATCTTTGACGTTAGAAAGGAAACGGAATACAATGCGGAACACTTGGTAGATGCCCACTTAACGCCCCTCGATTTTTTAAATGACCACCTGGCGGCGTTTCCAGCAAAGGACACCTTCTACGTGCACTGTGCCGGAGGCTACCGAAGTATGATAGCGGCCTCCATCCTAAAAAGTCGTGGTATCCATAATTTGGTGGATGTTGCGGGAGGATTTGGAGCCATTAAAAAAGCGGGAATCAAAACTACCGACTTTGTTTGTCCAACAACTTCAAATTGATACTATGAAAACTACAATTGCCATTCAAAATTTAAAGTGCGGTGGTTGTGCTGCCACTATTAAAAACAAAGTAAGTGAACTTGAAGGGGTGGATACCGTTGAAGTCGATGAATTGGAAGGCGCGGTAAGTGTTGAGTATGCCCCCGAAAATGTACTTTTGGGCATAAAACAAAAGCTGGCGGCTCTGGGCTATCCCGAGGTGGATAGCGAAAATGGGCTGCTTACCAAAGCAAAGTCTTTTGTGAGCTGCGCCACCGGTCGACTATCAAAATCATGAAGCATTACTTGCTTTGTTGCCTGTTCTTAGGTTTAATTCTTTCCTGTAAAGAGGAAACGCCTGCAAAGATCACTATTGTGGACAAGACCTTTTTTCAGAAAGAGGTTCTTGGGAAAGAGGTACAATTGGTGGATGTGCGTACCCAGGAGGAGTACGAATCCGGGCATATCGATGATGCCCTTAACTTTAACATTATTGATAAAAAAACCTTTTTGGACCAGATAGAAGGCCTGGACAAAGAAGAACCGGTGTACCTGTATTGCAGAATGGGAGGGCGTAGCAATAGGGCTGCGGAATTGATGAAAGAAAAAGGATTTACCCAAATATTTGATTATTCGGGCGGTTATAATGATTGGATGGGGAGGTAATGGAGTGGTTCCAGTGGACCAAGCCAACATACGGGGATTCCAGGTATTCCCATACAACCCTGCAAAGGCACGGGCTTTCAATTAATTGCTTTTCACAAAGAAAAACTTTCCGGACAATGTAACCCAGGTTACTGTGGCAAACGCCCTCCTGAACTATTTTTAGACCAAAATACAAGGTAACATGTCCATATTCAATAGGCTATTCGGCAAGGAAGGGATTTCAGATAAGGTCAAGGTCCTATCAAAAGCGGATTATGCACAAGCCATAAATGGAGGTAATGTGCAACTGGTAGACGTTAGAACGGCAAGGGAATTCCGCTCCGGCCATATAAAAGGGGCCAAAAACATCGACTTTTTTAGTTTGGGCAGCTTTAACGCATCGTTTGAAAAAATGGATAAGAACAAAGCGGTTTATCTCTATTGCCAATCCGGTAACCGTAGCCAAAAAGCGGCAAAACGATTGGTTAAAATGGGTTTTGAAACTGTCATTGATCTTTCCGGGGGATACGGTGCCTGGTTGCGGTAGTGTAAAACCATGATTCCAATGGCGAGACCATCCCTTCTCCTGATGACCATTTTACTGTTGTCCCTCTCCTGTAAAAATCAAAGAGGGGACAATACGGACATTCCCGATAGTATTGAATATACATTTTCACCAACGGACTACGGTGAGGGCAAAAAGCTCATGGCGCAACAATGTTACCTATGCCATAGTCCAACAGCGTCCCAAAAAGAGGGCAGGGTAGGGCCTCCCATGATAGCGATCAAGGCCCATTACCAACAACACTTTACCAATAGGCAAATGTTCCTGGATTCCTTTGTCCAATTTGTAATGGACCCAAAGGCATCCAATGCCAAATTAAAAGGCGCGGTACGAAGGTTTGGATTGATGCCGAAACAGATATTTCAAAGGGACGAAGTTGAAAAGATGGCTGCCTATCTCCATGATTACCAAATTGAGGAACCCGATTGGTTTGAAGCACATTGGGCCTCCCATGGTTTTGAGCCGTATACGAACAGGGAGCAAAAGAAATGGATTGGGGAGGAGGATAAGGGCTATGCCGAAATTGGGCTGTCCTATGCCTTGGGCACAAAAAAGGTGCTGGGGGCCAACCTCATGGGGGCATTACAAGAAAAGGGGCCGGTTGAAGCCGTTACATTTTGCAATGAAAGGGCCTATCCCCTTACCGATAGTATGTCCGTAGTTTTTAATGCCAAGATCAAACGGGTGACCGATAGACCACGTAACCCGAGCAATACTGCCAATGAAAGGGAGTTGAAACATATGAAAACGTTTCAAACCCTGGTCCTCAACAATGAAAAGCTTGTGCCCGTTGTAGAGGATTTGGAGGAAAAGGTACAGTTTTATTATCCCATAGTCACCAATGACCTATGTTTGAAATGCCATGGAAACCCCAAAACGGATGTATCTTTGGAGGTACGGAACCTCTTACAGGAAAAGTATCCCAATGATAAGGCCTTGGGCTATGGTATCAATGAGGTTAGGGGAATTTGGAGCATAACTTTTGATAAACGGGAAAATGTCGAGTTTTAAGGAAATCATCACAGGGGACAAACCGGTCCTAATCGATTTTTATGCCACGTGGTGTGGCCCATGTCAAACCATGATGCCCATTTTGGAACAGGTCAAGGACCAAGTGGGGGATGCGGCAAAGGTCATTAAGATAGATGTGGATAAAAACCAGGCTTTGGCGCAAAAATATCAGGTGCGCGGCGTACCCACCTTAATGGTCTTTAAAAATGGGGAATTGGTGTGGCGGCAATCCGGCGTAGTGCAGGCCAATCAGTTGGTAGGGTTGCTAACTTGAGGATATAGCCAACTTTACTGATATGCTCTAAAAAGGCATCCTTCGTACCTATAGATTGCCTAGGTTTTCTTGCAATCGCTGAGTACGTTACCGAGCCTAATACGTATTTCGATTTTTCCTTTTTTTGAATTCCTTGACCATTTTTCCAAAATCCTTGTCTTTTTTTCGTTTCTCGGCCACCGTCAATTCAAAGTGTTCTTTTTCCCGCTCCATTTTTAGGTAATTTTCATAGGACGATCGATCAATTTCCCCATGGGAAAGCGCTTCCAAAACTGCGCAATCAATTTCATTGGTATGCGTGCAATCCGAAAATTTACATTGTGCGGACAACTCAATGATGGCATCGAAGGTCATATCCAGTCCGTCCGGAGCATCTGTAATACCCACCTCGCGCATTCCAGGGTTGTCAATTAAAATTCCCTTTTCCGTAACGATCAATTCCCGGTGTGTAGTGGTATGTTTTCCCCTATTAATACGTGCGCTAATTGCTGTAGTGGCCATGACCTCCATCCCAATCAGATTATTGATGAGTGTGGATTTTCCTACCCCCGAGGATCCCAAAAGACAATAGGTTTTTCCTTTTGTTAGGTACGTTTTTAGGCTTTCAATGCCGTGCTGTGATTCATTGCTCAAGGGAATTACCGGGACCCGTTGTGTTCTTTTTTGAAGTGTGCCGACCAATTCCGTTAGTTGGGGGTCGTCTATAAGATCGGTTTTGGTGAGGATAATAAGGGGTTCTACTTTGGCCGCATTACAAATGGTCAGGTACCGTTCGATTCGGTTAAGGTTGAAATCCCGATCGACCGCCTGTAAAATAAGGGCATGGTCAATATTGGTGGCAATAATCTGTTTCTCTCCCTGTTTCCCTACAGCTTGGCGTTCAATACTGGTCTTTCTTGGTAATACGGAATGAATGAGTACTTTATTTTCATCATACTCAGAAATGACTACCCAATCACCCACTGCCGGAAAATCTGCCCTGCTGCTGGCGGAAAAACGCAAATTTCCAATGATTTCACCTTCGTATTCATTTTCAGTATTCTTAACCACATACCGTTCCTTATGTTCGGATATCACCCGTCCTATTCCAAATGCATCCAAACCATGTTCCTTTCGGTAATTCTCCAGTGCTACGGTATATCCCAAATCTTCAAGGGTCATTTTTAAATTTTCAGGTAAACTTTGGACTTTTGCTTTACTACAGGCAGCGGGAAGGGCCACGCTTAGAGCAGCCCTGGGCGCTGTTTGTCCAAACGAAGTTACAAAAGAATCAAGGGAGCATATGGGTCGCATCCCCGAAAAGACAACCCAATTAAAGAAATCAAATGAAGGGATACAGCCCCAATGCTCGGTTCCATACTATCGTATTTTGGAATATGGCCGTGCGCCGGGTTTTAAAATACCATTGCCGGCAGTATATGGTCCCTTAGTATTTCCCGTGGTTGATTGCCTTTCCGATTTCGAAAATTTCCAGAGGTGATGACGACCACGGCTTCCAATTCGGGAATAATAAAAATAAATTGCCCCCCGGCCCCCCTGGCTTCCACAGCTTCAATGGCTTTGTTATCGACGGTATACGTATCATGCCACCACTGGTATCCATAGGCGTTTTTGTCCCTTACATCTTCTAGTTGCACATGTTTTTCAAATGATTCTTCCACCCAATTTTCAGGAATGATCTGTACGCCCTTCCATTTCCCCTTGTTGAGATAGAGTTGCCCAAATTTGAGCATGTCCCTTGGGGTAATGAGCATTCCACCACCAAAATAGGGAGAGGACTTTGTGTCATCGGTCTGATTGATATAGTTGGTAATGCCCAAAGGGGCAAACAGTTTTTCATCCATATAGCGTTCCATAGGTTTTTGCAGGCGTTGGCGCAAACACACCCCCAATAAAAAAGGATTTGCAGAGCCATAATCGGCATAAGTTCCGGGTTCGTGTACCATTGGCGCTTCCAAAACCGTTTTTAGCCAACTGTTGGAATTATTGGGATCTTGGTAATAGTCTTCAGAGGCCAGATTATTTACGTCCAATCCGGAACTCATCGTCAATAAGTCCTTGATTCGTATGTTGGATTTCAAGGAATTTTTTGTGTATTGATATGCTTCGGGGACAAAGTCGTACAGTTTTTCGTCAACACTTTTTATAAGGCCATCATTGAGGGCAATACCTATCACCGCAGATGAAATACTCTTTGATGCCGAGCGCTGATCATGGGGAATACGGGCATTAAAACCATCAAAATAGGTTTCAAATACCAGTTTTCCTTCCTTGGCAATGAGAATACTATGGGTATTTACGAGTTTTTTGGAATTGACGTTATCGATCAATTCCTGCAGTCTAGTTTTGTTAATGGCATGGTCATTGCCATCTGCTACGGCCCATCCATCGCCCAACTGTGGGGGTTTGTTGGTGGTCTGGGTTTGATCGGTGGCATCGGTCCTATATTCCCAATCCTCTTCCGAGTATTGTAGGGTGGTCTTGGTAATAAGGGCATCGACCAAATACATCTCCAACCCAATGGCATTTTTGGAGAATAGGGCACGAAAATTAAAACCTGTGTTGTCGTCACTGAAAAAGAGGGTGTCCCCTTTCTTTTCAAATCCACTGGCCCAGGTTCCCCTAAACCGTTGATCGCCAAAAAACGGATAGGCGACAAGTCCGGAACCATTGGTTTTTTCAACATAGAGCAGTATATCATTGGATATAAGGCCATCATCAAACATAAACGGATTCCAACGCCCTTCATAGGTGTTGTGTTCCACCTGTTTTAGGCTCATACGGTAAAGAAACCTTCCAGATTTGATAAAACCGGTAAGTTCTTGTCCATTTTTCATGGGGTACAGCTCAAAGTGGAGCTGATCATCAATGGAAAACTGGACATGATCATCGTACATCGATTTCACCTCCCTGTCCATAATGGTTTTGGTATTGGCAATGATCAGGTGATAGCGGTTGGAGGTTATATTTTCCAGGGTAACCTTAAAATTGAAACCCTGTCTGTCCGGTAAAGTCCCTATCCAGTTTCCGTCATAGTCCTGTGGACTTTGCTGTCCGCAGCCCAACAAAGTGAAAAATGATAGGAGTATTGCAAAGATGGTGTATTTGAACATATCGAACTTATTTAAACTTTTTCAAATGGCTAAAAAATTGTCTTTCTGTACCCATTTTTCGTCTTTTTTTCCTTCCGTAGCCCAGCTACCTGCCCACCATGCGGAAAGGCAGGCGGGTGCAACTTAAAAAAGCCTTCAACTGGGTACAAAATCCTTGATTTTCGCGTCATTCCAAAAAGTTCAAATGAGTTCGTATTAAAATATTTGAACACAAATCTACAGAGCAGGTTTTTTTAAAAATTGTACCAGATTAACATGGCGTTTTTTTTAAAATTGCTGTAGTCCCCTGAATTTATTGTGAAATGGGAATTGCCCGTACAATTACATTGACCTTGGTACAACAGGCTTGTTTGGCGGATAATGGAAGCGTTAAATTGGAAGGGTCATGATGTCCCTTTTTTAAATCCGTGCACCAACTGCCCCCAAAACCCTTTGGGCATCCGTTCATCACCCTTATAACCCAATGGAATGGTCCCACTGTCCTCAGGGATATGATAGGTTTTAAAGAGATAATCCCATAGGCTCAGGCTAATCCCAAAATTCACCCCATATTTTCCTTCGGGCAGCACATAGGAATGATGGTAGAGGTGCATGACAGGGTTGTTAAAAATATATTTCAAAGGGCCATAGGTCAGTTTAATATTGGCATGGTTCAGGTGCCCAATGGCAATGGCCACAAAATGGACAATATAGGCCTGTTCGGGCTCAAATCCTCCCAAAAGCATTACCCCAAATGTTTTTAACGGTTTGTAAAGGATGTTTTCCATCCAATGGTAACGTAGGTGGGCCGCAAATCCCATTTCCTTTACACTGTGGTGCACCTGATGGAACCGCCACAGCAATGGAAACTTATGGAGGGCAATGTGGGTGAGCCACTGTACAAAATCCAGCAGTACAAAAAAGACCAAAAGTTGTATCCCCATGGGCCAGGAACCGATGCTCAAAAGCGCCAGGCTTTGTGCGGTAATCCCCAATTGCCCAAAGCCTACTTCCAATATATTGTAAACCCCTTGTATAACGATGGCGAAGACAAAAAAGTTGAAGAACATATAAAATCCGTCAAGCCAAAAGTCCTTTCGAAAGATGGACTGTTCCTTTCGCCAGGGGAAGACCATTTCCAATAACCAGACCACCAGGGAAATGGCGACCAACCCCCAAAAGTAATTTTTGTACCACGGCACTTGAAACAAAATGGATTTCCAGGTATAATTTACCGTACCGTTAAAACCGTTTAAAAATGCTTCCCAATAGACTTCCATAGTTATTCCAATTCATACCAATCCACATTGGTGAGGTTTTGCCTTCGACCTTTACGCTCGGGGCCATAGTTTTTGGTCAAATACGCCACTATCTTCCCATGGTTGGCTCCCAAATCCCATAGGTTTTGTGTTTCCTGCATCCAGGTAATGGTAGCTTCCCAGCCTTCTTTGCTCATTCGGTTTTGCGTTACCAATTTGGCCGAATGGCATTGGGTGCAATTTTGAATAACACCCGATACCCCTTCGTCATTGATAAATCCCGATTGTGCAATGGTTTGGGCATCCAAGGGTACCGTTTCGGATTCATCCACAGGCAAGACTTCATAGACCTCTCTAGATTTTAAGGCGTCCGGATGGTTCTTCAGATAAAAAATCCCTATAAATACCATTACCAACAAAAGCCCAAAGACCGTGAGTAACCTGCCCAACGATGTAATCTGTTTCCGGAAGTTTTCCTGCATCTTAAACTACTTTTAGGGCAATACGGTGGCAGGCGTTGTTCAAATAGCCCTTTGGGTTCCATCCGGGCAACACCATGGGCTGGCTTTTTCCTGTGCTGTCCGTGGCCTTGGCCCAAATTTCATAATACCCCTTTTTAGGGAAATTTACCTGTGCCCTAAAATGCTGCCAAGCCAATCGGTTTACGGGCTTTTCCAGGGTACACCCATGCCAGGTACTTCCAAAATCAATGGAGTAGTGAACCTGGAAAACTTCCAGCTCCCCAGCCCAGGCATGTCCGTTAATGACCAGGCTCTTCCCTTTTTTAAGAAGTGCCCCGCTCTTTGGATAGGTAATTAAGGACTTTACGGGCATGGATTCAATAATGCACATATTTTCGTCCGTCACTTCACTGCCGGGAGCAACGCTTTCACAAGGGACCCGATAAGAGGCACCTCCCATTTTGGCGCCATCATGTACCTGGTTTCGGATACTGATGCGTTGTATCCATTTTCCGGAAGCGGAAGCTGGCCAACCACCACAGACCAAACGTAGGGGGTAACCATGTGCCAGGGGAATATCCTTTCCATTCATCTGAAAAGCCAGAAGGGTTTCCTCTTGCATGGCCTTTGAAATGGGCACTCCACGGGAAATGGGCTCTTTTTTGGGGTCGCCACTCAAATGGGTATCCGCCGCATGGTAACCAATGTATACGGCCTCGGATTTTATACCCACATCCTGGAGTAGATCACGTAACCGAATCCCTGTCCAGTTGGCACAGGAAACTGCACCTATGGTCCATTGGTTCCCTTTGGCAGGGGGATCGAACTCGCTTCTGCCATTGCCTCCGCACTCCAAGGTCAGTTGATAGGTGTGTTGGGGAAATTTTGTCTTTAAATCCGCCAGCGAATACACTTTTTTCCGTTCTGCGGCTTCACCATCAATGGTTAATGTCCAATTGTCGGCATCTATCCGTTCTGGTAGTATCCCATTGTTTCGGATAAACATGTACCTGTTTGGGGTAATGGCATCGTTCAGAAGATGGGCCTTGGCCTCAATATTCCAGGGACGGTCGTTCAAAACCGTCATTTCCCTATCCTTATCGAACAGTGAAAAAGGGTCTGGGTCCTGAAGCGCCAAGGGAACGTAATTTTTGGGAATGGTACCGGCAAAGGCAACCGGGGTGCCAATTACACTGGCAATTCCCGCCATTGTCAAGCTTTTGGAGAAATCCCTTCTGTCCATACCTTGCAAGATTCAATTTAAAACTAAGATAAAAAATGTGGTCGTTGTGTAACCGAGGTTACCAAAAGTAAGATGGAAGTACGGTTATATTTGAAGATGAAACTGAAGAAATGGCAAAAACTTATCATGGTCTGCCTTATCTGTGCTGGCATGGTGACCGTAGCGGTTTTGTTCATTGAACGTTTAAATATATAGCTATGAGAAAAAATATGGGTGGATTGGATCGTATCGTGAGATTGGTTATTGCTGCCATAGTGGGCACCTTATATGTTACAGGGGTGGTGCAGGGTACTTTGGGGTATGTGCTTTTGGCCTTGGCCGGTATTTTTGTGCTCACCTCCTTTATAAGCTTTTGTCCGTTGTACGCCCTTGTAGGGCTCAGTACGTGCCGAAGAAAGAATTAGTTTTTTGGTTGAATGTAAAAAGCCATTCCGTTGGTATCGGGATGGCTTTTTTATGGGGGTTTGGGGCAAAATTGAGATTTATCATGTTTTGGCGATCATACTGATTTTAAATTTGGCGAACTAAACCAAATGACTATGGGTGAACTTCTTACATTACCGTTGGTTTCCTGGGATAACGGTATTTTGATGATTGGTGTTTTTGCGCTGGTCGTTGTGTTATTGATTGCAGCTGTTTTTATGTTAATGAACAGCGGTAAGAAATAGTTTTTTACCGGTCACAGCCGTATTCCTTATGCCGGTCTTTTGTTGGATTTTTGGTTTCCGACAAATGGCCCACTTTTGTATTGCCATTAGGGGACTATCTTTCATTCAGCTTCTTCACACCCCAACACTTTTCTTAGCTCTTTTTAAGGACTTTTAATCAAGGTAACCAATGTTACTGTGCCGGCCACAGGGTCAACGTAGCTTTGGACTCAAATTCAAAACGATGACGATTAGACTTTGGGTTGGTACATTGATTCTATGTGGGGGGGTCCTGCCCCTTAAAGCACAACAGCTCAAACCCATTACGCTGAATGAGGTATTGATGAAAGTGCAGGAATCCAATACGGATATTAGGATATCGGAATTTGAACTTACCGAAGCGCAAGGGGACTTTACCATGGGTAATGCCATCTTTCTGCCCACTATTTCGATTTCCCATACCGGTATGGCAACGACCAATCCCCTAATGGCCTTTGGCACAAAACTGAACCAAGAAATCCTTACGGCTGCGGATTTTAATCCGGATTTGCTTAACGACCCGGATCAGATAGAGAACTACGCGACTACTATTGTCATAGAACAACCCCTGATCAATATGGATGGCCTTTTTCAGCGAAAGGCCGCCAAATCTACCATGGAAGCAAGGGAGCAACAGGTTTACAGAACCAAGGATTATCTGGCGTTTGAAGCAACCCGTGCATTCATGCAACTACAGTTGGCCCATAAGCGTGTTGAAGTTCTTGAAAAAGCGGTCAAAGCGGCCCTGGCCAATGAAGCTATGGTTGCCGATCGTTTTGGGGAAGGTCTGTTGCAAAAGGCGGATTTGTTGCAGGCCAAGGTAAGGACCACGGGGATGGAGAACCAATTGATTTCTGCGCAAAGCAACTTGAGCAATGCTTCCGACTATCTTGCTTTTTTGATGGATGAGGATGTAGGGGGGGACTATATTCCCACCAAGGAATTGGAACTGGCGGAATACGTTATGGTGGATACTGACCGTGCCCTTGAGGATCGCCCCGATGTAAAGGCCCTGGAGTTGGTTTCAAAAGCATATCGTTCGACCTACAAAGCGGATAAAATGGCCTTTTTGCCGCGGTTAAATGCATTTGGCTCCTATCAACTCTTCGATGATGATCTTTTTCAGGCCAATTCCCAAGGCTACACCTTTGGTGCGAGTTTGAGCTGGGACGCGTTTCAAGGAGCCAAACGCTTTGCCAAAATCAAAAAAAGTCGGGCCACCTATGAAAAGGCACAAGTGGCCTATGAACACTATCGCTCAAAGAGCGAACTGGAACTGCAAAAAGCAGGGAGAATGCTACTTGACGCGAAAAATCGTGCATCCACCTCTGCCTTAACACTGGAACAGTCCGCGGAAACCTTACACATACGTTCCAATCGATTTAAGGAGGGCCTTGAAAGCACCTCGGAACTTTTAAGGGCAGAGGCGCAATACGCCGAGAAGGAACTGGACCATTACAATGCGATTTATGAATACAATTACGCTGTGGCGTACCATAATTTTTTAACCAAAAGATAAAATGACACAAAAGATTTCAATATACGGTTCCAAAAGATGGCTGTTCCCACTGATGGCAAGTCTTTTTATAATGGCTTGTGGAGACGTAAAGGAACGGGATGCTCATCAGAAGGATAGGATATCGGTCACTGTAGCTACGGTAGGTATGGGAATGGAGGAGTACCTAACCGTGGGTAGTGGGCAGGTCACTGCAGTGAACAGTACCACTTTGAGCACCCGTATGATGGGGCATGTGGAGCGTACTCCCGTAAAAGTTGGGGAAGCGGTGGACAAGGGCGATTTGTTGGTGGTAATCAACAATAGGGACCTCAGGGCCAGAAAAGCCCAGGCGACTGCGAGTGTTATGGAGGCCCAAGCTTCCTTTACCAATGCCAAAAAGGATCATGAACGCTATGTAAACCTTTTTGAAAAGAACAGTGCCTCGCAAAAAGAACTTGAGGATATGAGCACCCGCTATGAAAGGGCCAAGGCGAGATTGGCAGCAACACAGGAACTGGGCAAAGAGGTTGAGGCCCAATTTGCCTATGCAAACGTTCGGGCGCCATTTAAAGGTGTAGTGACCAACACTTTTGTAGATGTGGGGACAATGGCCAATCCTGGTGCCCCTTTGATCTCGATGGAAGCACCAGGGGCGTATGAAGTGACGGCCAGAATTCCTGAAAATAAGATCAGCGGTATTGCAGTGGGTATGAAAGCCAAGGTCACCATTAAGGTTTTGGACACCGTACTCATTGGGGAATTGACTGAACTCAGTACTTCAGCAACCAGGACCGGCGGGCAATATTTGGCTACCGTTGAGCTTCCGGACACCCCTTCTTCGGTGCGGTCCGGGATGTACGCCGCCGTGGCCTTTCCTGCAACAGGTGTCACCCCAAAAACGGTTGTCGTGCCCAAAGAAGCACTGGTGGAACAAGGACAGCTCACGGGAATATATACCATAGGGCAGAACAATACAGCCATTCTACGTTGGCTGCGTTTGGGGGAAACTTTGGACAATGGCGTGGAGGTATTGTCCGGATTGTCAGAAGGGGAAACTTATATCACGGCCTCCCAGGGAAAATTGTTCAATGGCGCAAAGGTCAGTACGCAATAAAGACGAATAAATGAAAGAAGGTCTAGCAGGAAAGATTGCCAAAGGATTTATGACATCGAGACTTACGGTGCTCTTGATGGTCGTATTCATGGTCATCGGGATTTACAGTTCATTTTTGATTCCAAGGGAGGAGGAACCTCAGATTGATGTCCCCATGGCAGATATTTTTGTGGGCTATCCCGGGGCAAATCCAACTGAAGTGGAGTCACGTATCACCAAGCCGCTTGAGAAAATCATTTCGAATATCAAGGGAGTTGAATACGTGTATTCCACTTCCATGAAAGAAGCGGGCATGGTTATCGTACAGTTCTATGTTGGGGAGGATATTGAGCGGTCGTTGGTGAGACTGTACGATGAGATCAACAAGCATATGGACCAAATGCCCCAGGGAGTCACCATGCCTTTGGTCAAGACCAGGGCCATTGATGATGTCCCCATGCTTTCATTGACCTTGTGGAGCGAAACCTATGATGACTATCAATTGGGTCAAATTTCAAATGAGCTGCTCAACGAAATTGAAAAGGTGAACGATGTAGCCATTACCAAAAAGATAGGGGGTAGAGATCGGCAGCTGCGTGTAGTTTTGGATAAAGAAAGAATGGCCGGGAGCGGACTTGACTTTTTAAGAATTGCCGAAGTCATAAAAGCGAACAATGTACAAATGGGAGCAGGGGATTTTTATGCCAATGATACGGAGTTTCATGTAACAAGCGGAACGTTTTTGTCCTCAAAGGAAGATGTTGAAAACCTCGTTGTGGGTACATTGGAAAGCCAGCCCATATATCTCAAACAGGTGGCAGAGGTCATTGATGGGCCGCAGTTGGCCAACACCTATGTTTCCTTTGGATACGGTGGTGCCAGTGGGAAGACCAGCGCGTTTCCTTCCGAATACCCCGCCGTTACCTTGTCCATTGCAAAGCGAAAGGGAGCGGACGCCATGAAAATTGCCGATAGGGTACTGCAGAAGGTGGAACACCTTAAAAGAACCCTATTGCCCAATGAAGTTCATGTGGCAGTCACTCGAAATTATGGGGAAACGGCTTCACAAAAAGTATCTGAACTATTGCTGCACCTAATTGGTGCCATCATTGCCGTAACCTTTGTGGTTATGTTGGCCATGGGCTGGCGCGGGGGTCTGGTGGTATTTTTGTCCGTACCCATCACCTTTGCCCTCACACTGCTCAGCTACTATATGTTGGAGTATACGTTGAACCGCATCACCCTTTTTGCATTGGTCTTTGTAACCGGTATTGTGGTGGATGATTCCATCATCATAGCCGAGAACATGCACCGTCATTTTAAAATGAAGCGATTGCCGTTCAAAGATGCCGCCCTTTTTGCCATAAATGAGGTGGGCAACCCAACTATTTTGGCCACGTTTACGGTCATTGCTTCGGTATTGCCAATGGCTTTTGTTTCGGGCTTAATGGGGCCGTATATGTCGCCAATGCCCATTGGGGCCTCAATTGCCATGCTGTTGTCCCTTTTTGTGGCCTTGACCATCACGCCTTATCTCGGTTATCTGTTTTTACGGGAAAAAGACAGGAAGAAAAGTGAAAAGACGACGGTAGAAATTCAGGATTCCGTTATCTTCAAAACCTACGCGCGGTTCCAACGCCCATTAATCGAAAACCGAAAAAAAAGATGGTTGTTCATCGGGGTTACCGTTATATTGCTTTTGGGTTCGGTAGGGTTGTTCTTCACCAAATCCGTAGCGGTAAAAATGCTTCCATTCGATAACAAGAACGAATTTCAGGTCATTATTGATATGCCGGAAGGGACAACACTGGAGCGGACGGCGGTGGTGACCAAGGAAATTGCTTCCTATTTGGCCTCAAGGCCCGAGGTGGTGGATTATCAGGCCTATGTGGGGACTTCCGCGCCCATTACCTTTAATGGTTTGGTACGGCATTACGATTTGCGCGGAGGGAGCAATATGGCCGATATTCAGGTAAACCTTGTGGATAAACACGATCGAAATGTACAAAGCCATGATATCGCCAAAATGTTACGGCACCGGATACAGGAAATTGGGGCTTCCTATAAGGCCAATGTAAAAGTGGTCGAGGTGCCGCCGGGACCCCCTGTGCTCTCTACCATAGTGGCCGAAATCTACGGTCCCGATTATGAAAAGCAGATCGCTTTGGCCGATGGGGTGAAGACCATTCTTGAAAATACCGCTGATGTGGTGGATGTGGACTGGATGGTCGAAGCGGACCAAAAGCAATATGATTTTGTGGTAGATAAAGAGAAGGCGTTACGCTATGGGGTCAACACGGCCCAAATTGTACATACCTTGAATATGGCCATGGCCGAACGTCCCGTAACCTATCTGTACCAAACAAATGCCTTTGATCATATTGGAATTGTATTGACGTTGAGTGAGAACGACCGCTCGGGATTGGATAATCTAAAACAAATACGTGTGGTCTCCAAAGATGGACAAACGCTTCCCATTGGGGATTTGGTCACTATTACAGAAACCACCAAGGACAAAAGCATCTATCGCAAGAACCAAAAAAGAGTGGTCTATGTCACCTCCGATATGGCAGGGGATTTGGAAAGCCCCGTTTATGCCATTTTAGGGATGACCGATAAACTAAGGGATTTGGAACTCCCCAAAGGATATGGGATAAACGAATTGTATATGTCCCAACCCGAGCATGAAGATGATTTTACCATAAAATGGGATGGGGAATGGCAGATTACGCTTGAGGTGTTCCGTGATTTGGGAATTGCCTTTTTAGGGGTAATCGTCATCATCTATATGTTGATTGTGGGGTGGTTCCAAAATTTTAGGGCACCATTGGTTATGATGGTGGCGATACCCCTATCGTTAATAGGGATAGTCCTGGGCCATTGGATTCTGGGCGCTTTTTTCACGGCAACCTCATTTATTGGTATGATAGCCTTGGCGGGAATCATGGTAAGGAATTCGGTCTTACTTATTGATTTTGTCAATCTGCGAACACAGGAAGGGGTTCCTTTAAAACAAGCGGTAATTGAAGCTGGAGCAGTCAGGACAACGCCCATTCTACTAACGGCCGGAACGGTGGTCATCGGGGCCTTTGTGATTTTGTTCGACCCCATATTTCAGGGCTTGGCGATTTCTTTGATGGGGGGTACCATTGCCTCTACCGTGTTGACCTTGTTGGTGGTGCCCCTGGTCTACTATATGATGGAACGTAAAAATGAAACAAAATGAAAAATAGGATTGTAAGGGCCGTAGCGGGGAGCTTTGTACTCATCAGCTTGCTATTGGCGGTGTATGTGAATATAAATTGGTTATGGTTTACTGCCTTTGTGGGTGCCAATTTATTGCAGTCGTCCATTACCAAATGGTGCTTAATGGAAGATATTTTAAGGAAATTGGGCGTAAAGGACTAGTTTTTGTCCCATTTGTCAGGTATGGGGCCAATGGCCGGGGTCAAGGGATATGTTTCTTAGGGTTATTTGTGCATTTTTGTAAAAAATACGAGTAATGGAAGCAATATACAACCCTTGGCCCTGGTATGTTTCTGGGCCTTTGATTGCATTGACCATGGCAATTTTGATTTTATTGGGCAAACGGTTTGGTATGTCTTCAAACCTGGAGACCTTTTGCTCGATGGGAGGCGCCGGGAAATTTGTGGATTATTTTAAGGTGGACACAAAACCCCGAAGGTGGAATCTGATGGTAGTCCTTGGGACGGTCATTGGAGGTTTCATTGGCGCCAATGTGCTATCCCCGCAAGATCAAGTGGCCATAAACAAGAAAAGCGTCGAGACTTTGAAAACATTTGGTTTTGATAGTGCCGGGGAAGCCTATTTACCTACGGAGTTGTTCTCGGCCCAATCCCTATCGGACCCCAAAATATGGGCGATTTTACTTGTTGGGGGCTTTCTGGTAGGTTTTGGCGCCCGATACGCGGGTGGCTGCACATCCGGTCACGCCATTTCTGGATTAAGCAATCTACAGATTCCTTCGTTGATTGCCGTCATTGGTTTTTTTGTAGGTGGACTGGTCATGGTCCATATGGTGTTCCCTTTAATTTTTTAGTGCTATGCGAAGTATTAGCTATGTGTTGGTCGGCGTTTTTTTTGGAATAGTGCTGTTTAAATCGGAAGCTGCCTCCTGGTTTCGGATATATGAGATGTTTCAGTTTGATAGTTTTCATATGTATGGCATTATGGGTTCTGCCCTGATATTGGGTGCGTTGTTCACCCAATGGGTCAAAAAATCGGGAACAAAATCGTTTTTTGGCGAGAAAATCAGCATTGTGCCCAAGGAAAAAGGGTATGTCCGTTATGCCATTGGAGGTATTCTTTTTGGCTTGGGATGGGCATTGGCGGGAGCTTGTCCAGGACCCATGTACGTATTGGTGGGAGCGGGGTACTGGCCCATTCTTATTGTACTGGGAAGTGCTGTGTTTGGGGCCTTTTGCTATGGCCTGTTGCGGAGGAAATTACCGCATTGACCAATTCTGTTGTAGTTTTATAGCAGTAAAAGGCGTACGTTATTAAGAATTCCTACTCCATTTGTATTATTGAGGACGATATGGTTTCCCAGTTTGCCTCACGTTATTGCTTGGAACAATTTGCCCGGGAGACCTTTGTTATTTCCACCTTTGATTCTGCAGAAGTGGCTTTGGACGCTTTTGGAAAAAACATAACGGAAGGAAGTCCATTGCCCAAACTTATCTTTCTGGATTTGGGTTTGGATGAAATGGATGGTTGGGGGTTTATTGAGGCATTACAGAAGTTAGTGGGTGCCCGCACTATGCCGGAAATCTATATTCTATCTGCATTTGGCAAGGCCAAGGACCGTGAATTGGCCCAAAAACACCCTCATGTCTTGGGGTATATCGATAAACCTTTGACCCGTAATCGACTGGAAAAGATCTTTGAAGCGGGTCAAGTCTGATTTTTGCTAAAGCTGTAATGTTTAAGAGTTTAGGGCTTATTTGGCCTTATGAATGCACTTCTTTGAACACCATTGTTAAACTCCTCATAAAAACGGATGTTGGTGTCTGCTCCATTTTAAAAATCCAAAAATGTTTAAGATATTTACAATATCATTAAACAAAATTGATATGGATTTATTGATGAAAGCAGACGAATTTGAAAAGATGAAGATGAGTCATATGTCTACCAGCGATAGGGTAAAAGCATCAAGGCATGCCAAAGAATTGGTTTTGGCCATCAATGAAATTTATAAAAAGACCAAAGATTCCAAACTAATGGATGCCATGAAGCGCATTACCGAGAAAAAGAAAAAGATAGACAAGCGGTTAAAGGGAAGGCTTACCGTCTAAATGTTAGGGTGCCGCTAGGCCAATGGATTTTGGGAACTAAATTGCTATGAATAACGTTTTCGGTTATACATTGTGTTTCTATTGGTTGAACTACACATGCGGCACCCTTTTTTATTTCATTGCCCCTAAGATTATCGGGATGGGGTAGTATCACTCCACCACTTTTTCCCAAACGAGTTCCGAGGAAAGTCGAAAACTGGAAACAAAGTCAAAAGAGCACTCGTTGGGCTTCAAAATGGACAAAAAATGGGAACCTCCCTTTCCTTTGTATAGATAGTAGGTCTTGCCCACTATAGGCTTAAAATTATAATCTGCGCCATAGACCAATCGATTGTATTCATAGCGCTCCTGCAGGGCGAGGTACTTATTCCGCAACTCCTCAAATTCGGCTGCAATGGAATCATTTACCGATTTAATGCCCCTGGTTTTCCAGGGGCCAAGATTTTCGATCTTAATTGCCGGGGCTCCAAGGTTTGTACCATATTCCTTTAAACGTGCGTCGTAAGAATTGGTTTCCGTGTTGAATACAATGTTATCCGGTTTTTTGGCCATTTCAAAATACTTGGTGATGGATAAACTAAATGAAGTTTTTGGTAATCCTTTTACTTAAGGGTGAGGTTGTCGAATAATAATACGCAATAAGGTTGCCCGATGGACCGACCAAGTATTTCTGAAAATTCCACCGTACGGTACTGTTTGATTTTCCATTGAATTGCCTTTGGGTCAACCATTGGTACAATTCGTGTTGATGGGCGCCTTTTACATTGGCCTTTTCGGTCAAAACAAAAGTAACCCCATAGTTGAGTTCACAGAAGGCCTTGATCTCAGATGCTGCACCTGGTTCCTGGGATGCGAATTGATTGCACGGCACACCTATGACCACTAACCTATCCTTGTATTCACTGAATAGCTTTTCCAAATCTTTGTACTGTGGGGTAAACCCACACTTACTGGCAACATTGACAATCAAAAGGAATTTGCCCTTGTATTTTGAAAAATCCAGATCACTGCCATCCAAGCGTTTCATTTGAATGGAATAAATTGATTTTTCAGGCCCATTGGCTTCACCTCGCCTATTTCTGAACGCTTTATTGCTGAAGGAATCCAGTAGTTTCAAAACAAATCAGTTATTGATGTAATTGTAGAGTTCCTGGATCTTTTCAGGACGATTGAATTGACCCCCGTAAAAAGAGGTTACGGTAGCCGAAGTGTCGTCTTTTATACCTCTGGAAGAGACACATAAATGTTTGGCATCAATGATAACAGCAACATCCTCCGTGTTCAGGATGGTTTGAAGTTCAATGGCAATTTGATTGGTCAACCGTTCCTGCACTTGGGGCCTTTTGGCAAAATATTGTACAATGCGGTTCAGCTTTGAAAGGCCTATGACCTTTCCGGAAGAAATGTAGGCAACATGAGCTTTTCCAATTATGGGAACAAAATGGTGTTCACAATTGGAATAAAATGTAATGTCCTTTTCGACCAGCATTTGATTGTAATGGTACTTGTTTTCAAAGAGGGCCACTTTTGGTTTGTTATCTGGATTTAGGCCGGAGAATATTTCATCGATAAACATCTTGGCAACCCGTTTTGGGGTACCCTTTAAGGAATCATCACTGAGATCAAGGCCCATTACGTCCATTATTTCCCCGAATAAGATCGCGATCATTTCCTTTTTCTTCGCGTCCGATAGGTCAAACGCCCCTTTTTTCAAAGGGGTTTCAATGCCCGTATATAAATGGTCGTCCCCAATTTCTTCATGCGTCAATTGTTCTAGTATGGTAGTGGAGTTCAAAACTTCATGAAGAACTGCTTCTTGGTTTTTCATTGTCATAAATTTATTTTGAAATTGTATTTGGGCTTGGACAAGCTTCGCCCCTGTGATTTTGGGTAAATCTATTCAATATGTTTAATAAATTCTGTTAAAGTTTAAACAAAATTGACAAATCAATTTTTGAGCGGGTCTGCAGGACGTATTTTAGCCCTATTACATTTGTTGAGCAAAGGGAATGGAAAAATCAGATTACAAAATCCATATTGTTGGCGCTGGGGTCAGTGGCCTCATTGCTGCCTTGGTCCTGGAGGAAAAAGGCTATAGCCCCATAATTATCGAGGCTACGAATCGTATAGGGGGGCGGGTAAAAACCGATGTTGTGGATGGGGTCCCCCTGGACCATGGTTTCCAGGTTATGCTTACGGCCTATCCCATGGTCAATACCTATCTTGATCTAAAAGCGCTGGAGCTTTGTTATTTTCAGTCCGGGGCAACCATTTATACCAAAGAAGGTATAACTAAAATTGGTGACCCCCTGCGCAATCCGTCCCTATTGTTTCCAACCCTTTGGAGTTCCATAGCTACCTTTGGGGACAAAATCAAAATTTTTAAGTTACGGCAAGAACTCAAAAGGAAATCCACTGCCCAGATTTTTGAAACCCCAGAGCAAAGTACGCGGTCCTATCTTAAAGGACGGGGATTTAGTGAAACTGTCATACACCAGTTTTTTGTTCCTTTTTTCAGTGGTATTTTTCTGGAAAACGATCTTCAAACATCAAGCCGAATGTTTGAGTTTGTCTATAAGATGTTCGGTGAGGGTTTGGCAGCGATTCCCCGCCAAGGTATTGGAGCGATCCCAGAACAGCTCAGATCTAAGCTGAAAAGGACCAGGTTTCTATTGGATACCGAAGTTTTTGAAGTAAAGGACGACCACATTCTTTTGAAGGATGGAACCAAACTGGACACTCACTTTACCATTATTGCCACGGATGCCAGTGCCATGGTTTCCAATTTACGGAAACAGGAGGTGCAATGGAAGCATTGTGATACGTTCTATTTTGAAGTTCCCAGAATGAAATCCAGGGCAAAATTAATTGGATTGGCGGCCGATGGGGATGCCCTTATCAACACCATAGTATCGCTGTCCAACCTATTTGAGCTATCCAACAAAAAGGACATACTGTCCGTTACCGTGGTAAAGCAGCATCCCTGGTCTGTGGAAGATTTGGGGACAAAGGTTTCGGAAGAACTCAAAAAGATTTTGGGAATTGAAGCCCCCCAACTGTTAAGGCACTATGCAATCCCAAAGGCGTTGCCGGAAATTTCAAACCTGAAAAATGATTTGGAACCGGAAGAGACCCGTTTGACCACAAGAATTTTTCTAGCTGGGGATACCTTGCTCAATGGTTCGCTAAATGCCGCCATGAAAGCCGGGGAACAAGCGGCTTACGGTGTTGTAAACCTGTTGGAGGACAGCCCGGATTTAGCACAGTTTACCACGGAATACCTTTAAATTGAAGGGAATGATTCCATAGGAAATCAATATGATCATTGCTTGGGAAGCGTCATTTCGACCAGGCGGAAGGTGAACCACAATTCAAAAACTTCGCTTTTCAAATGCGCTGCATTTGTTGCGCGTCTACTTCGTAGCCCCGGGAAGCATCGACCTACTAATTCTCAAAACCCTTGGAAAACAAGGCTATAGGTAATAAAACACACAGCTTTTTCCCATTCATTCATGGAATCTTAAACTTCATGGCCCCGATTCTTATGTTCATTATATAGTGATTTTTAATCGTCACCGATCCCATGACTTTTGTCGTGAAAATTATTAAAACGTAAAACAAAATGGGATTACATAAGAAATTAAAAGGGATGCTAATAGTTATTCTATTATCGGGATGGAGTGTTTTAACGAATGCTCAGGACAACGCAGAAAGTAAAAAATCACAAATCACATTTATCTATCCATTGGGCACCAACGGAGTAAATTCCGCAGACTATACCAATAATGTCTCGTTTAATGTGCTAATGGGACTTAATGGTGGGGTGAATGGATTTGAATTTGGGGGCTTGGTTAATTACAACAAAGGAAATGTAAGGGGATTTCAATTTGGAGGATTGGCCAATATAAATACGGGAAGCACCCGGGGAATTCAAATTTCAGGGATTGCCAATATGGCCAATCAAAACTCCAAAGGATTTCAGATGGGATTGACCAATATTGTCAAAGGAGGGTACAAAGGGCTGCAACTTGGACTTTTCAATTATACCAAAAGACTCAATGGCGTACAGTTTGGACTGATCAATGTTTCGGATTCCATTTCCAGTGGAACACCAATTGGATTGATCAACATTGCAAAAAATGGGTACTATGCCCTGGAATTGTCCGGTGGAGAAACACTGTTTGCAAATACAAGTTTCAAATTTGGCGTAAGGGAATTCTATACCATGATCAAAACTGGCTATTCCCGATTTCAGGGGGAAAATGTTTATAGCGTCGGTTTGGGCTTCGGATCGTTGTTTTCGTTTGCCAAAAGGCACGGAATTTCATTGGAGTTGAGCGGCAATAACATTCTTTACAATGGTACCTGGGATGGTTTAAATATTTTGGGCAAACTTGATTTTAACTTTCAGTATTCCCTGAACGATAAATTTAAAATAGTTGCCGGACCATCCTTTAATACCTATGTCACGGATCAGGAAGTTGATGGAAAATTCGGAACTTTAAACATACCGTATACCATTTTCGAAGATATTGACGATGATCGATCGATAAGCGCCTGGATCGGTTTTAATCTTGGTGTTGCGCTGGAACTTTAATTTTGAATATGCTGCACAGTTAAATGAAGAACTTCATGAAATCGAATAAAACAATGATATGGGTGACCTCGATTATAGGAGTTGCGCTCTACTTTCTACTGTTGTTATATTTTCGGTTTTTACTGGTGGAGGATGAAACAAGTTTTTTTCCAAAACTGGTGCAGGAGTTCTTCTTTAATTTACCTGTACTGCTGGTCAACATTTTTCTTATTTTCATAGTTGTAAGGTTGTTTAACCGCCTCTTTGCCGCAAAGATTTACCTAAGGCTTTTATTGGAAATCGTTTCAATATTTTTCATTACGTCCGTACTGGTCTTTGCAACTGGGGTATTGATAGAGCTTACGCAAAACATCAATGAGTTTGAGCTGAAGGAGCATATAAACATCTTTGGGGACACTTTTGTAATGGCACTGCTCATTGGCGTATTCACCCTTACCATTCTTGAGACACATTTTCAAATAAGGGTAAGCAATGAAAAGGAAATTGAGAATGAGCGACTCAATCAGGAGAATCTTAGCTTAAAGTACATACAGCTTAAGAACCAGATCAATCCTCATTTTTTATTCAATAGCTTGAGCATTCTATCGGCCTTGGTCAAATCAAATCAGGATAATGCGCAATTGTTCATTCAGAATCTTTCGGAGATTTATCGCTATGTGCTTTTTCAGGACCAAAAAGACCTGGTTCCATTGAAAGAGGAGCTTGAATTCATAAAAAGTTTTATTGAAATACTACGATTTAGATATGATGAAGGACTGCAGGTTCATTTTAATATCAATGATGGGGCGCAGAGTAAAAAAATAATTCCAATGACGCTTCAATTGTTAATTGAAAATGCGGTCAAGCATAATATAGTTGATGAAAATTGCCCCCTGGAGGTTGATATAAAATCAATGGGAAATGAGCTTATTGTGAGCAACAAGCTGAACAAAAAAATTGTTATCTCCAAAGGAAATAAAATAGGGTTGACTATGATCAGAAAGAGATATAGGGTTGTAAATGGTTCGGAGATTATGGTCACTAATGAAAATGACAGATTTACCGTAAAAATTCCCCTACTATGAAAGTACTGATAATAGAGGACGAAAGACTTTCAAGGAATCATTTAAAAACGGAGTTGAACAAATATTTCCCGGATATCTCCGTGATTGGCGAAACTGCTTCCGTAAAAGCATCAATTGAATGGTTAAAGAAAAACAAAGTTGATTTAATATTTATGGATGTTCAATTGTCGGACGGCTTATCATTTGAGATTTTTAAACATGTTTCAATTGAAGCTCCAATTATTTTCACCACGGCCTATGACAAATATGCCATTCAGGCATTTCAGGAAAATTCAATTGGATATTTGTTGAAACCTATTTCCAGGATCAAGTTGAAAAATGCCATGGATAAATATAAAAATTTGTTCACCCAGGAAAAGCTCAACGTTGATCTGCGGGAATTGGTTTCCTATTACCAAAAGAACAGTTATAGGCAACGCATTTCCATACAAATAGGTGATAGGATTAGTTTTATCAACATCAATGAAGTTGCCTATTTTTTATCGGAAGAGACCGCAACTTTTGCGGTGCTCAAAAATGGAAAGCGTAAAATAATTGACCATAGCCTATCTGATCTGGAACAGGAAATAAATCAAGATGTCTTTTTTCGCATAACAAGAAATTGTATCGTCAATATTGAGTCCATTGAGTCCGTTCATCGCTATTTCAATAGTCGTTTAAAAGTTAATTTAAAACCAACTTTTAATGGGGAATTGGTTATCAGTCGAGTAAGGTCGATTGCGTTTAAAAATTGGCTCGACAAATAATGTGAAATAGCAGTGCTTTACGGCATGATCCATCCTAACGATGCGGCTACCATGACCGTTCGTTCGGTATTCATTATTGCGCTGGACAAAAAGGTAAAACTGATGTTGACCTATCCCGCTTCAACGGGAAGAAATTTTGAGGAATTGTTGAGGGTCATCGATTCATTACAGCTTACACAATACGAGTCATTGGCCACGCCGGCAAATTGGAAAAATGGCGAGGATTGCGTGGTTCTTCCTTCCATCAGCAATGATGAGGCAGAACAACTCTTTCCCAAAGGTTTTGAAGAAGTGAAGCCGTATTTGCGATGGACACCCCAACCTTAAATTATAAGGACACCCATAAACCAATAAATAATAAGGGCAAGACCCGCGTCTTGCCCTATCAAAACGAGTATGAAATGAAAAAAATACCAATTCTATTTTTATTACTAACGATATCATCTTTCGCACAGACCAAACAAGATCGACATGATGAAATCGCAAGGGGTCTGTCAGAAAAGTATCGGATTTCGGTTATCACGGAAGACACGTTGTCGTTATCGAACATGTTACATCCAAAAGTGGTTTTTTCCCCTCCCACGGGCCCAACCCTGAACGGTTTCGAAAGAGTGGATAGGGTCATAAAATCATTTCTTTCCAAAAATGACGTCACCTCGTGGGAAGTGGAAATTTTGGAGATCTGGAAAAAGGGCGATATGATATTTGAATTTGGGGAATTTGAAATTAGGGAAAATGCCACGGATACGGTGAGAAGGAAATATGTAAACATCTGGGAGTTGTACCAAAATGAACATAAACTACTATACAGGGGATGGTCACCCACAGGCGGATAGTATCTCCTTATAACTATAAAAAAACAGAGTCAAAAAATGGAAGATTTTAAGTTTGATACCAAACGGCTCCAGCTACTCCCATTTTTATTGGAAGACAGCGAAGAGTTCCTACTCTTGAACAATGACCCCTATGTACGGAAATTCCTTTGGGATGACAAGGGTATTGATGCCATGACAGCCGATGATATTATGGACCAAAACACAAGACATTTTGAAGAAAATCAATATGGTCTTTGGAAAATATGTTTAAAAAACAGGAAGAAGACCATTGGTTACGTTGGGTTATGGTACTTCTTTAATGAACCGCAGCCACAATTGATCTATGCGTTGTTGGAGCCCTTTACCAAAAAAGGGTATGCCACTGAGGCAAGTCGCTCAATTATAGGGTACGCTTTTAAAGAGCTTGGTTTTGAATACTTGATGGCAGCGACCGATGAACCCCATTTGGACTCACAACGGGTGGCACAAAGATTGGGGATGTCATTCGTTGAAAAACGAATGGAAGACAACAAGCCGACCCTGTTCTATAAAATTGAAAAAACCGAAACACTCTAAATCGTATTGATTTTTGCGTGGGGCAACTCAATTTCAATGCAAACCTTGATTCAAAAGCTTCGCTTTTCAAATGCGCTGCATTTGTTGCGTGTCTACTTCGTAGCCCCGGGAAGCATCATTTCGACCGGGCTCAATGCAAACCTCGATTCAAAAGCTTCGCTTTTCAAATGCGCTGCATTTGTTGCGCGTCTACTTCGTAGCCCCGGGAAGCATCATTTCGACCGGGCTCAATGTGAACTTCGATTCAAAAGCTTCGCTTTTCAAATGCGCTGCATTTGTTGCGCGTCTACTTCGTAGCCCCGGCAAGAATCGAACTTGCATCTAAAGTTTAGGAAACTTCTATTCTATCCATTGAACTACGGGGCCAAAGGGATGCCAAAAATAGTGTTTTTTGATGTATCTAAAAATGTAGTTTTAACTATTCTTAACCACTCTTAAACACTGCGAACAGAAATTAAAAATAGGTTAGCTGAAGAAAGTGATTTTGTAAAACTTTTGATTGGATTTGACAAATCTTATCTCTCTAGAGGGAAGCTTACGCTCACCCTATCTCCCGCTTCTCTCCCTAGAGGAGTAAAGAAAGGGCCATTGGGATAATCAAACTGGTTTTCGTATCGGGTTAGTGATAAGGTCATCTCACCTGAATTGTCTATGGCGTTTCTGCTTAAACCCTGGGCGTTCAAATACTCCATAATCTCGGTTGGAATTTCCAACTTGTCAAAAGGATTTTCTATCGATTCCCGATACCTGTTTTTATAGGTTCTTTTAAAGATCAAATCCTTCCCTTCACGGGATTCTGTGATTTTCAAATCGAGTTCCAAGAAATCGTATCCTCCATTTGTGGCGATACTATTTTCTATTTTTTGGACAGATAGCGGCGGAATCGTAACCTCGGTCAAATCTTTTGTCAAATATCTAACTATTCTGCCATCCGTTAAGTGAAGGTCGAGACCTCTCTCTAGAACAGGATATTCGCTCAGATTGGGGTATTGAAACAAAAAGCCTGATTCTTGGGTAAGCCTACCATAGAAAAACAGCAACCTAAAGTTTCCTCGTCGATAGTTTTCATTGCTGGAATACCCTAAGAGCCAAGTAGTGAATTTTTCCACAAGTTCAGGTAAACCTACGGTAACAATATCATCTTCACTCACCGTTGAAAGCTCCTCAAATCTTAACGTCCGATCCGTGAAGTCTTCAATAAAAAGGTAACGGTAGTCCTCAAATAGTTTCTCGCTTGATTGATCTAAATAATATAAAAAAATATCGTTAGTGAGTTCTTGATTATAGTCCAAAGTAAGGGTGTAAGAAGAACTGTAGCTCTCGGAAGACCGGCTTCCAATATTATAATCAGTTGCAAGCGTTGAAAAAAGTAATGGAAAGGAGTAGCCCTCAACTGTTATATCGAATTGGGCGTTCTTAGTGTTGTTGTATGGTTCCAGGTCAAGCTCGTTTCGGACTTCTTCATCCGTTAGCCGTATTGTGCCAGGTTTCACACCTCCGGTTGACATTGCTAAATGAAAAAAATCTTCCAATCCGCCTTTATCAATATAATATTCGGTCGCAATGATATCTTGTTCCTCAAATCCGTCAGGGGCATAGAAAATGCGGTCATCATCGGTCACCATCTTTTTATGGGCAATGAGCTCTCCAGTACTTTCCAAATTCAGTGCCACATAGAAATCTATGGATTCACTCGAACGTCCTAAAAGATTTTGAAATAGTAGCTTTTTCAGTTCAAACACATGGGTTTTCACGTTTTCGTTATTTGCCTCATCAGTAGCGGTAATCGTTAAGGTGGTTTGGCCATTTGGAAAATCAAAGGGATTTAAGGTGTAGGTAAACTGTTTTTCGGAACTGGTCATGACCTCTTCATCGTTGATCTTTACCACGGTATTCACAAGATTTGAGGCATCTTGAACGGAGATTTGAAGGGTACTGCGTACCTCTACTTCCTCACCAATACCTTGAAAGGTAATGTTGGGTGGCGTTGTATCCAGTTCTTCTATAATCTGGTTTGGCGAATCTTCATTTTCCGAGTCGCACCCCAATAGGATTAAAAAAAGGAAGGTCGGTAAGAGGAGTTTTTTGATCATAGCAAATTAGTAAACGGAAACAGTATTTTGTGCTTCATCCCAAAATTCCATAACCGCTAAATAAGTAAAAGGGCCCCTATTTTAATATGATAAAAATCAGGGGTGTCCCAGAAATAGAAATCTGGCCCTGTCAAAAGTGTCTTTTAGTTTGCTACCTTAGCGAAAAGTGTTGTGATCATGGAAAGGAAAATCAAAAACGTTTTTGTCCAAGGGGCCATAACTCCTGAGTTTATTGCCAATTCCATTGCCAAACATCAATCCAAAACAACCATTGGGGCACATGATATTTTCCTGGGCCAGGTAAGGGCCGATAAAATTGATGGTAAAACAGTGGGTGCAATCGACTATACCGCCTATGAATCCATGGCCAATGAAAAGTTTCATGAGATTCGGGAGGCCACTTTTAAAAGGTTTGAATTGACCTGTATGCATATTTATCACAGCTTGGGAAAGGTGGCCGTTGGGGAAATCTGCTTATTTGTATTTGTGTCCTCCCCACATCGGAAGGAAGTGTTTGACGCACTGCACCACGTGGTAGAGGAAATCAAAAAGGAAGTTCCGGTTTTTGGTAAGGAGTTGTTTGAGGATGATTCCTATCAGTGGAAGGTAAATACCTGATCATGGTCGACATCACTCAAAAACAAAACACGCACAGAACTGCAGTCGCCCAGGCCATTGTAAAGGTGGGATCCCTGGAAACCGTAAGGGCCATTGAAGAAAAAAGGGTGCCCAAGGGCGATGTGTTTGCCATGAGTCGGGCAGCTGGCTTTTTAGGCCTGAAAAAGACTCCCGAACTATTGCCGGACTGTCACCCATTGCCCATAGAATATGCCGGTATTGCGTATGAAATTGACGGGCTCAACATTGTGGTCAAGGTCACCGTGAAGACATTTTACAAAACAGGAGTGGAAGTGGAGGCCATGCATGGGGCAAGTGTTGTTGCCCTTAATATGTACGATATGCTAAAACCCATTGACAAGGCCATTGAAATACAGCAGATCAAACTTGTATTAAAAACAGGCGGAAAATCCGATATAAAGAGCGAATAGCGGTTTTTCAAAATGAAGATCAGTGGGATTTTTTCTTAACTTTAAATATAAATCAACCATAAAAATTGAAGAATCTAAAACGGGTCATCGTCGATTTTAAAAAGCTTACGCCAGAAGTACTGAAGCTTCTTGTTGAGGAATATCCAGATGGTTATGGGGATGACGATATCATTTCGTTCAAGAATGCTGCCGGTGAAAAAGTGGAATGTGTTGAGGTGCTCACCCTGGACACCAAATACCTGATCAAAATCAGTTCAAAGTTGGAACGTACCATGGCCAACTATGATGAGGATAACTATGCCGATTTTGATTCTGATGATCCCGAAGCGGTCATCGATCCCGATATGATGCCCCCCAAGGATGAAGAGGAATAGCACAGGTCCTGAGCATCTTAAAATCGAATGGGAAAGACTTGGACTTTCGTACAGAACTTAGAGGGTTTTCTCCAAATCAAACTCGGATTCGCACGTCCAACCCAAAAGTTAAATGCCAGTAAATGAGGGAAATAAGCTCTTTTTCCAAAATGAAAGCGACCGAATTGTTAAAAAAATGCAAATGGGTAAGTGAAATCGTACAAATGCGTTAATCTTATACTAATCCTTCAATTTTTACGCAACGCTATCGTTCTAAGGTTATCCTAACCATGTAAATGAGAATAAATGTTCATGAAGGCAGAGAACAAAAATACCAAGGGGTATTTGCAAAGAGCGATAGTTTTTTACCTGATCCTTTTGGCCGGTACAGTTTATTTTTTGATAAAACTGGGCGCAAAGATTTTTGAAAATATGTAATACGTGGGTATTACTTTTTCAGGTTTTCCAGCATTTCCGATGTAATTCGATTTAGATCGAACGTAGGCTTCCATCCCCAGTCCTCCCTTGCCATGGAGTCATCAATGGATGATGGCCACGAGTCGGCAATTTGCTGTCTGAAATCCGGTTCATAATTGATTTCAAAATCGGGAATATGGTTTTTAATGCTTTGTGCTATTTCGAATGGTGTAAAACTAATGGCATCCAAGTTATAGGAAGAGCGTACCGTAAGATCATCGGCTTTGGCATCCATTAAAGAGATGGTGGCACGGATGGCATCGTCCATATACATCATGGGCAGTTTGGTCCCTTCGGACAAAAAACAGCTATAGGTTTTTTCTTCCAATGCTTTATGGTAGATTTCCACGGCATAATCCGTAGTGCCCCCACCAGGTAACGTCTTCCAACTGATAAGTCCCGGATAACGAAGACTTCGTACATCCACCCCAAACTTTTTATAGTAGTATTCACACCACCGCTCACCGGATTGCTTGCTAATTCCATAAACCGTGCTCGGTTCCATTAAGGTATGCTGTGGAGTGTGTTCCTTAGGGGTATTGGGTCCAAAAATCGCAATACTGGAAGGCCAGAATATCTTATCTATTTTCTTGTCCTTTCCCAGGTTCAGGACATTGAACAAGGAGTTCATGTTCAAGTTCCAGGCCCTCATGGGAAACTTTTCCGCCGTAGCGCTGAGCATGGCGGCCATAAGATATACTTCCTGGATTTCATAGTGCATGACCACATCTTCAATGGCCTCGTAATTGGTGGCGTCCAAAAGCTCAAATGGACCTGATTCCATTAAGGCACCACTTCCTTCCCGAATATCACTGGCCACAACCACATCATTACCATATTTTTGTCTTAGTACCATGGTAAGCTCCGTACCGATCTGTCCGCAGGCACCCAGGATTAAAATAGATTTGTCCATTCCATTTTGTCATTAAATCATTGTGAAAGTAAAGATAGCTTTTCCCAAGAATTTGTACTTTGGCAATATGGGGAAACACATTGTTTGGCTATGGGTATGCGTAACTTTTTTTGCTTGCAGAAACCAAAAAGAAGGGGAAGTTGCCACGGTTGAAGCACCGGAATCATTTTCGTTTCAAAATCTGCCCCAGGATGCCACACTTGATGAAGAAGTGGCCACTTTGGTGGCCGACTGGCAGGAATTTAAGGCAATGGAAACCAGCTATGCCATCCTAAAACGTGCAACCAATACCGAAGACCTTATGTTGGCCGTAGACGATTTGATCGAAAGGGAAAAGACCTTGGCCGAAGCCGGTTATCCGGAATTGTTTGATAAGCTTCAAATAAAAAGCAGACAGCAGGTCTTCCGTACCTTTCTCTATAAGGTGAAGGGAAATCTCAAGGATAGAAGGGATGTGTACAAATCCATGGAAGAGATGATGTTGGCCTATAATGCCTACAAAAACCAATTCAACAATATTATAAGCAATACCCTTGATCCGAAATTGATATTGAATGGGGAATAATGTAATCCTGGCCTATCTTTTGTCCGTTGGGTCCCTGCTTTCTGCCCAGGAAAGTGAGAAAGCGACCATTGGCCGTGTTTTGGACAACTGGCACCTTGCCGCTTCAAATGCCGACTTTGAAGGATATTTTTCCCTCATGACGGATAATGGTGTGTTTTTGGGAACGGATGCCATGGAAAACTGGCAAAACCAGGAATTCAAGGATTTTTCCAAACCGTATTTCGACCGGGGCAGAGCATGGAGTTTTACCGCGGTGGAACGCAATATATACCTGGATGATAACAGGCAATTCGCTTGGTTCGATGAATTACTGGACACCCAAATGAAGCTTTGCAGGGGATCTGGAGTATTGAGAAAGGTGGATGGCAACTGGAAAATTGCCCATTATGTCCTTTCCATAGCCGTACCCAACGAAAATGTTAAGGCATTGGTACAATTAAAAAAGCAGAAGGACAGCCTTCTGCTTATTGATCTAAAAAGGAAATCCGTTCCAAAAGGAAATTAATTTCCGGTATCCCCTTCGGTTTTGCGCTTTTCCAACGCCTGTTTGCTCAAACTGGCAAGGTTAAAATTGGAATCCAAATCCAACGCCTTGTCCATAAAGGCAATGGCTTCATCAACCTTGCTTTTGTCCCCATTAAAGATTACCAGTCCCTTTAAGTGATAAAAAGCGGCCTTTAAAGGTACTTCATAGGGTTGCTGGCGCTCATAAAAGGCATGCTTCATGTTCAAGGTAGAATTTGCAATACCATATTCAATGTCTTTCGAAGCACTTTCCATTTCACCGATTTGGATTTTCAAATCGGCCAATTCATAGGCGATGTAAGGGTCGGCTTTCCTGTCATAGAGCACCTGAAATTGTTCTATGGCCCTTTTGGGTTGATTTAAAGCTTTTAAGGATACGGCCTTTACTTGTACGGCCAGATTGGAATCCGATTCATTTTTTTCAATCCCAATGGTGTTCAAGGCCTGCAAATGCTGGTTACCGTTCATATACACATAAGCCAAGGTATCCTTTCTTTCCTGGGATGGGGCTATGACGTTTAAATGGGTTAGGGCGTTGATGACCCCATTGACATCGCCCTGCTTTCTCATCTCCAGGTAATACTTTTCAAAATGGCCCTTTAAATCGGCATTGCTTTGTGAAAAAAGGGATGCCGAGGCCAATAACACGGTGATAAAAAACAATTTTTTCATCCTTTTAATGCTTTAGTGCGGCAAAACTAAAAAAATAAACCAAAGCAGGCTGTTAAAGATTTGGAAAGTACCCAAACAAAAAAAGATGCCCAAAGCATCTTTTTCAGTAGCGATTTTTGGTTTTAAGGTCAAACGGCAAGATGCACCGTTTCTTTGCTGGATAAATCCTTGATCAGTTTAGCATAAAAAGCAATGCTCTTGGTATCCCCTTCCAGACACGATTTTAAAAAATCCCTAAGATTTTTGAAAAAAAGGTTCGTGGGTAAGACCACAAGGTCCATGTTTACCGTTTTGGGATCATAACCACTTTCATCCATCACCACATTCATATTTACCCTACTGCGATGGTAATCAATAGTAACATCCACGGCATTGTAGTGCTTTTTAATAATGGCTTCATGAAACAACTTGATTTTTGGGGTCATTTCCCTTTTTGAACTACTGCGAGCGATCAGACTTTCCATTTCCATCAAAATCCTCGATTTTACATTAAAAGTTTCCATAACTATACATTTTTGATGTGTTGTAAAACTATGCATTTCGTCGTTAAGCCTTTTAAATCAATACTTTAATTAACAGCAACACAGGACTTTTGTTGTGAAACACTTTTTAGTTGTGGTGTATCAAGAAGAAATGGATGTGGTCAGAATGTGCTTTTTAACATAAAAATTTCTAAAAATCACCTTCTTCCTGTTGACTTTTGCAGTGCCCTGTGTGTAGTTGGGGGGTGGGACCCTCCTTTTTTTTGCCTCTACAGTGTAATATTCCGCTTTGGTTGGGTGATAGGGATAGACCCCATTGAACATCTGGTTCCAGTATCCATTTTTTAGTATCGTTCGTATCATATGGATACAATCGTTTTTATGGATTAAATTGATGAGTTCCGCTCCGTTGGTTAAGGTTCTCCCGGAAAGCTGGGTTATGGGATGCCGGTCTTCCCCAATAAGGCCCCCAAATCGAATGATAGTGGTTGAAAACCGCGTTTCGTTTAAAAACAATCGTTCGGCTTCCAAAAGCTGTTTTCCGGACTTTGTCACGGGTCGTGGAACGGTATCTTCCGTTATTTCACCCTCCACGTCACCATATACCGACGTACTGCTCACAAAAAGGATATGGTGTATTGGGAAACCTTTGATGTTTTCCAAGAGTAGCTGCATTTTGGCTATGTAATCACTTGAGGGGTCCTTACGCAAATTGGGAGGTACGTTAATGACCAAAACATCCAGATCGGTCAGGAATTCCCCTATCTTTCCATCCACCGAACCTTCAGTAAGGTGGAGAGGGTAAGCCAAGATGCCCTTTTGGTTCAAGGAATCCAATTTGTCGGTAGATGTCGTGGAACCTTTTACCTGATAGCCTTCCTTAAGAAGGCTCACGCCTAAAGAAGTGCCCAGCCAACCACAGCCAAGTATTCCGATGGTCTTATTCAAACTTCATTTTTTTGATGACCAAAATAGCATCATTCAGGACAAAAGGCATGGGAATACTGCTTTTGGGGCGCTCGGGAACAGTGAATAAGGGGTTGATCAGTAAATCATTTGAAGCCTCATAAAAAGAAAGTTCAAGTGTTTTGTCCTTCGGAATGGTCAAATCAATTTCCGTATAGGCATTGTCGCTGATAAAATGCGTGACCAGTTTGCCATTTCTACGATGTTGTAAGTAATATTCGGAAAGGGAAACTCCGTTCACGGCACAATTATGGATTGCAATGTCATTGGTAAATACCTCCAATCGATTGACCGCACGCTTTGGTGTAACGCAAACCGTCAATTGCCTTTTATCCGCAAGCACGGTATCCTTGGTAACCAAAATTTCCGGTAGTCCAATATTCTTTTTTTGTGCTTGGGCCGTATGCTTAAAACGGGTATTGTATTTACTGCTCAGTGTATTCAGGTCTTTTGTCTGCCGGTCTTCCCCGGTTTTTAGGAACTGGGCGTTCCAATCGATCAATACCTCGTCATAGGAAGCCCATTGGGCTTCATCAGTATCCGCATGGTATACATAGAGCAAGCTGCTTGGTTTTGGACGTTCCTCGGAAAAGGAAGCATTTAAATGTGCCCTAATCCCATAAACGGCAAACAGTAATAGGGCCAATATGCCCAGGGTCGTATACTTTTTTATCCTTCCAAATAGGGGAAGGGTCAAAAAGAACAGCAAAGAGGTCAAAACGGTGGCCGCAACCATCATTTTGAGGCCCAGACCAACCGGAAACATTTGGATAAAGGGGGAATGCATAAAAACAGCGGGTAGGCAAAGGAACAATAGTAATAGTGGATTGGGTTTTTCCTGGTTGATGAATACCAATAATGCCGCCAGTAAACCAAAGACCGGAACAATGAAAAAACTGGCCCCTTTTAGGTACACTGCAACCAATCCGCATATCAAAAGCCAGATGACTATTGGAGCGACCAGTAAATTGGCCAATTTTATTTTTTTGAACCTTTTGTATACAAAAAAGCATACGGCTATGGCGAATAGGCTCATTTCCATGATGTATAGATGGCCGTTATAGGTAAAGCCATGTAAAATGTCCTTATACCACGGATACCACCATTTTAAAATAGGCCAGGTGTAATATCCTGCCAATCCGTTGATGACCAGGATGAGCACTACCGGTAAAAATCCAATAAGGATGCTTTTTACTTCCAGTTCCCCTTTTCTAAACCCGAGTATCAGTAGCAGAACAAATAAAATACAGGCCAAGCCAAACATGGGCCATATCCACTCGAAGGGATAGGAGATAAATTTAAAAACGGGGCTATTGAAATATACGAGGTCACTAAGGCTTTTAAGGTCCGTTAAATCCGTACCGGCAAAGTGTTCCATTAAGGGCATTAAGTAACTGGCTTGATGGATCAATGAATTGCGATCCAATCTTTCGTGGATATCCAGTGCAGTATGGTAGTCATAGTGATCATCGATAAAGGCGAAATTGAACCCCTCAATATCCCCATCTTCTCGAAATACCGTTAGATCCGTGTCATTGGGAAGCATTTTGTAGATGCTATAGGCCAAAGAGTTTGCCACCGGAAACTTTGGATTGGCCGCCGAAAATTCCTTGATCAGCGTACTATTGCCCCTATTGGTTTCAATAAGCATATAGCTGGGGCCACCACTTCCACGGGCTTCAAAATTCAGTACGAGCCCTATGTTTTTTGCCCAAGGGTGTTGATGTACAAAAAGCTCGGCCCCATTAAGTCCCAATTCCTCCGCGTCGCTTATGAGGACAATGATATCATTCTTTGGGGACTTCCCACTCGCCAACAAGGCCCGTACCCCTTCCAAAATGGTGGCGACCCCACTTGCCGCGTCACTTGCACCGTAGGAAGAATGGTGGGCACTATCATAATGGGAGAGCAATAGGAGCGCCTTTCCTTTGGAAGTTCCTTTTATCTTGGCCATAATGTTGGTCGCCTTGCAGAGATTGCCCCAATCCCCAGCGATAAATCCTTCTTGGGTGCTCACCTGCAACCCCATTCTTTTAAGCTCGGAGACCACATAGTTCATGGCATTGGTATGCCCCGGAAACCCAACGGCATGTTGTGTAAGGGAGAGCGTTTTAACGTGTTTCAATGCATTGTCCAATTGAAAGTCCCATTGCTCCAAATCCGCATCGGCCACCGTATTGGGCATAAGGGAACGATAACTCCAATAGACGGCAAAAAGGAGGAGAAAAAAGGCAACGATCTTTGAAAAGTTCATGTTGGTCTTGGTTACGTATTAAAAATAGGAAATATTAACAGCTTCTCAGGTTTCGGCACTAAAATTTAGATTCTTCGCAAGAAAATCACTAACTTTAATAGTTAACCAATAAAATACACTAACATGGGAATCAAGAGTTTTCAAGGGGCGCGGGCTAAGGTGGATAGTAAAAAGGATTCCGGGGGACCTATTTTGGTTTCCGACTATATGACCAAAAAATTAGTGACTTTTTCTCCAAAGCAATCCGTTCTGGAAGTCATGGAGGCCTTTGCCAAGTATAAAATTTCCGGAGGTCCGGTCATGGACGATAGCGGGTTTCTTGTCGGGATTATTTCTGAAGCGGACTGCATGAAGCAAATCTCTGAAAGCAGGTACTTTAATCAACCTATTTTGGACAAGAGTGTGGAACGTTTTATGACCAAGAACGTGGAGACCATCCCCCACGATATGAGCATATTTGATGCTGCCGGGGTTTTTGACAGGCATAACCGAAGACGGTTGCCCGTAATGAAGGATGGGATACTGGTGGGCCAGATCAGTAGAAAGGACATTGTTGTTGCCGCATTGAAGTTAAGTGGGGCCAATTGGAAATAAGCCTATTCCCGCTTCACGATCATATAAAAATCATTGTCCAAAGGAAGGTACCCCAGATCATAGACAAAGAAATACGTAGTGCCCTTCTTGGTGGTATACAGATTGGTAAGGTATTCAAAATCGAATCCCTTATCCAATAAACGGGTTTTGGTGGTCCTTGTTTTTCCATCTTTGAGTTCAAAACTGTCCAATATCCGGTAGTTTTTTCGCAATCGGTTGTTGATATTGCGAACCAAGTTTTTACTATCCTTATTGAGCTTGTTATTGTAGGCATTGCGACAGTAGTCCGAACAGAACTTTTTATCTGCCCTTCCTCGGATTTCGATACCACATTCGATGCATTTTTTCATGTGCTACTGCCTGTTGTAATTAAAAACCATCTCAGTGGCTGTGCCATCTTCATTGCCCATTAGGCCGTAAATGGCAATTTTTTGGGGACTGATGTTTTCAAAGGTGAATCCATCAAAATAGACCCGATTGCCTTCAGCTTTTATGAACTTGAATTGTTGCACTTCATCTCTGGCTTCCCAGCCGTGTAGATTGGCATCAAAGTGTTTTAGCTCAAAAACAAGGCTGTTGCCCACTTCACGAATGTGACCTATTTCGTAAAAGTTTACCTTGTCATCAATAAGGTGTCTAAAAACAAACATCATACTCCCTCCAATATCCGGACTCCATATTTCCTCTGTGACACCTCCAAATGCGGTACCGGTCCAATGTCCTTCCATAAATTCCACAAGCGCAATAGTGGCGGCGGGCGAAGTATCCCCTGGTTCCATTTGTAGTGTGTTTTGCGCAAGTAACACCTGTAATGGCGCCAATAGAAAGAGGGCAAGGCGTCTCATAGTGGTTTATTGGAGGTTAGTTGACTACAATATCGTATTTTTTGAGGAGACCAATGAGTCCCTCTTGGCTGAACCTTGCTTTTTTGATCGTGTTTTTGTTGGGGTCAATGGCATAATTGAATGCCGAAACAAAGTTTGCCCTTTCCAGATGGGTTCCTTCAAAAACGGCGTCCTTAAAATCGCATTCGGCAAAATTGCACTTGGATAGTACGCTTGCCGTAAAATCTACCTTGTGCATTCGGCAATCCAGGAAATGGGTCCCCGAAATATCCATTTCGTAAAAGGAGGCCAAGGTGAGGTTACATCCCTTGAACCCAAGATCCAATAGTAAAGGGTCACCCGTTTCAAAATGTACGCCCACCAATTTGCATCCTTCAAACCTTACGTCATTGAATTGGGTATGTGCCACGTTGGTATTGGTCAAATCACAGTTTACAAACTGGCACTCCACAAAATTCTGGTTGTCCAAAAGACCATCCTGGAACTGGCAGTTTTCAAAAACACAGTTTTCATAGTCCCCTTTGGGAAGGCGTTTTTCCCTAAAATCTTCTGTAACGTATTTCCGGTCGGCAAAAAAGGCCCTCATTCATCTCCGCTCATAAGTATGGCAGGGAGGTTCAATGATTTGAACAATTCATTATACTCCCGCATCTCCGTCCCAACAATACTGTTTTTTTCGTTCTTATACGTATCCCATGCCGCCAATAAATCCCGTAACCGTTCTTTGGCCCCCAGGGTCACCTTGGGTTCGGAAACATCAACAAAGCCCTTTAAATGCATAAAATCTGCATTGAGCTGATTGTGGAAATTGATGACATCCTGAAAGGTTTTCTGTTTGGGTTGAATTAAATGTTCCTCCCAAATGGTAATGCGTTTTAGCAGACTATCACCTTTGGTTATAAGTGTTTCCGCTGCAGTATTGTTTTTCAACAGTTTCTTGTATGACTTCAATTGGTTTTTGGCCGAACGCATTTGATTGACGGCTTTATGCATTGCCCTTAGCGTATTTTCAATCTGATCAAGAATCGCTTGCTGGTCAGCATACTCCGTTGCCGAAGCCTCAATTTTAGGATTTGCCAAAACCGTTGCCGTAGTCGCCACCGTTTCCCCTTCCAAACTTAATTTTAGGGTATAGTTGCCGGGGGCAACCCTGGAACCCTGGTAGTTCCCAAACACAAATACCTTGTTGATGGCTGGAATGGCCTCCTTCCTAAAATCCCAAGTAAACCTATTATATCCCTTTTTACTGGGGAGTATCTGTGGTTTGGGCGGCCCACCGGGCCAAGATTTGAAATCCTTTGGTTTTTGATTGGTATAGGTACGGATTACTTTCCCGTTTTGGAATACTTCGAGTTTTAGGACAATTGAATCCAGTTTTTTGGGCAGGTAATAATCAATGGCAACGCCTGATTTTGGATTTTGTCCCAAACCTGGGACCGGTTTGTCCTGACTGCCACCAAAAATGCGATAGCTGGGTTTGGGCTGTACCACTTTCAGCTTTTCAGCAGTATCAAAACTGTTTTGGATTGCTCCCAGATCATCCAAGATCCAAAAGGAGCGTCCTGCGGTGGCAACCACCATGTCGTTGTCCTGTATGGCAATGTCATTGATGGGAACAACGGGAAGGTTTAATTGGAACCTTTGCCAGTTTTGTCCATCATCCATTGAAATATAGAGCCCGGTTTCCGTTCCGGCATAAAGCAATCCCTTTTTCTTTGGGTCCTCCCTGACCACACGTACAAAGGTGTGCTTATCCGTTAGGCCATTCACGATCTTTGTCCAGGTCTGTCCATAGTCCGTTGTTTTGAAAACATAGGGTTTTAAATCCATGGATTTATAACGCATTATGGCAGTGTAGGCCGTAGCGGGATCATGGGGGGATATTTCAATGCTATTGATAATTCCGTCCCCAATATTTGGTGGGGTAATATTTGTCCAGTTGGCGCCTCCATCCCGGGTAATGTGCATCAAACCATCATCGCTGCCGGTATAGAGGACCCCTTTTTCATGTGGGGATTCCACCAAGTACATTAAGGTATTATAGTTTTCACCACCAGCGGCCTCATTGGTATAGGGTCCACCACCTGGACCCTGTTTTTCCTTTTGGTTGCGGGTCAGGTCCGGACTGATTGCCTCCCAACCATGACCTCCATCCTCGGTTTTGAACACCACATTGCCTGCATGGTAAATGGTGTTTCGATCATGGGGGGAACTTATAATGGGCGCATTCCAATTGTATCGGTATTTGAAATCCTTGGGAACCTTGCCCAAGCCCAATTCCGGATAGGCTTTAATGGGTTTTCCCTCCCGGGAGGCCTTTATCCATTTTTCAATGATACCTTGATAACAACCTCCATAAACCACTTCGGGATTATCAGGGTCAAATGCCAAATAGGCACTTTCACAGCCGGCTACGGAATACCAGTCCTTCCAGTCAATTCCCGCATCATTGGTGCGACTGGCAATGGCAATGGCCGAATTATCCTGTTGGCCGCCATATACATTGTAGGGCACCAGGTTATCGGTAATGACCCTATAGAATTGGGAAGTGGCCTGATTTTGCTGGGTACTCCAACTTTTTCCACCATTGTTGGAAACGTTTGCACCCCCATCATTGGAATTCACCATTTTCGTATTGTCATGGGGATGTATCCATAAGTGGTGGTTGTCCCCATGGGGCGTTGGTAGGGGGGTAAAGGTTTTGCCCCCATCAATGGATTTGGTCACAGGGGCATTTAGTACGTATACCACATTTTCATCCTGTGGATCGGCAAAAATCTCCATATAGTACCAGGAACGGGCAATATTGATACGGTCCTTATTGACCTGCTTCCATTTTTTACCGGTATCGTCGCTTCGGTATACCCCGCCTTCGGTACCTTCTGCCTCAATTACGGCGAATACGAGTTCTGGATTGGCCCTTGAGACCGAAATTCCAGCCTTGCCAAATTCTTTGGGGAGGCCTTCCTTAAGCTGTTTCCATGTGGTTCCCCCGTCGGTGGATTTGTAGATTCCCGAGGAACGCCCACCGGATTCCATTTTCCAAGGATAACGCCGGTGCTGCCACATGGCGGCATAAAGATGCAATGGGTTGTTCATATCCATGGATAGGGAAGAGGCCCCGGTATTTTCATCTACAAAAAGGACCCGCTCCCAGGTTACTCCCCCATTACGAGATCGATAGACCCCACGTTCCTGGGATGGACCATATTGTGCGCCCTGTGCGGCAACAAATAGGATGTCCGGATTGGTGGGATGGACGATCACATCGGAGATGTGTCGGGTTTCATCCAAACCAATGTGTTTCCATGTTTTTCCCGCATCAGTGGATTTATAGACCCCATCCCCCATGGAGGTCATGACGCCCCGGGCAGCGTGTTCGCCCATTCCCACCACAACAGTATTGGGATTGCTTTCTGAAACGGCCATGGCACCGACCGTCCCCGTTTTTAACTGCCCATCCGAAATGTTTTTCCAGGTAATACCATCATCCACGGTTTTCCAGATTCCACCTCCGGTGGTACCCATATAGTAGGTCATGGGTTGTCCAACAACACCGGAAGATGCTACGCTCCTTCCCCCCCTAAAGGGACCAATATTGCGCCATTTAAGACCAGTGTACATGGAATCGTTCAAAACAATGGTCGGGACGGTTGCCTTCCTTTTCCTTTTTTGGGCACTCAACAAAAAAGGCATAAGGAAAAGGACAACAAAGAACAGTTTTAGGAATTTCATACGGTTGGATTTTAATGGAGTAAGATACAAAAGAGCTATTACAATTTTAAAATAATGTTAAAGTCAATTTTTTATTTGGAACGTTCGTTCCGTTATTGATATGTTTGTATTGGAACAATCGTTCTAAAATAGAATAGTAATTAAAAAATCATATCAAATGAAAAAATTGGAAAACAAAGTAGCCATTATCACCGGTGCGACCAGTGGAATGGGATTGCAAACGGCCAAGCGTTTTTTGGAAGAAGGTGCAAAGGTAGTATTGACCGGAAGGAGTCAGGAAAAATTGGACGCCCTGAAATCCGAACTGTCCGGGGAGTATCTTTTGGTGAAGGCGGAAGCCTCGAGCATATTGGACAGTGAAGCTTTGATAACCCAAACGGTGGAAACCTTTGGTAAAATAGATGTCCTCTTTCTAAATGCCGGGATCTTTAGATTGGAGACCATTGATGGGTTGACCCCTGATATTTTTGATGAGGTCCATAATATCAATGTACGGGGGCCGCTATTTACCGTAAAGGCGGCCAATGCCCATTTAAATGAGGGGGCCAGTATCATTTTCAATACCTCTGTGGTGAATATCAAAGGCTTTGCCGGGATGGCGGCCTACGCCTCAAGTAAGGCGGCATTGCGCTCCCTTACGAGGACATTGGCGGCAGAATTTGGTCCAAAAGGGATTCGGGTCAATGCCATAGCGCCGGGACCGATTGATACCCCCATTTACGGGAAGCACAATGTGCCCCAGGAGAATATCGATGCCATGGCAGCCAACTTCCCTTCCTTGGTGAGTTTGGGAAGATTCGGTCATTCCGATGAAGTGGCGACCACCGCGCTGTTTCTGGCCTCTTCGGATAGCAGCTATATTACCGGAGCCGAAATTCCGGTGGATGGTGGCTTTGCACAGGTGTAGTTTTTTTGGATAAATTTGGAACATAGTCCAATATGCCACGTACAAAACAATTTAATGAGAAAGAAGTATTGAACAAGGCCATGGAACTCTTTTGGGAAAAAGGGTTCCATGCCACTTCAATGCAGGATCTGGTGTCACACCTGGGCATTAACAGGGCCAGTCTTTATGATACGTTTGGCGGGAAGGAAGCTTTGTTCGATAGCGCATTTGCCCACTACAGAACGACCTCAGGGGAAAAAATCCGGGAAATATTCGATACTTCGGCAACGGTGAAAGAGGGATTTCAAAGATTATTTGAAATGGCCATTGAAGAGGCGGCCAACGATCCCGGTCGAAAAGGCTGTTTTGTGGTCAATACCACCACAGAGATGATACCCGGCAATGAAAAAATACATCAGACCCTTATTGCTAATAAGGAAAATGCGGAAAACCTTTTTGCGGGCTATGTGCAAAAAGGAATCAACCATGGGGAACTGTCCCCCTCTATCAATCCCCAGGAAATTGGGTTAATGCTTTTTGCCCTTTACAATGGAATTCGGGTTGTGGCCAAGGTGGATTCCGATACTGAAAAGCTTAGGAAAGTAGTGAATTCCGGACTTTCCGTATTGGATTGACCGTCTAATACGCATAAAGGAGTTCGCCCTCCCAATCGGTCAATCTTAAAATGATGGCATTGCTTCCCGATATCTGTAAAGGGGTAAGTTCAAAGGTGTACGTCCTCAGAACTATGGCATCACAAGGTTCCGTGTTGGTGAGCCCCAGTATAATGGATCGTTGTTCCGGAGAGGATTCTGCAACTGAACCGGAATCGATGAGTTCCGGAACCCACGAATTTCCATCACAACCACCGCTTTCAATTTGAATGGAAAGACAATCATCTTCAATCCCGGCACTGATAATGGAGTAACCGGAGGTAGTGGTGTTGGCAAATTTTTGGGCATCCACTCGGACCAAAAAATCACAGATTTCGGATGTGGGATCGTTGTCGTCGGAATTACAGGAGGACCACGTCAACGATAGGGTGGCCAAAAGCAGTAGGAACTTTTTCATCGCTAAGGTTTTCCTACTAGATGTCCCAAAATCCAAAAAGCTGCGTCCAATGACCTATTCCGTAAGCTTAAATTTTACGTTCACCGTACTTTCCACTCGAATTTTTTCAAAACCAATATCCAAAGGTTCTGGAGTTCGATTGGCAGCACTTTCCGCATACAGTTTTAATTGTCTATTGTCCGAATATTGTGGATAATAAGGTTGTGAATTGTCCACGATATGAATGGCCCTCCCCACTTGTTGTCCCAAGGGTTGGGTAAGGGCGTCCGCTTTCTTCTTTGCCTTGTTTACCGCCTTTGATTTTAATTCGAGTTCCAGTTGGTCCATTTTGGAATATTCGGTCTTTTCCAAATAGGTATTGGCAATATCCAAATCTTCCAGGGCGGCCATGACCTTTCCGGCAGTGAGGCCATCACGGACCAATAGGGAATATTGCTTGCTTTTCAGCACTTCCTTTGAACGTAAAAAATACTTTCTGTAGTTACTCGCCAAATCCTTTATCGTCAACTGCTTGTCAACATCAATACCTAGATTTTTTAGGCTTTGTGCCATTTTGTTTTCCTGTTCTTCTACCGATTTTCTCCCTTTGGAGTCCTTTTCCTGGATGGTAATGCTTAGATAAATCTTGTCCGGGGTGACCAAAGTATCCACTCGGGCCGAGGTTTCAAGGTAGGGAACGTCCAAAAAATTTCTGGATTGGGCCGAAAGGACCATCGTTGTGGCAAAAAATAGTAGGCTATATGCTGATTTCATGACTAAAAGTTTGGTCAAAATTACAATAACGGTATTTAAAAAAGAACGGATAATGAGTAACTGTGTTCAATTGAAATGTGACCCCACTTTTTCATTTGGTGAACGGTTGTATTTTGTTCGGAATGGGGGGCATATTTTTTGAAATTGGCTAGGGTAAAAAGATGTCCTTGACAGTTTAGGAAGTATCTTTGTCAAACGTAAATTATTAACCCCTACTTACATGAACAAAGCGGTCTATATAGGCACTTTAGGACCCCATAGCGGGAAATCACTTTTTGTACTTGGATTTATGAATATGCTTTTGGGAAAGCTCCCAAAAGTAGGATATTTTCGACCTGTTATTGATGAGGTGGAAGATGGTGGACTCGACAACCATATCGCCACCGTCCTGCAGCATTTTCAATTGGATTTGCCCCCCGAAGATGCCTATGGTTTGGTCATCAATGAAGTGGTTCGCCTATACAATGATAACCGTAAGGATGAAATCCTGGATCGCATCATCTCCAAGTATAAAAAAATAGAAGCGACCCATGATTTTGTACTGGTGGAGGGTAGTGACTTTTCCGATGAAGGTAAGGTCATTGAATTTGATTTGAACAGGGACATTGCCAAAAATCTTGGAATCCCAGTGGTATTGGTGGACAATGGTAAGGGCAAAAGCCTGGAAGACTTTTCAAGAAATCTTGATGCCGCGGTCAAGACCTATCTTCAGCATGACATTCAGGTGTTGGCCGTATTGGCCAACAAAATAAGGCCCGAGAATTTGCAATTGGTCAAAACGGAATTGACCAAAGGCCTGTCCAATGGTGTACAGGTGTATACCGTGCCAAGGGTAAGGAATTTGTCCCATCCAACACTCAAGGAAATTGTTGAGACCTTGGACGGGGAAGTACTCTTTGGGCATTCGTATTTGGATAACCAAACCGGTAGTTTTGGAGTAGGGGCCATGCAATTGCATAACTATCTCATACACCTACGGGAGCAAAGTTTGGTAATCACGCCGGGGGATCGTTCAGATATTATTTTAGGGGCGTTACAGGCGCATCAATCTGAAAAATATCCCAACGTTTCCGGGATTATTTTGACCGGGGGGTTATCACCGGAACCTTCCATTCTAAAACTGTTGGAAAGTACCACCAATGTACCGATTATCAGCGTACAGCAAGGGACTTTTAAAACGACCAACATTGTTGGGAATATCAAGTCACAGATTTATGCGCAGAGCAAACAGAAAATAGAAACTTCCATGGCTTTGTTTGAACAGCATATTGATGGGGAGGCCTTGCTGAAACGTTTGACAGGTTTTACATCCAACGTCATGACCCCGCGCATGTTCCAATACAATTTGGCGCAACGGGCGCGTATGGAAAAAAAGCATATTGTGTTGGCCGAGGGGGAAGATGCACGAATTTTAAAGGCGGCCACGGAGTTGGTACAGGGAGATATCGTATCCATTACCCTTTTGGGGGATATCCAACGTGTCGCTGCAGAAGCTGCCCGTTTGGGCCTTGATATTTCCCAATTGAACGTTATTAATCCCAAGGATAACGGAATCATGGAATCCTATGCAGAGACCTTTTACGAGCTGCGAAAACACAAGGGGGTAAATATGGATATGGCCCGTGATATGATGAATGATGTGTCGTATTTCGCCACAATGATGGTATATCGTGGGGATGCCGATGGTATGGTTTCGGGTGCCGTTCATACCACCCAGCACACCATAAGACCGGCATTGCAGTTTATCAAGACCAAACCGGAAGCAAACGTGGTTTCATCGATCTTTTTTATGTGCCTGCCCAATAGGGTATGTGTATTTGGCGATTGTGCCATTAATCCCAATCCCACAGCAGAACAATTGGCGGAAATTGCCATAGCTTCGGCTACCTCAGCTTCCAATTTTGGAATTGAACCCAAGGTTGCCATGCTTTCCTATTCGTCTGGCAATTCGGGCCAAGGTGAGGATGTGGAACGTGTCCGTGAAGCGACCCGACTGGTACGCGAACAACATCCCAAATTGGAGGTTGAGGGCCCAATACAATACGACGCAGCGGTAGATCCCATTGTGGGCCGCGGTAAGATGCCGGATTCAAAAGTAGCGGGACAGGCGTCCGTACTCATTTTTCCTGACCTAAATACCGGAAACAACACCTACAAGGCCGTACAACGGGAAACAGGTGCATTGGCAATAGGACCTATATTGCAGGGATTGAACAAACCCGTCAATGATCTTAGCCGTGGCTGCACCGTGGACGATGTGTTCAATACCGTAGTGGTTACCGCCATTCAAGCCCAGAACAATTGAAATAGGACCATGAAGATTTTGATCATCAACTCTGGGAGTTCTTCCATTAAGTTTCAAGTGATAGTAATGCCCCAGGGCCGTAGCTTGTGCAAAGGTATCGTTGAGCGATTGGGTCAGGAAAACGGGCATGTGCGCTATGAAAAGGGTACGGTATCCTTAAAACGTACCATGCACATCAAAGACCATAAATCCGGTCTTGGCCAAATTATGGAATTGTTAAAGGATCCTTCGCACGGTGTATTGGAAGGTGATGGGGAAATTGATTGTGTTGGGCATAGGGTCGTCCATGGCGGCGATGCCTTTGGCGGTGCTACGGAAATAAGTGATGGAGTGCTGGAAAAAATCAAAGCGCTTTCTTTTCTGGCGCCATTGCACAATCCCGCCAATGCCATCGGTATTGAAGTGTCCCAGGCCCTTTTTCCCAAAGCCAAACAAGTTGCGGTATTTGATACCGCATTTCATCAAAGCATTCCCCCGAAGGCCCATGTCTATGCCATTCCCAAAAAATTGACCCAGGACCATGGGATCCGGGTGTATGGATTTCATGGTACCAGCCATAAATATGTTTCGGAAAAAGCAATCGCGTATTTGGGAAAGCCCAAATCAAAAATCATCACTGTACACTTGGGCAATGGTTCCAGCATTACTGCCGTGAAAGATGGGAAAAGTATAGAACATTCCCTTGGATTTGGACCTTCAAACGGTTTAATTATGGGAACGCGGAGTGGCGATATTGATCAGTCCGTTGTGTTTTTCCTAATGGATTCCTGTGGGATGGATTCCCAGGAAGTGAATACGGTGCTCCAGAAGGAAAGTGGATTGTTGGGATTGACAGGACACTCCGATCTTAGGGAAATCCAACGGTTGGCGGAAGAAGGGGACAAAGACTGCCTGTTGGCCTTGGAGATGATCTCACATCGCATAAAAAAGTATATTGGTGCCTATATCGCCATTCTCAATGGGGTGGACGCCATTGTATTCACGGCAGGAATTGGGGAAAATTCTGCATTGGTCCGTCAAATGTCCTGTTCCGGAATGGAAGCCATGGGCATTGTTATGGAAGGTGAAAGAAATGCATCGATCAATAGCAAAAACGAAGTTTCCGAATTTCAGGACAAGGACAGCCGGGTTCGCCTTTTGGTAATCCCTACCAATGAAGAGCTGGAAATTGCCCGACAATGTCACCAGCTGTTGGGAAAGGGATAGCTACGATTAAAACTTCGGAAAGAATCCCCAGGGTACCCCTCTTGGGTTCTTCCACAAATGCACTGTCCGATCAACCTACAAAAGCAATGGTTTTATGGGTGCCGTCACAATAGGGTTTGTTGTTCGATGCCCCGCAGCGACAAAATGCCGTTGATCTTTTTTTGATTTCTTCGCTACCATCGGCAAGCACAACCTTAAGATTGCCACTTACCAGTAAGGGACCGTTTTCTACAATACTGCATTCGGTTATTTTGGTTTCCTCCATTTTGGTTTCTCCTTTGTATTTATAGGTCAATGCACCCGAAGGACATTTTTCGATTTGTGATTTTAAGGCTTCAACCGAGGCATTTTCAGGTTTGATCCATGGTTTACCCTTGGGATCATAGACTTCCGGAAGCGTTTTGAAACAAATCTCCGAATGGATGCACTTTTTGGGTTTCCATACCACGGTAAAGTCACCATGGGTATATTCCTTTACAATTTCTTTTTCCATGTTATGCGATGTTAATGCCCTTTAGGACCAGTTCCCGCCATTGCGGATGCTTTTTGATATATGCCGCCACAAACGGGCACAGTGGAACCAAGGTCAATTCCTTTTTCTTGATATCTTCCAGGACCTGCCTTACCAATTCCGTACCAATGCCCTGGCCTTCCAGTGCGATCGGGACTTCGGTATGGGTTAAGTAGATTTTGTCCTTTGCCTTAATATATTCGATATGGGGGGTATGTTCCGATAATTGAAATTCGTATTGTTTTTTTTCCGAATTGTCTATAAGGGTGTAACTCATGTAGTAGCAATTTCCTTAAAGATAAGAAGTATTCGGCAGCTATGGACATCGCAGGAAAGGCGACTTAAAAATTAGTGCGGTAACCCAAAGGGAATTCCCCGCACTACCGTTTTTAAACCCTTGTCCCTGAAGGGGTATGGGTGCCAAATTACCTGACATCATCAAGATGTAACCCATAGCGACTCCAATTCGCCTTACTTAAACTTAATGTTCAACGGGGGCAGTTGAACATATCATAATTTCTTGGAGAGGTTATCCTAACAATGGTAAAATACCTTGCCCGTCTCAAAACTATAGACCATGAAAACCCTTTTTCTTTACGGAATCGTTTCCCTTTTAGGAATTTTAAATTGTTATCCCCAGGATTCAGGAACCATACGCGGGAAAGTAACGGATGCCAACGGCGTACCGCTCATTGGGGCCAATGTCATTATTGAAAGCCTTTCTTTAGGGGTTGTCACCGATAATTCCGGAAACTACATATTCTCGGATTTGGCGGATGGGGATTACAGCCTAAAAGTGACCTATATTGGTTTTGAAACCCGGACCGCCACCATAACCGTGGGTGGTGTGGGAACGCAACAGGATTTTGTACTCGTGGAATCATCGGTGCAATTGGAAGGCCTGGTGGTCACAGCACAAAAAAGGGAGCAGCGGAATAAGGAAGTTCCTATAGCCATTACCTCCTATGGAAGTGAATTCATCAATAATAACAATACCTTCGAATACGATGCTTTTTCCGAATATGTGCCCGGTTTACAGGTGCAAATACAGAGTGTGAACAACCCTGGAATTGTGGTGCGTGGAATTACCAGTGATAATGGGGATTCCCGTATAGAACCAAGGGTTTCCGTCTTTCAGGATGGCGTTTCGATCAGTAAATCCAGGGGCTCGGTGGTGGAGCTTTTTGATTTGGAACGCATAGAGGTGTTAAAAGGTCCGCAGGGAACACTTTTTGGGCGGAGTGCCCAAATTGGGGCCATGCACATTATTCAGAACAAAGCGAAAAATGAAACTTCAGGAAGTTTAAGAATTGGCTATGGGGATTTCAACCAAACCCTATTGAACGGGCATTACAACCTTCCACTGGTCAAGGACAAATTATTTTTGAGGGTTGCCGGAATCTATAATGCAAGGGATGGTTTTATTGAAAACAATTCGGGCGGGGACTTGAACGGAAAGGAGACATTGGCTTTTCGGGGCTCTTTGCGCTATTTGTTCTCCAACAAAACCTTCTTTGATCTCATCGTGAATTGGCAGAAGGATACCCCTCCAGGGACCTCTTTCAAAAGTGGAACCTTTGCCCCTATCAATGGGGACGTTGATCCCAACAGTTTTGCCGATTTGGAACGGGGCGAGGAACTAAGCCTGGATAGGGACGTATACGGCATTACGGGAATCCTAAAACACAATATCAATGAGATGTGGGATTTCACTTCCATTACCGCTTTTCGTGAATTTGATTCCAATGAGGCTTTTGATGCTGATGGAACCGCGGCTCCGGTTCTATTTTTTAGGGAAATTGCCAAGGGAAAACAATTTAGCCAGGAGGTACGGTTCAATTTTGATAACAACAAAAGGTTTCGTGGGTTTTTTGGTGCCAATTTCTTTTACGAAGACGGTTCACAGTCCGTACCCTTTGAGGTAAATGAACAAAGTTTGGGGGTGCTGCTTTTGGACCCCGGGAATTTGGTGGTCAATGGCGTTCCGGTCCTTTTGCCCAACATTCCTGACGACCCGGAGACCTTTGGACCGCTTGCGGGAGCACCTTTATTGCCCTTTAACAGGGAAGTGTTTACCAATTTTGGTGAAAACTATTCCGGTGACATCTTTGCGGATGCCTCCGTGGATGTCACCAACCAATTAACGGTTACCTTGGGGCTTCGGGGGACCTTGGAGAACATCAATGCCGGATTTGAGGCGGAAGATGCCGAACAACCCGGAGTGCTCGGTAATTTTTTAGGGGTATTTCCCAACAACTTGTTCGCCTCAACCAATGGGGAACGGATCAATGCCAGTGACAACTTTACTTCCGTTGTAGGACGTTTGGCAGCGGATTTTGATGTCAGTGATGAAGTGACCTTGTTTGGCAGTGTTTCCAGGGGAAGGCGGCCCAACGTCATCAACGTAACCGCAACTGAAGTGGATGTCCTATCCGCTGAAACCGTATGGTCCTATGAAATAGGGGGGAAATCCCTGTTTATGAACAATCGATTACAATTGGACCTCAATGCCTTCTTTTACGATTATAACAATTTCCAGACCAATATCGCTACCGTGGATGCCGAAGGTGGGGTGGATTTTAACCCGGATGATAGCGGTAGTGCTTCAGCTTTTGGTGCGGAGTTTGCCTTTCAATATGCCTTTGGTAAGAAAAGTACGGTATTTGCGAATTATGCGTATATCGATGCGACTTTTGATGATACCGATGAAAATGGAAATCCTCAGGAATTGGCGGGAAACCGGTTTCGATTGACTCCGGAGCACTCGTTTTCCCTGGGATTGAACCTGAACCCACAACTCAATTCAACCACCGATCTGTTTTTCAGGCCTACCTATACCTACAAATCGGAAGTCTTTTTTGAGGAAACCAATTTGCCGGGAATTTCACAGGAAGGTTACGGTCTCTTGAACATCCGGGCCGGATTGATCTTCAATAAGAAATACGAATTCAATGTATATGTGACCAATTTATTGGATGAATCCTTTATCATCGATGCAGGAAATACGGGAGGGGCTTTTGGTATCCCTACCTTTATTGCCGGTCCTCCCCGTTTTTTTGGCGGACAAGTGGCCGTTAGATTTTAAAACAAGCAACCATGGAAATCCGATTGAATCATATTCGAGTAATACTACTGACTTTTTTGTTGGTTGGTTTGGTAAACGGTCAAAGCGTTACCCAGGACATCCCCTTACCTGAATTGGAGGGGTACCTCGCCAGCAAAGAACAAAAAGTTGGAAATGTAAAACCGGGAAATGCAGCTAAGGTGCTGTGGGCATCCGACCACAAGTACCGAAAAACGCCCTATGCTTTTGTATACCTTCACGGATTTGGGGCCAGCCATAGGGAGGGGGAGCCCATTATGTCCAAACTGTCCGAAACCTTTGGCGCACACGTATATATGTCGCGTTTGGAAGAGCACGGTTTGGACCGGGAGAACGGATATGAATATTTGACCCCGGAAAGCCATTTGGCCTCCGCTGAGAATGCCCTGGCCATGGGCAAGCTCCTTGGGGAAAAGGTGGTTTTGGTAAGCACCTCCACAGGAGGGACCCTATCCCTCCATTTAGCGGCAAAGGATGCGGATATTGCCGGACTGATCATGTATTCCCCGTTTGTGGGCCTGTTCAATCCAATGATGGAAAAGATCATTGAACCGGGAGGGAAGGAATTTTTTGTGGCCCAGGCCGGAGGTGAAATCCAAAAGCAGGCCCGGGAACCTGAAGTGGCGAAATATTGGTCCACCAGTTATCATGTGAATGGCTATGTATCCCTGATCAGCATGCTAAAACAGACCATGGTCAGTGAGACCTTTAAAAATGTGAAGTGTCCCGTATTTATGGGCTATTACTATAAAAATGAGGAAGAACAGGATAAGGTGGTCTCCGTGGCCGCCATGCTGGAAATGTTTGAACAGTTGGGAACACCAACTTCCGATAAGCTCAGTAAGGCGTTTCCAAATACGGGGAACCACGTGATAGGCTGTGATCTACGGTCAAAGGATTGGTCAAGCGTATATGAAGAAACGGTGACTTTCATCACTGACGTTATCCAGAGATAAGATGAAAAGAAAAAGATGGCTTGTCTGTTTTATGGGAATCCTCCTGATCTCCGCTTGCAGACCAAAGGACCGAAGTACTTCCCAAACAGGGTTGCCGACCGATACGGCAAAGGAGGAGCTAGCATTTGAATTTGACCTACAGGGCCATAGAGGGGCCAGGGGCCTTGCCCCCGAGAACAGTCTGCCGGCATTTAAAAAGGCGCTTGAATTGGGGGTAAATACCCTGGAATTGGATGTTGTGGTCACTAAGGACAAACAACTGTTGGTTTCCCATGAACCATGGATGAATCCTGAAATCTGTTTGGATGCCGAGGGGGATAGTATCCCAAAAACCAAGGCAAGGCAACTCAACATTTACCAAATGGACTATGGGGAAACCCAACTGTTCGACTGTGGTAGTATGGGCAATCCCAATTTTTTGGAACAGGAAAAATATAAGGTTACCAAACCCTTGCTAGAGGAGGTCATTGCTTATGCAGAGGACTATGGTGTGCAAAACCAGCAGCAGGTCAACTACAATATCGAAATTAAGAGCTTGCCCAGGGGGGATGGCATTTACCATCCCGAACCGGCGGAATTTTCAGCATTGTTGATGAAGCTCCTTCAAGAAAAGTTGCCCCAAGAACGAGTGGTGGTACAGAGTTTTGACTTTCGGGTACTCCACTACCTCCATCAAAACTATCCCAATCAACCATTGGCAGCTTTGGTGTATGAAAATGATGCCACCACAAATCTGGAAAAACTTGGCTTTTCGCCGGCGATATATAGCCCTTATTACAAATTGGTTTCGGAGGAGATGGTCAAAAGCTTACACGAGAAAAATATTGAAGTAATCCCTTGGACGGTGAATGACACCTTAGCGATGAAGGATTTGCTTTTGATGGGGGTTGATGGCCTTATTACCGATTACCCCAACCTGGCTTTGCGGTTTAAGAAGTAGGCAAGGTTTTTAGGGCAATTAAAGCTTCAAAGCGAATACCGCACTGTTATTGATAGTGTGTTTTATTCATTTTTCTAAGCAGGAGGTATCCATAAAGCTTTTTATCGTTGGTCTGGAGGCTGTCACAGGTCTTGGCGTACAACCGAAGCTCGTCTCCCTGAAACTCCACCCGACATCGGTCCACCCGTGAATGGGGGGCATAGACAAACCGATATGCATTGTTGTTCAAACGGCGCCAAGTTCCCTTCCATGGCGATCCAAGAACCGCCCAGGTACCATCCGGCCTGAATTCTTCTTCCAACGCCATCTGTTCCGTTTCTGTGCGGATGAGCTTGTCGGTAGCGCATTCATGGACATAGTACGCCACACGCTGCCATTGGCCCACCAAAGAATCCTCTTGTGCATGCCCACAGAAACCAAATACTACGGATAGCAATAGAAATGTTCTCATTTTTAAGGTTCGCTACGATAGCAAGAAGCAATGGTAGGACAAAGTATGTTGTGCACATAAGACAAATGCATAAATGAGGGATAATGGGAATATTCGGATAAAGGACTTCAAAAGAAAGCGCAACTGGCCCATTTCGACTTGAATGGCCCAACTACCGTGATGGTGACCTGAAAAGTAATGCCCATCTCTAAATTAAAGGGGATTGCGTCCCTTGGGGGGATTCGATAAAAGAGTTGAGCATTTTTTAATGGTGGCGCAGCAGGGGATAGGGCGTTACGGCAAAAGATACGAGATGCCTTTTTAACCAAAAATGGGTTTTTAGCCCGGTAAAGGGATGATTAATCCATTTACAAACGACAACAAACGTTTACAAACGAAAATAAATGGTTCCCAACCGATTCGCTTTTTAAGGCCACCCTATGTTTGCCCTGTCGAGTGAGGGACATTCGATAGTATTAACTGTTTACAGAATAAAAAATTTAAAAAATGAACGCACTTAAAAACAAAGTACAGTTGATTGGGAATCTGGGCCAGGACCCAGAAGTTGTTACCTTGGAAAATGGGAGCAAACTCGCTAAATTTTCCATCGCCACCAGCGATAGTTATAAAAATGCCCAAGGGGAAAAAGTAGAGGATACCCAGTGGCACAATATTGTGGCCTGGGGAAAAATTGCCGACATAGTGGAGAATTATTTGAACAAAGGAAAGCAAGTGGCCATTGAGGGCAAGCTTACCCACCGTTCCTATGAGACCAAAGAGGGCGAAAAGCGCTATATTACCGAAGTTCGCTGCAATGAACTTCTGATGTTGGGGAAATAGGGTTTTCCCGCAGACCAACGATAAAAGGGGCATTTTGCCCCTTTTCTTTTTACAAATGCGATTTTAACAATAACTTAAAGTAAATCGTGCAACCTTTAACATCATTATCCGTCTATTAATACGTAGTTATTACGATGAAGGCAAATTTGTTACATATCTTTTTGTTGCTGCTTTGCATACCGCTTTCCGGGTTTTCCCAGATTGGGGATCAGGAACCTGAATTTTATCGAAAATTGGGGATTCAGGATGCAATGCACGAACTTGCCTTGACCAACTTAAATGAAGAGGATGAAAAGGACTTTTGGTTGGACCAAAAAGCATTCGAAAAACTGTTGGAGGAAAAAGACCCTATCGGACACCAATCCTACCTCAATGGAAAATATTTGGTATACAGGGAACACCAAATCCTCTGTGGCAACAGCTGCGAACACAGCTACGAATTTTTAAAGCAAATGGCCTACTATCTTATCAATGGCAATGTGGGCAGTGGGGGTACCGAGGTCGTCCTTGCTCCAAAGCAATAGAACTTTCCCGTAACAGTGCTACGCTACTTTCTTGAGCAAATCGTAACAAGGGCATTTTTTGCAGCGCTTGCTTTCCGACTTTTTATACTTTTTACAGCATTTGGTCTTGCACTTACCGGGATTTAAATCCCGTAACCTGGCCAGATCCGTTGTTTTAAGGGTTTGCTTCTTTTTGCCCATACTAGGGACAAATATAAGGGGAAACCCTTTTATTTTAAATAAATCTAAATAAAAATTCTAAATTATTCTTCCATGGTATCCGAAGCGGCGCTTTCCACGGTCAATTGTTGGATATCCCTGTCGAATAAATACAGCCCACCTTTATCGTCCCCGATAAGGTTGATCTTATCCAAAACCGTTCTGGCCAATGCCTCTTCCTCCAATTGTTCGGCTACGTACCACTGTAGGAAGTTATGGGTGGCATAGTCCTTTTCCTCAAGGGTGATATGAACCAATTCGTTGATGCTCTGGGATACAAATACTTCGTGATCATACAATTTCTGAAGCATTTTCTGTAACGATCCAAATTCGGTTTCAGGTTCTTTAAGATCCGAGATTTGGGCATGGCCACCGCGTTCATTGACATACTTGACCAATTTTAGCATATGCATGCGCTCCTCATCCGAATGACCATACATAAAACCTGCCACGCCCTCAAGTCCGTTCACTTCGGCCCATGAGGCCATGGAAAGATAAACCTGAGAGGATTCCGCTTCTATTCGAATTTGATGATTTAGTGCTTTTTCGAGCTTTTGGGATAACATAGGAAATTGTTTTTTGCAAAATTACGAAATGGAAACAGAGCGTTGCATGTTCCTTTTTAGAATTGTACCACCAATCCCATTCGGTTTGCACCAAAGGTCAGGTTCCAACTGATGGTACTCTCTTTACGCTCTGGATTATACTTTTCGGTATATTTTCTGTCCAGATAACGATCAATGGATTCCACAACGAATATACTGAACACCGTGCTGAAGGCCACATCCGAAATCCAATGAAAACCATCCACGACCCTAACCAAACCGGGAATCGACCCAATGGTATAAAGGCCCGCTTTTACCCAAGGGCTTTTAAACTGTTTGGCTATGGCGTAGGCATTGGTAAAGGCCAGCATGGCATGTCCGGAGGGGAAGGAATCATAGTTGAATACCCGATCTAGATGCAAAGGGTCAAAAGTAAATGATGAATCCCCACTTTTAGGTCTCGCCCTCCCAATGATGCGTTTACTTACCTGTTGAAAAAAACCACTTGCCGTTGCAGAGGAAATCAGGAGCACCCCGGTCCTCCGAAGCTTTTCGTTCTTGGTAAAAAGGCCGGCTAGATAAACGCCTCCGGTCAACATATAGTTTTTGTCGGGATTTCCATATTCGTTCCCATAGTCCTTTACGAATTGTGGAACATCGTCCCGGAAGCCATCGATCCATTCATCCACTTCGTCATCAACGGTAAAAAGAAGTGCCGTGCCTGCCATGGTGTACCCAAAATTGGCCCATTGCCGACCTTTCCAATGAAATGGTCGACTGTAGGAATAACCAATTCCCCCAAAGACATTTTCCATGTCATAGGTGAAATTCTTCCAGAGGTTTCCCCTATCGGCGTTGATTTGAAGTTCCTGGGCATGGCCCACTACAGCAATAAAAAAAACGAGAATGCTAACTTTCCAATTGTTCATTTGATGATTTCAGGCCCCAAAACTAAAAAAATATTTCCTGTGCCAGACGAAAGGTATTGGCATGGGCCTCCACAATGGTCTTGATGTTGGGGGAATAGCCACCGCCCATACTGCACTGTACGGGAATACCATGGTCCTTACAGGTTTGGAGCACAAAACGGTCCCGCTCCCGACAACCATCAATGGTCATCCCCAGGGTCCCCAATTTATCGGTTGCCACCACATCCACCCCACAGAGGTAAAAGATAAAATCGGGACGGACGTCATCCAGCACCCTGGAAAGGGTTTCTTTCAGGATGGAAAGATAGGTGTCGTCATCCGTACCCTTTTCCATGGGAATATCCAAATCGGACAGTTCTTTTTTAAAGGGATAATTGGCCTTGCCATGCATGGAAAACGTAAAGACCGACCTGTCCTTTTGGAATATTTCCGCGGTACCGTTGCCCTGATGTACATCCAAATCCACAATCAATAGTTGTTGTGCCAACCCCATGCCCTGAAGGTATCTCGCCCCTATGGCCTGATCGTTCAGCATACAAAAAGCCTCGCCACGATTGGAATAGGCATGATGGGTGCCACCGGCGATATTCATGGCAATCCCATGTTCAAGGGCAAAATGACAGCCTTGGATGGTACCATCCGCAATGATCCGCTCCCGTTGCACCAATTCCCTGGATAGCGGAAAACCAATCTTGCGGACCTCACTGGGCTTTAGCTGAAGTCCCACCAGCCTATTAAAGTAGGCCTCTTGATGTGCTTTCAGGATATGGTGGTCCTCGGGGAGTATGGGTTCAAAAAAGTTGTCCGGACCACAGGTACCCTCGTGAAGCAATTGCTCGGGCAATAGCTCGTATTTGATCATCGGAAAACGATGGCCTTCCGGAAGGGGGTGTTTGTAAATGGGATGGTACGCTATTTTTAGCAATTTGGGCTTTCTATGGTTTATGAAGTTTTAACTGAATCCTTTTTCGGGCCTTATCCACATCCAAAACCTTTACAATAAGCTGTTGGTGAAGGCTTACGTGGGCATTCACATCTTTTACGAAACCGTCCGCAAGATTGGAGATGTGGATAAGGCCGCTCTCTTTGATGCCGATGTCCACAAAACAACCAAAATTGGTGATATTGTTGACAATACCGGGCAACAGTTGTCCTTCCCGCAAATCATCAATGGTCCTAATGTTTTGGTCAAAAGTGAACACTTTTGCCTTTTCCCTGCGGTCCAGCCCCGGTTTTTCCAACTCCTCGAGGATATCGTTCAGGGTAGGGAGTCCAATGGCCTCGTTGGTGTAGTTTTCAAGGGGAATGCTTTTCAAAATTTCTTTGTTTCCCAAAATTTTACCCAAGGGCACCTTCCGGTCCGTAGCCATTTTTTCCACTATGGGATAGCTTTCCGGGTGCACTGCGGAATCGTCCAATGGATGGTCCCCCTCTTTAATTCGAAGAAATCCGGCTCCTTGCTCAAACGCCTTGTCCCCTAAACGCGGTACGTTTTTGATGGCCTCCCTATTTTTGAAAGGGCCATTTTGATTACGGTACAAAACAATGTTCTCGGCAATCCTGGGCCCAATGCCCGACACATAGCTCAACAGGGAAATACTAGCGGTATTGATGTTCACCCCCACGGAGTTGACACAACTTTCCACAACCGTATCCAAAGAGGTTTTTAGCTTGGTTTGGTCCACATCGTGCTGGTACTGTCCCACACCAATGGATTTTGGATCGATCTTGACCAGTTCCGCCAAGGGGTCCGCCAAACGTCTGCCAATGGAAACCGCACCCCTTACCGTTACATCATAATTTGGGAATTCGTCCCGGGCAATTTTTGAAGCGGAATAAATGGAAGCACCAGCTTCACTGACCACAAAGACCTCAATGGGGTTTTTAAAGGCAATACGTTTTACCAGACGTTCCGTTTCCCGCGATGCCGTGCCATTGCCAATGGCTATGGCCTCTATTTTATGGGCATCTACCAGGGAACTTAATTTTTTCATGGCCCCTTTGCCATCATTTTTTGGGGCATGGGGATAGATGGTTTCATTGTGTTTTAAATCGCCCTGGGCATCCAAACAGACCACTTTACATCCCGTTCTAAAACCGGGGTCGATCGCCAATATCCGTTTTTCACCCAAGGGGGCACCCAACAATAACTGTTTTAGGTTTTTTGAAAAGACCTGGATGGCCTCATCATCGGCTTTCCCCTTTGCCGCTTTTAAAAGCTCATTTGATAAGGAAGGGAACAGCAAACGCTTATACGCATCAGCTATGGCCAGTTCAATAGGAGGGGTACATGAATTGTTTGATTTGATGATGCGACGTTCGATGTTTTGGATGGCGCGTTCATCGTCCAATACAATCTTAAGTCGAATAAACCCTTCCTTTTCGGCACGCTGTATGGCCAAAAACCGGTGCGAGGGACAACGGTTCAAGGGTTCGGAGAAATCAAAGTAATCCCTGAATTTTTGGGCGGCCTCCCCATCCGCCTTGGTCTTTACGGCCTTGGTAGTGATAAGGGCGTGCCTTTCCAGTTGGTTTCGCAATTGGTTGCGGATGTCCGTACGCTCGTTGATCCACTCGGCTATGATGTGACGTGCGCCCTCCAGCGCTTCGTCCTCATTTTTGATGGTACCGTTCAGATACTTTGAAGCGATAAAATCGATATCCTCCGTACGTTGGGCCATGATGATTTTGGCCAAGGGCTCGAGTCCATTTTTACGGGCCGTTTCAGCTTTGGTCTTTTTACTCTTTTTAAAAGGCAGGTACAGATCTTCCAAAGCCGTAAGATTGGTACAGGCCTCAAATTTTGATTTTAGTTCCGCGGTCAGTACACCTTGCTCGTCCACTGCTTTAAGAATGGCCGTTTTTCGTTTTTCGAGCGCTTCAAACTGTGTTTTGAATTTTACAATGGCGCCAACCCCAACTTCGTCCAAATTGCCCGTGCGTTCTTTGCGGTAGCGGGATATAAAGGGAACGGTACAATCCTCGTTTAAAAGTTGGACCGTGTTTTCAACACTTTTAAGCGGGATGTCCGTGTGTTGGGCGATAAAGGGAATTAACTGCATTTATGGATTGTTCTAAATTGGGGTCAATTGATTCCTTCCCCATTTCCAACCTTATCTTCATCCGGATTTACAAAGACCAATTTACCTTCGGAATTTTCAGTCATCAGGATCATCCCCTGGCTCTCCACACCACGCAGCTTTCTGGGGGCAAGATTCACCAATACGGTAACCTGTTTGCCTATGATTTCCTCTGGCGCAAAGCTTTCGGCAATACCGGAAACAATGGTCCGCACATCCAATCCCGTATCCACTTTTAATACCAGTAGTTTATCCGCTTTGGGCATTTTTGCGGCTTCCAGGATGGTCCCTACGCGCATGTCCATTTTCGCAAAATCATCATAGGTAATGGTGTCTTTTTGAGGGGTTAATGGATTCTCATCAGCGCCGTTTGAGGCACCTGCACTGAGCGTACTGGAAGCGTTGGACAATTTGGTGGCTTCCAGCTTGGCCAACTGGGCTTCTATCTCGGTATCCTCTATCTTTCGAAACAGCAGTTCACTCTTTCCGATCCTGTGACCGGATGGGAGTAAGATTTCGTTTTCCGAAATGGCACTCCAACCGTTCCCGATATGATTTTCCGTTGGCAAATTACTCGAGGTCTGGTCTATCTGAAGGATTTCTTTCAATTTAGTTGAGGTAAAGGGCAAAAAAGGTTCGCTTAACACTGCCAGTCCTGCGGCGATTTGGAGCGCAACGTACATTACGGTCCTGGTGCGCCCTTCGTCGGTCTTGACCAATTTCCAAGGTTCCTCATCGGCTAGGTACTTATTCCCCAAACGGGCGAGATTCAATAATTCCTGACTGGCCTCCCGAAAACGGTAGCGTTCCAATGAATCACCAAGTTTTGACGGAAATCCCTGAAGTAATGCCAGTGTTTGTTGGTCTACCTCGTTAAACCCCGATGTTTCTGGAACAACGCCCTCATAATATTTATGGGTCAATACCACCACCCGATTGATAAAATTCCCAAAAATGGCCACCAATTCGTTGTTGTTCCTGGCCTGAAAATCCTTCCAGGTAAAATCATTGTCCTTGGTCTCAGGTGCATTTGCGGTTAGGGTGTATCGCAGTACATCCTGCATATTGGGAAATTCCTCCAAATATTCATGTAACCACACCGCCCAATTTTTGGAAGTGGACAATTTGTTTCCTTCCAGGTTCAGGAATTCATTCGCAGGCACATTTTCTGGAAGCACATAATCCCCATGGGCCTTTAACATACTGGGGAAAATAATACAATGGAATACAATGTTGTCCTTACCGATAAAGTGCAGCAATTTGGTGTTTTTATCCTTCCAATAGGGTTCCCAATCCGTGCCTTTTCGTTTGGCCCATTCCTTGGTGGAGGAAATATAACCGATAGGGGCGTCAAACCAGACATACAGCACCTTGCCTTTGCCTCCTTCCACCGGTACCGGAATTCCCCAATCCAGATCACGGGTTACCGCCCGGGGCTTTAGGCCATCATCGATCCAGGATTTGCATTGACCATAGACATTGGGTTTCCAATCCGATTTATGGCCTTCCAAAATCCATTCCTTTAGAAAGCTTTCATACCTGTCCAAAGGTAAAAACCAATGTTTGGTGTTCTTGAGGGTGGGAACGGCTCCTGATAGCGTGGACTTGGGATTGATCAAGTCAGTTGCATTTAAGGAAGAACCACAATTCTCGCATTGATCGCCATAGGCCTCTTCATATCCGCAACGGGGGCAGGTACCGGTAACAAAACGGTCTGCCAAAAACTGGTTTGCCTCTTCATCGTACAATTGTTCAGTGACCTCCTCAATAAAATCCCCTTGGTCGTACAATTTTTTAAAGAAGTCCGATGCGGTTTCATGATGTACCTGGGCGGAAGTCCTGGAATAGTTATCAAAGGAAATTCCGAATTCCGCAAAGGATTTCTGGATGATGGCGTGGTATTTATCAATGATCTCCTTGGGTGAAACCCCTTCCTTTTTGGCCTTCATGGGGATGGCCACCCCATGTTCGTCACTTCCACAAATAAAGGCCACATCCTTCCCCTGAAGCCTTTGGTAACGGGCATAGATATCTGCGGGCACATACACCCCTGCCAAGTGACCGATATGTATGGGGCCATTGGTGTAGGGCAATGCTGCCGTTATGGTAATTCTAGAAGGATTGTCTAGGGACATATGGACCAATTTAAGCCGCAAAAATAGCGATTTTACCACTGTAAATTGGCGTGACCCAAAAAAGGAAACCCTCGAACTGCGCATCCAAATTGGGGTGGGGACTACGCAGTCGAGGGATTCTGAAAAAAATAATGATTTTCCCTACATGATCATTACGGATTTACTCATTTTCTGGTCCGCAACGTTAATTTGATAAATGTATTTGCCCGTGGAAAGGGTTCCCCGTACCCGCTCACGGATATTGATTTCCGCAGCACCTTCCAGAACCATTTCATTGTAAACGGTTCCTACGTTTTGTCCAAGGATATTGTACAGTTGAATATCCACATGGGCGCTAAAGGGCATTTCCAAATAGATATGGGGGTTATTGTCCGTTGGATAGTAAGGTCTATGCACCACCTGGGAACGTTGGTCCTCGCTGGCCACGCCTTCTTCGTCATTCCTTGGGGGAGTGTCCGGTAAGGTGGGTGGATCGTTATCCATGGCAATTTCATCAAAGGTTTCACCACTACAGTTGAAACCAAGGTCAATGGCCTGATATTGATAGCCAAGTAGGTGTTGTTCCACTGCCGCTCTTGGAACACAAAGCCATTCGGCCAGTACCGTTCCATAGAGATTTCTGAAATCCATGGTATATTCCAGGTTACCGCGACCGTTGGGTTGATCCAGGGATGGATGGTCACCTACAAAGGCACTTCCGTCAAGGCCCGATCCAAAGAATAATGTTGGGGCCGCTTTTCCATGGTCGGTTCCATTGGATCCATTTTCAAAAATTCGACGCCCGAACTCAGAAAATGTCATGCTCATCACCTTATTATCCTGTTCCGTAAATGCCAGATCCTCGTAGAAGTTATTTACGGCAATGGACAATGTGGACATGAGGCGTTCATGGGCCAAGGGCTGGTTTCCGTGGGTATCAAAACCACCCATGGAAATCATATACACCTTGGTTCCAAGGTTTCCTTTAATGAGTCGGGCCAACAAGGCCAGCTGTCTGGCAAAACCATTGTCCTGGTATTCCACTTGGTTTTGTCCCCGCTCATAGGCCTCATGGATTTTACCGGCATATTCGTAGGTCGTGTTCGCTACCCCCCTTAAGAACCGCAATTGGTCGCCATACATACAATTGTCAAAAGGGGCATTGGCGATATCATAGAAGAATCCGGTTTCCGCAATTTCCTCCAATTGATCAATATTATTGGTAACGAAGGCATAATTGGTTTCATCGCCCTGGAAAACCAAATTGGCAATATTTCCAATTTGAATGGCCGCCGGGGCTTCCGGTGGATTGATCAGATAGTCGGGATAGATATTCTCAAAATACCTTCCCATCCAACCCGTATTCAAACCACTAAATCCTGTAGTGGTCAAATCCGTATTGGCATAGATATCGGAACCAGTAAAGTGGGACAAACTCTGGTTTTCATATCCTACACCGTGTACGGCCTTGAACTGCCCTTGGCCCCAAAGGGGTTCCAAAGCGTTCATGTACGAGGGGATTCCAAAATCATCCGTTAATTTTAGAACCTTACTTTCGGGAATGTAGATGTTTGGCCTTTGATTGGCATACGTATCATACTGTTGAATTGGGATAACGGTACTTAAACCATCATTACCTCCATTTAACCGTATCAGTACCAAGATATTATCCGTTTGGGCTTGGTTGATAGCGGACATTAAAGGAGAAGGTCCTGAGGCAGATAATAGGTTGCTGCCTAAAAACATGGAGCCAGAACCGGCTATTCCCAATGCTTGCATAAAGGAACGCCTGCTCCAGTTTTTGTGTTCTTGATCATGGCCTTCGTGTTCAAGGCCTTTGTAGGGGGAATTATCGTGGGTATGGTGGGTATCGCACATAACAAGTAGGTTTATTTTAGTTGAAACTCAGGTTCTCTTACAAGATGTAATAACAGGAGGAAAACCTGTGATGGTGTATCATCCAAAAGCATGTTCCAACTTCCTGTTTCAAACATATTGGTATCCTCGTAAGGTTCCCTAAAGACCGAAATGGCAATGTCATAATCTGCATCCGTCAATAGTCCCTTGGGCAGGAACTTGTCTATTATTGCGCGGGCAACAATATTGGGGTCATTTATGGTTGCCCCATTTGGACCTGCGGCAGCAATCCCCAAGGCCCTAAATTGATTGGGATCGGCCTGGAAGAATTGTTCCAGGAAAACTTCGGCGGTCAACCATCTTCCAATAATGAAATTGGTATTTATCCATTCCCTGTCCCGTTGCCATCCGGCCACATCAACTGGGTCCCAAAGCTCTTGGCCAATCATGGCAGAAGCATCCATGGCATTGGTAACGTTGCCATCATTGTAGGTAAATCCCGTTTCCTTAAAAAGGTTGAAGTAAAGGTCGAACGGGCTCTTGATGATGACGCCAATGGTCGTTTCGTCAAAAAAGTGTTCGCTTTTGAACATTTGCCTCAATACAGGGGCAATTTCAAAATTATTGGCAACAAAAGTTTGCGCAAGCTCATTGATGATGCCTTGTGGGTGCCCAGGGGGATAGGTAGCCCCAGGGTTATATTCATCCCTTTTGCTGTCTGGATGGACAAAAAACTCATAAAATTTCGTGCAAATGAATCTGGCGATGGAATCGGCCCTATTGTCGAACAGGATGTCCATCACGTCATCATACCCCCAATTACCGGTCTGCCCCAAAATGGTTTTGGCGTCCGTATCAAATTGTTCCGGGTTAAAAGTGATTTTGGTACAACCCACATCACCACGGTTCACATATCCGGTGAGTGCCCGTGAGGTTTCAATGATATCCTCTTCGGTATAGGCATTGCCCTCGCCCAGTGTAAACAGTTCGTATAACTCACGAGAGTAGTTTTCATTGGGGCGATTCCTATTATTGAATGCGCCGTCCAAATAACGTAACATGGCACTGGTCAACCCAATCTCACTTACAAAGGTCTTAAAGTTGCCCAAAGCGTTGCGCTGTAGGCAATTGACATATTCGTACAAAAAGGAGTTACAGTCGTACACATCCAATTCCGTAACAAAATGGTTGCTCCAGAAGAAGCTCATCCTATCCAGAAGGTTGTTGTTCAATAGGCCATTTCCATAGGCTGTATTCAACTCTTCCCGCTGCGCCCGCCGAACTTGTCTGGCAAGGTCATCATCTTCGGGATAATTGGCATTTGTCCATTCGGACCATGCAGGAGCTGGAATTGGCGGTATGGCCAGGGCTTGGTCAACAAGGTTGTCCACCAATGCCGTTGCGGATTGTCCAACGGCCTGATTAACGGTTTCCACAGAAGCGCTAAACCCTAAACGACGGTATAAATGTCTAGCCCTAAGGGCATCCAAGGGTGTAGTGTAGGGTGCTAATGTGGAAGTATTACAATTAACGAATAGTTCCATAGCAAAATTTGGCGTTAAGGTGTTCCATAGTCTTTGGGTTAACTATGTGTACTAGGTAGGTGTGGTTCTTTTGAAGTTCCAAAGTACAATCTTAACGTTAGACATTGGACGAAGCACCAATTTTTTCGATGAAATGCACAATCTTTTTTATATTTTTCAAAACTGATGGGAAAACACAACGAATTTGGACGCCTTGGAGAGCAGTTGGCAGCGGATTTTCTTCTTAAAAGGGGATATCACATCAAATACAGGAATTACCGTTACCTAAAAGCAGAAATCGATATCCTTGCCCAAAAGCAGGATGTTTTGGCCGTGGTTGAAGTGAAATCCCGTAGTTCCAACCATATTCAGGAAATCGCTGAAACCGTAAGTAGAAAGAAAATAGCCTTATTGGTCTCGGCAGCAGATCACTATTTGAACACCAACAATTTGGATGTTGAGGTGCGGTTTGATATCATCACCATACTTAAAAAGGGAACGGAATATGCCATAGAACATCTGGAGGATGCATTCTTTCATTTTTAACCATTTGTTTTATTTGTAACAAAAAGTTATTTTTGCTCAAAACCAATTTGAAATGAAAACCATTTCCGCCGTTGTTGAGCAATACATTAAAAAGAAGCCTTTTTTGCAAAGTGCCCTGGCCCAAGGGATCATTAACCTCACGTCCTTATCACGTATTGTACGACCGGAAATTGAGGAGGAACTGGGAAAGGATGTTAGGAACGGTGCTATTGTTATGGCCCTAAAGCGATTGTCCGATGATATGGAATTTCGGGCTACCCATCGTATTGTTAAGGTGCTCAAAAACATTGGGGAGATTACAGTGCGTTCCAATCTTACGGATTATACCTTTCTTTCTTCCGAAACCATTCTGGCACAGCAAGCCAAGCTATTGGAAAAGGTACATGAAAACCAGGATATTTTTTATACGTCCTCCCGCGGGGTCAATGAGATCAACATTGTGGTCAGCAATAGTTTGGACGGCACGGTGGAGGAACTGTTCCAAGGGGAACGGTGTACCCAAAAAGTGGGGAACCTTTCTTCCGTTACGGTCAAGTTGCCGGCGGAAAACGTTTCCGTACCTGGAATCTACTATTTTATCTTTCAGCGTTTGGCCTGGGAAGGAATCGTCTTGTATGAGGTCATTTCAACCACCAACGAATTTACCATTCTCGTAAATGATGATCAGGTGGACGTTGCCTTTAAGACCATAAAGGATCTAAAGACGTTGTAATTTACCTGTACCGTTCCAGTTTTTTGTTCATGACCCAAAACCATAGTGGCTGTACTACGGCCAAAAGCATCATACCGGGATAGCCCGTGGGCATCTGCGGACTTTTCTCGTGCGATTTTAAAATCTGATACTTTTTACTGCCATTGTAATGATGGTCCGAATGTCTGGATAGATTAAAGAGCAATGTTCTTCCTATGGGATGGTCGGAGTTCCAACTGTGGTGATGTCGTACTGCCTCATAGCGTCCTTGTTCATTCTTTTTCCGGAGCAGGCCATAGTGTTCAATATAATTTACGGTCTCCAGAAGGATAATGCCAATCGCAGCAGCAAAGAGGAAGGCAATCAGGACGGAAGTACCAAAAGCAAAATAAACACCACCTATTAAAAGGACATTGGCCAAGGAATACACTACCATTCTATTTTGAAAGGAGAACCATCGCCTGCCTTCATTTTTCAAGCGTTGATTTTCCAATTGCCAAGCCTCGATATAGCTTCCAAAATGCGAACGGAACCAATACACAAACAGCAGTTCGTTTTTCCGGGCAGTGGCCGAGTCTTCCGGTGTGGCCACATTTCTATGGTGACCGGCATTATGGTAGGGCAGAAAGTGGGTATCCAGGGAGGTCAACAAAAGGATTTCCCCCAATAATTGTTCCCACCGCTTATGCCGATGCCCCAATTCATGTCCCACGTTAATACCGATCACACCGCACATAAAGCCCATGGCCGTAATCCGGCCCACATACTCCAAAGAACCGTAGGGGGTATCCCCGATCACAAAAAGAAAGTAGATCAAAAATCCCACTTGAATGGGTAGGGTACCGTGTAAGATATAGTCGTATATCTTTTTGTTTTTCTCGTCATCCATCAGTTTTTTATCCATGTTTTCCCTGTCCGGGGGAACCAGTAATTCAAGGAGCGGAACAAGACCAAAAAACACGATCAAGGGGAGAAATGTCCAAATCCCTTCCCAGTTAAAGGCAATAAACGCCGTTACCGGAATGGTATAAACAAAAAGGTATTTAAGTCGTTTCACGGTGTTTTATTTTGAGATTCCCTTAGTGATAATAGTGATAAGATTGTCGAAATGGGCTTCCAAACGGTCATACTCACCTTTCAGGTAAAAGTTGGGTTCCAGCCCTTGTAGGAGCATTACCAGTACTTGACCATAGACCAAATGGTCGCCGGGTAATTCCAGCTCGCCCTTTTCAATGCCCCGACGGATCAATTGCATGATCTGTGAAACTTCCCACTCGGTCATCCCCTGTTTTACGTTGTTCACAAAATCATAATGCTCGTAGAAGTTGGGACGGAGGGTCTCCTGATAGTTGGGGGCATGCCGTAAGACTTCCATCCGCTTCAGCATATAATTGCGCAGTACTTCCCTGGTATCGGAATCGGTATCCGCAAAGACCTGGACCAATTCGGATTTCAATCGGTTCAGTTCGTCAAGTACAACGGCTTCAAACAATAGTTCCTTACTACCGAAATGATAGTATAGGGAACCTTTGGCCTTTTGTGCGGCGGTCGCAATATCCTCCATGGCCGTTTTGTAATATCCATATTTGCTAAAGGTGGTACCGGCTATTTCCAGCAATTGATTTTTAATTTTTGACATTTTGACCAAAAATGAATAATAGTCAAATATATGAAATCCTTTGAATAAAACCGAAGGTCAAAAGCCTTGATCCAAAATCAGTTACGAATAGGACCGTGGTATCGTTTTTGTTGTTTATCTTGTAACTAACGTAAAAATTTCCGACAAAATGAGACTTTGTTTTTTGCCTTTGCCGTTTTTCTTGTTTGTCCAGGTCATGCTGCCCCAAAATCCCATGGCCCTTCACGATGATTTTAGGGGAGTGTTTTATAATCCTGCGATGTATGTACAGCGCTATGAGATTGAGAATGGCTCACCCTACCTGAACCTAAAATTTGAGCCAGCAAAGATTGGGGACCGGGATAAAACCTATTTGGTGCGATTTAATGCGTACGAGGGAAGCGTTGAGGTTTGGATACAGGAAAATAAGGTCATTGAGTTGAATAGCCCGGGAGAGGAACGCATCAAAATGTTGAATGGCTCCGATAAGGAATATCTGCTCACTACATATGAAAGTCCCAAAGGAGGAAAGGAAAAAGGTTTTCTGGAAGAACTAAAAGTCTGTGAGGCCTATACCCTTTATAAGAAGGAGACCATAAAGTACTTTAAAAAGGTTAAAGCGGAGGCCTATGCCAAAGAGAAACCCGCACGATTTGAACAGTCCACTCCCCAATTTTATATCAAACTTGCCGGTGGGGATGCGCCGATTAGGTACCTGCCCAATAACAAGAAAAAATTTCTTGGTGCGTTTGATGCCCAAAATGTGACCAAAGCCAAAACCATCATAAAAAAAGAACGACTTAGTTTAACCAAAAGCGAAGATATCATCCGCATTTTGGACAGTATGTACAACTAGTCATCCGTAAAATTCCTTAATTCCAACAACGTACCGTTCGATAAAATGCACACTGTTTCGGTAAGTGGTTTTTGGGGCCAAAAACAGTTGTCGATCCTTTTTTACACTTTGTCCATTCCTTTGTTTTTCAGCGAGTTTTTTACCGGGATAAACGACCAAAATCGACTGTTGGGGTAGCTGCTGGGTAATTTTACCCTGTAACAATTACCCAAGTCATGAAAGCAGTTTTAACCTTCGTTTTTTTCATCTTCATCGCAACGACAGCTATGGCTCAAGCTCCTAAAAAGGAAGTAAAGGTTAAAACTATGACCATGGAAGTTGAATTGAACATCACCATTGCCCAGGACGATGCACCTAAAACAGAAGTGGCACGTTTGTACAAGTTCAAGAACTCCAGGGTAAAAAAAGCATTGAAGTTCACCACTAAAAACAATCGTTCCAAGATTGCATAATCCAACTTTTTTATAATTTACAGGAAACCTTGTGACCTACTCTATCTTGGGTTAGCCCAGTATTTCTGGGAAATGTCGCTTAAATGTCGGGTCAAATCCAAGCAAAATCCTTGGGTACATTTAGTTTTGCAGCTAACATTGTTCCAGGTTTTCAAAAACAAGCGATATGAAACAGCCAGAGTTAGGATTACGAATTACGGAATTACGAAAGCAAAAGGGACTTACCCAAGATGAATTGGTGGAATTGTGCAATATCAATGTGCGGACCCTTCAACGGATTGAAAATGGCGAGGTATCTCCAAGAAGCTATACGATAAAGACCATTTTATCTGCCTTGGACTATGATTACGAAAGTTTAAGGGCAGAAGAGGTTACGGTCACTGCTTCCACCCTTGCGCGAATTCCGGCCAAGGAGGCCAAGACCGTCCATTCGTTGTTGGCCATGGCCTGGATTGCCGGAATTCTGTTTGCCATCCTTGCCGTTTTTGAAGGGATATCGGATTATGTACGGATAGAGGACGGGGATTTTATCTATGGACAATGGGGGCACGTTGTCGTGAAGTTCCTGGTCCTTGTTTTTAATGTACTGCTACTGTATGGCTTTTTGATTTCCGGAAAGTTGTTACAGAACTATCTGATGAAGATTGCAACCATCTTAATGATGATTGCCCTGTTCTGTTTTTATGGTTATGATATTGTCTCCGTTTTTAGTGGTTCCTTGGATATAGAAGTGGTTTTTATGGCAGAGGCCGTAACCTTTGGTGCTTTGGGTATCCTATTTGGGATTTCGATACTAAAATCAAGGAATATTCTGGGAAATACTGGAATAGCCACTGGAGTGGCGGAACTGCTTATGGCCTTTTGTCTGGTGACGGTGGTATTGTCACCTATTTCCCTATTCCTGTTCTTCCCGGTTATCGTTCTGGAAATATTGGTTCTTTACAAAGTTTCTACCATGGTAAAGGAACAACTGCCCTAGAAATCCAAAGTATTGAAAAGTTGGGTACGTATGGACGCCCAACCTCATTAGGCTTTCATTGTAAAACTATTTCGATAATCGTGTCAATAGGGTCCATCTTTTCCTCAGGTAGTTTTATGAAAAGGCCGTACTTGTTTTTCTGGGTTTTAAGTTTTGTTTTTCCATTGAACAGGACGACTTCTTTCACATTTTCATTAAAATCCTTTAAAAAAACCAGGCTCTCCTTCGAATCCAACCAATGGAGATATACCACATTGCCCTTTTGCGTGGAGGCTATTTTTTCCGATGGTGCTATTGGGCCTTTTCGGGTCCCATAGATGGTTTCGCCATTGGTGCGCATCCATTCCCCCATTTTTTTAAGGGAAGCCTTGTGTTCTTTTTGAATTTCGCCATTGGGCATTGGCCCCACATTAAGTAAAAGGTTACTGCCATATCCCGAAGCCTTTACGATGTAATGTACCAATTCCTTAAAAGTCTTATGCTTATCGTCTTGTAGATTAAAGCCCCAAGATGTATTTATGGTTTCACAAACTTCTAGTGGAAGGGTACCAATATCGTTTGAACTGGTCCCCCAACCTGTGGTGTTTTTTCCAGGCAGGTCTTTCTCAAACATTTGAAAATCTTCCCCTTGAATTGGTGCCAAGTGATGATTGTTCCCAATAAGGCAATGGGGTTGTAATTCATGGATCAATTGATAAATTTCATCATAGTGCCAATCTACTTTTACTTTACCGAATCTTTTACCGTCCCACTCTTTTTGATCCCAATGGCCATCAAACCATATTCCTGCGATTTCGCCATAATTGGTCAACAATTCGGTTAATTGTGCCTTCATAAATGAAATATAGTTGTTCCAGTCGCCTTTTCCACGACCGGCAATGGCATTGCCCGTTCTTCCCCGTGGATAATAATCATCGCGATGCCAATCCAATAGGGAATAATAGAAAAACAGTTTGATATCCTCTTTTTTGCAGGCTTCGGCAAGTTGTTTTAGGACGTCCTTTTTATATGGGGTACGATCAACAATATCATAATCCGTTGCATTGCTGTCGAACATTGAAAAGCCATCATGGTGGCGACTGGTAATGGTAATGTACTTCATGCCTGCATCCTTGGCCATTTTTACCCAATCATCGGCATTGTAGTCAACAGGATTAAAAAAATGGGGCAATTTTTCATAATTCTCAATGGAGATATTCTGATTGTTCATGACCCATTCCCCATCGCCCAGTACGCTATATACGCCCCAATGTATGAATAAGCCAAATTTGGCCTTTTGAAACCATTCGCGGGCCTCTAGATTTTCCGGTGTTGGTTGATAGGAATTGTCTTGTTGGCCAAATGTTCCAAGACTGGTGAACAACAGGCAAATGAATACAAATTGGATAGGTTTCATCTTTAAAAAGTGTATTCCCAAATGTAGGGAATATAGCGGCCAAGTTTACTGCATATGACCAGGATGTTTGGGAATTCGGTAGGCAAGGTTATACCGGCCCTTAAACTTTTTTCATGGGCCACTGTAACAAATTCGCCCCAATATGGTCTTCTATTACATTAAACCCATGAAACCCCTAGACTATGAAATTGTCCTTTTGTTCATCCCAGGCATTTACCTCTTTTACGGCCATTCTTTTCACGATTTTTGTTTTTGGTCAAAAAGATTTGGGGTTGTCCATGGCTGAACTGGAAAGCGAACTATCCAAAATCAGCGAAATAGGCTTGATAAAAGGATACGGAGTAGCCATAGTTTCCAAGGACAGTACACTTTTTGCAAAGGGATTTGGGTATTCCGATGTTCAGAATCAATCACCCTACACCCAAAACTCCATTCAAAATATAGCCTCGGTATCTAAAACCTTAATAGGAATATCGTTATTGAAAGCCCAGGAAATGGGGAAATTGAACCTTGACGATCCTATTAATGACTATTTGGATTATGACATCATCAATCCGTATCATCCAGAAATTCCAATTCGAATTCGACATTTGGCAACGCATACCGGAACAATCCTGGATACCGATCTATACGATAATAAATCGTATTACGCTTTGAACAAGGAGGACCTTAAATTGCCAGTGGCAAAGCAAATCGGTGGAACGCTGCTTTCCATGGACACTAAGGTTTCCATGGCGGAATATCTTAAAGAATTTCTGTCCGTTGATGGCAGTTGGTACAAAAAGAAAAACTTTTTGAAGAGCAAACCTGGCACTTCTTACGAATACAGTAATGTTGGGGCGACCTTGGCGGCCCACGTCTTGGAAAAGGCTACTGGGGTTCCCTACGATGAATTCACAAAAACACATATTCTTGAACCCTTGCAGATGCATGCCACGGGATGGTCGTTTGATACCATTGATAAAACCAAGCACAGCAAATTATATACCGATAAAGGTGAGGTCATACCCCATTATGCCTTGGTCACCTATCCTGATGGGGGATTGCTGACCGACCTTAATAACTTTGGCCTATACCTTCAAGAATTGATGCGGGGCCATGCCGGTGAAGGGACCTTATTGACGACGACTTCTTACAACGAATTGTTTACCCAGCAATTACCCGCCAAAGAAGTGCCTAAGGACCCCAATCGCTATGATGACGAATTCAATTCCGGGATTTTTATGGCCTTCACTCCCCTTGGATGGATTGGTCATACAGGAGGCGACCCCGGTGTGAGCACCTTTATGTTTTTTGACCCAAAAAATGGACTGGGACATATTGTAATGCTCAATACCTCATTAAACAGGGACTCCATCAACCAACAGTTGATACCGATCATGAAGGCCGTAAGCAAGGCTTTGGATTAGATTTCCCAATCGGGTTGGACCCTCTGTCGCAATGACTGTTGCTGTTCCTTTGTCATTTCGAACGCATGTGAGAAATCTTATCATTGAGGGTAACAGGTATTGATATTTGTGATTGGATTTCTCAATCGTCGCTCTGCTCCTCATGTCGCAATGACTGTTGCTGTTCCTTTGTCATTTCGAACGCATGTGAGAAATCTCAAACCACCTCATGATTCAAAAACTCCCAATTCGAATTGAATGCTGAAATGAGTTTGTCTTTCTTTTCCCTACGCCATTTTTTTAATTCTTTTTCCCTCAAAATCGCAGATTCAATAGCATCAAAACCTTCATAATACACCAAATAGAAGCAGTTGTATTTTCCTGCAAATGATTTCTTCGCATTTTGGCTGTCAAAGTAATGTTGGGAAAGTCTTTTTTGAATATCGTTGGTAACACCAATGTAAAGTGTGGTTTTGTTTTCGTTGGTGACGATATAGACAAAGTAGGAATGGAGCATTTTTAAAGATAGTTTTTTTGAGATTTCTCAATCGTCGCTTCGCTCCTCATGTCGAAATGACTCCCTGGTTCCAGTTGTCATTTCGAACCGAACGAAGAGAGCGTGAGAAATCTTATGATTGAGGGTGATAGGCATTGATATTAGTAATTGGATTTCTCAATCGTCGCTTCGCTCCTCATTTCGAAATGACTGTTGCTGTTCTTTTATCATTTCGACCCTGGGACCATGGGAAATCTAGATTCCATGGGAACACTTTCCAAAGAAGACGAATCCATTACGGGAGTACTTCACTCCGTTCTTGGAGCGGCCGCAGAACTTGCATCGCCTTTTCAATGGAGGTAATCCCCTCAAAGACCAACAACAACCGCAATCCATTTCGTGTCTGTTTTTCCTTGAGTTGACATGCCCTTGGGTTGGCTTGAACGTATTGCAATATGCTGGTAAAAGCCTCAGTTTGGTAAAATGGGGATTGTTGGTCGGCGATAAAATAACCCAAAAATTTCCCTTTTTTCAGAATCACTTTTTCAAGTCCAATTGAGGTGGCTATCCATTTCACACGAACAGAGTTGAGCAAGTCCACCGCCTGTTCCGGAAGTTCCCCAAAGCGGTCCACCAACTCGGTTTCAAATTTCTGGAGTGATTCTTCATCCCCCACTTCGTTAAGCTGCGTGTACAGGTTTAAGCGCTCTGTAATATTGTTCACATAATCATCGGGGAAGAGCAGCTCAAAATCGGTATCCAATTGGGTATCCTTTACAAATACCTTTTCCTTTTCGCCCTCTACTTCATCATACAACTCCTTAAATTCATTTTCCTTGAGCTCTTCTATGGCTTCGGTCAATATTTTTTGATAGGTCTCAAATCCAATCTCATTGATAAATCCACTTTGTTCACCCCCCAGAAGATCACCAGCTCCACGGATTTCCAAATCTTTCATGGCAATATTGAAACCACTGCCCAATTCGGTAAATTGTTCCAAGGCCTGAATCCGTTTTCGCGCATCGGGTGTCATCACTTCATAAGGTGGGGTAATGAAAAAGCAAAATGCCTTTTTGTTGCTTCGACCAACACGTCCGCGCATTTGGTGCAGATCACTCAACCCAAAATTATTGGCATTATGGATAAAAATGGTATTGGCATTGGTTACGTCCAGGCCACTTTCCACAATGGTCGTGGAAACCAGGACATCAAATTCCCCATTCATAAAGGCGAGCATCAGTTGTTCCAATTTCTTGCCTTCCATCTGCCCATGGCCAATACCAATTTTGGCATCGGGCACCAGACGTTGGAGCATCCCCGCCATTTCTTTTATATTTTCAATACGGTTATGGATAAAGAATACCTGTCCTCCCCTTTGGATTTCATAGGAAATGGCATCCCTTATGATTTCCTCGTTAAACCGAATGACCCTGCTCTCAATAGGATAGCGATTGGGAGGTGCCGTATTGATGACCGAAAGGTCCCGTGCCGCCATTAAGCTGAACTGTAGTGTTCTGGGGATGGGTGTTGCGGTCAATGTAAGCACATCCACATTTTCCTTAATGGACTTGAGCTTGTCCTTAACGGCCACCCCAAATTTTTGTTCTTCATCCACAATAAGGAGTCCCAAGTCCTTAAATTGCACACTTTTGTTCACCAATTGATGTGTACCGATAATAATATCGATTTTGCCCTGTGCCAGTTGTTCCAGTATTTCACGTTTCTCTTTGGCCGTTCGGAACCGGTTAAGGTAGTCCACGGTAACCGGCAGTTCCCCCAACCGCTTTTTAAAGGTATTGTTGTGTTGAAAGGCCAGAATGGTGGTAGGGACCAAAATGGCCACTTGCTTGCCATTGTCCACGGCCTTAAAAGCTGCCCTAATGGCCACTTCGGTCTTACCGAAACCAACATCCCCACAGATAAGGCGGTCCATAGGCCGCTCGCTCTCCATATCCTTTTTGACATCGGCAGTGGATTTGGCCTGATCGGGGGTATCCTCATAAATGAAGGAGGCCTCCAGTTCATGTTGTAAATAGGAGTCTGGGCCGTACTGAAATCCTTTTTCGAGCCTGCGTTTGGCATATACCTTAATAAGGTCAAAGGCAATTTTTTTGACCCGACTTTTTGTTTTCTGTTTTAGTTTTTTCCAAGCTGCGGAGCCCAGTTTGTAAATCTTGGGAGCTGCACCGTCCTTACCGTTGTATTTGGAGATTTTATGCAGGGAATGGATACTGACATATAAGATATCCCGGTCCCCATATACCAATTTAATGGCCTCCTGTTTTTTGCCCTCAACATCAATTTTTTGCAATCCTCCAAACTTGCCAATGCCGTGGTCAATATGGGTCACGTAATCCCCAAGTTCCAATTTGTTCAGTTCCTTGAGCGTAATGGCCTGTTTTTTGGCATAACCATTTTTTAAATGGAACTTATGATAACGTTCAAAGATTTGATGGTCCGTATAACAGGCCAATTGCAAATCATGGTCAATAAAACCTTGGTATAGTGGAAAAACAAGGGTGTGGTAACCAATGTCATCATTGGTTTCGTCATCATCACCCAAAATTACAGTTTTGATGATGTCTTTTAGTCGCTTGGCCTGTTGTTCCGTAGAGCAGCAAATTACATTTTCAAAACCTTTGTCATGATTTTCCTGAAGGTCTTGAACCAACAATTCAAATTTTTTATTGAAAGCGGGTTGGGGTTTGGCTCGGAAGGAAAAGGCATTTTCACTGCGGTCGGTTCTTGAAGAAATGGATTGGTTTTGGTGACCGAACGAGGCCGAAGCCCCAATTTCCACTACGGTAAAATCACTTAGTTGACTTTTTAGCAGAGCGGAGCTCACAAAAAGTTCCTCCGGTTGGGCGTGCTTTATTTCCTTGCTCAGTTTTTCAAAGCTTTCTTTGGCCTTTTCAAAATTTGAGTCAATTCTATGAAAAACAAGGCTCAGGTTTTTGGAGTAGATGACCGTTTTTGGGGAAATATATTTTAGGAAACTTTCCCGGGTCTCTTGCAGGAATTTGTTCTCCACATTGGGGATAATGGTTATTTTTTTCACTTTTTCCGTGGAAAGCTGTGTTTCGACGTCAAAAGTGCGAATACTGTCCACTTCGTCCCCAAAAAACTCAATACGATAGGGTTCATCATGTGAAAAGGAAAATACATCCACTATACCCCCCCGAACTGAAAACTCTCCGGGTTCGGTTACAAAATCCACCCTTTTGAACTCGTATTCAAACAAGACTTCGTTGAGAAAATCCAAGGAAAGGGTATCCTCCAGCCTTATTTTTAGGGTGTTCTTTTCCAACTCTTTACGGGTGACCACTTTTTCAAAAAGTGCATCGGGATACGTAACGATGACCGCTGGCTTCCTTCTGGAATTGATCCGATTCAGAACTTCGGCCCGCAAAAGCACATTGGCATTGTCCGTTTCCTCTATTTGATAGGGCCTTCGATAGCTTCCCGGGTAGAAGAGCACATCTTTTTCCCCAACCAATTGTTCCAGATCATTTAAAATGTACGCGGCCTCTTCCTTATCGTTCAAAAGGACAAGGAATGGATTTTCGGACAATTTAAAGAGACTGGAAATTGTAAATGAAAAAGAGGATCCCACAAGACCTTGGACATGGGTACCTTTTTGGGACTGGGCAATGGTTTCCCACAGTTCCCGAAGTTTTGGGGACTGTTCAAAACGTGCTAAAATGGACGATTTGGTCAATCCATACGATTTGGGGGCAAAAATAAATTAATTTGTCATTCCTGCGGAAGCGGGAATCTGATTAATTCTAGTTAATGGTATGGATTCCTGCCTACGCAGGAATGACAGCATCAAATTCTCACCACTTCCCCCTCAACGATTACAAAGACCTCATCGGTTTTTTTGGGTTTCAGGGCATGGTTGCCCGTAAACTCGCCAAAAGCGGGAAGGATAAGCTGATTTTTTGTTTTAAAAAAACACGGTAGCTTTAAGCGTTGGCGCCCAAAACCTTGCAAACGGACGGCAGGGTGTATATGTCCACAAAAATTGAAAAATCCGTCCCGTTCTTCAGGAAGGTGGGTGAAAAGAAAATCGTCCCATTGCAATTCCTTAAAAACCGTTATCCCCAGGGCTTCGAATTTTTCGGGAGCGATAATATCATGGTTTCCCACCACCAAACTGATCTTGGAAGGGGTCTTCGCCACCCAATTCTCAAAAAAGTCCCACTCCCTATTGAAGGAAGAATGGAATAAATCGCCAAGAAAACACAAATGAAAAGGTTGAAAATGGCCTACAATTTTATCCAGTAAGAGAAAGTTTTTGTGAATGGCCTTTCGTGGTACCGCGGCTCCAAACTTTCTGAAATGGGCGACCTTGCCCAGATGTACATCTCCAATGAGCAACAGGGATTTTTCTTCCCAGAACATACCGCCCAGGGGGTGCAGGATAAAGGATTGGTTTTTTATTAGTACGGTATGGGTCATGAAACCACCTCTTTCTCCGCCGAAGGCGGATTCATTCTCCTCCTTAAGAAGGAGGAGCGCTTTTAGTTGTTTTAAAATTTTCAGAAATGGTTTTTAGGACGCCATCCAAATCATCGAAAACCAATTTGTTTTCAAATCTTAGAACGGTAAAACCCAACTTTTCAAGGCGTTTATCCCTTTTCAGGTCTTTTTCCATCGCCTCTGGACGGTTGTGATATTCACCGTTAAGTTTAATTATCAGTTTTTCGAAAGGGCAATAAAAGTCTACTACAAAGTTTTCTATGCTTTGTTGTCTTCTAAATTTTCTGCCTCGCAATTTACTCTTGGAAAGGTATTTCCAAAGAAATGCTTCTGCTGAAGTAGCATTATTTCTAAGTTCCTTCCGTGTTTCCTTTAGGTATTTATGATTATACATCAACCCAAAAATACAGACAAAATACTCCCCTCCTAATTTTAGGAGGGGTGATTCCAACTTCGCTGGAATCGGGGTGGTTTACTTCATCAAAATCTTGGTCATTCGTTTAATGCGATCGGCCAATTTTTCATTGGAGAGTTTTTCCCTGAGCCTATCCGTGATCAACGGAAAGGAAAATGGAGTTGCCTTTTGACATTGCTTCCAAACGATTTCTTGAGTAGCGATACGTTCCAAGGCCATTCGCAATCGGCCTTCTTCCAATTGATGCTCAAAGGTTTCCGTAAACGCTTGTTTAAAGAGGAGGTTTTCCGGTTCGTAATCCCGGAAGACATCAAACAAGAGTTGGGAACTACTTTGAAGGTGCTTCATTTTTATTCCTTTTTCGGGATAGCCGGTAAAGACCATACCACTGATAACGGCAATATCACGAAATTTTCTGCGGGCCATTTCATTGGAATTCAGACTTTTCTGTAAATCGGGGAGCATGTATTCGGAAGTAAACAGATTATTGTCGATTACCGCTTGAATGTCAATGGGTTTGTCCGATAACATCTCAAAGCCATAGTCGTTAAAAGCCAATGAGCAGGTGATAGGGGAGAGCAGGCCTATGCGGTACGATAGCAAACTGCTCATTGCTTCGTGTACGGCACGTCCTTCAAAAGGATAAAAAATATGGTGGTAGCCGTCCCTTGTCTTAAAGGTTTCAATCAAGAACTCACTGGGTTTGGGAACGCTACTTTCCTCCCTTTGTTTCTCAAAGATATGTTGGAGCGCTACCAGTTCCTTGCTAAGATTGGCTTCCGTAGCCGCCTTGTACAGCTCCAATCGCAGCAATTTGGACATTTCGGAAGAAAAACTCAATCGACCACCGGCCCAAGCAGGGACCTTATTGGTGCGTTTTGTGGAATTGCGCACCTGCACCTTCATGCTACGAATACGGATAAATTCCAAATTCCGTCCGGCAAATACAAATACGTCCCCAGGATTGAGTTTTGAAACAAAATATTCTTCAATGGAACCGATATATCCCCCTTTTTGATAATGTACGGAAAGGTTGGCATCGCCCACAATGGTCCCAATCTGAAAACGATGCCTCATGGCAATGCCTTTGTTGTTTACCTTAAACTTTCCATCCGCTTCCACTTCCACTTTTTTGTATTCGTCGTAGCTTTTAAGGCTTTGGCTTCCCATGACCAAAAAATTGAGCAACCATTGCCATTCCTCTTCCGTAAGGCCTTGGTAACAAAAGGTCTGTTTAATTTCAGGGAAGATTTCATTGGGATAAAAGCCATCGGAAACGGCCAGGGTGGTCAAATATTGGATGAGCACGTCATAACTGTTCAAAAAAGGTAAGCGGTCCTCAACGGCATTTTCCCTTACCGCAACTTGAAGTGCGGAAGCCTCGATCAGTTCAATGGCGTGGGTGGGTAAAAAATAGATCACACTTGTTTCTCCAGGACGATGACCGCTACGCCCGGCGCGCTGTAAAAAACGGGCCACCCCTTTTGGCCCACCAATTTGGATGACGGTTTCCACCGGTGCAAAATCCACCCCCAAATCCAAACTGGAGGTGCAGACCACCGCTTTTAGGCTTTCGTTTCGTATGGCCTGTTCTACCCATATACGCGTTTCTTTGTTCACACTACCATGGTGCATGGCCATTTCCCCGGCAAACTCCGGGTAACGTTCCAATATTTTCTGAAACCAAATCTCACATTGACTGCGCGTGTTGGTAAAAAGGAGTGTAGTTTTGCTCTTTTTTATGATGGGAATAACATCATCCAGTAGATGTAGTCCCAAGTGCCCACGCCATGGGAAGGTTTCCATCTGTTTTGGGATGATACTGTTGACCTTGATCTTTTTTTTGAGATTGGCCCTTACCAAAACGGAATTCGCCATTTCGGGAGAAATAGGGCCTAGAAGTACTTGGCGGGCTTGGGGTAAATTGCCGATTGTGGCCGAAATGCCCCAAATACGAAGGTCTTTGCATACGGTCTTGAGCCGGGAAAGGGCCAACTCCATCTGGATTCCCCGCTTGGTCCCCAAAAGTTCATGCCACTCATCAACAACGATGGCCGAGCAGTCTTTAAATGTTCTGTCATAGGCTTTTGAAGCCAACAATAGCTGTAGGCTTTCTGGGGTAGTGATCAGTAAATCGGGCATGGTGGTCCGCTGTCGTGCCCGTTCTTTTGTGGAAGTGTCCCCTGTTCTGATCCCTACGGTCATTGGGAGCTCCAAATCGGCCACTATACGTTCGGCAGATTGTTTTATTTCTTGGGAAAGGGCGCGCAGGGGGGTGATCCAAACTGCTTTCAATCCCTTTTTGTGTTTGGTTTTGTATTCAGGATGGTTTTTAATGTAATTCAGGACAATGGGAAACCAAAGGGCATAGGTTTTTCCACTTCCAGTAGGGGCGTTCAATAATCCGTGTTTGCCCTGTAAAAAGGCCGTCCAGGTCTCTTTTTGGAATGCATGGGGTTTCCAACCTTGCTGTTGGAACCAGGTCAATGCAATTTCGAAGAGTTGATTGCGAGTGATAGCGAAGTAATCTTTTGATATGTGTCTCTAAAATTAAAAAGATTCTTTACTCCCATCAAACCAACTTTCTGACAAATCATTCCATTCCGGATTTATCGAGTTGATTAGTTTTTCCTTTCGTTTTCTGTTACCTGCTTTCAATTGCCGCTCTCTTTTAAAGGAATCCTTGATAGTATCAAATTCTTCAAAATAGACCAAAAGGGTACAATTGTATTTTTTGGTGAAAGCGTTTTTGTATTTACCATTCTTATGCTCGCTGACCCTTCTTCCCAAATTATTTGTAGCACCGACATACAGTACAGTTTTGTTTTTATTGGTAAGGATGTAGCAGTAGCCCTTCATAGCGGATGGGGCGAAGTTAACGGTTTTATGGAGGTTCTTGTTTTATCTGATTTGGGTTCTTTTTTAGGTAATGGGTTTATTTGCCAAGAGATCCCTTCATTCCGCCTTAGCGGAATTCGGAATCAGTGCCTTTAAATCTTCCAACGAATTCGCTTCCTCAATTTTTTTGTCCTTACGCCATCTTAAGATCCTTGGGAACCGTGTGGCCACACCACTTTTATGTCTTTTGGAAAAGGCAATGCCCTCAAAGGCAATCTCAAACACATGATGTGGTGTTACGCTGCGCACAGGACCAAAGCGTTCCAGGGTATTCCTTTTTATCCAGGCATCAACTTCTTGAAATTCCTTATCGGTCAGACCGGAATAGGCCTTTGCAAAGGTGACGAGTTCCCGTTCCCCTTTTTCATTTGTCTTCCAAAGGGCAAAGGTGTAGTCGGTAAACAAATTACTTCTTCGACCATGCCCGCGCATGGCATACGTTAACACGGCGTCAATGGTCAATGGGTCCACCTTCCATTTCCACCAGTCCCCTTTTTTACGCCCTACTTGATACGATGAATCCATGCGTTTTACCATTAAACCTTCACTGTGTTTGGCTCGGGACATCTCCCGTTCTTGGGCCACCTGGTCCCAGGAGTTGAACTGCATCCGTTCGGAGAGGAGTAACGGTAAGTCACTTCCGCTGCCCTCAACCACGGACGAACAAAGATTTTCCAAAAGTCGCCTCCGTTCCATAAATGGTTTATCCCGAATGTCCGTTCCATTCCATTCCAACAGATCATAGGCTTTTATGATTACCGGGGTTTTCTGTAAAAGCGATTTTGAGACCGTTTTCCGGCCGATCCGGGTCTGGAGGTCATTAAAGGTGCCAATAGTCCCATTGGGATAGGGAAGTAATTCGCCATCGAGTACTGTTCCGTTGGGGAGTATGCCAATAAATTTTTGAAACTCTGGGTATTTATCCGTTACCAATTCCTCCCCTCGGCTCCAAACAAACAATTGATCGTTCCTAATAATGAGTTGTGCGCGAATACCGTCCCATTTATGTTCTACGGACCATTGGGTCACATCCCCCAACTCCCGGGGAAGGTCCTCCAGGGCATAGGCCAAATAAAAGGGATAGGGTTTTGAGAGAAAATCACCTTCGTTTTCTTCCAATACCAGATTTTGGAATGAGATGGTGCTGGGATCCCAATTGCCCATGAGTTTATAGGCCAAAATGTCTTCATCCACATCAGTGGCTTTGGAAAGGGCCTTGGTCATTAATTTTTGGCTTACCCCAATTCGAAAACCGCCTGTAATCAATTTTGTAAATACGAAACGGCCATAGTAATCCAGTTGCTGCCAATTTTCAAAAAGATATGCCTTTTTATCCTCCTCCGATTGTTTTTTCAACCATATCATTTCTTCCAGAAAATGGGTCAAATCCTTATCCGTGGAATGTTCGTCCGATGGGACGACGAGGGCAATTGTTTCGGCCAGATCACCTACAATATGATAACTTTCCTCAAACAGCCACAATGGAATTTTTGCGAGTTCGGAGGCCCATTCCCGTAATAAGGTGGTATTGACCGGTCTGGGCGGACGCCGATGGGAAAGGATGGCAATGGTCCAGACTTTATCGGTATCTGGGGCCATCAAAAAATAATTGGCCAATGCCTGTACCTTGACATTGGTCTTGTTGGTGCTATCCAAAGTCTTGATGAGCTGCGAAAAGCCCCCCATCCCCCGAAGGGGAGGTATCGGTTCCTTTTTATTTTTATTGGGGTTTTTCATAATGATACCTCATCATTTTTAACTCCCTCTCCTTTGGGGAGGGCTGGGGAGGGGCTTTTATCTTCTTCCTCGCCATATTGCGTATGCTCGGTTCTTGCATCGTAACCCAGTTCGCGCAAATACCTGGAAAAGATTTCCGTATAACCATGGGTGCAGATTACTTTTTCTGCCGTGGTGTCCTTTATGGCCTTCAAAAGCCCCGGCCAATCACAATGGTCGCTCAGTACAAAGCCTTTATCCACGGCACGTCTTCGTCTGGCGCCTCTAAAGGCCATCCATCCGCTGGCGGTCCCGGTCACAAATGGTGTCATTTTTCGAATCCAGGTACTGCCGTGTGCCGATGGCGGCGCCAGTACAAGGCTCCCCTTTAGGTCTTCCTTTTTAGTGTCCTTGGTCACCAATTCCGTTTGATGAAAATCCGTGAACTGCCGGAGGACCTGGGTCATATTTTCAACCGCCCCATGGGTGTAAATTTTACCGATGGAAGGGTCCAATAGTTTTAAAAGGCGCTGTGCCTTTCCCAATGTATACCCAAAAAGTACGGAGGTTTGCCCATTGGCACGATTGGTGGCCCACCACTCATTGATGTCTTTTTTGACCTCTTCCTGCGGTCTCCAGAGAAATGCGGGCAATCCAAAGGTGCATTCCGTGATAAACGTGTGGCACGTAACGGATTCGTAGGGTGTGGCCAAGCCATCGTCCTCAATCTTATAATCCCCCGTAAAGACCCATACCTCACCTTTATGTTCCACGCGGATCTGTGAAGACCCCAAAATGTGCCCTGCGGGGTGGAGACTGAATTTTACACCTTTGACACTAAAGGTTTCCCCCCATTCTTTTCCTGAAATGGCAATGTTTCCCAAACGATGTTTCACGATAGGTACGTTTTGATGGTGGGTAATGTAGTTTTTATGCCCCCAACGACTGTGATCGGCATGGCCGTGGGAAATTATGGCCTTGGACACGGGCCGCCAGGGATCCAAGTACACATCTGCGGCTTCGCAATAAATGCCCTTGTCCGTAAAACGTAGAAGAGGAGGGTTCATAGCATGGTGAAGATACAAATTTGTAGGTCAACCCGCGTTAGGGATTGCAGCGGTAACCCACAGCCCAATACGATATTGGGCGAGGATTTTAGCGAAAAGCCCGACCAAAAACGGGTTTTTTGGGAACGCCCAAATTGGGTCTTTTTATTTCGTATTTCGGTAGTGAAATGGTTTATATTTGCGCAACAAAATTTTATAAGATGCCAATTGTTGACCTATACGAGCACAGTGATCAGCGGCATAATCTTGCCCATTTTGCCACATTGGCCAGTTTAGCGGCGGTTGATGGGGAAATCAATGAAAAGGAAAAAGCTGTTTTGGACAAGTTTGCCTTTAAACTGAACATTACCAGTGCGGAATATAAGGAGGTAATGAAGAAAGAGAACAAGTATCCCATTCAGACCCCCCATAGTGGTGAGAAGCGGCTAAAGCGACTGTTCGAATTGTTTCAGATGGTATTTGCCGATTATTTTATTGAGGAGGACCAAATGAACCTTATTGAGCGGTACGCCATAGGTCTAGGGTATTCCCCCGATGCGGCCAAGAAACTTATTGAAAAATCCTATGCCATTTTTAGGGGAAAAATCGCTTTTGAGGACTATCAGTATTTGATCGAGAAACAACCTTAGTGGTATTTCGCCAAAAACTCCTGTAACTTCAATACCATATTTTTGCTTCCGCAGAAAAAAGGTACCCTTTGGTGCAGTTCTTTGGGAACGATATCCAATATTCTATTTTTTCCGCCAATGGCCACCCCGTTGGCCTGTTCGGCCAAAAAGGCCATGGGATTGCATTCGTACAGCAGTCTAAGTTTCCCGTTTCCGGTGACACTGCTTTTTGGATACATATAAATCCCCCCCTTGATCATGTTTCGGTGAAAGTCCGAAACCAAAGAGCCTATGTACCTTGAGGTATAAGGACGATCGCCCTCTTCCATTTGGCAATATTTTATATAGTCTTTTACCCCCTGTAAAAAATGAATGTAGTTCCCCTCGTTTACAGAATAGATTTTTCCATTCTCCGGGAATTGCATGTTTGGATGCGACAAATAAAACGTTCCAATGGCAGGATTTAAAGTAAAACCGTTCACCCCGTTCCCCGTGGTGTATACCAGCATTGTGGAAGTTCCATAAATAACATAGCCCGCCGCGACCTGTTGGTTACCGGGCTGCAAAAAGTCCTCGAGTTGTACGGGGGTGCCTACAGGTGTAATTCTCCGATAAATGGAAAATATGGTTCCAACGGAAACATTGACATCAATATTGGATGAACCGTCAAGGGGATCGATAAGAACTACGTATTTGTTTTGGTGGTTTTCATCATGGCTGTTGATGGAAATGAAATGATCTTCTTCTTCCGAAGCGATACCACAGACAATTTCCCTGTTTTTTAGGGTCTGAATGAATTTTTCGTTGGCCAAGACATCCAATTTCTTTTGATCTTCACCTTGAATGTTGGTGTCGCCGGCATCCCCAAGAATATCGACAAGTCCTGCTTTGTTGACTTCATGGTTGACTACTTTGGCTGCCAGGCGTATGGCATTGATCAATTTGGAAAGCTCCCCGGTTGAATATTGAAAATCGGTCTGGTTTTCAATAATGAATTCTCCAAGGGTCTTGTTCTTCGTGTGCATTGAAAGTGGTTGTTTTATTTAGGTGCAAAGTTCGTGCTTTTTGTGATACTACAACGATTTCGACAAACCTTTGTTGGTTTATATTATAACAAAGTGTTTTATTTGCAACAATATGGATTTTTTAATTCGGGAAGCAGTAAAAGCGGACATGGAATCCGTCCATCGGTTGGTAACTGAACTGGCGGTTTTTGAAAAAATGCCCAATGCGGTTAAGGTCACCGTGGAAGAGTTGACCAGGGATGGATTTGGGGAAAGACCGTTGTTCCACTGCTTTGTGGCAGAAGCGGACTCCACCCTTATTGGTATTGCGTTGGTGTACCCCAGATATTCCACGTGGAATGGCCCGGTCATTCATTTGGAGGATTTAATAGTTACGCAATCCATGAGGGGAAAAGGGGTGGGGAAGGCCCTTTTAAAGCGGGTGGTTGCCTATGGTCTGGAGAAAAAAGTACGGCGCCTTGGATGGGAAGTACTGGATTGGAACGAACCTGCCATACAATTTTATGAGAACAGTGGTGCCATTGTGCTCAGGGATTGGGATGTGGTACAAATGGATAGGACGGCCATGATAAAATTTATGGAAGAATGAGAATATTCAAATTTGGGGGGGCATCCGTAAAGGACGCCGAAGGCGTACGCAATGTGGTCAAAGTATTGCAAACGGTAGGCCACGAAAATACATTAATGGTAGTCTCGGCGATGGGAAAGATGACCAATGCCATGGAGGCCGTGGTCAATGCCTATTTTAAGGATGAGTCCCTTTTGGATGAAAAAATCCAGTTTATAGCGGATTACCATAAAGGTATTATCAATGATTTGTTTGAAGCCAAAAATCATGGGATACACCATAAACTCAATAAACTGATTGAGGAGTTCCGGGGTTTTTTGCTCTGGAACAAATCACCAAAGTATGGCTTTGTCTATGATCAAGTGGTAGGGTATGGGGAGTTGATATCCACGGCAATCGTAAGTGCCTATCTTAGGGAAATAGGTATTGAAAACGAGTGGTTGGACGTCCGCGAATTGATCAAGACGGACAATGCCTATCGTGAAGCTAAAGTGGACTGGGAAGTAACAGGGAGTCGTATCCGATCCCGTATCGATACCAAAAAATTGAATGTTACCCAGGGTTTTTTGGGAAGTGATGAGAATAACTTCACTACTACCTTGGGAAGGGAAGGTTCGGATTATACCGCAGCCATATTGGGGTATTGCCTGGATGCCGACTCCGTCACCATTTGGAAGGACGTGCCCGGGGTTTTGAACGCCGACCCCAGGCATTTTCAGGAAACCCGGAAACTGGAACAGATCAGTTATCGGGAGGCTATAGAACTGGCATTTTATGGAGCTTCGGTAATTCACCCTAAAACCCTACAGCCCTTGCAACGGAAGGGAATACCCCTGTTCGTGAAATCATTTGTGGAACCCAGGACCTCGGGAACCAAGGTGGGTAAAGGTGTGCAGATTTCCCCGGATGTCCCCTGTTTTATTGTGAAGAAGGAACAAGTACTTTTAAAACTGTCGTCATTGGATTTTTCCTTTATTGTGGAAGATAACATCAGTGCAATTTTCAGGCTCTTCCATGAGCATCGGTTAAAGGTGGATTTGATTCAAAATTCGGCCATTAGCTTTTCCGTCTGTTTGGACAATAAATTTGATGGTTTAAAAACCCTTCTTCCTGTTTTGGAAGAACGCTTTAAAGTGGTATGCCATGAAGGGGTCTCCCTTTACACCATAAGACATTTTGATGAAAATGCCGTTGAGTCCATCTTAAATGGGTATGATGTTTTGGTTGAGCAAAGGGGAAAAGAGACGGTGCAACTTGTGGTGAAATAGGATTTCTTCGGTCGCTACTTCTGCTATTTTTCTATATTTACCGTAACTAAATCAATCACATGGGGCTGGTTTCTGCGAAAGAGGTTGCCAAGGTTGTCCATTTGGATAAGTACGGATTTGTTGGAACATTTATAGGCTGGTTGTTGATGCAGGTTACCCGTATCTCCAACATGAACAACTTTTATGACAAGCACCAGGATTTGGATGGCCATGAGTTCTGCGAGGCTATCCTGGAGCATTATGAGATTGATTTTGAATTGGTAGAGGAAGAACTGAAACGTTTGCCCAAAAACGGTCCCTTTATTACCATCTCCAACCACCCGTTGGGAGGGATAGATGGGGTACTTCTCTTAAAATTGATGTTGGAACAGCGATCGGACTTCAAAATTATTGCCAACTTCCTTTTGCACAGAATAGAACCTTTGAAGCCTTACATCATGCCGGTCAATCCTTTTGAAAACCATAAGGATGCCAAAAGCAGTATTACTGGTTTCAAAAATGCATTACAGCATTTACAGGAAGGGCATCCATTGGGGATTTTCCCTGCGGGTGAGGTATCTACCTATCGCGATGGTAAATTGTTGGTGGACAAGCCCTGGGAGGAAGCCGCATTAAAACTGATCAAGAAGGCGGAGGTGCCCGTGGTGCCGATTTATTTTCATGCACGCAATAGCCGACTGTTTTACCGCCTTTCAAAAATCAATGATGTTTTTAGAACGGCAAAATTGCCCTCGGAACTGACCACTCAAAGTAGACGTCCCATTAAGGTTAGGATAGGCCAACCCATATCGGTGGCCGCCCAAAAGGAAGAGGAAACCTTGGAAGGTTTTACGGAATTGCTCCGTAAAAAAACCTATCTCCTGGCCAATGTTTTTGAGAAGGAGCGATTAATAGATAAAGTACCCACAAGTTTAAAGATTCCCAAACCGCCACGAAAGATTGCCACGGCAATACGGACCGAAGTCCTTGAAGGTGAAATTGGGAAACTTCGCGAAAAGGACATGCGATTGTTGCAAAGTAAGAATTATGAAGTCTTCCTGGCCCAGGAAGGGGATATGCCTTTCCTTTTAAAGGAAATTGGACGACAACGCGAGGTAACGTTCCGGGAAGTGGGGGAGGGGACCAATAATCCCATTGATCTGGATGAATTTGATTCCTATTACCACCACCTGTTCCTTTGGGATGACCAAGACAAATGTATTGTTGGGGCTTACCGAATGGGACTGGGTTCGGAGATATTCAAAAACTATGGCATAGATGGTTTTTACTTACAGGACCTATTTGGTTTTGAACCGGAGTTGCATGGAATGATGGCCAAATCCATTGAGATGGGCAGGGCTTACATTGTAAAGGAATACCAGCAAAAGCCCATGCCCCTATTTTTGCTTTGGAAGGGCATCGTGCACACCACCTTGCGCTTTCCGGAACACAAGTATTTAATTGGTGGGGTAAGCATCAGCAATCAATTCTCGAACTTCTCCAAGTCATTGATGATCGAATTTATGAAGTCCCATTATTGGGATCCTTATGTGGCCCAGTATATTCATCCAAAAAAGGAATTTAAGGTAAAGCTTAAAGATGCCGATAAGGAGTTTGTGTTTGATGAAGCCAAAGCGGACCTCAATAAGTTCGATAGGCTTATTGAAGAAGTGGAACCGGGAAGTCTACGTTTGCCGGTATTGATCAAAAAATACATTAAGCAAAACGCCAAGGTGGTGGCCTTTAATGTAGATCCACTTTTTAATAATTCAGTGGACGGATTGATGTACATAAAAATTGCGGACCTGCCAGAAAGTACCGTAAAACCGGTAATGGAGGAATTTCAAGCCGAATTGGAACGCAAAATGTCCGAACCTTAATTCACCAATTCTTCTTTAACAAAGGTCTCGCAAAACTCTTTTATGTGGTTCCGGGTTTCCAAAAAAGCGCGATGCTTCTCCTCACTGGTCCCTTCCACCTTGGAAGGGTCCTTAAAGTTATGGTGCAAACGCTGGGCATTTTTGGAGGGAATAAATGGACAGTTTTCCTTGGCATGGTCACAAACGGTAATGATATAATCCCATTCCATACCCTCGTACTCATCCACGTGATTGGACGTATGATGGGAAATATCCACACCATCTTCCTTCATAATGGAAACGGCGCCTGGATTTAATCCATGCGTCTCAATACCCGCACTATACACCGTTGCCAATTCACTTTGGTAATAATTTAAGTACCCGTGTGCCATCTGACTGCGACAGGAATTTCCCGTGCACAACACCAATACATTTTTCATAACTGAACGTTCTTTAATCTATTCCAACTTTTTTACTTCGTCTTTCAAAAAGCAAGTTGTCCTTCCAAATCCCATTAGTGGTCTTCCCTATGGATTCCCTTTTGCCCAAAAATCGGAAACCAAGCCGTTCGTGCAATTTAATACTTGCTTTGTTTTCGGGAAAAATCCCGGATTGCAGGGTCCAATACCCTGCTCGCTCACTTTCTTCAATGAGTCGCGCCAATAGTACTTTCCCAATGCCTTTGCCCCGTGCGTTTTCACCGATATAAATACTGATTTCGGCAACCCCTCCATAGACACAACGACTACTAACGGGTGAAAGGGCGGCCCAACCTTGGATGGAGCCATCTTCTTCGGCAATTAGGCGGCACAGTTTTATATGGGCCTTGTCCCAATCCCCATACCGGGGAACATTGGTCTCAAAAGTGGCATATCCCGTGGCGATGCCTTCAGTATAGATTCGAGCTACATCGCTCCAATCGCTTTGGGTCATATCTCTAACCACCATAGGAGGCACTTAACAACATCCGCTGCCCGGTACACAGGAAACGGCAGCATCCGAAACAACGTCTTCAGGGATACCACAGGTTTCCTTGGCCTTACAATCGGTTTTTTCTACCGCAAGTTTAAGAACTAATTCGTTAGCGTTCCACAACAGGTCATTAACAAAAAGTTGTGCTGTGTGAAAGTTATCGTTACTATATTCAAACTTTACTTCCGCTTCCCTTGCCATTGGTTTGATTTTGTCCACCCGATTTAGGATGGACAGTGCCTTACGCGCGGTCATGAATTCCTTTTTATCCTTTTCTACCGGACTTTCATAAAGCTGTATTACGGTTTCCTTCCAATAGTCCGTATTGGCGCCACAATCAACGGCGTCCACGATCGTATTTTTAATCTCGGTAATATGGTAATTCGCTTTTACGAATTCTCCTTGCCGGTATTCAAATAATAGTGATTTGTTCTGATGGGATTTTAGTGTCTCCAATAATTCTTTTGTTTGCATGATTAACAGCAATTTTGATTAATACTAGAGAAAAATGAGTTGAAAAACTGCTGCAGTTCCAACCATTTTTCCTGATCGATACAATAACAAAGGTTCTTACCTTCAAAGGTTCCCTTTAGCAACCCAATTTTTTTGATTTCATTCAAGTGTTGGGAAATAGTGGGCTGCGCAAGACCAATCTCATCCACCAAATCCGTGCAGATACAACTATTCTGTTTGCTTATAAATTCCAGGATGGCTATCCTCGCGGGATGGGCCATGACTTTGGCGGCCTGTGCCAGTTCGTTATGGCGGGTGGAGAAGATATGTGTTTTTGTTGCTCCCATTTATTTAAAAATGATATTGCAATATTACGATGATATATTGAAATAAAAAAGGCCAGAAGCACTTTTCTGACCTTTGGAGTCTAGAACCAAGGTTTTTTGCCCACTTGATAGGTGTTGTAAAATTCTTCATCTGACTTGGTCAAATAAATAATTCCTTCAATAAGCCCAACGAGGCCTGTTGCCCAAACTAAGAATACACCTACTCCAACACATGTTAGTACCATCCCGACAACGGTTATGCCCAACAGGATGAACCCTTCTTTTTGATACCCTAAAATGAATTTGTGGATGCCTAGCGAACCTACAATAATTCCGAGAATACCTGCCAGGATCTTCTTGTTGTCCCCGCTGGCATTTTTAAGTCCCTCTGAGAATTCATTGGCGGTTTTCTTGGCTTCATCGGCAAAATCACTGGCTGCTTCTTTGGCATCCGAAGCAGCTTCCTTGGCGGCTTCTTTTGCTTTGTCAAAAGCTTCTTCGGCCTTATCTCCTAAATCTTTTTTTTCTTCAGACATGGTTTTTTTATATGTGGGTTGAACAATGTTAAATGTAGCAATTTTTTTGATACTCCAATGAATTGTCCATCAGTGTTTTACTCAGAGCCTGTTTGGGAATTTGTCAATTGTTTTCTTATGTCCCTTTTTGCAGCCAGCGCACCATCTGGCCCCTCTTTCAAAGGCCAAACCGTTGGCCTTTTCTTTCGGTCCTGTTAAAATTTTAGTCCATAACTATGGCTATGGCCTTCCATCGCCCCGGCTCGCCCATAGCTTTCGCTATGTCGTGCCTCGTTCCGCACTAAAAATGGCCTATAACAATTCCAATCACAAATTCCCAAACAGGCTCTCAAACCAATTTGGTGCTGATAATTTTTACCGGACAAGCTTTTTGGGCTTCCTTGCATGGGGTGTAGCTGGCGTCATCAGCGGATTTGAAGGTATGGAACCCCTTTTTCTCTACCGAATGCAACAAAACACTCTTGCCATCATTGCGCGCCATTTGAAAAAACGCTGGCGCCAACTCCACACAGTAGTTGCAGCCAATACATTTTTTACGCTGTAGGGTGACCACTACCATCAGGGATTCTTTACAATTTTATAAAGTTTGTCCGATGGCCTTATGCGGAAGTCCAAAGGAATGGTGCAGGAATCATTCTTGGTCGCCTTTTCCTTTTTTTCGTCATTGACCAACATTTGGGTGAGCACAAATTCCTTCGCACCCGTAGTGGGACCGGTAATCAATACGGTGTCGCCAATGTTCAGGTCATAGGCCTCTATTTTGAACTCCCCGATTTTTGCTTTGGGAAAATAATGCTGTCCTTTGCCCAAATAGACCTTTTTTTGGGTAGCCTTGGAACCATCCACATTGCTCCATTCCCCCAATTTCTGCCCTAGGTAATAACCGCTCCAAAAGCCCCGGTTGTATACTTTTTTGAGCTCTTCCATCCAATGGGCCACCTTAACCTGGTCATAAGTTCCCTTATAATGGGCATCGATGGCCTCTCGATAGGTTTTTATGACCTTGGCCACATATTCGGGCGCACGCCCACGCCCCTCAATTTTGAGAACCTTGGCACCGGCAGCTATCACCTGATCCAAAAAATCCAATGTACAGAGATCCTTGGGAGACATCATGTATTCGTTATCCAATGCTATCTCGAAACCGGTATCCTGATCGATGACCGTATACTTTTTCCGGCAGTTTTGCTTGCATGCCCCCCTATTGGCCGAAGAATTGTGGGCGTGTAGGCTTAAGTAACATTTTCCTGAGACCGCCATGCAGAGTGCCCCATGTCCAAAGATTTCAATTTCCACCAAATTACCTGAAGGCCCCCTAACATTTTCCTTTTCAATCCGATCGGTGATTTTTTGGATTTGCCGCAAGCTTAGCTCCCTGCTCAATACCATGGTATCCGCAAACAAGGCATAAAATTTCACCGTTTCTATATTGGTGATATTGATTTGTGTTGAGATGTGGACTTCCATCCCAATTTGGCGCGCATACGCAATAACGGCCTGGTCCATAGCGATTACTGCAGTGATCTCTGCGGCTTTGGCCGCGTTTAGGAGGGTTTTTACGAGTGATAGGTCATGGTCATAAATAATGGTGTTCAAGGTAAGGTAGGTACGTACATTTTTGGCCCTGCAGCGTTCGGCCACCTCCTGCAGATCGTTAAGCCCAAAGTTGATATTGGACCGCGCCCGCATATTGAGTTGTTCCACACCAAAATAGACCGAATCCGCCCCATTGTCCAAAGCGGCCTGAAGTGACTCAAAATTGCCCGCCGGGGCCATAAGCTCTATTTTTCCCGTTGTTGTCATGCCCAGATTTCCAGTGGGGCAAAATTACAAAATGGGGCGCAATGCACTACGTATTTAAAGGTATTGGTCCTATTGGTCCAGGAAAGCTTTGTCCACAGGTTCCCAAAGTTCTATTTTATTGCCCTCGGGGTCCAATATCCATCCAAATTTGCCATAATCGTACTCTTCCATTTCACCAACAACGGTTACGCCTTCCTCTTTTAGAACCTCCAAAAGCGCTTTTAGATTTTCCACCCGGAAGTTCATCATGAACTGTTTTTCACTGGGCTGAAAATAGTTGGTATTTTCCTTAAAGGGACTCCATTGTGTTGAACAATCGTTTCCATCCTGGTCTTTCCACCAGAATGTCCATCCGTATTGATCCGTGGGGATTCCCAAATGGGTCTTGTACCAACTTTTTATTTCATCCGGATTCTTGGTCTTAAAAAAGAATCCTCCCAGGCCTGTTACTCTTTTTTTCATCTTTTTGTGTTTTTTTCATATAGTGTGATCCAATCTTCCACGGTCATTTTTTGGCATAGTTCCCCGATCAATGGATAGGGGATGTTTTCCACTTTTTTAAATCGGATGCAACTTTTCCCCATATCCAATTTGGTCTTCACATACTTGGGATATTCCCCAACAAACCAGTCCAGCAGACTTTTATCGGCATAGATACCGGAATGGTAAAGGGCCACAAAATTCTTCTGGGAGGCAATATTGATGAATGGTAAGGGCAATTTTGGATCGCAATGATACCCTTGTGGATAAATGGAATGTGGGACAAAATATCCTATCATTTTATACGATATGCCCTCTTCAAAACCCTTGGGCAAATTGTTTTTAACGGTCTCCCGAAGTTTGGAAATTGCAGTGGTGCGTTCTTTGGGCACCTTTGCAATATATTCCTCAACGGTATTGGCATCTATGGTCATGATATCATGGTTTATTTACGTTGTAGGATTACTGCCGAAATCAATGAAATAATGAATCCAATGACCAAAACCGTTCCACTCATTACGGCGAAAAGAAAATAGCTGTTCGAAAAAAGTTCCCGTTGCGACTCCAACTCCTGGAGCTTTAATTCAACTTCGTTGGCAGGTAATGTGTTTTTCATTTCCTCAACAGCATTGTTGTAATACGTTTGGGTGAAATCTGGATTGAGGTATTTTACATAAATGGTGTCGATTATCCCAAAACCAATAGCGGTAATAAGACTAATGAGGATACCGATGAGCAACGCCTTTTTAAAACTGATCCTTCCTGAATTTTCCTTATCCCTAAAGCTTTTGATTCCAAAGTACACAAACGAGAGGGATACGATCATGGATAAATAGCCAAGGACCTCACCCGAAGCAAAATCACTGTCCTTTAAAAGGAACCAGGTGGCTAGAAATAGAATGGTGATGGTCAACGCTCCATAAAGACCATATTTGAGGACTGTTTTTTTCATTGGATTTGTATTTTGATTGGACTCAAATGTAGGGTTGGTTGGACCAAAACCATTCATACTAAAGTACCAAAAAGCTGGTACTTTGGTCGGAACCCATGCCCTATTGGGGGATTAGGGAGAGTTCTTTGGCTATTTGGATGGCCTGCGTGCGCCTTTTGGCATTGAGTTTTACCAAAAGATTGGACACGTGCGTTTTGATGGTACTTTCCGAAATATGAAGCTTTTTGCCAATTTCCCTATTGGAAAGCCCTTTGGCTATTTCTATGAGCACCTCATATTCCCTATCACTTATGCCAAGGGTCTTGATCTTTTTGAAATCAACGTGATGGGGTTCCGGGACGGATTGCGCTCTCCGCCGGTTAATATACAGTCCAATTCCAAGGAAGACAATGGCCACTATGGAGATGACGATTTCAATGGACGCATTCCCGGAAATAAAGGAATACTTTCCCAACTGAAATAGGACAAGCAAGGAAATGATAAGTGCCGAAAAGACAAAAATGGTCTTCTTCACCTTTAAATTTAGCAAAATTTCGCCTTGATCTTGTCCACAATGGTCTGGGCCAGTTTTTCCTTACTTTCCACGGTCCAGCCAGCAACATGTGGGGTTAACAGTACATTGGGCGCTTTTCTCAGGTATTTAAAAGGTTTGGGTTTGTTCATGAACCAATCCTCAAAGTCAAAGGACTTTTTTTCATATTCCAAAACATCCAATCCGGCCCCAAGCACCTTGCCCGATTTTAGGGCTTCCACCAAGTCCTTGGTCACCACACATTTTCCACGGGCCGTGTTCAAAAACCAAAAAGGGTTGTGGAAGGCATTGATGAACTCGCGATTTATCATTCCGTTACTGGATTCCGTCAAGGGAACGTGCAGGCTGATCACATCCGATTTTTGCTGTAGTTCCAAAATCCCTACTTGGCGGGCGTTTTCATCACCCACACCACCAATAATGTCATAGCAGATGACTTCAACATCAAAGCCCTGTAACTTTTTGGCAAAAGCCTTTCCCATATTGCCATAACCGATAATTCCAACGGTCTTTCCGTTGAGTTCCGTTCCCCGGTTTCCTTCACGGTCCCATTTTCCCTTTCGGACCTCACGGTGGGCCTTGATCATTTTGTTCATTAGGGAAAGTAACATTCCAAGGGTATGTTCCCCTACGGCGTTTCTGTTTCCTTCTGGCGCATTGGCCAAAAACACATCCTTTTCCCTGGCATAACGAACATCAATATTTTCAAGTCCGGCACCGACCCTTCCAACAAATTTTAGGTTTTTCGCTTTGTCCAAAAAGTGTTGGTCAATAGGGAAACGACTTCTAATGATAATACCATCGTACTCTTGGATCTTTTCCTCAATTTCCTTTTTGGAAGAGGTATAGTCTTCATGGTTTTCGAATCCCAACTCCGCCAACTTCTCCAGAAGTAGGGGGTGATTGGTATCTAAGTGGAGGACCTTCATATTTTTGGGTAATGGTTTTGGGTCATTTCGTGTGCTACATTGCCCGTATGTGCGGTGCTCAGTTTTTCAAAAAGCAATAGATGGACTTCTTCATCATCCTTTGTGGATGGGCAGTGTTCCACTCCTTTGGGGACAACGATCAACTCCCCCTCTTTAACGACCTCGGTCCGGTCCCTGAATTTCATATATAGGGTTCCCTTTAATACCTGAAAAAGTTCATCCTCATTTTCATGGGAATGCCAAACAAATTCACCCTGAATTTTGGCCAGGATGACCTGCATATCATCGACCACGGCAATTTGGTGCGGGTGCCATTGTTTGGTAAACAAGCCATGCTTCTCTTTTAAGTTGATGGGTTTCATAAAAAAAGGAATTAAATACCTAGGATTAATTTGGCAATCCAGAAATAAATCAAAATACCAAAAATATCATTACTGGTGGTGATAAATGGTCCTGTTGCAATGGCAGGGTCTATATTTCTCTTGTCCAGGAACAAGGGAATAAAGGTTCCGATCAATCCGGCCACTACGATAACGGCGACCAAGGACAATGAAATGGCCAGGGCGGTATTGAACTCCCCTTTCCACAACCAGGTAAACAATAGCAACAATATGGAGAGGATGAATCCATTTAAAAGTGCCAGGAGCATTTCTTTCCAAAGGCGATTGCCAATACTTCCCTTTAGGTCATCATTGGCGAGCCCCTGAACTATAATGGCACTTGATTGCACTCCAACATTACCGGCCATTGCGGCAATAAGGGGCGTGAAAAAAAGGATTTCGGGTGCATTTTTAACAATGGTCTCAAAACTTCCCATGATGACAGCTGCCCCCAATCCCCCAAAAAGACCTAAAATCAACCAGGGTAGGCGTGCACGGGTCAGTTCCCAAATACTATCGTCCGCCTCTACATCCTGGGAGATACCGGCCGCCAGTTGGTAGTCCCTTTCTGCTTCGTCCCGGATGACATCCACAATATCGTCAATGGTGATACGGCCTACCAACCGCCCAATTTCATCCACAACGGGAATGGCCTCCAAGTCGTATTTGGACATAATTTTAGCAACTTCCTCTGGCTTTTCATTGACATTTACGGAATCTACCTTAGGAATATAAACCTCTTTGATATGGGTGGTGGTGGAAGTGGTCAATAAGTCTTTTAAGGATAGGCGCCCTTTTAGTTTTTCCTCATCGTCCACAACATAAATGGAGTGTACCCTTGTTACATTTTCTGCCTGGGCACGCATTTCCTTCACACATTTAAGGACGTTCCAATTTTCATTGACCTTAACAAGCTCTTTTGCCATTAGACCACCTGCCGTATCCTCATCATAGCGCAAAAGGTCTACGATATACTTGGCATGTTCCCTGTCCTCAATCTCGGAAATAACCTCTTGGACAATTTCCTTTGGAAGTTCCCCAACGATATCCGCGGCGTCATCGGTATCCAATTCCTCGATCTCACCGGCAATTTCCTTGGGGGAGAGATTGCTCAAAATGGCTTCACGCACATCTTCATCAAGCTCGGTAAGTGCGTCCGAGGTTTTTTCACTGTCCAACAGCTTGATCAAATAGGTGGCCTGTTCCTCTTCCAGTTCATTGGCTATCTCTGCCACGTCCGCATAGTGGAATTCCTTCATCAAAAGACGTAGGTCGCCATCTTTTTGGCCTTCAATGAGCATTTCTATCTGCTCGATCAGTTCGTCTGTGAGTTTAAACGGCGTCATTTGTGATCATTCTAGTAAGTGTTACAAAATCGATGACACTCAGTTGTTCCGGTCGCTTGTCAAATATAGTGTCTTCCTTAAGATTTAGGGAAAGCTTAAAGGATTTCAAACTATTTCTAATGGTTTTACGCCTTTGGTTGAATGCCGCCTTTACCACCTTAAAGAAAAGTGTTTCGTCACATTGAAGTTGATAATCGGTTTTCCTGATTAATCGCAGTACCCCCGACTGTACCTTGGGTGGGGGGTCAAAAACCCGTGGATGAACGGTAAACAGGTATTCGGCATCATAAAAGGCCTGTACCAAAACGGACAGGATACCATAGGTTTTGTTACCCGGGGGTTCACAAATGCGTTGGGCCACTTCCTTTTGGAACATTCCCGAAAATTCTGGGATTTGATTGCGCATTTCCAATACTTTGAATACAATTTGCGTGGAAATATTGTAAGGGAAGTTGCCCGTTATCGCAAATTGGTCTTTTCCATAGAGTTGATTTAAATCGAATTTCAGAAAATCACCTTCAATGACCTGAAACCTGTTGTTTTGCCCTAAAACCTTGGGATGCTCCAAAGGAAAGCTATGTTTGAGATAGACGATGGACTCGCCATCCAAATCCATGGCCGTTAAATCAATACCCCGAAGTAATAAATATTTGGTAAGGACCCCAGTTCCCGGACCAATTTCCAAAACATGACCATAACCTTCCAATGACAGGGTTTCAGCAATACGTTGTGCAATGGTTTCATCCTTGAGAAAATGTTGACCGAGGTGTTTTTTTGCTTTTACGGATAGGGAACTCCCTTGTTTTTCAGATGGCCCTTGCTTTTGAGAAGCATATTTTTTGTTCCCTTTTTTAGCCATAGGAGTATTTTCATGACAAGGTAAGGTGATCAATCGAAATTCTCCACATATGTCCATGCTTTTATACCAGACTTTACCATGACTTGAATACGTTTGTAAACCGAAGTTTCGTATCGATCAATTTCATACAGTTCAAAATTGGAAACTTTGAACAGCATTCCCTGAACGATGTCTGATGGCATTGATGAGGGTTCAATTAACGGATATTTCCCATGGACCTTCTTTTTGGACATCCGATACCCGACCAAAACAGCAATTTTACCGGAAAGTGTCCTGTTCAAAACTACTTGTTGTACTTCCTTGTTTTGAAGGGTGCCGTAGGCAAAAAGATATTGTGTATATCTCAAAGGGTTTGTTCGTTAATTATTTCCAATTCGGTTCTAAAGGCCACAAATTTGTTCGGGAACAATCGATTTCCTTCACTCCGCATCCTTTCCGCGTCTTCCTGATAATAACGCTCCAGGGTTTCCTTATCCGGGGTTTTGTATTGAATGGAGTAGGTGGTGCCGCCCATTTCTTCTTCAACCATTACCCTGCACATTTTCGCTTCCAGGAATTTTTGGGTCGCCAGCATATCGGGAATATGTTTGTCCCTCATCCAAATGAGCCATTCCCCATGGACGGAATCGTCAATGTTTATGGTAACATTATAAATAAGCATGTTTGTAACGCTACTTCGGTTTTGATGGAAAACAGTTAAGTTAAGTTAAAGTGTCCAATGAATTTAGTGGGGGAGATAAAATTCGCCGGACGCGATGACAAAAATCAATGCGTTCAATTTATACTGTCCCCACGGAGCCTTCTGAAATTTTTACGTGCTTGGGGAAAGTAATAACTATCTTGGTAATTGTATATTATTTTTTCGTAGTGGTATTTTGCCTTTCCAATATCGGAAATATGATTTTCATACAGTTGGGCCAAGGCAAAATGGGCATCATCGGCCAAAATATCATCACCGTAAAATTCCACTATTTTTTGGTAGTTGAACCTGGCCCCGGAAAAATTCTTTTGGGCCTCAAAAAGTTTACCTTGCCTTAGCAAGGCTTCATCCTCAATTTTTTCCCCTTTGTGGTTTTCAAGAATATCATCCAATATGGAAATGGCCTCCTCATCGTTGTTCTGATAGGCCAATAGATCGGCCCGGGCATATTTCTTTAAGGCCGTTTGTGTGGAATCTTCCAAGCTATTGTCGGATATCAACAAACTCAACTGCATGGCATCATTGGCAATAAGTTGCGAAGTGGAACCACGCAACACTTTTAGTTGGGTAAGCGCCCAGTCAAAATCCCCTTTATAAAAGCTGGTTTGGGCAACCTTAAAACGGGCATCCTGCCCCAGGACATCATTTTTGAGGCTTTTTTGGACCTGGGTAAAATAGATCAAAGCCTCGTTAAAACGTTGGTCGTACACCAAAATATCACCAAGGGCCAATTTAATGTAGGCCTTCCCAAACCGACCAAGGGATTCTTCCAAACTTCGCTTTAACATGTCAATGGCAGGTTCTGGATTTTCTTTTTTGAAGGTCAGGAAATTGGCATAGGCAATTTGCAACTGAAGGGTCTTGTTATCATAACCATAGTCCCCCAGTAAGGATTCGAACTTTTTGCCCACGGCATCCAGTTTCTTGCCCTTGGCATCCATCAATTCAATATCTATAAGGCTTAGCTGGGCATTTAACCTGATGCTGGGTTGGGTGGCATTTTCAACAATAAATTCAAAGATGGTGGTGGCGGTTTCCGTGTCACCGTTCTCGAGCGTAATTTCCCCCAAATTGATCATGCGGTCCAATGAAGATTCCCCTGTACGCTTATAAATGGCCTTTTCTTGGGCGAAGGCACTTTTGTATTGTGCCTGTTGAATGAAGAGCCAACTCAGCAACTCGTTCCATAGGACATCCGGATTTTTTTGTGCGTTGAGGAGTAAGGTCTTTCTGAGCGTTATGTTATTTTCGTTGGTAGGATCCTCCGTTATAAAATCATCCAGGTTTCGCAATACATTGGCCCTTGAGGTCTTCCCTTCGTAAATAAGCCTAAGGTACGATTGGTACATTTTTTCAATATCCCCCTTTTCCCCATAAATCCGTGCCAGTTGAAAATCGTAATTGAGTTCCGACTTTAGCGCCATTGCTTTTGTATATGCCGTTATGGCCTCTTCCAACAGGGCATACTTCTGAAAGCGATACCCCACGGCATAGCCAAAGTTTGGATTTTCCTCAATCTTTTGAATAGCGCGTTGGTAGTATTCCGAAGCTTTTTCCGGTTGGTTCTGAAGGGTATAATTATAGCCTAATTCAATGAAAAATGTGGGGAAGGCATAGGTCTGTTCAATTTTGTTCAAAAGAAAGGTTTCTGCATCCCCGTAGCGTTCCAATTGTTGGTAGCAAGCCACCAATCCTTCTGAATAATCCGTTCTTCTTGGGTTTTGTTCCACCAACTTTTCGTAGAAAACAACGGCTTTTTCAAACTCCCCGTCATTAAAATACTGCTTGGCCAAGAAATCCTCCTGAGCCTTTGCCCCGGACAAAAAGAGCAAACATAAAATAAGGCAAATGCTACGCATGGTCTAAATATAACGAAGCAATCAACGGTATTGTGTTAACTTATCCTGAAAACTAATCGATAACCTCAAATCCGCAGTAAGGAACCAATACCTCTGGAATGGCAATGCCGTTTTCCGTTTGATAGTTCTCCAAAATGCCGGCCAAAAGACGTGGTAAGGCCAAAGCACTGCCATTTAGGGTGTGTGCCAGATGCCGTTTCCCATCCGTATCCTTAAAACGAAGCTTTAACCGATTGGCCTGATAGGTTTCAAAATTGGAAACCGAACTGATTTCCAACCATCGATCCTGTGCGGTAGAGAATACTTCAAAATCATAGGTCAGGGCAGAAGTAAACCCAAGATCACCACCGCAAAGCCTAAGAATACGATAGGGAAGTTTTAATTCCCTTAGTATGTTTTTGACATGTTCCACCATCTCATCCAAAGCGTGATAGGAGTTTTCCGGATGCTCTACCCGTACAATTTCGACCTTATCAAATTGGTGCAGTCGGTTCAAACCACGTACGTGTGCACCATAACTGCCCGCTTCCCTTCTAAAGCATGGGGTATAGCCTGTATATCTTATTGGGAAATTGGATGCGTTCAAAATTTCGCCCCTAAAAATATTGGTGACAGGTACTTCCGCAGTGGGGATCAGATACAGATTGTCTTCCCCAATATGGTACATCTGCCCCTCTTTATCCGGTAACTGTCCAGTCCCATAGCCTGAAGCCTCGTTCACTAGGTGCGGTACCTGTATTTCGGTATAGCCAGCTTCGGTGTTTTTGTCCAAAAAGTAGGAAATCAAGGCCCTTTGCAAACGGGCCCCCTTTCCTTTATAAATCGGAAAACCGGCACCAGTGACCTTTACCCCAAGTTCAAAGTCTATGATGTCATACTTTTTGGCCAACTCCCAATGGGGCAGTGCCCCTTGCTGCAATTCCGGGATTTCCCCTTCCCTAAAAATTTCCTCATTGTCTTCATCGGTATTTCCCTTGGGCACGGAATCATGGGGAATATTGGGAATCTGATACAACAGTTCCTGAAGTTCATTTGAGACCAGATTAAGTTGATCCCCAAGATTTTTGGACGTTTCCTTGAGCTCGGCGGTCTTAGCCTTTATGGCATTTGCTTCAGCTGTCCTGCCACTTTTAAAGAGCATTCCTATTTCCTTGGAAAGGGTATTGGATTTGGCCAAAGTGGCATCCAGTTCGGTTTGTGTTGCACGGCGTTTTTCATCAAGTTGTAACGCATCGTCCAGAAGTTTGCCCCCTTCAATGTTTCTTTTTGCCAAGGCCTCAATATAGGCTTCCTTATTCTCCCTTATTTTCTGCAGCTGAAGCATAGTTTTTGCTTTAGGGGTGCAAAATTACTTTTTTGGATTCGATTTTTCATTTTCCCTGGGCAAAATCCATTCATGATGGGAAAAATGTTTCCAGGGGACGGCAGCTAGATCGGTATTTGGATCGATGAGGGTATGATATTTCCCCGCATTGACCTTGACCCTTGAAGTGACAAAGACGCTTACATCCTCTCCTTTTTTGGCATACTCCTTTTTGAGCCTTTGTGAAAATTGCCAAATATAATCCGGATAGCTGCCTGTCTTGCGCCGTTGTTTTTTTGTGAGGTAATCATCCAAATCCACGGATGTGGTATCCTTGGTTTCCTTGTTCACCACTTTAAAATGTGTGTATCCGGAACGCGTTCGCAACATCATCCGCCAACTTAATCGATGTCCTTCTTCGGTCCAAAGAACATCGTCCTTAAATGTGTGGTGTCTTAAGGGGAGTAAAAGCTGTATGACCAAATAGATACTTATGGCTCCGGTTATCCATTTGTACCCATTTGGAAAACTCAACTTTGAAGGGATATCAACATTTTTCTTTTTAAGGAATATGTTTCTTATGGTCTGTGCATCAAAGAAAAACACGCAAAATGCCAGTGAGAGATAAGGAAAAATCCCAATTCGGAATACATAACTGTTAAACAGATGGAAAAAGATGGAAAAGCCAAAGGCAATCTTTCTTGTTGGTTTCCACAATAGGGCGGGAATCACCAATAAATCAAAGAGGATCCCAAACGCGGCAACTGCTTTATGCAACCATTTCTCCTGAAGCAGTTCCCCAATCAACCAATACTCTTTTTTTCCTTTCATCAAAAGTTCAATGATGCTAAAATCCAGCCAATCGGCATATAACTTTGCTACGGAGGCATAGGTGTATACAATGAACAATTGTGCAATGATCAACCATCGTACCCAATTGTGCATCCAATCCTTTTTTATCTTGGGATTGCGGCTGGCATCAAGAGAAAGGTTTTTGTGTGCCGGTAAAAGCCCCATAATAAATGCCAATAACATTAAAAGGTAGTAGTGGTTGTTGTACGAGGTTTTTTGCATGAGATATACCCCGGACCACATAAACGCAAACGCAAATGCACTGAAACGATACTTATAGCCCAAAGTGATAAGGATTCCAAAGATTCCCATAACTACAAAATAGTAGTACATGCCATCCCCGGGCAGTGGTTGCAACCACTCGAAGCCAATGAAATTAAAAGTGAACTTAGGTTCAATAAACGTACGTCTTACCCAACCTGTGGCAATGGCGCCAAAGGCTTCACAGCAAACGAGGATACCATAAAAGACCCGAAAAACCACCAACTGGGCATTGTCAATTTTACGGAAGAGGAACTGGTTAATAGATTTCATTTTTCAGGAATTCCAGTGCATTTTCTTTATCTGTCCTCAATTGATCACTGAGGGATTGGAGCGAGTCAAATTTTTGTTCGTCCCTGATTTTTTTTAAAAGGCGTATCTGAAGGTCCTTGTTGTATAGGTCTTGGTCTACATTAAAAAGGTGCACCTCTATATTCTTGTTTTTGCCGTCCACAGTGGGGTTATACCCTATATTCATCATTCCTTGGGTAATTGTATCCTCAAATTCGCAGGTTATGATGTACGCCCCGTTTTGTGGAATGAGTTTGTAGGCCTCCTCAATTTTTAGATTTGCCGTTGGGAACCCTAAATCCTTTCCAAGTCCCTTTCCCCTTACCACCTTTCCAGAAAGCATGTATTTGTAACCCAGATAGGAATTTGCCGTTTCGATATCCCCGTTGAGCAATGCATTTCTGATCTTTGTTGAACTTACCGAAACTTCGTCGATTTCCTGGGCCGGGATTTCTTCAACCTTAAAATCAAATGTATTTCCAAAACCTATGAGATCCTTGATATTGGCATTTCTGTTGCGTCCAAATCTGTGATCGTACCCAATTACCACGCTTTTGACCTTAAGCGTATTGACCAAAAGGTCACGCACAAATTCCAATGCGGTAAGTCTTGAAAATGCTTTGGTAAATGGATGGACAATGAGGAAATCCAGTCCCATTTCCCTTAAAATCCGTTGTTTTTCTGCAAGGGTGTTCAAAAGCTTTATTTCAGAGTCTTTTTGGAGTACCATTCTTGGATGCGGAAAAAAAGTAAGCACGGTAGATTTGGTTCCTGTATTTTTGGCATTATTTATGAGGCGTTCCAAGATACGTTTATGGCCAATGTGCACGCCATCAAATGTGCCAATGGTAATTGCGGTGTTTTTATAAGAGTTGAATTGTGAGATGCCTTGGATCGTTTCCACGGGACAAAAATAAAAAGGCTTACTTTTGATTAAGTTTCGCCCTCTTTTCGATGAAAGCTAAGTTACACTTTGTTTTATCAATAACCATACTTTTTAGTGGGTTTTATGGTTTGGCCCAGCAAGGCTACTGGAAGCAAATGCAATCGTTGGTTCCCAGTGGTACTTCCAAGTTATCAAATACAAAGGCTGTCTTTGAATTACGTACGGATCAATTTGGGAAAGCCCTGGAACAAATTGATGTGGAAAACGCTAAAATGCTCCAACTTCCCGATCAGCAAGGGAATTTGCGTGCTTTTAAGGTAAGGGAAACACCTGTGTTCCATCCAGACCTTGCTAAGAAATATCCACGGATACAATCTTTTACCGGAACTTCATTGGATGGGGAACAAAGAGTTCGTTTTAGTTATTCCCCCAAGGGATTGCAAGGCACATTGCTGGATTATAAAACAGGAGTGCGCAGTTTCATTGAAAAGGAGGATGGAACATCTCAGATGTACCACGTCCACCAAGGATCCAGGACAACTGAAAAATCCGGTTTTATATGTTCCACCATGGATATATCCGGTCTAAAGCATGGTCTTACGTCCAAAAATCTTGTGGATGATCGGATTCTTAGGAAATATAGGATAGCTGTATCCGCAACAGGGGAGTACACCTCCTATCATGGGGGAACGGTCACGGATGCCCTAACGGCCATTAATGCAACCCTTACAAGGGTCAATGAAGTTTTTGAAACAGATTTGGGGGTGACTTTGGAACTTATTCCCAATAATGATTTAGTCATATTTACCGATGCAGCTACAGATCCCTATACCAGCAGCTTAAACGCCCAGGTCCAGAATACGCTGAGAACCATTATCGGGGAGGAAAACTATGACGTTGGGCATTTGTTCCACAGGGATAATGATAGTGGTAATGCCGGATTTATAGGCTCTGTTTGTGTGGACAATAGAAAGGGAAGTGCATTTGCTTCTGCACTTGTTCCAGAGGGTGACGTCTTCGATCTGGATTTTGTGGCCCATGAATTGGGGCATCAATTTGGTGCCAACCATACGTGGTCTTTTCAGTCCGAAGGAACTGGGGTCCAATCCGAACCTGCAAGTGGAACCACTATTATGGGCTATGCGGGCATTGTGGATAGCGACAACAATGTGGCTCCCAATGGGGATGATTATTTTCACCATAACAGCATAGTTCAAATCCAGGACTATTTGGAAACCACCAGCTGTTCCCAAAACACATCATTACTAAATAGCCCTCCCATTATAGATCCCTTATCAGACTATATCATACCCAAGAGCACCGCATTTGTCCTTACCTGTGATGCAACGGATGTTGATGGGGATGCCTTGACCTATGCATGGGAACAAATTGATGATGGGGTGGTCATAAGCTCCACTTTTGGTCCCGACAACGTTTCCGGGGCCAATTTTAGATCGTTGCCGCCAACAACGAGATCCTCTAGGTATTTTCCGGGACTTTCCCGGATTCTCAGCGGCAACCTGGAACAGCTAAATCCAATTACCAATGATGCCTGGGAGACCGTTGCCAATGTGGAGCGTGAACTAAACTTTGCCGTAACGGTAAGGGACAATAATCCAGAAGGTGGACAGGTAGCTTCAGGCTCCGTAAAGATCAGCGTTGTGAATGGGGCCGGACCATTTGCGGTCACCTCCCAAAACAGCAATGAGGTCTATACTGCGGGAAGTGTGCAGGATATTACCTGGGATGTGGCCAACACCAATACAGCTCCCATCAATGCTGAAACCGTGGATATCCTGTTATCAACGGATGGAGGCTCCAGTTTTTCCGAAGTGTTGGCAGAGGATATCCCCAATACCGGTCTTGCACAACTTCAATTACCAGGAATCGCTACTACGAACGCAAGAATCATGGTCAGGGCCAATAACAATGTTTTTTTTGCCGTCAACAGTTCGGGGTTTACCATTGAAGAATCTCCGGCCATTCTCAATATTGATCAATTGGTCCGTAATACCTGTCAGCCAAATGCTATTGTAGTTCCTTTTGTATATGAAACCTATGGTGGTTTTTCAGAGGTCATGGATTTGACCGTAAACACTTCGGTCCCGTTCTCTATTTCTTTCTCACAGGATAGTGTTATGGACAATGGTACGGATGTTACGCTGACCCTTGGCAATGTGGAAAACGTACCTGTGGGATCGCATCAAGTTGAGGTGATCGCTACGGGCCTTAGTTTTTCTACCACTACCACTTTACAGGTCAACGTGCAGGACAATACATTCAACGATGTTGTCCTTACCTTCCCTCAGGATTTGGCCATAGGAACCCGTATTAACCCGGAGTTTACCTGGCAGGAAGACACTAATTTTTCATCATTTGATATAGAAATTGCCACCGATGAAGCGTTCACTGATATTGTTGAATCGGCACGGGTATCCTTTAATTTCTATCAAAGTTCGACCCTCCTCCCCGAAACTACATATTATTGGCGGGTAAAACCCAACAACCCATGCGGGGAAGGGACTTTTGGGCTGCCTTTTAGTTTTATCACCTCCGTAGTCAATTGCAAGGTTTTTAATACCAAAGAACAATCTTTGGAGATTTCCGCAGAAGACACCCCAACGGTTACGTCCAGTATCTTTTTGGTCGAAGATTTGGTTATAGCGGATGTGAATGTAAACATTGAACTGTCCCATACCTTTTTGGAGGACCTGGTGGTAACTTTGATCTCCCCATTAGGGACCAAGGTAGCATTGGTTTCAAAAAACTGTGGGGACTTAAACAATATCAACGCTGTTTTTGATGATGGGGGAGATCCCATAAATTGCTCGGGTAACCCGGCCATTGAGGGTATTGTACAACCTTTGGGGTCGTTATCGGCTTTAAACGGGGAATCCACATTGGGCGAATGGATATTGGAGGTTGAGGATACCGTGCCTTCTGACGGGGGGGTCTTGGAAGCTTTTTCCCTGGAAATTTGTGTTGAAGGTGCTTTTAGGCCGGACGATGATGAAGATGGCGTCTTTGATGATGGAGATGACCTCTGCCTGGGAACGCCAAAAGGTGTACAGGTGGATACCTCCGGATGTCCGTTGAATGCTTTTCCGTCCAATAATTTTTCCGTTTCCATACAAAGTGAAGCTTGTAGGGAGAATAATGATGGTTCCGTTTCTATTTCGGCCTTGGATACCGCAATTGATTATACTGCAACCCTAACGGGAAATGGAATTGATGTATCGAATCAATTTACGGAAGGAACACAATTTATAAACCTAGGTTCAGGGACCTATCAACTTTGTATCAATGGTAGTGATGGGTCAATCAACTACAGGGAAACCTGTTTTGAAATTGTGATCGAAGAACCTGAAGAATTAAGTGTGTTGGCAAATTTACTGGCGAATGAGGACAAGGTAAGCTTACGGATGTCCGGAGGTGAATTCTATACCATAGAACTGAATGGATTGGCGACCCAGACCACCGAAAGTGAAATCACATTGAATTTAAACAAAGGGTTGAACCAATTAAAAGTATCAACGGGATTAGTGTGCCAAGGAGTTTTTGAAACACAGTTTTTTGTTGGGGATGCTCCTGTGCTTTTGCCGAATCCAACCTCGGATTGGGTGACCATTACATCCCAATTTCAGAATCAAGATGTAATGGTCAATGTATTTGGTTCGGATGGCAGGTTGGTGATGCAACGTTTAAAGCGGACCACAAACTTCAATTTTGACTTGGACGTTACCAGATTATCCAACGGACTGTATTATTTGGTAATGGAGTCCAATGGGGTATCCTTGACCACTAAAATGATAAAGCGATGAGGAATTGGACAATCGTTGTTGTTATTGGTCTCCTACTGGGATGTGGGGGAGGGGATGATGGCCCACCACCTTCTCCGGAAGGGGCCGTATTGGTATTCCCTTTTCAGAATTCCGAGTGTACTACAGGGGTGGATTTAACAGAAGCCCTTAGCCAAGTAACTTTTGAATGGCAACCAGCCAACAATACGGATAATTACACCCTAACGGTAATCAACTTACTTACCAATATACCACAGACAATTAGTACATCAAGCACTTCTGCGGCCCTTTCCATAGAAAAGGGTGCTCCCTTTTCTTGGTCTGTACTATCCACCAATAATGAATCTGACGAAACCGCCACTAGCGAGTCCTGGCTTTTCTACAATGCAGGTTCACAGACAACCTATGCCCCGTTTCCGGCTCAAATTAGGTCACCTGAAGCAGGCAGTACGGTTCTGGCGACAGCTAATGGGGTAGTACTTTCTTGGACCGGTGCCGATGTGGAAGGGGATATTGAAACTTTTGAGGTTTATTTCTCTGAAAACAACCCTCCGGAAACACTTTTGATTACTACTGATTCACAAACTATGGAAACTGTGGGCAATGTGGTTTCAGGTCAAATTTACTATTGGAAAGTCATTACGATTGATGCAGAAGGCAATAGATCGGATTCGGGAGTCTTTGATTTTAAGGTGTTTTAAGGAACTTAAGTGCCATTAAAAAGGTTCATGGTGTTTTTTGCGCCTGCAAAAATAAAGGAACGTATAAGTTCGGTGCTTCTTTTTAAGCGTTCCACCAGGGCGTGTTCTTCATTTTCCGTCCATTTCCCCAATACATAATCCACCTGCCTGCCCTGGGAAAATTCTGCGCCAATACCAAAACGAAATCTGTGGTAGTGATTGGTCTGTAACATATGCTGGATATCCTTTAACCCATTATGTCCGCCATCGCTTCCCTTGCCCTTTAAACGCAGGGTTCCAAAGGGAAGGTTAATATCATCTGTAACGATAAGTACATTTTCCAATGGAATTTTTTCGTGCTCCATCCAATATTTTACAGCTTTTCCGCTAAGGTTCATAAAGGTCGAAGGCTTAAGGCATAGTATGGACTTTCCTTTGTACCTAAAATTGGCCACTGCCCCCAATCTATCCTCTTTAAATATAAAATCTTCCTCCGTTGCCAACTGGTCCAAGACCGCAAATCCAATATTATGTCTTGTGCCGGCATATTTTTCACCAATATTGCCCAGGCCTACGACCAAAAACTTTTTCATGCCATCGATTTCTTCAAGTATAGGTACACTGGTGTTGGTAAACAGTGATTTTAAAAATTGGAACACTTTGTTTTTCTTCAAAAATAAAAAAGCATCCAAAACATGGAGTCCGGATGCTTTTGTTTTGATAGGGTTAAAAGGTTAACTCTCCGCTGATGCCGCTGCATCTGCCGAAGGTGCTTCCGCACCCTCCGTTGTGGCACCTTCTTCCTCCTCTTCCTCTTCATCCGCAACAGCATTACGGGAGGCCTTCACTTGTACAACGGTAATATTATCCGGATGCACAATGGTAAAGTCATCCGTTCTAAGGGTTTCCACTGCTACCTTACCCCCAATTCTTAATTTGGAAATATCTACGGTAATCTCGTCTGGAAGCAAATCCGGTAATGCCTTAACGGAAAGCTTTCTTTTTCGGAACAATAAGCGTCCACCATTTCTGACCCCTGGGGAATTTCCTTCCAAACGGACAGGGATTTCCATGGTAACGGGCTTGTCCTTAAAGAGCTGATAGAAATCGATATGCAAAATCTTATCCGTTACCGGATGGAATTGAATATCCTGTAATACAGCTTTAAAGGTCTCACCACCTTCCAATTCAATTACCGCCGTGTAGGCATTGAGGGTATACACTAAATCTTTAAACGCGATTTCATCAGCTGAAAAGTGCAATGGTTTTTCCCCTCCGTACAGCACGCAAGGGACCTTTCCAGCATTACGTAAGGCTTTGGTCGAAACCTTGCCCACGCTTTCTCTTTGGGATCCTTTGATCGTAATTGATTTCATTTTTTCTAGTAAATAATTAAACTTTCATTGTATCGATTTGCCGGGCTGTTCACTCCCGGCGTAGTCGAAGGCTACATAATAAATTTGGACGAGATTGAAGTATTGTGGTGCACGCGGTGCATAACATCCGCGAATAGTTCCGCACAACTTAAAACCCGTATTTTTTCACTGTTTTCATGAGAAGGAATGGAGTCTGTTATGATCAATTCCTGCAACTTGGAATTTTTAATTTTTTCATAGGCATCACCGGATAACAACCCGTGGGTGGTAATGGCCCGTACACTCAATGCCCCCCTTTCCATCATCAGATCGGCAGCCTTGGTCAGTGTGCCTGCGGTATCCACCAGGTCATCCACCAATACCACGTTTTTGCCCTTTACCTCCCCGATCAATTCCATTTTGGAAATGACATTGGCCTTGGCACGTTGCTTGTAACATATGACCACATCGCTTTCCAGTGCTTTGGAATACGCATAGGCCCTTTTGGAGCCCCCCATGTCCGGGGAAGCGATACAAAGGTTCTCCAGGTTAAGGTTTTGTAGATAGGGAAAGAAAAGGGTGGAGGCAAACAAGTGATCCACCGGTTTTTCGAAAAAACCTTGAATTTGATCGGCATGCAAATCCATGGTAATGATCCGTGTTGCACCAGCGGTTTCCAGCATTTTGGCAATCAACTTGGCCGCAATTGGAACCCTGGGCTTATCCTTTCTATCCTGTCTTGCCCAACCAAAATAGGGCATTACCGCTGTAATATGTCTTGCTGAGGCCCTTTTGGCGGCATCCAGCATCAATAGCATTTCCATCAAATTTTCCGGACCGGGATTGGTGGAACCAATGATAAAAATTCGCGCCCCTCTAATGGATTCCTCAAAAGAGGGCTGGAACTCTCCGTCACTGTATCTTGAGAAATGTACTTTTCCCAAATCGGCCCCATACGCTTTCGCAATATTTTCGCCCAATACGGTACTTTGCGTACATGCAAATATTTTTGGTTCCGGAACTTGATATGGCATTGCTTACAATTTATAACAGCGCTAAAAGCTAAGCCTGTTCAAAAGCGGTGCAAATTTAAAAATTAATCTGGCTTGCTAAAGGATAATTGTGGTTATTTTGGTTTTGGGATTCAAATTATTTTTTAGCTTTGCAGTCCCATTGGCCGAAGTGGCGGAATTGGTAGACGCGCTGGATTCAAAATCCAGTGGTAGCAATACCGTGTGGGTTCGATTCCCACCTTCGGTACAAATTAGGCCCCTGAAATTTTTCAGGGGCTTTTTGTTTCAGACCAATTTTTCCACCACCATTATGTCCTCATAAGCTTTTTAATAATCAATGGATAACCTTAAGCTAATTCAGGGAACCTAATTTTGAAGGGAATATTCAGTTTTTTTGGCATATCCCTACCATGGAACGACCAATCAATACAAACTACGAGAATTTTGACCTTTTTCATTATTTAAGGGACAGTTTGGGCTATAACCTTAATGACAAGGTGTCTGAACTGATTGTTCAAAAAAATGAATATATATACAAACCTCCATTGGAACACAAGTATATTTACGAAGTGATCAATGGGGCCCTGAAGCTGGGAAGTTATACCGAACAGGGTGAGGAATTTGTCTATGATGTAGTATCGGAAAAGGATTTCTTCGGGAATCTTAAATATCTGAACAATCAATTCTTTGAATTTTCAAAAACACTCACGGCCACCCGGTTGCGGGTCTATCAATTGTCCTTTTTTAAGGAAGTAATTATAGAAGAACCTGCTATTGCTGAATGGTTTATCTCCTACATTGTAAAAAGATGGTGTACCGCAGAGAAGAAACTGCGTAAAATAAACGAAAAGAGCACCACGGAAAAACTTCGGTTTTTAGAATCCTATTTTAACAAAAATATCAATGATGATACGGGTTCCACGTATAAGCTGTACGACCTTTTGACCCAAAAGGACTTAGGGGATCTTATTGGGGCGACCCGACAGACCATCTCCAGCGCCTTAAAGAAAAAATCAGTTTCAACGGTTTAAAACACCTGGATATAGCACGCCATTTTTTGCCTTAAAATGCAATCCCAAAAGCTCGCTTACCAGCGGCGCGATATCTTCCAGCCCCATTTTTCCCACTGTTACACCTGATGAAATACCTGAGCCCCAAGCTATGAACCCGGTTTCTATTTCCCGAAAATCAGGGAAATATCCATGCGTTCCTCCGCTCCTTGGTTTCAATACATCCCCATGGGTCGAAGCGGTCATGGCCACTCCCGGAATAGGGGCAAGCGCAAAAGAAGCATTGGGATCCGCACCAATTTCGTTAAGTTCGTCCTTTTCTACAATACGGAACAGCTTTCGATGTGATAGGGGAAGGTTATCCAATTTTTTCCTCACTTTCTTTAACGTACGTTCATCTTTTTTATCCTTGAGCATCAAGAAAGCGGAGGCCCCGGAGGTATGAAAAGTTGCCTTCCAGTTTCCCCTGTCCTTTTTGTCTTCCATTAGGCCTTCTTCAACCAACCAGATATTAGGGCTTAAGGCGGAGTGTATATCCACAAAACCATGATCTCCCGTTATGATAAAAGTTGTGTTCTCCAATATATTGGAACGCTCGGCTGCTTCCAGTATTTTTCCTATTGCCCGGTCAACTGCGGCTATGGCCGTATGTACTTTTGCTCCATTTCTTCCTTGTTGGTGCTGAAAATGGTCTGTTGCAATTAAATGGATCGTCATTAAATTGGGCCTATATTTTGATAGCACATATGCGGCCATTTCACCAGTTCTGTCTTCACGGTTCAGATAATCCCCATTAAACGTTGTGGTATCCATTTTTCCCAAAACAGCTATTTCCATTTCCTTCAGAAGTCCTTTTGGGGTTTCGTGATCCCGCATTGGCACAATTCTTCCATAGGACCTATCCAGCGTCCAAACTTCAGGAATGTTGTAATCAATGGGAGCGCCAACAGAAACCGGCCAAATAAAGCTTGCACTGATTTTGCCCTTGGCTTTTACGGCATCCCATAGGGTTTCCGTTTGTATCAGATCACTTTCCCAATACCATTTTCCGGTTTGCCCGTTTGGTTCAAAAGGACTATTGTAATAAATACCATGGGTTGCGGGAAAAGCGCCTGTTATAATCGTGGTATGTGAAGGATAGGTAACCGATGGAAATACACTTTGGACCCCATTTGCATGAACCCCGGTGGAGGCCATCATTTTTAAGTTGGGGGCCGGCCATGGTGTTTCCAGATAGAAATCAGGCCTAAATCCGTCTATGGATATCAATACCACATGATCACTAAGTGCATTGTCCTGTGCTTGTGTTGTATGAAAAACGAACAACGTTATACTAAGATATGTAAGGATCCTTTTCTTCATCAGGGTCTATTTATGAAATTCATTTTAAAAAGTAAGGTACCGTTTTCATAAGAGGGGCTTGTTAAGTTCAAACCCCTCTCCATAGCTAATAAACAACTCAACTTAATTAAAGGTGTATCGTGCGCCCAGCTGAAGTCGCCAGGGGGTACCATTTATGGGCTCTGTACCAGCTCCTGTCTGTACACTATAATCGTATGCATTTGTTGCCTGATCAAAGCCGTTGATACGCATAAAATCCCTTCTCCTTCCAAAGTTGTTGGTACGCCCCCATTCCTTGTTCAATAAATTGGCAAAATTGAACACGTCAGCTGTGAGTTCAAGACCATGTTTGTTCCGGTTAAAGCTGAACCTTTTCTGTAAGCGCAGGTCAATGATGGCCCTAAAGGGGTTCTTGCCTCCATTGCGCTCTGCAAAACCACCAAAGCTTTCCCGTAAATATTCCTTAAATCCTTCGGGGGTCTCCGGGTCGTTCAATACTTCATTGTAGCCGTCTATGATGGCTTGCGGCGTAGCGGGGTCAGTGGGGTCAAAAATATAGGCAATATCATTTCGTAAATTGAAATCCCCATTGGCACTGGTATTGTCATCTACATGAAGTGAATAACGCGTGCCCCCTGTTCCAATAATGGTAGCTCCAAAGTTGAATCCTTTCCAAGTGGGCGTGGAACCATTAAGGACCACTTTGGTGTCAAAATGATTGTCGGAAAAACCGTAGTTCAGATCCCTGGGATCTCCTTCCACAGGCAGGAACGTAGAGGTATTGGCCACGCAACAGTTATAGGAAGAATTGTCCTTGGTCCTGTTCCATGTAAAACTACCGTTTATATAGCCATCGCGACCAATACGGGCAGAGCCTTCCACAATGACCGAAATGTTGTCCAAGACCCCATCTGATGTCAAGACCAAAGTACGCCCCACCTGATCGGATACTCTTGAATTCGTCCAATCGGTAAGTCCGTTCTCACCGATCGTATTTGCTGGAACAAATACTTCACGTCCTTCTATGGGCGTGGTAAAAAAGGGCTCCGCCACCAAGTTGGCTTCCTGATATACATAATTGTTGGTCGTATGGCTAAAAATAGCATTGAGGCCCAAAGTGTAACGATCTCCAAAAAATCGGGTATAACTTATGTTTCCTTTGTATATGGTGGGGACTTCAAAATTGGGACTAACCGCATTTATGGTTGAAAATGGGGTCTCTCCCTCCGGAACTCCCGGTACGGTACTGGGATCATTGCGATAGGAAATAAAATCAGGTGTTGGAACGGCATCCCCCGTCACATCTATGGCACCAAGCAAAGTTCCACTATTTTGAATGTTGTTCACTTGGGCATAATAATGCGGCTGTGCACTAAAAGCACCCCCTCCAATTTTGATGATATCGGTATTCTTGCCCTTCACGTTCCATGTTAATTGAAAGCGAGGTTGGATATTGTCAAAGTCGTCGATTTTTTCATTGGTGCGTATGCCCAATTCTTGAAATACGGTGGGATTGAATTCGGCCTCATCCATAAATACAGTAGCATCCCAACGGATTCCTGCCATTAGGTTGAGGTTTTCTGCCAAATCAAACTCGACTTGTCCGAACAAGGAAAGATCTAGAACGGTCTGTTCTACCAAAGGTAATCCTTGCAAAGGAACCTCACGGGCATATCTGGATGCGTTCAAATTCTCAAAATCATCAAGGGAGTCGAAGAAAAAACGGCCGTTCTGCTCGTTGGAAAGCAATGTTTCCAAATAGGTGATAAGATTGTCCGTCCCAAATGTAAAATTGAATTTTCCAGAATTGACATAGGTCGTATTGGCAATTTGTAATTGGTTTTCCAAATTCGTTTCCGGGGTAAAACGTTGCCCGCCCAATTGCACACTACGGTTTCGTGTATTACCATTGGGCAATACCGAAGACACTTCAACAATGGCCCTGGGGATGTTGGAAGAAGGGAGTTCGGTATTTGGGGTGAATTGTCTTTCAGCATGTTGGTACTGTATTTTGAACTCGTTGATCACCGTTGGGGAAAATATGGAGCGCAGGGACAACAGTGTGCTATTTTCCTGGGATTCAAAATTTGAAAAGGATTCCGCTACTTCAATATTGGAATTGTCACTTACGCTAAAAGGATTTTCCCATTTGTTGTATAGGTTCCTAAGGGTAAGCCTATGTTTGTCATTAATTTGCCAATCCAGGCGGACAAACAGGTTATTGGCTTCGGTTTCCCTATCAAACTGACCGGTCTGTCTAGAGTCGCTCAGCCCATATACATCACGTCCTATCTGTAAAAAACGATCTAAATTCTCCTGGGAAATACCCAAAAGGTTTTGGTCATTGTCACTCTGAATGTCCGCGATGCTCAGGGGCTCCCCGGCATCCTGTCGTTCATAGACCGCAAAGAAATGTAACTTATCTTTGATGATGGGACCCGATAAACTAAACCCATACTGGGAAGTAAAGAAATTGGCATCACGATCTTCTCCGCGAATGTTGAATTGGCTTTGTAGCGCATCGGCCCTATGATAGAAAAAGGCACTTCCACTAAGCGTATTCGTCCCGGATTTGGTTACGGCGTTGATGGCGCCCCCACCTTGTCTGCCCTGGAGCACGGAATAATCATTGGTGGCCACCTCAAACTCCCTAATGGCTTCTTGGGAAATGGTATAGGGACCCCGTCCAATTTCTCCTGCCGTTAATTGGTTTCTGGCGTTCACCCCATCTATGGTAACATTGGTCGAGGTACGTCTTTGCCCTGCCAAATTGATAGATCCACCACCCTGTAAAGGGGAAAGACTGGTTAAACCGGTAAAGTTCCTTCCTTCCAGGGGAAGTGTTTTTATTTGATCGGTGCCTATTTTGGTGGATGCGCCCAATTGCTCTATCCGTTTGGTAAGGGTATTGGATGTTACGACCACTTCATCCAGTTCGGTAGAAGCCTCTTGCATCACAAAATCCAAAACCAGGGCATCACTTAAGTTAAGGGTAAACCCTTCCCTTACGCTATCTTGAAAACCCAGATACTGAACAGTAATCGAATAGGGCCCCCCCAGCGGTAATTGTTGTACCCTATAGTTTCCATTTTCATTGGTCACCGTGCCCGAGACGAATCCGGTGGACGTATTCTTTACCACTATGGCCGCTCCCATTAGGGATTCACCATTCGCATCTGTAATTTTACCCCGAATTGAGGCATTGGTGGCTTGGCCAAAGGCCACTGAATAAAACATTACAAAGCCTAAAAAGGCGATTAATTTTTGTGCCCCTTTACCTTGTTTTTGACGGTTGGGTTGGTAGATTTTCATTTCCATAAATTTTGATTGAAATGTAAATCTAGACCCAGGTCAGAGGGAATGCATGTTAAGTTTTAACATGCACACTCATGTTAACCTTAACTTTAATTTTTTTTAAAATTACGGGGACATGTGTTTTGCGGATTCATGGAAATACGCATTAAGGCCGATACGAATGGATCAAATGTCTTTTAGACCATATTTATCCAGGAAAACATCGAGTTCCTTAAGGGAAGGGTTTTTTAGAAAATCGGTACCGTAGGTCACCGTCGGGAATTTTAAATCCCCATTGTAGAGTTTACGAACGCTTTGTTCTGCCTCGGCATCGGTCTCTACGTTGTAATCGTCAAATGTGACCCAAATCGATTGCAGGTAATTGCGCAAATTGGCAGATTTGGGACACCAGTCCGCGCCGTATAGTTTTAGGGTATCCTTAGCCATGGGTCCTTATTTTGAAGAGTTTGATAAACCTGGGGTGGATATGTTCGGCCTGGGTCACGATTATGGGCGTTACGGACATCAACAAAATGGATACGGCCAAAAAGATTTGATAGTTGTTCTGGCTGATCAGTTCGTATTGCAATCCGCTTTGTGCCAATACAAAAGAGAATTCTCCAATCTGCGCAATGGAAAAGCCAACGGCCAGGGCGGTCTTCCATTCCAGTTTCATCACTTTTACAGCTAAAATGCCCGCAATGGCCTTAACGGTCAATGCAAAGAAGAACCAGAAAACGATCCATCCCCCATCCGTAGTGAAAATGCGATAATCCAACAACATGCCCATTGAAATAAAGAAAAAGCTCATGAAAACGTACCGGAAGGGTAAAAAGCAAGAAATGGCCATACGGTTATAATCCGTCTCTGCAATGATAAGTCCGGCAATAAAGGCACCCAATGCCAGTGACAGTCCCAATTTCTCGGTCAACAGGGCAATGCCGGTAACAATGAATACCAGGGCAATCAAAAAAACTTCCTGGCTTTGTATTTTCATGACCGTCTTTAGGAAATAAGGAATAATAAATCGTGCCAATAAATAGGCTATTCCGCCCATAAGTACCAATTTACCCAATAACCATAGCAAAGCCTCAAAGGCACTGCTTTCCCCCGCACCTGCTAAAATGGGTGTAAACAGCATAAGGGGGACGATCATGATGTCCTGGAACAATAAGACCGCCAAAATGAACTTACCATGGGGCGTATTGATTTTATTGCTATCCTGTAACACCTTGACCACGATGGCCGTACTGCTCAAGGCATAGAGGAAGCCCCAAAACAGGCTTTCCTCCAAAGAGGGGCGCATTAACAACCAAATGAGCGCTGCCGTGAGGAATATGGTAAAAAACACCTGTGAGGCCCCGCCCACGAGCACATAGTTTTTTATGCGCTTCAAATTGCTGAACGAAAATTCCAGTCCCACGGTGAACAGCAAGAGGATAATGCCTATTTCGGCATACACTTCCACCTCCTCCATATCTGCAAAATAAGAGGTGGTGTTTGGACTTAACAGGACACCGGTAATGAGATAACCGATGATATATCGGATTTTCAGAAATTTACAAATGATAATGACTGCTGTAGCCACTCCGAAAATAGCGAAGAGGTTAAGGAGTACATGATGCTGCATAGCTTGGTTTTAGTGCAAGGTGAAATTACGAATATTAAGTGATTTCTTAAGGGAGAATCCATGCGGTATCTGCCAAAATACAATAGGTGGTTTTTCCCTACAAGTTCCCTATCTTTCAGTTATGAAAAAACTTGCTTTTTCACATAAAAGGAATCCTATATGATTGAGGCTTTAAATGACTTTTCCAAACTCAATAATGTGCCTAAAGCGCAGTTGCAATGGTTAAGTGGGCATATGGAAATGGTGGATATTCCCAAAGGGGGGTTTCTTTTCCAAAAGGGTAGCCCAATAGACCATTTGATGCTCATTTTTGAAGGGGATTTTGAGTTGTACCTGGTAAACAATAACAGTAGAAAGGCTTTTGGCCGTTTGCAAAAACATGATATTACGGGGATGCTCCCTTTTTCAAGGGCAAAGCAGGCCACTGGTTTTGCCGTTGCCAGAAAGCCGGCAAAGGTGGGGAAGCTACATCGGGAAAAAATGCGGGAGTTGATCAGGGACCATTATGAGTTGACGGAAGTCTTGGTCCATGAAATGAACAACCGTATTCGAAACATCACCCAAATCGAGGTGCAGAATGAGAAACTGATCGCTTTGGGAAAACTTTCTGCCGGTCTGGCGCATGAATTGAACAATCCCGCTTCGGCAATGGTCCGTAGTGCTTCCTTATTGGAGCAGCATCTTATGGGATTGCCGGCCGATTTTAAACGTGTCATTAAAATAAAGACCGATGATACAGCCATAGACGCCGTCAACAACTTTATGTATCAGAAGCTAACGGAAAAGCCCTCGGAACTTACACTGTTGGAACAAAACACTTTGGAAGACGAGTTGTACGACTGGTTTTCAGAATGTAGTCTTGATGACAAATATGACTTAGTACCCCTATTGGTGGAATATCAGTTCAATATTGAAGACCTGCAATTTGTAAAGTCATTGCTCAGGGAAGAGGATTTCAATCCCGTCCTCAAATGGATTGTGCAGAATATGACCACGAATAAAACGGTAACTGATATCAAAGAGGCCTCATCTCGAATTGAAACACTCATACAGTCCGTAAAGACGTATTCCTATATGGACCAGAGCCTGGACTTTCAATGGTTGGACCTTCACCAGGGTATCCAAAGTACGTTGAACGTGCTTAATCACAAATTACGCAAAGTAGGACATGAGGTGGTTACGGAATTTGATAAAGCCATGCCAAAAATCATGGGGCTACCAGGCGAACTGAATCAAGTATGGACAAATCTTATTGATAATGCCATAGATGCCTTGCCCCCAAAAGGAGGCCGATTGACCATACGCACAAAGGCAACGGAGAATTTTGCCTATACCTATATACAGGATAATGGCCACGGCATTGCCCAGGAACACCTGAACCACATTTTTGAACCCTTTTATACGACCAAGGAAGTAGGTAAGGGGACAGGTCTTGGATTGGACGTAACCCAAAAAATCATAAAGCAACATAACGGTCAGGTAAAGGCCACTTCAAAACCTGGTGAGACCATTTTTGAGGTTTGCTTGCCCATTGACCCTAATCCAGAATAAGATTTCCGTGAAAAAACCCATTATACTAGCCGTGGACGATGATGCCCAAGTATTGGCCGCCATTCGAAGTGACCTTCGTTCACGCTACCGAAACGATTACCGAATCATGGCCACCACCTCTGCCAATGAGGCGCTGGAAGCCATTGTTTCCTTGAAGAACAAAGGTGAGGAAGCGGCACTCTTCCTTTCCGATCAACGCATGCCGGAAATGCTGGGGGTCGACTTTTTGGAAAAGGCATTGGTCACTTTTCCACAGGCCAAACGTGTCCTGCTTACCGCATATTCCGATACTGATGCTGCCATTAAGGCCATAAATGATGTTCAGCTTGATTACTACTTGCTGAAACCCTGGAACCCACCTGAAGAAAAACTGTTTCCTGTAATTGATGATGTCCTCCAGGATTGGTTGGCCCATTACTCACCACCATTTACGGGCCTACGGATAGTGGGGTATCAATTTTCACCCAATACACATTATATCAAGGATTTTTTAGCGGGAAATATGTTTCCCTACCAATTCCTGAATATTGAAAATGATGCCACTGCCAAAGAACTAAGTGAGAGCAATTCATTGGAAGACAAAGACTTGCCCGTAGTTTTCCTCGAGGACGGCAGCTTATTGAAAAATCCGAAGCTTACCACCATTGCTGAAAAATTGGGGCTCAATATCAAAGCCCAGGAAGAACTGTACGATGTCATCATCATAGGAGCGGGGCCAGCGGGATTGGCCGCGGCGGTTTATGGAGGAAGTGAAGGACTTAAGACCCTTCTCATTGATAAAAAGGCTCCGGGAGGGCAAGCGGGAACAAGTTCACGCATCGAAAACTATTTGGGTTTTCCCAAAGGACTTAGTGGTTCTGATTTGGCCCGGCGCGCCATTACCCAGGCAACTCGTTTTGGCATTGAGTTCCTATCCCCTGTTGAGGTCAAGGCCATTGAGGTCAAGGATTCCTACAAAACCGTTACCTTGTCCAACAACGCCCAGGTGAAGAGCAAAACAGTGGTCATTGCCACGGGTGTTGATTATCGTAAACTCCCTAATAAAGGGATGGAAGAACTCACGGGTGCCGGAGTGTATTATGGCGCGGCCACTACGGAAGCGCATACCTGTAAGAACGGTGAAGTATACGTTGTAGGTGGTGGGAATAGTGCCGGTCAGGGTGCAATGTACCTATCCAAGTTTGCAAAAAAGGTATATATCGTGATTCGCCGTGATTCCCTGGTGTCCACCATGAGTTCGTATTTGATAGATCAAATCAATACTACGGCCAATATTGAGATTCTGCCCAATTCGGAAATTATTGAAGCCAAAGGCGATAGCCATTTAGAAGCTTTAGTGCTGCGTAATAATATAAGTGGCCAGGAAACGGACCATGAGGCCAGGGCCATCTTTATCTTTATTGGGGCAAAACCCTATACCGAGTGGACGGGTAATCTGTTCCTTAAGGATAAAAAGGGCTTTTTAGTCACTGGACGGGAGGTATTGGACCACGAAAATGGAAGCCTGGTATGGAAACAGGACAAAACACCTTATCTTTTGGAAACCAGTGTGCCGGGTATTTTTGCCTCCGGTGATGTGCGCAGTGGGGCGATGAACCGTGTTGCCTCTGCCGTTGGCGAGGGCTCTATGTCCATCAGTTTGGTACACAAATATTTGAACGAGAACTAAGAGCCTGTTTGGGAATTTGTGATTGGAATTGTTACAGGTCATTTTTGGCTCTAAGGGTCACAGTTCGGTTGAAGGCTATTCAGGGGCGCAATACAAAAAAATGGCCTTGGATATGGAAGAAATCCCAATGGTCTGTGTCCTAAAGCGTTCGTGTACCAGTATCCGAATGTTAGGATATAGTATAAATTGTCCGTAAGGTTTTGTCCAATTCACCAAGAGGTATTCAAAAGACTTTGAAAATGTCTTGGTGACAATATGATCAACGTGTTTACCAAAATTAAAAAAGCACGGTTTAAAACCGTGCTTTTTATTCCTATGGATTCAATGGGTCCCCTAGGGACGCATTGGATTAAAGCTCCTTGATTTTTATATTTCGGAACCACACATCATCGCCGTGGTCCTGTAAACCAATATAGCCCTCGGTGGCAACATCGGCCCAATTTTCATTTAATCCCGGGAATTTGCTTCCCGCTACCATTTCATTCCATTCCGGGGTCCACAAATGATATTCCACTACCTTTTCCCCATTCATTTTATGCCAAACAGAACCTTTGTACACCATTATTTCCACTTGGTTCCACTCCCCAACGGGTTTTGCATTTTGAGGCTTGGCAGGAATAAGGTCATACAGGGATCCCGCTTGTCGGTTTCCATCCGTACCCATCTTTGCATCTGGGTGTTTGTCATTGTCCAAAACCTGCATTTCCGGAGCGGTTTTCCAGATATAATCAAGGTCATCGGATTCCTGTCCTAAGTAGAATATACCGGAATTACCACCTTCGGAAATCTTCCATTCCAATTTCAAGTGAAAATTTGAAAACATGGAACCTCCATAAATGATATCCCCTCTATCCTTTCCTCCAGCTTCGCCCCTGCCGGAACCGGGGCAGTGTATCATACCATCCGCAATGACCCAGCCGTCAGGGAAAGTTTCCTTTCCGTAACTCCTCCAACCGGACGGACCTTCTCCGTCAAAAAGGAGTTTCCAACCTTCTGCCTTTTCTTCATCGGTAAGGGCATTGGGTACCATTGCCGTCTCGGTTTTTTCCATTGCCGGTTCTTCCTGTGCTGCTTGTTTTTCTTCTTTTTTGGAAGAATTACAGGAAAATAACAGTCCTGCGAGCACCACTACAATTATTTGTGATTTTTTCATTGACTTTGTTTTGTTTATTATTAATAGCTCCAACCTTCCCTATAGGTCTTTTTGATATAGCTCTCAGCCGCTTCTTTTGCATTTAAATTGGCGTATTGCGTATCAAATTTTGGATCACCATCAATTACGGTAAAACTATCGGTGGTTACCACTCGAATTTCATCCGTATCACTGATGTTCGTGATCTTCATATTTTCGGCATCCCATTCCAATCTTCTACGTAAATCTTGTAAACGTACGGCAAGATTTCCGGCAACGACCGTTTCGTTCAATGGTCCTGCATATTCAAAATTGGAACTACACTCCACGCGGTTTTCCTTACTTTCCTTGCATGCACGGACCCAATCCATTTCATGGCCGCCTTCCATGGCATTCGGAATTCTTCGCAATTCATTGGTGACCCTAGGTGGATTGTCCTCTCGGCCTATGATAAATGGATCCCTGGCATAGGTTCCACAGATAAGGGTTCCTTTGGAGCCATAAAAAATTGCACCACCTCCCCAGTCTCCCAGGAATACGCCAGGTTTTAGTCCTTCAGGACGTTTTGGGGTCAGACCGCCATCATACCAAGTAAACTCTACGGCCGGCATTTTTACCTTTCCTTTCTTTGGCCGCTCACCAAAATAATAGGTTACTTTTTCCGATATGGGTGCACTTTCCGTGTTCACCTGGGAAGAAGAAGCCTCAAAAGCATATGGAAATCCTAAATTCAACGCTTTATAGACTGGATCCATGATATGGCATGCCATATCTCCCAACGCCCCTGTTCCAAAATCCCACCAGGCCCTCCAGTTCCATGGAGTATAAGACGGGTGGTAAGGACGCCATTCGGCTGGTCCAATAAACAGATCCCAGTCCAGGGTGGGGGGCAGGGAAGGTGTTTCCAACGGTCTTTCCAACCCTTGTGGCCATATGGGACGATTTGTCCAGGCATCCACTTTGGTTATTGTTCCAATTTCGCCGTTCCAAATCCATTCGCATACTTTTCGCATGTCATCACTGGAGTTCCCCTGATTCCCCATTTGGGTGGCAACTCCGGTCTCTTGGGCAAGTTCTCGGAGTTTTCGGGATTCATATACGGAATGTGTCAAGGGCTTTTGTAGATAAACGTGTTTGCCCATCCGCATGGAATCCGCTGCGGAAACATAGTGGGTATGGTCTGGGGTAGCGATCACCACCGCATCTACATCCTTACCCATTTCATCCAGCATTTTTCGATAATCCTTGTACTTTTTTGCATCGGGATAGTCATCGAAACAGCGTTTGGCATATTTCCAATCCACATCTACCAGGGCCACAATATTCTGGGTGTTCATATTTCTCAGGTTTGCGCGGCCCATTCCGCCTACACCGATACCGGCGATATTCAGTTTATCGCTTGGGGCGGTATGTCCCATTCCTGAAATGACATGGCTTGGTACTATGGAAATGCCTGCCAAGGCTACCCCCGACTTTTTTAAAAAGTCCCTTCTCTCATTTTTTGCTTTCTTATGTGTCATACATTTTTATTTTGCAATTTGCTTAATTGGTTCCGATTTGTCCCAAAAATACAGAACTTTTTGATGTTTTATCAATGCTGGCCATTGTTATGTGTGATATTCTTAAAAACGAAATACCGACTATCCCCGAAAGGTCGATGCGAAAACCATTTTTTCCAAACCACAAGGCTCAAAAACAATATCTTTCCCATAAAGGCGGCTTCACCCCTCGGTCCTGTTCGGGGGACGACAAATTAATCTCTATTTTCGTAACAAAAAAGTGTTAAGATACCATTTCCCATTATGAATTCAAATAGTCCAGGTGTTTGAAAAAATGAAAGGAAAATGAGCTTCAGATTTTTTTGAGTATAGGTGAACGCTCCCATTGCTTTTGGAAACACTGGCTATCCTATGGACTTAAGTGCGATTATCCCAGTACACTGCCCAACTTGAACATGGGCAGGTACATGGCAATAAGAATGACGCCCACAAAAATCCCAACCACCAGTATGATCATTGGTTCCAATAGGGTTGAAAGTAATTTTGACCGTTGTTGGACTTCGATACTGTATTGGGAGTTTAATCGCTCAAAGATATATTCAGTTTGATTGGTCTCCTCCGCCACTTTGACCAGGGAAACCATCTTGGAATCGAACAAGGTATTGTCCTTGAGGCTTTGGGATAGGCTCTTTCCCTGGAGTATCTTTTGGTTCACTTCCACCAGGGCATCCTTTAAAGGAATAAAATCTATCATTTTTCCGGCCAGCTCAATACTGTTGAGCATGGGCAATCGGGAAGCGGTCAATAGACTCAATGCCCGGGTAAATTGGGCGAGATAGACCGCCTTAATAAAAGTACCCACATAAGGAATCCTTAATAAGATACGATCGCGAAGCCTTTTAACGGACACATTGTTCCGTAGTAGTCGCCTTGAAAAAATGATGGCTAAAACCACCAATAAAAACCACGATCCATACGACTGTAGAAAATCAGAGGCCGAGACCACCACTTTAGTGATCCAGGGCAATTCCACATTGTTTTGCTTAAAGATGTCCTGAAACATGGGTACAACCAAACGAAGCATAAAAAGAACGACCAATATCGCGGTGACCAGAATAATGATTGGATAGGTGAGGGCGTTGATCAGGTTTCTGCGCTGTTCATTTTTTTTGGCAAAAAAATTGCCCAGTTCATCCGTTATCTCCGCCAATGTTCCCGATTCCTCCCCTATTTTGATGGAATGGTATTCGTATTCCGTAAATTCCTTTTTTTGGCGAATGGATTCGGAAAAACTTTGACCGGATACCAGGTGTTCCGTCAACCCTCCAAAAAAATCTGCCAGTTTTTCCTTCTTTTGGCCTTTTTGAATCAGTTCCAGGGCTTCCTTTAACGTAATTCCCGCTTTTAACAGCACACTGAGTTCCGTGTAGAAATCCTCTTTTTTCTTGTTGGAAAAAAGCGATCCAAACCAATGGATTTCCTTTTTCCAGATATCCACATTGGGCCTGTCTTTTGCCTTTCCACCAACGGTTCCTGTTGCTATGTTGTCCAGTTTAAATCCCATTCAATCCATAAATGATTCGGCGGCATTGATCTTATAGACCAGTAACGGCTGTCTTATGCTGTCGCTCAATTGCAGTTCCAAGGCATCCACTTCACCGGATATTACGGGTCTGCCCATGAAATAGTATTTTTTGTGTCCAATTGCTACCCTAAAGGTATCACTGCCCCGTATTATGTAATCCCTATAAAACAAGTACTGGATTTGCCCTCCTGGACCATCACAGATCAGTCCATCCCCACTTTCGGCGGTGTATATTCTGGAAAACGTTCTTACATCCTTCCAAAGCGCTTGTTTCAACAAACGCACTTCCGCAGTGGCCCCATACTCCTTACGAATGCCCGCCATCTGTTTTTCTACCAGATTCAATACCGAAAAGGCCAGGCCCACTACAATAACGGTGAGTAAAAGGACCACCATCATCTCACTTAGGGTAAACGCCTTTATTTTTTGGTTAAAACGGATCATGCGCAACTAGAATGGATTCGAGGTTTTTTTTGGATGTTTTATGTGTCGCTTCCAGTCGGACCACGGGAACATTAACGCCCTTTTCAAGGACGGCCCTTATGCTCCAGTCGTTCCAATCCTCCTGATAGGGCAATTGCAGCAACCCATGGGTATACTGATATTCCAAGCGATGTAATCGTTCTGAGATATTACCTGTATTCGCGGTTACCTGAGCGGCCATCAGTGAATTCATGATGAGGCTAGCCACCATAAAGATGATGACGATCAGGATGGTGGCCACCATGGTCTCCATAAGCGTGGACGCCCGTATTTTTTTTAATAGAGCCATTTGGCAACCCCTCCTTTCCCTTGCTGTCCATAACCCAATCCCACATATTGTAAGGGTAGGCCCCCAGCATCTATTTTGCCCTGAAAGAGGTGGTTTTGGTATACACTGCCATTCTCCATGGCAACAAAACTGTCCGTGGTTACATTACCATGGACACTGCCCTTTAACTCCAAATGCTTTTCGCAATAGACCTGTCCAATCACATTGGCCCCTGCATCAATCCTTACCTGGGGATGGTATCGCTGCTTTTGTTCCCTAATGTCCTCCCAATACCCGATTATGCCTTTTAGACTGCTATTGGCCTGTATTTGAATGTTGGGCACGGGAATACCCTGATTTAGAGCGGTGCGGCTTTCCCTATGGAAGACCGCCAGCGCCGAGGGGTAACGCAACAAACAGTTTTTTCCCATCACAATGGTTTTGGAAGCTATGGCCTGAAAACTTCCCGTGACACCATCTTGAATCACAATTTCCGGGGCCACTAGAATTACATCGGTAAGTAGAGTGGTGGGGGAGACTACAATCCTATAATCCGCTTTAAGGACAACATTGCCCGTTATTTTTTTTCCTGCCAACTGCAATACCTCTCCCCAAACGACCAAGGGAGGTTCCAAAAAAGAATGGACCAGTTCATTGGACTGCAGGCCATTTAGGCGTTTTGATCGTGCTGGGATAAAACCTGGGGATGCCCATTGTTCCAGACTGTTTTTTAGTTGTCCTGCTATTGGGGGGAGTGAACCATTGCTCCGTTTTTGCTTGCCCTGTACCGGGGTATTACCATAAAAGGACTGTCCTGCAATGTTACCGGGGCGTATACCTTGATCGGGCAAATACGCATCCCCCTTTATACGGGCATGGCCTACAATGATCATGGGACGTTGATTGTCCTTAAGGTAAAGTGCGGCATCATTTGTGGCCCTTCTCGTTCCCACAAGTGCCATTTTGGTAAACTGTGTTTTCTGGAAGGAGGCGTCAACCCTATATAAATCAAACAAGCCCCAGCGCTCCTGCACCACAGTGGTTTCAATGCCTTTTTGGGAGAGGTTCCTTAATCCTACTGATTCCCCATTGGGATTGTTCAAGGCCATTTCCAGGGCCAAATCGGCCTGTTTGATGGTCTCAATGTAGGTATCCGACTTTTTTGAAAACTGAATGTGCATATGGCTCAACAGCACAAAGGTGAGCAGGAGTACCGCAATGACCGCTCCAATGAACAGGACAAACTGCAGGGAACCGCCCTTTATTTTGGTGAACCACTTCATTGTTGCAATTCAATCTTCTTGAGAATGCCCTTGTAGCGTACCGTAATGGTCTTTTCCGAACCGTTGACCAGGCTTACCCCTTGTGCCTGCTTCCCTTTTTCCATCAAGGATTGCTGACCATTTATGCTCACAAAGAAAATGCGTTGTCCGTTATTGCTGTTCAACATGGAACCTGTATAGCGCACATCAATGTCAAAGCGTTCTTTCTTTGGCCCGTTTGGTTTGGCTTTCTTTTTAATCTTTGGATGATGTAGGGTGCCCAAAAAAGGATCTCTATAGTCTGCCTTAATGCTAAAGGTGTCCCTTTCAATTTTTTCCAAAGGTTTTAGTACCGTTTCCGTGAGCACCAATTGCTCGTTTGGTTCCGGGGAAATTGTGGAAAGTATACGATACCCTATGATTCCCCAGATGATAAGCACCAGGCCCAACAAGAGATATGTTTTTGTGTTTGCGTTCAATAATTTAGTTTATGGTAAAACTGAACACCGTACTGTCCTCACTTTCATTGCCGGCCAGGTCAAAGGCTTTGACGAACCAATAAAAGGTGCCCGCAGCAAAATCAGCGGAAAAGGTCTTATTGGCACCAATATCCTTACCGACCAGATTTTGCAGGGCTTGATCGGAAAAGAAATAAATGCTATCGCGTTCTGCGGTCCCGGGGACATCTTCCCTCGTCCAACGGAATGTCACTGTGGCCTCATCCTGTGTGGCCCCATTTACCGGTGCCACCAATTGCGGGGTATTGGGTGGGTCCAGATCAACATTTTCATCCCCGTTCACCACAAAGGTCTGCAACGCAAAGGGGGTTTCAAAACCACTGTTCAGGGCCTTGATGCGCCATGCATAATTCCCGTTGAGCAAATCCTGTTGGATTTGGGTAGCGACCCTACCCAGGGTGTCCTCCACAAAAAGGGTGTCCAACAGTATCTGGGCCGTGTCCACAAAATCCGGTGTCGCCAGTTGAAAGCGGTAGGACGTGGCATCCGTGAGGCGATCCCAGTTAAACTGTACGCTATTGTCCGTTACCGTGGTACTGTCCAAAGGGGCAAATACGGTAACACGTTGATTGGAGATGTCCACCTCTTCCAAAATATCCTCGCAACTGGCCATTGCCATTAAAAACAATACTAATCCCAATTTTACTATCCGTAACTGCATATTCAAAATTTTACATAGGATTGATTTGCTTTGACCTTATCGGGCTTGGTATACGTTCCCTTGGGGCATTTTTCCCCTTCGGGCGCAATATGCTCAATCTGGAGCCTGTGGTATTGGTCCTCCCCCCAACAAAAACTGGAATATCCATAATTGAATACCCGCAGATCCGATAGGTAATACGCTTGTTCCGTACCACCATCCACAATATTCAGTATAACGGTACCATAATCGTCCTTTCGTAGTTCAAAGGCTTCGGCTTGATTGAAAAAGGTGATTTCCGTCTCGGAAAGGGCCAAATCTACCGAAGTGACCATTTTTAGGTCCCCATCTTTTTCCAGATAGCTCCGGACCGTTCTGTTTTTTGTGGTATTGAGCAGTTCGGTGATTTCTATTTTGTCCAATAGTTGTAGCCGAATGTACTTAGGTTTGTACTGCAGGGAATCAATGTAGGGAATGCTATTGATTTTACCGGCCCTATGGGTGGCTTTGGCGTAGGCAAAGTAGCTTTCCCGGTTGAAGGGCATTTCCTGTGCTGTGACCCTAAGCTGGGTCCATTGGGGTAACCCTACTTGTTCCGTGGCACTGTACCAAAGATTACCCTTTACCTTAACAATGGCACCCAGTTCCGGAAAGGGCAATAAGGCTTCCTGTTTTTTGGCCTGATAGGAGGAACATGAAAAAGTGAATAGGGCTATACAACTGATTAGGAAGTAGGTAAACGTTGTTTTCAAGGGCATACTATTTACTACTAAAAGTAAGAAATTTAACAGGAATTATCCCAACGAGCACGTAATTTTAATTTTATCGTTTTAGGGAGAAATGCCCCGATAGTATTTTGCCATTGTGATATTCAAACTTAAACCAGTAGTCATCGGGTGGGGCTGGATTTCCCAAATAGTTGCCATCCCAGCCCTTACTATTAGTTGGGATCTGTTGTATAAGCTTTCCAAATTGGTCATAGATGGCCGTTGAAGCGTTAGGAAGGCGCTCCGCCCCAATGATGTTCCAATAATCGTTGGCATTGTCTCCATTTGGGGTAAAGAACTTTTGATACCCAATTGCGGCCACCTCTTCCGTCAATATCCTACATCGGGAAGATGTTCTGACGTACACGGTATATACCCCGGGAAAGATTTGAAATACGTTATTGTCCTGGTAGGTGTTCCCATCTACCGAATATTGAAGGTCTCCGGTTCCCGTGGCGGTCACTGTTAAGGTGATCACATCGGAAAACCCACTTGTGGAAACCGATAGGGTTTCCGGAACATCGGAGTCGAACACTTCAAAGTATACGGTTTTTTCACAGTCAATTCTATTCCGGGTTTGTATTGCGGTCAGGGAATACTTTCCGGAATCCTGAATTTCAATGGTTCTGTCTTCGCTTAAAATTTCCCCACTTTCGTTTTCCCATACCCAAGTATCAAAATCACCACCATCCAGGGGAAGTGATGGGTTGTCCGGGCAAATGAAGTACGTTTCTTCCAGATTTGGTTGGGGCAATGGATTGACGAATACCTGAAAAGAAGAGGTCCCATAGCAATGATCATTTGCAATTCGTACGAAAATGGTTTGTCCGGAGGCCGTTGTGGAAAATGTGGTGGGATTCTCCAGTGGATTCGTACCCTTGTCCGCATCTTCCCTGGAAGTATGATAAGTGATGTTAAACTGTGAGGCCCTCTGTTGACCGGCCAAGGTTAATATTTCACTTTCCTTTTCGGTAAGGTCAAAGGTATGTTCTCCATCATTGTTGTCATCACAGACCGTCCAGTTTTCGACTTTATCTGCCACGGGGGGATGTTCGTTGATGATCAGTTGAAAGGAGGAGGTGGCATGGCAACTGGCATTGTCCCGATTCTCGACCCGTGCGTAAATGGTTTGTTCTGGGGCCTCAGAGGAAAATGTGGTAGGGTCCTCCAACGCATCCGTACCCTTGTCCGCATTTTCCTGAGAGGTATGGTAGGTGATGTTGAACTGCGAGGCCTCCTGTAGGCTGGCCAAGGTCAAGATCTCACCTTCCTTTTCGGTAAGATCAAAGGTGTGTTCTCCGTTATTGTCGTCATCACATACGGACCAATTTTCGACCTTGTCCGCCGTGGGGACATCGATAACCAGTTGAAAGGATGTGGTTGCATGGCAACCAGCATTTTCGACCCGTGCATAAATGGTTTGTTGGTACTGGACCGTATTGGTAAATGCGGTAGGATTCTCCAATGGATCTGTACCCTTGTCCGCATGTTCGTGGGAGGTATGGTAGGTGGTGTTCAATTGTGAAGCCCTCTGTTGGCCGGCCAAGGTCAGGATTTCACCTTCCTTTTCGGTAAGGTCAAAGGTATGAAACCCATCATTGTTGTCATCGCATACGGTCCAATTGTCCACGTCCTTTTCCACAGGGGGGTATTCGTTGACAATAAGATCAAAGGAGGTAGTGCTATGGCAATGTTCATTCGCAATGCGCGCGTAAATGGTCTGTACGGGGTCCGTACTTGATAGGGTGACATTCAGCAGCGGACCGACATTATTTTGGGCATCGCCCGGGCTGCCGTGGTAGCTTACGGAATATTCGTGTGTCGACTGCCCTCCCAGGATCTTATCGTTTTGTTCGGTAAGGTCGAAAGTATAACTTCCAACACCACTGTCAAGGCAGACGGTCAAGTTTTCGACCTGTTTCGCCAAAGGAGCATTGTTGAAAATTAGGTCAAAAGTGATGGTGCTATGGCAATGTTCATCCGCGATGCGTGCGTAAATGGTCTGTCTGGGTTCCGTATTGGATAGGGTGACGTCCTGCAGTTTATTGGCATCATTTTGGGCATCGTCCTGGCTGCCGTGATAGGTTATAGTGTAGTCATCCGACGATCGCCCGTCCAGGATCTCATCATCCTTGTCGGAAAGCTTGAAGGTATACAATCCATCACTGTTGTCATCGCATACCTTCCAATCGTTCACTCCGTTTGCCATAGGGGTAGGGTTGATGATCAGATTAAAAGAAGTGGTGCTATAGCATTGGGTTGCCCGATTCTCGACCCTTACGTAAATAGTTTGCAGGTTCGGGACGGTATTGGAAAACGTGGTAGCGTTCAGCGGATTCGTATCCCTTTGGGCATCCGTGGGGCTTGTGTGGTAGCTTACCGCATATTCGGTTGGCGATTGCCTGCCGAGAATCTCACCATTTTTGTCGGAAAGCTTGAAGGTATATAGTCCATCATTGTTGTCATCGCATACCTTCCAATCGTTCACTTCGTTTGCTACGGCAGTATCGATGATCAGATCAAAAGGGGTAGTGCTATGGCAATGGGTTACTAGATTCTCGACACGCGCGTAAATAGTTTGTCCGGGGGCAGTGCTGGAGAATGTAGTAGCATTCTGCGGATTCGCACCACCATTGGCATCCGTCTGGCTGAGATGGTAGCTTACGACATGCTCGGTTGGGGGTTGACCGCCCAGGATATCATCATCTTTGATGGTAAGGTCAAAGGTATGGGATCCATCATTGTCGCCATCGCAGACCAACCAGTCGTCCACTTCGTTTGCGATAGGGGTATCATTAATGATTAGGTTAAAATTTGTCACATCGTAACAATCGGGGTTTTTATTCGCGTAAATCCGCGCGTAAATGGTTTGTTGGTCCGGAATGGTATTGGAAAATGCGATAGCGTTCAACGGATTCGTATCCCCTTGGGCATCCGTGGGGCTTGTGTGGTAGCTTACCGCATACTCGGTTGGCGATTGCCTGCCGAGAATCTCACCGTCTTTGTCGGAAAGCTTGAAGGTATATAATCCATCATCGTTGTCATCACAGACCGTCCAATCGTTCACTTCGTTCGCCACAGGGGTAGCGTTGATGATCAGATCAAAATCCGTCACATCGTAACAATTGGGGTTTTTATTCGCGTGGATTCGTGCATAAATAGTTTGTTCGGGGGCAGTACTGGAAAATGCATTGGCGTTCAGCGGATTCGCATCACCCTCGGCCTCCGTTTGGCTGAGGTGGTAGCTTACGGTATGTTCGGTTGGCGATTGCCCGCCCAGAACATCATCATTTTTGTCAGAAAGCTTGAAGGTATAAGACCCATCATTGTTGTCATCGCAGACCGACCAGTCGTCTACTTCGTTCGCCACAGGGGTATTGTGGACGATCAGGTTAAAATCCGTCACATCGTAACAATCGGGGTTATTGTTCGCCTGGATCCGTGCGTAAATGGCTTGTTGGTACGTGATGGTATTGGAAAATGCGGTAGCGTTCAGCGGATTCGCACTCCCTTGGGCATCCGTGAGGCTTGTGTGGTAGCTTACTGCATGTTCGGTTGGCGATTGCCCTCCGAGGATTTCACCGTCTTTGTCAGTAAGCTCAAAGGTATACAATCCATCATTGTTGTCATCGCAGACCGTCCAATCGTTCACTTGGTTTGCCACAGGGGGGGCATTGATGATCAGTTGAAATGAAGTGGTGCTATAGCACCGGGTTGCCCTATTCTCGATACGCACGTAAATGGTTTGTCCAGGAGCGGTACTGGAAAATGCGGTAGCGTTCAACGGATTCTTACTCCCTTGGGCGTCCGAGATGTTCGTGTGGTAGCTTAGGGTGTATTCGGTCGGCGATTGCGTGCCCAGGATCTCACCATCTTTGTCGGAAAGCTTGAAGGTATAACTTCCATGATTGTTATCATCACAGACCAACCAATCGTCCGCTTCGTTCGCCAAAGGGGGGGTATTGATGATTAGGTCAAAAGAAGTGGTGCTATAACATTGGGTCGCCCGATTCTCAACCCGGACGTAAATAGTTTGTAGGTTTGGGACGGTATTGGAAAACGCGGTAGCGTTCAGCGGATTCGCATCCCCTTCGGCATCCGTCAGACTGGTGTGGTAGCTTATGGGGTAGTCGGATGGCGATTGCCCGCCCAGGATTTCCCCATCTTTATCGGTTAGTTTAAAGGTATACAATCCATCATTGTTGTCATCGCAGACTATCCAGTCGTTTACGCTGTTTACAACGGGGATATCGTTGATAATCAGGTCAAAAGAGGTGGTGCTATAACATTGGGTCGCCTTATTCTCAACACGCGCGTAAATAGTTTGTTGGTCCGGTACGGTATTGGAAAATGCAGTAGCGTTCAGCGGATTCGTATTCCCTTCGGCATCCGTCTGACTTGTGTGGTAGCTTACGGCATACTGGTCTGGTGACTGTGTGCCCAGAATGTCCCCATTTTTATCGGAAAGTTTGAAGGTATACAATCCATCATTGTTGTCATCGCAGACCGTCCAATCGTCCACTTGGCTTGCCACAGGTGGGGTGTTGATAATCAGGTCAAAAGTGGTGGTGCTATAGCAATACGTTGTAAGATTCTCGACCCTTGCGTAAATAGTTTGTAGGTTTGGGACGGTATTGGAAAATGCAGTAGTGTTCAGCGAATTCACATCGCCTTCGGCCTCCGTCAGGCTGATGTGGTAGCTTACAGCGTATTTGGTAGGCGACTGCGTGCCCAGAATGTCCCCATTTTTGTCGGAGAGTTTGAAGGTATACAATCCATCATTGTTGTCATCGCAGACAGACCAATCGTTAATGTTGTTGATTACTGGTGGGGTATTGATAATCAGGTCAAAAGAGGTGGTGCTATAACACTGTGTTGTAAGATTCTCGACCCTTGCGTAAATAGTTTGTAGGTTTGGGACGGTATTGGAAAATGCAGTAGCGTTCAGTGGATTCGTATCCCCTTCGGCATCCGCCTGGCTTGTGTGGTAGCTTACGGCATACTGGTCTGGTGACTGTGTGCCCAGAATGTCCCCATTTTTGTCAGAAAGTTTGAAGGTATACAATCCATCATTGTTGTCATCGCAGACAGACCAATCGCTTATGTAGTTGGCTACAGGTGGGGTATTGATGATCAGGTCAAAAGAGGTAGTGCTATAGCACTGCGTTGCCCGATTCTCTACCCTTGCGTAAATAGTTTGTAGGTTCGGGACGGAATTGGAAAATGCGGTAGCGTTCAGCGGATTCGTATTCCCTTCGGCATCCGCCTGGCTTGTGTGGTAGCTTACGGCATACTGGTCTGGTGACTGTGTGCCCAGAATGTCCCCATTTTTGCCGGAAAGCTTGAAGGTGTAAAACCCGTCATTGTTGTCATCGCAGACAGACCAATCGCTTATGTTGTTGGCTACAGGTGGGGTATTGATGATCAGGTCAAAAGAGGTGGTGCTATAGCACTGTGTTGCCCGATTCTCAACCCGTGCGTAAATAGTTTGTTGGTACGAGGTGGTATTGGAAAATGTGGTAGTGTTCAGTGGATTGGTATCCCCTTCGGCGTCCGTCAGGCTGGTGTGGTAGCTTACGTCATATTCCATTGGCGATTGTGTCCCCAGAACGTCTCCATTTTTGTCCGAAAGCTTGAAGGTATAAACCCCATCATTGTTATCATCGCAGACGGCCCAATCGTCCACTTCGTTTGCCATGGCACTGGCCTTGATGATCAGGTCAAAGGAGGCGGTGCCATAGCAAGAGTTTGACAGATTCTCGACCCGCGCGTAAATGGTTTGTCTGGGGGAGGTACCGGAAAATACCGAAGTGTTCAGCGGATTCGCATCGCCTTCAGCATCCGTTAAACTGAGGTGGTAGCTTACGACATACTGGTCTGACGATTGCCCGCCAAGGATCTCACCGTCTTTGTCGGAAAGTTTGAAGGTATAAACTCCATCTTTGTCGTCATCGCACACCGTCCAATCGCTCATGTTGTTTGCCACAGGAGTATCGTTGATGATCAGTTTAAAAGAAGTGTTGCTATAACAAGAGTTTGACAGATTCTCGACCCGCACATAAATAGTTTGTTGATATTGGACAGTATTGGAAAATGCGGTGGTGTTTAGTGGATTCGCATCCCCTTCGGCGTCCGTCAGGCTGGAGTGATAGCTAATGGCATAATCGGTTGGTGATTTCCCGTCGAGGATCTCACTATCTTTATCGTTAAGCTTGAAGGTATAAACTCCATCACCGTTGTCATCACAGACCGTCCAATCGTTCACTTCATTTTCCACGGGAGTATCGATGATCAGTTTAAAAGAGGTGGTGCTGTGGCAATGGGTTGCCAGATTCTCGACCCGCGCGTAAATAGTTTGTTGATACTGAACAGTATTGGAAAATGCGGTAGCATTCAGCGGATTTGCATCCCCGTCGGCATCCGTCTGGCTGGGGTGGTAACTTACGTCATATTCGGTCGGCGATTGTGTGCCCAGAATCTCACTGTCCTTGTCGGTAAGGTTGAAGGTATAAAATCCATCATTGTCGTCATCGCAGATCAACCAATCGTTCACTTCGTTCGCCACGGGGGAGGGATTGATAATCAGGTCAAAAGATGTGGTGCTATAGCACTGCGCTGTCAGATTCTCAAGCCGTACGTAAATGGTTTGTAGGTCCGGGACGGTATTGGTAAAGGCGTTGGCGTTCAACGGATTCGTACTCCCTTCGGCGTCCGTTAGGGTACTGTGGTAGGTAACTTCAAAATTGCCATCGGTTTGCCCAATCAGGATCTCACCATCTTTGTCACTAAGCTTGAAGGTATACAATCCGTCACTGTTGTCATCGCAGACCGGCCAATCACTCACTGTGCTTGTTATCTTAGGGGCATTCTTGATGATCAGATCAAAAGTGGTGGTGCTGTAGCAAGAGGTTGACAAATTCTCGACCCTCGCGTAAATGGTCTGTCGATACAGGATGGTATTGGAAAATGCCGTAGCGTTCAGTGGACTCGTATCCCCTTCGGCATCTGCCAGGGTGGGATGGTAACTTACGTCATACTCGGTCGGCGATTGTGTACCCAGGATCTCACTGTCTTTGTCGCTAAGCTTGAAGGAATAATATCCGTCATTGTTGTCATCGCAGACCGAAATATCGGCTACTGAAGTGGGGACCGTTGGCAGCGCGTAGATTGTGATATCCTTTGTTTCGCTGGAGGTGTTCACTATCAAACTTACTGTATAATCACCAGTTGTGCCATACTTATGATAATAGACATCCTCCGGGGTTTCACCATCTATGATGGTACCATCGCCAAAGTCCCACTCGAACCTCCAAATGGTTTCACTTGATATGATTCGAAACTCAGTGAACTCGCCGAAACATAGGTTTGTGACTTCGATTTGTTGGGCCATAGCACCAAAACCAAAGGAAAACGCCAGGATATAGAGTAGTTTTTTCACGCAACGGTATTTTTTTTTAAACCTGTCTGCTATAAAGGGTAGTGTGAGGAAGCCCTATTACTGACATCCCACCGCTACCACCAGTTGGCAACCGGAGGTTACCCATTCCCGGAAACCCCATTTGATCGCTCTCATGGAAAGGGCTACATACACGTTCTTCCCTTCTGAAAATGAAACGTTTAAAGGAATATGGCATTCCTGAAACCGAGCAACTTGAAACTAATACAGGGAGGGAAGAAAGGCAAAGACCGATGCATAAGTGGTTTGTTGAAAAAATAAGTGTACTGTAGTAAGGGTCTGTTTAGGATTGTATGAACCCATTTAGACTTTTTCAAAGGGCTAAATGGATTCTATGATTGATTTTTTTGATTCCACGTGTGTGCCAGAAATTGATTTTCCTGTCACATCGAGCGCCCGCCTGAATGACATCATCGGGCAGGAAATCGAGATGTTTTTGCCAACCTTTCGACTGCGCTCAAGGGGACAAAAACATGAATTTTGAACCGACCCTGAGCGCAGTCGAAGGGGAGCGTGAGAAATCTAAAGAATTAGAGTATTGAAAAACCCTAAATAGTAACAATGGTATTTGCCGGTGAAGGATTTTTTGGCATTTTGGTCATGGAAGTAGTATTGTGATCATCTCTTTTGCATGTTTTTGGGAAATCCCAATAACAAAAAGCCAAGACATCACTGTCTTGGCTTTCCCTAAATATTATCTTGTTTACTGATACAGCTACTAGTCACAGACTAGAGGTAGCTTGGGCTGGGACACCAATGGTTAAACTAAATAGTATAAACTATACATATACTTTAAAATACCTATTAATAGACCCGTTACGATATAAGTTCTTTTTTTCAAAAACAATTTAAAAATCATGTCACTAGAAAATGGCTGAACAATATTTAATGCCAATATTCCAACTAAAGCAAACAATTTAAAAACCACATGAATGTTAAGATTGTATATCAGAACCTCATAAACTAACAAGCTTACTATACCTATAACAAGAAAATTATTTACAAATTTTCGACTTTTTATAATCGGTGATACTCTACGAAAAGCAATCAAGAAAAGCGATATTGAAAGAAAAAATTCAGCATGAGGAAAGGAATAGTATCCGAAAGTGGAAGAAATAGTATGGTCCTGATTGACATAATTCAACATTTGGAGGCCTGTTATGTAAAGAATCCATATAGAGAACAATAAAAACAAGATGGAACCAATTCTGTTAAATATACTTATAAACTCAACTTTCATATTTGAAATTTAATTATTTACCCCACAACCACAGTTTTCATCCGATTTTGGTGTTTTCGTTGTAAACCAGGTTGGAATAGGAAGAAAACCACCAATATTTTGCCAATAGAAATGTGTTTTAATGTCGTAAAGAGCTTCGTCAATCCCTGCAGGATTGGAGAAATTATTTCCAATACCAACTGAACCATAAAATGTGCGAATACCTTTTGTGGTTGAACTTGCATTCCTATCTCCTCCTAGAAACATAAAATTCTGAAATCTTACCGCTTCTCTTTCTTTTGCTAAATTTGTACCGCTATATCCGGAAATTAATTGATAGGCATGATAAATTTCATGCCCTATTACAATTTCTACATCATGATTCCATTCTGGGCCCATTTCACCTCTTTTGAGTGCTTCCTCATTTTCACTTAACTCATCTGATATTGAAAGATAAGTTCTTCTATCTCCAAAAATATTGGGCTCATCAGAGGCGAAAAAATTATCTTTTCCACCTACCTTACCTGTTCTAGAACCGAACCGCCAAATAACATGAACTTCGTGCGAGCTATTTTGTACTAAATTATAAACATGTCGTCCATACCTCGTTTTTCTGATTTCTGCCACTACACGATTCCATATTGCCTTTTGTGCATCAGTTAAACCTCCTAAAATGAAAATCCCTCCATCAATATCAATTCCATTCATGGGATTATTGGCTAATCCAAGGTACGGAGTTTTGAATTGTCTTGCTGGATCAGGATTGAGCCACCTCCCAAGCCTGCTATCCCATAACCGTAGTTCAAAAGCTTCTTTGCCTGTATTTGGGTCCTTTTCCTGTCCTTGATAGGCGTAACGGTATTCGTTGGCGTTTAAACTGTTATCCGGTCCAGGCATGGGCATTCCAAAAGGATAATAGTCCGCATAACTTTCCGTAGTTCCATTAAAGGTCACCCGTACATTGCCTAAATGGTCCGTTAATTCATACATATAAGAACTATTACTTCCGTTTCTAAAGTTAATACCCAATCTACTGTTTCCATAAATGGGCTGTTCCTTTAGCGCAACACTGCCTGTCCCCATTTTTTGGTAAATGGCCATAACAATACCGGACAAATCCCTTACGTAATAGGTAGTACTGGAGACAGCACCTCCCGTATATACTTCCTTCCTTACCCTATGGTTACGGTCATTGTAATACAGCTTTAACAGTGTTTGCCCGTCCTTTTTAATCTCTGTAACCAAACCATTGACGTTATAGCTATATGCCACATTCTCTGCGGTATTTAAAGTCAATTGACCAATGCCATTGTAGTGGTAATTGCCCGCACTTTGATCTCCAATATCGTCCGCACCGCTCACATTGCCCGCGGCATCGTCCACATGGCCCAAACGATTGGGCCCATTTTGTGCGGTACCTGGATAGTTATAGGTAAGGTTGTCCATGGCCGTTCCCGCATTGTCCGTACCCTTATTCCGCTTTAACCTTAAGATATTACCATTGGCATCATAAGTAATGTTCTCCACATCATAGGCATCGTTGGGGTCATTAACGCCATCATTAATCACTATACGCGCTGTGTAGACGCTCCCATACTTCGCATGGAAACCTGGCAACAATCGTATGCGCTGCGATGCCAGTTGGGTTTGGGTGTCTCCGCTATTGTATATATCGGTATCGTCCACCGTTGGATTTGCCGTGGTTCCGCTGGTACCAAAACCTGCGTAATCAGCATCTGTTAACCAATTATCCCGATTGTAACTGTAGCTATATAATTTTTCCAAATCGGGCTGTACGGTCCGATCGTTGTTCCAACGAATCCCTTTTATGTTTCCATTAAGCTGATCCGTGCCGTAGTTTGGCGACAAGACGTTGGTCCCCGAAGTTCTTTGGTAATCGTCCACATTATAATCCAATTGCATCCCAAACAGGTCATTACTATCTCCACCAGGATCTTTTCCAGCTTCCAAAGAAGGGTGGTTGATGGCCTTTAACTGGCCCGCCAAATTGTACACATAGTCAATGCCCTGCAGGCCATTGGCTATCTCTGTACGCTTTAACTCCCCGGAATCATAATATTCGTAGTCCGCATGTGTCACATAATTGGTGCCATTGGTGGAAGTTTCCACTCTGGTCAATTGGTCGCGTTCATTATAGGTGTAGCGATGGTAAAATTGTTCATTGACCACTCCTTTTTGGTAAATAACCTGACGCACATTGCCGGAAAACGGATCGTACTCGTAATCCAAGGTTTTAGCAGGGATATCATCGTTATTGATGACCAACCAATCTACCCTGCCATAGCTATCATAGCTATAGTAGGTCTGGGATTCGTCATTTCTGGTGGAAGAAACATTACCGGACAAGAATTTAGGATTATGATAATCACTGGGCAAAGTGCTCAAAAAATTAAGTTGGTATTGTTCTAGATAATCGTATTGGGTATACACACGCTCTCGTTGAAACTCCAAATTCTGATTGGTGTCCGGATCTAGGTTTTCAAATACCAAAAGGTTAGGATTTCCTGGTTGTGGTATAAAACCGGCAACTCCGCTTTGTATAGGACGGCCCAAATCATCATAGTGGGTATAGGAATATTCTTCAGTATAAGTACTCTCATATTTCTGTTTGCTGTTTTGGGAATACCTAATCTGTCCATCTTTCCTGTATTTGAACCATGCATCCCCTTCATCCGGACTTTTGGTATGCACCAACTGTCCCAACGAATTGTATTCATAGGTGGTAAAGGGTTTGGCACTTTTGGTAGTCCCTTTGGGCTGATAGGTTTTTACTAGCCGATCGGCTTCATCATATTCGTTAAGGGAATAATCATAGTAATTTACCTTGTACCTCACAAAAATGGTGTTGGGGGCATAGTTTTCCAAATCATTGACAGCCACACGAAAAAAGCCTTTTGCCAAACTGCCCATGGGTATATAGGTTTGGTGATCTGCGATTAAATTGTACACCGTAACTGCTGAATCATTGCTGGTGGAAATTCCTGTGATTCCCTCTGGAATATGAATATCCACATAGCCCTGTTCCCCTATAAAAAGATTCATTTGTACAGAAGTTGTTCCACCCTCACCTGACCTTGCGATAGCCAATACCTTCCCATCAGTATCCGTAAATACCACATTTTCGTTGCCATTGGCATCCCTGGTGACCGTTTTGTAGGTTTCAATGTTTCCATATGATGGATCCCCAAAGGCAACATTTAAGGTGAGCTCATTTGTTGCCGGCATCGTAAACGTATAAGGCTTTGGCCATTTGGCATTAACTTTGTTGCCGCCAATAACGGTCATAGGTTGATCTTTAATATCACTGTACAGGGTTCTACTAAACGGATAACCTGTTATATCTTGATAGATATTCTCTGTATTTAATGTGCTATAAAACCGTCCCAAATTACTGCTGGTGCCCACAATCCTAGGATTGAATTCATTTGCTGGTGCATCAAAGTCAAGGATATTATAGGTAGTGTTATCACTGTTCAAAACAAAATCCGCTTTGTACCCCGTCAGGGAAGTGGCGCCAAGAATAGGTGCGCTGAACGAGGTGAGAGCCGGTCTGCCCTCATAATCGTATAAGGTCTGTTGTGCCCAAATCTTATTTGTGGCAAAATCCTTGGATTGGGTCTGTATCAACCGTCCCAGTTGATCAAAATAACTTACTGAATTTACATACTCTGTGCTGCCGTTTAGCCTAAAAGACTTAGTGGCCACATAATTTCCTGAGCCATATTCTTGACCAGTAACAAATTGACCAAGAATAAATATTACTGTTAGGACGAAGAAAAACTTTTTCATTTTGGAATCTTTTATTGGTTTTGGTAGCCGTATTTGTACCGTTGTGAATTAATATAGCCGCCGTTGGCAATAGAGGTAGTACCTGCTTCTACTTCAATGCCAACACTGGTCAATCTGCCCATTGTGTCATAACGATAATGGGCACCCATATTATTGGGTCCCAAAACAAAGCTCAACCTACCATTCTCATCATACACATAACTGTTCATACTGGCCCATACAGGGTGCATTCTAAAATCATCAAAATAGACTGTGCCACTTGCCGACGTTACATAAACTGCCTGCTGGCCGTTCAAATCAAAATAATGGTTCATTTGGGTCCAATGTCCAGCAACAATCTCTTCCCCATTAAAGTTCTCATTTCCATTGCCTACATTGACCCTTGCATTGGATTTATTGGTATTGTTCACCCAAACAGAAACTTTATATTTTCCTGGACGGGCCGCAAAATCGGTAAACACCCTAAAACCTTGAAGTCCGGCAGTGGCCTTTACCGAATAATCTCCGGTATGTGACTTTTCCGTCGATTGTCCGCTAGATCGTACCTCTCCATCAAAATATCCTACATTTCTATAGTGGATATATTCAGCGCCACTATAATAGGCTTCTGTATATGGTGCTGTTGATGTAGAAAGTACCCATGAATCCCTATTGCCCATTTTAGTGGAGGCTTTGTTATCATTGATGTCTACTATTTCCAACGGATGTGAGTTCCGGTCATATAATGCTGTTGTGGAGACTTTCTTCCAATCGGTTGTAGATTGGGATGCCCCAATGGACCAATTAAAACTGTCGTCATTCGTCAAATTATAATTCAAGAACTGTCCATTGGAATCCAAATCGCCATCCCAAACATAATTTTCATGTTTTCGCCATATTCGCTCCTCAGGACTCAAATCATCATTCCAATACAAAATATTCCCACTATAATTTCTATAATTCCACCTATCACTCCATGTGGTAATATTGGCATCCACGGGTACCCAGGTCCCACTATTGTCAAGAAGGGTGTAATTCATAGCTTCTTGCACCAACATATGATGATAGTTTTGATTAACCACTTTGCTGCCCATATCCGGGTACTTGGTATATGCCGGCATTTTGGTCACCCTAACTTTTGTACCATCTGCCCTTGTGGTTTCCGTAGTCCTAAACGCTCCGGTCTCAGGATCGGCATCAAAATACTCTTCCATTGAGGTAAAACCTCCAGAAACCGTTTCCACAGATTTTAACACACTGGAATATTCTTCCTTGGAAGAAATGGAGATCAAACGTTTCTTAAGTACGGGATTGTCATCATTCGAATTTGTAGTAAACACCGATTTCATGGTCTGGAACGATTCCCTTACTGCTCCCCTGCCATCAATATTTTTGGCGGCCTCCCCACTTAGGTAATTGTTTGTGGTTTTGGAAACCAGATGGCCAAACCGGTTATAGTTGGAAACCGATTTAAACTGCCCAATTAAAGAGGTGTTCACCGTTAAATCCACTTCTTTGGCATAGGCTCTTACATCCGCATTGGGAATCCATACCCCGCCATAACCATGGTCAAATACTTCTGATTTAAATATGGAGGTATTGTCTACATCAAACATTTCAATGTTTGGATCAAAAATGTCAAAAATGGGTTGTAGCACGTAAAATTCATAGGCGGTCTTGCCCATGGATTTGTTGTCATCCCCAAAAGGTTCCATGGTTACATGTTCATACATGACCCCTGGGCTTGGCAATTCTGGCTGGTAGGGTACAAACTTTAAACTGCGTTCCGGTGCAAAAGAGGTAATACCGGAAGAAACATAATCTGGATGATCCGGATCTTCATTTGTACCCGGTTTGTTGTAGTGATAGGCTGTTTTATATTTATCGGCAAACTCATTCTCCAAAGTAATACTCTTTACACGCAATCCCCCACCGGTAAGGTCACGGTCTACCTTATTGGCAAGAAGTTTGTAAACCATGGAATATCTAATTTGATTGGATGGAGCAGATGGACAATCATTCCTTGGATTAGCGATGTGTTGACTGAAGTTTTTATCAAATTCCAATACTGAATGTGTGGGTTGGTATGGTATTTCATTGTAAACAACCCTCCAATCGTTTGTATTAAAAAAAGCTTGAGAATTAACATTCTGGAAAATAGAACTTAAAACCAATCTATCTGTAGTAATATCTTTAACAGTAAATTCCAAACCCAAATCTTTGGAAAAATCTATCTCTCCTTTTTTGCTGCCTCCTCTCATAAAGCAGAGCCAAAAATCAAAATATGCTCTATCGCCAATTTCGAAATAATCATTAAAATCAACTTTTACATCAGGTCTCAACCCAGATGTATTTTCTATAAAGATTTCATATTCACAAGGTTGGTTAAGATTATTACAATGAACATCAACCTGCCTGAACCTAAAATTTAAATTGTCCTGCCAAAACTTTCTGGAAAAGGCTTCTATATAGTAATCGTCTTCTTCATATTCCATAGTAATGGTCCCCCCCGTGGGTGTCTTTATTTGGGTAAGGCTCCAGTTGTCCGGACCATATTTCACATAATCTGTGGAGTTGTTAAGTGCTGCTACATACTTCTCATCTATAAAGCCCCAAGGGTCTTTGGCATAGTCTACAGTCAATTGGGACGTTTGTGTCTTTTCCGAATTGGGCACATTGGGATAACCCATTTCATTTTTGTAGGTAAACTCAAATGGTGGTATGTAGGCGGCTTTGTTTTTTCCTTGGAATTGGACGCTGTTTAAGGTCAGTCTCCCCGCAGTAGGATTGGCAGTACATGCAATAGAACTGGGAGTTCCCGGTGCCAATGAATAATCCTGGTCAAACTGGATGACCTTTATGGCCTTATTATAATCAAAAGAGGAGAAATCCAAGACATCATACACATTGTATTCCCTAAAAACAGAATAGGAAGATGTGCCATATTCGGACCAAAAACCACTTCCAAAATCATACCCCGGATTGCTTGAAGCGGATTTTGAATAGCCAGGAAGACAGTTGTATTCATCCAAATCCGCAGTGGCGGTTCCAGTCTTACCAACATTTCCATCACTGTCATTCACTAGGAGAATATGATCCAATTTTAACTGGAAAGAGCGCTTATAAAAGTTCTGATCTCCAACATAAGTCTGTCCTTGACCCACCGCATTTTGAACGTTGGATGGTCCATTAAACTCATATTCATATCTGGTCGTACTGCTCGTTAGCGTCCCATTGTTATCACCATAGGCACCTGTAGCATCATAGCGTACATCCTTAACAAAATAAGCGGTCTGTGTTTTTGTAACAATTTTGTCCAGATAATACAATTGCTTACGGCCCAATTGGTAGTTTCCAAAATCTTTTTCCTCGATGTCCCCAACTAAGTTGGTGTCATAGTTTTTCCCCTGATAAGGAGACCGCCACACGAACCCATCTGACCACTGCCCATGGTCCAAACGCACCCAGTATCCATAATCATCTTTATCCGGTATGTTGTTGTTGTTGAAATCCACAAAATCTGGACCGGTAACCGCAGTTAACAACCAATGGGTGGCAAAAGGGGTATACTGCCTTTTCTCATTCACATGGTTTTCGTTGTTATCCTTCAAAACGGTACGTTCTATGCGTTCGTAATGGTATACGGGCAATGAGTAGTGGTATGTTTTGCCATCTGGTGCTGTAATTTTATAGGCCCCGATCCCGTCTGCCGGCAAACTTCCGTAATCTGATTGTTGAAATGTTTCTGGATACATTATCTGTGTGGTAGTACCAGTTGCCAATTGCTGGTTGGTGAATACCTCTACATAATTTCCAGATTTCTGTCTTTGGCTTATATTGTTTTCATATCCATTGTTCGGTTGCCGTAATGCGAGCATATCGTCAAAACTATTTGCCCCTGAGAGATAGGCCAATGATCTTGAAAGAATTCCGACATCTTCCGTGAATTGTCCATTGAAATAAAATTTGATATCCGAAGAGGAGTTTGAAGTGGAGGTCCCAAATGTTTTAGTGTTAGTGACCCCATTTCCATGATGGTAGTACACCCTCATTTTTTTATTGCTATCATCAGAATCGGAACCATAATAGCCCATTCCCAACAAGATTGCGTTTTGAAACACCTTTGGCTGTACAATCCCAGAAATTCCTGGGGCATTTACCTCATAGGAATCATAACTGGCAAATGAAAAGTTCACCTTTTCACGATTATCCTTATAATCTGCTACGAACTCGTCTTGAAACACAGGAATGGCTTCCTCATAGGCATCCCCATAGACATAGCGGTTTTGTAGGTCTTTAAATCGATCGTTTTGTATGTCGTTGTTTGTAGAAGTAACATCAGCATCCCTGGCATATAAAATACCATAGCCATTTCTGGGGTACGCTTTGTCCAATTTATAGGTAATCTTTCGTTTCCCGAAACCAAAGTTCAAAACACCAAGATTAATGGGAACATAAAATCCTTTACTACTAATATCGTAATCCCCGGCAGAATAATTTGATAAAGACAGGCTTGCCGATCCTGCTTGTCCCTTATCAAAGGATTGTCTGTTACTTAGGCCCGCGCCTATGGAAAAAGAATTGGAACCGAAACCATAGCCTAAACTCGCAAATGCACCTGTACTTGTCGCTGCACCGACTCCCACTCCAACATTAAGTCCGGATTGGCTCACATTACCGGAAACGGATAGTGAACCTCCAAAATTAGACCCCTGTTTGCTGATACCAACCCCAACACCATAATTCCCATCCGTATCAATACTCGCAGAAACAAAGGCAAGACTGGCATAAACCGATCCTGTTAAGCTCTTATTTGAACCCCAAGACAAACCAACACCTACTTCAGCTGCTTCAGAAATGCCCACCCCAACATTGATGCTATAAAACTCTTGTGAATCACTATAATAAATGAAATCCAAGGAGTTACCATTCTTCCAATCGTCCGGAGTTCCACTAATTCCCCTATTTACTGTCCCAGTATTTATATTCCATCCAAGGCCAATCCAACTGGACTCCATATCTAAAGGAACCCCGGCGTGATATGACAATGTTACCGGGAAACCATTCATATCCAGTAAAGGCATTACATAGCTTAGGTCCCCTGTTGAAAGATTGACCATATCCGTGGCATCAACAGGTTCAAAACCTGCCGCTTCAGGAGCATTTGGACCGTTATTTGAAGCAAATAACATGTTGGTTGGCAATAGACTAGGCAGGAATGTCAATGTTAAAAACACTGCCATCACCCTATGTGAAAACTTGGTCCGTCTCATTTTGTTTGCTGTATTTTTCATGTTAAAGTGTTCTATTGAAATTTAATCTTGGTTCTTCCGAAAGGGCTTTGGTCTTTATTTTGAATGCTACTTCCCCAGTAGCAAAACCTAAATCCTTTATGGTGAAAAAGAAATATTCTTCTTTCAAAAAGCTATTGTCTTTTGGGTATACCAAAAGCATGTCCGTACTATTGCTCATCCCATACATCCGGGGATATACATAGTCCAACATTTCAATAGTGTCCCGACTTCTACCAATTAGGGTTAAATTCTCCTTCATGCCAAAAGCCAATTCGTTGACCATAGCCCTAAAAGCACTTCTGTTGCCAACCTTACCATTTAAAATTTCCTTATTGTTGGCACTGATGCCCAAATTGAAATAGAGGTAGTCCTTATATTTATTTCTAAGACTGTCTATGGTCCGTTCCGAAAAATCATTTGGCAACATTTGTTTGACCATTACATCCGTTGGACGATAGGTCAAGCTATAGGTTATCTGACCTACTTTCTTTTCATGGAAATACCCATTTTCAGGAGTTTTTACATAAGCCCATAATTCCTTTTCGGAATCGAAACGTTTTTGGCCACAGGACATCACAAGGATCGAAAGCAGGAGAATCGGATATTTGAGCTGAAGCCTTTCCATTATCTACCTTGGTATTGCGCATTAAGTCCGTCCAAAATGGTTGCTGTCAAGTCTGAAGCGTCCTCGGCATACATGATGTTTCCACTACCTTTTGCCCCAAAGATGATTCTAAAGCCATTTTGCTCTCCGTAGTCCTTGACATAGTCATTGATATCATTGATCACCGTTTGGGTCATTTTTTGATCTTCTTCCTGAATCTGTTTTTGGATGGCCTGCTGGTAATTACCTATTTGTTGTTGCTTGTTCTGTAGCAATTCCTGTTTTAACTCCAATTCCTTTTTGGTCATGGAACTTCGTTCCTTTTCATAGTTTTTCAGCTCGTCCTGCCAACTCACCATTAGGCTGTCTACGTTGGCTTTTAAGGTGCTGGCTTTTTTCTCAAAGGCCGCTCTTTCTACTTTGGTACGTTCATAGCCTTCTACCAATTGGTTGATATCCACATACACCAGTTCGGACTTTGATTGCCCCAGGAAAAAGGTCAATATACTGGCCAGTAAAGCCAGAACAGCTATGGGCAAGGCAAGCTTGTTCATGGGATGGATGTTTTGTTGCTTGTTATTTTTCATGATTATTGGTTATGAGTTGTTTTAGGTTTTTGAATTCTTCTTTCAATTCTTGGTATGCCATTTTTTGAGCTTCCAATTCCTCTTGTTGTTGTAGGGTATAGAGGGTCAGCTCCTCAATTTTTTCCAACAACAGTTTGTTCATTTCGCCCAATTGGATGCCATTTTCTTCCACCTCTTCTGCCGCGGGAATATTGATCAAATGGCCTTTTTCCATGATATGTTGTTCTACTTCGGCTAAACTGGGAAGATCATAACCTTCTTTAAAGACATAATCGGCCCAGCCCGTCTCTACTTTGATTTCTTCTGCCAGGATTTTGCCCTTTACGGCCAGTTTGTAACCATTGGGTATTTGTTCCGCTCCAATACCCACTTTTCCGTTGCTTTGAACTTTCATTCTAATATTGTTGTTGTTATCCTCCAGTTGCAGAATAGTTGGGTTGTTTGAGGATTGTGCTCCGCCATAGCCACTTTGTATCAACAACCCCAAGGCTTCACCTCCGGTATTTTTTATTCTTGTGGTCCATTGATTGTTTACGGATTTATTTACCTCAAAAACGGCGGTAGGGCTGGTGGTTCCAATGCCTACATTACCGTTACTGAGAAGTCGCATCAAACTTTGATTACCAGTGGTCTGAATATCTAAACCAGAGGTGGCACCGGAGCCAACGCCACCAACACGTATTCTTGCTACATTGGATTGCCAGCCTAAAAAGGCTGAAGCTGAGGTATTGTCAGGATTATAGGCGATGAGGTTTCCGTACGAGGATACATTGCCCACATTAATGTCCGTGTAATTAGTTGCCGAGTTTGAATTCCAAAATTGGATTCGACGGTTATGCCCATCATAAAAAATCTTTGCATAAGTTCCATTGTCATAAGAAGAACTGTAGGGATACATGGTAAAATAACTATTGCTATGACTTAAAATCCCCGAATAAGAAGTTTGACCATAGGTATGGCTAAGAGCCATAATCCCCAATACTATGGCCAGAACGATTGTAGTATTGAAAAAGCGTTGTGCCATTGATAGTAACCTCTTCATTTGATGTGGGCTTTAAGGGTTTTTATTTCTTGCTTTAGCGTTTTAACTTCAGCATCACTCACTTTTTTGAGTTGAATGATGTAAAGCGTTAACTCCTCAATCTTCTCCAATAGTTTCATGTTCATCCCTCCAAGCTCAATCCCTTCTTCCTCCATCTCCTGGGCCGAAGGAATATTGGGCAAATGCCCATGTTCTTTTATGTAGTCTTGGACTTCTTGCAGGGATTTGAGATGATAACCTTCCTTAAAGACATAGTCGGGAGCAGGCACGTTGAGATCTACTTTGACCTCCTCAGCATGAATGTTGCCTTTTACGGTAAGTTTGGCATCCGGTGAGATGGTTCCAATACCCACGTTGCCATTGTTTTGGGTGGCAAAAAGGGTGGTTATAGTTATTTGCCCTGTAATATCCGTTTTCCCTGTAGCATCATAATCCAGAATGGTATTTTCCGAAAGTGTCCCTCCCGAAGCTAAAAGCCAGGATCGTATGTAGAACGAAGGATAATGGTCCACAACCTTGACCACAATATCATAGCCGTTACCATTGTCGTAGACTTTTAAGGCATACCTGCTATAACTTCCACCATGAACTTCCTGATGTATTTTGAGGCCATCCCGTGATGAAATGTAATAATGGTTTTCCCCCAAATTGTTGTTGTGCCAACTGCCACCAAAGATTTCTACTTTAAGCTTCGTATAGTTGCTGGTAGAGTGGGCAGGTATTTGACCCACCAAATATTCTGGTGAGCCGTTATTGGATCCTAAAACAATTTTTCTGCCCTGGGCCATAACAGAGATGAAGGACAAAAGCATAAGTGCATAAAGTATGAACTGTCTCATTTTTCTAGAATGTGTTTTTCAATAGTTGATAATCGATCTTTCAATGCTTTCAACTCATCTCTTAAAACCATTATCTGCATTTCCTTTTCGGTGAGTTTTTCTTCTTGGTGGATGGTATACAAGGTCAACTCCTCAATCTTCTCCAACAATAGTTTGTTCATTTCGCCCAATTGGATGCCATTTTCTTCCACCTCGGTTGCCGAGGGAATGTTGATCAAATGGCCCTTTTCTCGGATATGTTGTTCCACTTCCTTTAAACTGGGCAGATCATACCCTTCTTTAAGGACATAGTCCGGCCATCCTACTAAGTCCACTTTCACCTCTTGAGCATGGATATCTCCGTTTACGGCCAGTTTTGAATCTGGCGCAGTAGTGCCGATACCGACATTTCCGGAGACAACTGCAGTGTTCCCTATTTTGGGTACGTCTTGATATATGCCGGGATCATTTACACGGACAATGGTGCCGGGAATATCAACAATTAATACAGCTTCCTTTGTGATGGAAAGTTCAATGGAGATATGCCCATAGTTGCCCTGGGATTTCCCAAAAAGTTCGTAAGTAGTGTCATTTATTTTTCTAAATGTGAGGTAATTCCCAATTTCCGTTCCGGAGATGTCGTAGCTCCATTTACCCAGATTGGAACTCCCTTCCCTCATAAATAATCTGGCATTTGCAGAGAATCCCCTTTCACTGGTTCTTACATAGTTTATGCGAGCATCGACGATAACCGAATTATGAATTCCGTTGCCTGCCAAGTCAAAATGGGCCAACTTGCACCATCCTGATGTGGCCCCATAGGCAAATTTTCCTTGATACGAATCCTGGGCTAACAGCGCACCATGTAAAACCATAAATACTAACAGAAAACTATTTTTCATTGTCTTTTTTTTCCAGTTCTTTAATCCTTTTTTCTTGTTGCAGAATGTAAAGGGTCAACTCCTCAATCTTCTCCAACAATAGTTTGTTCATTTCGCCCAATTGGACACCATTTTCTTCAACCTCGGCCGCTGAGGGAATATTGATCAAATGACCTCTTTCCCGGATATGCCGTTCCACTTCGGCTAAACTGGGCAGGTCATACCCTTCTTTAAGGACATAGTCAGGCCATCCCACCAAGTCCACCTTCACCTCTTGGGCATGGATATTTCCGTTTACGGCCAGTTTTGAATCTGGGTTAGTGGTGCCGATACCTACATTGCCATTACCCGTAATTTTCATTCGAACAGTAGCACCACCGCTCGTATTTGAGGTCTTAAAAAAGATACTGGACGATGGCGAATTGTTATTTTCTATCTCTATTTCTCCCCGAGTATAGTTGTCATTGGATACCCCTATTCTTAAAGTTCGTGTTGTGGAATTATTGGTAAGAATATAATTGCCCCAATCTCCTTCTAGAATGGATCCTTCGGGAGTCAAACTACTTTCAGTAGATATCCTTAGGGCATTATTTAGTCTCACACTATTGGAAAAGACTGTATGGCCTGACGGATGCATATCAAAAAACGTGTTGCCACCATGATGAAATCGAAGTCTACCGGCGTAATTGTCAATATTCCATTGATTATAGCTGGCATTGCTGTTTAGTAATTGAAGTTCCCCACCTTCATACTGACTGTTTAGGGGATTGGCAACGATTTGTCCATAAGACCCTTTCACAAGCAACAACAGGAACATGATGGTAAGGATGTTTTTAAAAGTTTTCATTGGGTTTTTGTGTTAATGAATTCCTGAATTCTTGCCAATTGTCCCTCGTTCTTCTCCAATCGCTCCTTTAGTTGGTCATATTCGATGACCTTTTGATTGAGTTCCTCGATTTGAGCCTGTTGTTCCAAGGTATATAACACCAACTCCTCAATCTTCTCCAACAGTTTCATATCCATCGCTCCAAGCTCAATCCCGTCTTCCCCCATCTCTTTGGCCGAGGGGATATTGGGCAAATGCCCATGTTCTTTTATGTAGTCCTCGACTTCTTGCAGGGATTTGAGGTCATAGCCTTCTCTAAAGACATAATCGGGAGCGGGGACATTGAGATCTACTTTGACCTCTTCGGCATGGATACGGCCCTTAACAGTAAGTTTGGCATCTGGAGCAGTAGTGCCAATACCTAGACTTCCAGACCTGGTCAAAAACATTTTTGCTGATATATCAGCATTTTCCAAATCCGTCAAGAATTTTAACTCACCAGCTGAACTCAAATAAGCGTGCTTGGTATTACTGGTTATGCCCATACTAGCTGTAGCACCATTGTCCCTGATTATCTTGAAGTGTGCAAAAGGCGAGGAATTTATTTCAATGCTTCCATCATGTACCTCCAGTTTGGCGTTTGGGGAAGTGGTTCCAATTCCCATTTTACCGTCCTTATGAAAAGTAACCATGGAACTATTATCGGAATGGCCTAGGAAAAGGCGATCGGAATTGGTCTGCAAGTCGAAGCGCCAAAGTTTGCCCCCTCTTTCAAGACCTATGGCCGCACCCCCCAAAGGGTCTTTAATATGTAATTTATAGAGTGGACTGCCTATCCCCAACATGGTATTGCCATTTCTCACTATGAAATTTCCACCGGATTTGAATTGATAGTTTACTTCCCCGTCCTGTTTTATTTTGAGCCCATCACTCTCCAATTGAAAATGGTATACTTGATCAGGATTGTAATGGGTATCCCTTAAGGTCAGGAGGCTGGGGCGCCATTGCGAGGTCTCAATGGTTAAATTGGCATCTTGGATTTTAGCATCCCCTGAAGGAGGGAAATCATTCTGTGCACGCATACCCAGTAAACATCCCAGGGATAAGATTGTCGTTCCTATTTTTTTCATTGCATCTGTTTTTTTAACTCCTGGATTTCCCTTTCCTGTTTTCTAGTCTGCTGCAATACCATTTCCAGTATTGTTTGTTGTTGTAGGGTATAGAGTGTCAACTCCTCAATCTTCTCCAACAACTTCATGTTCATCCCTCCAAGCTCAATCCCACCTTCCTCCATCTCTTTGGCCGAAGGGATATTGGGCAAGTGTCCATGTTTTTGGATATAGTTTTGGACTTCTTGTAGGGATTTTAGATCATAACCTTCTTTAAACACATAATCCGGAGCAGGTACATCAAGGTCCACCTTGACTTCCTCGGCATGGATATCGCCATTTACAGTAAGTGTGGCGTCTGGACTTGTAGTACCAATCCCAACCCGGCCATTGTTGTTTACATAAAATCTTGAAATCCATTCCCCTGTACTCCAGTATCGATAACCAATATGGAAACTCCCAAGGGCGTCGTCACCGATTCTAAGTTTTACGGTAGCATTGTCAGGGCCCAGGTCTTCCCTGTAGAGAGCGGTATAATCCGTATTGGAGCCCAGGGAGGGATCTACCAAAACAAATCCTTTTGATTGCACTTCCCCGTTAACATCAACTTCCTGGGTCGGATTTGTAGTGCCAACACCTATATGGCCGTTTTTATTGATAACCATATCACTCGCATGATTGTTTACCCTGAAGTACATAATATCATTGGTATGGTTGTATTGCATGCCTCCCACAAAATCATCATCGGTATCGGCAAATCCATAATAGGCATTCTGGGTATTGGGCGTTAGGATGCTTACCATCCCGGCTTCATCGTCCTCTATGGCCAAATCGGCAAAACTATGGGGGGCTTTCCCCGAGGCTCCGCTATACACATGTAGTTTTGAACCGGGATTGGCGATACTGATGCCCACATTACCGTTAGGGTTTTCGTGTACTTGCCCATTGCCAAAAATGACGGCAAGCAAGGCGATTGGTATTAGAATTTTTTTCATCTAGTTATGGTTCAAGAGTTTCTCGATTTTTTGAAGACGTTCTTCAATCTGTGCAATCCTTTCGTCTTTGTTGTTGAGTTTTCTTTGTTGTCCCAAAATTTTTCCTTCCTGTTCTAAAGTGTAAAGGGTCAACTCCTCAATCTTCTCCAACAGTTTTAGGTTCATTTGGCCCAAATCGATGCCATTGGCCTCCATTTCCTGAGCGGAAGGGATATTGGGCAAATGCCCATGTTCTTTTATGTAGTCTTGGACTTCTTGCAAGGACCTTAGATCATAGTCTTCTTTAAAGACGTAATCCGGAGCAACGGCCCCATTAAGATCCACCCTGACCTCCTGGGCATGAATGTCACCCCTTACGGCGAGTTTGGCATCTGGTGTGGTGGTGCCAATGCCCATAGAACCGTTTCGGGTTATCCTTACACTTTCATCTATGGGACCGGGGCCATCCGTGCCTTTCGTAAAAAATGCCAGCCCTATGAAGTCTGAGTCCGTATGCTCTTGGACAGCGGCAATGGCCGCCCTTCTTCGCGCCCCCGTTTTCCAGGTTATTCCCCCGAAAAAGTTTCCAATTCCCGGGGTGTTTGAAGTAAATGAGATATGGTCCTGGGATTCAGCCTGCATATTGGTATTGAAAACATTGGGATTGTATATTTCCAATTTTTGACTTGGTGTCTCTGTCCCAATACCTACATTGCCCCCATTAAAAAAGGAAGATCCACTGGTATGGATTAGGAATTTTTGCTCAACTGCATCATTTCTTCCCGTGATATAGCCACTTCCCTGACCGTTCATGGCTACGCGGTAACTTCCATTTCTGCTTACCGATATATAATTGGTCGCGTTAAAGTAACCTGCTATTTGAAAGTTCCCCTGTGTATTTAACCCGGCAATCGGCCTCAAACCAACAATTCCCCAGGTCCATCCCCTCCTGGTATCCGAATTCATGTTCATTTTAATACTGTAATCGGTAACAGGACCATATTGGTATTCGGAAGCATTGCCCATGTGTATCTTATAATTGTCACTGTTCCAAAAGCGCAAACCATATCCATTGCCCGCCGTTACGGGATAATATTGTTGTTGGGCACACACGCCTGTCCAAAGGACAAGGGTCAAAACAATTGCAATTCTTTTCATCTTGATGTATTGATTTTTTGTTCCATTTTATTCAGGCGCTCTTCAATTTCCCGTATCTTTTTGTTCTTTTCTTCCAACGCAATGATGTATAGCGTCAACTCCTCGATCTTCTCCAACAGTTTTAGGTTCATTTGGCCCAAATCAATACCGCTGGCTTCCATCTCCTTGGCGGAAGGGATATTGGGCAAATGCCCATGTTCTTTTATGTAGTCTTGGACTTCTTGTAGGGACCTTAAATCATAGTCCTCCTTAAAGACATAGTCGGGAGCAACGGCCCCATTAAGGTCTACCCTAACCTCCTGTGCATGGATTTCGCCCTTAACGGCAAGTTTGGCATCTGGGGCGGTAGTGCCAATGCCAAGGTTGCCGTTAATAAATTGATTGCCCTCACTATGTACTACCCTTGCCCAGGTACCCAAACCATTGACGTTGGTACTTCTGAAATACATGGTTGGGGTTGTACTGGAATTTTTGATGGCTATTTGTCCGTTGTACCTATATGTTTCGTGGTTGGAGCCATGATTCATGTTTAGGCCCCAAAACCATTGACCGGCTTCAGGTGCGTTGGTAGCATCATAACTTTGGTAAAAACCGCTTTGCCAAATGCCATTCCAATCAGTAGTACTTATTGGATCACGCAATAAAATGGTATTGGTGATAATATTACCGGTAACATCCAACTTTTGGGTAGGGGATGCCGTGCCGATCCCGACATATCCATTATTCGCCACTATGGTATTATTGTACAGCTGGAATTCGGGCCTTGTGGAGTTGGATCTGGAAAGTTTCAATACCGCCTCTTGATTGTCCCCAGTATCCGAGGAGGTAATGTCCAAATCTATGGCATTGCCCCTATCTATGGTGTTGAGCCGCCAGCGGAACTTGTCCTCGTAATTGGCGGATAGTACCAGATTGGTGGTATTGGAATTGGATCCATGGATGTGAAGTTTTCCGTCAGGGGTCGTTGTCCCAATCCCAATATCACCATCACTTCCATTAATTGTCATTCTATTCAACCCATTGAGGTTGATGAACATATTGCTCACTGAAGCGTCCACACTTCCTATATAAAGGTTATTGCTACTATTAATACCCATGGTTCGGGTATTGGTCCCTGAACTTGTTTTGGCATAGAGATATTTGGCATTGTCCAGGAACAGATCATTGCCGGTCTGAGCAGATAGCATCACAGTGATGAAAAGGGTCAGTAGGGTTGAGGAGGTTTTCATTTTTGGTTTGTATTGAGAAGTGTTTCGATTTCTGAAATTCTTTCCTTGAGAACATCGAGTTCTTTCAATTGTCCTTGTTGCTGGTCAAGTTTTTTCTCCTGTTTTAAAGCATATAGTGTCAACTCCTCGATCTTCTCCAACAGTTTTAGGTTCATTTGGCCCAAATCAATACCATTGGCCTCCATCTCCTGGGCCGAGGGGATATTGGGCAAATGCCCATGTTCTTTTATGTAGTCTTGGACTTCTTGCAAGGACCTTAGGTCATAGCCCTCTTTAAAGACGTAGTCCGGAGCAACCGCGCCATTAAGGTCCACCTTGACTTCCTGTGCATGGATATCGCCCTTAACGGCCAGTTTGGCGTCCGGGTTTGGGGTACCGATGCCCAAATTTCCCGAACTGGTCAATCGCATGTACTCGGTTAATAGGTGCTGTCCATCGGAATCATTATTTGTAGAGCTTCGGTACAACCACCGGAAGCCATAGTTTGACCCTTCGAATACTCCTTTGCTCGTATATCGGTTTGTTCCATAGAAATAATCTTTGGCATCTTCGTTATCCCTATAGGCATTGAACCCAATATAGCCTGCCCATTTATTGGAACTACCACCCCAATTGTGCTCGTTGGTCCAATCCAAGTGGAGTACACCCCATTTTCCTGTGGCTATTCTTCCTTCAACCTGTAATTTTGATAAGGGATTGATAGTCCCGATACCCACATTACCGTTGGCAATGATTCGCAGCAGTTCGTCCGAAGTGCTGAATGTTGTACCATTTGCCCTGATACTGAAAAAGTCGGTTCCTACATTGTTATCGTTAAATACCAAATTGATTGCTTGCCCAGAACTTATAAGCGTCCCTGATTGATTGCTTTCAGGCCTAATACTAAATTGATTGTTGTTTTGGATTATCTGAAATAAGGCGTTGGGGGTTGTTGTTCCAATACCTACATTGCCAGTTGTAGGAAAAGTGTTGGTCTGGCCAAGGGATACTAATGGGAGATTGAACCAGAGGAGTACGGAAAGGTATTTTAATGGGTTGGCCATGACAGAGCGGTTATGATGTGTATTACATTCTTTTGGAACACTATCGTAAAAACCATTACCACGTATTTTTTCCTACGCCCAAAACAACATCACGTACTCCGCGCCATCATAAAATTCCGGAAGTCATATGTCTCGTTCCATCGCTTTCCCTAGCTTCATCGGAATGGAAAAATTATGGGAAAAGACACGCTTGCCTTAAAAACTGATAAAAAATTAATGATCTTGGTTGTTACTCAGCAGAAAAATTAGTACCTAAAAAGATTATTTTTTAACACAATTTTTCTTACATCAAATGTGCGTATCAAATTAGAATCATAACATGATAATTATCATATGGATGGTTTTTTTTTCTGTATATTATTACAGAATAGTTATATTAAGACCTTTATAGTTTTTATGGCATCGATCGCTATGGAATTTGTTATACCCACACAATCTTGCAGAATCAATAACCATTTAATTGAATAGAGCATGTCATCCTTTGTCCGTCATTTTTTTAAAAAGAAGGTTCTTGCCATCAACCTTCAAGAGACCCTTATTGTATTAGCTATTATAGGCATCCTATTATTATTGGCATTACCTAACCTTATGCCCTTGATATCCAAGGCCAAAAGTGTGGAGGCCCAGGTACAGCTCAAAGCTATTTACAACGCCCAGACCACTCACCGCTATATGAACAGCAAGTACACTGCAGATATTGGTGAACTGGATTTTGAGCCCCCAAGGACCGTAAAGGAAAATGGAACGGCCAATTATGTTTACTCCTTGGTCAATGCGGATAACGCAAGCTTTACGGCCCGGGCCGAGGCGATTACCGATTTTGATGGGGATGGTGTATTCAATGTTTGGGAAATAGACGAAAATGGCAATCCCAAACAAATCGTAAAGGATTGATGGTTTTGCTAAAGATTCTGGCCATAATGGCCCTGGGCTTTATCGCTTTCCAGGATTTTAAGGAAAGAAGGGTCTTTTGGTTCCTGTTTCCCCTTTTGGCCCTACTAATGACCAGTATTCATTTTTTGTACAGTCCCTTGACCACCATCTTTTTTTACCACATCCTGTTGAACCTCTTGGCAGTTCTATTGGTATTGACCCTTGTCTTTTTATATACCCGATTGGTCCAAAAAAAGAAATTTGTTGACCATAGTCTTGGATTGGGGGATATTTTCCTGTTCATAGGTTTGGCAATGGCCTTTCCAACGGTCACATTTTTGATTTTGTTCACAAGCTCGCTCTTTTGTTCCTTGATTGCCTTTTTTGCGCTTAAAGGGCGTTCCGCACACGCTACCATTCCCTTGGCAGGCCTTATGGGCCTATTTTTTAGTATGGCCATTGGGTATTCCCTCTTTTTTGAACATCCCTCCCTTTATATCTTCTAACTATGATCGCGGACTATACCATTACTTTGGATTTGGCACAACATATCAGTGCAGAACAGGCCTTCCATTATCGGATCGTTCCCAAAATCCGCAATAATGGGACATTGGTGCTCATGACAGATGCGGAAAGGCTAGAGGAACTGCAATCAGAGCTACAAATTGTACTGGACATTCCTTTGGAGTTGGAGCAGATCGATTCCGATACCTTGCAACATCTTTTGACGGCGAATTATCGAAAATCACGAAAATCGGCCAGCGATGAACTGCGTTTCACCACCGATTTTTTGGAAAACCTATTGGTGACCGCCAAGGAACTTGGCAGTAGTGATATTCATTTTGAACCCTATGAAAACCATTGTAGGGTCCGTTTTCGATTGGACGGGAAACTGGTGGAACAGTTCCATGTGGCCCTGGAGGAATATCCGACCATAGTGAACAAAATAAAGATAAGGGCCGGTCTGGACATTGCGGAAAAGCGATTGCCCCAGGATGGACGAATTACGGTAAAATCCACCGGGGCCGAATTTGATATTCGGGTTTCCTCCCTACCTACCCTGTTTGGGGAAAAAATCGTTCTCCGTATTTTGAACAGGGACACTGAACAGTTGAGCCTACAGGATTTGGGACTTAATGATCTGCAATTGCGACGGTATAGCGAGGGTACCAAAAAACCCAATGGCATTGTCCTGATTTCTGGTCCCACCGGTTCCGGAAAAACCACCACACTGTACGCTACCCTAAAACTGTTGAACAATACCGAAACCAATATCCTCACCATTGAAGACCCTATTGAATACACCTTGGAAGGCATTAACCAAGTACAGTTAAAGGAAAACATCGGTTTGGATTTTGCCAGTGCACTGCGCACTTTTTTAAGGCAGGATCCGGATATTATCATGGTTGGGGAGATTAGGGATGTAAAAACGGCCAATATGGCCATACGGGCCGCACTTACCGGACATTTGGTCCTGTCCACTATACACACCAACTCTGCGTGGGCGACCGTATCCCGATTGATCGATATGGGCATTCCACCCTTTTTGATAGCGAGCACCTTAAACCTGAGCGTTGCACAGCGGTTGGTACGTAAACTCTGTCCTTTATGTAAAGAACAAAAACCGGTATCCCAGGAATTGTTCCCTGAAGGATTTCAAATCCCAAAAAATCTGTCCCACCATTATGAGGCCGTTGGGTGCCATGAATGTTTCCACACTGGATATTCCGGCAGGAAGGCCCTGTATGAAGTGATTCCCATCACCCAGGAATTAAGCGGACACATTAAAAACAATGTCCTGGAAATCGATTCCTACATAAAGGACCATAGCATTACTACCTTACGGGAAAATGCCCTTGCCATGCTTTTGGAAGGGACGACGTCCATAGAAGAAATATATTCCCTTTTAACCAGTTGACCGTATGAAATACCTCATTTTGGCATTTTTGCTCTTTATCGGTCTCCAGGGCTCAGCACAGGACGAGGGCCGTATTCTTAAGATTCAGAACAATCTGGAGGCCTTGGCGGTTGATAATAAAGGATTGACCGAAACCCTCAAATTGGACATTAATGTAAGCAGTGTTCCCTTGTCCAATTTTCTCTTGGCCGTTTCAGAGGTCCATCAAATCAACATTAACATTGACCCAAGCCTACAGGGTATCAATATTGTCAACAATTTTTCCAATGTGGCCGTAGCCGATCTTTTGGTTTTTTTGTGCAAGGAATATGGGTTGGATATTGATTTTACAGGGAATATCCTATCCATTAAAAAATATGCACCCCCACCTCCGATCATTCCGGAAAAGGAAATTCTGATTTCATACGACCCCTTAAACAATAACTTGTCCACTGATTTGAGGAATGACCCCTTGGAAAAGACCTTTCGAAAGTTAATCGATGTCAGTGGTCAAAACCTATTGTTTGGGAACGGAATGGAAAACATACCGCTTACACTGTACCTTAAGGACGTGCCTTTTGAAATTGCCATGGAGAAACTGGCAGGGACCAATGGTCTTAGTTTTTCCAAGTCCCGTGATGGTTTTTATTTGTTCGATCGGATTGATCAACCTGCTTCCAATACCGAAGGTACCTCTGCCGCGAACCGCAGATCTTACGGCCAAAACAGTAATTTCAACTATCAGGTCATAGACACTACAAATAGAATTGTTTCCGTGGACTTTGACAACGTCCCACTTGCGGACATCATTAAATCCATGGCCCATGACTTGAACCTGGACATTTACATGGCCACTCCATTACAGGAGGCCGGTAATGTGAGCATCAAGGCCAAACAAATGTATTTTGATGAATTGTTGACCAAGATTTTTGAGAGCAAGGCCTCGACCTCCTTTTCGAACGGCAGGGCTTTGAATAATCCCACCAATGGCAACACGAGGGGCCAGCCCGGCAATTTTAGTCCTGTACAGGCCCAAAGCTCCGGAACGTCCTTTACCTTTAAAAAAGAAGATGACATTTATTATTTTGGGACCGCCGATCAATTGAGTGTACGCAGGTTCGAAGTGGTACAGATGATGCACCGCTCGGTGGAACTGTTGGGAGATCCCATGCCTTCCTCCTCATTTAATCGGTCTGCGGGGCGGACCGTCACCGGGGGGGTCAACTATTTGGGGAATGGCTTTCAAAACGGTGGTGTTCCAGGAGGAGCAGGAGTAGGAGCGGGACTTGGAAACCGTGGACAGAATTTCAATAATCAAAGGCCCATTACCCCACAGAACAATCAATTTGGGAATTACAGCACTGCTGCCGAAGCGATTGTCAATATTCTTCCTGCCGAGGTTACGGCCGATTTGGACATCCAAGTGGATTTTGAATTGAACAGTTTTTTGGTCAGTGGCCCGGCAACCCACATTAATAGGTTTAAAAAGTTCATCAAGGAAATTGATAAACCGGTTCCCGTAGTACTTATTGAGGTCATGTTGATCGAGGTACGCAGGAACGCTACCGTGGAAACAGGAATCAGTTGGGGCATTGGCGATGGTCCTGTGGACACCCAAGGGGCTATTTTTCCACAAGCGAACCTAACATTGGGTGCCCAAACAGTGAATAAGATCATTGGCGGTTTTGATGGGTTCGGTTCCTTTAATATCGGTAAGGTGGTACCCGAGTTTTTTGCCACGATCAAGGCCATGGAGGCCAATGGAAACATTAAAATACGCTCCACCCCCAAATTATCCACCTTAAACGGGCACCGCGCCAATCTTTCCATAGGGGAAACCACCTATTACGTGGTGACCAGTCAGAACTTCTTTGGCGCCCAGATTCCAACGGCGTCCGAAATCCGCAACTTTCTGCCCATAGACGCGCAATTGGCGGTGAGTATCAAACCCTTGGTTTCCGGAAATGGACAAGTGACCCTGGAAATCAATGTGATCCAGTCCGATTTCAGCGGAGAACGCATTGATGAGGATGCTCCTCCTGGGTTGACTTCAAGGGAATTTAGTTCCATTATCCGCATGCAAAACCAGGATTTGGCCATTTTGGGCGGCCTGGAGGAAAAAGTCAAGACCGATACGGGCAGTGGGGTGCCCTTTTTAGCTCGAATACCGATAATAAAGTGGCTTTTTAGCCAACGGAGTAGGGAAGACTCCAAACAGAAGTTGACCATTCTAATAAAACCAACCGTTATTTACTAGTGTTCGGCAACGTTCTTAAATATATACAAACGGGTTCCTCTTTTCAGGGATTGGAGGTATTTTCAACACCAGATCGTTCCCACCACTATGCCTTGATCTTGATAAGGAAAAAGAAGAATGAGCTCGTTATGGAACAGCAAACGGTCTATGAAGACTGGGAGACCATGGTCCGTTCATTGAAATCCAACTCGCCCCTATGCATTGCCTTTTCCCTTGAGGGTATCATCACCAAAAAAACCGATGCCGAAAAGAGGGTGGAAGGGGAAGCCTTGGTCAACCATATGTTCCCCAACATTAACTTTGACACCATTTTTTTTGAGACCTACCCCTTGCTTGAGGATACCCATATCTCCATCTCCAAAAAGAAAAGTGTACTGGAGTACCTGGAGAAACTGGAAAAACTGGGCATAAAACCCGTTTCCCTGTTTTTAGGTTGTAGTGCCCTCTCCGCTATAGTTCCTTATATTACCAATTCCTCGATCGGTACCAATACCTTTTCCTTGGAGATCGATCGGAGCACTAAAAAAATAGTATCATTACAGGCCTCCGAGGCCTCCGTGGATTTTGTGTATGAGCTGAACGGTCTGGCCATAAAATCCCAATTCTTAATGGCTTTTGGAGCCATTTTGGGCTATCTCTCACCCCTTGCAAAAAACTCCAATCTTTCTGGATTACTGAATTCGCTACGGACAGATTTCACCAACAAAAGACTGTTTTCCCTTTTAGTGCGATTTTCCCTATTCCTTATCCTGGGAGTTCTTATGGCCAATTTTCTGATATTCAACCATTATTTCAACAAGGTTGGGAAATTGCGGGAACTGACCAGTATCACGGAAAACAACCGGGAAGTCTATCAAGGGCTTTTGGGAAAGGTAACCGCAAAAGAAGAACGCTTAAAGACCATTGTGTCCCATTCCAGTTCCAAAGTTTCGTATTATCTGGATGAATTGGCCTCCCGAATTCCCGGCACCATAAGATTGGAGCAACTGATTTACCAACCTTTGGCCACTCCGGTGCGCGAGACCAAACCCATACTATTGGAAAAGAATAAAATCAGGGTTATTGGGACTACACAAGACCACGTCTCCTTTTCCAGCTGGATTGAGGCTTTGGAGGAATTACCTTGGATCCATTCCATACAAACCGTGGATTTTGATTATGAGAAATCGAATCGGACCCGTTTTGGAATCGAAATTAGCTGTGATGAATAGTAAAAAACGTTTAATGGTAGCCCTGTTTGGCGTTGTAATGGCCTTGTTCCTTTGTTATAGATTGGCCATCTCCAGAACGATGCAACTCCACGAGGAATTCAAAACACTTAAGGAAGAAGCCGCGTTGGCCGATGAAATCCCCCAAAGATTGGCGCGATTGGCCCAAAAGGAACAACAACTGGATTCTGCATTTGATCAAATGAACTTGGGAGATACTTCTGTGGAAAACAACCTCTTAAAGACCATTTCTTCCGAATCCAATAATCTATCTGTCCGTATTTCCGATTTTGAAGCCAAACATTCCATTATGGAAGACAACTTGACCATAGATACCTACCGCTTTACCCTGGAGGGGCCTTTTACGGATATTCTCAAGGTCCTGTACGTATTGGAACAGAAAGGGGGATTTGGAAAAACAGTACACGTGGACTTTTTTAAGGAAAGGAATTTCCGCACTAAAAAGGAAAATCTTAAGGGCACTGTTTTTTTGCAACAATTTAATTGAATCCATTTCAAAGTACTTCATGTAACCGGTACACTTTTCCTTTTTGAATTGATACTGCAAATACTCCTCCCCTAATTGGTTTTGTCCCATCCCAAACGCAGTGCTGCGACCATATGGCAAAATGTGAGACCGAAGTTGACCCACTACAATGGGCTTCACCTAATCAATACCTGAATAACCTCCCATATATATAGTACCGGAAACCCTTAAATCGCCGTAACCCTTCCCGTAAGGGTAAGTTTTTCGATCAGTACGGAACCTTGCTTTGCCCTACGATCGGAAGGTTGTGCCCCACCTACTGAAATTTGATACGCCCCAGGCCGTACCACTTTTTGCCCTTTGCCGTTTACCAGACTTAGTTGTTCTTTACTGATTTTAAATGTCAATGTTTTCCTTTCCCCAGGTTCAAATGATACCCTTTCAAAAGCGGCCAGGGTGCTGTGTGGATTCAACATATCCGCATTGGGGTTTTGAATGTACAATTGAACGACCTCCTCGCCTTTGAGGTCCCCAGTATTCTCAATGGCGACCTTAACAGTGAAGTCCTGACCTGCTTCCACAGTTTCCGGTACCTCAAAGTCACTGTATGTAAAGGTGGTATAGCTTAAGCCATAACCAAATTCATATAAGGGGAGACCCTTAAAATACCGATAGGTCTTACCACTCATGGTATAATCACTAAATGGCGGAATATCGTTGATATCCTTATAAAAGGTAATTGGTAAGCGTCCAGCCGGATTGTAATCCCCAAAAATAACATCGGCTATTGCGGTGCCACCTGCCTGTCCGGGATACCAGGCCTCAATGATTGCAGGGATATTTTCATTTTCCCAATTTATGGACAGTGCACTTCCATTCAATAGTACAAGAACGGTAGGCTTGTTCAATGCCCGTATTTTTTTCATCAATTGGGTCTGGGTTTTGGGGAGTTTGGTATGCACCCGATCTCCACCGGAAAAACCATCTACCTTCACTTTCATCTCCTCACCTTCCAATAATGGGCTGATTCCCATACACAAAACAACGGCGTCCGCTTCTTTTGCCGCGGCGATGGCCTCTGCTTCCAAATTATCCTTAGGGGATTCCCATAACAAGCGCATAATGGAATGGTCCGTATTATTCTGGACACATTCGAATTTGATGTTGTATTTTTTGCCTGCCTCCAAACGTACATATTCATAGATTTTTTTGGGATGGTGTACAGCTTGTCGCTCCAGTAGCAACACATCGTCCAAGAATAATTTCATGGATGAAAAGGCTTCTCCTCCCAACGCGTAGTTCCCCGTTTTGCCAACCGATAGTATTCCCGTCCAGCGAACCGAATACGCATCGTAACTCATGTCCTCAAAAGGAGGGGTGGTCCTCCAGGTAAAATCCACCGTTTTATCGACCCGTTTGTGTTTTGGGGTTCCAGTAAAGGCAATATTGTCATAATACTCGGCTTGTAACCCTGCCGTTTTTAAAGAAGTATCCGTGAACAGCACGTTTTGCGGTATGGGCTCAAACACGGGCAGTCCTTCGGCAAGCTTGCAACCTACCGCATAACTTACTTCGGCATTTGGCAGTTTCTGCCTAATCCCTTCCAATGGGGTAATGGGTTGGGTTGGGTAACCGTTGTAATTCCCCAACAAAACTTCCAGATCATCTGCATTGGAGCCAATGACCGCTATTTTCCTTATTTGGTTCTTATCCCATGGAAGTGCCCTGTTTTCATTTTTTAGGAGCACCATGGATTTACGGGCAGTCTCCAATGCCAAAAGTCTATGTTTTTCAGAATCGACAACATCATAAGGTATGCTTTCGTATTTGACCGCCCCTTCCGGTGCGAACAATCCCAGTTTTAAACGGGCAACCATTAAACGTTCCACGGAAATATCGAGCTCTTCCTCTGTAATGAGGCCACTTTTCACGGCTTCCACCAATGCTGGGTAGGAATTTCCACAATTTAGATCCGTTCCCGCTTTTACGGCCATGGCCGATGCCTCTTTTGCATCCGCACTGATCTCATGGGCCCCTTCCATAAAAAAATCGTGTATTGCCCCGCAATCGGAAACGATATACCCATCAAAGCCCCATTCGTCCCGTAGCAGACCATTTAACTCCTCACTTCCACAGCAAGGCTTACCGTGGTAACTGTTGTATGCGCACATAATGGAATGAACGTTGGCCTCCTTAACGACTTTTTCAAAATGGGGGCTGTAGGTATTTAAAAAATCCTGTGGACTTGGTACGGCATTGAACCGATGTCTGTCCACCTCGGGGCCACTATGTACGGCAAAGTGTTTTGCCGTTGCCACCAGTTTCAAGTAATCGGGATCATCACCTTGTAGCCCCTTTATAAATCGGACTGCCAATTCTCCTGCCAGATAGGGATCTTCCCCATAGGTTTCCATGCCACGTCCCCAACGAGGGTCACGAAAGATATTGATATTGGGGGTCCAAAAGGTAAGCCCCTGATAAATTCCCCGTTTGCCACGTGATGCAAATTCATGGTGTTTGGCACGGGCCTCATCCGAAATTGCATTGGAAATCTTTGTCATTTGATCCCTATCAAAGGTCGCTGCCAAACCAATCGCCTGTGGAAAAACGGTAGCCTTTCCGGCTCTGGCCACACCATGAAGACATTCGTTCCACCAATTGTATTCGGGAATATCCAGTCTGGCAATTGCCGGGGACTCGTGGTTCATTTGTGATACCTTTTCCTCTAAGGTCATGGCGGCCACCAGTTCCTTCGCCCTTTGTTCAAAATTGGGTGGAACACTGTTTTTTTGTCCGTTAAGGCCTTTTTTTGAATTGGTATCCGAACATCCGGTTACGATACATAGGACCATTATGAGAAGCAGGGAAGGAGTGAGGGATTTCATTGGATGTATTTTAATTCTGTTTATAGATAGGTAACATTGGCTATTGGTATCAAAAGTATTTATAGGGCTTGTATCCGCAAAGACTATTTGAAGCAATATGTATAAAAATTGATGCACTACCTAAATTTATGATTTAAGTTCGGATTTCCCCAAAGGGCTCGTTCAATAGGTATCCGTTCCATACACTATCCTGGACGGATTGAAGAGCAAGGAACAATGATTTTTTAAGGTTCATCGCCGTAGAAAGTAATTTGGCACTTTAAAGCCGGATATCATCTCTTCCTCCAAAAAAGGAAAGAGGCTATAGTGGATAAATGATCCTCAATTATTGGCCTGTACTATGATATCCGCTATTTCCCCAAAGGGCCTGGACAGGGTTTGCCTGTTGAATAGGGCCAGTCCATCATTGGACACCAGATTATTTCCATTGTCCCACCAGATACTGGCAAGGCCCCTTTCGGCAGAAATGTAGCATGTATCGTCTTTAATCTCCCAAAATATACCCATATGGGAAATCCTTAGGGCCCAAATGCGGTTTTACAACTCGGTACCCCTGGTGAAGGGCGTAATCATATAATGCAATAGGCTAGCTTGTGGGCTATAGTGCAGGTTTTGAACTGAAATCGAAAACGGTCTCGTTTACATATCGCCTTCCCGGCAAAAGTATGCTTGAAGGAAAATGGGGCTTATTGGGGGCGTCGGGAAAGTTTTGGGTTTCAAAACATATGGCCGGATAGTTATCGTAAGATGCCCCCTGGGCAAAATTCAAATCGGGGAATTGGGGAGGGGTATATACGACCATGGCGGGTTGATTCGTGAAGATTTTCATATATATTCCACTGTCCCTGGACCACATTGATGCAGCCAAGAGCGTCTTGGAGCGTACAAAGGTATCATCAAGTCCGGCAAACCCCTGTTTCCCAATTTTTGACATGGTTCTATAGTCATATCGGGTATCCTTTACGGGTGCTATTTTTCCCGTGGGCAGTAGGGAAGGATCGACGATCAGATACTTTTCGCTATGGATCCGCAGGAGATGGTTCAACACAGAACCATGACCGTTCAAATTAAAATAGGAATGATGGGTCAAATTCAGTACCGTAGGCCTGTCCGTGGTTGCGGAATAGGTGATTTTTACGGCATTCGTTTCCAACAATTGGTATTTCACCTCAACATCCACTTCCCCCGGATAATTCCCTTCCATATGTTTGCTTTGGTAGCTAAGTATGGCAAAGGGATTTGCCCTATGGTTGACCTTTTCAAAAACCCATGTCTTTTTGTCAAAACCTTGTTTGCCACCATGCAAATGCACTCCATCCTTTTCATCCAACTGATAAACATGGTCTTTGAGGACAAAGGTTCCGTTTGAAATTCTCCCGGCATACCTTCCGATGGAGGCTCCCAAAAAAAGATTGTGCCTCTGATAGCTTTCCTGGGCATATGCATCGGGGGATTGTAATCCTGCGACCACGTTTACCTGTCTGTTCTCAAGAGTTGGGACCTTTAAGGATATTAGGGTCGCTCCGTAATTGGAGATTTCCATCTCCATTCCTTTTTTGTTTTTCAGTTTAACGAATTCAACCCCCATTTTTAGTGTTGTGTAATTTTATCAAAAAGGTCGGATAAAGAATACATACCACCAAAATTTAGGGTATTCTGCGACCTTTTTTTTGAGATTGTGTCCTACCATACCATTTGTAGCGCATTGATCAGGACCAATGTTCCAAAGCTTCTCCTTGCGCAACAATCCGGAGATATGCTTAAATTACCGAAAAACCGATAGTATGTTGCATCATTCCTAAAAAATAACGTCTACAACTTAGACTGGGTTTGTTTTATTTTAACCGATGATATGCGTAACGAAATCAACAAATTATATGGCCCGTTATTGGGATATGTGAAGAAAAGGGTGGATAACATCATGGATGCCGAAGACCTGACCCAAGAGATTTTCCTAAAACTTTCCAGGAGCAATTGGGAAACCGTGGAGAATTTAAAAAGTTGGATGTACCGAATAGCAAAAAATAGCATTATCGATTACTACCGCGCCAAGAAAAGGAAACTGGAGGTCTTGGAAAATGATTTCTCGAATGAGTCCCTGGATGACGAAAATGTAATTGAGGAACTTAGTCAATGCATAGTGCCTTTTGTGGAGCGGCTCCCAGAGGAATACAGAACACTGTTGAGGTTATCGGAATTGGAAAATGTCCCCCAGAAAAAAATTTCAGAGCAAATGAACATGAACTATGTCACGGTTCGTTCCAAGATACAACGTGGAAGAAAAAAACTCAGGCAGATGTTTGCGGAATGCTGCCATATCTCATCGGCAGGTAGGGGAACCATTATTTGCCATCAAAAACCCAATGATTGTTGTGGGGATTAGCCAGTGGTCAGCTTTGGAAAATTCAATTTTTCACTGGCTCTTTTCTATGGAATGACCAAAAAATGTATTACTCCGCCCTGAACGTTTTTACTAGAATCCGCTCCACGATTTTTTTGGCGGTGGTCAGCCTTTTCAAATCTGGATAAATGGATCCCGTTTGGCCGGAATGGTGACCATGACCCAGCAGATCCATTAGATAGTAGGTTCTTTCGGGATTGCCTAAATCGATTACAGCTTCATAGATTAGGGAGGGTTGGCCCAGTTGACCCGTTCCGTTGTGATAAATTTCATCTTCGGGAAAATCAAATTCGGAGTAGAATTCATTGTCGTCAAATGCCACGTTGATCTCCAAGCGCAAACGCACCCTGTTCGGAGTACCCCCAAAAGACGTCCTTAGACGGAAACTACTTGATATTGTAGCGCCTGAAACGGCATCTGGCAAAGGCTTTTCGGGACTGGGGGCATAAAGGCCATCTGCCTGTTGCACACCTCGCCCATGTGACCATACAGGGAGTGCATCAACCCTTCTATACGCTTGTGATTGGCGTTGTTGGGTATCAAAACTTTTAAAGTTTTCCTTTGTTCGTCCACCGAAGAAGGTTCCCTTGGCGGTAGCATGCGTCACATAAAGCGAAGTGAGGTATTCGCCTTCCATGGTCTCCAACCAAATGGCCATTTGGGGATGCCAGTAGTGCTCCCCAGCGACCAATTCAATTTCCAATTGGTTGGGACTTCCCAAATCCCTTTTAATGGCCATAAAGCTATTGTTTTCCACGTTCCTTTTCTGGTTTGCCCTTAGGCTTGTTCCAAGATCCATAAGACTTGATACGGGTTCGGAATCGGTAATTGCCAAAGTCAATAGGAGTAGAAAAATAAACCCTGAAAAAATAAAATGGGAATTCAACCCTTTTTTCAAGAAGTAGCTTCTCAGGCTATTCCAATTGGTTTTAATATGGAAAAAAGCACCAACAAGAAAAAGAAAACCAAATAGGGTATGGGTGGCTGCTATTCCCCTTTTGTAATCATAGAAATAGGACAAAACCCCTGTAATGGACAGTACTGCAAAACAAAAGGCCAGGCTCGTACCGATCAATTTCCTTTTCATGTTTGAAATGGGTTTAAATTGAACAAAAGAACCTTATAATGCTTTCCCTAAAATTGAAAGTTTTGCCCTTAGGGCCGTGACCTGTTTTGCTTTGTTTGTGGGGAATTCGTTATCCGGAAATTGTACATTTAATTTTTGGGTCAGTTCCTTTTCAATGATTTCAATCTCATTTTTAATAATCCGCAGGCTTTGGTCATCCGTTTCTCCAACAATGCCATGTATGTCATACGATCTTGGGTTGAAATTGATGGTGCCATGCTTCTCCATTTTTGATTTCAGCGCAATCAGGCTGAGCCTTAGATCGGATATGACCTTTGCTTCACCAAACTTGGTTTTTGCCCCCCGGCATGCCGAGGGCGTACAGCCGGAGTTGGCACTTGTAACCGAATCGCCCTTGCCTTTAACGACCTGACCCGCTTCTTCCTTTGGCGTTGCTTCACAGGATTGGGCAAATGTATCTTGAATTCCCAGAAATAATGCCATAACCCCCATAATGATAAAATGATGCTTCATGATATGAATTTTAGATTTTGCCTTTGAGGACGTGGAGTTATACAAAATGATGCGTTGCAGGAAAAAGAAAGGAAGTGGTTCCCAATCCATTTTGACCTGTTTCAATAGCGTTCAACCGATAATGATTTGGGTAAAAAGTTGACCAAAAGTTTAACCATTTGGTCAGAATAATTATGTGCTTCAAATTTATTCTTCATTTTTGCATACCAAGAACGTAAGGATTATGGACAGCAGGAAAAACACGGAAATGGAAATCTTAAGGGCGGCAAAGAAGATTTTCATCCAACACGGATATGCCGGGGCACGGATGCAGGCCATTGCCGATGAGGCAAAAATCAACAAAGCCATGTTGCACTATTATTACCGTAGTAAGGACGCACTTTTTGAAAAGATCATGGACGGGGCCGTGGACATGATGTCGAAACAACTCATGAGTGCCCTATCTGGAGATGCACCGGTCATGGAAAAAGTGGAAAAAATGGTTTCAAACTATACCGATACCATTATCAAAAATCCGTACATCCCAATTTTTATTTTGAACGAGATAGCGCGGAACCAAATGAATTTCCAAAACAAGCTGCTTCAAAAGCTGGAACAAAACAACACATTTCAAAACTTTCTCCTCCAGGTATTGGAGGAACAGCAAAGAGGAATCCTACGATCTATTCCGGTACCCCATTTTATGATCACCATCATGTCGTTGATCGTCTTTCCCCATATTGCCAAACCGGTATTTCTTAAGATTTTTGAAATGACAGATACAGCGTATATGCATATGATGGAGGAGCGTAAACAGCTTGTGATGGAATTCCTTGAAAAGAGTATGGTGCTATAATTTTTTGTTAATTGTTAACCAAATGGTTAAAATGTTTGGTTGATTCCAGGATAAGTTCGTACACTTGCATTAACCAAATGGTTAACCACAAATATCCATGAAGAAGTTGACCCTCCTAATCCCAATCCTCTTTTTAAGTGGTCTTCATGCCCAAATTACCCCTTCCACCATAGCATTGGAAGAATTGTACAAGGCGGCCCATTCCAATTATCCATTGGTAAAGGATGCCACCCTTATTGACAAAATTGAGGCGGTTGGGTTGGCGGTAATTTCAAAAAATGCATTGCCTAAAATCAGTATAGAGGGAAGGGGACAGGTCCAGAGCGAGAACATCGAGCTCAATTTGGGAACCATGGCCATTCAAGCTCCCCTGGAGACCTGGAATACCGCGTTGAACATCGATTACAATCTGTATGATGGCGGAACCACCAAGGCCCAAAAAAAGATAGAAACGGCTTCTGCGAGTGTGAACAGAAATTCTTTGGAAGTCCAGTTACGAACCTTAAAAGATCAGGTCAACACCCTGCTATTTGCCATATTACTCTCCAGAAAACAACAGCTGATCTTTGAGAACTCAAAAGAGGATTTGGAATCCAATATCGGAACAATGCAGGCAGCCTATGAAAATGGCACTGCACTGGAAAGTGAGGTCGCGAAACTTAAGGTGCGCCAACTTGAGCTTGTTTCGGACATCGTTTCCATCGATAGGGACATGGCGACTTATTTTTTATTACTGGAACAGTTAACTGGCAAGACGTTTCCTAGGGATGTGCAATTTGAAGTACCCGGTTTGTTTACACCCGATACCCGCACTGTGGACAGGCCCGAAAACCAGTTGTTTGATAGTCAGAAATCTTTTTATGCCGCCCAGGAAGCGTCCATTGCCGCTAGTACTCTTCCCAAGATTTCCCTTTTTGCCCAAGGCGGTATTGGCAATCCCAACCCCTTGAATTTTTCCGATCTGAGCACTACTACCTACGCTTTGGGCGGTGTTAAACTCAACTGGAGTTTTATCGATTTTGGCAAAGGAAAAAAGGAACGGCAACGCCTACAACTCCAACAAGAACAAGTTGAAGTGGACCGCGAACTGTTTCTCTTTGATATTGAAAGTAAATCCAAGGAGTATCAGGAAAGGATAAAGGCAACCCAACAGCAAATCTCCAACAATAGCGGTATTGTGGACCTCCAAAGAAACATCCTGGCGCAAACCAAGGTCCAACTGGATAATGGGGTCATCAATGCTACGGACTATGTCACCCAGTTGAATGCCACCCTTAATTCGGAACAAGAGTTGGAATTCAATAAAACACAGCTCCAACAATTGCAAATTGAATATCTAACCCTTTTAGGACAACTATAATATGAAATTTATGAAACCATACTTCCCTATCGCATTACTTCTGCTGGGTTTGATGTCCTGCAACGATAATGGCAAGGCCGATGCGTACGGAAATTTTGAGGCGACCAGTGTAATGGTAAGTGCCAAAGGCAGTGGGGAACTCCTTAAATTTGATTTAAAGGAAGGCCAGCAAGTAGCGGCTTCCACCGTCGTGGGACTCATAGATACCATTCAACTTCATCTGGAACGCTTAAAGCTCAATGCCCAATTGAATGCATTGGATCTAAAGGTACAGGAAGCAGCGCCTGAAGTTGCCGTCCTTTTGGAGGACAGAAGCAATCTGATCAGGGAAAGGGACCGAACCTTGCGATTGTTTGAACAGAAAGCGGCTACCCAACAACAACTTGACGATTACAATGGAAGGGTCGATCTTGTCGATCAACGTATTCGAACCACCCAACGCAACATTGGCATTGCCAACAGGGCGATCCTGTCCGAACGAAAACCCCTGGAAGCACAGATTGCATTGATCGATCAACAGATTAGGGACCATACCGTAATTAACCCCATTTCGGGAACAATCCTCACAAAATTTGCCGAAGAACATGAACTGGTCGGCCATGGTACACCACTTTTTAAAGTAGCCAATCTCGATACTATAAAATTGAAGGCCTACACCAGTGCCACGCTACTTCAAAATGTAGTTCTGGGGGATGAGGTAAGGGTTCGTATCGATAAAGGCGAGGATGATTATAGGGAATTGGTCGGTTCGGTCACTTGGATAGCGGATGAAGCAGAATTTACCCCAAAGACCATAGAGACCAAAGAAGAACGGGTGAACCTGGTTTATGGGCTGGAGGTAACGGTGGTCAATGACGGTACCCTAAAGATTGGAATGCCGGGAGAAGTACTTTTTAATCCAGGCCTAGAAGAATGAAAGCCATAAGTATTCAAAATATCAGTAAATGGTATAAGGACACCAAGGCTTTGGACCATATAAGCCTGGAGGTTGGGCGTGGGCAACTTTTTGGGCTTATTGGCCCCGATGGAGCGGGTAAATCGACCCTTTTCCGTATCCTCACCACCCTCCTTTTGGCAGATGAAGGAGAAGCTTTTGTGGATGGGCTCCATATCGAAAAGGACTACCGGGAAATTCGAAAAAGGGTGGGCTATATGCCCGGACGATTTTCATTGTACCAAGATTTGAGCGTTGAAGAGAACCTGTCCTTCTTTGCTACCATATTTGGTACGACAATCGCTGAAAACTATGACCTGATCAAAGACATCTACGTGCAGATAGAACCCTTTAAAAAAAGGCTCGCCGGAAAGCTGTCCGGAGGGATGAAACAAAAATTGGCACTGTCCTGTGCTTTGATTCATAAACCCTCGGTCCTTTTCCTGGATGAACCCACTACCGGGGTGGACGCCGTTAGCCGAAAAGAGTTTTGGGATATGCTCAAAAGTCTGAAAGAAAAGAACATTGCCATTTTGGTAAGCACGCCCTATATGGACGAGGCTACCTTATGTGACAAAATTGCGCTCATTCAAGAGGGCAAAATCCTTAAGATAGATGAACCTGAAGCAATGATGGCGCAATTTGAGCGGCCCTTGTTTGCCGTAAAGACCAATAGTACCTATCAGTTGCTCAAGCATTTAAGGGTACAGTCCTTTACCCATAGTGTATTGCCTTTTGGGGAATGCCTGCATCTCGTTACCACAGAAGCCTTATCTCCCGAAAGCATTCAGGAACAGCTAAGATCACAGGGATTTATCGATGTAGAGGTGTCGAAAATAAGGGCGGGCATTGAAGATGTTTTTCTGGACCTATCCCATAAAGCAGGAAACCATGCCTAATACCAAGGTCATACAGGTAGCCGGGCTCACCAAACAATTTGGGGATTTTGTGGCCGTTGACCATATTTCCTTTGAGGTGGAAAAAGGGGAAATCTTTGGGTTTTTGGGTGCCAATGGAGCAGGAAAGACCACGGCAATGCGAATGCTGACAGGGCTTAGCAAACCTTCTTCAGGGAAAGGAAAAGTAGCGGGGTTCGATGTTTTAAAAGAGTCGGAACGCATTAAGGAACGCATAGGGTATATGTCCCAAAAATTCAGTTTGTACGAAGATTTGACGGTAAAGGAGAACATTCGTTTTTATGGGGGCATCTATGGGCTCTCCAGGAACCAAATCGGAACCAAGACGTCACAAATCCTGGAGGAGTTGCAGCTCAGCGAAGTGGGCACCAAACCGGTAAGATCCTTGCCATTGGGTTGGAAACAACGATTGGCATTCGCGGTTTCCATGGTACATGAACCTGAAATTGTCTTTTTGGACGAACCCACAGGCGGTGTGGACCCTAATGTAAGAAGGCAGTTTTGGGAAGCGATCTACCAGGCAGCGGAATTGGGAAGGACCATATTTGTGACCACCCATTATATGGATGAGGCGGAATACTGCGATCGCATATCCATTATGGTTTCCGGCAAGATCAAAGCGTTGGATTCACCGGAAAATCTTAAAAAACAATTTAAGGCCAGTTCCATGGACCAAGTATTCCTAAAGCTGGCCCGTTAACCTTAATCGAATATATCATGAAAAAAATTGCTTTTATTTTAATTGTGGCCGCACTTATGGGTTTTGAATCCGGGGACAAAGGTGTGGAACCCAAAGGAAATCTTACGGTTACCGTTACCGGAATCAAAGCATCAAAGGGACAGATTGTCTTTATGCTTTTTAATAGGGCCGATGGGTTTCCCAAAGAAGTGGACAAGGCATTCAAAAAGGCCTATGTCAAAACATTTGATGACACGGCCATGGCTACCTTTCCCCAACTGCCTTTTGGGGAATATGCGGTTTCCGTGTTTCATGATCAAAACATGGATGGGGAAATCAAGACCAATTTTATGGGTATGCCCAAAGAACCCGTGGGCGCTTCCAATCTTACCAAAATGGGGAAGCCCAGCTTTAAAAAATGTGTTTTTAAGGTCAATGAAGGGGAGGTGGCACTTCAACTAAAATTCATTCTTTAAAAGACAGATCGTGTTCAAGGTGTTCATGGCATTTGTTCGGAAGGAGTTCTATCATATTTTACGTGATAAGCGTACGCTTTTGATCCTTTTTGGGATGCCATTGGCACAGGTCCTCATTTTTGGGTATGCCGTTACCAATGAGTTCAAAGATGCCAGGATTGATGTTTTGGACTATGCCAAGGATGAAACCAGTGAACAGTACATCAACCATTTACAAAGTTCGGGCAACTTTATTGTGCGAAAGGTACTGGTCTCCCAAAAGGACATGGAGGCTGGTATGAAATCCGGCAAAACAAAACTTGTGGTCTCCATCCCAGAAAATTTTTCCGAGGACTTTTATGCCGGAAGCCCTACACAGATTCAGGTCATTACCGATGGGTCGGATCCCAATAATGCCAATACGTTGGTACAATATCTTACGGAAATGACCAGGAGTTTTCAGCAGATGAAGCGAAACGAATCCCCCGACCCCTATTCCATTCATGTGGCCAGTCGCATGCTGTATAACCCCCAACTGGCGAGTGCCTATAATTTTGTGCCGGGAACCATTGCCTTGATTCTTTTGATCATATGTGCCATGCTTACCTCCTTGACCATCGCTAAGGAGAAGGAAATAGGGACCATGGAGATTTTGTTGGTCTCCCCACTTTCCCCTTTATTGATCATCCTGGGAAAGGTGGCGCCTTATGCCCTGTTGTCCTTTGGCAATGCAGTTATCGTTATTCTTATCGGCTTCTTTGTTTTTGACGTTCCTGTTCTGGGAAGCACCGTATTGCTCTTGGGCATGTGTTTCCTATATGTGTTTACGGCCTTGAGTCTGGGTATCTTTATCTCGACCACGGTCAAAACCCAACAGGAAGCCATGATGAAGTCCTTAATGGGATTGATGATGCCTTCCATGTTACTTTCGGGATTCATTTTTCCCTTGGCCAGCATGCCCGTAGTGCTTGAATACATTGGGAAAATAATTCCGGCTACGTATTTCATTCGGATTTTGAAAGGGGTAATGCTTCGGGGTGTGGGCCTTAATTTCATCCTTTTTGAGGTGGGCGTGCTCTTAATGATGACCTTGGGCTTTCTCTTGTTGTCCTGGCGGAATTTTAAAATTAGGCTCGAGTAAATACAAACCTGGGAAGCATGAGACGATTACGATTTCTGATACAGAAGGAATTCATCCAAATTTTTAGGAACAAGGCCTTGTTGCCCATGATGACCTTATTGCCCATCATTCAGCTTATTATTTTGTCCAATGCGGCATCCAACGAAGTCAAGGATGTTAGGATTGCAGTCGTTGACCATGACCAAAGTGAACTTTCAAGGGCGCTGTCAAACAAAATTGTGGCCAATGATAGGTTTTCCTTACTGGCGGCCCCTTTCAACAAAAAGGAGGCTTTGGATCTTATGCAGTTGGACGAGGTGGATATTGTACTTGAGGTACCCCATGATTTCGAAAAACAGCTCTATCGCGGGGAGGCACCACAATTACAGACCCTGGTAAATGCGATCAATGGACAGCAGGCCACTGTGGGCTCCGGGTACCTTAACGGCATTATCGGTTCGCTGAACAAGGAAATAAGACGCAGTGAACCATTGTTTTTTTCAGGGCTTCCCAAGCATAATGAACCTGTGGTGGTTACCTCAAACAACTGGTACAATCCAGAATTGGACTATCCCCATTTTATGGCACCTGGAATTTTGGCAGAACTCACGGCACTACTGACCATAGTCCTAACGGCAATGAATACGGTTCGCGAACGGGAGATCGGTACCATTGAACAGATCAATGTGACCCCCATCAAAAAATGGGAATTCATTTTAGGGAAATTGGTTCCCTTTCTATGCCTCGGATTGGTTCTTTTAACGGTGGGCCTAATTGCCAGCAAACTCATTTTTGATATTCCCATACGAGGAAATATTGGACTTATTTTTGCTTATGCCGTGGTCAATCTTATCTGCGTTTTGGGTTTTGGACTGTTGATTTCCAATTTCGCCGAAACCCAACAACAAGCCATTTTTGTTGCCTTTTTCTTCGTTTTGATCTTTGTGCTCATGTGCGGTCTTTTCACACCAATCGATAGTATGCCCAAATGGGCGCAATATGCTACCATTCCAAACCCATTGGCACATTTTATTTCCGTTTCGCGAAAAGTTTTGCTGAAAGGAAGTGGGCTGGCCGATATTAAAATGGAGTTTGTGTACACTATTATTTTGGCATTACTTTTTAATGCGGCGGCCGTATGGAGCTACAAAAAGCAGGAATAGTCCTTGGGCTTTTATTGCCGTTCATGGCCGTACTTCCCACCAAGGCCCAAAATGAAGGGATTGTTTTGGACAGCTCCAACTACAAAAAATACATTCGAAGTTTACCGGCATTCACCATGTACGGGGACAATTACTTTGTGACCGGTACTTCGATCAATGAAAAGGTCTCTTCACAAACCAGTGATGCAAAGTTTGAAATAGGATTTAAACAACGGCTGACCAATGTGGATTTGCCCTGGGCCGTTTTTCCCTTCATCACCTATCGTCAAAAATCGTTTTGGGATATTTATTTGGAGTCCTTTCCTTTTCGGGAAACCAATTACAATCCGGCACTTGGGGCGGCCAAGCTTTTTGTTGATGACAAAGGCATCAAATCCGGTCTTTGGTTTGCCTTTGAGCACGAATCCAACGGCCGTGATGGGGAGAACTCCCGCAGTTGGAACTTTTTTTCACTTCAATATTTCAAACCCCTTGGGCCGTATTGGCAATTTCGCACAAAGGCATGGGTGCCGGTAGGGGATTTAAGTGGTAATGAAGACATTACCTCCTTTCGGGGCTTTTTTACTTTTGGGGCCACCTATAATCCAACAACACACCTTTTTTTGGACATTGACATACAGCCGGCATATGACGATACACTAACCGGTTTTGTAAAAGCCGATTTAAGTTTTAAGATTTCAAAAAACAGCAATCAATTCATATACCTGCAATATTTTGGGGGATACTCAGAAGACCTAATTGATTACAACCGATATGTGCGCAATCTACGAATCGGAATTGCCTTTAAAGATCTACTAATGAACTTTAGGAACCAATACAAATAAGTATTGGGAAAAGAATCGGATTCCAGCGAGGTTTTGCCAACATTATGCCACTTGAAAGAAATTATTAACGGGTTTTTGGGTCGCGCACCACGGGATAATGGAATGTAGTGCAAAACATGGATTATATTTGTGCTGGGTTGCAAGACCAAAAGCAATACCCCATCGTGCTGTTCCATACCACGATAAAGAGTTTTTCTATAATCGTATTTCGACCACTTATTTTTTCTATAACCCACTTGTGCATTGGTCTTTGTTCTTCTTTAGGCCTTCCATTAGTTTTGGGCCGTTCAGTCTTAGGAATGCCACATTCTTTTAAGCGTTTACATTTTCATTTTCAGGTTGTTCTACTATTGGTTCTACAATTGCGGAACAAAATTTCCAGATTGAACCGTAGAGTTAGTTAGTGGAGGGTTCCTGCACCGTTGGCCAATGCAATGGTCGGAACCCTCCTATTACTAAATTCATCAGCTACAAATGACTTGCACGTATCTTTTCAACGAACCGTTTTTGTCTTGGTCTTTGCACCGCTACCGACCCCACGTTTAGTTTGTAGTTCCAGTTTCAGGATCATTGGGATCCTGACTGGAACACGCTAAACCAGGAAGGATTGGAAAGTAGGGTAAAACAAAGGGTAAGCAACCTTTATGGCTCCACTTATTACTTTTGATGTCCATTTATTACCGTTCATTTTTTTTGAAGTTCAGATTTGTCCATTTTACATACGGTACCAATATATTTTGTTGTACTGTGAATGGTAAAAACAACTAAACAACTGCAACTGGACCTATACAGGGAATAGTTGGTAATACGTGTAAAAATGAAAACAACCTATAGCTATTTTTTGACATGTATGGTTTTTACCTTGCTGATTGTTGGATGTAAAAACGATACCACCCGAAAAGGACAGGCAGTAACAAAAACGGATTTCCAGGTATTGGTCGTTGAACAAGGACGGAACCAGGTAAAACTATTCCATAGCGATGGCCGTTTACTGGACAGCATTCAAGTAGGATTCAATCCGCATGAAATTGAACTTGACAGCACTACCCAAAGGGTCTACGTCAGCAATTTTGGGGTGGAGGATTATGATACTACCATCGGAATTCCGGGTACCACCCTGTCCGTATTCGACTTAAAGGATTTATCCAATGTCCAATACTGGCCAACCTATCGTGCCAGTAAAAAGCTGTTGGACACCTGCAAGGCCCCCCATGGCCTTAAATTAAGGCCCCCAACAAAAAAGGAATTGTTTGTCAATCTGGAATATGGGGATTCCATGATGGTCTATGATGCCCAAAAGGGCGGGATAAAACGTAGCTTTGCCCTGGCCAAAGGGGTCCACAATTTTGAGTTTTCTCCCTCTGGAGATCGCATTTGGTCCTTGGCCGGGGCAAATGGCGTTTATACCTATGATGCGGTTACCGGGGAGCAATTGGATCATTTCCCTACGGCAACACCCGTTCGGGGAATGACCTTTACTTCAGATCGACAACAGTTGATCTTGAGTTGCCTGAATGAAATTTACATGATCAACACCACGGATCTGAGCATTCAAAAACACTTCACGGATTTGGGGGTCAAACAAATCATTTATTCCTGTTTAAGTCCGGATGAACGGCTTTTATTGGCGCCATGCCCTTATGATGGTCTGGTTTTGGCCATAGATTTGAAAACGGGTGAAATCCTGGAACGGATAGCCACGGGCAAAGCACCCATTTATGTCCGGATTGCCCCAAATGGTACCCAAGCCTTTGTGTCGAATGCCATGGACAACCATATGAGCATCATCGACCTATCGGATTTCAGCGTTCGTCCATTTGGGAAGGTGTATAAACCCAATGGGTTTTTGTTTTTAAAATCATCCAACTGACCATTCGGGTTTCGTCAAATATAATGGCAATATGATTTCATGGTCATATGAAATGTTACACGCAATAGCAGGGAATACAACATAAACACCATTGAATACCATGAAAATAGCAATTATCGGAACAGGGGGAGTAGGGGGATACTTTGGGGCCAAATTGGCCCAGGCCGGATATGACGTAACATTTGTGGCACGGGGAGCGCACTTAAAAGCGATGCAAAACAAGGGACTGCACATTAAAAGCATACTGGGTGATTTTCGTTTGGAAACCGTTCAGGCCACGGACAACATAGCAGATTTGGACAAACCCGATATCATCCTGATTGGTGTTAAATCCTGGCAGATCAAGGAAATCCGGGAGGATATCAGCAAGATCCTGAAAAAGGACAGTATGATCATTCCCTTGCAAAATGGGGTGTTTATAGCGGACGAGCTGTCCGAAAAGATTGATAGAGGCAACATTCTGGGGGGATTATGTCGGATCATTAGCGAAATCGAATCCCCGGGAGTGATCCGTCATTCCGGCGTTACGCCAGTACTAGTATTTGGGGAACTCGATAACGCCAAAACGGACCGGGTTTTTAGGGTACGGGAAATCTTTGGAGAAGCAGGGATAGATTCGGAAATAGCTGAAGATATCGAAGCGGACCTATGGAAAAAATTCATCACCATCTGTTTGAGTGGATTATTGGTCGTATCCAACTCCACCTACGGAGAATTAAGGGAGCTAAAGGGGACCCGGCAACTTATGATTGATTTGCTTACGGAGATATTCCTGTTGTCCCAAAAAATGGGGGTACACATTGAAGCGGATTTTGTGGACAAAACGGTGGCTTTTGTGGATACCTATCCCTATGATGCCACATCGTCATTGACCCGGGATGTTTGGGATAAAAAGCCATCGGAGATTGAATACCAAAACGGAACAGTGGTCCGGTTGGGCAAAAAATATGGCATGGCGACACCGGTCAATGCCTTTGTATATCATTGTATTTTACCCAGTGAACTAAGGGTAAGGGGAAAACGATATGAGGCTTTTATACCCAACGATGAAACGTATTCAGGTTTTTAGTGGCAATGAGATTCATTCGAGATGAAACCATAATTCCCGTAAGTTGAAACAAAACTCCTGAACACCGGACCCTATCCAAAATTTTACGCAGCAAAATCCCCAAGCCTGACCAAGCAGCAAAGCGCAACCCTTTGGTTGCGCCCTTCTGCTAACTAAATAAACGTAAACTGCATTATGAAAACGAACTACGTATTCTTATATATCATTTAAGGGTTTCGAAGCCCTTTTTGTTTCAAGTAGATCAATAATTCCTCCGGGCGGTCCGTCATAATGCCGTTGGCCCCATGTTCCACCAACCAGCCCCAAGAGGCATCCGGGCCTTCCAATAGGCTCATTTCATCCGTATGCCCGGCCACCAAAGCATCCCACAATGCAATGTTCAGGACAAAAATCCCTTCTTCCCTTAGTTTTGAAATCTGGTTGAAATTTTCCGAATCCTGTGAGTCAAAAGTTACTTCATAAGCCAAAGGGGAGAGGTCCGCATTGTAGTCCTCCACAAATTGTGCTGGATTTTTGGTGTTGTCTATTAAAATGGGCATGTAGATTATGGAATCCATAAGGGCCCCGTACTTTTTGCGCATCGCCTGCACGGTTTCCCTACCCTTAAAAATGGCTTGTTTTACGGTTCCCGTTTTTTTGAGAATCTCATAGGCTTCCCGCACGGTTTCCCCCTCTACCTTGTCCAGATTTACCATGATCCTATCTTTGGTCAACTGCATTATTTCTTCCAAAGTAGGGACCGGGATTCTGGAACCCCGCACCCCACAGGCATTTTTAAGACGAAATGCCCTGATTTCCTCCAAGGTGAGTTCACGCACCTTTCCTTTTCCATTGGTGGTCCGATCAAGGTTTTTATCGTGCATGGCCACTAAATGTCCGTCTTTGGTCAATCGCACATCGATTTCGACGATGTCTACCCCTAAATCAATACATCTTTGAATTGCCGGAAGGCTGTTTTCCGGGGCATGGCGCCAATCCCCCCGATGCGAGACGGCCAAAATGTAATCCCCTGAAGGATTTTTGAGCTGCTCCAAGATTATGGCCGCCCTATTTTCCTTTGGATTTACATCAGCTTGCCCATAAAGTACCGATCCCATGACCAAAACAGTAAGTAAAAGGGTGTGTTTTAGATACTTTTTCATTTTTAGGTGTTTTTGTTGTACTTACTTGTGTCTGTTTTTGTTCCTTAAATACGTCAAAAGCAGTTTTGGCCGATCGGTCTGTATCATATCGATATGGTTGTCCAGGAACCAATCGTACACCGTGAGATCCATGGCCGCTTTTTCATCGTCATGCCCCCCATTGTGCCTGGGCCACAATGCGTTTACCCAAACGGAGGAACCCCTCGCGCGGATATCATCGAAGTATTCGATCATCTTTAGGGTATCCTGGGGTACGGTAAATTCAAAGGCCACAGGTTGTAAACTATCGAGATAGGTATCAACGATATCCTTCGCATGGGGCTCGTGAAGCCTTACGATGGGCATAAAAAAGACCTTGTCCAAATAGGGGCCAAATTCTTCTTTGACCCGATTGTAGGGAATGGCCCCTTTGATCACAACTTGTTCCTGTGTTCCCGTTTCTTCGATCACGTTAAAACATTTGTCAAAAATGGGATAGCTTTTATCCAGATTGACCAAAATGTTGCCCTTGCACAGTTGTAAAGCTTCTTTTAAAGTTGGGATTTGATGTGGGGTCTCATGTCCAATTCCATCACGTAAATACAGGGTCTGCAGGTAGGCCCATGTGTGATCGGCCACCTTTCCGGTTCCCGTGGTGGTCCTATCCACGGTTTCATCGTGCATTAAGATCAATTGTCCGTCTTTGGTCTCCCTAATATCAATTTCCACCATATCAACGCCCATTGTAATACAGTTTTCAATGGCCTGTAATGAGTTTTCCGGCGCATTGCGCCAATCCCCTCGGTGGGCGACCACCATCACCTCCTTGTTCCGCGAGTCCTTAAGATTGGTTATCAGATCGGCAATGGAAGTGGATTCCCCGGCACTTTCCCCAACAAAAGGTGCCTCCCCCGTTTGGTCAAGGGTACCGACCTCTTGCCTACAGGCCCCCAAAGTTCCCATAAACAGCAAAAGGCCAACGTAATTAAATAGTCTCATGATAGTTATGGCTATAAAGGGAGGCTAAAAAGCCCCCCTTATTTAATTGTCAATACCCTGGATTTTGCGTGATTACCCCTGGATCCGTATCGAGTTGACTTTGCGGGATGGGCAATACCAAGTTGTTGTCCGTGATTCGTGTGGTGGCTCCCGTACTTTCAAAAAAAGCGTTCATGACCTCAACTGCATTGCCGTATCGTTTTAAATCGAACCAACGGTGCCCTTCACCAAACAGCTCAAAACGACGCTCCAAACGAATGGCATCCCGAACATCGGCCTGGGAGGAAGCTGTTGTTCCAGCCAATCCGGCCCGGGTACGAATCCGGTTCAGTTGTGTGATGGCTTCGGCGGTCTGGCCATTTTCGTTCAACATCTCTGCATATCTTAACACCACATCGGAAAAACGAATGATAAGATGATCACTGCCCCCATCATCCACTCCGGTAGCGGAAACTTCATACTTTGTGGTAAAATAGAAGGGATTGGCATCTGGGTCTACGGCCACATAATCAATGAGCCGGGTATCTCCCGTTTCATGGGAGTCAATAAATGCCTGTGTGGGCAAATTATGCCCTTTGGCATTTGCCGTTGTCCCGGAAGGTCTAAATTGCGATGCTGCAGGGCTTCCCTCAAAGCTTCCATCCACATTAAAACCACTTGCGAATTGAACTTCAAAAAGGATTTCGACATTTCCCTCATTGGCGACCCCAAATATTTCTGCGGTTGTGGGCATGAGGTCATATATCCCCGAGTTCACTACAGCTTCCAAATTGGATAGGGCCCCTGCAAAATCGCCTTGGGTCATTTGGACATTGGCCAGTAAGGCACGGGCAGCACCTTGGGCGGGCCTTGCCGGGGATTTTTCCAGTGGGAGATCTTGAATGGCATCCAAAAGGTCCGCTTCAATTTGGGCATAGACCTGATCGGAAGGGGTACGGCCCTGTCCAAAGAAATCAAAAGGGCTTTCCGTTTCTTCAACCACCAAAGGAACGTCCCCATACAAACGCACTAGATTGAAATACAGCAGTGCCCGCACAAATTTCATTTCCCCAATTCTATTGGTCTTTAGGGCCTGGTCTTCAAATTCAATATCCGTAATCCGGTTCAGGACCACGTTTACACGTTGAATGCCTTGATAGGATTCCCTCCAAATGTCACCGACCAAATCATTGCCGGGATTGGTGGAAAAGTCATCCAACTGACCGAAACGGCCACCATCATTGGCGGCAATTTCCTCAAAGGAGTCCTCCCCGGAAATCTCGCCAACTCCAATGAGGTCAAGACCATACAGTCCTCTTTCCTGTAGCTGCCCGTAGGCACCTGCAATGGCACTTTCAATCTCTGCCTCATTGGAAAAGAAGCTATTGGCCGATTTTTCCGTTATGGGAAGAATATCCAATTCGTCTTCACAGGAGGTCAAACCCAGGGAGACCATGATCATTAAAAATAGGTAACTATAAAATTTCATTTTATCCATTTTTTGATTTAAAATTTCACGTTTAGTCCAAGGGCCATAAATCGGGTCAAAGGACTGGTTGAATTGATGAACCCCCTGGTCAGGGTTTGCGCTTCGTTACTTGTGGCGGTAATACCATCGGAATTATAGCCTCTAAAGTCCGTTATATTAAAAATGTTGTTTCCAGTGACATACAGTCTAAGGGAATCGATGCCCAAATACTCCGTAATCGAAGGTTGGAAACTATAACCAATTTGAATGCTGCGCAGCCTAAAATAATCCGCGTCGTAGACGGAGAGGCTGGATGCCCTGGTAAGCCTACCTGCCGAGGAGAAACTGGAGAAATCCGGTCTTCTAAAAAAACCATCAGGGTTTCTATCACTAAAATAATTGTCAACATAATACTGGGTAGGGACAAAGAAACCCTCTCCACTTTCCGCATCGTAGAGCATGTTATCGGTAACCTTTCTACCCTCAATACCCGTAAACTGGGCATTAAGGTCAAAACCCTTATAATTTAGGCTGATTCCAAAACCATAGGTGAATTCCGGATTGTATTGCCCTAATGTGGTTCTATCATCAGGGGTAATCTGGCCGTCCCCGTTTACATCCCTAACCACATAATCACCTACCTCGGTCCCTGCCAAAGGGGTAACGGTCTCGGCATCCAATTGGGCCTGCGATCGATATACCCCAATGATATCGTACGCATAGAATTCGGCAATACTTTGACCGACCTTGGTCAAAAAGCCCATGCCCCCTCTGGTCTCGATAAACTGGTCCTGGTCACCGTAGAGGGCCAACACTTCATTTTCATTGGTGGTAAGGTTGGCATTAAATCCAATACGCAATTCCCCGACCTGAAAGTTGTTTCCCCGGATTTCAAATTCAAAGCCTCGGTTCTCCAACTCCCCAATGTTTTGCAAAGAGTTCTCAAAACCCGACTGTTGGGGTACGGGAACCTCCAATAAAAGGTCTTCCGTTTTGGAATTGTAATACTCTGCGGTCAAAAACAGCTTATTGTTCAGGAATCCGAAATCAACCCCTAAGTTCAATGCCGTATTGGTTTCCCAGGACAAATCGGGATTGGGGGAGGTTCTTATAAACGATCCCGGAGTCAATTGGTTGTCAATGACATAGTTGTCCGGCTCAACCAATGCAATAGAGGCAAAATCCCCAATTTGATTGTTACCGGTCTGTCCCCAGCTTGCCCTTAATTTGGCAAAGCTGACCATGCCATCCTCTGGAAAGAAGGTTTCATTGCTCAATACCCAACCCGCAGATAGGGAGGCAAAATTACCAAACTTGGTATTGGCCCCAAATCTTGAGGAACCGTCCCTTCTAAACGAACCGGATAGGGAGTACCTGCCATCAAAATCGTATTGCAATCTGCTGAAATACGATGTTAAGGCCCATTTGCTTCGTTCCGGGATGGAGGATGGGTTTGTGGCCCCGGCAATATTACGGAGGTTGTCATCCGCAAAATTGTTACTCTCCAGTCGAGTTTCAAAAGAACTCTCTTGTTGGTAACTAAAACCCAATAAGGCATCAAACGTATGTTTACCAAAGGTTTTATTGTAGGTCAATAGGTTTTCCGTGATATAGTTTTCCCTCCTGTCATTGTTCTCAAAGGCCACGGCCAGATTATTGGCCACGGGGGTCCGATAATTTCCAATGTCCGAAGGGGCAAAAAATTCACTGAAGATGGTGTTGTAATCCCCACCAAAAGAGGTCTTGAATCGTAACCCCTTATAGAGGTCAATTTCCAGGTAGGTATTTCCAAAAACCCTAAGGCGGCGCTCAAAAAAGTCGGTCAATTCCGCTTTTGCCACAACATTTTCGGAAATGGGACCATCCCAATTGTCATTATTATCATCAATTTGATTGGCAATGGCAAAAGAACCGTCTGGGTTAAAGATAGGATAATAGGGATGCATCAATACGATGGCATAGGCGGGATCCGGTTGTCTGTTTCGACCCGCATCATGGGACGACCAACCTCTTTCCCCGGTTGGGTTTGAGTTCACCAAGGAGATATTGGACGTAATACCAAAACGCACACGGTCGCTTATTTGTGAGTTCAATTGAAAATTGGTGGTGTACCGCTTATAATCGGAACTGATGATGATATTTTCCTGATCCAAATACCCGAAGGATACCGAGTAATCCGTTTTTTCCGTTCCACCGCTTAAATTCACAAAGTGGTTTTGCTGGCGTGCCGTTCGGAATACCGCATCGGTCCAATTGGTATTGGTCAGTCCCGGTTGTCCATCCAAATACCCCTGTAAAAAGGGTTGTACCCTACTGCGCTTACCTCCACCATTGGCATCCCTGGTGGCATTGTCATCATCGACACTTCTTCCCGGTCCGCCGGACACATAACCAAAATTACGTGCATCAAAATCGAAAAGTGCGGTATCATAGGCATCTGCCAGTTGAAAATTATCAATACGGTCCTGAAATCCGTAATAGGTGTCATAGGTCACCTTTAAATCCCCTTGCTTTCCCTTTTTTGTGGTTATCAGGATAACCCCGTTGGATGCCCGTGATCCGTAAATCGCGGCGGAGGCCGCATCTTTAAGGATATTAATGGATGCAATATCCTGGTTATTGATGGAACTGAAGGAAGAACCTTCGGAAAGCGGGTTGCCATCAACAACGATCAAGGGATTGGTCCCTGCGGTCAAGGTATTCAATCCACGAATCTGGATCACGGAATTCTCGCCTGGGTTTTTTCCATTCCCAATGATTTGGACCCCCGAAACATTACCTGCCAAGGCCTGTTCAAAATTTGCGGAGGAAAAGGTGTTCAACTTTTCCGTTTCCACTTTTGAAACGGCACCGTTGAATTTTTCTTTGGTCCCGGTGCCATATCCATAGACAATAACTTCCTGAAGTTGATCTACATTTTCGTTTAAGGTTACCCTGAGTTCACTTTGATCGGTAATGGAAACCTCGGTCGTGGTAAATCCCAGATAGGAGAACACCAAAATATCACCGGAGGAAACCTCAATGGTGAAATTACCGTCAAAATCGGTGACCACTCCGGTTTGACTGCCCTTTACAAGAACATTCACCCCTGGAATGGGAGTTCCCACATCATCAACTACGGTTCCCCTTAGGCTTCGTTTTTGCAAAGATTTCCGAACGGAAATGTTATCACCGGAAATTTTGTAGACAAGACCTGCCTTATTGCTGATATCATCCAGGATGGTCTTTACGGTTTCATTCTGATAGGACAGTGAAAATTTTCGTTCATCGTTCAGGATGTCCTCGGAATACCGAAACAAGTATGAGGTCTTATTTTCAATCTGTTTGAATATCCCGTCTATGGTTTGACCTTCCGCTTCCAGACTTATTTTAACGTTTTCAATATGGGAAGCCTGGGCGCACAGGGAGATGCTAAAAAGTAGCATCGTTATACAGAACTTATAAATGGCCAGTTGTTGCTTGCCATAATAGGTGGTTTTCATATGTTTGTAATTAGAGAGATTTAATCGCTTAAGTAAATTTCTTTGTTCTGGGTTGGGACCATTGCACTTGGTCCCGACCCTTCTTTTTTGGTTGGGCTATTCTATTTTTTCATAGGGATTGGGTTTTAGTGTTATCTCGTTGGTTTTTTCGTTTTTACTGTAGTCAAAGTTTGTCATAAAGGCCAGGTCGCTCAGCACGGTATCCAGGGGTTCATTTTTGTAACGCGCGCGTATCCTACTTTTTAATAAAAGGGTATCGGGACAATTGATCTTGACACCGTATTTGCGCTCCACATTTTTGAGTACCTGCCCCAACTCCATATTTTCAAATTGCAGTACGTTATTGCGCCAGGCGATGCCCATCCCCGAATCCGTTTTTACTTTTTGAAGGGTACCCGATTTCGGATCCAATAGGGATCGTTCATTTTTGATCAACCGGATTTTGGCATTGGACCGGGGATGTGATACTTCTACCTTTCCAGTTTGTACGGTTACGCTGGAAGGTTCATCATCATAGCAGTACACATCAAAAGAGGTCCCCAGCACCTTGACATTGAGTTTCCCGGTTTCGATGATAAAAGGTCTTGAGGGGTCCCTGACCACATCAAAAAAAGCGTTGCCCACCAGTTGCAATCTTCTGGATTCGGGCGAAAAATCCTTTGGATATGAAATTGAGGAGCCATGGTTTATCCATACCTTGGAACCGTCTGGCAATACCACCTGCTCTATCGTTTTTCCGGAGGCCACTTCAATTGTAATGATTGCGTCCCTGTTCCTTAGATAAAGAAAAAGCGACAACCCAATTAAAACCAGTACACTTGCCGCAATTCGATACCCATGGAATGCCCTTTTTCGTTTTTTGGTCAACCCAAGCTCTTCCAACAGCCGTTTTTTGGCGTGTTGTATCTCGTCAGGGTCCGTCTTGAAACCTTTGGAAGCACCCCAGTCAGCAGTAAAAATGTGGTCCAATTCGGCATCCTTGTTGTCAATGGCCTTGACCAGTTCTTTCTTATCCTTACTAGTGGCCTTGCCACTTTGGTATCTCTTCCAAATTTCCTTTATGGATGCCATAGGTAGTTATATCTTGTATTGGGTATAGCTTTAAAAAGCAGGGAGCACCCTAAAAAAGCGCATTAACAAAACGTTAAGAAAATGTTTTTACAAGGGAATCAGAGGAATGGGAGCAATAGGAGCCAGGCAAAATCCTTCAAATCCTTTCGCAGGGCGGTTAAGGCCTTATTCATGTAATTTTCAACGGTTTTGGGGGAAATATCCAATTCCAGGGCCACTTCCTTGGTGGACATTCCCTGCTGGCGTTTTAACGTAAAAACGGCCTTGGGTTGTGGAGGTAGTTTATTTACGGAAGATTGTATCCTTTTTTCGTAGTACCGCAGATCGATGAAATCCCCTGGTGTCAGGGACGGATCCTGTATATCGGCATTGGCGGCATCAATTTCGTCACTAAGTTGTTTTCTTAAGGCCTTTAGGGCGTAATTTTTGGCAATGGTAAGGACATAGGCATCAAAGGATTTGGTAAGGTCAATGGTCTCCCTTTTGTTCCATACAGTGATAAAAGTCTCTTGAATGACGTCATCGGCACCAGCCCCTAAATTTTTTGAACGCAAAAAGGCCTTGATTTTTGGTTGATAAAGCTCGAAGAGCTTACCAAAAGCCCGAACATTTGAGTTTTTCAATCCAATTACCAATAGCTTTGTATTCATTGTAAGAAGCGTAGTGCCAAGTAATTATTCGGAATGAAAATTAATAAAAAAGGACATTGGCGCTTCGCCCTCAAAAAAACATAACTTTTAATTAATCCATTTGCGTGTTATGCGTAACGGAAAGGGTTCTTCGGTGTCAACCGAATTTTTAGGGATGATTCACAGGCCAGGGACACTGGGGTTCTTGAAGTGGCGGTTCTGAATGGCCTTATTCATATATTTGTTAAAGGTATTCATCGGTCGCTGCGCTCGGTCAGAATCCTAATTTTAGGGATGATTCACAGGCCCTTCGTCGCGTTCAACGCCTATTGGTGTGTTGTGAATTGCTTTCAGAATCCTAATTTTAGGGATGATTCACAGGAGTCTTCCTTAAATCTATCAATACCTCCGTGTTGTGAATTGCTTTCAGAATCCTAATTTTAGGGATGATTCACAGGACCAGTGTAGAACAAACACCTAGTGTAACTGTTGTGAATTGCTTTCAGAATCCTAATTTTAGGGATGATTCACAGGGGCTTCGACAAAGGCGAAGTTATCCTGTGTGTTGTGAATTGCTTTCAGAATCCTAATTTTAGGGATGATTCACAGGCAGTGCCCGCGCCAAAGCGTTGGTTGATGGTTGTGAATTGCTTTCAGAATCCTAATTTTAGGGATGATTCACAGGAGGGTCACTACCCCTAAAATAGCCAAACTGGTTGTGAATTGCTTTCAGAATCCTAATTTTAGGGATGATTCACAGGCTGACCAGAGCAGACAGTGAAAGGGCTGCTGGTTGTGAATTGCTTTCAGAATCCTAATTTTAGGGATGATTCACAGGCAGATCGCCCAATTCAACGTCTCGAACAAGTTGTGAATTGCTTTCAGAATCCTAATTTTAGGGATGATTCACAGGCCCTCCCAGATTCTCAACAGCTATTATGCTGTTGTGAATTGCTTTCAGAATCCTAATTTTAGGGATGATTCACAGGATTTGTGCCTGATAGGTTCCCACGGTCAGTGTTGTGAATTGCTTTCAGAATCCTAATTTTAGGGATGATTCACAGGCCTTTAGCTTGTCATCCAAGGGCACAACCTGTTGTGAATTGCTTTCAGAATCCTAATTTTAGGGATGATTCACAGGGTTGGGCTTTGATAAGGATGAGCTGGCGTGTTGTGAATTGCTTTCAGAATCCTAATTTTAGGGATGATTCACAGGATGAACAAATCGATTCAAGTGCATTGGCAGTTGTGAATTGCTTTCAGAATCCTAATTTTAGGGATGATTCACAGGGCTTGTTAGTAAGCCTTCCTCTTCCAGCTAGTTGTGAATTGCTTTCAGAATCCTAATTTTAGGGATGATTCACAGGAATTCATTAAAAGAGAATTTGGAATTTAGAGTTGTGAATTGCTTTCAGAATCCTAATTTTAGGGATGATTCACAGGCCAATCACTACCATCAGGTTTGCTATGGGCGTTGTGAATTGCTTTCAGAATCCTAATTTTAGGGATGATTCACAGGTTATACGACATAAACAAGAATATTTCGTAAGTTGTGAATTGCTTTCAGAATCCTAATTTTAGGGATGATTCACAGGGGGCGCCCGCTTTTGATAGCTTCTGTTCTGTTGTGAATTGCTTTCAGAATCCTAATTTTAGGGATGATTCACAGGGGCAGCCTACAGGAGGGCATTGATAGAGTAGTTGTGAATTGCTTTCAGAATCCTAATTTTAGGGATGATTCACAGGTGATAACAAAATACCAATTGATTTTAGAAAGTTGTGAATTGCTTTCAGAATCCTAATTTTAGGGATGATTCACAGGGTACTCCCGTTAGTTTAGAGTTGGAAACAGGTTGTGAATTGCTTTCAGAATCCTAATTTTAGGGATGATTCACAGGCTGGAATAGGTGTAGCCACTTATAGCGTAGTTGTGAATTGCTTTCAGAATCCTAATTTTAGGGATGATTCACAGGAAGGATGATGAACAACTAAATCTCTCGTTTGTTGTGAATTGCTTTCAGAATCCTAATTTTAGGGATGATTCACAGGATACTTGCTATAACCAGTTGGTATCCTGTTCTTTATGGAAAGCCTTAGGATTCAAAAACAAACACTAAAACTGAGGTCTCGACTGCGCTCGACCTGACATTTTGAAATCAAAAAAGTTCGAGTTGTTGGCTAGGGGGTTCGGGTTCCATTTCTTTTTGACCATGAAACAATTCAATCATGCCAAATTGTTTGTCGGTAATCTGCATAATACCCACCTTTCCTTTTTTGGGTAAGGCATTTTTGGTACGTTTAATGTGTACGGCAGCATTTTCCCGACTCGCACAAAAACGCATGTAGATACTAAATTGAAACATGGCAAAGCCATCATTCAACAAATTTTTTCGAAACTTGGCCGCATGTTTTCTGTCGGTCACGGTTTCGGTTGGTAGATCAAAAAAGACCAGCACCCACATGCTTCGATATTGGTTTAAACGGCTAAAACGGTTTTCGTTCATTCTTTCTCAGGGTTAGCCCTGCCTTTGTCGACAGACGGGTATGGTTGAAACCTGTTTGTTCGTCAATAAAGACCTCTCGACTTAGCCTGTCTTGAGCGAAGCCGAAAGGCTCGAGGAGACATTCATCATCGAAAATCTGGATACAGCATTTTTCGACTAATGCCCAAGAAACATTCATGCAAACTATTGGTAGTTCTACTCATGGCGTTCATCAAAGGGCTTTGTTTTCCGTCAATAATGACATCCATAGCAGGTATACACAACAGTTGGCGTTTTATATTGGTATTCAGTTCTTCGATGTTGCAGCCCGTTTCTACAATGTCATACACCATGGCATCGATAAAAGGGCGATAGGGTTCCATAATATCATCGGCCAAACAAAAGGCATTGTACTTGTTTCGATGGTGTATCCCCACCGAGGGCAATAGCCCACTACTACAAAGGGCCCTGGCCGTTACTGCCCGTAAAATAGCATAACCATAGTTCAGCAGGTTATTGGGTGGAATACCTTTTTGATTGCGACTGAACCCCTCAATGTCGAACAGATTTTGAAAATAGTAAGCGGCCGCAATGGCCTCATGATTCTGGGTATCCCCACTTTTTACTTCTCTGGCCCAACGTTTTAGCTTTAGGGCATTTTTATCACGTACCAGCAAATGGTTCGCCTGATTCTCGATTTTAGCCATAACCGTCTGTTGCCACAGTTGCTTATTAAGGGGCAAACTGGCACTCAATTGTTGGTGCATCCGCTCGGTCTGTTCGGTATGGCCCACCAACGGTTGAAAAAGGGAACAGGGCAAATGCTGTCTGTCACAGCTAATGACTGCCGTTTTGTTTTGCACCAGTTTCATCAATAAGCCATTGGTGATGGTGATTTGTGGGTCTTCCAACACTACATAACCCAAATCCTCTATGGGAATGGTCGCCTCTTTTTTATCAGCTTCGGGAAAACTGACTACCAACTGCTCATTATGCGTACTCAAATAAGCCGGATTGCCAAAAAAGAGGGTGCGTTTTATCATGGTTTAGTGCATTAGTATTCCCCTATTTGAACAATCTTGCCCAAATGATCGATACGTACCTTTACAATTCCTTCAACGCCATTAGTTGAGCGAACACTTCTTTTCGTGAACTCTACATCATTGGTAACCGTAGTTTCCAGATGATGGCGAAACATGTAGTTTTTTGTGGCAATCTTCTGTACCCGAAATAAGTTCTTGCTTATTATTTTTGAATGTTTTTCATTGGTTAAATCAATTTCTAATGGGTTAAAACCATCTTCTTCATTTGGAAATACAAACATTTCGTTTTGTTTCATAGTAAATTGAAATTCCCAACCAATTTCGGTGTTATAGGTTTTGTCTACAACGGGCAAATCTTGTTGCACTCGTTCTACGGCTTCATAAAAAGACACTACTTTTTCTTGTAGTTTTCCGTCTTTATCCCTATAAATGGCTACATGATGGTTATTTCCCGTACTTACATAATCTACAGGGATTTTTTGTCCCTTATTGGTTAAAATAGGTTTCCCCAAATGGTCTTTTTTATAGTGCAAAGGTTCGGCGTTGCTTACTCCCATAATGGTAACCCGTTTAATGTTGATGTCTTTTTTTTGGTTCAACCAAATAGGATTTTTATCTAGGTTGGAAAAGGCTTCCTTAGATTTTCCTCCGTATTCGTCCAGGCGTTTTTTTAACACCTCACGTATTTTTTCATCAATAACTTTGTCCAGTTTTAAATCTGGTGAAACGTCTTTTCTAATGGTAAAAATCTCCTCAAAGCAAAACACTTCTTTTAATGGTTCTCCTTTGTAAACAAGGGGATGTTTTTTTGAGGTTTTGCTGTCAAAAGCCATTGCGGGATTGTTGTCAAATTGTAGAAAATGATACAATACCAATTCTTTTATTCTTCGGTTCGCAATCAATTGTGCTTGTTCCAGGGTAAATCGTTTGTTGAGTTTTGTGGGCCTGTCCATCAAACGTTTGGACTTGCCGTACACGGTTTCTTTATGTAGCTGACCACGTGGTGTTTTTAGTTTTCTATTTTCCCCACGATGATTTCCTTTTGCTTGATTATAGTTGTTGGTCGTCACCTTATTCTTTGTTTTAAAAGAAATCAAGATATCCTCAATGTGCTTTTTGGCCTCCATACGGAAGTTTTCCATTGGCGGGACAAACTTGCGCTTTTTGCTACCGTTTTTCCCCGTAGGATGTAAATCGGTAATCATGCCTTCAACACCATAAATATTACTGTGCTGTTTGTGCTTTTCGTTTTTTCGGGCACTTAGGTAATTGATATATTGAATATGATTGTACGAAGTAAAGGCAACCGTAAGGGCATCCACGGCATGGTGACGATGGTCATTGCGTTTGGTCCAATTTTTAATGATTTCAATTTTTTTCTCTTTTTCCTGTCCGCTGTCCCATCGGGTTTGCATTTCAGTCAAACCCAGTTCACGATATTTGGGCAAATTGAGTTCTTTCATTACGTTGATTAAGTCCCAGTCTTCACGTAGTTTGTCGGTAATACTGCCCGAAGTGGAAACCACTGTTTCAAAAACTTCCAATAATAGACTTTTTGCTTTTTTGGCAATGTATTGGCTATTGCGTAAATCGCGTTCAATAAAATCGTTAGGCAAATTCTTGGCACTCATCAAGAGTTTTTTGTATTTCCCTCTCGAAATACCATCGTTTTTGTAAAGCGATTCTATCCGAGCTTTATAGTTTTCCAAATCGGCTAGATGGTCTTCACTGATGAAGTCCAAAGCGGTACGGTCGGCTTTTTTTAAGTTCACACTACGATACGCTAAGGTTTTATTGGAAAATGAATCATCAAACAACAATGCTTTTGGAATAATATGTTCTATATCCACATCTTTGGAAAAGAGTTTTTCTTTGGGAATGTACTTGTTGGTAAACAGGGATTTATGACCATTTTTCTCCAATTCTAGCCATAGCTTATAGCGGATTACATCGTTTCGAGTAGCCATAAAACCAAAATCGTTCAAAATAATGGCCTTGACATCATCGTTCTTTTTGGTAGCCGCAATGATGCCTCTGGTCATTTCCTCCCGTTCGGAGGCCGACTTTTTGAGTTCCCGGGCCAACTCTATTCGGATTTCATGTGGCTTCCCATACGTGTCACAAATTTGGTTGACCATATTGATCATCTGATTTAAAATTTTTTCAACCACAGGGTTGCGCAAGCTGTTTTTTGGTAAGATATCCAGATGCTCTTTTAGTTCCCTATTTGCCAACTCTTCCTTGGTCCTACTTCCTGAATGGTTGTAACCTGCCAAACCGCAGGCCTCGGAATATTCATTGCCCCCTTGCATAAAGGGTAATATCTTACGAATAGCCCGGGTCGAAAGATTGCCGTAATCATCGGATAAGGATATATTGGTAAGCATGGTCCCGTATTCCGGTTTAAAGCCGAATTTTTGATGGAGTTTCTTTTTCAGATTGACATTGGTATTGCCATAAACCAGTCTATCCTCTTCACTGATTCTGTGGTCATCTTCAGCGGAATATAGTAAATGCCAGAGTTGATAAGCGGCTTGTTTATCAAAAGCATTTCCATTTAAGGAGGCATTAAACTCCAAGATTTTTGGATTGATGCCCATTTCTGGAAAAATAGCTTTTAATTCGTCCTTAATTGCTATTGCCGATTTTTTTGCCCAGTTAACGCCATAGCCCTCACGCTCGGCAATAGTTTGATATACTTCGTATAAGGCTTTGTTGGTACGGTTGCCTTGAATTGTTTCAAAATTGCATTTCCAATCCTTTGGCGCATGGATTGTGTAATGGCCGTTCAATAGTTTCAATACAGCATTAGGCTTTAAATCGCCACGTAGATTGAGTTCTTCAAATAAAAATTGCCGAACTTCCGTTTCTTGTAAAGCGATTTTTTCTTTTGTGGTTTCGTTATAAAATTCAAGATTGTTGATATTTTGCCAAATCTTGAATTCTTGAAACAAAGGTGATGATTTAGGCACCACACGATGCCCAACGGTTCGTTTTTTAGGAAGTCCAGTGGCTTTATTGATGATGGGCTTGCCGTTTTCATCTTTTCGTACCTTTTCCCAACTTTCAAACTGGCAAAAACTGAGCAGCCCTTTTTGTGATTTTAGTTTTCGCTGGTAAAAAATAATGGTGTCACGGATTTCTTCTTTTAATGCTGGTGTAAGTTGTGGATGGAATTGTGTTTGCGTTTCCCATATCTGCTCAAACTCGTCCAAATAATCTTGACGATAGAACACTTGATTTTTTAAAGAGGCGTGCGGATTAGTCTTAACCTGTTCCCATAGATACTCGCCTACCGTTTTTTTATTAATATACAGGACTTTGCTTCGGTCCGAAATGTTGCCCAGATACCCGCTTGATTTGTTTTTGTCATTATTGATTTCTTGTAGGGCAATAGCCAAATGCTCTAAATCAAGTTTTTCCGTCAATCCTTGTACTCGAAAGGTATAGCGTCTTTTTTTCTGCTCATCTGCCTTGCCCTTCAACCTTATTCCTACGATGTTGAACGGTTTTTGGCAAAGAGTCCAGGTAGCCCCTTTGTTTTTGTCCTGTAATACCTCGTACAAGTCGTCTGAAAGAAGGTCCGGATAGAATGCTTTTTGTGCATTCCAAATAGCATTGAATTCGACTTGCAAATCAGAGCGATAAAAATCAGGAATATGCTTTCTACCGCTGTTCAATAACGTTAAAGCGTATTTTCCAGGCGTAAGTTGATTATCATATAAGTGTTTGGCTACGGCCATGCCGTCAATTGCTACCCCGTCTCCCTCGTTTTTGGCTTTTCGGCTGCTTTTGTAGCCCCGTTTTTTATTAATGGCAAAAAAAATACGTGCCAAGTCTTCCAGTCCGATTTCTGCTCTAGCTGCTAAAGCACGTAGCCTTAGGGTTTGGTGTGTGCTATTTTTACCAATCTCGGTCAGTGGGGTTTCCTCAGAGATAAAGCCATTTTTGATTAAGATTCCCATTAAATCCTGACGGCGCAACTTGTAACGTTGCAGGTTTCGACGGGCACTACGTTTTAAGGTTCGGTCAGCATTAGTGGAAATGGGCTTTCCTTTTTCAAAATTGGTCTTTTCATCAACGGTCAATGGATTTACCCGCACCCCAAGTTTAACGATATTGGAGTCGATTAGCTCCTTTTGTTTATTTCGGGTTTCTTCCACCAATGCCCATCCAATCGAGTTGGTGCCCAAATCCAATCCTAAAATACGTTTCATGTTTCTATTCTCAATTCCTAAAATTAAAGGTCATGTCCATTTTTACCTTACGGAAATGTGTAAACGGGACACCAATTTATTTTCTATCTTTATACCATCTGAAAGCAATTCACAATAAGGATTATTCCGTTGTGAAAACATTTAAGCCGCCTCGACTTCCAATTCGGGGCATTTTTTTGCTTAAATGTCTCAGCAATACCATAAAAACAAAATTGCCGAGCTAAAACATTTGAGCAGCCTTAATGGATTGCTTTCCTATGTCGTCCGTGGGAGAAAGTATTCTACAACTAAAAGATAAGACAAGCCCTACAAATATCAAAGCGTAATATCGCATTGGGATGAAAACTTATTTTAATCGACTTCTATTTAGGCTGACCAATTATACCGTCTTGGTTTCCAATTGCAACATATCTGGTTATCCCTGTCCTTATCATTAAAATCCCAGGGCATGGGTAAATAAAAAACACCAAAATCCATCCCATGATTTTTAAGGACTCCGCGTTGATTGGAAGGAATGGATGGATAATCCCTTTTTGACCTTTTCTGAAGCGGCTTTTGGAAAATATAAGTTCAAGTAAAACGGAAATTAGTACCCTATCGGTGCAGAAGGACAACGTGCCTATTCCAGCTTTAAGGTGGAATCACGGACCACGAGGCTTGTTCGTATGGTTTTGGTCTCAAATGGGTCGTCGGAGTCTTTATGTTCTATTCGATCGATCAATATCTTGGCCACCGTTTCGCCAATATATCGGCCATGTTGACTCACCATGGTTATGGCGGGCGTAACGTATTTGGAAAGTTCACCATTGGTAAATCCTATAATGGAGATGTCATTGGGCACGTGGTATCCCCTGGATTTTACAATGCTCATCACCTTTACTGCCGTAATTTCATCAAGGGCCATAATGCCATCGATTTTTTTATAATTCAGTAAAAGGGACAAGGTCAATTCCAGGTCTTCCGAGGAATCCGTGGCCTCCACCAGTTTGTCATCAAAAGGGATATTGTTCTCGGCCAATGCTTTTTTGTATCCCTCGATCCGCAACCTGCTTATGACGGAATCCACGATAGGGGTGACGATCGCAATGGTACTGCATCCCGTTTGGATAAAGAATTTCGTCGCCTTATAGCCCGCTTCAAAATCATCCACGATGACCTTGTCACAAGCGATTAAATTGGTGACCCGATCAAACATGACCAGAGGAATTTGATTTTCCGATAATTCCCTCAAATGTTCGGCATGGTGGGGCAATTCATTTTCTTCTGCCGCAGAGGAAATGATTACACCGTCCACCGAACCATTGCTCAACAGCTCCAACGTTTTGGTTTCCTTTTCCAAAGATTGGTTGGTAATGCAGGTGATGATGCTATATCCTTTCTCATCGGTTATTTTTTCAATACCGTATATGACCTGGACAAAAAAATAATTTAGAATGTTTGGGATGACCACCCCAATGGTTTTTGTATTTCTATTGATAAGGTTCAGCGCAACTTTATTGGGTCTGTAGTGATGCGCCTTGGCATATTCCCGAATTTCACCTTTGAGCTTTTCACTTATTTCATAACTATCGTTGATCGCCTTTGAAACCGTGGATACGGAAACCTTAAAATGTTTTGCTATGTCTTTAAGTGTGAGCTTGGACATAATGGATGTAAATGGGTTCTAAACCTCGAACGGGAATGTAATTCCCGAATTTAACCGAATCCGATCGACTATCCCTATAAGGTCGAGGGAATTTTGATGGCTCCATTTGGTACTTTCCAGCTTTTTGGTCCGTATACATTCATGGACTTCATCCACCTCATGGGTAAACCCTTTGCCCTTTGTAGGGAGCTCATGGAATTGGCTGGCACCCTTGGTCACCAGCTCGAACCCCTGTGTTTCATGCCAAATGGGTGAAATATAGATTTCGCCTTTTTCACCACATATTTTCGCCTTCATATCCGTATTGTTGGCAAAGCCGCTATATAAAACCGACTGTGCATTTTCATATTGAAACAATATGGAGGTCTGAATTTCCGCCCCGTTGCCATGGAACTGGGATCTTGCCAATATTTCCCGTGGTTTTCCGAGTAGGAAATAGCTCAAAAAAACAGGATACACGCCCATGTCCAAAAGGGAGCCTCCCGCCAGGTCCACGTTCAATAATCGGGATTGCGGATCGTCGTCCAATTTGTAAAAAGTGAATTCGGCATTAATGTACCGTAGCTTCCCTATTTTCCCCTCGGAAACAAGTTCTTTGATTTTTACAATGGACGGGTTGAACCGACTCCAAAAGGCCTCCATAAAAAAGACCTTGTTCCTTTGGGAAGCTTCCACCATTTGCCTGGCCTCAGCTGCATTAATGGCAATTGGCTTTTCACATAACACGTGCTTTTTATGGTTCATGGCCTCTACGCTAAAACGACAATGGGTATGGTGCAGTGTGGCAACATACACCACATCCACGTTGGCATCCTTGAATAGTTCCTGGTATGAAGCATAGGCTCGGGGATTGCCAAATTCCTGGGCAAAGCTTTTTGCCCTTTCCCTATTGGTGGATGCCACGGCCACCAATTCTGCGTCGTGAACAAGCCTTAAATCCTCTGCAAACAACTTTGCGATTTTGCCCAGGCCAATAATGCCCCATTTTATTTTTCTGTCCATGCTTTCAATCCACCTATTTATTCCCGTTCCTCGATGACTTCCGAGGTTGAAAAACGATACCGCATATTTCGGTATACACAGATATCGGTAATCGTTTCGGGGGTACCCATGGGTACTGCCCTAAAATTAGTGGAAATTCTATCTTTTTTCACGGGCATTACGCCATGAAAACAATGACCATGCAAGAAAATAACGGTTCCCTTCTTGGGTTGAAGGACCAATTGTCCGTCCAGAGCGCCGTGGGGATCACCCACAGGAAGTACTCCCGCTTTATGCGTTTTGGGCATAATCACGATTTCGCCCCCGGTCTCGTTGGTGATATCCTGGGTATACACCAAACGGTTGAGATTGTATTTCAAGGGGTCTTCTGGCGGACAATCCTGGTGCCATGCCTGGCCTTTGCTTCCCGCTTTTGAAAACATCATCATGCAGTAAAGATTGTTCCATCCATTTTTAAGGATGGCATCCGTAATTTGGTTAAAATCGATGTCCTTGTCTATTCCGTCAAAACCGCCTGTTCCGTCCCGATAAGGAAACCAGGGAATGACCTCCACGGCCGATTTTGAGATAAACTCCTCCGTATGTTCCCAACTGGGGTCTGTCCCGTAATGGGTTACTATTTTTTCATGGTAGGCATCCATTAAAGCATCATCAAAAAATTGTTCAAAGATGACATATCCCTGGTCCCAAAAGGTGTCATGGATTTTTTTAAGGTCCATTTTTTCGGTTTTAGTGATTGTTGTAGAGTCGGTCGTATAAATCCTCCGAAGACAGGATAAATGGTGCTTTTGACGTCCTTTCGATCCACCGTTTGCTAATGGAATCGTTTATATGCAAGCGGGCATCTATCCCTTTAAAGGTGGGGTTTTCCACCCACATAGGGTGGGAATCCCAATGGCAATTGATATAGTGTACCGCTTTGACCACATCGGCATTTTCCGCAATGGCGTTGAAGAAGGGCAAGAACCATTTTTGCCAGGCTTCCTCCGCCTGTTCCGGATTGCCCAATTGGGTCTCTTTGGTCAATCCGTACAATTTGCCCCCATAATCCGAAATGGTAGGGGTAGCTTCCGCAATGAAAACGGGCTTTCCCTTTTTTCGGGCAAACTCAAACATCTCAATTTCCTTCCAACGATTAAAAAAGGATACTCCGCACCAATCCACATAATCGTCACCGGGATACCAGCCTTCCAGATGTTCCTGGCCCGAAATGAATCCCGTGGATTGCCAAACATAGGCCGTATTGGTAACCCCTTTGGCACGCAATCGGTCCACTATCCTTTTATAGGCAACAATAGTGGTTTCCCGGTCATAATGGTTCCAGGGGTCCCCATCAAATTCATAGGCTATCCGTAAAAAAACGGGACGCTTTCCCAAAGACAATAAAAAATCCCCAAGCCTATCGATATAGGCATCGTGGGTGCCATCGGCCACTTTCTCCTCGTGGTTGACAAACTGCAGTCCTATGGCCATGGCCATATTTGAATAATCCGGATCCTCATGTTGTAAGGTGGCATTGTAATCGCTGTCCCCCCAATCATGGGTATCAAATAGTCCGTCCAGTCCCTCCTGAACACGTCCAAAGGAGTTTCCTCCGGGATTGATATTGGTGTACGTGGTCCATCCGGCGGGTTTGGTAAAATGATCAAGATACCCATCATTGTAGTTTTCAAGAGCTCCCACGGCTTCCAATTCCTGCCCTACGAATAGCAGTACCCCTTGTTTGGGTTCGAATTTGGCCAATTGCCTTTGTACGTTTTCTTCTTCCGTAGGAACGGTATCGCTTTTTTCCTGTTTCCCTTCCGTACAGGAGAGTAAAAGGGCAAGACCAAAAAGAATGAATTCTTGTTTTTTCATGATTGCTGTTTTTTAGTTTTTTGATTCCATGTGTGTTCCAGTAATTGATTTTCCTGTCACATCGAGCGCCCGCCTGAATGACATGGTCGGGCAGGCAGTCGAGATGCTTTTGCTAACCTTTCGACTGCGCTCAAGGGGACAAAAGCATGAATTTTGATGACAAAAATCAAATGCTGGCACAATCACGGACATGCATTTAGTTTTCTTTTATTGGGACGAAACCCGGGATGACCCCATACGAACGAAATGGTTTTCCCTGGTCTGCCAGACCGATATTTTGGGTTAAAACCGGGCTCCATACCTATTGATTATTGATTTCTTTGTATGCAAACCATTTAAAATCCGCATGGTGGGCATTCATTTCCAAATCCTGGCAACACATGCCAACAAAGCTCCCCGTGAATGCCGGGCGATAGCGACTTCTGCCATTCCTGACATGATCATCGGACAATATGCTGGCATCCAGTACCTGCCCCATGGGCCTAAAATCCATCCCATCCGTACTGTAGTGGAATTGCAATTGATCGCGATTCATCTCTCCACGCAGCACGATTGTCCCGTAAGCCGTAATATCCTCCAATTCATCCTGAAAGCTCATTTTATAATTATCGGAAGAGATGACGCTCAAAAACTTTTTGGAACCATCGGAATTGGAGGTTACACAGGCGTAATGGTAATGCCCGGCATTGTAATAAAATACCAGACCGGCCATATGATGGATATTGGTTGGATGGAATTCAAGTTCCGTGGAAACCACTACATGAAAATCCTGTATTCTTCTTGCCAAAAGGCTTTGGTTGTGCAAAGAGGTCAGGGATTCCTTGCCATAGAGCCTCAGAAAGCCTTTTCTTGACGTAAGATCGCACCAATCCTGCGAAACAGGGATTCGTAAGGATTGAAAATCAATGGGAATGCTGCCATTGTTGAATTCCACCTTTTCCTTTGGATCATCGAATACATATTCCGTGAGCTTGGGCATGGGAATCCTTTCCCTTGGAATACGCCCCCCACATTTTAGCCATGGCCACCCCGCGCTCCATACCACCTCCTCAATGGCAGTTTCGCGACCCAAGGTACAGTTTCCGTGTGTTGTAAGGGGCCTGCCCACCAAAAAGACGGTATACCAGTCTCCGTTTTGGGTCTCCACCAAATCACCATGACCTGCTTTTTGAAGTACGTTGTTTTTAGCTTCGGCCGCAGAGATAAAAGGATTTTCGGGATGGAACTCATAAGGCCCGAAAATGGAGGTGCTCCTTCCAATACTCATGGCATGCCCATATTCCGTGCCTCCCTCGGCCAGGACAATATAATAGTACGCACCCCTTTTGTACAGATGTGGCCCTTCGGTCAGCCCTAAATCGGTCCCTTTGGTGATATAGTGCACCTTACCTATCAATCTTTTTTGGATAGGGTCATATTCCTGCATTTCGATTCCCCCGAAGAACTTACCGTTTCGATGGTCGACGAGCATGCTTACATACCATTTTTTTCCATCCAGATCATGAAAAAGTGAACCGTCAAAACCTCTGGAAGATAAATAAATGGGCTCGCTCCATTCCCCCAATATATCGGTTGTGGTGACCATATAATTTGGGGTGTCCTTCCATACGCCATCAAAGGATTTTACGTTGGTATAGACCAGATAAAACACCCCTTTATCATAGGTCAAACACGGTGCCCAAACCCCACAGGAATCGGGAATGCCCTTCATGTTCAATTGTGAAATCCGGTTAAGGGGCCTTGCGACCAGCTTCCAGTTTTTAAGGTCTTTGGAATGGTGGATCTGTACTCCAGGGAACCATTCGAAAGTCGATGTAGCGATGTAATAGTCATCGCCTACCCGGCAAATTGATGGATCTGGGTTAAACCCCTTTAATATTGGATTTTGTATCGTACTCATTATCGTATCAATTCAGCTTCAAGTTCTTCCAGGGACTTTCCTTTGGTCTCCGGCAATATTTTCAACAGGATGAAAAAACCGATAAGTGCGGTTGCTCCAAAAATCAGAAAGGTCTTCGCGTTACCAAGATTGGCCAGTTCCCAAGGAAAAATTTGTGTGACCAACCAACTTGAAAAACCATTTAAAAATCCAATAAACCCAATGAGCAGCCCACGATAGCGATTGGGAAACAATTCCGACAGCATTACCCACATAACCGGGCCCAATGAAAAAGCAAAACAAGCAACAAAGCCCAAAATCCCGATCAGTATCAGAATTGGATTCATGTTTGTGGCCACTTCAAGAAGGACACTCTCATTTTTTGCGTAGGTCTCCGTCCCAAGGGCTTGCTTCATCTCATTTTTAAAATCAATATCCTTATTGTATACCTTGTCCATATAAACCTCCAGTTTTTGCTGGAGGGAACTATCCAACACCGCTATCTTGTCACTGGTTAACTGGTAAGTTGCTTTACTAAAACCGTATCCACACAACAACATGCTTACGGCAATACCGGCCAGGCCAATGAGGAACAAAGGGCGCCTACCCAATCTATCAATAAGAAAAAGTGCGACTATGGTAAAGGCCACAGTGGTAAAGCTTAACAACACCCCGGATAAAAAGGCTGCGTTGGTACCAATGCCCGTTTGTTGAAAGATGGATGTAGCATAATAATATACCGCATTGATTCCCGTAACCTGCTGGATGATTCCGATAACTATTCCTACCACCAGGACATACCGTAATGACTTATGGAACAGGGTCTTTACATTGACTTTGTCCTGACTTTTTCTAGATACCTCCAGACTTTCCAAAATGGATTTGGCTTCGTCCTTTCCCTGTTGATTGCCATGTAGGGAAATCAGAACCCCACGGGCTTCCTCGTCTTTTTTTGTTATAAAGAGCCAACGTGGGCTTCTGGGCACAAAAAGCAGTAGCACGAAATATGAAATTGCGGGAATACACTCGACACCCAGCATCCACCGCCAAACATTTTCCTTGGTCAAAAAGGAACTCGTTCCGGACGTATAGGCTTCGTTGAAATAATAGTTGCTCAAAAAAGCCGCAAAAAAGCCCAGGACAATGTTCAATTGCTGGATGGAGACCAATTTGCCCCTTGACTTGGCCGTGGAAACTTCGGCGATATACACTGGGGCAATAATGAGCGCGGCTCCAAATGCGACACCACCAATCATTCGTGCAATCCAAAGCATATGATAGTCAATGGCATAGGCAGACATAAAGGCTGAAAACGCATATAAAAATGCAACGATCAATAACATTTTCTTCCGCCCAACCACGTCGCTTACCCTTCCGGAAATGAGCATGGCAAACATGGCCGCAAACAAGGGCGAGCTGGGAACCCAACCCTGCTGCGTGGTGTTGAGGTTGAACTCAGGGGTCACAAAGTTCATTACCCCTGAAATGATGGCCGCATCAAACCCATAAAGGAATCCACCCAAGGAAACCACCAATGCCAAAAACCAAGTTTTTTTAGAAGCGTTTTTCATGTGTTTAAAATTTTTAATCACCTATAAATAAGATATTTAAAAATTCATGTTCGTTTCATAGTTGGAATGTTATCGGATAACGTATGCCAATGCTCCTACCATCCATTGTGGACGGGCTTTGGCAGCTCCTTGCGTCCAAATGGTCACCCAAGACCCACCTATTTGCTGTTTCCCAATTGGATTCCATGGATGGTCCTAGCAATATTGATTTAAAATATTTTCGAACAATTCCTGCTTTCCACTGATCTGTTCCGGCGCTCCCGTCACTTTGGTATACTCATATAAATCGTTCAAGGACAGGGCATCGCGTACAAAATCCAATCCTTTACCCGAGGTAAATGATGCATAACGTTTCTCCAGCAATACTTCGTAGTTCGATTTTTCGATTAGGGCATCGGCAATCAATAGTCCCCTGGCGAACGTGTCCGCCCCGCCAATATGCGCCAGGAAGATATCCTCCAAATCGGTTGAATTCCTACGGGTCTTTGCATCAAAATTGATTCCTCCCCCTTGTAGGCCACCCGCTTTTAATAGCACGAGCATGGCCTCGGCCGTTTCCATGAAATTGTTCGGAAACTGATCCGTATCCCATCCATTCTGGTAATCACCGCGGTTCGCGTCTATGCTGCCCAGCATCCCCGCATTCGCAGCGACCTGCAGTTCATGTTGAAAGGTGTGTTGCGCCAGGGTCGCATGGTTTACCTCGATGTTCAGTTTAAAATCATTTTCCAGTCCGTATTCACGAATCGAATTTATGGAGGTCGCGGCATCAAAATCATATTGGTGCTTTGTGGGTTCCATGGGTTTGGGTTCAATAAAGAAGGTCCCCTTAAAACCCTGGTTCCTGGCATAGTCCTTTGCCATGTTTAAAAAGCGGCCAATATTCTCCTGTTCCAATTTCATATTGGTGTTCAAAAGGGACATATAGCCTTCACGGCCGCCCCAGAACACATAGTTTTCACCATTGAGGGCTATGGTGGCATCCAAGGCAATTTTCACCTGGGCCCCAGCATGGGCCACCACATTAAAATCGGGATTTGACGCCGCCCCGTTCATATATCGCGGGTTGGAAAAGCAATTGGCAGTACCCCAAAGCAATTTTACCCCGGAAGCAGCTTGTTTTTGCTTAAGATAATCGACAATCTTGTGGATTCGTTTCTCGGATTCTACCAAAGTCCCTGCTTCATCCACCAAATCAAAGTCATGAAAACAATAATAATCAAAACCCATTTTGGTGGCGAATTCAAAGGCGGCATCGGCCTTGTCCCTGGCCGCTTTTATCGGGTCTGACGAGGTGGCCCAGGGAAATTGCTTTGTCCCCGGACCAAAGGGATCGGCTCCCGTTCCGCAAAGGGTATGCCAATAGGCCATGGCAAATTTAAAATGCTCCCTCATGGTCTTGCCCGCCACTTTTTGTTCCGGATTGTAAAACTTAAAGGCCATTGGATTGTCCGAATCCCTGCCTTCATAGGTGATCTTACCGATTCCCTTAAAAAATTCCTTTTCTCCTAAAAGTACCATCTTTAAAATACTAGTTATCTATGATTAATTCGAGTTCTTTTTTCCAGTTTTCATATGCGATTTGATAGGGGTTTTTGTCCCTAAAGGGCATAAAGGTCATGACATGGTCATTTTTCATGTATGATTCAAATTCCGAGTGATTTCCATTGGCTAGGATACATGCCCTGGCCGCTCCTACGGCACCCGTGGTATTATAGATTTCGATTTCTTTCCCAATTAAGGTAGCTATGGTGTTCGCAAAAATTTCGGAACGGAACAGATTGTCGTTTCCGGCACGAATGCACTTGGTGGCAATGCCGTCCCTTTTCATGATCTCAATACCGTAGACAAACGAAAAGGCGATGCCCTCCAACGCTGCCCTGCAGAGCTGTGCCTTGGAATGCCTGTTGAGGTCCACATTCACAAGGCGTGTTCCCACATCTTTGTTTCCCAGCATTCGTTCGGCACCATTTCCGAAGGGAATCAGGCAGACCCCGTCAGACCCCACCTCCACTTCAGCGGCCAATTGGTTCATTTCTTCATAGGACGCTACCGAAAGATTGTTCATCAGCCAACGGTATTGAATACCGGCACCATTGATGCAGAGGAGTTTTCCAATGTTGTGTACACCGTTTTTCCCATAGTTTACATGTGCAAAATTGTTCACCCTTTCGTATTCGTTAACCATAAGATTGTCGATCACCGCATAAACCACCCCGGAGGTTCCACCGGTAGCGGCCACCTCGCCTGGATGGAAGACATTGAGCGAAAGTGCATTGTTGGGTTGATCACCGGCACGGTATAGAATTGGGGTTCCTTCCAGTAGTCCGCTTTCCAGGGCACCTTCTTTGGAGACCGTGGACTGTCGTGAGAAGGTTTCCACGACTTCGGGGAGGAGCGCCCGGTCAATTTGAAAGTAATCCAACACCTGGGAGGAGACTTTTTTGGCCTTAAAATCCCATAGGATTGCTTCGGAAAGACCTGGGACCGTGGTGTTCATGGTTCCCGACAGGCAATAGGCAATATAATCTCCCGGAAGCATGAATTTATGGACCTTGGCAAAGGTCTCAGGTTCGTTTTCCTGGACCCACTTTAGTTTGGACACCGTAAAATTTGCCGGGGAATTCAGTAGATGATTTTTGCAATAGTTTTCCCCAATTCGCCGGAATGCCCCATTTCCAATGTCCACTGCCCTGCTATCACACCAAATAATGGATTTACGCAAAGGTTCGCCCTGGGCATCCACGACTACCAGTCCGTGCATTTGATAGGAGATTCCAATACCGACAATATCGTTTTTGGAAACGGTATGCACCTGTTTGATTTTTTTGATGCCCCGGCACACACAGGCCCACCAATCCTGTGGTTTTTGTTCCGCCCAGCCCTTTTGAGGGGCATACATGGACATTTCCTCCTCGGGTTCAAGAACCACTCCAATGCATTTTCCCGTGTCCTGTTCCACAAGGGCTACCTTAACCGACGAACTGCCTATGTCCAATCCTATAAAATACATTCTTACGGGTTATCTTTTCTTGATTGGCAGCTACCATCCCGGCCAATCCTATTACTCATTTTCAATCTTTTTTTAGGGTCTTTGTCAATTACATCAGTAACACCAACACCGACCCATTTAGTAATGTCCATTCCCTTTTCTCAATCCTTTTGAAAAACCCTCACATAATCTATGATCAAAGAATCGGGAAAATCAGCGGGGGAGGGGGATGCACTGGGCAAATTACCTCCTACGGACAGGGCAAAGACAAAATAGAACGCATCATTAAATGGATAGGGCTGTCCATTGCCCGCTGTCGTTTCGGGCGATAGAGTATGATAAGCAATATCATTGACCAACCAGGTGATACGATCTTCCTCCCATACAATGGAAAAAACATAGTATGCCTCATCAAAGGCAAGCCCATTCAACGAGGAAAAATCAACCGAATCAAAATAATGGTTTGCCGGAAAATCCGTTCCATAGTGCGCCGTTCCCAAAATGTTATGGGTGTCTTCCCCCAGGTATTCCATAATGTCAATTTCCCCACCACTGGGCCAGTAGGCATCGGGATTTGTTATCGTATACTCTTTGTTAAGCATAAAAAGCGCTACCCAAGTCCCGGGTGCAGATGGCATACTTGCTCGGATATCCACCCGTCCAAACTGAAATTCAAAGGAATCATCCGTATGTATTCTAGATGAGGTATAGTTTTTTCCCGATGCGAATTGATCGATTGCCGTAATGATGAGATTCCCCTGTTCCAAATGGATGTTATCGGAAGTATTGGTGAAGTACTGCTCTTCATTGTTTCCCCAGTTGCATAGTCCAGGACATCCATCGCCCAAATGAAAGCCCCACTTGGCCGTATCCAGTCCATTTCCATTAAATTCATCGGACCACACCAACGTATGGCCTGAGTATTCCATAGGTGTTGAATATCCAGTGGTCGGAATCCCAACGGGTTCCAGGGGTTCACATGCATGGGAACAGCTTCCGCCACAGTCCACACCGGTCTCATCGCCATTCTGGACATTATCAAAACAGGAAGCCTCCAGTACTATAGGTTCCGTGGACCCATTGGACGAACATTGTATGAATACAAGCCAGATAAAAAAATAGGTCAACCTTTTCAACTTATAGCTTTTTATGGGTTGTAGGGGAATCACCTTCTTCCCGTGGAATACGTTTTCAAAAATTAAGGAGAAGCATATCAAAAGGTGTCTTCTCCTTAATTCCAAAGAAAAATTAACTAACTTAAAACTACATTGTCCTATCCAGTTTTTCCTGTGGGTGATCACTGGATTATTTTGTTTTTTACAAAGGTCCGCCACAATCCCTTAGTCCATGATGGGTACAAAGTCCCGGATGTAAAACTCACCTTGCTCCACATGGCCAAAACCACCAAGACGTAAGGTGTAATTGTCATAGGTATCGTTATCAGGGAGTAGTGTGGTACCGTCCGCAGCTGATAATGCCGTGGTACCATCAAATTCTACGGTTACCCAGGTATCAAAATCCGAAGGGTCTATGGTGACCGCAATAATGGTCCATCGCTGGAAGAAATTACCATCGACATTATCATGTAAGATCAATTCTACCAAGGGTTCCAGGTTTCCGGAAAAATCGTTGGTCGAAGGAATGTACACATCCAACCTGAATTTATGGTATACGGAAAAATCGATGGTTTCCGGTTGTGGTTGGAATTTAAAGTCCTCAAAACCGCCAAAGGGTCCATTTTCCGGTCTAAGGATACGGGTCACGGCATCGGTACTTCCCGCGGGATCGGAAACCCGATAGGTGGGAACTACGCCTTGTTGTTCGGTAGGACGCGGTAACAGGTTAAGTCCGGAGTCGGCATCACCGGTCTCAAAGGTATAGAAGAAGGGCAGTCCGGAACCGGACAGTGCATCCGCCCTGGGTGTTCCCTCGGCAATAAAGGAGGTGACGGCCTGCAGATCACGAACAAAAAATTCCCCTGCTTCCGTATGGCCGCTACCCCCAAAGCGCAAGGTGATATTATCATAGGTAGCATTATCACTTAAAAGGGTCCCATCATTGGCCGAAACGGCGTTGGTCCCATCGAACCGTAGGGTAACCCAGGAATCAAAATCGGATTCCTCCACGGTCAGGGGTAAAATCGTCCACCGTTGAAAAAAGTTCCCATCGATATTATCGTGCAGGATAACTTCAACCAGGGGCTCCAGGTTTCCTGAAAAATCATTGCTGGAAGGAATGTATACCTCCATGGTAAACTTGTTGTAGGAAGAAAAGTCGATAGGGCCCGGTTGTGGCTGGAACTTAAAGTCCTCAAAGCCACCAAAGGGTCCGTTTTCCGGTCTTAGTATCTGTCCCACCAATCCGTCCCCTCCGGCTGGGTCCGCAGCTCCCAAATTGAAGGTAACGCCTTGAGCATCCTGGGGCAAGGGAAGCAGGTTCCTGCCCGACGAAGCGTCGTTCGCTTCAAACGTAAAAAAATAAGGGGAGGTGGTGTTTTGCAATTCGTCGGCCCTGGGCGTGGGAATACAAGCCTCGCAGGGGCCACCACAATCAATCCCTTCTTCTCCCTGATTTTGTATGCCATCGCTACATGAAGGACAGTCTACCCCTGAGCCCCCGCCACAATCAATCCCTTCTTCGTCCAGGTTTTGAATGCCGTCGACATAGGAGGGTAAAACGTTGTCCAAATCGTCAAAAAACTTTTCTTCCTCGCAAGAAATGAAGGTAATGAGGGTCAAAATTGCAAATAGCCAGCCCTGCAGTGTCCGTATGGTGTTCGTATTTGTTTTCATCTGTTACTATTTATTGTTTCTTAACGGTCAGATGGAATTCGCCAGTTAACATTCCGTTGCGTATCCATGTCATCGTAATGGCTCGTTTCATGTATCCTTTCCTGTTTTTAGTCCTCATATCAATAACCCGGATTTTGTTCCAGCAGCCCTTCTGGATAGATATCTATTTCCTGTTGCGGAATGGGCAACAGTAAATCGCGGGGAGATGAAAAATCAGTTTTTCCTATGGCCTGGAGTGCAGGCCCGATAACACCGCCCCCGTCCAAAATCTCCCAACGGACCAAATCCGTAAAACGGTTCCATCCTTCGGTGGCCAGTTCCCTGCGGCGCTCATCACGAACCCCTTGAAGGGTATAGCTTGGGGCTGCCGGATTACCTGGTCCATAGGCCCGATCAACGACTTGCTGGAAGGAGGCCTGACCATTACCGCCTCCTCCCATTAGCGAAGCTTCTGCGTGCATCAACAATACATCAGCATATCGCAATATCTTCTCGTTGAGGGGAGATCCCTCCACATTCAATAGTTCCTGCACTTCCTCAAAAGTCAAAAAGTACTTTTTTGCCCCGGTGTTCACGCCTATGGCATAGCCAAAATTGTCGGGGACAGGGTCGAACCCTAGTGCAGCCAATCCAGGTGAATTCAGTACTTGACCGGGTAACAAAAAAGTGGCTTCCTTTCGCTGATCGCTATCGTCAAAGAAGTCGACCAAATCTTGTCGGGGAATAAAATTGTTGAATGAAGGATAGGTTCCCGAAAGAAAGGGGAACGACCATCGCCACATGGCTGAGCCTTCCTGTTGTTGGTTGGTATTGACGAATCCCCCGGCAAAAAGACCGTCTTTATAATTGATCTCGAACAGCGATTCCCGTCCAAATTCCGTAGCCTGTAAAAAATTGTTCCTAAAATCCTCTTCCAAACTGTACACGCCCTGATTGATGACCTGTTCTGCGCTTGCCACAGCTTCAGACCATTTTTGCTGATACAAATAGACTTTTGTCAATAGTCCCAGGGCTGCTCCCGAGGTAGCAGAACCTTGAACCCGTTCGGCACCCCTTTCAGGGAGCAGGTCGGCTGCTGCTTGTAGATCCGATTCGATAAAGGCATACACTTCCGCCGTTGTGGAACGCGCTTTAAAAATCTCCTGTTCAGAAGAGGTAATAGCCTCTTCGAACAAAGGGACACCTCCCCATAGCCGTACCAGTTCAAAATAGTACAGGCCCCTTAAAAATCTTGCTTCTCCAATAATTTGCTGTTGAAGACCCTCAGTTTCAAAGTTTTCAAAATTCCCAGCGAGTTCTATGGTAAAGTTGGCCCTGCCCACTGCGCGATACCATTTGCTCCAGAGGGCGGCCACGGACGGTAAGGAAGGGACTATGGTGTTAAACTGATCCCATTGTGCCCCAATGGCCCAAAAACTGGCAGATTGGGAATGAAGGTCGTCTGCCCTTACCCCTTGCGATAGTAAGGGAAAGGTATTCTGCCCAAGCACCGATTGCCACTGCAAAGGATCATAGGCGGCGTTTAGACTGGCCACCACATTCTCCTCGGTAGTAAAGGCGGTATCCGCATTGATTTCGGTTACGGGTTCCAAATCATCTATTTCCGCACAGGAAGCGAACATAACTACGACGCCTATAAGAATTAATCTGTTTATATACATCACGATTATTTTTTGGGTTAGGAGGATTAAAAATCAATGTTGAGACCAAGGATAAACTGCCTGGCTTGTGGGAAAAAGCCCTGATCGATACCAATGTTCAATGGCGATCCGGTGTTGTTCTGGCCAATCTCGGGATCGATGCCATTATAACCGGTCAAGACAAAGAGGTTCTGACCGGAAACATAGAGCCGCAATCGCCGCAATCCAATCTGTTCGATGACATCGTCGGGCAGGCTGTATCCCAGGGACACGTTCTTCATTTTCAGGAAACTGCCATCCTGCACGTGAAAGTCCGAAATCAACTGTTCCCCGTTCGGGGCGGTACTGACCACAATGTTTCTAGGGGCTCCCGGTTCCGTAACGTAAGCGGCAGGCCTATTGGTGCCCAATGCATCATATCTTATGGTGGCATCAAAGATGTCATTGCCCAAAGTACCCGACATAAAAGCGGAAAAATCGAAGCCCTTATAGTTCATGCCCAGTGTGAAACCAACGGTGGCATCTGGATTGGGGTCGCCTATAATGGTCTTGTCACCTTCGTCCGGGGTCAATTGGTTGTTTCCACTATTGTCCAGATCGGCAAAAATCAAGTTCCCCTGTGCGTCCACACCTTCCACTACAAAACCATAAAAACTGGCTATGGGATCTCCCACCTGTGTCCTTGTGGCAAAATCGTTGAACAGTGGGGTCAATTGGGCCCCTGGAATGAAAGAGGTTTCCCCAAGATCGGTAACTTCGTTTTTGTTGAAACCCAAATTGGCACCGATGTTCCATCCGAATCCGCTTTCGTAATTTTCGCGATAGGTGACCAGGACTTCAAATCCGCGGTTCTCCACCGAACCTGTGTTTTCAATCGCTGGATTCAATCCGGAGGTCAATGGCGTGGTCGCTCCCAATAAAATATCCGAGGTCTCCTTAATATAATAGTCCAGTGTAATGCCCAGCTTGTTCTCCAAGGCGTTGATGTCCAGACCAACATTGAACTGTGTCAATTCCTCCCATCCCAATACGGGGTTGGAAAGACTGGTAAGGGCGATGCCCGGCTGTCCCGCATATCCGGCCTGTGTATTGACCGTGGCCGCATAAGCGAATGGAGCGGAGGATTGGTCATTTCCACTTATTCCCCAGGCTCCCCTTAACTTCAATAAGGTAATCGCCCTTGAATTCCTCAAAAAATCCTCTTCTGAGATTACCCATCCCGCTGATACTGCCGGAAACCAACCTACTCTGTTGTCCGGACCAAAACTGGAGGATTTGTCCCTTCGCAACACCGCACTGAACAGATATTTCTCTTTAAAATTGTAATCTATTTTTCCAAAAAACGATTCAATATTTCTGGGAAAGGTGGTTCCGGGTACCACGGTGGCATCCGTAATATCCTCAGAAAGGGCAAAATTGACCTTGTCAAAATCATTGGTGAGAAAAGATCCGGTGTCGTTGATAATATCACCTCCAATAAAGGTAGTTTCCACAGCTTCATATCCCAGAAGGAGATTTAGGTTATGGTCGTCCTTCAGGAACTTACCAAAATCGTATTCCATGGAACCACCCCATTGCCTGTTTTCCTGACGACTTTTTATCTCCGTATAATTGACAAAGGGAGAGGTATCGAACTGCTGATCCGTCTGCACCAATAACGGGGTAAAGCTTCGATTAAAAATAAAATTGTTAAAGGAACCATACCACCCCCTAAATTTTAGGTTTTCCGTTAGTTGGTATTTTAGGGAAAGATTAAGGTTGGTGGCATCCTGAATGGCTTCGTTGTTACTGATCGCAATGGAGAACAAAGGATTGGTAACGGCACCCAAACTGTTTATCGGAACACCGTTTGCAACCGGAGTACCTCCGTTGATAAAGGGATTGAAAAAGTTACCATCCTCATCAAATGCAGGATAAATAGGGGGTAGGCCATTGATAAAGCTACTTATACCAACACCGGCACCACCCGTATTCTGGGGAATGGTAAAACGATTGGAAAACTGATATTGTGCGGAAGCATCCAATGTTATTTTATCGGTCAGATCGATACTGATCGAACCCCTGATGTTCCTTCTTTTAAATTCGGACTTTCCTTCACCACCCAAAATACCTTCCTGGTCAAAAAAGCCTCCGGACAGGGAATAGGAAAGGTTTTCGGTCCCACCGACCACTGAGCCATAGGCATTTTGGACCGGGGCATCATCAAAGACAACATCATACCAGTCCGTATCGGGCAATAGGGCCCTTTCCGCATCGGTAAATGCACCCCTAAATCCTGGGGCCGTGTTTCCATTTACAGCGGCGACCCCTTGATTGTAGTATTGTAAATATTGATCTCTGTTCATTAAATTGGGCTGATTGAACAAACTCTGGATACCATAAAAAGTGCTGATGGACACTTGTGGTTTCATCGGCCTTTTTTGTCCCCGCAATGTTTCGACGAGAATTACGCCATTACCCCCCCTGGAACCATAGATGGCTGTGGAAGCGGCATCTTTCAATACGGTTTGGGATACAATATCGTTGGGGTTCAGGAAACTCAGATCGGGAACCTGGATACCATCCACAATAAAGAGCGGATTGGAATTGTTCGGTGTGCCGATTCCCCTTACCCTTACGGTTTGGGGCGATCCGGGAGATCCGGAGTTTTGCTGGACGACCACCCCGGGAATTGTTCCCTGTAAGGCAGCTTCCGCCTGGGATATGGGCAGTTGTTTAATGGTTTCGGATTTCACCGTTGCCACTGCCGTGGTGACCAATCGTTTGTTCTGTGTCTGGCCATAACCAACAATAACGACCTCATCCAGGCTTTGGGCATCCTCTGCCAAAACGATGTTCAGTTCATTGCTCCCGTTCAATGGAATTTCCTGTGGAGCATATCCAATATAACTTACCACCAGAATGGCATTGGCATCCGACACTTCGAGAATAAAATTTCCATCGAAATCGGTCTGGGTTCCATTCTGGGTTCCCTTCTCCAAAACCGTAGCCCCCGGCAGCGGCCCACTTACATCCCTGACATTTCCGGTAATGGTTTGGGCTTTTAGGCCCCATACCGTGGCTAAGAGCAGGATGGCAAGGCCAAAATGTTTTGTGCTCATACTTAAGGTTATTTGATTATTTACACGTTTGAGTTGTTCGCAAAAGGAGGTGTTGGCCACTCCTATTTAGCCCTCTAAAAGTATTTGATAGGGAGTCCCCTTTAAGACATTTTAACAGTTTTGGGCGCCCCCAAGTGGTGGTATCCCGTCCGGATTGAGTACTACTAATTATGTGTTAAGATTTTGAATGCCAGCTGGTTAAATAATGCTCTTTCCGTTTACGAAAATTGTACGAAAACGATTTCGTAAGTTTTCGTGAAATTGGCTGCCTTTTTGTTGAAATCGCAATAATTAGGTCAAAAAAATATGCTTTTTTGATTCATCCGAAGAAGAAAAATGAATTTGATAATTTAACGTGAGTTCGCTATTATTTTTTATCAGCCAAAATCCGTCAAATTGAGTGGTTTTTCGTAGTGAAATGAAGAAAAATTGTATCGAAATTAGGATTTTGCAAGAAAATTACTTGCCTGCCTGCCCTGCAGCCGGAAGGCAGGTTTTTCGATACATTTTTGCTAATGCAAAAACACTTAAAATGACGTAATTTTCTTATATCGAACTCAAGCTAATTATATGGTCTATGGCCCTTTTTTCCGGACCATGGTTTTAGGGTAGGTGGGGAGGCCTAAAAGCGTACTCCAAAGTTGCGGTTTTGGAGGGCTTTCACACCCAAGAAAGTCACCGAATCGTTCAGCGAACAAAATCCCAAACAGGCTCTAAAGAATTACGCCCGAAATTTGACGTTCTTTCAAGAATATTAAATCGAATCATTGCATCCTTTCCCATTCCGATTGCAATTGCCTGAACCTTTCAAAAGCATCCTGTCCCAACGGCTGTTGCTCCTCGGAACACATTTCCATGAGGTATTTCACATGGTCCAGCAACATGGGCCTATCATATCGCCTAGGGCCCTTTTTCAAAAGGGTCAGGCGCTTTCGTAGCCCTTCTTTTCTTTTTTTGTTTGTTGTCCCTTCCAATTGTTCTTCGAGCATTTTTACCTTGTGGGCAATTGACAAGTATAGCTGGGTAACCTTTAGGGAAAGCTTTTCCTGTTCCTGCAGGTCTTTTAGCGTTACACCACTTTCCTTTAATTCCGGATGTAGTCCATAATGGATTGTTGTGTGAACACTGTCCTGCCCGAAAAAAATCTTCAAATCGTATTCTCCTGGGGATACTCTAGGCCCTGAAAAATCTTTTTCCCCTTTTCTTTTGAAGTACCATCTAAAATCCCATTCCGTTCTTCGTATGCCCAAGTCATCTTTAGGAAGCCTGGTCACTTTTAGCTCTTTGGTATGCACCGCTTGTCCATCTTTGGAAAATTGAAATTTCACTACGGTATCGGTTACTTTTTCCGGTAAGGTAAAATAGATGTTTTGCTTGGATTTATGATTTGGTGTTGGTTGAAACACATGAAGTTTTGGTCTTTCCTCCGGACCAAGGTGATGCAAAGGGCCAATATCCTCCAGAACCCAAAACGACCTTCCTAAAGTGGATAAAACCAGGTTCTTGCGAAAGACCTGTATATCGGTAACGGGTACTACGGGCAAATTTCGTTGAAAAGACTGCCAATGTGCACCATCATCAAAGGAAAGGTACAGGCCAAACTCTGTCCCTGCATAAAGTAGTCCTTCCCTATCGGGGTCTTCACGGAGTACCCTGGCGACATGGCCTTTGGAAATACCTTGATCAATGCGCTGCCAGGTGTTCCCATAATCTTCGGTTTTTAGGAAATACGTTTGCCCGTCCCCAAGGTAATCCCTGTTGATTGCGGCGTAACATTTGGCAGGGTCGTGGGGGGATGCCTCCAGATGTTGAACACGTCCTCCGCTTGGAATACTGGGGGTTACATTGCTCCAAGTTGCACCACCATCTTTGGTAACATGGATCAGCCCATCGTTGGAACCGGTCCAAATCAAACCCTTTTTTAGGGGCGATTCTTGGATGGCGTAAAGCACGGCATAATATTCCTCCCCAGAGATATCTTCATCAATAGGGCCACCGCTTCGCATTCGATACTGGGGCTTGTTTTCGGTCAAATCCCCGGATATCCTTTCCCAGTTTTTGCCCCCATCGGTCGTTTTGTGCAGGTATTGGGAGCCGTAATAGACCACATTGGGGTCATGTGGGGACACTTCCATGGGCGTCACCCGTTGAAAGCGATACGTGATATCGTCAGGATGGTTGCCATAAAGGCTTTCCCCACCAATATAATACAGGTGTTCCGTTCCCAATTTATGGTTATACACCGAAAACTGACCTTTGCAATTGCTGTAAACAATGTTGGGGTCACCGGGTTTGGGGATGGCCGGTCCCGTTTCACATCCTCCGACCCTATCCCAAAAAACCAGATTTTCCATTCCATGTCCGTCATTACTGTTCAGTACATTTTGTGCAGGCATACGGCTTGGAACACGAATGGTAGTGTTATCCTGCTGCCCGGAATAGAGATAAAAGGGATATTGGTCATCCACATTACAGGAATAGAGTTCCGCCGTAGGTTGGTTGAACTGGATAGACCAATTTTTGCCCCCATCAATTGAAATGGCCCCACCGCCATCGTTCCCGGCAATCATAAAAAGGGAATCCTTTGGATTGATCCATAAATCGTGATGATCGGAATGTGGGGGAATGATTTCCTTCCACTTTTTACCACCATTGTAGGAGGTCCATAACTTTTTTGTCCCCGCCCATATGTTGTCCGCGTTTTGCGGATTTGCGTCAATATTGGTAAAGTAAAACGGTCGGTACATCACGGATTTATGGACTTTAGCGGGCATTTTCACCTTTTCCCAGGATTCGCCATAATCGTCTGACTTATAAATCCCTTCCTGCCCTTCCGCCGCCTGGATCTGTGCCCAAACACGGGAGGGCATGGCTTGGCTTACCGCTAAATCCACTTTTCCGGTCAAGGCAGTGGGGAGTCCTTTTTTCAACGGTTTCCAGTTTTTTCCACCATCCACGGATTTATAGATGCCATCGGTTGCCCCACCACTGATGATGGTCCAGGGCTTACGCCGGGCACGCCACATGGTGGCATAGACAATTTCGGGTCGGTTTGGTGCCAGTTCAATATCCACTGCTCCCACTGAATCTGAATGAAAAAGTACGTTGTTCCAATGTTTGCCGCCATCCATGGTCTTAAAGACACCCCGTTCTTTGGACTTTTTAAACGGTTGCCCCACCACGGCCGCATAGGCTATTTTTGAATTGTTGGGATGTACCTCCAATGCCCCGATCTGCCCTGCATTTTGCAATCCGGAAAATTCCCATGTTTTCCCGGCATCAATCGATTTATATATTCCCCTGCCCACAATAACGTTGCTGCGGATACCGTCCGAACCTGTACCCACATAAAGGATATTTGGATTTTTCTGGAATATGGCAATGGCCCCGATGGAAGGACTTTCAAAATATCCGTCCGAAATGTTCTTCCAGTGATTGCCATGATCGATGGTTTTCCAAAGCCCGCCCCCTGTACTACCCATATAGTAGACATTTGTACTGTCGACAACACCTTTTACTGCGGTTACCCTGCCTCCGCGTGAGGGCCCCACATTTTTAAATTCAAAGGCCCTTTCCCGTTTTTCTTCGGGCTGTTGGGCAAAACAGGAGCATCCTGCCATTGCCAGGGTCAGTACTATGCATTTCTTCATTTTGGGTAGTATCATACTGTAAAAAATAGGTCGATGCTGTTAATACCAAGGTGCCAATCCACCGATCGAATCACATGGAACATCCTTTACCCGATAATCGGGATTTGGATATTCCGAGACGTGCGACGAAAGGATTATATCGATTTCCTTGCTGCCACGAGGCAGTTTACTCCAGCCATTCCAAGGCTTTACGGAGTAAAATATTTTTGTAATCCAGGTAGTTCTCCTTGGTTACAGGAATATAATCATCCACCTGGGCCGGGTTTCCTTCAAGTACTTGTCCATTTGGGCGAATGGTATGGCCAATGTTCCACATAAAACTGACCACCGGTATGTCACTGTTGGGAAAATACAGCTCTTCTTCCCATTCCCAGGTGTTACTATATCCGCCGGAGGGCATTCCCAGGGTATGGCCCAGCCCA
>JANQKR010000025.1 GCA_028281025.1 Croceivirga sp.
TGGGCAGCCAACATATCAATCAAAGAGATTGAAGAGTCTTCCATATCATTAACGATACTATCGATTTTAGCGATGATATAGTTGTAGAAAATTTGAAGGATAATCGCAGTAATCAAACCAAAAACCGTAGTCAATAACGCCACCTGGATATCACCAGCGATCAAAGAGGCACTTAAGTTACCTACAGCTGCAATTTTCTGGAAGGCCGCAATCATACCGATTACCGTACCCATGAACCCAAGCATGGGTGCAATTGCGATAAACAGGGATAACCAAGAGACATTTTTCTCCAATTGTCCCATTTGTACCCCACCATAAGCTACAACCGCTTTTTCTGCAGACTCCAATCCTTCATCAACACGGTCAAGACCTTGGTAGAAAATAGAGGCAACGGGGCCTTTGGTATTTCGGCATACTTCTTTGGCCGCTTCAACACCACCGGAAGCCAATGCGTCTTCCACTTGTTGTTTTAGTTTAGCGGAATTTGTGCTGGCAAGGTTCAAATAAATGATACGCTCAATGGCCACGGCCAAACCTAAAATTAAACATAACAATACGATACCCATAAAAACTGGCCCACCTTGAATGAACTGCTCTTTCAATACCTGGGTAAATCCTTTGCTTGCCTCAGCCCCTTCTTGCAGCATGGCCGCAGAGGAAGTTGTGGTACCAACAATAAACATTCCGGCAGTAGCCAGAGTAAGGGATATTTTTTTCATCGTGTTCAAACTTAAATTTTAGTTAGTTAATAATGTTAAAGATATAAAAATTTAGAAATTAAAAAATTTTAAACTTCGCAGAGAGGAAGGGATTCGAACCCTCGATACACTTTTGGTGTATACACACTTTCCAGGCGTGCGCCTTCGACCACTCGGCCACCTCTCTATTTTCAATAGTTAGGCCGACCAATAAACAAAAAAATAATTAGTTAAAGAAATTTGGGGCGTTAATTTTGCTGCATTTCCCCCCGTAGCGGCCCTTCAAAAAACGCCCTGAATTGGCTCGATGGCAATTGCATTCCCAAGAGGTACATTGCCTTGGCCACGGCAGCTTCCGTTGTAAGATCCTTTCCATTAATGAGTTGTATCTGTCGTAACCGTTCACTGGTTTGATACTGTCCCATCACCACCGCTCCCCCAACGCATTGGGTTACATTGACGATATGCAAACCATTTAAAATGGAATCTTCCAAGATTTTGATGAACCATTCATCGGTAAAAGCATTACCCGCACCGTAGGTTTCCAAAATCAACACCTTAAGGTCTTTTGCATTCAAAACAGCTTCCACAAACTCCCTGGCCATACCGGGGAACAACTTTAGGATACCCACCCTGGAATCCATCTCGGTACGGACATGTAAGCCCTTCTCCCCTTTGGTGGACAATAAATAGGGATAATTGATCTTTAGGTTAACCCCGGACTCGATCAGCGTTGGATAGTTGAGTGACCGAAAAGCCTGAAAATGTTCTGCATTAATTTTGGTTGTCCTGTTTCCGCGGTATAATTTGTATTCAAAATAAAGCCCTACTTCCCTTATCACGGGTTGGCCATCCTCCGTTAAAGAGGCAATCTGTATGGCGGTAATTAAGTTCTCTTTGGCATCGGTCCTTAAATCACCTATGGGAAGCTGGGACCCGGTCAGTATGACCGGTTTTGCCAGATTCTCCAACATAAAACTCAGGGCCGAAGCCGTAAAGCTCATGGTATCACTTCCATGCAATACCACAAAACCATCAAAATCCGTATAGTTTTCCCCTATAATCCCAACAATATCGGCCCAGTAGGTTGGATTCATATTGGAGGAATCAATCGGGTTTTTAAAGGAAACCGTGGTAATGTCACAATCCAATTGAAAAAGTTCCGGAATATTCTTTTGTAGTTCGGTAAAATCAAAGGCCGACAAGGTCCCGGTTTCATAATCCTTTACCATTCCAATAGTCCCCCCTGTGTAAATCAACAGTATGTTGGCGCGTTCCTTCATATTCCAAATACCTGTTTTGAGTTTTCTGTCGTAATCCGAGCAATTTCCTTCTGCGGTAATCCATAGATTTGGGAAAGTTTGTCCAACACCTTAATAAGGTAAGAACTTTCATTGCGCTTCCCCCGGTACGGCATGGGGGCCAAATAAGGAGCGTCTGTCTCCAACACGATATGGTTTAAGTCAATTTGCCCAAGAAACCGATCTATTTTTCCATTCTTAAAGGTCACTACCCCTCCAATACCCAATTTCATATTATAGGCTATCGCCTTTTGTGCTTGTTCCATGGTCCCCGTAAAACAATGAAATATCCCATAAAGGTAATCGCCCTTTTCCTGTTCCAGGATTTCAAAAATTTCATCAAAGGATTCCCGGGAGTGGATAACAATGGGGAGCTTATATTTTTTGGCCAATTTGATCTGCTGCACAAAGGCCATTTGTTGCTGCTTTAGATAGGATTTATCCCAGTAAAGGTCGATCCCTATCTCCCCAACGGCATAAAAGCTTCGCTTCTGGAACTGTTTTTCAACAAATTCCAACTCCTCTTCATAGTTCTCTTTAACATGGGTAGGGTGTAATCCCATCATCAAAAAAACAGCTGTTGGATACCGCTGTTCCAAGCTGTACATTCTTTCTGCATACGTTGAATCTATTGCAGGCACAAAAAAACGTTTAACGCCCAGGTCCATTGCACGTTTCATCATTAGGTCCTGGTCTTCATCAAAAGCCTCACTGTATAAGTGGGTGTGGGTATCGGTCAGAATCATGCTGCAAAAATAGGTTTATCTTTAGAGCCTGTTTGGGAATTTGTCAATTGTTTTCTTATGTCCCCTTTTGCACGGCACATTGTTAAAATTTTAGTCCATAATTATGGCTATGCACAAAAATTTTGCCTCGTTCCGCACTAAAAATGGCCTATAACAATTCCAATCACAAATTCCCAAACAGGCTCTTAGCAAATTTTCTGAATGGATTCGCTCAAATCTTTCCTCAATTCAAAAAACTACACCAGGGTCAAACTAAAAATGACGGTGACCAATCATTTTGAACTGGAAGCGACAATAAATGGAATTCCCGGACGGTTCATTTTGGATACGGGAGCTTCCAACACTTGTATTGGAATGGATCGGATTGAATTTTTCAACTTAAATTTTGAAGTATCGGATATCAAGGCCGCAGGAGCTGGGGCCCTTGAGATGGAAACCTTGATTTCAACCAATAATACCATTGAAATTGGGGCATGGAAAAGGCGTAGGCAAAAAATTGTACTATTTGACCTTGTCCACGTTAACCAAGCCCTTACCAATCATGATTCCCAACCTGTTGATGGAATTATAGGGGCCGATCTTTTGAAAAAAGGAAAGGCGGTGATTGATTACAGTAAAAAAAGGCTTTATCTAAAATTGGGTAATCCCTAAAGTTCCAAAGCCTTTGTGATATTGTTATCCATTAAGAGTTCACTTGGATTTTCCAAGGCCTCTTTTACGGCAACCAAAAATCCAACGGATTCGCGACCATCAATAATTCTATGATCATAAGAAAGGGCCACATACATTACCGGGGCAATCACAATTTGTCCATCGCGAACAATTGGACGTTCCACAATATTGTGCATCCCCAGGATGGCACTTTGGGGAGGGTTAATAATAGGTGTTGAAAGCATGGAACCAAAGACGCCACCATTGGAAATGGTAAAGGTACCTCCGGTCATTTCATCCACAGTGATCTGGCCGTCCCTGGCGCGTATGGCCAAACGTTTTACCTCAGATTCCACTCCCCTAAATGTCAAGTTCTCCGCATTGCGGATAACGGGAACCATTAAGCCTTTGGGTCCGGAAACGGCAATACTGATGTCACAGAAATCATAGGAAATCATTTCCTTACCATCAATCATGGAATTCACGGCAGGGAATTCCTTTAAGGCCCTTACACATGCCAAAGTGAAGAAGGACATAAAGCCCAAACCTACACCGTGCTTTTCCTTAAATTCTTCCTTGTATTTTTTACGCAATTCGAATATGGGGGACATATCAACCTCATTGAACGTGGTCAGCATGGCCGTTTCATTCTTTGCTGAAACCAATCGTTCGGCAACTTTTCTGCGCAACATGGATAGCTTGGAACGGGATTCCCCCCTACTGCCACCGGTGGGCGTTCCCATGGAAGGAACGGCTTTTACCGCATCTTCTTTGGTTATACGACCATCCCTGCCCGTACCATTGACCTGAGCGGGGGCTATGCCCTTCTCGTCCAATATTTTTTTGGCTGCCGGAGAAGGTGTCCCGGTAGCGTATGATTCCTTTTGTTGCACTTCTTGTTTTGGAGCTTCCTCTTTCTTGGGAGGCTCTTCCTTTTCCACGTCTTCCGCCCCATTGGCAACCGCCCCAACCGGTTTTTCCGCGCTGGTATCTATTAAGCACACTATTTCACCTACGCCAACGGCATCGCCAACTTCAGCTTTTAGGGTAATAACCCCACTTTCTTCCGCAGGAAGTTCCAAGGTTGCCTTATCAGAATCCACTTCCGCAATCGCCTGGTCCTTTTCAACGTAATCACCATCTTCCACCAACCATTCCGCTATCTCTACTTCGGTGATGGATTCTCCCGGCGATGGAACTTTCATTTCTAAAATCATGCTGTGCTTTATTTACTTTCTAATAAAATTATCCTTTGTTTTATCGAAAACGTATTCAATAACCTCGTTATGACGTCTTTGCGAACGAACTGCGCTACCTGCGGCAGGCGCTCCGTAGAAACGTCTGGAGGCCACCCTAAAATTCCTGGCCTCATCCAAATGCATCAATAAATGGCCCCAAGCCCCCATATTCCTGGGTTCCTCCTGGGCCCATACCACTTCTTCCGCCTTATTGTATTTTTTGATGGTGCTTTGTATCTGCTCAACAGGGAGCGGAAATAGTTGTTCCAATCGGACCAAGGCCACATCCATCCTTTTCTCTTCTTCGCGCCTGGCCAATAAATCATAATAAAACTTCCCGGTACAAAAAACCAATGATTTCACTTCTGATGTCTTTACCGCAACATCGTCAATGAGTTCCGCAAAGCTTCCGTTGGCCATCTCCTCTTTTGTGGAAACCACTTTGGGGTGACGTAACAAACTTTTGGGCGTGAACACCACCAAGGGCTTTCTAAATTTCGCTTTCATCTGTCTCCGCAACAAATGGAACAGATTGGCAGGGGTGGTCACATCCGCCACGTACATATTGTCTTTGGCACAGAGTTGTAGGTAACGTTCCATCCTTGCCGAGGAATGTTCCGCACCTTGACCTTCGTACCCATGGGGCAATAACAAGACCAAGCCGTTCTGCAACTTCCATTTGTCTTCTGCAGCCGACAGGTATTGGTCGATCACAATTTGTGCCCCATTACTGAAATCACCGAACTGGGCTTCCCAAATGGTCAATGTATTTGGGCTGGCCATAGCGTATCCATAGTCAAATCCCATTACGGCATATTCCGAAAGGAGGGAGTTGTAAATATGGAATGTACCCTTTTGATGTTCTCCCATTTCATTGAGCAATACCACCTCCTCCTCGTGCATTTCGGTTTTTATGACGGCATGCCTATGGGAAAAGGTTCCACGCTCAATGTCCTGACCTGTCATTCGTACGTCAAAACCTTCTTCAATCAAAGAAGCATAGGCCAATAGCTCTCCCATGGCCCAATCCAGTCGGTTATCCTCAAAATACATCTTCTTGCGACCCTGGACGAGTCGTTCCAATTTGCGCAAAAATTTCTTATCCTGTGGGAGTTGGGTTATTTTACCTGCCACCCCATCTAATTTCCCTATATCATAAGAAGTGTCGATAGTGGAAAGCATGGCCTCCTCCGTAACTCTGGAAAAACCTTCCCACTCATCTTGCATAAAAGCTGTAATTCGGGTTTTTTCAATCTTCCTGGAATCCAGCAAATCTTCTTCGAGATCTTTTTTATATTCCGCTTCCAACTTCTTTACATAGTCCTTGTCAATGATACCTTCATTGATCAAGCGTTCGGCATAAATATCCCTTGGATTGGGGTGTTTGGAAATGGATTTATATAATAGCGGTTGGGTAAATTTAGGCTCGTCCCCCTCATTGTGCCCATATTTTCGATACCCCAGCAAATCAAGAAAAACATCACGTTTGTACCGCATTCTATACTCCAGGGCAAAGGTCGCGGCATGAACCACGGCTTCGGCATCATCGGCATTGATATGAAGTACCGGTGAAAGGGTGACTTTACCTACATCGGTACAATAGGTGGATGAACGGGCATCCAAATAATTGGTCGTAAATCCAATTTGGTTGTTAACAACAATATGAATGGTACCTCCCGTAGTGTACCCGTCCAACTTGGCCATCTGTATGGTTTCATATACCACACCTTGACCTGCGAAAGCTGCATCCCCATGCACCAGGATAGGAAGGACTTCCGAAATATTCCCTTGATGGGAGCTATCCTGTTTTGCACGTGTTATACCTTCAACTATTGAATTGACCGTTTCCAAATGCGATGGATTTGGGGCAATGTTCATATTGACCATTTTCCCGGTATCCGTTTCCCGCATGGAAGTCCATCCCAAATGGTATTTTACATCCCCATCAAAAATGGTTTCTTCATAGTCCTTGCCATCAAACTCACTAAAGATGTCCTTGGGTGATTTACCGAAAATATTGGTCAATACGTTAAGACGGCCGCGATGGGCCATCCCCATAACAAATTGTTTTACCCCTGTATTTGCCGCTTTCTCAATAATAACGTCCAAAGCTGGAATCAGTGATTCCCCGCCCTCCAAGGAAAAGCGTTTCTGACCCACGTATTTTGTATGTAAAAAGCTTTCGAACGAAACCGCTTCGTTCAACTTTCTCAGAATGTTCTTTTTCTCATCCGATGAAAAACTGGGATGGTTATCGTTAACGTTCAACCAGTTTTGGATCCATTGGATCCGTTCCGGAGTGCGGATGTACATATATTCCACCCCAATGGCATCACAATAGATGCGCTTAAGATGGGCTTCTATCTTACGGAGTGAACTTGGACCAATACCGATAATGTTCCCGGCATCAAAAACCGTGTCCAAATCGCTTTCTTCCAACTCAAAGTTCCCTATGTCCAATGTTGGCGCATATTTCCGGCGTTCCCTAACGGGGTTGGTCTTTGTGAACAAATGACCTCTGGAGCGATAACCATTGATCATCCGGATGACCTTGAATTCCTTTTGAAGGGATTGGGGTACGGCCACTTCTGAACCATTGACCAAAGCCGTTGTTCCATTGGAGGAAGGCCGCACATCCAGTTCATCCAACTGGCTTTCCAAACCAAAATCAAATCCCTGAAAAAAAGCACGCCAACTGGGTTCAACACTATCGGGACTAGTGAGGTACCTATCGTACATTTCTGCAAAAAAAGAAGTGTGGGCAGCGTTTAAGAAGGAATATTTATCCATGAGGATAGTGGATTCGTATTTTTCAAAATTACCCCCAAAATTACGACAAACAAATAATTTACCAGTAATTTAGAATATCTTGATTGGCGATAAAATCCAAAAATAAATGTTAAGAAAAATCCTTGTCCCTTTTATGCTGTTGGTTTTTGTGCAAGGCCATGCACAACGGGCCAACCAAAACCAGTTTTGGGAAAATGTCCGATATGGCGGAAGCCTGGGCCTGGGTTTTGGGAATAACAGTTTCAACTTCCAGGCTGCACCCAGTGCCATTTACGACGTAAATCCCTATTATTCCACTGGAATGGGCCTGCAATTGAACTATGCAAAATTTGGGGACAACAAATTCTTTGGATATGGTGCGACATGGATGAATTTTTTCAACCCCATACCCATGATCCAACTTTCGACCGAACTGGAGCAATGGCGTGTAAACCTCTCCAATGATTCCCCGCTTGCAGGGACACTGGAAGAGAATTACTGGTTAACTTCCTTATTTCTGGGTGCCGGCTATACCCAGGGAAATATCACTTTTGGCATACGCTACGACGTTCTTTTTGACGATCAACGGAGTATTTATGCCGATCCCTGGATTCCCTTTGTCCGAGTTTATTTTTAGGTATGCCATGGTCAATAAACCTTACCGCCCTTTTTTGTGACCGTTATAAATCCATTCCCAATTGAATTGAATTGATTTTATTCCCAGGGACCACGAATGGCTTTTTGGGACAACAAAGGCTTCACATCGGCTAGTTATCGGTTGAATTCGTTCCCCGGGAAAAGACACAAAAAAGAGGACGTTCGTCCTCTTTTCAAAATTCATTGAAGAAGTTGGGATCAAACTGAGGTTTTTTCGTAATCCCTTATTTTCTTTTCCCAATTCCAAGCCGATCGTACGGCATCATCCAGCGTGGATTTTGCTTCCCAACCCAAAACTTCATTGGCTTTTCCGGTATCGGCATAGGCCTGTATAACATCCCCTGCCCTTCTGGGGGCCACTCTGTAGTTCAGTTTTTCTCCGGAAACGCGTTCAAAACTCTGGATGACCTCCAATACGGAACTCCCTGTTCCCGTTCCCAGGTTAAAGACCTCAAAATTCTCTTTGTTTTCCCCTTTGACCAAACGCTGTAATGCAGCCACGTGGGCCTTTGCCACATCCACCACGTGGATATAGTCCCGTATACAGGTCCCGTCCGCGGTTGGATAGTCATCGCCAAAAACGGAAAGTTGCTCACGCATGCCCACTCCCGTCTGCGTTATAAAAGGAACAAGGTTTTGGGGGACACCGGTTGGCAATTCCCCAATTTCATTGCTTGGATGTGCACCAATGGGATTAAAATATCGCAGGGCAATGGCAGAAAGCTGGGGATTGACCTTACAGACATCCTTTATGATTTCCTCTCCTACTTGTTTGGTATTACCGTAGGGGGATTCGGCCGGTTTAACTGGGGCATCTTCGGTGATGGGCATCCGATCCGCTTGCCCATACACCGTACATGAAGAGCTGAAAATGAAGCTAGCACTCCCTTTTTTGGTCAGTTCCTGAAGGATATAGACCAATACCCCTAAATTGTTTTCGTAGTACAAAAGCGGATTTTCAACACTTTCACCAACAGCCTTGGAGGCCGCAAAATGGATGACCCCACCGACGTCATCATATGTTGCAAAGAACTCCCGAACTTTTGATTTGTCCCTTAGATCGAAACGTTCAAAATGGGGTCTTTGGCCTGTAATGGCAACAATACCATTTAGGACTTCCTCGGTAGAATTGGAGCAGTTATCAACGATTACCACTTCAAAACCTTCGTTTTGAAGTTCCACTACGGTATGGGAGCCGATAAAACCCAGTCCTCCCGTTACCAATATTTTTTTGCTCATGCTATGGGTTTACAAAATCAATAATAAGTTTTGTGATGAATTCAATTTGCTCATCATCCAGTTCGGTGTGCATAGGTAATGAAATGACTTCATTGACCAACCGGTTCGTAATGGAAAAATCCGCCTCATCGTACCTGCTATCCCTATATGCCTTCTGCCGATGCAAGGGAATGGGATAATACACCCCACATGGAACGCCATTTTCATTGAGATGTTGTACCAATTTGTCTCTTTTTTCGTTCAGAATTCGAAGGGTGTACTGATGAAATACATGACAATCACAGGTGTCACAAATTCCGTCACAACCATTTACCGTTTCCGGAACAACAATATTGGGCTGATCGGCAAATGCTTTGGAATAGCTACGGGCAGCCTCCCTTCTTTTTCCGTTGTATTCATCCAACTTTGGCAATTTTGCCCTTAGCACTGCAGCTTGTAACGAGTCCAGTCTTGAGTTTACCCCAACCACATCGTGGTGATATCGTTTATACATCCCATGGTTTACAATTCCCCTTAGCGTATGGGCCAAATCATCATCATTGGTGAAAATAGCACCTCCATCTCCATAACAGCCCAGGTTTTTGGATGGAAAAAAAGAGGTCGCGGCAACATCGCCAATGGTCCCTGCCTTCTGTTTATTTCCATTTGCAAAGGTATGTGTAGCCCCAATGGCCTGTGCATTATCCTCAATTACAAAAAGGTCGTGCTTTTCCGCAAGCTCCAAAATAACATCCATATTGGCGCACTGGCCAAAAAGATGGACGGGAACAATTGCCTTGGTTTTTGGGGTAATTGCCTTTTCAATGGCTTTTGGATCGATATTAAAGGTATTTTCCTCAACATCCACCAATACCGGGGTCAATCCCAATAGGGCAATAACTTCAACAGTGGCAGCAAACGTAAAATCCGCGGTAATGACCTCATCACCGGGCTTTAACCCCAAACCCATCATACAAATCTGAAGCGCATCCGTGCCATTTGCACAGGGAATTACGTGTTTCACCCCAAGGTATTCCTCCAATTCCTTTTGAAATTCCCTGACTTCCGGACCATTAATAAATGCTGCAGATTCCAATACGGATCCAAACGAATGGTTCACTTGCTCCTTTATACCTTCAAATTGACCCTGAAGGTCCACCATTTGTATTTTTTTCATGGATTCATTTTATAATTCAAAAGTAAGAAATAACCCAAGTTGAATCTGGTTTTGAGTAAGAAATGTAACTTAGCGCAAAAGCAATTTGTGAGGGTAATTTATTCTTTTTTGGTTCAGCTCGCATGGTTTCATCTTCGCCTTATCGCCAAATTCAACCAGAAAATCAAACTATTTGTGAATGGTAGAAAGCGAACCTTTTCAATACTGGGAAATGCTTTGTCTTCGACTGACCAAACCATTTGGATGCATGTGGCTTCCTTAGGCGAGTATGAACAGGGACTGCCCTTATTGGAAAAGCTAAAGGCAAAGTTCCCAAACCATAAGTTGCTCCTGACCTTTTTCTCACCCTCGGGTTATGAGGTAAAAAAAGGGAAAACCCCGGCAGATGTAGTGGTTTATTTACCCATGGATACCCGAAAAAACGCTAAAGGTTTTCTAGATATGGTAAAGCCAAAATTTGCGATTTTCATTAAATACGAGATATGGCCCAACTATCTTCATGAATTGCAGAAAAGGGGTATTGACACGCTCTTGGTTTCAGGGATTTTTTCTAAAAAACAGGTGTATTTTAAATGGTATGGCCGTTTCATGAGAAAATCACTCCGTACTTTTTCGCATTTTTTTGTGCAGGAAGATCACTCCAAGGAACTACTAAAATCCATTGGATTCCAAAACGTGACCGTAAGTGGCGATACCCGCTTTGATAGGGTCAATGCCATTCTTGAACGGGACAACACCTTGGATTTTATGGAAGGGTTTAAAGGGGACTCCCTGTGTTTTGTAGCTGGAAGCACTTGGCCCGAAGATGAAAGGATATTGGTGAAATACATCAATAGTTCAACTAAGGGGATAAAGTTTGTTTTGGCACCACATAACATCAAAACGGCCCATATTAAAAATTTAAAAACATCAATTGACCAAAAGGCCATATGCTATTCCGAATTGACCACTCATACCATTACCAATGTTGATGTGCTCATTGTTGATACCATTGGACTTTTGACCAAAATATATAGCTATGCGGATTTCACCTATGTAGGCGGCGGTTTTGCAACCGGACTGCACAACACCTTGGAACCAGCGGTATTTGGCGTTCCGGTAATCTTTGGCCCAAAGTATCACAATTTCAAGGAGGCCGTGGATTTGGTGAACTTAAAGGGAGGACTTTCCGTTAAGGACCAGAATGAATTTGACACCACCATGGAAAGGTTACTCAATGACCCTGACCTTGCCATACGAACCGGTAATAGCAATATCCAATACATCCAGCGAAAAATTGGTGCTACAAATACAGTTATGCACTATATTGGAAACTTGATCTGATTTTTTAGCAATTGTAACCAAACCTAAACCAAAAATGGATAAACGTATATTCAGGATTTCAATTACGGCAGCACTGGCCGGATTCTTATTTGGATTTGATACCGTGGTCATCAGTGGTGCCAACCAACCCATAAAGGAGCTTTGGGAAACCAATTGGTTCTTGGGCGATTCCATTTTCACATTTCACGGCATTTTTATCATGTCCATGGCGTTGTGGGGAACGGTGCTTGGTTCCTTGTTCGGCGGTATTCCAACCGACAAGTTGGGCAGAAAAAAAACATTGTTTTGGATCGGGGTCTTATATTTTGTCTCCGCCCTAGGTTCCGCTGTGGCTACCGAACCCTATAGTTTTTCTTTTTTTAGGTTTATTGGAGGTGTGGGTGTAGGGGCATCTTCGGTTGCTGCCCCAATTTATATTTCTGAAATATCGTCTGCGCAGAACAGGGGAAGGCTTACCGCATTGTACCAATTCAATATTGTATTTGGAATATTGATAGCTTTCATTTCCAACTATCTGATCGGTTCCATTTTCGCTGAAGATGTAGCCTGGCGTTGGATGCTTGGTGTGGAAGGAATACCAGCCTTAATTTATACCCTACTGGTCCTAAAAATTCCCCAAAGCCCAAGATGGCTTTTGTTAAAGGACAATCCCGATGCTGTCGTAATCAAATCGTTGACCTTATTGGGGATAAAGGAAAGTGAGGCCAGTATTCAATTGGCCCAGATAAAGGTTTCCTTGGTTGAATCCATTGAAAAGAAAAAGGAAAAGCTATTCTCCGGAAAATACAATAAACCACTTTTGCTTGCCTTCTTATTGGCCTTCTTCAACCAACTCTCGGGCATTAATTTTGTGCTGTACTATGCTCCGGAAATTTTGGAACGGGCCGGACTGGCGACCGGAGAATCCCTTTTCAGTTCCATATCCATAGGGATTGTCAACCTGCTATTTACTTTTGTGGGTATCGCCCTTATTGATAGACTGGGTCGTAAACAGTTAATGTACATTGGGTCAATGGGCTATATCATTAGTCTTGCCATGGTAGGATGGTGTTTTTATTCTGGAGCAAGCTCCGTTTTACTGCTCATTTTTATATTGGTTTTTATTGCCTCCCACGCCGTAGGACAGGGGTCGGTAATCTGGGTGTTCATTTCAGAGATATTCCCCAATAAGGTTCGGGCCTATGGGCAATCCTGGGGAACGGGGACGCATTGGGTCTTTGCTGCACTCATTACCTTATTGACCCCTACCTTTTTGGACAGTGAAATTGGAATCTTTAAGGAAAACCCCTGGCCCATTTTTGTATTTTTTGCGGTTATGATGATATTACAGTTGCTTTGGGTTGTCTTTATGATGCCGGAAACCAAGGGAATCTCATTGGAGGATTTGGCCAAAAAACTGGGCCTTTCCAAATAATTTTCAATGCCAAAAAAGGTGCCTTATACGGGACAAAGCCTGGGATTGGTCGAATTAACCGTTGTTTTTTGACCCAATTCCTTTAAGAAATCGTTATATTTATTAGAAATAGCATTCTCTATGACACAGAACACTACTATTGGAGCAAGCTTTTTAAATCTATTTCTTAGAATAATGGTCTATGCATTGATTGGGATTCTAATCGCCATTCCACTTTGTATCATCGGTGATCAACTTGGAATTTTCGATGCATTGGGCATTCAGTTTTAAAAAGCAACCCAGCATTAAAACCTGGCAGTTTTACATCACAAAAGGCTGCCCCGTACTTTGAAGCACAGCAAACCAAAAATCGCTTTCCAAATCTATCTTTTTTCGCTTTTTGGTTACTGCCGAAATGGGCAAATAAACAAACTTATTGTTCACCCTGCCGACAACGAACTTTGTTTTTCCTGCCATGGCACCATGTACGGCCATATAGGCCAAACCACTGCAAAAAACACTGTCTCCGGAGTTTGCGGCCGCGCTGCGAACGATATAGCTTGGATCAATGTATTTCACGGTAATGGGCAAAACTTCCTTAAAATATTCTATGATCTTATCTTTTAGAAAGACCCCAATATCATCATGCTTTACATTTCCGGAAGCATCTTTTTTTACATCCTCCTTGGCGAACAAATGTTGACCGGCACCCTCCGCCACTACAATGACAGCATGGTGTTTGGATTCCAATCGTCTTTTAAGCGATTCCAAAAAGCCGCTCTCCCCATAAAGGTTAAATTCGGACTCCGGAATCAGGACAAAATTCACAACGGGCTGGGCCAACGCGGCAGAAGCTGCGATAAAACCACTATCCCTTCCCATTAACTTTACGATGGAAACCCCGTTATAGGCACCTTTGGCCTCATTATGGGCATCCCGTAAAATTGGACTGGCAATATCAAAGGAAGTTTCAAATCCGAAGGATTTATCAATAATGTCAATATCGTTATCAATAGTTTTTGGAATGCCAACTACTGCAATATCCAATCCTCTCCTTTTGATTTCCTCACCAATGGCATCAGAACCTTTTAAAGTGCCATCACCGCCAATAGTGAAGAGAATATTGATGTTGTTTTGGACCAGCGTGTCCACCATCACCCCAAGATCTTGGGCCCCTCTTGAAGAGCCTAAAATTGTACCTCCAAACTGGTGTATGTCCTTTACCTTATCTGGGGTAAGTTCCTCCAGATCATGCTTCATTTTAGGATTGAGACCTTCATATCCATAGGGAATACCCAATATTCGTTTTACCCCATAGAAATAATGCAAGGCCATTACCACACCCCTAATAACATTGTTTATACCGGGACAAAGTCCACCACAGGTGACTATTGCCGCCGTTGTCCGCTTTGGGTCAAAATAAATGTTTTGACGGGGACCGGCTTTTTCCAGGCAATTGGGTTCTTCCCCATTGGCAAGACAGGAATTGTAGGTTTCCATGGAGAGATCGTAAACCAGCCTGTCGTTATCATCAACATAGTTGAAGATATTATCCCCCCTAACAGTACTTAACTGCAGGGGGGATTCAATCGCTGCCTCTCCCAAATTTTCTATTTGGAACATATAGACGTTATTGATTAAATATGATAATTCATTTCATGGTGTGAATCAATCAGCGGTCCTCCATTTAAAATTTCCTCTGATGCTTCACTGGCAAATTTATCAAAGTTAATGTGGAAAGAATGCGCTAATTGAATTGCTTTACTAACATAAGCACCTTTTTGTAACCACGTATTCATTGGATCTAGGATTTCCGTAGGAACACTCGGACAATATTTGGGCATAAACAATCCAAAAATGGGGTGTACCTCATAATCTACTTTTTCCAATTCCCCTTCCAAGATGGCAGAAATCATGGCCCTGGTGTATTTCAATTTAATACGCGAACCTACCCCATAAGGACCACCACTCCATCCTGTATTGATCAACCAAACATTTACACCGGCCTCGGTCATCTTTTTACTCAACATTTCTGCATAGACGGCCGGATGCAATGGCATAAAAGGTTCGCCAAAACAAGCAGAGAAAGAAGGTACCGGCTCATTGATTCCCGCTTCTGTTCCAGCAACTTTGGCGGTGTAACCGGAGATGAAATGATAAGCCGCCTGACCTGGGGTAAGTTTGGATACCGGAGGTAATACACCAAAGGCATCACAGGTCAAGAAGAAAATATTCTTTGGATTGTCCGCGTAGGACGGCACCTGTAAGTTGTCAATATGTTCAAGGGGATAGCTCACCCTTGTATTCAATGTAATGGTACTATCAAAATAGTCCACTTCCTTGGTACCTTCCTTGAACATCACATTTTCCAGGAGTGCTCCAGGACGGATGGCCCGGTAAATGTCCGGTTCCTTTTCCTCGGTGAGGTCAATGACCTTGGCATAACAGCCCCCCTCAAAGTTAAAAATGGTATTCTCGGCGGTCCAACCATGCTCATCATCACCTATGAGTTTTCGATTTGGATCGGCAGATAAAGTGGTCTTACCTGTTCCCGAAAGCCCAAAGTAAATGGCAGTGTCCCCTTTTTCCCCAACATTGGCGGAGCAGTGCATGGGCAGGACATTTTTCTCCACCGGTAAAATGAAGTTCAATGCAGTAAACACTCCTTTTTTCATTTCCCCAGGGTATTCAGACCCGCCAACGAGCGCTATTTTTCGGGTATAGTCCAAAATCGAGAAGTTCCCGGCGATAATTCCAAAATCTTTGGGATTTGGTGCCTCATACCCAGGGGCACAGAGTACCAACCACTCTTCTTCAAAGTCCTTCAACTCCTCCTCCGGGAGTCGGATGAACATGTTCTTAATAAAGTAATTGGACCATGGGTATTCCGTAACGGTCCTAACGTTCATTCGATACCGTGGGTCTGCACAGACCGCGGCATCACGTACATAGATCTCCTTTCCTGACAGATAATTGACTACTTCATTATAAAGTTTCCCAAAGTTTTCCGGTGAAATGGGTTTATTGATTCTTCCCCACCAAATCCTGTCTTTGGTATAATCATCTTTTACCAAAAAACGGTCTTTGGGCGAGCGTCCGGTAAATTTACCCGTATTAATGGCCAAAGTGCCATTCTCCGACTCTACACCCATTCCTTTTTCAACGGTAATTTTTTGAAGGGTCTCTGGATCTAAGTTCCAATGCGCTGTGGCATTCTTGATCCCGTACTTTTCCAATTCTCTTGTTTTTCCTGTAACGGCATTCATAATGTTATTGATTTAAAGTTTGCGTCCAAAAATTCCAGACCAACGGTACAATCAGCACCGCGGTCAAAAAACCAGTAATAGTGGCCACTTACCTTTATTCAATCCTAAAAACACCTGCTAGGGGAAATGGGATCGTTACTCCGTCGAAATTTTAAAGGGCGAGAACCCGCATCTCCATGAGTAATGCGGGTTCGCCTCCTTCTTAAAGGTTTAAACCACTTTATATTGATTAAATGTTATTCAATTTAAGACTTAAATACTTGTTCGTAATCCTCCACGGAACCGTTGTCCAAACAGCATTCGATGATGCGTTTACCCAGTGGGTCCAAAGTATCATCTTGAAACTGCGCCAACGTTTTAATGAAGAAATCATATAATATCTCAGCACCTTTATCGTATGCTTTCTTTCCTACTTCTTCCTGATATTCCACTTTTAGGAACCATTTTGGAATTTGCCGCCCTTCCACTTTCATGGAGTTCATCGAATAACCTAACAAACTGCATCTGGAAGCACTTAGTCTATGTGGGGAAAAGTTGGCATTCCCCCTACGCGCTAGATACTCCCGGCTTATCCATTGTGGCATGAAGCTTGTTTTCCACGCCCCAATATGCTGATTAGGCGTAAGAATGTACTTCACACCTGGCGTATTCTGTATTTGTTCAAGCAACAGATTGGCCTGTTTCACCTTTTTGCCCGTAGCAAACGGCCAATAACTGCCCACACCTTCACTACTAATACCTTTGGTCTGGATGATACTTGGGTTTGCATGTCCCCTGGGGGCCACCAAGCGCCATAACCAAGCCAGTGCCGGTGGCAATATATGCATAACTCCAACAATTCCATAATTTGGATTTTTCTTGGTACATGGTGGTGTTCTTAGGCCAATACTCCTAATATCTACCCTAACCGGTTTGGAATATACCCCTGGCACCGATTCGCGTGGTAAAATTACCCTTGGATTTGGACAGGGTACTCCCGGTTCATCTTCCTTATGGTCCCAAATCAAGGCACGTCCTCCAGGAACGGCTTCAATATTTAAGAACAACAGGGGGTTATCCGGAAGGGCCGTAATTTTTTCGAGCATCATATCCTTACCGTAGTCATCAATATGGTCCACACGAACAAACCAGGCATCTTCTGCATCTTCCAGCCATAATTTCTTGGCATCTTGCTGTAGGTTGGGGTGACATAACGCCATATCATCTGTAACGGGTTGCAAGTCACAGGTTCTGGGAAGTTCAATTGTACGTTCTTCACCGGTGAGAATATTTTTACCCAGTAAGAGACTACCATCGGGTTGCCTATGGGGCAACTGAAGCATCTCGCTTTTTCCACCGCCACTGGCTCCTTCGTGCATCATGGTAACCACGTTGTCATAAGGTGTGATCACACGTACGGTTGAACAGTGGGCAGTAACCCAGCCTTCATCTTCCCCCTTACCGATCAACATGCCGTATACACCCTTTTTGGCACTGGGACCTGGATACAGATTGTATGAGAACATTTCGTATTTACCCGGTATCCGATTGTGTACCACGACCTGTTTCCCTTCAAAATGGGTATGGCGGAAGGGAGGCGCAGCATAGATTACAGCTTCAGGGGCAAAATCCTCTGGTAATTCATCTGGGTCAAGTATCCCTTGCAACAGGGCCAATCCCAGTCCAAAAAAACCTGTATTGGCCGGAATGACGGCCACGGCATCATATCCCATACCCGGTTGGCCGGCATGGAAATAGAACATTCCCAAGTCCTGTGTCTTCAACCATTCGAAAGTTTCCTCTCTAAGGGGGTCAAAAGAAGTACCAAACCTTTTTTCATAGGTAGGTTTATCCGTAGGCAGATCATCGGCTATGACCATACAATTGGGATCACGACGACGCATGTATACTTCGGTATAATTGGCCGCGATGCCATTCTTGGTACGGGCCACTTCGGCCTCAAGGTAGCTTCGCCCATCCGGCAAATCGAAACGCACTTCGTGAAAGTTGCTGTCCTTACCTCCGGCGGCAAGGTCCACCAATTCCTGAGCATTCCGCGCAACGGTAACACTTGGTGCCTTATCCAACAATTCTTGTAGCTCGGTGATGTTTCCAACAGGGAGCTTTGTTAAGGTCTTTTCCATATCAATCATAGTTCTATATTTGGTTAAATGAATTAAATTTTTCTTTCAAAATATTTTTAAAGGTCATGTTCAAAAATTCCAAACCAACGGCACGACCAATACCGTAGTTATAAAAAAGAGCAACAGTAAAGGCCCGCCGACCCTTACGTAGTCCATAAAAGAATACCCGCCAGCGGACAATACCATGGCGTTGGTTGTCGTTCCAACAGGGGTCAGAAATGCTGTTGATGCACTTACCGCCACTGTTATTAAATAGGGCTTGGGAGATACTCCCAGGGAATTCGCTGCAATTAGGGCTATAGGGGCCATAAGGACCGCTGTAGCTGAATTGTTTATCGTTTGGCTAAAAGCTGTGGTCAATAGGAAAATACCTGCTAACAATGCCGTGGGATGAACGCTTCCCAGTACATCCACCAATCCTTCCGCGGCCATTTGGGCAACTCCGGTCTTTTGCAGGGCCAAGCCCATTGGAATCATGGCGGCAATCATGACCACACTGGTCCAACTGATTCCTTTGTATGCCTTGGTTATCGGCACACAACGGGTCAACATCATGATACCTGCACATATCAAGGCGGCCATTGCACCGGGGAGCACCTTAAAGACCAAAAGTGCGATCAATAAGATCAAGGTGCCCATGGCGATATAACTTCTAGTGGTCAACTGTGCCACATTCTTTGCCATGGACTCAGGTCTTCCCGAGATCACTACGTTTTCATACAGGGATTTCAAGGTTTCAATATTTTCCCATGTCCCCCTGATAACGAAAGCATCGCCCGCTTCCATTTTAATTTTCCCGGTTAAAGGACGATTGTCCCTTGAGGCGGCCAATAGTTGTACCCCAGTTTGTTTTAGGTAATGCCCAAGATTGATCACACGACCTACAAAAATCGAGTTTGGTGATATGAACATCTCTGCCATCCCCACCTCCTGATTGATCAGCTCATTTTTCAGGGTATCCATTTCTACGGGTGTAGGTATTACACCAAGGGAGAATTTAAGCACCAATTTGTCAACATCCTCTGCTTCACCCTTAACGGTAATGATATCATGGTACCGCATTTCGGTATCCGGGTCGGGCAATTCCACGAATTGGGGAACCTTTTGTTTTAAGGGGCTCGGGTGCCTCCTTTTTAGCCTCATGACGGAAACATTGTGTCTTCCTTCAAAATCCCAATCCTCAATTTTGGTATTGATAAGGGGGGACATCGAACGAATCCGCAATCGATACAGGTTATCGCCAACACTATAATTCTCAATCCACTTATGCATTTCCACATCAATGTCCACCGGTTTTTCCTTTGTGGTATTCGAAGGCATCAAACGATAGCCCACATATCGGAAATAAAGAATGGTGATAAGTAACAAAGGGAGGCCAATCAAAGAGAACTCAAAAAAACTAAACCCTTCCAGGTTGTTTTCGATGAGGGTATTGCTGGCGATGATATTTGGTGGGGTCCCGGTCAAGGTCAATAAACCACCGGTATTGGAACCGAATGCTACGGGCATCAATAACTTTGAGGGCAAGGTCCCAGCATTCCATGCTGCGGAAACGGTAACAGGAAGCAAAGCTGCCACCGTGCCTGTGTTACTCACAAAACCTGAAAGCACGCTTGCCCCTAAAGTCACAATAACCAATAATTTAGGCACACTTTTTTTTGCCCAACTTACAAAGCGCTGTCCGGCAATCGCCGTCCAACCTGTTCTGGAAAGCCCTTCACCAATAATAAACAGGGCCGCAATCATAATTACGGTAGCATTGCTAAATCCGCTCAACGCCTCCTCGGCGGTCAAAATACCCGTAAGAAAGAGCGTAATCATTGAAATTAACGCTACAACATCTGGTGGGAACTTTCCCCAAATAAAGAGGAGAATCGTTATGGTAAGAATGATTAAAAGTGTAATCATTTGGAGTCTTTCATCGTATTAATCCAATGTCAATACGGGGACACTGGAATGTAGGGTCAGTAATTTTGTCAAACGACCTTCTGAAGGTTTTGTCTTTTGCGCATGGTTTCTGGGCAAAATGGCCAAAAGGTCAATGTTTTTTTCCTCGATGTAATCCAATATCCCTTTTTCTATGTCTTCATTTTTTTCAAAAGTGTGTTCGGCGTAAAAATGTTCCAAATAGTACTCCAAGGTTCTTTCATTGGTCTCAACGATCACCTTTTCCTCATAGATGGACTCCTTATAGATGGTCAATACGTGTACTTTGGCATTAAAGGAACGGGCAACATCCAATAGTAATCCCAAAACCTTGGGTTCCTCAATTTCTTCCTTGCCCAATACCAAGGCAATTGCCTGGGGCTTTTGGATTTGGGTGCCAAATGGAACCGATATAACCGGGCAATCCGCGTCCAGTACCAATTGTGATGTATTGGTCAACGGTTCCCCTACACTGGAATCGCCCAAAGTGCCCATAATGATCAAATCTGCCTTTTGGGCCCTCCTTGACCTTAAAATGGTCTCTTCCAAATCCCCTTGGGAAATCAATAATTCCGGATGCCAATGTGTTCTTTTATTTAAGTTGGATACTTCCCTGGCAAAGTTTTCCATGACTTCTTTGCGCTCCCTATCGCTAACCTCAGTAGTGCTAACGTATAGCGCCGTAATCTGTATGGGATTATCATACCCCACAAAACTCAGGGTGTAGTCCAATGCTGCTATAGCCGGTTCCGTAAAATCAAAGGGAACCAAAATTTTTTTAATACTGCTCATACCTATGAAATTTCTATTACTGGATCAATTCCAAAGCCAAAAGTATAATCCATCCCAATCCTAAAACATGATGGATATCAGGTTTCCCGTTTTTCATTTCATTTTAAAGTTTTCATAACACCATATGATAGATGTCATTATTTGCAAAAAATATGAGGGGGAACTTGCGCCCGTTTTTTAACGACATAGCATGGGAAATCCATCGGTGAACCACCCAAACAGACTACGAAGTCTTTTACTCCAAACCCTTTTTTTTCTATCAATCGTGGGTGTCCACGGTCAAGAAAACACCAAGACCGATATTGGTAGCTGGATGGTGTTCTCCATGGACAACCAACTATCCGAAAAATGGAGTGTACCAGTGGTGGCCATTTTATGCTATGAGAATTTGGCCGAACAAACGGAATTCGGTTTTATCAGGACGGGATTGACGTATAAAACAAGCCCAACCTTAAAATTAACCCTGGGCACCGCCTATGTGGATTCACAACCTTTGTACCATCATGAATTCGAAACCTTGACCACCCAGGTCTGGATCTATGAACAAGCCACTCTAAAAACGGGAACGCTGCAACATAGGTTGCGCATGGAACATCGGTGGATCGACAAACCCACCGACAACATCTTTAACACCAGATTACGCTATAGACTTGGTTTTAAACAAAGACTTGGTACTACCTATTATATTAAATGTACGGACGAACCCTTTTTTAATTTTGATGAACTCTATATTGACCAAAACCGATTTTTTGTGGGTATTGGGAGAAAACTAGGTAAGGATGTTTCCATGGAGTTCGGGTATTTTAAAACCCATGTGGGCAAAAAAAACTTCGACAGACTAAGGGTAGCCGTGCACTTAAAAACCCTATTCTTTAAGAGAAATCCAGAAGATTTCACGCAATCAAATTTTGATGATTCCTTAAAATAGGGGGCATAAAATTGGAAACTTGATAAATATCATGTTTTTTCCGGCATATGAATTCTACTTTTATCAACAAATAAATGTTAAATGTCATGGAAGTCAAGAAAAACCCAAAAGCCGATTTAAATCGAAATAGTGGCCTATATTTTGTGATTGGGCTGACTATAGTATTGTTTGCCACTTGGCGTATGTTGGAGCACAAAACCTATGTCTCCGATGAAGAATTCGTCAATGTATTGAATGTAATGGATGAAATGGATGAAGAAGTGCCAATTACCGAAACCTTAAGGACCGCTCCGCCCCCACCCCCACCAGCAGCTCCAGATGTTATTGAAGTTGTGGAGGATATAGAGGAAGTGGAAGAGACCATCATTGAAAGTACCGAGAGTAGCCAGGACAAGTTTGTTGAGGATGTGGTGGTAAGTGTTGATGATGTCGATGTTGGCGAGGAAGAGGAAGAGATTTTGGTTCCATTTGCGGTTATTGAAAACGTTCCCGTATTTCCAGGTTGTGAAAACCTGAGCAGTGAAGCGGAACGCAAAGCTTGCTTTAACCAAAAAATCCAGGAACATATTCAAAAGAATTTTAATTATCCGAAAACTGCCCTGGAAATGGGCATTAGTGGAAGGGTCTTCGTACAGTTCGAAATTGATGGTACCGGTAAAGTTTCCGGCATTAGAAAACGTGGACCAGACCGCCTTTTGGAAGAGGAAGCTGTTCGAATCATAGCTTCACTTCCACAGATGAAGCCGGGAATGCAGCGTGGCCGTCCAGCAAAAGTTGGCTATAGTATCCCTATTAATTTTATGATGCAATAGCTGGGTTTCCATAACATTCATTTTGGCCCCGGAGTCTTTAAAAGCTTCGGGGCTTTTTTATTGCCATGGTGCTTTTTGGTAGTCCGTGGCCTTGGAATTGCGTTCCCTATTTTTTAAGACCAAATGGGTTTTGTCCATTTCCCGGGTCCTGTATCCCAGTAAGTGGAAAAAAGACTTTGCAAAAAATCGGGCAATCCGTTTGTCCACGTAAAGCGCATCTTTTTTGGCAGACGCCCATTTCACGCCCGGCAATAAGGCCAAAAAATCATCAACCCTTAACTTTCTAAGATATTTTGACAACCACAGGAAAAAGTACGGGATGCTCCTAATAAAGTAAAAGCCTTCGTAACCCTTATCTTGGTAAAGCGGCATGAACAATTGCCTACTTTTGTCCGTGGTTATTGAAGTGCCTTGGGCCATGGAAATTGTAGTGCCCTTGGGTACGGTTTGAAAATTGATAAAACCTGGGAGCATTTCAAATTCCTCGCCCTCTTTAATTAGATACTGATAGTAGATTTCAAAGAAACGTTTTGGGGTCCTGGACTTATTCAGCTTCATCCGCAAGGTCTTGAGCTCTTGCTTGTGCATGGGGCAATACCCGGTGAGTCCCAGGGTATACCAAATAAAGTTTTCCGCGTTTACGATGGCTTTGATATCGCCATGTTGTCCACTTTCAAAGCCAAAGGCCACATACCCCAAATCGTTGATATAACTCAGTAAAGCCCCTGTTAAGTACTCTTCAATGCCAAGAATACTGGGCAAGGGAAAGTTTCTGGTGAACCTCCGGTTCAACAGGCTGTCATTCATGACAATAAAAGGTTCCGTTTCACCGGAAGTAGTGTGTAAATCAATGAAGTAAAATGGTGGGGAGGCGGTTTCCAAAATCTGGTTGATCAAGGTATGCAATGACAGCATCTCTTTCTCTTCAATACTTCTGGAAGGCTTGGGGGCGGACAGGCTTTCCATTCTATGGGGAAACCATATCCTGTTCAAGTCTTCATCAATAAAACGGGCATCCATCGGTAGTGCCGATAGATTACCGGCAATACCAAAAAATTCACCGGAAAAATGGGCGGATCCGTCCTCCATCCGGGAAAAAACATTCTGCAAGGCCTTGACCCCAGCGGGCTCGTTTCCGTGAATGCCCCCAAAAAACACTATCGTTGGGCCTGGAGCTTCTCCTTTAATATGGCCAATAATCCTATGTACCTCTTTAGAGGTCCCATTTATTGTTGTAACAGGTTGGGGCATTAAGAAAAATCTGTTTTACTGAGAATTCCTACCAAAGTATTGTCCAAAACCACCGGAAGACAACCAATTTTATTTGTTTCCATGGATGCTAAAGCTAGGGAAACTTCTGATTCTGGCGAAATGGTAATGACATCTTTTATCATCACATCCGACACTACGGTACTTTCAAAATTGACTTCTTTTTCCAAAGATTCCAAATATCCCCAGGTAAGAAGCCCTGCCAATTCCCCATGATCGTTTTCCACCGGAATATGATGGATTCCATTCCATTCCATAATGGCCTTTGCCATACTCACATAGTCATCCTCATTCAGTTTCAACAGATGGGTGGTCATTAATTCCTTGACCAATCTGGGGGTGCGGTTGTCCTTTTCCAGATGAATATCCTCCCACTTGTGGATCGGAAGGTTATTGGTCTGATTTTCCACCATTTTCTTGGTCAATAACACGAGCGATTTATCCGTTTTGAACTTTTTCTTCAATTTTCTTATGTTGGCCACTTGCCACTGCTCTCCCGTCCTGCCTTTGGTCCTGGCCTCAATTATGCCCAAAAGACGTTCTACGTCCTCATCATCGACCCCACATCTATGTAGCCCCTTATAAGCGATGGGCAAAAGTTTGTTCAAAACCAATTTCTTGGCGGTATACGATTCACCGCACCAGGAAAACAAGGTCTCTTTTCCAGATCTCGCCGCCTTGATAAAATTGGTTTTGGCAGCCTTAAAATCCATTTGGGATGGCATATCATCAAAGGCCCTTGGACGACCCTTCATCAATCCAACCCAAAAAGCAAAGTTTGCCATCTCGTCCAATACGGAAGGGCCGGAAGGGATATATCTGTTTTCGATCCTAAGATGGGGTTTCCCATTGCCAACACCATAACAGGCCCTGTTCCACCTATAGACCGTTCCATTATGCAAACAAAGTGCGGGCAGTTTGGGTATCTCCCCCTTGTTCAACTTTTCAAGGGAATTCTGCTCAATGGGTTTGGTCAATAATATACGGTGTTTGGAAATATCCTGCTTAAATATTTCTGCCACATCTCCTTTTTCCCAGTGGTCCCCAAAGCCAACCCTTGGCGTTTGGTTGCGAAGGGCCGAGGCTGTTTTTCGGGTATCCAGACTTTGTTGGAACAAGGCTATCCTGGTCTCTTTCCATAACTCCCTGCCCATGAGCATTGGAGAGTTGCAGCAGACCGAAAGTACGGGGCCCGCTATGGCCTGGGCCCAATTATAGCTTTGCACAAAATCATGCGAGGGTATCTGAAGGTGCAACTGGAAGCTTGTATTGCAGGCCTCAAACATAACGGAATCATGTCTTAGGAACAGTTCGTCCACCCCGCGGATTTTGAGATTAAAATCGCCCCCTTTATAGGTTTTAAGCATTTCATTCAATGCAAAATACCGTGGTATAGGGGTCAAATGGTCCAGTCCAACCTCTTTTTTACCAATAGTGGGCAAAATTCCGGCCAGCAATAGTTTTGTATTCAATCCCTTGGCCTTTTTAGCCGCCTTTTCAAGTAATCTACGTAATTGGTCCTCAACCAATGAAAAACAATTCCCTTTTAGTTCAAAGGGATCCAGGTTGATCTCAATATTATAACTTGCTAATTCAGTAGTAAAATGTGCATCATTGATAGCATCCAACAATTCCAGGTTCACCCCAAACGGCCTATAGTCCTCATCTATAAGGCAGAGCTCCTGCTCTGCTCCAATACGAACGATATCATCTTCAAAAAGCCCTCTTTCCAGTAAAAGCTCAAGTGCCTTAATATCGTCTATTAAATGTTGTACAAAGGCCATTCGTTCCACAATGTCCTTTGTATTGTTTTTAATCATTTCTCCCATAAGGAGCTTCTTTTTAACAAATCTAACGATCCGTAGGCGTTGAAAACATGACAATTATCAGCCTAGAGGCTTTGAAAATATGCCGAAATGACATTTATCATATTTTCTTTGGTCGAACGCTAATATTTTTGGAAGTATATCGAACAGGTATGTGCAATTTAACGAGCAAATATAATGTTCCCGGCCCGCGTTATACCAGTTATCCAACTGTCCCGTACTGGGATGGGGATTATTTCTCCGGTAAAAAATGGAAGGAAAGTGTAAGGCAACGCTTTGATGAGTCTGGGAAAGAGGGCATAAGTGTTTATATCCATCTCCCCTTTTGTGAAAGTATGTGCACTTTTTGTGGTTGCCATAAAAGGATTACCAAAAAACATGAGGTGGAAGCACCTTATATCAATACATTACTTAAGGAATGGGTACTTTACCGGGATATTCTTGGAAAAAAACCTTTGATCAAGGAACTGCATCTTGGTGGAGGAACACCCACTTTTTTTTCACCGGAAAACCTGACCCGCCTCATCAATGGTATATTTAGGTTTGCCGATAGGGCCCCCGATGCCGAACTAAGCTTTGAAGGCCACCCGAACAATACGACCAAAGCACATTTACGGGCCCTCTATGATCTGGGATTTAGAAGGGTTTGCTTTGGTGTACAGGATTATAACGAAAACGTACAGTTGGCCATAAATCGGATACAACCTTTCGAAAAGGTGAAGTCCGTAACGGAAATGGCAAGGGAGGTTGGTTATACCTCAGTTGGGCACGATTTGGTCTATGGATTGCCATTCCAATCCGTGGATGATGTGAAGAACACCATTGAGCATACCAACATAGTAAGGCCCGATCGTATCGCTTTTTATAGCTATGCCCACGTTCCCTGGCGAAAGGGAAACGGACAACGTGGATTCCTGGATAGTGACCTTCCCAATACGGAGGATAAAAAACTGCAGTATGAAATTGGGAAACAGTGGTTGTTGGCCAAAGGCTACAAGGAAATTGGAATGGATCATTTTGCGGTGGAATCGGATGACCTTTACCTAGCTATAAAGAAAGGGACCTTACACCGGAACTTTATGGGATACACCCCTTCCAAAACCCAGTTAATGATTGGACTTGGGGCAAGTAGCATAAGCGACAGTTGGCATGCTTTTGCCCAAAATGTGAAGAGCATTGAAGAATACCAACATTTAATAGCACACGATATTGTTCCCGTATATCGCGGACATATTTTGAATGATGAGGACAAATTGATCCGCAAACACATTTTAAATTTAATGTGCCACTTTAACACCTCTTGGGACGTTGAACAGACCCAACATTTGGACTTTGGCCACATTATGGACAACTTGCGCGAATTGGAGACGGATGGATTGGTCCGTATGGGTTCCAATAGCATTGAAGTTACAGAAAAAGGAAGACCATTCATTAGAAATATAAGTATGGCATTTGATCTAAAATTACACCGAAAGCAGCCGGAAACCCGTCTGTTTTCAATGACTGTCTAATCCACCTGTCCATGGATAGGTCCTAAATCTTATAAAAATGAAAAGTATAATTGTACCCATAGATTTTTCGGAACAATCCGAAGTTGCCCTAAAAGTAGCGGCCAACTTGGCCAAAAAAATTGATTCGGAACTGTTTGTACTCCATATGCTGGAACTTTCCCCTGCCATTATGAGCAGTGGCGAATATTTGCCCCAAGAGCATATTGTCCACCTAATGAAGCTTACGGAAAAACGTTTTTCGGAATTTCTGGCCAAAGACTATTTAAAGGGCGTAACCGTTACTCCTATCATTAAGCATTATAAGGTACTTAGCGAAATCAATAGTGTGGCCGAAAAGCACGAAATTGATTTGATCGTGATGGGATCGCACGGCACGGATGGCCTTCAGGAACTATTTATTGGCTCCAATACGGAACGCGTGGTGCGCAGCTCCGAAATCCCGGTTTTGGTAGTTAAGGGAGAAGTGGAAAACTTCAAGGCCGAACGTTTTATTTTCGCAAGTGATTTTAAGGAAGAAAGCGTACCAGCAGTGAAAAAGGCTGTTGAATTTGCCAAATTGCTGGGTGCAGAACTTAAACTGGTATACATCAATACACCCGCAGATGCCTTTCTAAGTACGGAAGATGCCTACAGTCGTATTTCCAAATTTTTGAATATCGCCATGTTGGGATTGGAAGTCGATATCTATAACGATTATAGCGTTGAAAAAGGTGTCCTGAATTATGCAGAATCCAATGCTGCCGATTTAATTGGAATACCAACGCATGGAAGGCAGGGACTTTCCCACTTTTTTATGGGAAGTATTGGAGAGGATATTGCCAACCACAGTAAAATACCCGTGGTTACCTTTAAACTATAACCAATTGAACTAAACACTTTTAGCACCCTTGCCGTCATAACGGCAAGGGTGCTTTTAAAAAGGATGTTTTTATCTTTTATATGATAAAAGTCAGTTTTTCCCTTCCGTATACCCCCTACTTTTGAAGCGTGAAACAGCTTATGGCCATACCGCTCATTTTTATCATGATGGTAAAACCGTTATGGCCCATAGCAGAATACATTATCAATTACGATTATATCGTCACCAACCTCTGTGAAAACAAAAACAGGCCCCAACTGGAATGTGATGGCAAATGCTATTTATCCAAAATGTTGGCCGAAGAATCCAGAAACAATCACAAGAATCCATTTGGTGAGCTGCAAATGCTGGAAATTCCATTGCTATTGCCAATTGGTATCACTTCTAATTTTATTGATTTTGAAATAAGGGCCCATCATAAGAACAATACAATTGGATTTTCGCAAAACTTGCACGCCCTTCTTCTCGTCTTCAAGATAATTCACCCCCCTGAGCTGTCCTAAAAACCGAAACCCGGTACCAGTCCCTTAGGCGACATAAAGCCTAAACTACTCGGAACAGTCGAATTATCAAATAACAATAATGAATTTTATACAATCAGTTAGCAAAGGGCTGTTGGTTGCCCTTATTTACCACATGGGGCTTTTATCCATGGCCCAAGAAACCAAGACCATAAAATTGTTGGACAAGGACAATGCCATGCCCATTGTAGGGGCAACCTTTGAATACGGCCAACAAAACGGAACAACGGATGAAAACGGAAATTTTCAATTCGCATATAATGAAGGAGGAACTTTGTACTTATCACACATCAACTATGGAAAATGGGTATTGGACAATGATGCCGTTTTGAAAATGATTCGTGAAAAGGTACTTTACCAACAAAGTATTACGGTAAATCTATATCCGGTAACGGTAATTGCCCTAAGACCCAATGAAAAACCTGCGGACAAAGTAAAATTGGACTACCAGGAACAATTGGCTCACGACGGTGCGTCCGTACTGAATCAAAATCCTGCATTAAATAGTATTCGTAAGGGGGGCAACTATGGCTTTGATCCCGTTTTTAGGGGTTTTAAGTATGATCAATTAAATATAGTGCTCAATGGGGCCCAAGGCGCAACGGCGGCCTGTCCAAACCGCATGGATCCCCCAACAAGTCAAATGGCACCAAACATGTTAGATCGCATAGAAGTACTCAAAGGTCCCCACGCCCTTAGGTATGGGACAGGATTTGGGGCTACCATCAATTTTATTCCCACCAAGCTACGTTTCACGCAAGAAGATGCACTCTATGGCCGCGTATCCAGCGGATATGAGGGCAATGGTACAGTCCTTAGAAATGAGGGGAAATTGGGTTTTAGCGGGGAAAATCACGATATCGCTTTATTTGGCTCGTGGTCCCAGGGCAACGATTATACTTCCGGTAACGGTCAGGAAGTAGCAGCGGATTTTAACCGTGGCAGTTTTGGCACCAATTTAGGATTCAACATTTCCGATGACCATCAATTACGGTTATCGGTAATCTATAATATAGCCAGGGATGCCGATTTTCCAGCGTTGCCCATGGACCTCAGGACTGACGACACCTGGCTGTTCAATGCCAGGCATGATGTTACTTTTGACAACAGGAGCTTGAGTTCCTGGAACACCACGGTTTTTGCCTCATTTGTCGATCATTTAATGGACAATCTCCTTAAACCTCTTGATCCCAGAATGCTCAATGCCGAAACCAACGCCACAACTTATAATTATGGAGGCAGGACCGAAGGTATCTGGGATTTTGAAAAATCGAACCTTTTTGCAGGGGCCGATTTCAGGCGTGAAGGTGCCGAAGGTACAAGGGTTCGCGAATTCTTGATGGGTCCTAATGCCGGACGTACCTTTGAAGATAATGCTTGGCAAGATGGCTTTATTACAAAAAGTAGTGTTTTTGCCGAATACCATTTTAAACCCAAAAACATCCAATTCGTTTTCTCCACAAGATTGGAAGTGAATAGCGCAAACACCAACGATCCTGCAGAGGAATTTGCCCAGGTCAATGGAGATGCGCAGATAACCCAATTCAATCCAAGTTTTAGCCTGGGGGCCACAACAACCATTGGGAAGGATTTGGTTATGGGACTTTGGTTGGGACGTGCACAACGTAGTGCAGGCCTCACGGAACGCTTTATTAATTATTTTCCGGTAGGCCAAGATCCGTTCGAACTATTGGGCAATCCCCAACTTGATCCGGAAGTCAATAATCAGTTGGATCTTTCCTTTCAATGGACGGGTACCCATAGCAATCTGGGAGTGGACCTATTTGCGGGGTATTTACAGGACTTCATATCTTCCTTTATCGATCCCGAGCTGTCACCAAGATTACCCAATAGCCCCGGTGTCAGGAAATTTGTGAATATTGAGGATGCATTTAAGACCGGAATCGAAATTAATTGGAAACAACAATTATTGGTAGGCCTTCAGCACCAAGTGGGTATGGCCTATACCTATGCCCAGGATTTGGAACGTGATGAGCCATTACCGGAAATTGCCCCTTTGGATTTTAGATATGTCTTGATTGGAGACTATTTTGATGGTAAACTAAAACCCGAACTTACTTTTAGACATGTCCTGCGACAGTCGCGGATATCCACAGAGTTTGGAGAAACGGAAACGCCTTCCTTTTCTTTATTGAATGTGCAAATGGCGTATCAATTGACAAAGGCGGCTCGACTCACCGCAGGTGTGAACAACATTTTTGACGAAAACTATTACGAACATTTAAATCGATCGGTAAGGGGAAACAACATCCCCATTTTTGCTCCCGGACGTAACGCCTTTGCATCTTTAAATTTTGTTTTTTAGCAAAGGCCCCTGCCTTACACATAAAACCAGACCTTTTGAAATAGGAAGTGCTTTTTCAAAAGGTCTGGTTTTTACGCTATCACCATTGGCCACTAACAATGTTTTGCGCAATTGACGCAAGTACATTTAGTGACACCCTTCATAACCAAACCCATCCTAAGGGTACCCGGAGCAGGTCATAGGAACCTGACCATCCACTTCTTCGATAGTTGGCCCATCGTTATCTTTTTCGATCCTTAACGGGCGAACATTGGAATAATTGAATAAACTACAACTAGAAAATGTGGGGGGTTAGGTTTCAGAATAAACCACTTTGGATTTGAAGTCCATAGTTCCAAACAAACAATGAAATTCCGTGTAAACCAATCAGTTGTCATTCCTACGTTGCCCTAAACGCCCGTTTGAATGTTCCGTGCGGGCGGGGAGTCGAAGGGAAGGCAGGAATCCATTTGCACAGGAAATACCGTGGATTCCGCATCAAGTTCGGAATGCCAGCATCGTTTGACAAAAGTGTGTGGAAACTGAAGTAAACCATACTCCCGAAGCCATTAATACCGATAACATTTTAAAGAGGGGAATAGTAAGGTGGTCTTAATACTATAAGGGTAATACGCATTTTCCTTCGCCAATCTCGGCAACCATTTGGGAAATTGTGGTTTCCTCCAAATTCCTGATAAAGGTGTTCTTAATATCCCCAATCAAATGATGAAGGGGACATGGATTCCCGTCATCGCATTCGGCTATACTCAACATACAGGATCTTAGACGTTGTTCCCCATCGATTACGTCAACAATTTTGATCAATTGGGTTTCCATATTTTCTTGGGTCAAATAAAAACCACCATACGGCCCTTTGACCGAAGAAACAATCCCGTGTCTTCCCAATTCCTGAAGCAACTTTGCCGTGTATGCGATAGGGGCATTGATCGGTTTTGCAACATCCTTTGCAAGGATTTTGTTGGATTCGCTGGCATTCACCGCTAGGTATAAAACCCCTTTTAGGGCATATTTGGAAGAATTCGAGAGCATAACACTTTTTCCAAATGTAAAGATTAAAAGACATTTTTATCCTTTATATGACATAAATCATATTTTTCATAAATAACCACCATTATTTTTGGGCAATTCTTAAAAATCCCGCCCATGAAAATCAATATTTCAATTTTAGCTTGCTTGTTTGCTTTAATCCTTGTTGGATGTGGAGGTAAAACGGAAAAAAAAGAAGAGGGTTTTAGTGTAAATAGGAAAAAATCTCCCGAAAAAGTAGAACAAAGTACTCCTGAAACCAACGATGTTCCTGCCTCCCAACGCATAACCTTGGACAACAAAGGGGTTGGGCAGATCAAGGACATTACCTTGGACCCGGAAATAGACCAGGCCATGGCAAATGCGGGCGGTGAACTCTTCAAGACCAATTGTACGGCCTGCCATAGAGCGGACAAGCGTTTTATTGGTCCAAAAATGCAGGGCATTTTGGAACGTAGGAGTCCTGAATGGGTAATGAACATGATCTTGGATCCCCAACTCATGGTTGAGGAGGACCGTTGTGCCAAGGATTTGTTGGTGGAATTCAACGGCGCTGCCATGTCCAACCAAAACCTTACCGTGGAACAGACCCGTTCCCTACTGGAATATTTTAGAACACTCTAAATTTTTTATCATATGAAAGCAACGACCCGACTTAAATTTTTGGTTTATCCGCTGCTACTGCTTTTTTTGGCAGTGGGTTGTAATTCCGCAAACAAGACCGATAAATCCTCCAATTCACCGGAGGGTGTGGGTATAGAAACCAAAAAGGAACAGGGGCAGGCATTTATAGAGAACGATGAATCGACTCCCAATGTCCTGCAAATTGCCATTGGTTCACAGGACCACACTACTTTGGTGGCTGCCGTGCAAGCTGCCGATTTGGAGAATGCCCTTGTTAATGCCGGACCCTTAATGGTGTTTGCACCAACCAATGATGCCTTTGCCGCCCTGCCCGAAGGGACAGTGGAAAACCTCTTAAAACCCGAAAATAAAGATGCTTTGGCCAACATTTTAAAGCATCATGTAACCCCGGGCAACTATTCAAAGGATTTTTTGAAAAAGTTCAAAAAGCTTGGGCAAGCCAATGGCCAGGATGCACTGATTGAGGTTAAAGGTGATGACGTTTATGTGGGTGGGGCCAAAATTCTTGGCAGTGTTAGTGGCGGAAATGGAATTGTACACGTAGTGGATAAGGTTATCCTACCACCTTCCGAAGAGTAAATAGCTAAATACCAATAAATACAATAAGACAATGAAAAAAATCTATTATGTTATTGGCGGTCTTTTGGGAGCAACCCTACTTTATATGGGCTGTAATCAGGCCGCTGGTCCAAATACCAGTGGTGCCCTGGCATCATCCGCCGCCGAAAAGGTGTATGTTGCACCGGGTGAACAAGATGAGTTCTATGCCTTCCTTTCAGGGGGATATAGCGGAAACTTGACGGTTTATGGACTTCCCTCTGGACGTATGTTCAAGGAAATTCCAGTGTTCTCCCAGTTCCCAACTTCGGGATATGGATATTCTGAGGAGACCAAACCCATGTTGAATACCTCTTTTGGGTTTGTGCCTTGGGACGATTTGCACCACCCCGATATTTCCCAAACCAACGGGGAGTTGGATGGTCGATGGGTTTTTGTAAACGGTAACAACACCCCACGTATCGCCCGTATAAGTTTGGAAACTTTTGAAACCGAGGAAATTATTGAAATACCCAATAGTGGTGGTAACCATAGTTCGGCATTTATTACCGAAAATACGGAGTATGTTATCGCAGGAACGCGCTTCGCCGTACCTGTTCCACAACGGGATATGCCCATTAATGAGTACAAGGGGAACTTTAAAGGTGCGCTTAGTTTTATAAGTGTAGACCCAGAAACCGGCCGCCTGGATTTGAAATTTCAGGTATTAATGCCAGGTTTCAATTACGACCTTTCCCACCCCGGCCGTGGAAAATCACATGGATGGCACTTCTTTAGCACCTACAATACCGAGGAGGCAAACACCTTAATGGAAGTTAACTCCTCCCAAAATGACAAGGATTTTATAGCTGCCATTAACTGGAAAAAGATTGAGGAATATGTGAATAACGGTGGCGGGGAGAAAATGGCTACCAACTATGCACATAATATCTATAGCCATGAAACCCATATGGGAACTTCAACAATGAAAAAAGAGGTGGTAACCGTTGACCCCACCAAAGTTCCGGATGCAGTGTTTTTCTTACCCACTCCAAAATCCCCCCACGGGTGCGATGTTGATCCTTCCGGTGAATACATTATTGGTTCCGGTAAGCTTTCGGCCGATTTGACCGTTCATTCCTTTACCAAAATGCTTGCTGCCATTGAAGGCAAAAAGTTTGATGGTGAAGCATATGGCATTCCCATTTTAAGTTTTGATGATGTCATGGCCGGTATTGTAAAAAGTGGAGGTTTAGGGCCATTACATACCGAATTTGATGCGCGGGGAAATGCCTACACTACGTTCTTCATTTCTTCCGAAGTAGTGAAATGGAGATTGGAAACTTGGGATGTGGTAGATAGAAAACCAACATTCTATTCAGTGGGCCATTTAATGATTCCCGGTGGAAACTCACGTAAACCATTTGGTAAATATGTGGTGGCCATGAACAAAATCACCAAAGATCGTTATCTGCCCACAGGTCCGGAAATGGAGCACTCCGCACAGATTTATGACATATCGGGCGAAAAAATGGAGTTGATCTATGATTTCCCAACACATGGGGAGCCACACTATGCAGCAGGATGTCCGGCAGAACTATTGGCATCCAAATCCAAGAAAATCTATCGCCTGGACGAAAACAAACACCCTTATGCGGTCACCAATCCTGCAGAGGCCAGGGTAGAGCGTAATGGCAACGAGGTACACGTGTATATGAGTACCATCCGCAGCCACTTTACCCCGGATAATATTGAAGGCATTAAAGTTGGCGATAAGGTGTATTTCCATATTACGAACCACGAGCAGGACTTTGATGTTCCCCATGGATTCTCAATTATTGGACAGAATACTTCCGAGCTATTGATTATGCCCGGACAGACCAAGACTTCCGTTTGGGAACCCAAACAAGTTGGTGTATGGCCATTTTATTGCACGGATTTTTGTTCGGCCCTTCACCAGGAAATGCAAGGGTACGTAAGGGTTTCCCCAGCCAATTCCAATATTGACCTTTCATGGTCACTGGGTGGTGAATAACACAACAACTAACCAATAAAGAAGAAGCGGGTCTGGTGCCATTGGCCCGGCCCGCTTTTAAATTCAAAAGAATGAAAAAAGCAAGTGTGTTGATGATGATAGGTTCAGCTTTGTTGCTGGGTCTTTTTGTTTTTCCCTTGTGGAACATTGAGCTTGGAGCACCACAATACCCTGAACCTTTAGGTCTTAATATCCATATTGATGGATTACAGGGTCAAAGTGAGTTTGATATTCAAAACATAGATGGGCTTAACCACTATATCGGCATGAAAACGCTTCCAAAGCCGGAAGATATGTGGGAATTCACCGTGTTTCCCATTGTCATTGGCGGAATGGCGGCAATAGGTATTCTAATTGGTCTTCTGGGATTTGTTGATAAACTTGGTCCTTCCTGGTTTTTTGGCTGGTTTGTGGTCATGACCATTTTAGGTATCTTGGGCATGTATGATTTTAATGCTTGGATGGTGGATTATGGGACAAACCTAGACCCCAATGCAATCATGAAACTTCAAAATCCGGATGGTACCCCAATGAGTTACAAACCTCCCTTGTTGGGACATAAAAAAATGCTGAATTTTGATGCCTATTCCTATCCCAGGTTAGGGGCGTATTTAATGTTTGTGGGGATGTGCCTAACGCTATTTGCCGGATATATTGGAGTTAAAACCAGCACAAAAAGAACAAAATCACTGACCAAAAACATGGCAGCCACATGAAAAAGGGAATCGTCTGTTTTCTGTTCTTCACCTTGGGATGTTCCATTGGTCCAAAGCCCATTGTTTATGGAGAAACTTCCTGTCATTTTTGTAGCATGACCATTGTGGATAAGCAGCATGCCTCCCAACTGGTCACCAATAAGGGAAAGGTGTTCAACTTTGATGCTATAGAGTGCATGTTAAACCACCTTAACGAGGTTGAAGAACAGAAAATAGGCCTTCTTTTGACCAATACCTATCATGACCCAGAGGACTTGATGGATGTCACCAAGGCAACGTTTTTGATCAGTGAAGGCATTCCGAGTCCCATGGGGGAATATTTAACGGCTTTCAAGACCTTGGAGGAAGCCCAAAAGGCACAGCAGGAACACCAGGGGGAAATCTTTACTTGGGAAGAACTCAGGGCCAGGTTCAGGAAGTAATATTTTTAAAAATACATCCATGTATACCATCAATGTAAATAGTACTATTGCGAAACAGTCCTTTGAAGGTGTACAGGTCAAGCAACTGGTAAAAAGCAGGAATTTTGAAGTATTGAGCATCAGTATTGCCAAAAATGCCGTTTTCCCCACACATAAATCCCATGAAGATGCCCATTTGATCGTTATGGAAGGTAAGATCACCTTCCATATTGAGGGAAATTCCATAAATCTGGTGGAACAACAAGAGTTTAGTTTTCCAAAGAACGTAGCGCATTGGGTAGAAGCTTTGGAAGACTCCAAATTCCTTATTATCCGTTAATGAGAAAATCCCTTTACATTGCGTTTGGGCTTTTCCTTTTATTTACTTGGGGCATTGCGGCCAAGACCGTAGAAGTATGTGAATCCTGCCCGGTAAAATCCATTAAAGGGGCCATAGCCCTGGCCAAGGATTATGATACTGTTTTGGTTAGAAAAGGAACCTATTACGAGTTTGATATCCATATTGACAAACCACTGACCTTAAAAGGGGAGAACTATCCCATAGTGGATGGCCAAAAAAAGGGGGAGATCATAAAGATTGTTTCGGACAATGTAACCGTGGATGGCCTCTTCATCATTAATGTTGGGGTGAGCTACACGACCGATTTTGCCGCCATCCGAGTGACAAAAAGTGAACATTTCACCATTCAGAATGTGGTATTGGAAAAGTTATTCTTCGGAATCTATTTGGAAAAATCCTCAAATGGCAAAGTATACCACAATAAGATCATTGGAGATGCCAAAGATGAATATAACTCGGGCAATGGCATTCAATTATGGTATTCGCATTATGTGGATGTAAGCCATAACCATGTACAGGGTACCCGTGATGGCATCTATCTGGAGTTTTCGGATAATATTACCATTACAAGGAACACCAGTACCAAAAACCTTCGCTACGGCCTACATTTTATGTTTTCGGACAATGACGTGTATTCCCAAAACACCTTTGAGGAAAACGGTGCGGGCGTAGCCGTCATGTTCTCAAGGAACATAAGTATGCAAAACAATACCTTTAGAAAAAATTGGGGCCCAGCCGCATATGGAATGCTGTTAAAGGAGATCAATGATGCAGACATTCAAAACAATACGTTTGAGGAAAACACCGTAGCCATAAGTATTGAGGGATCCAACAGAATCTCCTATAAGGACAATGATTTCATAAAAAACGGTTGGGCCATTCGTGTTATTGGGGCATGCTATACCAATATATTTACGGGCAATAACTTTATGAACAATTCTTTTGACGTTTCCTACAACAGCAAATTGAACGACAATGAGTTTCGATCCAACTATTGGAGTGATTATACGGGATACGATTTGGATAGGGATGGTACTGGGGATGTGCCCTATCGTCCGGTAAAACTGTTTTCTTATATTGCCAATAAAACCCCAGAGACCATTGTCCTGCTAAGGAGTCTATTTATGGACATTATTGATTTTTCGGAAAAAGTGTCCCCGGTATTCACTCCGGATAATTTAGAGGACGCCCAACCTTTGATGAAAAAACGCCAATGATACAGATTACCGATTTGCACAAAAAGTTTGGCAAAAATGAGGTGTTAAAAGGGCTTGACCTTACCATTGAACCTGGAAGGATATATGCTATTTTAGGACCCAACGGCTCGGGAAAAACCACTTTGATCAAAAGTATTTTGGGTATGGTACTTCCAGACAAGGGAAAAATAGAAGTTCTTGGCAAACCCATAGAAAAAGGATGGAAATACCGAAAACAAATAGACTACCTCCCACAAATTGCAAATTTCCCAGGAAACTTGAAGGTGAGGGAACTCATAAAAATGATCAAGGACCTTAGGAACGATAAAGGAAATGAGGAACTATTGATTACAACGTTTTCCCTGCAACCCCATTTGGACAAAAAGCTGTCCAACTTATCCGGCGGCACCAAACAGAAGGTAAATCTGGTCCTTGCCTTTATGTTCAATAGCCAATTACTTATTTTGGACGAACCCAATACCGGTTTGGATCCCAATGCCCTCATTAAACTAAAGGAGCTTATTTCCAAGGAAAGGGCCAAGGGAAAAACGCTGCTTATTACTTCCCATGTCATGCAGTTTGTAGAAGAAGTAGCAGACGAGATAGTCTATCTTTTGGAAGGTAAAATATATTTTAAGGGAACCATTGCCGCCTTGAAAAATGTAACCAACCAGCAAAATGTAGAGCATGCCATTGCGGAATTGACCAAAACGGAACAAGATGGGTAAAGTATTGAAATACAGTTTTTACGATTTGGTGCGGAGCCGTTGGAGCTACATTTACTTTCTCTTCTATTTGGCTCTCGGTTTTGTACTGTTGTTCCTCAATAGCGACTTATCAAAAGCAGTAATCACCCTAATGAACATTATCATTGTCCTGGTACCGCTAATTGGGACCATATTTGGAACCATGTACTATTATAATTCCAAAGAATTTACGGAACTGTTGTTGGCGCAGCCCATAAAACGTTCGCACATTTTCCTTGGTCAGTACTTTGGTGTGGCGGGTTCCCTATCCCTAAGTTTGGTGGTTGGCCTTGGCGTTCCATTTATGGCCTATGGATTACTGCGAAGCAATGCCATTTTTGATTTTTCACTCCTTTTGGGGGTTGGTGTATTCCTTACTTTGATCTTTACCGGATTGGCCTTTAATATCGCCATTTCCAATGAGAATAAAATCAAGGGTTTTGGATATGCAGTTTTACTCTGGTTGTTTATGGCCGTTATTTATGACGGTATCTTTTTGTTGTCCCTCATTGTTTTTGAGGAATATCCCTTGGACACCTTTTCCATGGTCGCCACCACACTAAATCCCATAGACCTTTCCAGGACCTTGATTTTATTGAAATTGGACATTTCCGCATTATTGGGGTATACAGGTGCCATTTTCAAAAGATTTTTTGGAACACAACTAGGTTTCTGGGTTTCCATGGGTGTTCTCATACTTTGGACGCTTATCCCTATCCTTCGTCTAAAATACAAGGCCAGTCGAAAGGACTTTTAATGTGACCCCTCACAAATATTATCCAAAAGACTGACTTTTATCATGTTAATCCAAAGGAAGTACACGTAACTTCATATACGAATTAAAAAGCTAACTGTCATGAAAAAACATGTTCCAATATCCCAGATAATGACCACCAATGTGGTCACCTTGAGTACCAAAGATGATTTGGTAACTGCTGAAGAACTATTTAAAAAGCATCGTATACGGCATATTCCCGTAGTAAGGGATGGTACGATCTTGGGTATATTGAGCTACACGGATTTAATGCGGATCAGTTTTGCCGATGCCATTGATGATGACGAGTATGAAGTGGACACTATGGTATACAATATGTTCAGCATTGAACAGGTAATGGTCAAGGATGTCGTTAGCGTCACCCCTAATGCCACTGTTAAGGAAGTCGCCCAGTTTTTGGCACAAAAGGAGTTTCATGCACTACCGGTAGTGGATGACCGCAAGCTGGTTGGGATTGTTACCACGACAGATTTAATTCGATACCTATTGGAAATGTATTAGATATTCATCGCCACTTTTGATGATGGTGGTTGGTTTGAACTTTGATTTGGTGAAAGAGAGGAGGTTTTGGAAAAAGCCTCCTCTTTTTATATGTTGTGCCCAATTTCAATTCCAAAATCCGTTAAATCCTTGAACAACCGTTGTTCGTCCACAACATTTCCCATTAAATGGACCCCATGCAAACCAGGTGTATTGAAAACCTGTTTTAAGCACGCTACAACACACAAAGCAGTAAGGTCAAAGCTGTTTTTGGCAAAAACGGACACTTCATAATTTTCCGGCCTTCCCTTTACTTTTCCCTTGGCCTGTAGTTTAATTTCTGCCTTGGCTTCATCCCCAACCGTGTTATTTGCACTTTTGAACAGAAGCCATCCACATAGTTGCTGACTTATTTTTTTGCTCAGTTTTCCCAGGAAAACGGCCAAAGGAAATACAAAATTGTCTATAAAACTGCTAAAACCGGACGCATAAACCCCGATACGACCCAATCCCAATTCCTTTTCCAGGCCATATACCTCTTGCATCTTCATGGGAAAACACATTTTTCTCCCAAAAGAATCAAATTGAAAGCTTTTTGAATCCCGGTAAGTTGCCTTCTGCCAAACCCCATTTTCAAAAGTTTTCGGGTTTCCTTCCACTACTTCATGTATGATTTCATAAGTGGATTGAGGTTTCCCAAAAACGGCATCCATGGCCAGCCCCACATTTGCTTCTTCATAAGAATCAAAATAGGTTTTGGGCAATCGAATCAAGGGCGCTATGATTCCTGGATGAAATCCGGCCTGTGTAATACAAAACCGTTGATTGTCGAGAAATTCCCCATTGTATTTCCGCAATATCCCGGCCACATCACCCCGCACCAAAATATCAATTAGGTGCGTCTTACCATTTACCGCAGCATGGGCTATATTTTCCATGAGGTCCGGAACAGTAGCGGCAACGATGACCAAATCCGCCCATTTAAAGGGTTCTATGAGGCTATCGCGTTTTTTGGCGTCCAAGGGGATGTAATCTACCCTGGCGCCGGGAAATTCGTTCTGAAGCCGAATTATGAGTTCCTTGGCTTGTGCGGCATTCCTTCCACCTATGCCCAGTTGGCAATCCGTATACCGTAAAAGATTATGGCAAAGTGATTTCCCGACGCCTCCATATCCTCCCAGAACCAAAACCTTTTCATCCTGCATCCTAAGATTTAGCGTTCGTTTAATCCGCTCTTGATCAATTTATAACCCCAATCGTAATGACTACAAGTGGCTGAGATCACATAGGCCGCCAAAGAAGTGGATCCCGTCCAGTGATATTTCTTTTTTGTAAAAAGATCCTCATCCGTATGGGCTTCAATGATTTTGTACACGGTCTTATAGGATATCCGCAATAGCCCTTTGATATCGTCCATACTAACTTTGGAGTACCGTTGCTGTATCTGCCCATTCAATTCGGGCAACATCCTCCAGGTATACCCTTTCGCGGGCATATCCGGTTCTTCCCCGGACATACCAATGGTATACCAATCCAAGAGCAATAAGTGCCAACTGTGCAAGCGGGCCAGTACATCCTTAACATTCATGTTCAAGGTCCCATCCGGAAAATCCCGTTCCAGCTCTTCCTTGGAAAAGCCGTCAACAAAATCCATCAACTTCTCATAGTTTTCCTTAGCTTGAACTAATAGATCCGATTTACTTCCTGGTCTTGCCATTCCATATACTTTTTTGCAACATTCAATGCTCTTAATGATTCTTTCTTTTTGGACATATGTCCATCCATCTTATCCAAAATGGCCCGTAAGGTAGCAATTGCCTGGTTAATATGCGGTCCTTTGTTGAGCATGACACATTCCGCCCTCGCTCCTTCCGCGGCATCACTGATTTCTGCCCTGGTCGGGATTCCTTTTTTGGCCAATGTTTCCAAAACCTGGGTAGCCCAAATAACAGGGATATGGGCCGCTTCACATATCCAAAGTAATTCTTTCTGCACCTCGGAAATACGTTCAAAACCCATTTCCACGGCCAAGTCGCCACGGGCAATCATCACGCCAATTTTATTGCGTTCCATTCCCTTGATCAAAATACTGGGAAAGTTTTCAAACGCCTCCTGGTTTTCTATTTTGAACACTACCCCAATATCTTTTGCATTGAGGGCATCCAATTCATCATAGAGGATTTGAACGTCACTGTCGCTTCGTACAAAGGAGTACCCTAAAATGTCCGCATGCCCACAGGCAAATGGCAATACGGACATATCATTTTCAGTAAGGGCCGGAAGGTTCAATTTTGTATGAGGAAGGTTAATCCCTTTTTGTAAGCCTAACTTGGGCTTAAAACACTTCACTATCTCTATGGTTATGCTATCCCCATCCTTATCGACAACCAGCCCTTTGATCATGCCATCATCAAACAAAATTGGATCCCCAAGCCTTACATCATCTATGATTTGCGGTAGGGAAACATTGAGTTCGGCCACCCTGACCTGTTTTCCCTTTTTGTTGAATTTGGAAGTGGGGACGGAAACGGGCAGTTTGGTCAAAATAAGACGTTCCCCCTGCCGAAGGACCATTTTCTTGATTCCCTTTCCCTTCCCCTTTTTATTGGAAAGGGAAATAGCTCCTGTCCGAATTTTAGGCCCTGCCAGGTCCATGTAGATCTTAATGGACTTCCCCAAACTTTTTGATACGGTCCGAACATTATGGACCATGGCCTTCCAAATGGTTTCATTATCATGTCCCAAATTGATTCGGGCCACGTCCATTCCATTTTCCGCCATCTGTCGTACAATGGTGACATCAAAGGCTGCTGCAATAGGAAGCGTAACCATGACCTTGGTCTTCGCATTTTCTTCAGCGGAACCAAAAAGACTTTCTATGTGCCTGTTGAGTAGATTTCTACTTTCCTGATATCCAAAGGACTCCTCACTAAAATCAACTTCAATATGGCTACCGGATATCCGTTGAAGATTGTGAATGACATTGTTCAAATTCTGTAGAACATATCCTTCTGCGGTACGTATGGACGAAAGTCCAAGTTCCGACAATGCATCTTGATAGGGGCGTAGGTCAAAACTACGCAGGACCAAATAGTGAAAAAGATTGGCTGCACTTTGGACATAGTCCCCGTGAAGACCTCCTTTTGGCAAATCAATCTTTGATTGCCCATACAGGATGGCCCTTTGGACACAGCCCAATTCCTCCACTAGTTGCTCAATCTTCATCTTCAAATCATTTCTTACACCTTAAAAAGATCCATTAAACCTTTCATAGGCCGCCTTTTCCAGCATTTCTTGATGGTCTGGGTGGGCAATGGAAATCATTGCCTTGGCCCGTTGCTGTAAGTTCTTTCCAAACAAGTTCACCACGCCGTGTTCTGTGGCCACATAATGGACATGGGCCCGTGTAGTGGTCACTCCGGCTCCGGATTTAAGGATTGGTACAATTTTGGACATCCCCTTTTTTGTAGCCGATGAAAGGGCAAAAATCGGCTTACCTCCTGGTGATAGTGCGGCGCCCCTTATAAAATCCATTTGGCCTCCAACCCCGGAAAACTGGTAGCTACCAATAGTATCTGCACATACTTGCCCGGTAATGTCAATTTCTATGGCACTATTGATAGCGGTAACCCTAGGGTTCCTCCGAATCCGTGCCGTATCATTGGTATAGGCCGCATCCCTAAAATCACAAATAGGATTATCATCTATAAAATCATAAAGTTTTCTAGAACCTGCCGCAAAACAGCTTACAATCTTACCCCTTTTCACTTTTTTCGCCTTACCGGTAATCACTCCGCTTTCCAAAAGGGGCAATACCCCATCTGAAAACAGTTCCGTATGGATGCCCAAATCCTTATGGTTACCTAAATTGGACAATACCGCGTCCGGGATATTTCCAATACCCATTTGAAGCGTGGCGCCATCCTCTATGAGATTGGCAACGTTTTTTCCAATCTGTTTTTCTATATCAAATATTGGGGTTGGAGGATGTTCATGGATAGGCCTATCCACTTCGCACGCCAGTGTTATTTCATCTACATGGACAATACCGGTACCATGGGTTCGGGGAACAGAGGGGTTGATTTGGGCCACAATGGTCTTTCCGGAACGCACTGCAGGTAATGCCACGTCCACGGAAACACCAAGGGAACAATAGCCATGCTTATCCGGCGGGGAAACTTGTACAAAAGCCACATCGATGGGTAAATATCCATCATAAAACAATCGGTGTATTTCACTCAAAAAAACGGGAACATAACCGGCTTTTGGGGTATTTACGCTTTTTCGAACATTGCCTCCCACAAAACAAGAGTTCAAATGAAATGTTTTGTTATAGGGCTCCTGGGTATATTTGGCCCCTCCTTCCGTATGGATGGAAACCATTTCAACATCTTCCAACTCTTGATACCTATCGCATAAAGCATCAATCAATTCATTTGGGGTCATCGCTGCTCCTTGCAAGAACACCCTATCACCCGATTTTACCAGTTTTACAACTTCTTCTACTGTTGTGATTCGCATTTTGTTTTTTATTTTTTTTGTTTCCTTAAGCACAATCAAAAACCTTATGGAAATCCACAAAAATTTTCATTTATGCCTAAGAAAATTGTTATTCTCCAAAAGAACTTCTATGGTTGGTGACATTCCAAATCTGTGGACACCATCTCTTGTGTTACCGGTTTGGGGGATAGGTATGGTATTCCAAGACCCAAACCCCTAACGATGAACATGAACCCAATGACCACCACAAAAACTGGAACCAACTTCTTTATTTTTGACTTGGCCTTTATACCAAAAAGGCCACTGGCAAATACGGCCGATGTCATCAGTGGAATCGTACCTATTCCAAACAATACCATATAGAGGGTTCCCTGTATGGGGCTGCCCAGGGCAATTGCCCCAAAAAGTGCAACATAGACCAATCCACAGGGCAGGAATCCGTTAAGGAAACCAATGGTCAAAAATGTATCTGGAGTGCGTTTTTTTAATGCCTCCCCCAATCTTGATTTTATGCTGTTCAAAAGGCCATAAATGGGTTTTGTTGGATGGAATCCTTTAAGGAGCCGGGAAGGAACAAGGACCAATAAAATCATAATGGCCCCGATGGCAATGGAGAGCTTTTGTTGCACTCCGAACAACTGAAGCCCTTTACCCACAAAACCAAATGCCAAACCCAATAGTCCATAGGAAACCAGTCTGCCAAAATGATAAACAAATAACTGAAATAGCTTTCTTTGTTTATTTTTTCGATCCAAGGGGAGCATAAACGCTATTGGACCACACATTCCCAAACAGTGCAAACTACCTAAAAACCCAAGTGCCAAGGCGGAAAGGAGCATATTAATACGTTAGCTTTTGTTTGTGCAAAAAGGTTTTACCTTTATAATGCCATTCAATGGCAATGTCCCATCGACCGTCTACGAGGCGATTGTCAGGTATGAGCAAATGTGTGTTGGATAAACTTATTGGAAAGTTAAAATCCAAATGCCTGTTCGACGGTCGGTATAGGGACACTTTACCAGTGACATTTTTAGGGTTAAAGTTTTTGGGGAACGTAATAAGCAAACCATCCTCAGATTTACGTACGCTGAGTTCCTCATCAAGCTCCGCTGCATTTTTTTCGGCATCAATTTCTTTCTGATAAGCGAGTTCCTGCTTATAGTAATCCTTGGTGACCAATTCATGGTCCGTCCTATTATCCGTATTCATTCGTATTACGAAATACATAATAAAGGAGATAAACGCAACGAATGCCAAAACGATTCCTGTCCCCCAGTTAAATTTCATATACTTAGTTAATCGTTATTAGTTAATAGTTATTAGTTAATGGTTAAAAGTCTTTTGGTTAAAGACCGGATTTATAATTACAATTGGTACCTTTCACTTTTAAACCATTAACTTAAAATTTCAATTATAGCTCCTAGGTGCCAAAAATTGGGTAACGGTGGTTTCAATCAATTCACCCCCACTGTATACGCCAATTTCCAACTTATCCTTGTCCCCTGTTAGGGCAGCGTTGTTTATTTCAATAAATAAGGTCCCTTCTGCCAGATCCTGGGCCGGCACTTTGAAGGTATCGTTGGATACCATATTGATGTTCCCATTATGTGAAAGGAGCTTAAAACTTACATTTTCAATGGTCTCAGTAGTCTTGTTCACCAACTTATAGGTATAGACATTGCTGATCATATTGTTTGCCTTTCTTTCATAAAGCTGTCCGGGCAATCTAAAAATATTTGCTTCCAAATCATTACGGAGGAACAGCATGCCAACGAGCACCCCGACCAAAATGGTCAATACCGCCGCATAGCCTTTCATCCTTGCCGTAAACCTAAACTTCTCGTTGTGGGTGATTTCTCGTTCACTGGCATAACGAATCAATCCTTTGGGCCTATTGATACTTTCCATGATATGGTCACACTCATCAATACAAGCCGTACAGTTTACGCACTCCAACTGGGTTCCATTCCTAATATCAATTCCCGTAGGACATACGTGCACACATTGGAAACAATCTATGCAATCCCCATGTCCAAGGGCTTCCCGATCTTCATTCTTTCTAAACTTTTTTCTTCCACTCGGTCCTTCCCCCCTTTTATGGTCATAGGCCACAACAATGGATCTATCGTCCAAAAGCACCCCTTGCAATCTTCCATATGGACAGGCGATTATACACACCTGTTCACGGAACCAAGCAAAAACGAAATAGAAGACCGCTGTGAAGATGAGCAATGGAATTATGGTTCCCAAATGCGCCAAAGGCCCATCAACGATATATTGCAACAAACGGTCACTGCCTATTAAATAGGCCAAAAAGATATTTGCAATTAAAAAGGAGATGATGAAGAAGATGGTCCATTTCAACACTCGTTTTCTAATCTTCTTAGCGGTCCAGGGTGCCTTTTGCAAACGCATCTGTGCACCACGGTCACCATCTATCCAATATTCTATCCTACGGAACACCATTTCCATAAAAATGGTTTGCGGACAGATCCAACCGCAAAAAATCCTGCCAAAGGCCACTGTAAAAAGGGCAATAAAAATCACCCCTAAAATCATGGAGATCACAAACAGATGAAAATCCTGGGGCCAAAATGGGAAACCAAAGATGTTAAATCGACGTTCCAAAACATTGAACATCAAAAACTGATTCCCATTGATTTTTACAAAAGGGGCTGCAAAAAGAAACAAGAGCAAGCCATAGCTGACGTATTTACGATACTCCAAAAATCTGCCGCTAGGCTTTTTAGGATACACCCAAGCCCTTTTCCCATCTGCGGTAATAGTTCCTATTGAATCCCTAAAATTTTCTTCCATAGCCCTAATATCAGACCACTATTTGTTGCACTCCCATTTTTAGGGAGGGAACCCTTGTTTTTAATTCATTGCCACTATAGTGGAATCCTGTGCCTGTTCCGCTGGCGCTTCTTCCGTTTCCGAAGGTGCATCCGGGTCCACCCAAATTTCCCCTTCCGGTGCCTTTGGATTTGCCGGTGTGGTCCCTTGGAATTGTAATAGATAGCTTGCCACCTGGGCCATTTCCACGGGCTTTAAGCTATTTTTCCATGCGACCATTCCCTTACCGTCACGTCCGCCTTCCGAAATGGTACGGAACACATTTTTTATGCCCCCGCCCAAAATCCAGTACTCATCGGTGAGGTTTGGACCAATACCTCCTCCACCATCTGCCATATGGCAAACCACACAATTCGCCGTGAAAATCTTCTCACCTGCCGATAAATCCGAAGCATCCGTAAGCACTTCCACGGTATTCACGTCCACCAAATTCTTTGCTGTCTTCTTGTATTCCTCAATTGCGATTTTGGCCTCGGCCACCTCATTTTCATACTCTATCGCCTGGGTATAGTCCCCTACAATATGAAAACGTACCAGGTAGACCAATCCAAAGATGATGGTCACATAGAACATATAGACCCACCATGGGGGCAATACATTGTCCAATTCCCGAATACCATCGTAATTGTGATCCAAAATGATCTCCCCTTCCTTTTCAATGGAGCGACTCCTCGTTAATCTCTTGTAGATGTTGTCCAGCCATTTGAACTCCACTTTCCTATTCTTTGCCTCCAGATATCGTTCTTGCGCATCGGCGGACAGGGTTTGGAACATGACGTTCTCTATGGACTTCAAAATGACTTCGATGGCTATCAAAATCAATAGGACCATCAGCATAAAAAACTGGGTGATCGGATATTCAATGATGGCCGGTTTGTCACCGGAATCAATGAAGTACTCCATCAATCCGAAGACGATGAAAAACAATACTGGAATTCGTATCCACCAAGGTGTTCTAGACATCATAACTTTCTTTATTTATTGGTTGGTCATTATCCAAGGGCAGTTCGCCCATTTCCTTAATATGGGATTTGCTTGCGGTAAACACCCACCAAAAAAGCAGGGTGAAGAACACAAAGAATATCAATAGTGATATCATGGGATAGGTTGCAATCCCATCGATACTTTCCATATGGCTTTTTACAAACTTCAACATCGCCTTATTTGTTTTCTGACAGTAAACCGTCGTTGTCCTTTACTTTAATATCCGTACCCAATCTTTGCAGATAGGCAATCAAGGAAACAATCTCGCGATCGCGCATTTCCACAAACTCCTCCCCATTTTCCTGGGCATACTTTTTATCCGCCTCGTAGGTCCTCACAAATTCCGGATCGCTATAAAGGTTTTTCTCTATTTGAAGTGCCTGTTCTGCCATTGATTGCTGTGCATTGGTAATGTCCTCATCCGTGTAAGGAACGCCCAAGGTCACCATTGCATTCATTTTGGCTTCAACACCACTTCTATCGTGCTTATTTTTCACCAACCATTGATAGGCGGGCATAATCGATCCTGCGGAAGTACTTTGCGGGTCGTACATATGGTTCAAATGCCAGTTGTCCGAATACTTTCCTCCTACCCGGAGTAAATCAGGTCCCGTGCGCTTACTTCCCCAAAGGAAAGGATGATCGTAAACAAACTCACCTGCTTTGGCATACTCACCATAACGTTCCACTTCACTTCGGAAGGGCCGAATCATTTGGGAGTGACAACCCACACATCCTTCACGGATATAGAGGTCACGTCCTTCCAACTCCAATGGAGTATAGGGTTTAACACTTGTAATGGTGGGGATATTGGATTTTACCAATAAGGTTGGGATAATCTGGACGATCCCTCCAATCAATATGGCCACTGTGGCCAAAATGGTCAATTGAACCGGTCTTCGTTCCAACCAGGTATGGAAGGTCTCCCCAGCGGTCCTTCTACCGGTGACCCTTGTCAAAGCGGGGGCCTCTGCTAACTCATCCTCAACCGCACTTCCTTTTCTAATGGTCACGATAACATTGTATACCATGATCAGCATTCCCACAATAAAGAGGGTACCTCCAATGGCACGCATCCAATACATGGGGATGATCTGTTGTACCGTTTCCAAGAAGTTACCGTATACCAAAGTTCCATCTGGATTAAACTCCTTCCACATGAGTGCTTGGGTAAAACCGGCAACGTACATGGGCAAAGCATACAGCACGATGCCCAGGGTACCTATCCAAAAATGAAGGTTGGCCAGCCCTTTGGAATATAAGGTGGTCTTGAACATCTTTGGCACCAAATAGTAAATCATACCAAAGGTGAGGAAGCCATTCCACGCCAAGGCACCAACGTGTACGTGGGCAATGACCCAGTCACTAAAGTGGGCAATGGCATTTACATTTTTTAGGGACAGCATGGGTCCTTCAAAAGTGGCCATACCATAACCGGTAATGGCTACCACCATGAACTTCAATGTAGCATCACTCCGCACCTTGTCCCAAACACCCCTAAGGGTCAACAGTCCATTGATCATACCACCCCAGGAAGGTGCAATAAGCATTACTGAAAACACAACCCCAAGATTTTGGGCCCAATCCGGCAATGAGGAGTACAACAAATGGTGCGGCCCGGCCCAGATGTAAATAAATATCAAGGACCAAAAGTGGACAATTGACAATCTATAGGAATATACCGGCCTGTTTGCGGCCTTGGGCACAAAGTAATACATGAGGCCCAAGAATGGAGTGGTTAAAAAGAAGGCCACGGCATTATGCCCATACCACCACTGAACCAAGGCATCCTGAACCCCGGCGTACACTGAATAACTTTTTAAGGCAGCCACCGGCAATTCCAGGCTATTGAAAATATGCAGTACCGCCACCGTGACAAAAGTGGCTATATAAAACCAAATGGCCACATATAAATGGCGTTGTCTCCGTTTGAGGATCGTACCGATCATATTCCAGCCAAAAACAACCCAAATCAACGCAATGGCAATATCTATGGGCCATTCCAACTCTGCGTATTCTTTTGAGGTGGTAATCCCTAAAGGAAGGGTAATTGCGGCCGACACAATAATGAGCTGCCAACCCCAAAAATTGATGTTGCTCAGCGCATCGCTGAACATCCTTGCCTTTAGCAATCGCTGCAAGGAGTAATATACCCCGGCAAAAATGGCGTTGCCCACAAAAGCAAAAATCACGGCATTGGTATGCAATGGACGAAGACGCCCAAAACTTAGCCACGAAATGCCATCGGTCAGGTTGGGAAACAAGAACATAAAGGCCAATAAAAGGCCTACCACCATTCCCACAACTCCCCATAGCATCGTGGCATAGAGAAATTTTTGTACGATTTTATTATCGTAGTGAAATTGCTGTACTTCCATAATTATTCAGTTTGACTTTTATTTTGGTTGTTATTCTTATCGGTAGTATTCACCAGTTCATCTTCAAAAAGCATCCGGACGGACGGTGTATAGGAATCATCATATTGACCGCTCCTGACCGTAAAGATGAAAGCTGCAAAAAAGACAATAGCAACACACACACTTATGCTCAGTAACACATAAATTACGCTCATACCTATTTAAATTCGGGTGTAAAACTACCTTTATGATTCATTGAAAAAAATGACATTTATCAGATTTTTAAATAAAAAATCCTTTATTTTTTTCCTTTCGGATCATGGTCACCAAAGCACCTATAATGATGATATTTTTACCTATGTATTGACCTAACAAGGTAGGGACCAAAGGTGCATGGGCAAATGAATCATTGGGAAAAAACAGCAATGGCGTAAAAGTGAATACCATATGCGCCAATGCAATGACCACCACTTGTTTTCTAAAAATTCCAATAAGCAATAGCAGCCCGATACCTACCTCTAAAATGGCCAGCAAGGTCACCGCGGCTTGATCGGTCACCAACCCAAACGTTAATTGGTGGATGGTGTTCCTTGCCAGTTCCTCTGCCGGGCTGGTGCCTGGAAAGAACTTTAAACTTCCAAACCATAAATACACCAAACCTATGGTACTGGACAAAATTGTTTTGTTACCGATCATCATTCCGTTTTTGTTTTGCGTTTATGTTTTGAATTTTGAACCTATATAATTTGTGGCAATTGTGGTAAAGACCACTATACTAATGGAGCTCAAGGGCATCAAAATGGCCGCAATTACAGGTTTTAACTGACCGGTCACAGCAAAATACAAGCCTACTACATTGTAGCAAAGCGACAATAAAAAACTCAGTTTTATGATACCAATGGATTGTTGGGAAAGCTTTAGGAACCTAGCTAGCCTTGTTAGCTTGCCAGCATCCAAAATAGCATCACAGGCAGGTGAAAACACATTTACATTTTCCGAAACCGCTATACCCACGTTACTCTGGGCCAAGGCACCGGCATCATTGAGTCCATCCCCGACCATGAGTACATTTGAATGCTCTTGTGATTTTTTAACGAACTTGAGTTTGTCTTCCGGCTTTTGGTCAAAAAACATGGGGAGTTGAAAAGGAAACATTTTTTCCAGCTTTTTCCGTTCCCCATCGTTGTCCCCGGACAGAATGACCAATGAAAAGTTCGTCATGAGCCCTTTAAAGAGGGTAACCAGACCTTCCCTGTATTTGCTTTTGAACACAAAACGGCCCTTGTAATTTTCATCTGCACTAATATGGACCGATGTCTCCGCCTTTGTCCCTTCTTGGGTGCCAACATAGTTTGCAGATCCCACTTTCATGGTGTGCTGTCCCAGTTTTCCCTTAACCCCTTTTCCAGTATGTTCGGAAAATTCATCCAATGTCTTTATCTGACAACTTTCTAAAATGCTGTACAATTCCCTGCTCAGGGGATGGTTTGAAGCACGCAGGGTATTCTTGAGCAAAGAAGCTTCATCATCGGTCAATTCCATGCCCTCGTAGACAATGGTATTCCCTGAATTTGAAGTCAGTGTCCCTGTTTTATCAAAGACAACGGTATCTATTTTGGCCAATCTTTCTATGGTATTCGTGTCTTTAAGGTAAAAACCGTTACGGCCAAAAATTCGCAATAGGTTGCCAAGGGTGAAAGGTGCGGCCAATGCAATGGCACAGGGACAGGCGATGATCAAAACCGCCGTAAAGACATTGAGCGCCTTGGATGGGTCCTGCCACAACCAGTACGATGTGGCAATGGTGGCAATGGTCAGAACCGCAATAGTGAATCGTTTACCTATGGCGTCGGTTAGGGTTTGGAATTCACTGGCCTTGTTTTTTGCAAAGGCAGAATTGCTCCACAACTGGGTAAGATAACTCTGGGATACGGATTTTATGGCCTCTATTTCAAGTACCCCGCCCAATTGTTTGCCTCCGGCGAACAACTTATCCCCCGATGATTTGGGTACGGATTCCGACTCCCCGGTGACAAAGCTATAATCAATCTGCGCACGTCCATGGATAAGGATGCAATCCACAGGAATAATTTCCTGATTACGGACCAAAAGCCTATCGCCCTGTTTGACCCTATAAATTTCGATGTTCTCTTCCCCATCATTTTCGGTTACCCGGGTCACCCCAATGGGGAAATAGGATTTGTAGTCCCGCTCGAACGATAGATGGGCATACGTCTTTTGTTGAAAAAACCGTCCTACCAATAAGAAGAATACCAAACCTGTAAGGCTATCAAAAAAGCCTGAACCCAAATCAAAGACGATATCCACCGTACTTCGTATGAACAAGGTCAGGATTCCCAAGGCTATGGGAACATCAATGTTCAACAACTTGGAGCGCAATCCTTTAAAAGCCGAAGTGAAGTAATCCTGGGAAGCGTAAAAAACCACGGGCAGGGAAAAGGAAAACATTAACCATCTAAAGAAGGTCTTGTATTGATCCAACCAATACTCCTGGACTTCAAAATACTCCGGAAAAGAAAGGAGCATTACGTTCCCAAAAGAAAAACCGGCAACTCCCAATTTATAGATAAGGTTCCGGTCCACCTTCTTTTTTGCCTGGGAATAGTCCTCAAGGACAATGGACGGCTCGTACCCTATTTTGGCCAACAATATGGCAAGCTCCTTTAGGTTCAGCCCTTCACTATCAAAGGTTATTCTGGCCTTTCGTTTTGGAAAATCAACCTGGGAACTTTTGATAAAAGAACTTAATCTGTTTAAATTTTCCAGCACCCAAATACAGGAACTGCAGTGCATATGTGGTATATGGAATTCAACCACTTGAATCCCATCTTCATTAAAATCCAGTAGCTTCTCCGCCACCTCTGGATTTTCCAAAAAATCAAACTTATTGGCCACCTCTTTGGGAGTGGCCCCAGCTGCGCTTTCCAGATCGTAATACCCTTCCAATCCGCTCGTGTGAAAAATTTCATAAACGGTCTTGCAACCATTGCAGCAGAAGTTTTTTTCATCAAATAGGACAGCCGTACGCCCACAAGGGTCACCACAATGGTAACAGGTTGAAGATGACATACACATTTGCATTATACCGAACACAAAGATGGAATAAGGCGGCTTGGAAAAATATGACTTATGTCATCTTTTATGGATCCGCGGAAAAGTACCTTTGTCCTATGGGTAACTGCACAGAATTACAGTCCAGACAATTAAAGGATTTTGAATCGTTATCAAACGAGGTAAAGCAGGAACTTCTTAGGACCTCGGAATCCTTAAGCATCCCCAAAGGTGAGGTCATTTTCAAGGAAAACCAACCATTGCACAAACTATATTGCATAAACAAGGGTGCATGTAAATTCAGTAAAGTGGATAACATTGGGCAGGAGCATGTCCTCCGTTTTTTGGGAAAGGGGGAAATCATGGGCAAACGCTCCCTACTCACCAACAACGGCGCCGAGGTTAGTGCGGTAGCCCTTTCCGATACTGAATTGTGCTGTTTGGACAAAAACACCTTTTTGAAAAGTTTAAGGGAGAATCCCGGATTCCTCCAGGACTTTTTGGATGTCCTTATTGAAGATGTCAATATCAACGAATACACCCGTATCATCTTCTGTGTCCATAAAGGCATCAAACAACGTTTGGCCCATCTTTTGGTGTACTTGCTGAAGAAATATGGGGCCGATGGGAATGGTAGGCTCTGGGTACGATTAAAAAGGGAGGATATGGCTACCGTTCTGGGCACATCACCTGAATATGTCATAAACCTTCTCACAAATTTTAAAAATGCAGGACTCATAAACACTGTAAGAAGCGAAATTCATGTTCTTTCCAAAGAGGGACTGGAAAGAATTGGGAATTCCTAAAGAATTGCAGTTTTTATTTGCCATAGAACTCTTAATTTTAGACGTCAGGTAAATTTAAATTATGGATAATAGCAGATGTGAGAATTGCATCGTGCGACAATTCAATTCCCTACGGGCAATGAACAAGGAGGAATTGAAAAAAGTCTCCGATTCCAAAATCAGAAAATCAGTCAAAAAGGGGGAACCCTTGTTTGAGGAGGGTGAAAAACTCAATGGGGTCTATTGTGTTAGGTCTGGGGTTTCCAAACTTTCCAAGCTCAGTCCCAACGGTAAAGATCAAATTGTTAAACTAGCTACCAAAGGGGAAGTAATGGGCCAAAGGTCCGTTATTGCCGAAGAACATTCCAACCTTTCCGCCGTTGCGGTCAGCGATATGGATGTTTGTTTTATTCCCAAGGAAAGCATTACCACCACATTACAGAAAAATCCGAACTTTACCCTGGAAGTTTTAAGGCATATGGCCCATGAGCTCAAGGAAGCGGATGACGTAATTGTCAATATGAGCCAAAAAACCGTAAAACAGCGCATTGCGGAGGCCTTTCTTTATTTGAAGAACAATTTTGGGGAGGACAATGATGGGTTTTTGGCCCTTACACTTTCACGTGAGGATATTGCCAACGTTGTAGGTACCGCCACGGAATCCGCCATTAGGATTATTTCTGAATTCAAAAAGAAAGGGTTGATCCATACCTCTGGAAAGAAGGTGGGCATTAAGGACGAGCGAAAGCTAAGGGACTTGGCCGAAGGATTTTAACACAGCTTTTCTTTAAAGCTGATAATTGTCATAGTATTACTATCCCTACCCTCCTAATTTTATACTATCATAAAAAAGATTGGGATGAAACGGATTTTAATACCCACGGACTTTTCAAACAATGCATGGAATGCCATTTGCTATGCCATGCGACTCTTTCAGAACCAAGAATGTGATTTTTTCCTGCTGAACACCTATACCCCTGTAATCCCCAGCAGTAGATTCATGGCTCCAATGGTGAACGGGGTCCGTATAGAGGATGCCGTTCGTTCTACTTCAGAAAACGGATTGAGCAAGACCGTAAAGAGAATTCGGAAGGAGTTCAATAATCCCAAACATTCCTTTGAAACCATTTCCTCCTTCAATCTTTTGGCCGATGAGGTAAAGGATGTTGTGGACACCTATGGTATAGACCTGATCGTAACGGGTACCAAGGGGGCATCCGGAATGGACGAAGTCTTTATGGGCAGCAATACCGTTCGCATTATAAAGAACACCAAAAAGTGTCCGATCTTGGCCATTCCCAGGAATTTCGAGTATATGGCGCCATCGGAAATTGCGTTTGCCACTGATTTCAATCGGTTTTATTCACTTTCCGAACTAACACCATTGATCGATTTGGCCAATTCATTTGAGGCCACCATTAGAATTGTTCATGTTCAATATGAGATAAAGGCCCTAACAGAGTTGCAATTGTTCAATCTCAATATGCTCAGAAAATATTTTGCCAATGTGGAACACTATATCCACACGGTTTCCGAGCTAAACTCCGTTTCCCACACCTTGGATGTCTTCTCAAAGGAATTGGATATCCATTTATTGGCCATGCTCCACTACCAACACAGTTATATGGAACGCATGACCAGGGAACCCATTGTAAAGCGAACGGCCTTTCACACCCAAATTCCATTATTGGTGATTCCGGAATTGGGAATGGAGCCCACAACCAAGGAGCGAAAGGAAGAATTACGCAGTTACTAGCGGTAATTTTCCCTTCCTATGGGATGATCCTCATAAAAATCTTCAAAGGTTTTAGTAGTTTCGTAGTTCTCGGTCAACACCTTGTATACCATAAAAACCACTAACGCCTGGCCAAAAACGGTTACATAGAACACCCAATTAAATGGGAAGTTCATGCTAGACATAATGGTGACAGTAACCAAAACAAGGGTGGTAAAGGCAACAACACCCATCGCAGAAATTTTCATAACTTTTATTTGTTCAACAATTTATAGATAAAAGTTGAACAATAAATGGATTTAAGGCAAGATTAACATGACATCATTGCATTACCTTTTCCTTTACGGTTTTCCGTAACCTTTTATCATGCGTATTGGTATTTTTAGTTTTTTCATACAGTAAATAATGATTTTGGTATATTAAAATGTTGCTTGCGGCCATTTTACAACAAAATTTGCGCAACTAATTTGGTTCATTCCGTAAACGATGGATTATGAAGGTATTTCACTATACCCATATCGGAAAAAAAGAAAACAACGAAGACAGTATCGGGCATAAGGACAATGTTTTTATGGTGTGTGATGGTGTTGGTGGGGCCGTCCGGGGAGAAATGGCCAGCAAAAGCCTTGTGGATTTTATTACCGGGCATTATGTGGAAACGGCCATTGGTGAAGACCCGATCCTGGCACTATTGGGCGCCGCCCAGGACCATTTGAACAATCTGGTCAATAGGGAGGATTCCCTGGACGGCATGGCGACTACCCTTGCGGCGGTCTTTAGAGGTACAAAAGGATTGTTTACCGCACATGCAGGTGATTCAAGAATCTATTTTGTAAAACCGGAAGCAAAAATGTTTTGGCATACATGGGACCATTCCCTGGTGGGCAGTTTGGTAAGGAATGGGGAAATTACACACCATGAAGCGGCAAAGCATCCGATGAACCATCAAATACTAAAGGCATTTAAAGGAAATTTAGAGGGAAAGAAGACCGTTCCGGAAATTCATTTTTTGTCCGATCTCATTGAAGGGGATATTGGATTTATCTGTTCGGACGGTGTATTGGAAACCTTTTCACATGAGGCATTGCTCCATTTGTTAAGTGATACCAAAAAAACCTCCGAGGAAAAACTGGTTCATATTCAAGAAGAATGTACAAAGAAGAGTCTGGACAACCACTCCGCCCTGTTACTTGAACTGGAAATTGAGGATTGCACCAATTTTTCCAGATATGCAAATGAATGGCAACTCCTTTCGTCATTAAAATAGTCATGAGAACGAATATGTGTGGTAGTGCAACCCTTTTTTTTTATATTTTTCAACAATACTGAACCTTACAATACCAACCATGACTACGGAGCTTGATTTTGTGAATTTTCCCGATGAAGGTTATGTCGATTTAATCGAAGAACAATGGTTTAAACTGAAAAACCAACATCTAAAGCATATAGAGCACCTCAACTTCTTCTATATCCCGGACGATTCCGAAGGGAGCAGGGAGCAATTAAGAAGTTACATCAGTCTTATTTCAAGCACCAATGCGTTTGCCAATATTGTCTTGGTCACCTCCAATTTAGAACTTGCGTTTATAGGATGGGAGCAAGATGTGGTGGCCTTCTATCCTACCCTTTCGGCCGAAACCGGAAAGGGAATGGCCAATCTTATCAATAGATTGTTGAAGTTTCCCCCTTATCAAGGTGCCATTCTAAAAAAGTTAAAAATTAAGTCCAAAGGCCATTTTGACCTTGTGGACACCAAGGACATCTGTTTTTGTATGGGCAGTGGCAATTGGACGGAAATTTATATGGCCGATGGCACCATGAGAAAGGAATGTAGGCCCTTGGGCAACCTGGAAGAGCGTCTGTCCAATGTAAGTTCCATAAAACGGGTGGGGAAATCCCTATTGGTCAATCGTAATAGGGTACTACAAATTACCGGGAATGACGTACGATTTGTGACCAACCAAAAAGCGCCTCCCATGAAACAGCGTTTAGGGGAAAAGTATATAAAAGAATTGCGAAAATTTGTTTACTGGTATTGATATGGAAGCATTTACAATAGGGAGGAACGAAAAAAACCACCTTGCCCTCAATCACAAGACGGTAAGCGGTGTTCATGCAGAAGTGGAAATTTCTGAGGACTTCAAGTCATTTTTGCTCAAGGATTTGGATTCTTCCAACGGTACCAGGGTCAATGGCCGGAGAATAGTGACCAAAAACCTTCAGAAAAAGGACAAAATTGAATTTGGAGAGGAAAAGATACTGGGCAAGGACCTGATTTCCCAAGTGGAAAAATATGTACTTAAGAACAGACAGGACTTCAGTGAGGAGTTTGGGAACCTAAAATTGGTGGAGAGAAATTTCAAAACCAAAAAGGATAGTATCAGAAAGTACTTTAAACTGCAATCCTTGGGTATCCGTATTTTAATAACGGCCTTTGTCATTGTCCTTATCAATGTTCTTAAAATAGAACGCGAGATAAAGACCATACTTACAATTTCTGCTGGTCTGTTGGGTACCGTATTGGCGACCCTATCGGCCTCCGAAAAGAAGCAGAACGAACGACTTGAAGAACTTCAAGATGAGTTTTACCTTAACTTTTTATGTCCAAAATGTAAAATGGATCTAAGCAAGAGAAGCTGGAACTATTGGAAAAATCAAGAAAAATGTCCCAAGTGCAAATGCGATTGGGTTGCCCCATAAATTAAAGACCATGAAAGAAATTATTATTGAAATGGAAGTGGATGAACCATCACAGGTAATGGAATTGCCTGTGAATGAAGAGAACATCATTGAACTGGATTTCACCTATTTGGATGATGAACTGGAAGATTCCGATTTGGATTTGGACGGAAACATTGCCTCGGTCACCAATCCTTCAACAGATCAAAATCCCGATCACAACGAAGAAGAAGAAGACCAAGAGGACATGGAAGAAAATGGCTTTGAAGACGATATGGAAGGTGATCTCGACTTATAACTAAGAAAAATGAATTATACCTGTAAAGCATGTGGCACCAGGGTTAAAATCCCGGAAGAATGGCTCCTATTGGGACTGAACAAACGAATAACGTGCAAAACATGCGGAAAACAGGTGAATTTGATGCTGTCCAAATACAAAAAGACGGACACCATTGCCTCCAATACGCCAAAACCGGGAACGGTTATAATGGGTGGTGACACTCCCACTTTGCCAAGTATGACCTTTAAGGTTTCCATTGCTAAAGAAAGTACGGGAGAAACCTTGACCATTAAAGAAATTGCGAACAATAACACCTATATCATTGGCCGAAGTGCAACAACCATAAAAGCGTATGACCCCAAAGCCATACCCATACTTATTCCTACGGAATTTGACGGAGCAGTGTCCCGAATACACGTGCTAATGAAGGTCAAATCCAAAGGAGCCAATGGACAGGTGATCGTACAGGATCTAAAGAGTAGGAACAAGACCATTTTGGTAACCAATGGAACAGCGCAGGAATTGGATCCAAGGGACCAGGTTTTTTTAGAGCCCGGAGATAAAATAAAGATTGGGTTACATACTGTCATAACCTTAGTTTCCAGCTAGTTGACCCCATTCGGTCATGGGAGGATTCTTTGGTATATGAAAGTATATTTCTACATGTTTTGAAGCAGTTAAAAACATGTTGGGAAATGCCAAAGAATTGTTGTTTATTGTAATGTGATTCCACGGTTTCATTGCCCTAATTAACTTGGCAAAAACGTTACAAGTTCAACTGAAAACATTCTAATTAAACGTTCAAGTACTTCTTACAAAAAAGTGTAGAAGTTCCCCCCCAACAACGTTCAAATCAGGATTGGTCACCTTTTTGTGCCATTCCAAAAACTATTGGTGTAATTACGGTTTTATTGGCTTTGTCCATTAAAATGGTGGTTTCATACAGTCAAAAAATTTTAGGTCGATGATATGGGTCATTTTTGAACATCGAAAACAAAGACAATGAGTGAAAAGGAAACAATCTTAAAGGTCAATCCGGAAAAAAAGACGGAAGTCAAATTAAAGGGACTGACCAAATTACAGGCAAAACTCTTGAAGGCCGGTAAATTACCCTTAGTGGCTTTGGCCGGTATTTTGGGCGGTGCCGTTTACGGCAGATCGGGTAGGTCCATCAATCAAGGGATTGCGGCCGAAACTGCGGACAGTGCCCAAAATGATGATGTTGAAACGGAAGAAATGGATGAGGTGGAATTGGACGAGGTGGAATTGGACGGAGGAACGGATGATGGACTGGTGAACCTGACCATTTCCTCCAACGTACAATTTGCAGACGCCGTTACCGATGACATGAATTTTGGAGAGGCCTTTGATACCGCTCGGGAACAGTTGGGCGGAGGCGGTTTTTTCATGTGGAAAGGACAACCGTACAGCACCTATACCAAAGAAGAATGGGACTCGTTTAGCGACGATCAAAAAAAGGAGTTTTTTGAAGCCTTTAAAGAACAATCCGATTTTGAAAATGCAGAGGAAGAACCCAGTGATGCAGATATGGATGCCGACGTGGATGTAGAACCAGATGGGACCGACGAAGACGCAGGGGAAGAAACAGAGGAAGTGGAACCGGACACGGAACCCGAAGGAGTCCCCGATGCAGCGCCCGAAGAAGTGGAACCGGGCACGGAACCCGAAGGAGTCCCCGATGCAGCGCCCGAAGAAGTGGAACCGGGCAC
>JANQKR010000033.1 GCA_028281025.1 Croceivirga sp.
CTTTCCCGATAGTCCAAATCAACCTCGCTTTCCATCCACTTTGCTCCATCCAAGGGAGAAATTTGTAAGTAATACGGTATATAAATTTGGTGTTACCAACGATTGACCCTTAGGTGATTGTCAAAAAGTAATTGTTGAAAGGGCGAGGGTTTTAATAACTAATGAAAACAAGTTCCCAAGAGCTTGGTATTGTTTATTGTATCAAGAAAGATGTGCCACTTTTAAGATGGATTCTTTTCGAGTTTGAGCCGGGGTACTTGCCGTAACTTGCTTGAAGATTCGGGAAAAATGGTACCGGTTGGCAAAACCCAATAGTTCGGCAATGGTTTCAATACTGTACCGCGTGTGTTCCAAAAGGGTATGGGCACGGGCAATTTTTCGTTGCCGGATGTATTGTTGCAGTGCAATTCCCTTTTCTTCCTTAAAAAGGCGGTTTAAAGAATTGGTGGCCATATGGCATTCCTGGGCAAGCTCAGTATTGGAAAAATTGCGATGTATATTATTTTCGATTAAATGGATGACATCAGAAACACGATTGTCCAAGCCCATGGTGTCCCATATTTTTTCATGTAAACACGACAGTAGGTCAAAAATTACTGATTGGAACAGAAGATTTTGACCCATCTTGAATTCTTGGGGTCTTTTTAAGTAGGTAGCCTCTTGTTTTAAAAGAAAGGTGAGTTTTTCCAGTTGGTCAATCTGTTTCTCATCAAGCTGGATTTCTAAAAGATTGGGATCAACATAATCATAGGGTACGCCCAAGTTAAAATGGATGAATAAATGAAAAAGATGTCCAGAAGATAACTTTTCCTCGTTGTCTCCACTTCTCACTTCCCGACCTACCACGTTCATACCTTTCAATTTTCTTTTGCTACCCGATATATGTGATTGAAAAAAAGTGTTTGGAAGTATGATATAGGCATTTTTGTGTTTCATTCTGATGGTTTTTCCACGGTAGACAATAATGCCTCCATCATTCCTGTTCCAATAAATGCGCCAATATGGGAAGACGGTTTCGTTACATTCCCATTCCCTTAGCATCCAATACCTACAACACCAAATTTCGAGTGACGTTTTGGGGAAAGCCTGTTCTATTTTGGATGGGTCACCCAACGGGATCTTATTCAATGCCAACATAACAGAGTGATTGAAACAGATACAAAATAAACATTTTTGGGCATTTTATTTTAATAATAATGTACGTTACTTTAAACCAATTATCAGAAACATATGGTCAATGGTTAATTCAAAACTAAAAACAGAGGGTTTGCCACTTAGGGTCGTGGATGAAATCAAAAGTATTTCACGCGTCGCGGGGTACTTATGGACAAGGGAATGGGCCGAAAGGAATGCCGGAAACATTTCAGTGAACTTTACCGATTATTTTAAGGGAAACAAAATAGAGAACACTGTGGAGGTACCTTGTTCCTTGCCTAGGGAAGTGGGTGGAATGATACTTTTTGTTACGGGAACGGGTTGTTATTTAAGAAGCTTGATCAATAATATTGAGCAAGCCGCCTGCATTCTTAAGATAAATGGTGATGCTACCGCCTATTCCATTATCTGGGGAGGGGAGCAAAAGGGATTCAAACCAACTAGTGAACTCATATCACATGTTAAGATCCATTATGAAAATACCCAAAATGGGTCGGGTTACAGGGCCGTGGTACATACCCATCCACCAGAACTAATTGTATTGAGCCATCATCCCATTTTTAAGGACGAAGAGAAAACCAATCATTCGCTTTGGAAAATGTGCCCTGAAGTACGGGTATTTGTTCCAAAAGGGGTTTCCTGTACACCTTACGCACTCTCAGGATCGGAAGAATTGGCCGATTTCACGATAGCAGGACTTAGGCATCGCGATGTGGTGATATGGGAAAAACATGGGGCTTTGGCTTCGGGAGAAGATGTTGAAAAAGCCTTTGATTATTTGGACGTTTCCAACAAAGGGGCAAAACTGTTGTTGATGGCCTGGGCAGCCAATTTTGAACCTGTTGGCCTGACCCAAGAGGAACTCCAGGGTTTGGAGGTGTTCTTGTGATGTAGAACCCTGGCCCCATTTGTCACCATTTAAAAGACTAAGGGCATCGCTCAAAAAAGGGGATTTATTGAAAATACCAAATGAGAACTACTAGGTGGGCAATGAAAGTTTCAATTTAAACCCACCAATAGCATAAAACCAAAAAGCCATGGAAGCTTGTGTCATGATATTTGATTGTGGCGCTACCAACTTAAGGGTAGTGGCCATGGCCCCTGATGGGAGTATAAAGGCTTCGCATTCCTTTCCGAATGCCACTGCCGATGATCCGCATTTTAAAGAAGGAAAAATTTGGCCGTTGGACGATATTTGGAAGAAACTGTGTGCAGTTTCCAAGGCTGTGGTAAATGAGTTGAATAATGTACCGATTGTTGGGGTTTCGGTGACTACTTTCGGGGTCGATGGTACTTTGGTTGATAGTGAAGGAAATCTAAAATATCCGGTCATATCATGGCAATGTAACCGTACTCATGCGATTCTAAAATCGTTGGACAAGTATATTGATTTGATTGGATTGTACGGTAGGACCGGTGTTTATCCTTATGACTTCAATACGATATTTAAATTACTGTGGCTCAAGGAAAACTGCCCAAAGATTTTCAAGGACAGTCGCTTCCTTTTTATGCCATCACTGTTAATCAAATTGCTTTCCGGAGTTCAAGTGAACGATGCCACCATGTTGGGTACTGCCATGTTAGGCCAACTTGATTCACAAGAAGTGTCCACTTACATATTGGAAACATTGGGCCTTCCCTTGAACCTGTTCGGATCTGTGGCCCGGCCCGGTGAAGTTGTCGGAGAGATTACAAAGGAGGCCTCAAAGGAAACAGGTATTCCCAAGGGTATTCCAGTTTGCCTATCGGGACACGATACCCAATTTGCCGTTTTTGGATCTGGAGCAGGTCTAAACGAGCCTGTCCTAAGTTCCGGTACATGGGAAATACTCATGTGCAGGACACATAGGTACAGGGCTACGGAACAGCAACTCAATCTAGGGATCACCACTGAATTTGATGCGGAAAAGGGTAAGTACAATCTTGGGGTGAACTATGTGGCTTCTGGCGTTCTGGAATGGATTGGCAACCACTTTTTTCATGATGTACCCAAAGAAAACCGCTATCAGGTAATGATGGATGAAGCTGTGGGCGTACCTCCCGGTTCCAATGGTGTAGTGGTAACTCCCAATTTTTACAACCCAAATGAAGATTCTGGTGGGGCCATTTCCGGTATAAAATTGGCGACTGGGAGAGGAGAAATCTATAGGGCGAGTTTGGAAGCTTTGGCCTTTCGATTGAAAAGTGCTCTACAATCCTTGGAAAAAGCGGCCAATTTCAAAGCCGAAAAAATTATTTGTGTAGGAGGGGGATCCAAGAACAAATTGTGGAACCAAATCAAAGCAGATGTATGCGGAATACCTGTTCAATTGATTGCCCACAAAGAGACTACGGTATTGGGTAGTGCTCTTTTTACCTTCACGGGCGTAAGGTACTATGCTGATTTGAATGAGGCACGTGCCGCTATAAAGTACGAACCCACATTGGTGTATCCCTCTTCCCAGCGAGACCTTTACGTGAATTTAAACAGTAGTAATTAATGAATTGAAAAATTAGATTTAAAATAGAAATTGGATTTCCTCTCTTTGGAGAGAGGGATATTGAATTTGCGTTTAATATTGGGGTTTGCATTGGAATTTTAACAAACCTCGAAACAGTGAACTATATCAAACGAAACTTTTAAAAAAATACGATTATGGGTACAATGATACACAAGACCCGATTGGTTGGTTCTTTGCCTAAAGTGGGTATTCGTCCTACGATTGATGGTCGTGAAGGTGGGGTAAGGGAATCATTGGAGGAACAATGTATGGCCATGGCCAAAGCGGCCGCTAACCTTATTAAAGAAAATGTACGTTTTCCTTCCGGCGAAAAAGTGGAATGTGTGATTGCAGACACGACAATAGGTGGGGTTTCGGAGTCCGCCGCTTGTGGTGATAAGTTTAGAAGGGAAGGCGTGGGACTTTCATTAACGGTAACACCCTGTTGGTGCTATGGCACCGAAGTAATGGGGGCAGATCCCCTGTATCCAAGGGCCATATGGGGTTTTAATGGAACGGAACGGCCCGGAGCGGTCTATTTGGCAGCAGCTCTTGCGGGATACTCGCAAAAAGGGTTGCCCACATTCGGTATTTACGGTCGCGAGGTTTGTGATGCAGATGATAAATCAGTACCTAGCGATGTGGCCGAGAAAATACTTCGCTTTGTCAGGGCCGGTCTGGCAGTGGCACAAATGAAGGGCAAGTCCTACCTCTCCTTGGGTTATTCTTCCATGGGAATTGCTGGCTCCATGGTTGATACCAATTTCTTCTACAGTTATTTGGGCATGCGCACCGAATTCGTTGATATGACCGAGTTGATTCGTCGCATGGACGAAGGCATTTATGATAAGGAAGAATTTGAACGGGCTCTAGCATGGACAAAAGAGAAATGTAAAGAGGGTAAAGATTGGAACAGTGACCATAACAAGGCAAATGACAAGCGTAAAGAAGAAGAATGGGAAACTGTGGTGAAGATGACCCAGATTGTCCGCGATATCATGGTGGGTAACCCTGAATTGGCCAAAATGGGCTTTAATGAAGAGGCCATGGGACGTAATGCCATCGTGTCAGGTTTTCAGGGACAGCGCCAATGGACGGATTTTATGCCTAACGGCGATTTTATGGAAGCCATCCTAAATTCGTCATTTGATTGGAACGGTATACGGCAACCCTATATCGTGGCCACGGAAAATGACAGCCTAAATGGTGCTTCCATGTTATTTGGGCATTTATTGACCAATACTGCCCAAATATTCTCTGATGTTCGTACCTATTGGAGCCCTGTGGCGGTTAAACGTGTGACAAGAAAAGAATTAACGGGCTTGGCTAAAAACGGTATCATCCATTTGATCAATTCGGGATCGACTACCTTGGATGCTACTGGACAGATGAAGGATGAAAATGGAAATTCGGTATTAAAACCGTATTGGGAAGTAACCGAAAAAGATGCGGAAAATTGCCTTTCAAATACTAAGTGGCCTCAGGCTATTCGCGAATATTTTAAAGGAGGAGGGTATTCGTCCCAGTTTAAAACAGAAGGAGAAATGCCTGTTACTATGTGTCGGATTAACCTGTTGAAAGGGCTGGGGCCCACCATACAGATTGCGGAAGGTTGGACCGTAGAACTCCCTGATGATATTCATAGGGTTTTGGATGAAAGAACAAATCCTACATGGCCTACCACATGGTTTGTGCCTAGAGTTACGGGTCGAGGTGCGTTCAAAGATGTATATACGGTAATGGCCAAATGGGGTGCCAATCATGGGGCTATTAGTTATGGACATATAGGAGGTGAATTGATTGCTTTATGTTCGATGCTTCGTATTCCTGTATGTATGCACAATGTGGATGAAACCAATATTTTTAGGCCTAGTGCGTGGAATAGTTTTGGGCAGGATTTGGAAGGAGCGGACTATAGGGCCTGTAAAAATTATGGACCCTTGTATACTTCTTAAAAGGATTTTGCTTTTTTTATTTTTTTAAACCATAATTGCCAAAAAAGTATTGTAGATGGTTGTTTTTTTGGAAGAATGTATGTTATGTTCCTTCTATTTTTACTTCGATTAAGTTACGTTTCATTAAGTTATCTTTAGAGTTAGTTTAAGTTTAGCGAGTTAAGGACCAATTCAATATTGGTCCTTTTTTTCCTATTTTCCTTTTCTTGAATACTTACCTGATTTTGATGCAATTATTTCACTTTTCCTGACTATTTCAAAACTTCTTGAATTCCATAACTTACCAAAACACTTTCGCTAGTGACTGTCGCCACTTGCACAATGGTATCCTCTCGGCAATCGCTAACTGTCAAAATCCCCGTTTGAGAAGTTTAGGTAAGTCTAGTTGTCTTTATACAATCCTTTTCGTCGAGTTCAACAATACCTTCAAAATGTTTGGTGTTGGGTATCACTAACGAATAAAAAAACTCCGCCAGAGGTTAATAGTTCCTGCTGCTTAGTTTTGATGTCCTCTATCTTTAATCCCATAAACAGGACATTTTCATCGGTGACAAATTCTAGGGACTTTTTGTTACTATAGGTAGAAATAGTATCGATTTCATATTTTTCTATATGAATATCCCAAGCGGGGAACTCTTCGTATCCATGGAAAATCTCACACTTTTACAAAATCCGGCTAGAAAGATTCCCTCTTTCAGGGAGAGTGGCCATCTGCCAACCAAATGTATTCATCAATTGAAGCTTTGTTCTTACAGTAGTCCGTTCTTTTTTCGATTTCTCACATCCCAATAAGATAAAAAGGGTCAATGGGTTTTCTTGAAATAGGGTAAAGACCTTTAGTGCATTGGATAGAATTGAGAGGGTTGCCCATTGAGCTGCATGGGGTATTTCCTCTTTTTAGGGGACTTCATCGTTCCTGTATTGGAAAGTAATGGAATATCGGATGGACGTTTCCTTGGTTTTCTTAACAGGACCATCGGCAAAGGCTACTCGGGCCTTTGATTGTAGATGGACGCTGTAAGCCCTGAGGCACCCCCGCTGATGATGATGGCATTGAAACAGGACATACCGATTCTAACTTGACCCCATCCACTTCGCTCCCTTAACCGTCCATGCGCTCGCTTCCAGAATTGCCAATTCCCTATTGAAACTTGTTAACACTGTGGAAGTTTTATAAAAAAATAAGGTTAATAATCAACTGATTATTAACCTTATATCTACTAAGATTAAAAAGTGACCTGACTGGGGCTCGAACCCAGGACCCTCTCCTTAAAAGGGAGATGCTCTACCAACTGAGCTATCAGGTCATTAAAAAAAAACGTAACCCCATTGGGTTAAGCGGGTGCAAATATACAATCCTAAATTTATTATTCAAGTCATTTAATGATAAATTTGATGATTTAAGAAACATCATAATCATAAGGAATGAAAGTTGTGCTATTGGGCTATATGGCAAGTGGAAAATCCAGTGTGGGTAGGGCATTGGCAAAACGGTTGGATCTTAGTTTTTTAGACCTGGACGAGGAGATTTCAAAGGCCGTGGAAATGGATATTCCTGAAATCTTTTCACGGAAAGGGGAGATTTTTTTTAGGAAGAAGGAGGCGGAGGTCTTAAAGGAAGTTTTGACGCATACCCCCAATATGGTCCTTTCCGTGGGAGGGGGCACCCCTTGTTATGGACGTAATATGGAACTGATCGACCAACTCAGTGATCGGTCCTATTATTTAAAACTTTCCATCGGCAATTTGGTGCAACGAATTGTAAAGGAACGGGAACACCGGCCCCTGGTAAAGAACATTCCGGAAGCCGATCTTCCCGAGTTTATTGGAAAACACCTCTTTGAACGATCGCCTTTTTATGCGTTGGCCACACAGACCATAGTAGCGGACCAAAAAACCTTGGATGAGGTGGTACAAGAGATTACGGATGACCTAGTCTAAATACACGCGATACCTTTTTGAGGTAAAGTCCACCGTAATATGTTCGTGTAGGGATGTGGACAGGGAGATGCCCTTATAGTCCGCTTTTACCGGATATTTTTTGTGGTTCCTATTGACCAAAACAGCGGTTTTTAATTGCTTTAATGGTGTTTTTAAGAAATAATGGACCCCATAGATCAAGGTGGTGCCGGAATTGAGTACATCATCGATCAATACCACACTTTTGTTTCTATAGGCGCTTTCGTCCAAGGAGGTCTCCACCCCACTTTCCAGGGGATTTTTTTTGTCCATGATCACCTTGCAGCGGGTGATGGTGGCATCGGTCACCCTGTCCAATACCTGTGCGATCCGCTTTGCAAAAAGCACGCCGCCCCCTTCAATTCCAGCAATGACGATCTCCTTTTCATTGGGATTGGCCTCATAGATCTGATAGGCAATTCTATTGATGATATGCTGGATTTGTTCATGCCCTAGAATTTGGTTCGTCATGGTAACGCTTTTTTCAAAGGTAATCAATCCCCTCCATCGGCCGTTTTAAAATCGTCGTCCGTAAGGTATTCGTCAATATCCCGTCTGTCCTTTTTTGTGGGTCTTCCCGTGCCTTTTTTCCGGTAATGGTCTTTGGCGAATTGTAAGAGTTCATTGTGTTCAAACGCCTCTTTTGGGGTCGTGTCCTTGCGGTACAGTTCCACCAATTTTGCCCCAACACGGCTTTCTGGAATGTCCAATACGGTAAGTTGATGGTCAATCTGGTTTTTACGGACCGTAATCTTATCCATTGGGTAGACTTCTCTTGACGGCTTGACCACATCGCCATTGATCCGTACATGCCCCTTTTTGCAAACGGTAGTGGCCAGGTTCCTGGTTTTAAAATAGCGCGTGCACCAAAGAAATTTGTCAATACGCATAAAAAAAGCCCTACTAATTAGGGCTTAATATTAAAACATTTTTTCGACTTAGTTTGAAAGCTTTATGGAACTGATCCTATCCCTCCAATTTTTTCCAAAAAGCCCATTTCTGACTTGTCTTAATTTTCTAAAACCTTTGGTTTGGCCACCCCTTGCATCGAGTACTATACTACTCCCACTAAAATTTATGTCTTCATAAAATCGCGCAAAGACATTTCGAGCCAATACGGATTCCAACCTATCATTTGGTTTATTGTCTGGTGACACGAAGCAACCGGCTGGTGCCGGTCCGCTTACTGAAGTCCAAGCACTAATATTTGCAAAATCCATTAATCTCGATTCGTTATTGTAGAGGACCGTACAAGTGGGACTAATGCCATTATCAAAATCCCAAAAAAACTTTTTTCTTGTATCATAACAACAATCCCAATACAATTCAAGATTGAATGAAGTATACGGAAATGACCTAGCCGAAGTTGCACTTTTATTTTTGGTTGAACGCAATGGACTTCCAATTTCCTGTAAATACGCCTGCAACTCCAAATCATTTCTAAATAAAATGATGTTTGTATCATCCAAAACATATTCGATGTGATTTTTATTTTCCAAAAGAAAATTGTTGATTAGCAGGGAATTGTCATTTTCCACTACTATAAGTTCATCACTTTCGACTACCTCAAAATCTACGGTCAGTGTTTTTCCATCTAGGGTATAGTGAATACTTTCAATGTTTGGATTTTCTTCAGAGGGGTTATCCCCATCAGAAGTACAGGAGGCCAAAAGGACGATCAGGGATGCGATAAGAATTTTTTTCATGATCATAATATTTAAGATTTAAAGCATTAAAAATGTAGTTATTTTCGTACATAAATAGTGATAAAAATCATAAAATAGAAATTTTTCTTATAGTATATGGAGAAAAAATTTCGTTTTTGATTAAAATTTTCTGTATGGCTATACTATGCGTACACCCAATAAATGTTAATAAAATAAGCACAAGGTTTTGAAAATTGTATCTTAGGCCGCTTAAAAAGATCGTAGAGGAATGAAGAGATATTTTTTGCTGTTGGGTGCGGCTATTTTGGTATCTAGCTGTGGAGATGATGACGGCCCTGATGGTATTCAGCTTGCAACTACAACCTTGGCCGAACAAATAGTGGAGGACGATGCAGCAATTCTGGACTATTTGGAAACCCATTTCTATAATTATGAGGAGTTTCAAAATCCACCGGAAAACTTTAATTTCAGGGTTCGGATTGAACCAATTACAGGGGACAACTCGGACAAAATCCCTCTTTCACAACAGGTTTCTTCGGCAGTAATCAACGTCAGTTCCAATGAAACTACTTTCCCGTTGCCAGGAGAGGAAACCGATGTACCGCATACCTACTACTTTTTACAAATACGCGAAGGTCAGGGTCCTAGCCCTACTGTTGGGGATTCTACCTTGCTCAAAGTTGAAGGTCAGTTGCTGGATGGTCTTGTTTTTGAGAGTGGTGCTGATTTTGGATGGCTTCCATTGTATAATTCCGTAAGAGGCTTCGCAAATTCTATGGCACAGATGAAAGGAGGTACGCCTGAGGGCATAGTGATTAATCCTGATGGGACCTCCCAAATTACGGACAGTGGCATAGGCCTTATGATTATTCCTTCTGGCCTGGCCTATTTTAATCGCCCCCCTGATGGTTCGCAGATTCCATTATTTGCACCATTGGTATTTACTTTTGAGTTGGGTTTGGTAACAGAAAATACGGATACGGATAACGATGGGATTCCTAACATGGAAGAAGATTTGGATGGGGATGGGTTTTTATTTAACGATAATACAGATCTTGAAGGTGAGATAGAACGTGGATTACAAATTGCCTTTCCTAATTTCCGAGATCCCGATGATGATGGGGATGGCGTTCTAACACGAGATGAAATATCGGACGCAAACGGAAACGTCATTTTTCCCTATCCGGATACGGACAATGATGGCACCCCGGATTATTTGGATCCCAATATTCTTAGGGAACAGGGAAATTAAAATAAAAAAAGGGTGTCTAAAAAGTCGCAACAACACTAAAATGTCACATTGAGCGCGGTCGAAATACATTGATATTCCAAGGTTTAATTTTCTCGACTACGCTCGAAATGACACTATTACAGATTTTTAGACACCCCTTTTTCGTATTTATGTTTTTTCCGGCCTATAGTTTTAAACTAAAGCTTAAGATCAACTGATCGGGCCGCGTATCCACCCGGTCATCCACATTGACAATATTGGTGTTGATAAAACTGATCTCATTTTCCGTAAATCCCCTTTCGTATCTAAGATCGATGCCAAATTTTCCCAAATTGACACCAGCGCCAAGATTGAAACCCAAGGTCAGATCGTTGTCGATATCATCTATGGTGACATCGTCAAATTTACTGTTAAGGATGTATTGGAAGGAGGGACCGATAAAGGCATGTAAGGGGCCAATGATCTTGGTTCCCACAAGCAGCGGTATATCCAATTTTTGAATTTTCAGGTCCCCTTCATCGTATCCAGAAGTGGTACTGGTGTACACCAATTCCGGCCTGAGGTAGATCCTGTTTCCCAACTTTCCATAGACCCCCACGTGGAAACCGGCATTTCTATCAGGGTTTTCAAAGGCATTTTCTACAGAGTTAAAGTAATCACCGTTACCATTGTAGTTCAATCCGGCCTTGATTCCAAAACCCGATCCCGCTTGTGCATGCAGTCCATAGCCTACCAAAATAGCGGCTACAATTAAAAGTGTTTTTCTCATAATGTGTTTCGTTTAATGAATTATGATGAAAAGGGTATCAAAGACGATACCAAAACCTATTTTCTTTTCAACACTTTTAAAACGGCTGCTTCAATGGCTTTATTGTTGAGCCCGTATTTCTCCATGAGTTGGTCCGGGGTCCCGCTTTCCCCAAAAGTGTCCTGGGTGGCCACAAACTCCTGGGGTGTAGGGTGGTGCACTGCCAGGGTTCGTGCGACACTTTCACCCAATCCACCAAGAAAATTATGTTCCTCTGCGGTAACGATACATCCCGTTTTTCCTATGGAATCCAAAATGGCCTTTTCATCCAGGGGTTTTATGGTGTGTATGTTGATGACCTCGCAGGAAATGCCTTGATTTTCCAGATTTTCGGCAGCAAGCAATGCTTCCCAGACCAAATGTCCCGTAGCTACGATGGTCACATCCGTTCCCTCATTCAATAGTACGGCCTTGCCGATTTCAAACTCTTGGTCCACCGGAGTAAAATTGGCCACTTTGGGACGACCAAAACGGAGGTAGACCGGCCCGTGGTGTTCCGCAATGGCAATGGTCGCCGCTTTGGTTTGGTTAAAATCACAGGGATTGATCACGGTCATCCCGGGCAACATTTTCATCAACCCGATATCCTCAAGGATTTGATGGGTTGCCCCGTCCTCACCCAGGGTAACACCGGCATGGGAGGCGCAGATTTTTACATTTTTATGGGAATAGGCGATGGACTGCCTAATTTGATCATAGACCCTACCTGTCGCAAAATTGGCGAAAGTAGTGGCAAAGGGAATTTTTCCGCCAATGGTTAAACCTGCGGCAATCCCCATCATATTGGCCTCGGCAATTCCCACTTGAAAAAAACGTTCCGGATTTTCGTCGATAAAGGTTTCGATCTTGAGCGATCCCACCAAATCGGCACATAAAGCGACCACATTAGGGTTGGTTCTTCCCAGTTCCGTCATTCCTGCACCAAAACCACTGCGGGTATCTTTCTTTCCTTGATCTGTATATTTTGTCATTGCTATAGGTTATTCCCAATCCAGGGAATTGATTTTAATTAAAGAGTTGTATTAGTAGTCGCCCAAGGTTTCCGGGTTTTGGGCCAATGCGGTTTCCAATTGTTCGTCATTTGGGGCCTTCCCGTGCCATGCGTGGGTATGCATCATAAAGTCGACGCCATTGCCCATCATGGTGGTCATTACGATACAGACCGGCTTTCCTTTTCCGGTCCTGCGTTTCGCCTCTTTTAATCCTTCAATGACCTGCCCTAGATCATTTCCATTTTCAATTTCAAGGACATCCCATCCAAAAGCCCTGAATTTTTCGGGGACGTCCCCCAAAGGCATTACTTTTTCCGTAGGACCATCAATTTGTTGTCCATTGCGATCTACCGTCGCAATTAGGTTGTCCACCTTATGTGCGGCAGCGAACATAATGGCTTCCCAATTTTGTCCTTCCTGCAACTCCCCATCCCCATGAAGGCTGTATACCAGATGATCGTCCTTGTTCAGCTTTTTTGCCAAAGCCGCTCCCAGGGCAACGGACATTCCCTGACCCAGGGAACCACTGGCCACCCGTATCCCGGGAAGTCCTTCATGCGTGGTCGGGTGTCCCTGCAATCTTGAGTTGATCAGTCGAAAGGTGTTGAGCTCCTCCAATGGAAAATAACCGCGCCTTGCAAGTACACTGTAGAAAACCGGGGAAATGTGGCCGTTGGAAAGGAAAAATACGTCTTCGCCATGCCCATCCATATCAAAACCTTCTTTCAGGTCCATTATTTCATTGTACAATGTCACAAAAAACTCGGTACAACCCAAAGAGCCCCCGGGATGACCTGAGTTTACCTTATGGACCATCCTTAGGATGTCCCGTCTTACCTGAACCACCAGTTCTTCCAATTCAGAAATCGTTGCCATGTATTATTTTTATTAAGGTACCAAATGTAACCGCAATCCTATCTTTTAGCAAATGAAATCACTTCATTTTTATTAGAGACTATCAACAGTAAACTTTATTTGTTTGTTAAGGGACTGCTCAAGCGGAGATGGCTATATTTGCTCCTTAAATTTTTTGTTTGAAATTTAACCTTCTTCATACGGATACCCACACAAAGGCCAGGGCCGGTGAGATCCAGACAGGACACGGCACCATCCAAACCCCAATTTTTATGCCCGTGGGCACGGTGGCCTCGGTCAAAGGGGTCCACCAAAGGGAACTAAAAGAGGACATCGCACCGGATATCATCCTTGGAAATACCTATCACCTGTACCTAAGGCCCGGTATCGGGATTATGGAGAAGGCGGGAGGGCTGCACCAGTTCATGGGTTGGGATGGGAATATATTGACGGACAGTGGGGGATATCAGGTATATTCCTTATCGGGAAATCGTAAAATAAAGGAGGAAGGGGTAAATTTCAAATCCCATATTGACGGCTCCAACCATTTTTTCTCACCGGAACGGGTGATGGAAATCCAACGCTCCATAGGAGCGGACATCATTATGGCCTTTGATGAGTGCACTCCTTATCCCTGTGACTTTGGCTATGCCAAGCGTTCCATGGATTTGACCCATAGGTGGTTGGATCGGTGTTTGGACCATTTGAAAAAGGTACCGGAAAAATACGATTACCCCCAGGCGTTTTTTCCCATCGTACAGGGGTCCACCTATACCGACCTACGCAAGCAATCTGCGGAGTATATTGCCAGTACCAATGCTTTTGGGAATGCCATAGGAGGGCTTTCCGTGGGGGAACCGGCAGAAGAAATGTATGCCATGTCGGAAATTGTCTGCGATATCCTCCCCAAGGAAAAACCACGTTACCTCATGGGCGTGGGGACCCCAATCAACATTTTGGAAAACATTGCCCTGGGGATTGATATGTTTGACTGTGTGATGCCGACCAGAAACGCGAGAAACGGTATGTTGTTTACCGCCCATGGTACCATCAACATCAAAAACAAAAAATGGGAAGATGATTTTTCCCCAATTGATGAAATGGGTATTACGTTTGTGGATACGGAGTATTCCAAAGCCTATCTGAGACACCTTTTTGCGGCCAACGAATACCTGGGAAAACAGATCGCTACCATTCATAATCTGGGATTTTATCTTTGGCTGGTAAGAACGGCCAGGGAAAAGATCATCAACGGGGAGTTTGAAGCGTGGAAGACCCAAATGGTAAAACAAATGGATAAGAGATTGTAGTGCTGACCATATTGGATAAATACATATTAAAGCGTTATGTCGCCACTTTTTTGGGGATCCTACTGCTGTTTATCCCCATTGGCATCATGATCAGTTTGGCGGAAAAAATTGGCAAAATCATAGATAACGAGGCCCCCCTTGGAGAAGTGATTATGTTTTATGGCAATTTTAGCCTGGTCTTGGGGAACTTGTTAATGCCCATATTGCTGTTCCTGTCCATCATTTTCTTCACGTCCAAACTGGCAAGCAATACGGAGATCGTGGCGATGTTGAGTTCAGGGATTTCCTATCGGCGGTTTCTACGACCCTATTTCCTTGGGGCAGCTATTGTGGCCGTCCTTATCTTTTTTATGGGGCAGTTTATAGTGCCCAATGCCAGTATTGGCTTTAATGAGTTTGAATATAAGTACTTTAAAAAGGGAAGACAGACCCGACAGACCACCAATATATTCAACCAACTCAACGAAAAGGACTTTATTTATGTAAGCAGTTTTGATCCCGATCGAAAAATTGGTTACAATTTCACCTATGAGCGTTTTGACGGGGATGATGAGTTGGTCTTTAAGATAAGTGCCGCCAATATTCGATGGGTGGAAAAGGATAGTGTGTACCGATTGACCTCCTACACAAAACGAAAGATAAGGGAGGGGCATGAACTTGTGGAGACCAAAAGAAGGTTGGATACCCTGTTTACCTTTCAAATTGGGGATTTGACCCCGGTCTCCTATGTGGCGGATACCAAAAACCTATTTGAACTCAATGATTTTATAGAAGACCAGCGGAAAAAAGGGGCCGCCAACATCAACACCTATATATTGGCCAAATACAAAAGATGGGCCCTGCCCATAGCCGCATTTATCCTTACCATAATTGCCGTTGCGGTTTCCTCGGTGAAGAGAAGGGGGGGAATGGGCTTCAATCTATTGGTGGGCATAGCCTTGGGGATGGTCTATATCTTTTTTGACAGGATTTTTGGCACCCTGGCGGAACAGTCCGGATTTTCGCCATTGCTCGCTGTTTTAATACCAAATGTTGTTTTTGGTGTCATAGGGCTTTACCTGCTTCAAAAAGCAAAAAGATAGCAGTTTGTACTTTAAATAGGGTTGGGAAATACCTTGTGACAAATCTTCCAATAGTTTTTATATTTGCCTCACCAACCAAATAATCAAGATCGTTTTCATGGAATACTTGGAATTTGAGCTTCCCATAAAGGAATTGGAGGAGCAACTCGAGAAATGTAAGGTGATTGGGGAAGAAAGTGACGTGGACGTTACCGAAACCTGTCAGCAGATTGAAAAGAAGCTCGCCGATACAAAAAAGGACATTTACAAGAATTTGACCGCATGGCAGAGGGTCCAGCTTTCCAGGCATCCCAACCGTCCCTATACCATGGATTACATCAACGCCATTTGCGGGGATTCCTTTTTGGAACTCCATGGCGACCGCACGGTTAGGGATGACAAGGCCATGGTAGGTGGTCTTGGTAAGATCGGTGACCAAAGCTATATGTTCATTGGACAACAAAAGGGGTATAATACAAAGACCAGGCAATATCGAAATTTTGGTATGGCCAATCCGGAAGGCTATCGGAAAGCCTTACGGTTGATGCGTTCCGCAGAAAAGTTTGGCATTCCCGTTGTTTCTTTGGTCGATACCCCAGGGGCTTATCCCGGAATTGAAGCCGAAGAACGCGGACAAGGAGAGGCCATTGCCCGAAACATTCTGGAAATGACCCGACTTAAAGTGCCCATCATTGTGGTGATCATTGGGGAAGGAGCATCCGGAGGTGCCTTGGGAATTGGAGTGGGGGATAAGGTGCTGATGTTGGAAAATACCTGGTATTCCGTCATTTCCCCAGAATCCTGCTCTTCCATTCTATGGAGAAGCTGGGAATATAAGGAACAAGCGGCCGAAGCCCTTAAACTGACGGCCACGGACATGAAAAAACTCAAGCTTATCGATGAAATTGTCCGGGAACCGTTGGGAGGTGCCCATAGTGATCGGGACAAGACCTTTGACATTGTCAAGAAGAAAATTGCTTTACATTTTGAGGAGCTTAAAAAGTTATCACCAAAAGATTTGGTACGGATTCGAATGGAAAAATACGCAAACATGGGCGTCTTTAATGGCTAAGCCCTATGTTTCTGTTTTTTAGAAATCGATTACTGTATTACTTTTCCTATTTTTTGCGTTGTTAACACATTTTATAAGTTATCAACAATACTTTTGTTGATGACAAGTGAACATCAGGAACCTAAAACTTAAAGTTAACTAAAGGTTAATTCCATACTTTCGCAGACATGGAGAACACAAACCCAATTGTTGGTCGTCGCATAGACAAATCTACGATCATAAACTTGGAGCGCGGTAAAATACCGCCGCAAGCTGTTGATTTAGAGGAAGTTGTATTGGGAGCAATGATGATTGACAAAAAAGGGGTGGATGAAGTCATTGATATTTTACATCCCGATGTGTTCTACAAGGATGCGCACCGCTTTATTTATGAAGCCATCTTTACACTTTTCGAATCCTCTGAACCGGTGGACTTATTAACCGTTTCTGCCCAATTAAAGAAGGAAGGGCACCTGGAGGCGGTGGGCGGTGATTTTTATTTGATCAGACTTACACAAAAAGTGGCCTCCTCAGCGCATATTGAGTTTCATGCGCGGATCATCCTTCAAAAATACATTCAGCGGAGTTTGATCAAGATTTCAAACGAGATCATAGAGGATGCCTATGACGAATCCACCGATGTTTTTGACTTGTTGGATGGTGCGGAAGCCAAATTATACGAAGTCACCCAGGGCAATCTCAAACGTTCGGCGGAGACGGCCCAGAATTTGGTAATACAGGCAAAGAAGCGAATTGAGGAAATTTCAAATAAAGAAGGATTAAGCGGTATCCCCTCTGGTTTTGATAAGGTGGATAAGCTTACCTCGGGTTGGCAACCCAGTGATTTGGTCATTATTGCGGCCAGACCGGGTATGGGTAAAACGGCCCTGACGCTGTCCATGGCCCGAAATATGGCCGTAAATGCAGATATTCCCGTTGCCTTCTTTTCCCTTGAAATGTCTTCCGTACAATTGATTACCCGGTTGATTTCCTCGGAAACCGGACTTTCCTCGGAAAAACTAAGGACAGGAAGACTGGAAAAGCACGAATGGGAGCAATTGAACGTTAAGGTAAAGGCTTTGGAAAAAGCACCGCTCTTCATAGACGATACCCCCTCATTGTCCATTTTTGATCTTAGGGCCAAGGCCAGAAGATTGGAATCCCAACACAAAATTAAACTGATCATCATTGATTATCTGCAGTTGATGACTGCCGGAGGAAGTCAAAAAGGGGGAAATAGGGAGCAGGAAATATCCACCATTTCACGGAACTTGAAGGCGTTGGCCAAAGAGCTCAATGTTCCGGTAATTGCGCTGTCCCAATTATCCCGTGCCGTGGAGACCCGGGGAGGTAGCAAGCGCCCCATTTTATCGGATTTAAGGGAATCCGGAGCCATTGAACAGGATGCCGACATTGTTTCCTTTATCTATCGTCCCGAATATTATAAGATTGAGGAATGGGACGATGAGGATCGCACCCCTACACAGGGTCAGGCAGAGTTTATTGTGGCCAAACACCGTAATGGGGGATTGGATAATATTAGGTTAAAGTTCATTGGTAACCTCGGTAAATTCGATAATTTAGATGAGTTCGACTCACCTTTTGAGTTTCAATCCAAGATGAACGATGATGATGAAAACCCGTTCAATCCCACATCTTTGCCGAGTGCCGATCAGGCTTTTGGCAGTGCACTCAATGAAGGTGAAGAGGATGATATTCCCTTTTAACACATTCCGGACGCATGTGCGGAATTCCTTCATTACTGCACTGTTCTTGTTAGTTATACCCTATACACTATCCGCCTCTGTGATATTGTTACCTATGGATGCAGAGAGCCAAAAGAATCATTTAAAGGCCTATGGCATTACTTTTTGGGTATTGAACAAACAACAAAAAGTACAGTGGTTGCTGAATTATCGCGGGGGCTCCTTTTTATTGCCGGATGGGGAAGCCATCAGAAAGGAGTGCCAGATACGGGGAGTCTCCTTTGAAGTACTTTCCGATGCACAGGCAGAGTCCATTTTGGATGAAATCAGCAGTCCATCCCAAAACCAGGATGCGGTCATTTTGGAGAAAGCACCAAAGATTGCCGTGTATTCCCCAAAGGATAACCAACCCTGGGACGATGCCGTAACCATGGTCCTTACCTATGCGGAAATACCCTATGTGACCATTTATGATGAGGAAGTCCTGGATGATAAGCTGGCTTTATACGATTGGCTGCACCTTCATCATGAGGATTTTACAGGGCAGTATGGAAAGTTTTATGGGGCGTACCGTGCCGCACCGTGGTATATTGAAGGAAAGCGCCTGGCAGAGGAAAGGGCCGCCAAATTGGGGTATTCCAAAGTTTCGGAGCAAAAGGGCGCTGTGGCGGAAAAGATCAGGAGATATGTCATAGGCGGAGGCTTTATGTTTGCCATGTGCTCCGCTACGGACAGTTTTGATATTGCCCTGGCGGCAAACGGTGTGGATATATGTGAGCCCATGTTCGATGGTGATCCCTCGGAAGCGAACTACCAGGGAAAACTGGACTTTTCCCGAACCTTTGCGTTTACAAACTTTTCACTGGAACGAAATCCCCTGAAATATGAGTTTTCATCCATTGATATGACCGGAAAACGAAGGAATGTCCCCAGGGAGTCCGATTACTTTTCCTTAATGGAGTTTTCTGCCAAATGGGATCCGGTACCCACGATGCTGACCCAAAATCACACTGCGTTGATCAAGGGATTTATGGGACAGACCACAGCTTTTGAACGCTACGAAGTGAAACCGACCGTCATGGTTTTGGGGGAATGCAAACTCAATGGCGAGGCCCGTTACATTCATGGCATTAAAGGGAAAGGATTTTTTACCTTCTACGGTGGTCATGACCCAGAAGATTATCAACATCGGGTGGGGGACCCCAAAACAGAATTGGAGCTGCATCCCACTTCCCCGGGATACCGATTGATTCTCAATAATGTGTTGTTTCCGGCAGCGCGCAAAAAAAAGCAGAAAACCTAATGGGATTTTTTAGTTACCGGTCCGTATAAAGGGGGAAAAGGGGTTCAATTGCGCGTATATTGCTCGATGATTTTTTTGTGCTCCGGAAATTTACCGATCAACCCTTCCCTGGAACCCAATACGAAATCACCAAAATCGAAGCCCGGAGCCACCGTACAGCCCACCAATGCATAACTGTTGTCATCCATGACACTGGCTGCGAACCAATGTCCTTTTGGCACTACTAACTGCGGATTCTGATGGTTTTTAATATCATTTCCTATAACATGTTCCAAATGTATACCGTCTTCTGAAATGGTATGGAGCTTTATGGGGGAGCCCAGATAGAAATGCCAGATTTCGTCTTGGTTGATTTTATGAAAGGCGGAAAAAGCAGCTGAGGTCAGCAGAAAGTAAATGCATGTGGAATAGGAACGACTGCCTTTATACTCGGATGGCAGGCCATCGGCATTGATTTCACCCGGACTTCGGTAGGTCTCCTTGAAAAAACCTCCTTCCGGGTGCGGTTGCAGGTCCAGTTTTTGAATGAGTTCCTCTGCAGTCATTTTATCCATATGCCATTTTGGGGTCACACCAGTTTTTCCAGAATGGTTTCAACACCAAACTCATTGTTGCTGGTGGTTTCATAGTTGGCAACCTTTTTTACATCAGGATGGGCATTGGCCATGGCAAAACTGTGCTCTACCAGTTGTAACATTTCCAGGTCATTGAAGTAATCGCCAAAAACGAGAACCTCATTGGGTTGTATCCCCTGGGCGTCCATTACCCTTCCCAATGCATTTCCCTTGTGGGCATCGAGATGGTTTAAATCCAACCAATTTTTTCCGGATACTTTGACTTTGAGCTCATTTTCCAAATGGGCCATTTGAGGATAGATGTATTCCTCGGCACTCACACTGTGGTATACGGCAATTTTTATGATTTCATCATCCACGTTACCATAATGATCGACTATTTCAAAAGCGGAATAGTACTCTTTGAGCTGCTCCAGGGATACTATGGATTTGGTATCAAAATACGATTTGTACTTCCCGCACAGCATGGCATGGGCACCGTCAATTCCGTCCACAATTTGCAGAAGTTTCCCTTTCAAGACTTGGTTTATTGGTGTGACCGATACCTCTTCCTCCTGCTTTTTTATCAAGGCCCCATTTTCGGCTATAAAGATGATGTCATCCTGTATGGAGTCCAGTTTACTGACCATACTATGGTATTGGCGACCACTGGCTGCAACAAATAGGATACCTTTGCTTTTCAATGCTTGAAAAAGTTCAAAAAAACGGTCACTTACTTGATGGCTGGAATTCAAAAGGGTTCCATCCATGTCGGTGACCACCATTTTAATCTGTGACAAATCCATAGGCTTAAATTCAAGCTGCAAAGGTAGTCGGATAAAGGGGAATCAAGTAAAGTTTAGATTAAATTGTCCTACTAAATAATGCAGGAATCAGGCCATCCGGATGGTACGCCTATGCAACCATAAAAGTGTTTTCCCATGAAATTCCATCAGAAAGAGATTCGACTCAAGCCCTATTCCCGAGGCTTCCATTTAATTTCCAACGAACTTTGGCAAGCCATTCCGGAACTTAGGACCATATCCATGGGTATGCTCCATGTTTTTATCAAACACACTTCTGCGAGCCTTACCATTAACGAAAATGCGGACCCTACCGTAAGGGTCGATTTTGAAAACCATATCAATACCATGGTGCCGGAAAACCAATCGTACTACATCCATACGATGGAGGGACCGGACGATATGCCCGCCCATATTAAGGCTTCGCTAATGGGTTCTTCCGTACAGATACCGATAACCGACGGAAAGCCCAACCTTGGTATTTGGCAAGGAATATATTTATGTGAACATCGAAACCATGCTTCCGGGAGATGTCTGGTGCTGACCGCTTTTGGGCAATAAAAAACCCGCTCTAGGAGCGGGTTAACGTAAGTGGGATATAGTTTATGTAAAATTGTTATTTCACCTTTTCAACAATGGCCTTGAAGGCATCTGGATGGTTCATGGCCAAATCCGCCAAAACTTTACGGTTTAGCTCAATTCCATTGGATTTTACCCTACCCATGAACTGGGAGTAGGACATTCCGTGCATTCTGGCACCGGCATTGATACGGGTGATCCAAAGTGCCCTAAAATTTCTCTTTTTATTTCTTCTGTCGCGGTAAGCATACTGCATTGCTTTCTCTACCGCATTTTTGGCTACTGTCCAGACATTTTTACGTCTTCCAAAGTACCCTTTGGCTTGCTTCATTACCTTTTTTCTTCTGGCTCTTGAAGCTACTGAATTAACTGATCTTGGCATTTTTTAATCTTTTTTTGTAGCGGGCGTCCTCCAACGGAACTTTAATGGGCCCGACTCCAGGGTTAAACATTACTTAAACCGAAACAACCGCTTACTTTAATCGCAATTGTTCTTTGATACTGTTGACATCCGACTCATGTACTAAGGTAGAGTGTGTCAACCTAAGCTTACGCTTTTTTGACTTTTTGGTCAAAATGTGACTTTTAAAAGCGTGCTTTCTTTTGATTTTACCAGAACCGGTAAGCTTAAATCGCTTTTTGGCACTGGATTTTGTTTTCATCTTTGGCATTTTTCCTCTTTATATATTAAGCCAATACTTTGGCTTCCCACTTACTTTTTTGTGTTCTTGGGGGCAATGAACATGGTCATTCGCTTGCCTTCCAATTTGGGCATCTGCTCCACTTTTCCATACTCTTCAAGTTCCTGCGCCAAGCGTAAAAGAAGGATTTCCCCCTGATCTTTGTACACTATGGACCTTCCTTTAAAGAATACGTAGGCTTTTAGTTTTGCTCCATCTTTAAGGAACTTTTCCGCATGCCGTTTTTTAAACTCATAATCATGGTCATCGGTCTGTGGTCCAAATCGGATTTCCTTTACGATGACTTTGGTTGCTTTGGCCTTCATGGCCTTCTCCCGTTTCTTTTGTTCGTAGAGGAACTTTTTGTAATCTATTATTTTACAGACTGGCGGATTTGCTTTGGGAGATATTTCAACTAAATCCAATTCCAGTTCCTCTGCCTTTTGCAAGGCCTTTTGTATGGGATAAACACCCATCTCTACATTATCGCCCACTAAGCGTACTTCGCGAGCGGTAATTTTGTCATTGATATTGTGGGGGTTCTTGTTTTCCCTTCTTGGCTGGGGCCTTGATCTTCTTCGTATTGCTATGGTCTTTACTTTTTAAATTAAACTTTGATTTTTTAGAACGACTTTAAGGTACTATTTATTTCTGTTGAAATCAAATTGGCGAATGTGTCAATCTTTATACTCCCCAAATCTTCACCACCATGCCTTCTGACCGCAATAGTTTCTTCCTCAACTTCCCGCTCTCCTACGATCACCATAAAGGGGATTTTTTGCATTTCGGCTTCCCGAATTTTCTTCCCCACGGTTTCGTTCCTATTATCAATGAGCGCGCGAATTTCGTGATTTTCCAATGAATTCAAAACTTTTTGCGCATAATTTTCGTGTTTCTCGCTGACCGGCAACACAATAGCTTGTGTTGGAATAAGCCATAATGGGAAATTTCCTCCAGTATGTTCCAACAATATCGCTACAAAACGCTCCAGACTTCCGAAAGGTGCGCGGTGGATCATAATAGGCCGGTGCAGCTCGTTGTCACTACCTTTATAAGTAAGGTCAAATCGCTCTGGCAGATTATAATCTACCTGAATTGTTCCCAACTGCCAGCTTCGACCTAGAGCATCTTTGACCATAAAATCCAACTTAGGACCATAAAATGCGGCCTCTCCGGCTTCTATGCTATATTGAAGCCCTTTGTCCTCAGCGGCTTCAATAATGGCGCTTTCCGCTTTTTCCCAATTTTCTTCATTGCCAATATATTTTTCCGGTTTTTCCAAATCGCGAACGGATACTTGGGCGGTGTAGTTGTCAAAACCCAAGGAACTTAAAACATATAAGGATAAATCAATTACATTTTTAAACTCGGATGCGAGTTGGTCTGGAGTACAGAATATGTGTGCGTCGTCCTGGGTAAATCCCCTAACCCTGGTAAGCCCATGCAGTTCACCACTTTGTTCATAACGATAAACCGTCCCGAACTCGGCATAGCGCTTTGGAAGGTCTTTATAGCTCCAGGGGCTGGCGTTATAAATTTCACAGTGATGTGGACAGTTCATAGGCTTTAACAAGAACTCTTCTTCATCTTTTGGCGTATGTATGGGCTGAAAGCTATCTTCCCCATATTTCGCATAGTGGCCAGAGGTAACGTAGAGTTCTTTCTGTCCAATATGTGGGGTGACCACCATTTCATAACCTGCTTTTCGCTGTGCTTTTTTTAGAAAATCCTCCAAGCGCTCCCTCAAAGCGGCACCTTTTGGAAGCCAAAGTGGAAGTCCTTGCCCTACCTTTTGGGAAAAAGTGAAAAGTTCCAATTCCCTGCCCAGCTTTCTATGATCCCGCTTTTTGGCCTCTTCCAAAAGCTCCAGATATTGGGTCAATTCCTTTTGCTTTGGAAAAGAAATGCCATAGACCCGCGTCAGTTGAGGATTGTTTTCATCCCCTCTCCAATACGCACCGGCAGCATTCAATACTTTAAATGCCTTGATCATACCTGTATTTGGAATGTGCCCTCCCCTGCATAGGTCCGTAAATGTACTGTGGTCACAAAAGGTAATGTCCCCATCTTCCAGATTTTCGATGAGTTCCACCTTGTATTCGTTCCCCTCTTCCTTATAATAGGATAAGGCATCTGCTTTGGAAACTTCACGCATCTTAAAATCATGTTTCCCACGGGCAATCTCCAGGGCCCTCTTTTCTATTTGGGGAAAGTCCTTTTCGGAAATGGTATGCTCCCCAAAATCGACATCATAGTAGAAACCGTTTTCTATGGCGGGACCAATCGTCAATTTTATCCCCGGGTACAACTCCTGAAGGGCCTGTGCCAAAACATGCGAGGAAGAATGCCAGAAGGCTTTTTTGCCCTCATCATTGTTCCATGTATATAAGGTCAGTTTTCCATGGGTCTCCAACGGGGTGGTAACTTCTATGGTGTTTTCGTCATATTTTGCGGATATTACATTGCGAGCAAGACCTTCACTTATAGACTTGGCTACTTCCAAAGGAGTACTTCCTTTTGGCATTTCTTTGACCGCACCATCGGGTAGGCTTATTTGTATTGTTCCCACTATTTCGGTTGTTTAAACAGAGGGCAAAGATAACATCTCACCTAGAAGTATCAATAGAAAGAAACACTGAAAGTGATGGAATACGATATGCTGGCTATTGATCCATCCATTCCAAAAACGACAATGGGATTTATTATGGTTTTAAACAGCTGTAAGTCAAAGTGTTGAATTTTTTTTAAAATTTTATCCTGAAACATTTTGTTGGGGCGGAAAAAGGTATCTATATTTGCACCCGCTTTGCTGGTAAAGCAGGGTGGTTCCCTTGGAACGCTGGCCCTTTATG
>JANQKR010000038.1 GCA_028281025.1 Croceivirga sp.
CCATTAACCATTAACCATTAACCATTAACCATTAACCATTAACCATTAACCATTAACCATTAACCATTAACCATTAACCATTAACCATTAACCAATAACCAATAACCAATAACCAATAACCATCAACCATCAACCATCAACCATCAACCATCAACCATCAACCATCAACCATCAACCATCAACCAATAACCAATAACCATCAACCATCAACCATCAACCATCAACCATCAACCATTAACCATTAACAATTAAACATAATCATGTCTGACGATAAAAAGGTCATTTTTTCCATGGCAGGGGTCACCAAGACCTTTAAGAATGCCAATACACCAGTACTGAAGAATATTTATTTAAGCTTTTTTTACGGGGCAAAGATTGGTATTCTTGGTTTAAACGGCTCGGGTAAGTCCACCTTACTCAAAATAATTGCGGGGGTGGATAAAAATTATCAAGGTGATGTGGTTTTTTCACCGGGGTATTCTGTTGGTTATTTGGAGCAGGAACCACAGTTGGATGCGGATAAGACGGTCCTTGAGATTGTTAAGGAAGGGGTGGCCGAAACCGTTTCGACTTTGGATGAGTACCATAAGATCAATGATATGTTTGCCCTGCCGGAAGTGTATGAGGATGCGGATAAGATGCAAAAGTTAATGGACAGGCAGGCGGTACTGCAAGATAAAATTGATGCCAGTAATGCCTGGGAACTGGACACGAAATTAGAGATAGCAATGGATGCCCTGAGGACCCCGGAAGCGGATAAGAAGATTGAAGTGCTTTCTGGCGGTGAACGAAGGAGGGTGGCCCTTTGCCGTTTATTATTGCAAGAACCGGATGTGCTACTTTTGGATGAGCCTACCAACCATTTGGATGCAGAATCGGTCCATTGGTTGGAACACCATTTGGCCCAATACAAAGGAACGGTGATTGCAGTGACCCACGACAGGTATTTCCTGGACAATGTTGCGGGGTGGATACTGGAACTGGACCGGGGGGAAGGCATTCCCTGGAAAGGGAATTATTCGGGTTGGCTGGATCAAAAGGCCAAGCGATTGGCCCAAGAAAGCAAACAGGCCTCCAAACGTCAAAAAACCTTGGAACGTGAATTGGAATGGGTACGTCAAGGAGCAAAAGGGCGGCAGGCAAAGCAAAAGGCGCGTTTAAAGAACTATGATAAGTTGGCCAGCCAGGACCAAAAGCAATTGGAGGACAAACTGGAAATATATATTCCCAACGGCCCCAGGCTAGGGACCAATGTCATAGAGGCCAAAGGCGTGAGCAAGGCCTATGGGGATAAACTCCTCTATGAGGATCTTAATTTTAATCTTCCACAAGCAGGTATCGTGGGCATTATTGGTCCCAACGGTGCCGGTAAGACCACTATTTTTAGAATGATCATGAACGAAGAATCACCTGACAAAGGGGAATTCGTTGTGGGTGACACGGCCAAATTGGCTTACGTAGACCAATCCCATTCAAATATTGACCCAGAAAAATCCATTTGGGAAAACTTCAGCGATGGACAGGAATTGGTGATGATGGGAGGGAAGCAGGTGAACTCCAGGGCGTATTTAAGTCGGTTTAATTTTTCCGGAAGTGAACAAAACAAAAAGGTAAACATGCTTTCCGGTGGGGAGCGGAACCGATTGCACTTGGCCATGACGCTAAAAGAGGAAGGCAACGTTCTGTTGTTGGATGAACCTACCAATGATTTGGATGTCAATACCCTACGGGCTTTGGAAGAAGGCTTGGAAAATTTTGCGGGATGTGCCGTTATTATTTCACACGACAGATGGTTTTTGGACCGGATCTGCACCCATATCCTGGCCTTTGAAGGGGATTCCCAGGTCTATTTCTTTGAGGGGTCTTTCTCCGATTATGAGGAAAACAAAAAGAAGCGTTTGGGAGCTGATATCATGCCAAAACGTATTAAGTACAAAAAGCTGGTAAGATGATTTAAGGCTTGTACCAATTCAATAGAATTACCCCTATATCGGTATTTTCTTCCTCGACCAGCGATTTAAATCGTTGTACATCACTAAATCCGTCCGTACCCCGGTAATGATAGGGGTATACTTCCTTGGGCTTAAACTCCAATACGGCATCTGCCGCACTTTCTACGGTCATGGTATACGGCAGGTTCATACAAACAAAGGCTTTGTCTATATTTCTCAGTGCTCGCATTTCGGGAATATCCTCAGTATCACCGGAAATATAAATACGTTCTCCGTTCATTTCCAGTACATACCCATTCCCCCGTCCTTTTTTATGATACTTCAGCGCCTCCTGCCTTAGGTTATACATGGGGACGGCCTCCACACATATTCCGTACCGTTCTTTTGTATCGCCATTGTCCAATACATCCAATTGCGGGGTAAATTCATCGGGAATTCTCTCAGCTACCGCAAGGGGGACCATGATTTTTGCCTTTTTGGTATCTAGTTGCTGAAGGGTCTCCAAATTAAAGTGATCCCCATGGATATCGGTAATCAATATCAGATCGGCCTGTTTTTGTCCCTGAAAGGCACTTTTGCCGCCCACGGGGTCAACATAAATGGTTATACCGTTCCATTCCATGACCATGGTAGCATGCTGAATTGGTCTGATATCCAAAGTGGAAACCGGAAATTCTTCGGTAGGGCCTTCAACCGATATCGGTTCCTTTTTCCTGTTTCCACAGCCCACCATACTTAAACAAAACAGTGAAATAAGGAGAAAATATAAATTTTTCATAAAAAAAATAGTTGTATAAAGCTAAGTAAACATGGGCATTCACAAACATCTTTAACATTTTGTCCCATTAAAAACGTCTAAACATAATCCATTGACGTATATAAACCAGACACTAACAAATTTTCATTTGTAGAAAGCAAAAAATCGAGATTATGACAGAAACAAAAAGTAACAACAGTTTGAAGGTAATAGCGGGATTGCTAGGTGTTGTCCTTTTGGGAACAATTATCTACACTGTTAGTCTTTACCAAGATAAGAAGAAGACTACTACCGCTTTGAAACAAGAAAAAGACTTGGTTGTTGAGGATTTGAATAGCTTGAAATCCGAATATGACAAAGCTATTTTGGAGAGTAATGCCACCAATGAAGAATTGGTTGCCGCCCGTGATCGAATTGCAAAATACATTGATTCCGTTCAGACCATGAAAGCGGACATTGCTTCCCTTTCCAGATACAGAAGGCAAGTAAGTCAACTAAAAGCGGAACGCGAAGAGTTATTGAAGCAAGTGGATTCCTTGACCACTTCAAATACCTTGTTGGCAATGCAACGTGATAGCACGTTTGTTGAGTTGGAAAAGCAAACGGTTTTCAATGACTCCCTAGTAGTTCAGAATACGCAGTTGGCAGATGCTGTTGAAAGAGGTTCTGCGCTTAATCTTTCCGATTTTAAAATTGACGCTGTCAAGGAAAGAAGCAGTGGTAGATTGGTTTCAACACAAAGGGCCAAGGCTACCGACAAGTTTAAGGTATGCTTTACTGTGGCGGACAACGCTATTGCACAGGCTGGTGATAGGGAGTTCTTTATTGAGGTTCTTGACCCCCAAGGCAATGTTGTAGGCGATGGAATGACTGCCAGTACCGAGGAAGGTGCTTCCGTGAGCTACACCAAGGGAACCAGTTTTTACTATGAGAACAATTCATTGGACGTATGTGACTACATCAATAAACCGGCAAGTGAGTTCCAAAAAGGGAATTATATGGTGAATGTTTATGATGATGGTTTAAAGCTATTGGGAACTTCTAAGTTCACCCTTAAATAACACACTATCCACTATATGCAAAAAGGGCATCCAAATAGAATGGATGCCCTTTTTTATTTCCTGTGCGCGCAACTTATTTTAAGCTGCCAACCATATCTTCGGGTTTTACCCACTCATCATATTCTTCCGGGGTAACGTACCCTAGGTTTACGGCTTCTTCCCTTAGGGTAGTCCCATTCTTGTGGGCAGTATTGGCAATTTCTGCTGCTTTGTAATATCCTATTTTAGTGTTCAGTGCCGTAACCAACATCAAGGAATCGTTCAATAGTTTAGTTATGGTTTTATGATTGGGTTCAATTCCCACGGCACAGTTCACATCAAAGCTCACGCAAGCATCGCCGATCAACTGGGCCGATTGCAGGATATTCGCGGCCATGACCGGTTTAAAAACGTTCAACTCATAATGCCCTTGTGTTCCTCCAACAGCAATGGCCACATCATTGCCCATTACTTGGGCGCATACCATTGTCATGGCCTCACATTGGGTGGGATTTACCTTTCCGGGCATAATGGAACTGCCGGGTTCATTGGCTGGGATGATGATTTCCCCAATCCCGGAGCGTGGTCCGGAAGCCATCATTCGGATATCGTTCGCTATTTTATTTAAGGAGACCGCCAATTGCTTTAATGCGCCGTGGCTTTCCACGATCGCATCATGGGCGGCCAAAGCCTCAAACTTATTCTCAGCCGTAACAAAGGGCATTCCAGTGAAATCGGCAATATATTTGGCTACCAGGACATCATATCCTTTGGGCGTATTCAAACCTGTACCCACTGCCGTTCCCCCCAATGCCAATTCTGCGAGATGGGGCAACGTATTTTTCAACGCCTTAAGGCCATGGTCCAATTGCGAAACATAACCTGAAAACTCTTGTCCCAGAGTTAGGGGAGTGGCATCCATTAAATGGGTCCTACCAATCTTTACAACCTCTTTGAATTCTTCTGCTTTCTTTTTCAAGGTATTTTGGAGTTGCAGCACACCGGGGATGGTGACCTCCACTATTTTCTTGTAGGCTGCAATATGCATTCCCGTAGGGAAGGTATCGTTGGAAGATTGTGATTTGTTCACATCATCATTGGGTTGAATGGTCTTCTCACCCTCTCCAATGGTTTTTCCGGCCAGTTCGTGGGCCCTATTGGCAATTACCTCATTGACATTCATATTACTTTGGGTCCCTGAACCCGTCTGCCAAATGACCAATGGAAATTGGCTGTCATGTTTACCCTCTAAAATCTCATCACAAACCGTGGCGATCAAGTCCCTTTTTTCCTTTGCAAGTACCCCCAGTTCATGATTGGCGTATGCAGCGGCCTTTTTTAGGTAGGCAAAACCGTACACCACTTCCAAAGGCATGGAAGCCGTAGGCCCAATTTTAAAATTGTTTCGGGAGCGTTCCGTTTGCGCACCCCAATACTTATCGGCAGGCACCCTTACCTCGCCCATAGTGTCTTTTTCAATCCTAAATTCCATTGTGAAAAATTTTACCGTACAAAGGTAATCCATGAAAAAGGTATTTGTTCCTGATAAATGTTTGGAATTATATTTTTTTTATTGTCCTTGCAATTTTGAATTATTTCAAAGTATCTTTGTCGTATAAATAAGAACTCATGGTAGAATTTGACCAATATCTCGGATTTTTAGCCTTTTTGACCATCTTGACCATAGGTTTTTGGCTAATGATTTTCTTATTGACCTTTGTAGTGCCCTATTGGTTAACGGGCAACCTCATGGAAATGTGGAAAGAAAGACGCGAGGCCAAAAAGGCTGAGCTTGAAGAATAAAAAAAGGAGCCATTCGGCTCCTTTTTCTTTATGGGGTTCCAAACTCTTCATCATCACCTTCATAATCCCTTTGCCTATCACCACCCCGTTTTTTCTTTTGATTAAAACGATAGGTAAATGCCAGATTGTAACTGCGTACCCTCCATTGAAACTCACTATCGTTGTTGAATAAAGGGGTTACCGTTTCACTGATTCTTCGCCTGCTATTGAACACGTCACTTACATTGACGGCCAAGGAGGCCTGTTCCTTGAAAAAATCCTTGCTAAAGGCCAAGTCCAGTGAAAAAATGCCCTGGTTCCTGGTCTGGGCGTTTTCCGTGGGACCACGATAAAAGATTCGGGTTTGCCAATCGATGCTGGAGGGAAGGGTAATTTTATTGTTTAGGCGTATGAACCAACTTAGGTTTTCGGCATCAAAATTTTGGTCGTTAAAGTCGCCTCTGGTGATAAAATTAAACAAGTTGATATTGGTATTCAGGTTCCATTTTCGGGTGGGTCGGTAGGTAGCGGTAAAATCCAGTCCATATCGGTCGTTTCGGGCCAAGTTTACAGGAGTTCGCCTTAAAATACTGAGCTGTTCCCCATCAAAGAAAGTATCCTCCCCGGTGTCCTCCACAATAAAAGTGATGACATTGGTGGAGCGTTGGAAATAGATCGATCCGTTCAACGTCAACTTTTCCCATCGTTTAAGATATCCCAACTCAATTTGGTTGGAAAAGCTTGGGGTCAGATTGGGATTTCCCTGAAAAAGGTTGGTAGGGCTTGATCTAGACGGAAAAGGATTAAGAAACCTGGACCTGGGCCTGCGTATTCTACGATTGTACCCCAGTTGGAAACTCTCTTTTTCGGAGATTTCGTAATTCAAATTCAAAGTAGGGAAAAGACCATCAAAATTGTTTCGGTTAAAATCACCGGTCTCGATTTGGTTGATGATCAGCCGTGTGGCCTCATATCGTAGTCCCGCTAGAAAGGAAAAATCCTTGAACTTGTTCCCGTATTGGGTATAGAACGCATTGATGGTTTCCTTAAAGTCGAGCACGTTACTGGGATCGGTTATTCCCAGGACATCCAGGGTGGGTTCAATGAATACCACATCATAATCCGTATTCAAACGGTTAAAATCCCCTCGGTAACCAACTTCAAACTGTCCGTTTTCACCCAGGGGCACCACGTAGTCGGATTGCATAAAGACCCTTCTTTGGTTCTCCGCAGTTCGCACACTTTCGCTATCAAATCCATTTTGGACGATCAGGGATTCCTCAACTTCATCACTCTCCTCATATTGAAAGGCAAAGGTGAGCGTGTGGTCCAATTCCCCATTGAATTGCTTGTCAAAATTAAAGGCATATTGAAAAGTGTCATCTTTCTCCGTTTCTGGGTCAAATCTGAAGCCCGAACGGGTATTTCCCGCAACATCACTTTGGACAAAGTTGTTGGTGGTCTCGCTTTCATTGTCAGAATCCCTTACGAAAATGGATTGTGTAATGGAGGCCGTTTTATTGATGTACCATTCCACACCCAAGTTGGCATTCAATCCTCTTCTGATTCGGTCAAAATCGCGTTCCTCGCGCAGGGCATTGGTGAAATTTCCCTCGGCATCAAAAAAGTCCGTATCATTTAGGGAATTTCCGGGACGTGTCCTGTAATTATATCCGGTGTTGGTAAAAATATTGATGTTGCCGGTTCTATAGTTGAGATTGCCATTGATGCCCGCGGATTCCGGATATCCCCCGTTCACGGTAAGGGCACCGTTGAGGCCCTGTAATTTACTTCTTCTAAGAATGATATTGATGATTCCTCCGGATCCCTCGGCATCGTAACGAGCGGATGGGGAGGTGATTACTTCCACTTTTTCTATGGATTCTGCCGGTAATTGGCGTAAGGCCTCAGTACTGTTCAATCCGGTTATCGCAGAGGGTTTACCATTGATTAGGATGCGAACATCATCATTTCCGCGTAATTGTACATTGCCCTCCACATCAACGGATACGGATGGAACATTGTCCAAGACGTCGCTGACCGTTCCCCCTTGAACCGTAAGGTCCTTACCCACATTGTAGATTTTTTTATCCAATCGAAGCTCTACCGTGGTCTTTTCTGCCACCACTTCAACCTCTTCCAATAGGGAAACATCGGGAGATAGGTAAATTATTCCCAAATCCGTATTGGAGCGAAGTTGTTGTTTTTTGGATACATAGGTAGTATAGGCAATGTATTCAACGGAAATGTTGAAGATGCCGGGAGGTGTTTCTACCTCAAATTTTCCCTCGGCGTCGGTGATACCTCCGGTTATTCTCTTGGGATTTCGAATGCTTTGCACTATTAAAGTTGCGTATTCGAGGGGTTGTCCGGTATCCTTGTCGATAACTGTTCCTGTAATTTGTATGGGTTTAAAGTTTTGGGGTTTTTGGGCGAGTGCCAGTATGGGTATGATCCATACGAGCACCAGGAACAGTTTCTTCATATCAGGATTTCGATTGCCGCTTCTTCTTTTTCTGTTTTCGCTTGGTTTTTGAAGGGTTCTCCCTCATATCCATATAGATTTGGAATTTTTCTTCCGGAAGGCCGGCTTTTAATTCCTCATCCTGTTCTTTTACGATCTTTCCATATTCCTCCATCATCTTTTTCTGTTCCAGATCCAGGATTTGGAGTTCCATTCTTTTTTGAACGCTTTTGACGAGCACTGACCTAACAATGGCTTGCTCAAAAGGGTCAAGGCCCATAACCTCAATTAGCTTGGGCATTTCCTGATCCACACGTTGTTCCGCGGTCAGTTTTTCAGGTTCTGGTGGAGGTGTTTGCGTTTGCGGAATAGCGCTTCTTTGTCTTCCAAAACGGTTGTTGTTGATAAATTGCGAATGGAGATCGGAACTTATTAGGAAGCAAGTGAGTACAAATAAGGAAGTTGCAAGGGTTCTCATCGTTCTATTGGATTTTAAAACCAACCGAAGGTTTAAAGGGCCTTGGTTAATTTTTTGTTAAATGACTAATACAGCTAAACAAATTTAGGAAGGATTTAGCGAAGTTACGCTTCCCTTTGCCCCATCATCATCAAGTAAGCCTTTAAAAAAGAGCCTATTTCCCCATTCATAACGGCATCGACATTGCCCGTTTCTTCGTTTGAGCGTACGTCTTTCACCAATTTATAGGGATGCATCACATAGTTACGGATTTGTGAACCCCACTCAATCTTCATCTTGGATGCCTCAATTTCATCCCTGGCCTCTTGACGTTTTCTCAGTTCAATTTCATACAATTGGGATTTGAGCATACGCATGGCCGTAGCCCTATTATCATGTTGGGAACGGGAATCCGAACAGGAAATTTGGATTCCAGTGGGTTTGTGCACCAATTGTACCTTGGTTTCCACTTTATTGACATTTTGCCCACCCGCACCGCTACTTCGTGCCGTGGTAATTTCGATATCCGAAGGGTTAACGTCGATTTCTATGGAATCGTCCACCAAAGGGTAAACATAGACCGAAGCAAAACTGGTATGTCGTTTGGCGTTACTATCAAATGGTGAGATACGGACCAATCGGTGTACGCCATTCTCGCCTTTTAACCAACCAAAGGCAAACTCCCCCTCAATTTCCAGGGTCACTGTTTTAATTCCGGCAACATCGCCTTCCTGATAGTTGAGTTCCTTAACCTTGTATCCATTTTTTTCGGCCCACATCATATACATGCGCATGAGCATGGAAGCCCAATCACAACTTTCCGTTCCACCGGCTCCAGCCGTTATTTGTAGTACTGCGGTGAGTTCGTCACCCTCTTCGGAAAGCATATTTTTGAACTCGAGGTTCTCAATGATTTCTTTGGTGGCATTGTATTTTTCCTGCACTTCCCCTTCGTCAACCTCGCCCAATTCATAAAACTCCATGAGCACTTCCAGATCACCGACCATGGTTTTGGCATTTTCAAAATCAGTGACCCATCTCTTTTTGGATTTTAAGGCCTGCATCTGCTTTTGGGCCTCCTGTGGATTGTCCCAAAACCCTGGCACCAAGGTTTTCTCCTCCTCATTCTCTATTTCAATTCGTTTGGCATCAATGTCAAAGATACCTCCTTAACGCACCCAGGCGTTCAATAAGATCCTTTTGCTGATCTGTGGTTACCATTTAAAAATGTTTGGGGCAAAAATAGAAATTCACTATTGCTGGGCAATCAAATTTCAATAAATTTAAGAGCCTGTTTAGGATTGTATAATTGAATTTTTGTAAAGACTATTTTTGGCGCAGAATGAGGAAAAATTGAAGATGATAGCTGTGCTACCTGATGAAATTTTAACAGGGCCGAGGGAAAAGGCCAACGATTTGGCCTTTTTAAGAGGAGCCAGATGGTACGCTGGCAGCAAAAAGGGACATGAAAAAACAATTTATGGAATCTTAAACAGGCTCTAAATGTCTAACAACTTTATATTCCTGCATGAGACCGAGCTGTATTTTTTTTCTTTTACTAAGTTTTTATTCACTACGTTCCCAAACCTTTGAAAAGGCCAGGGAATTTCAAAAATTCAATGGATATTTCAATTTTTATTACGATGACGGTTCCGACAGGATTTATCTCCAGGTAGATAAATTGGAACAGGAATTCCTCTATGTGTATTCGTTGAGCAGTGGTATTGGAAGCAACGATATAGGACTGGATAGGGGACAGCTGGGAAATGAACAGGTTGTCTTTTTTAAAAAAGTGGGACAAAAGCTATTGCTCGTTCAACCCAATCTTACCTTCAGGGCTTTAACGGATAATGAACTGGAGCGCAAATCCGTGGAGCAGGCTTTTGCCAAATCGGTACTGCATGGTTTTAAAATTGAAGAAGAATCCAAAGGAAGTTATCTTATTGATATCACCGATTTTTTAATGCGCGATGCCCACGGGGTATCGGATAGGTTAAAAAGGACCAAGCAAGGTTCCTATACATTGGACAAGGATAAAAGTGTATTGTCCTTTGAACGTACTAAAGCCTTCCCGAAAAACGTGGAGTTCGACATGTTACTCACATTTTCCGGCACCCCCGAGGGGGCATGGATCCGCTCGGTTGCCCCCAATCCCAAATTGGTCACCGTGGCCCAGCACCATTCCTTGATCGAACTCCCTGAAGAAGGATTTAAAAAAAGGGATTTTGATCCAAGGTGTGGCACATACCCTTTCAGTTACTACGACTATGCAACTCCGGTACAAGAACCTATTCTTAAAAGGTACATTCCAAGACATCGATTGGAGAAGAAAAACCCAACCGCTGAAGTAAGTGAAGCCGTGGAACCCATTATTTATTATTTGGATAATGGTACCCCGGAACCGGTGCGTTCGGCGCTTTTGGAAGGTGGGCGTTGGTGGAACCAAGCCTTTGAGGCCATTGGTTATAAAGATGCTTTTCAAGTTAAAATACTGCCAAACGAGGCCGACCCTATGGATGTAAGGTATAATGTAATTCAGTGGGTGCACCGCTCTACCAGGGGATGGAGTTATGGGGCCAGTGTCCGGGATCCCAGAACGGGTGAAATTATAAAAGGGCATGTGAGTTTGGGAAGTTTACGGATACGGCAAGACTTTTTAATTGCCCAAGCATTGATGGACAAACCTTTTGCTGAACGCGATGATAACTACGAGCCTATGCTACAGTTGGCCTTGGCGAGGATTCGCCAACTATCTGCACACGAAATTGGGCATACACTCGGTTTTGCCCATAATTTTGCGGCCAGCACCAATAACAGGGCATCCGTTATGGACTATCCACACCCGTATTTCCAGTTGGATGGAAATACCGTGGACTTTTCCAATGCTTACGATACGGGAATCGGAGAATGGGACAAAGTTACCGTAGCCTATGCCTATTCGGATTTTCCGAAGGGGACCGATGAGAAAAAAGCCTTGAATGCGATTTTGGAACAGGCACAAAAAGACGGGTTGCGCTATTTGTCCGATCAAGATGCGCGCCCTTTGGGAAGCGCGCATACCCTTGCCCATCTTTGGGACAATGGACCAAGTGCAAGTCAGGAATTGGAACGGGTGCTGGAAATAAGAAAACGGGCAATTGCAAACTTTTCCGCGGATAACATAAAATCTGGGGAACCGTATGCTGTTTTGGAGGACGTTTTTGTCCCCTTATACTTTTTTCACCGCTATCAACTTGAAGCCGCGGCCAAAGTAATTGGGGGATTGGACTATAATTACAAGGTTAAGGACGATGGTCAAAACAGTGTGGTAACCGCAAACAAGGTGTCCCAGGAAAATGCATTGGAAGCCATGCTGAAATCCTTGGAACCGGACGTTTTGGCGATACCAACGGAAAAATTGAAATTGTTTCCGCCGCGAAGTATTGGATATCCAAGAACCAGGGAGTCTTTTAAGGGCAAGACGGGCGTAGCCTTTGATCCCTATGGTGCAGCCGAAACTGCGGCCTCCGGAACATTGGGGCTGTTATTGCATCATGAACGTGCCAATAGATTGGTTCAACAAAAGGCCATGGACGAAGACCAACTTGGATTTGAAAATATGGTTGCCTTACTTTTGGAGGAAACCATTAAGGGCAAAAAAAACAAAGGATATAGGGGAGAAATACAAAAATTGGTGAACTGGCAGGTTTTGCAGCATCTTATGCAGGTGGCCAGTCATAAAGAGAGTTATCCCCAGGTAACTGAAACAATCCTGTTTGAGATGATGCGCCTGAAGACGTATTTGGGGGAAGGACCCAGGGCAACCGACCCATTTGCTATCTTAATGAAAAAGGAAGTGGAAAAATTCATTGGGAATCCCAGAGGGTATGAGGCGAAAACCAAGGCGCCAAAGATTCCTGATGGCTCCCCTATTGGAATGGATTGTTTTGAAAACCATTGGTCCACTTCCATGGACTAGTGTGATACCTAAACTTAATTGCCAAATAGTAGTTCTTTTACCTGCATGGAAATAAATTTAATAAGCGATACCGTCACCAAACCAACTCCTGGGATGCTAAAGGCTATGCTTGAGGCCGAAGTAGGGGATGATGTATTTAAAAATGACCCAACCGTTAATGCGTTGGAACAGAAAGTAGCGAACATGTTTGGCATGGAAGCCGCGCTCTTTTTCCCAAGTGGCAGTATGACCAATCAAACGGCGATTAAACTCCATACCAATCCCGGAGAACAATTGATATGTGACAAATATGCCCATGTCTATAACTACGAAGGTGGTGGGGCAAGTTTCAATAGCGGGGTATCCTGTAAGTTGGTGGATGGCCATAGGGGCATGATGACCGCTGAGCAAGTGGAGGCGGCCATTAACCCACCTGATTTTTACCATAGCCCCTTGACCAGTTTGGTATGCATCGAAAACACGACCAACAAGGGTGGGGGAGCATGCTGGGACTTTGAGGAACTGAAACGAATACAAAAGGTCTGTGAGGAACACAATTTGGCGTATCATTTGGATGGGGCCCGACTTTGGAATGCTTTAGTGGCCAAGGGGGAGTCCGCCAAACAATATGGGGAATTGTTCGATTCCATAAGCGTTTGTCTAAGCAAAGGTTTGGGATGTCCGGTAGGGTCGGTTTTGATAGGAAGCGAAAAGTTGATTTACGATGCCATTCGGGTTCGAAAGATTTTAGGCGGGGGAATGCGTCAGGCGGGATATTTGGCGGCATGCGGTATCCATGCATTGGACAACCACGTACGGCGTCTTGAGGAAGACCATGGACGGGCCCGGGAAATTGGGGCTATTTTAAAAGAATTGGACTTCATTAAGAACGTGGAGCCCATTGAAACCAATATCATCATTTTTGAGTTGGACCAATCCGTACTGTCCGAAGAAATCTTTTTAAAAAAACTCTCTGAAAATAAGATTTCCATTATTGGTATGGGACAAGGAAAGCTCCGAATGGTCACCCATTTGGACTATACGGACGAAAAGCATGCACATTTTTTGGAGGTACTGGCCCATTTAAATTAAACGCTGGCTTTGGAAAGGCTTTTCAATAAATTCTTAATGCCATTTTCCATTCCCGCTTCTGATGAATAGGTGTTGCTTTGTCCTACATTTTCCCCATTGGCGGTCTTTAACGTAATAACAAATTTACCCTGATGGTCCGTCTTTCGTTCAAAAATGGGTTTTGCAATCACCTTGTCCAAAACGCTCTTGGCATCGGATTCGCTTTTGAAGGGTATACTGTGCAATAGCGGGCTCCCTGATTCAGAATCAATTCGAAGTTGGAATTTTCCCTCAGCAATTTTTAGAATCTCGACCATTCCTAAAATTAGGAAATTCCTGCCAATAACTATTTAAAAAGGGAGTCCATTCCTGGAATATTGGGCATACCTTCCTTGGCAACCGCTCCGAGTTCAGCTTCCTGAACTTTGGATGCTTTTTGGATGGCTTTGTTCAGGGTTAAAATAAGATAATCCTCCAACTCCTCCCTATCGGTCAATAAGGACTCGTCAATGGTAATGGACTTTAACTCCCTATTGGCCGTTATGGAAACCTTTAGTTTTCCATCTGTGGAAGTTTCATCGACCAGTACCGTATCCAATCGTTTTTTGGTTTCTTCCACTTTCTTTTGGGTTTCCTTTAGTTTCCCCATCATACCCATTAAGTCGCCGAACATATCATTCCTTTTTATGGTTTCAAAAGTAAATTGATTAACATAGTATTCAAAATAAATATATCGACCTCTTTGTCCTGTGTCTTATTTTTGCAGCTTTCCATAATTACACTTTAGAGACACTATGAACCCAAAGCCTCCTGTCGCAAAAAAAATACCGAAAGCACTTGAAAAACACGGTGATGTTCGCATAGACCCTTATTACTGGCTGAATGAGCGGGAGAATCCAGATGTCATCGCCTACCTGGAGGCCGAAAACAGCTATTACAGGGAGATGACCGCCCATACGAAAGAATTTCAGGGAACACTTTTTCAGGAGATGAAGTCAAGGATCAAGGAGGACGACACCTCGGTCCCCTACAAATTAAATGGATATTATTACCTCACCCGATATGAGGAAGGGAAGGAATACCCCATCCATGCCCGCAAAGAAGGAAATCTGGAAGCCCAGGAAGAGATTCTTTTTAACTGCAATGAAATGGCGGAGGGCCATGATTTTTTCAATTTAAGGGGGATTTCCGTAAGTCCGGACAATACCTTGGCCGCTTTTGGGGTGGATACCGTTTCCAGAAGACAGTATACCATTCAGATCAAAAATTTAAAGACGGGGGGGATTTACCCGGATAAAATCGAAAATACCACCGGAACCGCGGCTTGGTCCTCAGATAACAAAACCTTGTTTTACACCAAAAAGGATCCGGTAACCTTACGTTCGGACAGGATTTTTAAGCATAGATTGGGTACTCCGGTAGCGCAGGATGAAGAGGTATTCCATGAGAAGGATGAGACGTTCAACACTTTTGTGTACAAAACAAAATCAAGGGAATATATCGTCATAGGATCCAGTAGTACCATGACTTCTGAATATCGGATTTTAAAAGCGGATGACCCCAATGGTTCGTTTACCGTTTTCTGCCCAAGGGAACGGGGCCTGGAATATGAAATCAATCATTATGGAAGTCATTTTTATATCTTGACCAACAAGGACGGGGCCACAAATTTTAAACTGATGCGGTGTGGCGTAGATAGCACATCATCCGAATATTGGGAAGAGTTCATAGCACATCGCTCCGAGGTGTTGTTGGAGGATGTGGAAATGTTTCGGGACCACTATGTCATTACCGAGCGGGAAAGGGGTTTGACAAAAATGAGGATTGTTCGTTGGGACGGTACCAATTCCTATTACCTCCCTTTCACAAGTGAGACTTACGTTGCAGGCCCATTTACGAATTTGGATTTTAATACGGACAAGCTTCGTTTTTTCTATAATGCCATGACGTCACCCTATGCCATTATTGAATACCATATGGAAACCGGGGAGCAGGAAATTTTGAAGGAACAGGAAGTGCTGGGAGGGAAGTTCAATAAAGATAATTACCGATCCAAAAGGGTCTGGGCCAGGACACAAGATGGAAAAAAGGTTCCTATTTCGTTGGTGTATCGAAAGGATACCCCCTTGGATGGTACTAGTCCATTACTACAATATGCCTATGGTTCCTATGGTTCCACCATTGACCCCTATTTCTCTTCCGTACGTTTAAGTCTTTTGGACAGGGGTTTTATTTACGCCATATCCCATGTACGAGGGGGGGAATACCTGGGTAGGCCTTGGTACGAAGGGGGAAGGTTATTGAACAAGAAAAATACATTTACCGATTTCATCGATTGCTCCAGGTATTTGATTGAAAATGGATATACCTCCCCTGAGCGGTTGTATGCCATGGGTGGTTCCGCCGGAGGATTGTTGATGGGAGCTGTAATAAACATGGCACCCGAACTGTACAACGGGGTTATTGCGGCCGTTCCCTTTGTGGATGTCGTCACAACAATGCTGGACGATTCCATTCCGTTGACCACCGGGGAATACGACGAGTGGGGAAATCCAAACAATAAGGAGTATTACAGCTATATAAAAAGTTACTCCCCTTATGATAATTTAGAGGCCAAGGCGTATCCCCATATGTATGTTTCCACCGGTTTGCATGATTCCCAGGTGCAATATTGGGAACCTGCGAAATGGGTGGCCAAATTACGGGAATTGAAGATCGATGGCAACCAGCTGTTTCTGGACACCAATATGGAAGCAGGTCATGGAGGTGCTTCCGGTAGGTTCGAAGCCTTGAAGGAGACGGCAAAGGAATATGCCTTTATTTTAGATTTGGAAGGAAAAGTCCCATAAAATTAAAAGTAGTATTTTTGCCAGCGGAATTGTAAACACTTTCCTTGACCTAACTGAATTATGGAAAATACAATCAAGGCCCACGATAGTATCTTGGATTTGGTGGGAAACACTCCCTTAATAAAGTTGAACAAAATCACAGCGCACCTTACCGGTAACTTCTATGCAAAGGTAGAAGCGTTCAATCCGGGACATTCCGCCAAGGATAGGATTGCCGTTCATATTATTGAGGAGGCGGAGCGAAAGGGAATACTGAAACCGGGGAGCACCATTATAGAGACCACTTCAGGAAATACCGGTTTTAGTCTTTCCATGGTGAGCATGGTAAAGGGATACGACTGCATCTTGGCCGTGAGTTCAAAGTCGTCTCCGGATAAGATAGATATGTTGCGTTCCATGGGTGCAAAAGTCTATGTGTGCCCTGCACATGTCAGTGCGGACGATCCGCGTTCCTATTATGAGGTGGCCAAGCGATTGCACCAGGAAACTCCCGGCTCCATTTATATCAATCAATACTTCAACGATTTGAATATTGAGGCCCACTACAAAACTACCGGTCCCGAAATCTGGGAGCAGACCGGAGGTCAAATCACGCATTTGGTCGCCTGTAGTGGCACAGGTGGGACCATTTCGGGAATAGCCCGTTTTTTAAAGGAGCAGAACCCCAAAATAAAAATACTGGCTGTGGATGCCTATGGTTCCGTTCTAAAAAAATACCATGAAACAGGTGAGTTTGACCACGATGAGGTATATCCATACCGTATTGAAGGTCTTGGAAAAAATTTAATTCCGAAAGCAACGGATTTCAACAGTATCGACCGATTTCTTAAGGTGACGGATGTAGAAAGCGCACATATGGCACGCCAAATTGCGCATAAAGAGGGTTTGTTTTTGGGATATACCAGCGGCGCGGCCATGCAAGCCGTAATGCAATACCATACCGAAGGTGAGTTTAATGCCGATAGTCAGGTTGTGGTTGTTTTCCCGGATCATGGTTCCCGATACATGAGTAAGATATACAGCGACGAGTGGATGGAAAACCAAGGTTTTTTTGAAGGTGATAAAACGCCGAAACCCAAGGAGATAGAGTACATTAAGTAAGAAAAGTTTACGTTTAAGGATAGGGGGCGGCACAGTAAGGTGCCGTCTTTTTTGTTTTAATACGATGACGTTGCAAGAAAGTTTTAATTGGCTATTTTTGCAGTTCATTAAATTCACGGCCAAATGCGGGATATTTTTGACAGAATTATTGAAAACAAAGGGCCTTTGGGCAAATGGGCTTCACAAGCAGAAGGGTATTTTGTTTTTCCAAAGTTGGAAGGACCTATCTCCAATAGGATGAAGTTCAGGGGTAAAGAGGTAATTACCTGGAGTATCAATGATTATCTTGGGCTTGCCAATCTTCCTGAAGTTAAAAAAGTGGATTCGGATGCCGCTTTGGAACACGGTGCTGCCTATCCCATGGGCGCGCGTATGATGAGTGGCCATACCGATTATCACGAGCAATTGGAGCGTGAATTGGCCGATTTTGTGGATAAGGAGTCGGCATACTTATTGAATTTCGGCTATCAGGGGATTATGTCCTGTATAGACGCTTTGGTAGCCAAGGACGATATTATCGTTTATGATGTGGACTGTCACGCTTGTATCATAGACGGGGTTCGCCTACATATGGGCAAGCGCTTCACGTTTAAGCATAACGATGTTGAGAGCCTGGAAAAAAACCTGGAACGTGCCACCAAAATGGCACAGGACAACGGGGGAGGTATCCTGGTTATTTCCGAGGGCGTCTTCGGTATGCGTGGAGAACAGGGAATACTTAAGGAAATAGTAGAACTTAAGAAGAAATTCCAGTTCCGTTTGTTGGTGGATGATGCACATGGTTTTGGAACCTTGGGTACTACAGGTGCCGGAGCAGGAGAGGAGCAGGGTATCCAAGACGAAATCGATGTCTATTTTGCCACATTTGCTAAATCCCTTGCCGGAATAGGTGCCTTTTTAGCGGCCGACAAAGAAATCATAGACTATCTAAAATACAATATGCGTTCGCAGATGTTCGCAAAGTCCTTGCCCATGGTTTTTGTGAAAGGCGCATTGAAGCGGTTGAACATGCTTCGCACCATGCCTGAATTAAAGGCAAAGCTTTGGGAAAACGTCAATGCCTTACAGAACGGCCTTAAGGAACGTGGATTTGATATAGGAACCACAACAAGTTGTGTTACACCTGTGTATCTGAACGGTAGTATTCCCGAGGCAATGGCTTTGGTAAAAGACCTCCGGGAAAATTATGGAATCTTCTGTTCCATAGTGGTTTACCCAGTGATTCCTAAAGGATTGATCCTACTGCGAATGATTCCTACGGCAACGCATACCATGGAAGATATTGCAGAAACCCTGGATGCGTTCTCTGCAATTCGTGAACGACTTCAAAATGGAACCTATAAACGCCTTTCTGCTGCCGTAGCTGCGGCTATGGGCGAGTAGGAACATTAACTGAAATACCTTTTCAGAATCCGTAGCACCGGACCTAAGTAGGAAACCCCAAAAAGGTTCAGATGGACCAACAGGTAATAGAGTTGGTAGATGTCCACAAGCGCTTTTTGATTCGGATGGGGAGGAATGATTTCATGATATGCCCCATAAAACGTTGATGAAAACCCACCAAAAAGTTTGGTCATCGCCAAATCCACTTCATTATGGCCGTAATAGACTGCTGGGTCGATAAGATAAGGCCTTCCCTCATTTGAGATAAGGTAATTTCCACTCCAAAGGTCACCGTGTAACAAAGATGCATGGACTTCCCCAAACAAAGCTTCACAGCAAGTGCCCATTTTAATGATGGATGGTATACTGTCCTGGTCCAATTTGCCCAGGTCTAAGGCCATTTTCAGCTGGGGGTGCAATCGTTCCTGAACGTAGAAATCCACCCAATTTTGGTGTACGGTGTTGCTTTGGGGCAGTTTTCCAATGAAATTGTCGGTTTCCAGTCCAAATGTTTCAAAACCCATTTTATGAAGTCCCGCCAAGGCCCTACCGAATACTTCCATATCACGATTTGAGGGATTTTTGGAGGCAATAAATCCTAAAAAAAGATAGGTCGTTCCCTGGTTATCGTGCACACCAAGGATTTTAGGAATGGCAATGGTATGTGTACTGGCCAATTTTTGAAGTCCAAGGGCTTCTTTCCGCAGGAGGTCCCCAGCGTTATGGAAAGAGGCCGATTTCACAAAATACTTTTGGTTTCCCGTCTCCACTTTAAAGGCCTGTGCAATATCCCCTCCGGAAACGCTCGTAATGGCTATTGGCTTCTCCCCTAAAACTTGATGTATGAATGAGGGGTCCAATTACAAAGCTTTTCGATAGGTACGCCTACGTTTGTGGGTAATCGGGTTAAAATGCTTCCACATTTGGCGTATAGCAGTATTCTCTTCCAATTCCGGCGTGCGGATACAATTTACAATACCCTTGGCTTTAAAGGTGTGGTAGTATTCATTAAAGATAACGGCCGTAACCCCTTTGTTTTGAAAGTCCGGTCGTATGCCTATCAAGTAGAAAATCACATCTTTGCTGCTTTTCTTAGCTCTTAAGAGATGAAAAATCCCAAAAGGGAACAATCTTCCATTTGCTTTTTGCAAGGCTTTGGAAAAGGAAGGCATGACTATGGCAAAGGCAACCAATTTATCATCACTGTCCACAACAAATTTGATATACTCCGGATTGATAAAACTGATGTACTTCTTTTTAAAATAGGCTTTTTGAACCTCGGTGATCTTCACAAAGGAGGAAAGCTTGGCATAACTTTCATTGAACAGATCGAACATTTGGTCCACCCAGGGCATAATTTCACTGCTATTCGTAAAATTGATTTCGCGCAGACCAAAACGTTTTTTAATGAGAACGTTGGCCTTGGCAAAGAGTTTGGGGTCCGCTGCTGCGGCTTTGAATTTGTTCTCCAGGTATTCTTTTTCCTTTACAAAACCGTGTTCCTCATAGTGTTTTTGGTAATAGGGATGGTTGTACCAGGTAATCATGGTACCAATATGATCAAATCCTTCTATGAGAACACCAACCTTGTCCAGATTCGAAAACCCTACTGGCCCTTCCATATATTCCAATCCATTGGCCTTGCCAATGGCCTCAACCTCACCCAAAAGTATTTTGGATACCTCCAGATCATCCACAAAATCAAACCATCCAAAGCGCATTTTTTTCAATCCCTGTCCGTTGACCTCCAAATGATTGATGATGGCTGCGATTCTTCCGACCACTTTCCCATTTTTTATGGCTAGGAAAAACTGGGCCTGGGCGGATTGAAATGCGGGATTCCTCTGGCGATCAAAAACTTCCAGTTCATCCTTGATGATCGGGGGAACCCAATAGGGATTGCCTTTGTACAGTTGGAAGGGAAATTTTACAAAGGCTTTAAAATCTGCTTTTGAAACGACTTCTTTTACTTGAACCATAGGTTAGGATTGTAAGGCTCAAGATGGGGAATAATCTGCTCAGAAAAAAATTAGAAATCCAATTTCTTCTTGCGTCGTTTTTTCTTTTTCTTGGTGCTGTTGCGTTTGATCTTTGCTTTTGCGCCCTGTTCGTTGAGGGGTTTAAGCTCGTCTTTGTGAAAATCCAATCGGTACGAAAGCCCGGTCCTTCCAAAAGCCCTGAACGGGGTATCCTTAATACTGGCGCCCAAACTGAAATCCACTTGAAAATTGGGATTGAACAAATGGGCAATACCCGTCCTTAGCAACAAATCGGAAAAACGATCACTCTCTATGCCCTGATGTTCCACGAAAATGCTCCATTTAGGGTTTCTAAAAGCACGGGTATAGGAAATGGCATAGCTTAATTCCGGAAAGTCGGTAGTGATGCGGTCATAGGCCACATTGGTAATTAAAACCGATTTTGGGGTAAGGCGGCTTTGGGTGGCGATCATACCCCGGTAAGAAATCGTTCCGTCCTCCGGATAAAAAGGATTATCACCCAAGTTAAAAGTTGCCCCGGCGTACAAGGAAACTGCTGGAATAAGATTTTTAAGCTGAAACTTGTTATTGGCACGCCAACTGTACAGATTAGGTTTGTTGGCTTCCGGATTTTTAAAGGGATCAAAGACCAAATATTTGAGCCCGATACGGTTCCGGGAAAAATCGGTGCGCCGTTCATCCACTCCAAAATTATCAAAGGTGATGTTCTCGCTTATATAGGTGCCTTCGTATTTCAACTCCAATTCCTCAAATAGAAAACCGTAACGTAGGGCCAGTTCGCCCCCAAAGATGGAGGAAGAAGTATTCAATACGCTATGGTCCCGCATTTCGTATAAAAAACCGGTCTCCGCCTGGACCACATTTTTTCCAACAGCATAAGCACTTACCCCGATCCCTGGACGATTTGAGTTGATCACATCCGTGTACTGACCCTTGGTCAAAAAGGGTAAGAACAACAATAAAAGGAAAAATCTGTAATGCACCATAGCAAGACTTTAATACTATTTTATGAAACGAATATTCAATTTAATGGACTAGTTGGGTAAATTTGAATCAATAGCAATACACCATGGTTGTACTACAAACGATATTATTTCTGATAATCGTATACTATATCGCTAAAATCCTTTGGAAATGGTTGGCGCCAAAACTGCTGAATTATGCCGTTCAGAAAACGGAGGAACGTTTTGGACAACAATTTGGACAATTTCAACAATCCCATCAGCACCCAAAACGGGAAGGGGAGACCACAGTGCACAAAGCACCCAATCCCAAATCCAATCCTTCAAAAAAAGTTGGAGAATACATAGATTTTGAAGAAATTGAATAATCTTTGGGCATTCAAAGCCAGATTATGAAGCTTTCTGCAAAAGCCATCTTTACCCATATTGCCGTTGTTCTTTTTTTCATTGTGGCCTCATTGGCGTACTTCTATCCCGTGATTCAGGGCAAGGCCATCTATCAATCCGATATCGCCCTTTACAAAGGAATGGCCAAGGAACGTGATGATTACAAGGAAACTACAGGAGTGGAGTCCTACTGGACCAATAGTGCTTTTGGCGGTATGCCTACTTATCAATTGGGAGCCAACTATCCACACGATTACGTAAAAAAATTGGACCGATTGATTCGGTTTTTGCCAAGACCCGCGGATTATCTATTCTTATACTTCATTGGGTTTTATATTTTAATGCTCTGCATGAAAATGGATTGGCGATTGGCCATCCTGGGCAGTCTGGCTTTCGGTTTCTCAACCTATTACATCATTATCCTGGGCGTGGGGCATAATGCCAAAGCCCATGCCATTGGTTACCTGCCAATGGTTTTAGGGGGAATTCTGTTGGTGTTTCGGAAGAAATACATACTTGGCTTTGTTTTAACTGCCATTGCCATGGCCCTTGAAATTAGTGCCAATCATTATCAGATGACCTATTATTTCATGTTGTTGGTACTGATTCTTGGTCTGGTCTATTTGATTGAGGCCATTCGAAAAAAGAAGCTAAAGCATTTTTTCGCTTCAGTGGGCATTTTGCTTGCGGCCGTACTTTTGGGAATAGCCACCAATGCCACGGGAATTTTGGCCACCAAGGAATATGCGGATTGGAGTACACGGGGTAAATCGGAGCTCACCATCAATCCGGATGGTACCGAAAAGGAAATTAAAAATGGGCTGGACAGGGAATATATCACCCAGTACAGCTATGGAATTACGGAATCCTTGAATCTTTTTGTGCCTCGCTTGTTTGGTGGTTCCAATAGTGAGAATTTAGGGAAGGACTCAAAAGCCTATGAATTTTTGACCGGTCAGGGATTGTCCCCTACACGGGCGTTGGAGTTTACCCAGGGCCTCCCCTTGTATTGGGGAAATCAACCTGGGGTAGCTGCCCCCGCATACATTGGGGCCGTGGTGTTTTTTCTGTTTTTATTGGGCCTTTTTTTGGTCAAGGGCAAGAAGAAATGGTGGTTGTTGGGCGGGGTGCTTTTATCACTCGTACTCTCCTGGGGAAAGAACTTCCCGGCCTTGACCAACTTTATGATCGATTATTTCCCCTTGTACAATAAATTCCGGGCGGTTTCTTCCATACAGGTCATTTTGGAACTATGTGTCCCTATTTTGGCAATTTTGGGCCTTAAACAATTGTTTGCCGATTCCATTAAAAAGAAGGAGAAGATAAAGGCACTGCAATTATCCGGAATCATCGCCTTGGGTGTGGTCATCGTGCTTTTTGTGATAAAAGGAATGTTCGGTTTTGAGGGGTTGAGTGATGCCACCTATCAGCAATATTTTGGGGAGGAGTTGATGTCCATGATAGAACGCGATAGGGAAGCGGTGTACATCAGTGACACCTTTAGGACGTTGATTTATTTTGCGCTAACGGCGGCAGTCGTTTTTCTAATGATAAGGGGGGCGATAAAAAGGAACATGGCCCTGATCGTCATTGGCATATTGCTTGTTTTTGATTTGGTAGGGGTGAACCAACGTTATGTAAATGAGGATGACTTTGTTCGGCAACGTTTGGTGGACCAACCTTACCAGGCCACGGAGGCGGATCGGCAAATACAAACGGATAAATCCATATATAGGGTTTTTGACCCTTCGGAAGGAGTTGTCGGCTCACGGACATCGTATTTCCATAAATCATTGAGCGGTTACCATGCCGCCAAACCGGCCAAGCTCGAAGATTTATTTGACTTCCATTTGTACAGTAACAATTTGGATGTTCTGAATATGCTGAACGTCAAGTACATTTTTCAACAGGACGAGGATGGAAAGCGAATTCCTACCATAAATCCGGATGCCAACGGTCCGGCGTGGTTCATCAACAATCTGATTGCGGTTTCCAGCGCCGATATGGAGATTAAGGCCCTGGATAGTTTAAATACCAAAAAATCGGCGGTTTTTGATGAAACCGATCAAACAGTGTTAAAGCCCCGGACGTTTACAGTGGATTCATTGGCCTCCATAAAAGTGATGGACCATCGTCCGGATTTCATTGCATATGAAATGGATAACCCCAATGCAGGATTTGTGGTCTTTTCTGAAATGCACTATCCCAATGGATGGCATGCATCCATTGATGGCAAGGAGGAAACCCATTACAGGGTGAACTATGCCCTACGGGGAATGAAGGTCCCCGCTGGGAAACATACCGTGATTTTCCAGTTCGATCCGGAGGTAGTGAAGACGGGCAGCACCATTGCACTGGCAAGCAACCTCCTTTTGGGAGTGCTTGCCCTGGGGGGTATGGTTTGGTTGCTCCGAAAACCTGGAAGAAAAGCCAAGGATTGATGCAAAAGGTGCTCATTATCACCTATTATTGGCCACCCGCTGGCGGCCCTGGGGTACAACGATGGTTGAAATTTATTCAATACCTTCCCAATTTTGATATTGAACCTATCGTATTCATTCCCGAAAAACCCCATTACCCCTTATATGACGAATCTTTAGTGACCAAAGTCCCCAAAGGACTTCGCATCATCAAACAATCCATTTTTGAACCGTATGGATTCGCTTCATTCCTATCCAAAAAGAAAACCGAACGCATCAGTTCCGGTATTATCCAGGAGTACAAAAAGCAGTCGTTTTTGGAGCGAATGCTATTGTGGGTAAGGGGGAACCTCTTTATCCCGGATGCTCGAAAGTATTGGGTAGGACCTTCTGTTCAAAAAATAAGACGGTTGATACTGGAGGAACAGATTGAAACCATAATTACTACGGGCCCTCCGCACAGTGTTCACCTAATAGGAAAAAAGATAAAGGGAAACTCCAAGATCAACTGGGTGGCCGATTTTCGCGATCCGTGGACCAGCATTGGCTACCACAAAAAACTGAAATTGACCAAAGCTTCGCAACGAAAGCACAAGGCGTTGGAAAAACAGGTCCTTAACATGGCGGACACTATTGTCGTGACCAGCGAAACCACTCGATTGGAATTTGAGGGATTGACGGAAAGACCGATTTCCGTTATTACCAATGGCTATGATGGGGAACGGTTGCAATCTTCCGTGGATACCAGTTTTACGCTTTCCCATATTGGTTCCTTGTTGACGGAAAGGGACCCAAAGACCCTTTGGGAGGCCATTGGGGAATTGGTCCGGGAAAACACGGCGTTCAAGGAAAACTTGAAGGTTCAATTGATAGGTGTTGTAGGGGAGGGGGTATTGGAATCCATCAAAGCCTATGGAATTACTGACTATGTTGAAATTCTGGGATACATTCCCCACTCAAAGGTATTGGAATATCAATGCAAATCCCAGGTGTTGCTGTTATTGGAAATTGATTCCGAAGAAACCCGGGGTATCATTCCGGGCAAACTTTTTGAATATTTAAAGAGTCAACGTCCCATATGGGCCATAGGACCCAAAAACTGGGAAGCCGGACAAATGGTGCAAGCCCATAATGCGGGGAATTACGTAACCCACAACGATACCAAATCCATAAAAACCTTACTTTTGGAAGGATTTCAACAGTTCCAAAAGGGAGAATTAACCTGTAATTCCAGAGGAATTGAACAGTACCATCGCCGGGAACTGACCAAAAAACTAGCCAATCTCCTTACATGGGAATCGTCCTAAAGCAGTCGTTGAAAAATACCTTGGTCACCTATGTGGGCTTTGCCCTGGGTGCGATCAATATTTTGTTTCTCTACACACACATCTTACCTGATGCGTATTTTGGATTGGTCACTTTTATTTTGGCCACGGCTGCAATTCTAATGCCATTGATGGCCTTTGGTGTTCATAATACTTTGGTCAAGTTCTATCATGAACAGGAAGAGGACAAAAAAAACGGCTTTCTAACCCTTATGGTACTGAGCCCATTGCTGGCTATTGCCCCTTTGGCCCTTCTAACTTTTTTGGGCTTTCAACACATTGCCGATTTTTTGTCCCAAAAGAATGCCATTGCGTCCAACTATGTCTGGCATATTTTTCTGATTGGTTTGGCAATGGCCTATTTTGAGGTGTTTTATGCGTGGAGTAGGGTACATTTAAAATCGGTTTTTGGAAATTTTTTGAGGGAAATTTTTGCCCGATTGGGAGCGACCGTCCTTTTGGTACTGGTTTATTATGAGGTGCTGTCCATTCCGTCTTTTTTGAATGCCCTGGTCGGGATGTACCTGTTACGGACCGTAGTGATGAAAATATATGCCTATAGCCTGCACAGGCCGAAACTTAATCTTGATTTTCCGAAAAACACCAAAGCAATCCTTTGGTACAGTGCGCTTATCATTTTAGGAGGTTCCGCGGCAGTATTGCTTTTGGAAATCGACAAGTTTATGATCAATCAGTATGTGGCCATTGAAAATGTAGCCTATTACGGGGTTGCTATTTACATTGCCACGGTTATTATTGTTCCTTCCAGGGCCATGCACCAAATCACGTATCCTTTAACGGCTAAGTTGCTAAGTGAAGGAGACCTGTTTGGACTGGAAAACCTCTATAAAAAAACCTCTTTGACCCTCTTTATCGCTTCAGGAATGGTATTCTTATTGATCGTCTTGAATCTGGAGGATTTGTTCCTATTGTTGCCCGAAACGTACCGAAAAGGTTTTGCCATTGTGTTTTTAATTGGCCTGGCCAAAGTGTTCGATTCCGTTTTGGGCAATGTGAATTCCATTTTGTACAACTCTGTGTACTATAAGACCATTCTACTGTTGGGTGTATTGTTGGCCATTACCACCATTCTATTGAATTTATGGTTCATTCCCCTGTTTGGAATTGAAGGGGCTGCCATAGCCAGCTTTATTGCCATCTTCTTGTTCAATTGCATTAAAATGGCCTTTGTTAAGGTAAAATTTGGATTCCTGCCCTTTGGAAAGGGAACTTTTAAGATTCTGGCAACCCTGCTTCTTTTGGGGTTTCTCTTCTGGAAGTTGAACTTCTCCTTTCATCCTATCCTGAACATTATGCTAAAGTCGGTCATTATGGTAGTGATGTATCTAGGGATTTTATACCGATTTGATATTTCCGAAGATGTTTCGGGATTGATTTCCAAGCTTTTGAATCGTAAGGATTGACCACTGACTTAACTTGTCGAAATTATGCTTTCCTGTGGCTCAATTCCGGTCAGAAATACCATGTTAGTGTACCCCTTGACAAGCTCAGGGTTCAATTCGTTTACGGAAATCAAAGATTTCCCAACGCATTGAAAAACCCCGGGGTAAACAGAACATTTACCCCGGGGTCAAACAACTAACCAACCTAAAAACTTCGTGTCTCCCTATTTTGTTATTGAACAAAACAGCTGGTGTAATGACTGTTGGGTGAAGTCAAAGCATCTTTCTTCACCCAGCAGTCCCAATTATTATAATCTCCGAGCACTTCTTGTATTTCTTGTGCCTCTTGAATTTTTGCTCTTTGTTCCAGAAGAACTCCTTCTTGTGGTAGTCGTACTCCTGGTCACGGTTCTCTTTGCGGGTGTACTTCGCTTGACACTGGTACTCCTACTTCGGGTTTGGGCCACAGTACGCTTTGGTTTCGTATAGGTACTGCTCCTTTTCGTTACCGTCCGCTGGTTAGGGGTACGGGTAACTTCCCTTTTGGTCACCGTGGTACTCCGTGGGGTCCGGCTTACCGAACGCTGCGTTACCGAGGTATTGCGGTTGGATCGACGAGCATCTGAAGTACTCCTCCTCGTGGTGCTACGCCTCACCTGATCCTGGTTTTGTCGCGCATTGTTACTCCTATTTATCGCAGTGGACCTATTGTTCCTTTGCGCAATGGCATTGTTGGAACGCCTAACCGATCTTCTTTCGGCAACAGCTCGATTGTTTCTACCGATATCATTGCGTCTTATGCGATTGTTTTCACGGACGGCAACACGTCTGTCATTCCTATAGATCTTCGCCCTTCGCGTTCTGTTGAATCTATACTCTCGACCTATTTGTGCATAAGCCCTACGCACATTGTTCCTATAAGGCCTGTGCCAAGTGTACCGGATGGGATTATACCACCTTCTATAGGGAGTGGTCCATACATTACAGAATCCTATTGCCGGTCTGGCGAACCATCGGTGCCATGGCCTAAATACATAGCCTCGGTTGTAGATGTTAATAAAACCTGTGGTATGACTGAATACACCGCCATTCCAAAATACGTTCAATCCGCCCAAGCGTCGAACAAATCCGTTTCTGTACCAAATATCCACTCCACCGATTTGGGAAACCCGACCGTAGAAGTCATAAAAGATAGGTACATTTTCCACTTGGATTACGGCACCAAAATCATCGTACTGTACAAATGGGTTATAGTTAAAACCGGAATTAAAGGTGATACCCACATTCCCAACACGTGCGCCGACCCCTACGTTTACCCGGTTATCAATATAAAAATCAAATTCACCATCGGGATATACGGAAAAGGTTATACCGTTTTCCACAAAAATAAACGAGTTGCCATAACGAAATGTGGTCATTGCCGTTTCACCATTCATCGTCGCAGCTTGTGTAGCAGAAGCTCCAAATACCAGGGCTGCCATTAAGAATACAAACTTTCTCATAACTGTTTAATTTTAGTTTTAGGTGCAACTATTTACATCCCACCCAAGAATAATCAAACAGCGTGCCAAAAAAAGAATTATAGTTTTAAGTTATTGATTATCAATATATTAAAATCAATATTTGACAATAGTATTCCTTAGAGGCTCTCGAATTCCACAAATTCAAATTGTGGGGTGGATTCAAATAAATGACGTAGTAAGGAAGCATGGCCATTTCCCATGATGACCAAAATACGGTCTTGCGGGCCTTCGGAAATCCCGACCAATTTTGAAAAAATGCGAAGGTTTCGATTGTACCACCATAAGGACAGATTATCCGCTGCCTGATTTTCGACCTTGCCCATATTGCCCGTAAGGTAAAGGCCGTAGTTGGCCAAGTGGTTTTTTCTGGAGTTGAGGTATTTAAAGTAGTCCAACAGATGCATTTTGGAAACGATTTTGTCGTCATAGTTCAACCACTCTTTGGCCATATCCCAATAGGGATCCGGGGCATCCCAATCTATTTCGTCTATAAGGGAATTTAGTAGGACGGAATCCTTCTTTTTTAAATCATAGAACAATGATTTGGCATCGATGGCATAAAGTGTATCCAATGCCATGTCTTTTGCAATACGCATTCCCAGGGTATAGCGTTCATCCCGTTTATCCGAATGCGCCCCACTTTTATAGGCCGCAAACTTTTCCATGGTGTTCCACCCGGGGCGGGCTTCAATGGCAACCTTATTGGGACGGAACTTTTTGATATGTGCAATCAAATCTTCCAATTCTGACTTTTTTGGCTCCTTTAATACATCTACCTGATCCTCCTCGGAAGTTTTATGGGTATCCAATCCGGGATAGCCAAAATGGAAGGTGCCTACGACCAGGACCTTGGCCCGTTCTTCCGGGAAAAAGTCCCCAGGATATTTTAGGGTATCCAAAACTGATGGGGCTGGGGTATGGGCGGTGTTGTTTTCCTGCTTTGTAGTGCAGCCAACAACTACTAAGAAAAGTAAGGGAAAGGTCGGCAAAAGGCTTTTGATCGTGTTCATTGGTTGGAGTTTTGCTGTAAAGATGAATACCAACGGGATTTGTTACAGCAGCACCAAGGTTTTGTTCCCTGATTGTCATTCTGAACCCTGAATGGAGTGAGGGGAAGAATCTTACTTTATTTATTGGGATTTCTCGTCGCTTTGATCTGTCGGAATGACATTTAGGGGTTAGTTGTCATTCTGAACCCTGAACGAAGTGAAGGGGAAGAATCTTATTCTGTTTATTTGGATTCCTCCTCGCTATGCTCACTCGAAATGACATTTAGACGTTAGTTGTCATTCTGAAACCTGAGCGAAGTGAAGGTGAAGAATCGTATTCAGTTTATTTGGATTCCTCGTCGCTGCGCGCTGTCGGAATGACATTTGGAGCGAAGTCCGAGTAGGAAGTCTTACCACGTATAACGCTTGTACTAACCAAGCACAATGCCGCCCGTAAATGGGTGCCAAAAGATAAATTTAGCCTTCCAAATACTGCTTTAAGTTTTCTTGAATAAAGTATTGCCAACCTGCCAAACAACTTTCCCTTTTAAATTCTGGGATATTATCTGGGAAATCCTCTAAGACCGTTGCCGTGACCGTAAGTTGGGTGCGTTCCTCCATTCCTTCCAGTTCAAATGCCACGGTACACCGACCGGTATAACCTTCATAGTGCCAGTGTTGCACCATTTTTTGTTGAGGGGTAATCTCCAGAACCTTCCAAATATGGGGAAAACTCCGTTCCCCGGTATCCACTATAAATTGGGTTTCAAAGCCGACCTGGGCTTGGTATTCCGGAATATTGGGAAAAAACCATTGTCGCATTTCATCCACTTGGGTCAGCGCATTCCATACCTTTTCTTTGGGAGCGCTAAAGGATTCTTTGACAATAACGGGGGGTTCGGTGGTTTTCATTGCACTAAGGTTTCTTAAAGATAAGAGTTTGTGGATTTCCCAATCGCACATTGATTGTCATTCTGAACCCTGAGCGAAGTGAAGGGGAAGAATCTTATTCTATTTATTGAGATTTCTCGTCGCTACGCTCGCTCGAAATGACATTAATGTTTTAGTCATTTCGAACCGAAGGTGAGAAATCCAATTTTTCATAGAAGAGGGTACTCGTATGAATTCATGGATTTTCCAATGGCACACTGATTGTCATATCTTTTCCCCTAAATACCTCGCCGTAAACGATTCCTTACTTTGCGCCACTTCTTCCGGAGTTCCTTCGGCCAACAGGTTTCCGCCATTTTCACCGCCTTCTGGACCTAGATCAATAATATAATCCGCACATTTGATCAGTTCAATATTATGCTCGATCACCACTATGGAATGGCCTTTGGAAATCAATTCATCAAAAGACTTTAAGAGCTTTTTAATATCGTGAAAATGTAGGCCAGTCGTAGGTTCATCAAAAATGAAAAGGGCCTTTTCCTTGGTGTTCCCTTTTACCAAAAAGGAGGCCAACTTAATTCGTTGTGCTTCCCCACCGGATAGGGTGGAGGAGCTTTGCCCCAGGGTCACATAGCCCAGACCCACATCCTGAAGGGGCTGCAACTTCTGTACAATCTTGTGCTGCCCGTGTTCGGAGAAATGGGCAATGGCATCATCTATGGTTAAATTGAGAATGTCATTGATGTTTTTTCCCTGAAACTGCACTTCGAGTACATCCTTTTTAAAACGCTTGCCGCCACAGGCATCACATTCCAAATGTACATCGGCCATAAACTGCATTTCTACAGTGATTTCCCCTTCCCCTTTACACTTTTCACAGCGGCCACCATCCACATTAAAGGAAAAATGTTTGGCTTGATATCCCCGTAGTTTGCTCAATTTCTGCGCAGCAAACAGGGCACGGATATCGTCATAGGCCTTGATATAGGTTACTGGATTGGAACGTGAGGAACGCCCAATTGGGTTTTGATCCACGAACTCCACATGTTTTAACTGGGTGTATTTTCCTTCCAAGGTTGTGAATTGACCCGCCTTTTCGCCGTATCCCCCCACTTCTTTTAGGATGGCCGGATACAACAGTTTTTTGACCAAGGTACTTTTTCCGCTGCCGGAAACCCCGGTTACTACGGTCAATACATTCAATGGAAAGGTGACATCAATATTTTTAAGGTTGTTTTCACGGGCTCCTTTAATTTGGATGTAATTTTTGGAGTTTCTTCGCTCCCGTGGTACCGTTATCGTCATAGTTCCACTGAGGTAGTTGCCCGTTAGGGTGTTTTTGCTTAGGATTTCCGCAAAAGTACCTGTGGCAACGACCTTACCACCCAAGGTTCCCGCTTCCGGACCAATATCAATGATTTCATCAGCCGCTTTCATGATATCCTCATCATGTTCCACTACAATAACGGTATTCCCTAAATCGCGGAGGGATTTTAAAACTGCTATCAGGTTTTCGGTATCCTTGGGATGTAGCCCAATACTGGGTTCATCCAAAATATACATGGAACCTACCAAACTACTCCCCAAACTTGTAGCCAAGTTGATCCGTTGGCTTTCCCCACCGGATAAGGTATTGGATTTGCGATTGAGCGTTAGGTAACTAAGGCCTACTTTATCCAAAAAGTCCAACCGGGTCGTGATTTCTTTCAGTAAGCGTTTGGCAATGGCTGTATCGTGTTTGGATAGTTGTAGGTCCGCAAAGAACCCTACCAACTGTTTTATGGGCAGTTCAATAAGATCGGTGATGGAATGTCCCTGAATTTTTACATAGTTGGCTTCTTTGCGTAGGCGCTTTCCTTTGCAGACCGGACATTTTGTTTTTCCGCGGTACCGGGAAAGCATCACCCGATTCTGGATTTTATAGCTTTTCTCCTCCAGTTGTTCAAAGAACTTATGGATACCTATAAAGTGTTCGTTGCCATCCCATACCAATTGTCTTTGCTCCTCAGAAAGTTCAAACCAAGGTTTATGGATGGGGAAGTCAAATTTATAGGCGGAGTTTACCAACTGATCTCGATACCAGCCCATGCTCTCGCCGCGCCATGGGAAAACGGCATTTTCATAGATGGACAATGCGGTATTGGGAACTACAAGGTCTGGATCAATACCAATGACATCGCCGTAGCCTTCACATTTGGGACAGGCCCCATAAGGGTTGTTGAAACTAAAAAGATGTACATTGGGCTCCAGGAATTTCATGCCATCCAAATCGAACAGGTTGCTGAACTCCATTTGTTTGCCCGAAGTCAATTCTTCAATACTACAGACCCCTTTACCTTCAAAAAAAGCATTGTCAACGGCATTGCCCAATCTATTTAGGAAGTCCTCATCCCCTTTTTTGACCACAATTCGGTCGACCACAAGATCAAATTGTTTTCCAATATCACTTGGGGCTTGATCTATTCTAATGACCTTCCCTTTATACTTTAATCGTGCATACCCCTGCTTGGAAAACAATTCCAAAGATTTTAGGGAGTCCTTCGTCTCTGGAATGGTAATGGGGGCCAGTAACAGTAGTTTGGTGCCTTCCTCAAAAGCTTTTACATGGTTGACCACATCCGTCACCGTATGCTTTTTTACCTCTTCACCGGAGATTGGGGATATGGTTTTCCCAATTCGCGCGAACAACAGTTTCAGGTAGTCATAGATTTCAGTGGTGGTCCCGACCGTAGAACGGGGATTGGTGGAATTCACCTTCTGTTCAATGGCGATCGCTGGAGCTATACCTTTAATATAATCTACTTTGGGTTTGTCCAATTTGCCCAAGAACTGTCTGGCATAAGAGGAAAGACTTTCTACATACCTACGCTGTCCCTCGGCATATAAGGTGTCAAAGGCAAGGGAAGACTTGCCCGAACCGGAAAGTCCTGTAATGACCACCAGCTTATTTCTGGGAATTACTACATTTATATTTTTAAGATTGTGCAGTTTGGCACCCTTTATGATAATATTTTGCTTGGGATCTACATCTTGTATTGATGTCATTCGTCGAAAAAATTTGGGCAAAGATACGATTCAGGGGTCTTAATGTCTATATTGCGACGGTTGACATCTAAAATACAGTAGATCACAACATACTTTTTTGGTAACATCCTTTATTACATATCTTTGGTATGTAATTAAAAACTGATAGGCCTATACAGCGATAATTACTTTTTTACAATTAAACTAATAACTCCAAGCCGGTCCAAGCCGTTGGTCTGGTGATGTTTAAACCAAAAAAGTAATTTGTATGGAACTGCAAATAGAAGATTCTGTATTGGTCAAGAAGTACATAAATGGCGAAGAGAAAGCCTTGGAAGTACTTATTAACCGTCACAATCAAAAAATCCTAAGTTTTATTTATTCCAAAGTGCTCAATCGGGATGTGGCAGAAGACATCTTTCAAGACACTTTTATAAAAGTAATAAAGACCCTAAAACGCGGTTCTTACAGTGAAGAAGGTAAGTTCTTACCGTGGGTCATGCGTATTGCCCATAACCTGATCATTGACCATTTCCGGAAAAACAAACGTATGCCAAAGTTTGAAGGAAGTGAGGACTTCAACATCTTCTCCGTTATTAAAGACGAGAAGCTCAATGTGGAAAAACAGATTATAAAAGATCAAATTGATAGTGATCTGTCCCTTTTGATTGAAGAATTACCGGACGATCAGCGCGAAGTCTTGATTATGCGTATCTACAAGGATATGAGCTTTAAGGAAATTGCGGAAAATACCGGGGTTAGCATCAATACCGCCTTGGGACGTATGCGCTATGCCCTAATTAATTTGAGAAAAGTAGTTCAACGAAATAATATCGTTTTAACGAATTAATCTGCATTAGGTCGAACCGAGCAATATTTCCAAATTACTGGCGTTTCTATATTGAATTTAAACGCTAGAATATGGAAGAAATTTACTCTGAAGAACCGAGAACCTGCAGAATCGCAAAGGCTAGACCTGAAACCATTTCCTTTTTGATGGCGTTTTCCAGGTCGTACCAGGTAGCCGATTACGACAACTTAACATTTGAGCGTTTTCTAAACTAAAATGCTCCTGATCAAAATAAAGACCACCGCACTTTGACTAAGCTCAGTGACTGGTGGTTTTTTTGGTTCTAAGATAGTCGTTGATCACGGATTTTCTACCTATTGTCCTGGTGATACTGTCCTTTTCCAAATTCCAACCCCGGGCAGGCGAGTATTCCCTACCATACCAAATGATCTGCAAGTGCAAACGGTTCCAAAGCTCTTTGGGAAAAAGTCGTTTCGCATCCCTTTCGGTTTGTACCACACTTTTCCCATTGGAGAACCCCCAACGGTACATCAAACGATGAATATGGGTGTCCACTGGAAAAGCTGGGATGCCAAAGGCCTGGGAGACCACTACGCTGGCCGTCTTATGGCCAACAGCGGGCAATTCCTCCAATAAGGCGATGTCCTTAGGTACTTCACCATTGTATTTTTCAATCAAAATTTTGGACAGTCCATGGATTCCTTTGGATTTCATGGGGGATAGCCCTACGGGTTTGATAATTTCCCGTATTTCCTCCACGGTAAGTTTTACCATATCAAATGGATTATCCGCCCTCTTGAATAATTTGGGAGTAATCTGATTTACGCGGACATCCGTACTCTGTGCCGATAATAAAACAGCAATTAAAAGGGTGTAGGGATCTTTATGATCCAAAGGGACCGGTATTTCCGGGTAAAGCTCCTCCAATGTATGAATGGTAAAGTTTATCTTCTCTTTTTTAGTCATTATTGTTTAACTTTGAATATTATAATATTAAACAAAATTTAAAGACAATGAACACGCTCAAAGCAGGGGATAAAGTACCAGATTTTTCATCAAAAGACCAAGACGGAAATACAGTTTCGCTTTCCGATTACAAGGGAAAGAAACTCATAGTTTTCTTCTATCCCAGGGCCAATACGCCCGGATGTACCGCCGAAGCTTGCAATTTAAGGGATAACTATGCCGATTTGCAGGCACAGGGCTATGAATTATTGGGTGTTAGTGAGGATTCTGAAAAGAAACAGGCCAATTTTAGGAACAAATACGAATTTCCTTTTCCCTTATTGGCCGATGAGGACCATACCGTTATTGAAACGTTTGGGGTCTGGGGCCCAAAAAAGTTCATGGGCAAGGAATACGATGGCTTGCACCGGATGACCTTTTTGATCAATGAAGATGGGGTAGTGGATCGGGTAATTGAGAAGGTCAAAACCAAAGACCACGCAGCCCAAATATTGAGTGCATAAAAAAATGCCCTGTTAGAACAGGGCATTTTTTAATCTTCTTCCACTCCTTCTTCCTGAGGTATTTCCTTGCGGACAAAGAGATTTTTCTCTTTGATCATTTCGGCAACACCTTCGGGGAGCATTTCCTCCCAGCCCCCTTCGCCGTTGGTAATTCGTCTTAGGACATCCCTGGAAAAAATGTTCATGATGTCCGGGTCATAATCAATAATGTCCATGACCTTCCCATTGTACTTAAAGAATTTGTACAATTCCTTCATCCTGGGATGGACTTTTACGTTATTGCTGGTCATTATCTGGCCCGTTTTCGAATCCTTCATGGGATATAGGTAGACTTTTAAGTCCTTAAAGAACAATTTTCCAAAGGCTTCAAGAATTCCCCCACTGAGGTGGCGATAGTACTTTTCGTCAAATACATCGACCAAGTTGTTGACGCCCATGGTAAGCCCAATTTTCGCCTTGGTGTAATTATTAAAGTATTCGACCAGTTTATAGTATTCCTGAAACTTGGAAATCATGACCATATGTCCCAGGGAACTCAATAACTCTGCCCTGTCCATAAAATCCTGTTCATCAATTTCCCCAGAGGCCTTTAGGTTGGACAAGGTAATCTCAAAAATGACAATGGTATTGTCATAATCCACCGTTTGTTCACGGATGAAAATGTCATGGGACTTTTGGAACATATCCATGTTCACTTTGGTCACCGGCCTAAAGCTTCCCCGGAGGGCAAGGATATTCTTTTTATAAAGCACGGCCGCCGGTAATAAATTATGCCCATCGGGACCGAACATAACGGCATCCGTCATGTCATTCTTAATCAGTTGCAAACTCATTAACCTATTGTCCACATCCTTAAAACTGGGTCCGTGAAAATTGATCATGTCAATTTCAAGGGTATCCTTGTCGATATGATCGTAGAGGTATTTCAGCAACTTTTTGGGCTTATCGTGCTTAAAATAAGCCCCATAAATGAGGTTGACCCCCATAATGCCCAAGGTTTCCTGTTGCAGCCTTGCCTCATTTTGCTTAAAACGAACATGTAGGATAATCTCATTGGGTTCCTTTTGGGTGGGTTCCAATTGAAAGCGTAACCCAACCCATCCATGTCCTTTGTACCGCTTGGAAAAATCAATCGTTGCCACCGTATTGGCGTAGGAGAAAAAACGGTAATTGGGGTTTTCCTTACGATCAATACGCTCTTCCACCAAGCGCATTTCATGCTTCAACATTTTTCGTAATCGCGATTGGGTCACGTACCTGCCATCTTCCTCAATGCCATAGATGGAATCACTAAAGGCCTTGTCATATGCACTCATGGCCTTGGCAATGGTCCCCGAAGCTCCGCCAGCCCTAAAAAAATGCCTTGCAGTTTCCTGCCCAGCCCCTATTTCGGCAAAAGTTCCATAAATGTCCGGGTTCAAATTTATTCTCAGGGTCTTGGCTTTTATGGAAGGAATGTTTTCAAAGCCATTGTTTGTGCTGGTTTTGGTGGGCATATCAGAGTTTTTAACAATAACAAAGTTAAGAAGATGATGAAATCTATTCTATAATAATGTTATAATTTTGACTTAAATGGAACAGCGTTTGACCGTTACTTTTTTGGGTACGGGAACTTCCCAGGGAATTCCCATTATTGGCAGTAATCACCCAGTTTGTTTGAGCTCCAATCCTAAGGATAAAAGACTACGGGTTTCGGTTCTGGTTTCCTGGAAGGCATATAATTACGTCATTGATTGTGGTCCTGATTTTAGGCAACAAATGTTGTCCAATCCCATTGAGCGTTTGGATGGTATCCTTTTTACCCATGAACATTCCGATCATACGGCCGGTATTGATGATATCCGCCCATTTTTCTTTAGGCAGGGGGACATCCCCATCTATGCCCATGAACGTGTGGTACAGTCCTTAAAACGGAGGTTCGATTATATTTTTGCGGATGAAGATCGGTATCCCGGTGCCCCTGCCGTTCAAGTGCAGTTGATCGATAAGGATAGCCCGTTTCAATTGGATGATGTAACGGTAACCCCTATTGAGGCGTTTCACAACAGACTGCCGGTTTTAGGTTTTCGAATCCGGGATTTTGCCTATCTGACCGATGTGAAACGTATGGAGGAACCCGAACTCCAAAAACTTCAGAATCTCAAGGTTATGGTGGTCAATGCACTAAGGATAGAACCGCACTATTCCCATTTCAATCTGGAGGAGGCTTTGGAGTTTGCCAAAACCGTTGGTGCCGAGCAAACCTATTTTACCCATATTAGCCATTTGCTGGGCTTTCATGACGAAGTGGAGGCGCAGTTGCCCGATAATGTACATCTGGCCTACGACAACTTAAAAATTTCAATGTAATGCGAAAGAATATCTTTTTATACCTGTTTGTGTTTGCGGCATTGATTGCCCTTTTTTTGTTGATGAAAGGAAACAAGACTGCCAAAACCAGCACCGAAAAAATTGAAGCTTTGGAAAATGAAATTGCCATGTTGAAGGATTCAACGGAAAAGCTGCAATTCCGATTAATGGACATGCAATATTTTTCCCTGGAAAACAATGATGACGCAATGGCCTACTATGACCACTTAAATCTGGAGAATCCTACACGATATATTGAAGACAAACTATTGGAAACCAATGAAGCAAAAGGAGATAACCCATTGGTCCCCTATGCCGGAATGGAAAGTGATTTTAAAATCAATAAAATCAAGGTGCTGAACCATAAATGGTTATTGGCGGATTTTTCGGATGGCAAGTACTGGGGGGATTTGGTCATTAAATATGAGTTAAAGGACAACTTAAGCGTTGACTTCACTGTAATGGACCACTTGCTCTATACCCGGAGCAACAATTAGTTATTGGATTCTTGCGGTCAGCCAGTCCCGGAACGAATAAAAATTCTGCGGGGCAACGCCATGGCCAACGGGAAATTCCTCGTATTTATGGTCAATGCCAAGGCTTTTCAATACTTCCGGCGCACGTTGTGCCCATTCCAGTGGAATGACCTGGTCCACCTGTCCATGCGAACAATAGATGTCTAAATTGGAATGGTCCTTTTCCCCATGGTCATTGGTAAGGATCCCTTCATTGATGTAACCGCTTAAGGCGATTACATTTTTTACTTTTTCTGGATAGGAGAGTGCTACGGCATAACTTAGGATGGTTCCTTGACTGAATCCCAATAGGGTTACATTTTTGTTATCCAGGCCATAGGCTTCACATGCCTCATACATAAAAGTCACTATTTTTTCCCTGGAGTTGATGGCCTGTGCATCATCACTCCATTTGCCGGACCCAGCATCAAAATTTATGGCATACCAGGCATAACCAAAAGGTTCCAGGTGATAGGGGGCCCTCAAGGAAATGATGAAAAACTCTTCGGGCAACTCCTGGGCAAAAGAAAATAAGTCTTCCTCATTGCTGCCATAGCCATGTAACATGAACAGAACTGGAATATGTTCCGAGGGAATACCGTTGGGGCGTATCAAATGTTCCAGGGATAGTGGGGCGGGGTTCATTTTTTTGATGGTAAATATAAGTGGAATTTCCGCTAAAAAATGGAATAGCGGTAATCAGATTTCACTCATTGGATGAATGTAAACCATTTTTGAAATGAATCACCCAAAATGGGCAGGGGTTTTTTCTTTCCGTTTATGGCATGGATAAAACCGAATCCCCAAATGAGCAGATAAACCAAAAACAGTAGTATGGCCGCCCATGCCATCCCCAGATAACTCAAGGCAATGGCTAAAACGTGATAAAGGATATGGATGCCAAACGCCTGTCGAATATGGAATCTCGAAAATGGGTTTTTGGGTTCTAAATTCATGGTTATGGCAATCAAACATCCAACAATTGTCAAATATGCTATTATGGCCACAGTTTTTCCCTCCTTAGCAGTTTTGTCCATGTTTATGCCAGGTTTATTTTGCCGTTATTGACCACACCATAGACGTGGCCTTTGAGCCGCTGTCCAAGAAAGGCACTATTTTTTGAGGTTGAATGGATATGTTCGTTGCCGAAAATAATATTCCCATCGGGATTGAACAAGCTTAGGTTGGCCGGAGCCCCTTTTTCCATTTGCGGGGTTTCCAGTCCAAAACGGTCCCTGCCCCTGGTGAGTATTTCCACTGTTTTTTCCATCCCAAAAATGGAATTCAGTGCCCCAAATGCACTTTCCAGTCCTATGGTTCCGTAGGCCGCATTATCAAATTCCACTCGTTTTTCCTCAATATCCAAAGGGGTGTGGTCCGTGGTGACAAAGTCAATGGTACCCTTTAAAAGTGCCTTCTGCAATGCCTTGGCGTCTTTTGATATACGTAGGGGGGGCATTACCTTATAGTTGGAATCAAAATCCTCCAGCAAGGAATCCGTGAGTGCCAAGTTGTGAAGTGCTACACTACAGCTAACGTCCAAACCTTTTTTCTTTGCCTCCGCGATCAATTGCACCGAACCTTCCGTGGAAATGGTAGGAATGTGCAGTTTTCCCCCGGTATATTCCAAAATATATAGATCCCTTGCAATTTGAAGTTCTTCGGCAAGCGCGGGAATCCCTTTTAGTCCCAGCCTTGTGGAAACGGTTCCCTCATTGGCAACCCCCTTGCCTTTTACCATCTTATCCTGGGGATAGGAGAAGACCAGGCCTTGAAAATTCTGGGCATATTGCAGGGCAATTTTCATGAGATTGGCGTTGGTAATGGGGGACTTAAAATCATAAAAGCCAACTGCACCGGCTTGGTGCATGTCGTACAGTTCGGCCAAGGCCTCACCTTTGCCATTGGCAGTTACGTTTCCCAGGGGATAAAGAACGGTACTCTTCTTTGCGCTCCGTTCCTTCAAAAACACAATGTCCGGTCTTGTATCGGGTCTTGGATTGGTATTGGTATTCAATAGAATTTCGGTGAACCCGCTTTTTGAGGCAACATCAAGCCCATTGGCAAGGGTTTCCCGCTCCTCAAATCCAGGTTCTCCGAAAGCCACACCAGAATCGAACCATCCCAGCGATACATGAAGGTTTTTCCGTTCAATAAGCCTTAGGTTCCCATCCATGGAAATCTTTGCATTGATCGATTCAATTTTTCCATTTCTAATATGGATATCCCTTTTTTTAAGATGGAGGTTCTTGTGGCCTGGAGCTACTATTGTGGCAGATTTTAAAAGTACATTCATGGAAACAGTTTTTGAATCAATAGTTCCAACACCGCAAAGAGCAAGGCAAAAATAACAAACCATTTCCAATAGTCCGTAATGGAAGTATCTTCTTGTAATGTCCTAAAAAGCTCGGAAATACTGGAATGGACCGTTGCGGTGCCAAAACCAGTGGCAGCAAGGTAGTTGAGTTTGCTTTCACTCCTTGGGAAATTGAAGCTCAGGTTTTGAAGTGTATCATTGTTCCTTAAAACCACATAGGTTCCATCTTTTGAAGGATTTTCTTCAAAAGTTAACCGAACTTTATTGGAAAAGGACTGCTGTAATGGGATGAATTCTACTTCCCCTTTGCCCAATTTTAAGATATTGTCCTGTTCCAACCTATGGTTTACATCCACGCTTTGGTTTTGTCCTATGGTTTGGTACAGGGCAGCGTTTTTTAGACTTTGTTCCCCAATATTAAAGAAAGTGGGTACCACCAAGGGTGAATTAATGAAATTGGAGTTTTCCGCTTGCAATGAAGCTGTAAATACATAGCAGTTTTGCGATGTGATCAGGAAAGGGGAACCATCCTGGAAGGACAGGGCCACCGAACCATTGGAAAGGGTCCTGTAAAAGGATTTGACTTCAGGGTAATCAAAATTGGTTACCCTTTTCTCGAATACGTTTTCATATAGTGGATGTTGAAAGGCTATTTTCGTTATTTTTTCCGCACTAACTACGGAACTCTCCAAGGTAATAGGGGTTATCTGCCTTAGAAAAAGATTGTAAGTAGTAACATCCATGGCTTTGGCAGAAGGAATTACGACAAGGGAACCTCCATTTTTGGAAAAATCCAGAAGCACTGTTGCCAAACTGTTGGGAATGGTCTGCAATCCGTTTAGGATAATGGTATTTTGAGACTCCAACAAACTATAATTTAGGTTGTTAAGGTCGAATTTCAAAAAATCGAAATCGCTCTTCGGAAAGACTCTTTCCAAAAAAGAGGCCTCCTCTTCAGAAATCGCTAAAATTTTGGGTTTGCTGCGTTCATTGATGGTAAAATGAAACTGGTTATCGTAGGTAAGGACTTGATCCTCAATTACGGCCCTTCCTTTAATGGACTTACCGTTTTCAAGGGAAAGAACGCTGATCGTTCGTTCGGAACCCGCTCCCTTTACCGCGGTTTTGGCTATTAAGCGGTCATCGTCATAGAGGGAAATGGGGACGGTTTCATTATCTTCCAATCCAATAACCTGTACGTTCAAGGATACTTGATTTCCATCTACCTGTCCCAAAAAAAGCGAATCGATATAAATGTTGTTTCGCTTAACCGGAAGTGTTTGGACAATATGGAGGTTTTCAATGTCCAGGACGTCGTTTGCAGTGGCCATTCTTTCCTGTAGATCGGATATGATCAACAACTCTTTAATGCTTTTGTCGTCCTGGGTAAAAAGGGATTTTGCTTTTAGAACGATCTGGTCCAATCGTAACTGTTTTTCGGAAGGCTCCAAGGAAAGCAAATTATTTTGTATCTGCTTTATGGTGACATTTTGGAAGGTTTGTTCATTGGTAAAAAGTGTGAAATTGGTGGTTTCGGGAATGATCTGTATCAAGTCCTGAATGGATTTTCCCAACAAGGCCATACCGTCCTTTTTGACCTGCATACTAAAGGAATTGTCCAAATAAATCACGGTTTCCCTCTTGGTCAGTGCATCTAATTTTGAGGAAAAGGGCTGGGCAAAGGCGATAATTAAAAAAGCAAGCAAGAATAGGCGTGTAAACAGCAAAAGCCACTTTTTGAGATTTTGACTTTTTCGGGATTCCGAAACCACCCTTTGTAGCATGGCAACATTGGTAAAGGGCGTCTTCTTAAAGCGGCGGAGCTGTAAAAGATGAATCAGGATGGGGATGAGCAGTAAAAGTAAGGCCCAAAGAATTTCTGGATGTTTGAACTGCATTCCAAGTTTTAAAGTTCAAATATAAGGTTTTGCCCTATCTGAACCGGCAAAGCAATGTTAATGGAAAGCCAATCTTATCCCTAACAGAAGAAAAAGAAATCCTTCATGGATTCTTGTCCCAGGTCCTTTAGGTATTTCCTTATTTCGATTTGGGCTTGCCCATTGGCGACGGTAATAATACTTTGGGGTCGTTGCAAGGTTTTTAAGGCACCAAAGTGTTTTAGTTCCTTCCCGTATATCTTTTTATCAATTTTATTGGGATTATCACAGAGCCAAGTGAATTGGATATGGTTTTCCAATAATCTTTTTGCAATGGTTTTCCCTTTAAAACCTGCGCCCCAAATCACCAATGGCCTGGTGAGATCATGCTCCAGTTTTAAAAAGTAATGGATTTTTATATCCAAAAAATAGTTTTGGGCGTAGTGTTCATGGGTTCTTGAAGTGCGGGTATCATAATCCCGCCAAAGATGGAGTACCTGGGTACAGGAAATAACCTTCAATCCTTTTTCATAAAATCGAAAGGTAAGATCGTAATCTTCGGGATATCTGTTTGGCAGAAAGCCCTCACTGGCTTCAAAGTCATTGCGATGGGCCATCCAACAAGGGGAAGGGATAACACATTCCTTATAGATTTCCGAATAATTGTTTCCCTTGGCGGTCAATTGGTTCAACCACCGTTCATAGCGATTATAACCATCGCTGATTCCGCTTTGGGAAAAATAATGTACCTGTCCAACGGCCAAATGCCCTGGGCCATATTCCTGCAGTGATTCTACCATTATTTCCAGTCTATTGGGTTTCATGATATCATCGGAGTCCATTCGCGTAATGAATTCCCCACGGGCATGCGAATACGCCGTTTGCAATGCGGGTATAATCCCTGAGCCCTTGTTCTGAAACAATCGGATTCTCTTATCCTTGATTGCATATTGGGAAACCAATGCATTACTATGGTCCAAAGAACCATCATTTACTGCCAGAACTTCCCACTTCACGTAGGTTTGACCTAGAATGGAATCGAGGCATTCCGGTAAAAAAGGGGCGGTGTTCTTAAAGGGAATGATGATACTTACCAAAACCAATTGCTACTGTATGGGAATATAAAAGTAAGAAATGGTCGCTCTTTGATTCATGGGCCGTGAGGGCTTTTTGTTATTCCTGAAGCACCTTGCCAATGGCCTTTTCCACCAGTTTTTCCATTACCGCATATCCTTCTTTGGTAAGATGGACTTCATCCGTGGTATAGGCCTCAGGTAAGCCATTACGATCATCGACCATTGCCGAAAAGTAATCCAAATAAGGAACCTTGTGTTCTGTGCTCATTTGTCTGAGCATTTCGTTCAACTTCGGAATTTTAATATTTGGGGCTTTGCCCGGGCGCCAAGGATAATCGTAGGCCGGCAACACCGAACAAACGATCGGAATAATATGGTTCGCCTTGGCCAGTTCTACCATGGAAAGCATATTGTCCCGTATTTGTTCCAATGTAATTGGGCCCGTATTTTCCGCAATATCATTGGTGCCAGCTAAAATGACTACAATTTTTGGGTTGAGGTCAATGACGTCCTGCCGAAATCGAAGCAGCATTTGTGGGGTAGTCTGCCCTCCAATACCACGATTTACATAAGGCTTGCCTTCAAAAAATTTGGGATTTGCCTGCAACCAGCCTTCCGTTATACTGTTCCCCATAAAGACCACGCGATTATTTTGGGAGTTATGAAGTTCCAATGCCAAATTTTCGTTTTGATACTTTTTTAAATTGGCCCAGTCCTGTGCAATGGCAGTATTCTTCTGAAAAAAGCCCAATAAAAGGGATGCAGTTACCATTACAAATTTTAATTTGGTCATGATTGCCTTTTCCCTAAATGTAAAGATTATTGGCTAAAAAGCCACCATAGGACTAACAGAAGAAAAATAGTTATTCCAAAGGCTATCCAACCCTTCCTTTTGAGCTTTTTATTGTATAGGCGCATTTGTGCCCTGACCTTAATAATATCGTCCTTTGTAGATTTTTTAAATTGAAGCTCTGTTACTGAAGATTTTCCATAAACGTCCCTATTGGTCTTTCGATTTCTCCTTTGGGAACGTAAAAGTGCCCTATTGTTTTCCGTAACATTTTTAGCGTGTTGTGCAAACCCTCCGCCTCCCATAATCATAAATTTGTAATATGAGTAGTGAAAAGAAGAATTTTGTTACAAATAATTTAATAAAAACACAGTATTGTAATCTATATTTTAACAGAATCAAGGTATTCTTGAAAATTATTAAAATAAGCGCCCATGTATCTTCCGTCAACCAACCCATGGTGCGCCTGCACGGACAGGGGCATCAACGTCCTACCATTTTGTTCAAGGAATTTGCCCCAGGAGATTCGGGGAACACTATCATGGGGATGATAACTCATAGCATGTTGTAAGCCGGTAAAACTGACCCACGGAATGGCAGACATAAAAAGATAGTCGTCCCTGTCGGGTTCATCCTCAACGGAAGGGCTCGTCCTCATTCGCTCCTGCACTTGATTCGCTTCTTGGATAAAAATACTAAGTTCTGGCTGATACCTTACCGTACAGAAACTAAAAACATCCGTTCCATCCGTTGGAACGGTAAAAGATGGATGGACAAGTTCATGTTCCACCACTTCATCCTTTCGTATCCTCCATCGAAACTCTTTGATTCCATTGGCCGTTTTGGAAAGTCCGTGCACTAAGGTAAGGGTCAAGGGCAGATTGTTGGCTTTGACCCACCGCAAGAATATGGTAATATCCACATTGGCGGTAAGATTGAAGTGGGGATGGTTCATCCCATGAAAAAATTCAAAATGTTTTTTCCTATGGGGATTTTCAAAAACTATTTTCTTCATTGTTTTTTTGGAGGCGAAATCATAATATGGGCCCTATGGGTGCCCGGGTCCATAATCCAGGCATGTCCGGGCGGGGTAGGGGTAGTGGGTAAGCCCGTGGATTCCCCGGTGGCAAAGGGAATGTAGAACACATAGCGAAGGTAGGGGTTCTCGATTTCCTTGGTGTCCGGATTCACCTCACCTGTGAATACACAAAGGGTGGCCTTGTCCGGCATCTTAAGCTTACCTGATTTCACTTCATTCTCACGAATGTCAAAAATCTCTTGGAACTCCTTGCCCTGGGCTTTTAACTCCCGTCCCCTGGCCATAAAAGGGTCCAAATCCTTGTGATAGGCCGCAGTGGAGAACTTGTCATTTTTGGGATCATCCGCCAGGGCTATATAATCATTGGAACCTTCCCTTAGGGTCGTAAAGTTTCCATTGGAATCATACCCATACACCATGGCTCCGTCCTGATAATCCTTTGGCACGGCCATCAAAGCTGTTTTTATTTGCCATTCTTTTGGGGGAACTTCCTGGCTTTGTGTGGTTGTAATTACACAAAGTAGACTGATTGTTAACGCTATTCTTTTCATGGTTTTAATATTTTGCAGATTCACCTTTGGTCATGGTTCGTAGAATAAAGGCCCTTAAATCCTCATTGGCTTTTTGTAGATCTTCACGCCTTAGGTACATCATATGGCCGGAACGATACCCTTTAAATTCAAACCGGTCTTTCATTCGCCCACTGGGATCTACCTGCCACATGGTGTATTTGGCATTGAAGTAGGTGGTGGCACCATCGTAATAACCGGACTGTACCAGAACGTTCAAATACGGATTCTGTGCCATGGCCTGTCTTAGGTTGTCCCTGGTATTGTCGTTTTCGTTGTTCCAAGGCCTTACGGGACCAAACATATTGTATTTAATATCCGTTTTAAATTTTAACTCCTCTTGGAGATAGTAATTGATGGCAGGGGTAAAACTGTGTAACCACGAGGTGATTTCAGAGTTGTAATCCGGACGCATACCGATTAATTTTTTGTCGATACCCCTATATCGGCTGTCCAATCTTCCAACCGTATATCCCCCACGCTCTTTCATTAGATTTTTCCAAAAGAATGCAGTGGGTACATCAAGATTATGATCCAAAATATCCTTCTCCTTTAATCCCGAATAAAACGCCATTTTTTTGGCAACTGCATTTCGTTCGGAATCGGAAATGAATCCTCCCTTGGCAATCGCAGGGATCAAAGTATTTATGGTATATTCCTCGGATTCCGGAAGGATTTCCAACAGGTCCTTGCTTTGTAATTCGGCAGGTAATGCCTTATGGTGCCATGCTGCGGCCGTATAATACGGAAGGTTCAACGCACTGGAAACGGGACCACCAACCCGAATCACCTTATAATCGGCCGGCGAAACCATAATGACCCCATTCAAATACATCCATTGTTGGTTTTGGAGGGCCAAGGAGAGTCCCATAACACGGGTTCCACCATAGCTCTCGCCAATGATGTATTTAGGGGAACGCCAGCGGTTATTTCGGGTAACAAAGGTGTTCATCCATTCCGCCAAATATTTTACATCGGCATTGATGCCAAAAAACATATCCCTATCCACTTCCTCACCCGTTTCGGGAATAGTTCTGGAATAACCTGTATTCGCTGGGTTTATGAATACAATATCCGTCACATCCAGAACGGAATACGGATTTTCCTTTACCCCATACGGTTGAACGGGGTATCCTTCATCATCAATTTTTAAAATCCGGGGCCCGGTATAGGCCAGGTGCATCCAAACGGAACCGGAACCGGGGCCTCCATTGAACGAAAACAATAAAGGGCGTTCCTCCCTATTTTTCACATTGTTTCGGGTGTAGTAGGTGTAATGTAATGCGGCAATTGGTTTTCCCGTTTTATCCCAAACGGGCTGTGTACCCGTGGTAGCTGTGTAAGAAAACGAGGTTCCTTTTACCGTAACACTGTGTTGCGTGGTAACCGTGGTATCTATTGGTAATTTTCGTTCTTGGGCAACAACGAGACTGGTTATGCAAAGGATACAAAAATAGAGTAGCTTTTTTTTCATTTTCGTTTTGAATTGGTCTCTGTTAAAAATAGGGATTTTGGATAAGAATAAGCTAAAGTTTGTGTTGGAAGGGAAACTATTCTTTAACTTGAAAACGAAACGAATGGAACAATGAAAGCGTTAAGTCGAAGAAAATTCGCAAAGACCCTGTCCAAAGGAGTAGGAGCAACCACTTTGATGGCAAATGTGCCTTTGGCCTGTGCCATGTCAGGTTCCAATCAAAAGAAGAAACTGGGTGTGGCTTTGGTGGGTCTTGGAAGTTACAGTACCTATCAGTTGGCACCGGCTTTGATGGATACCGAACATTGTTATTTGGCAGGGATAGTGACCGGTACCCCGGCCAAGGCGAAAACATGGGCCAATAGGTACAATATTCCCGAGGGCAATATTTTTAACTATGGCAATTTTGATGCAATCAAGGAGAATAGGGAAATTGATGTGGTCTATGTTGTACTTCCCAATTCCATGCATGCGGAATTTTCCATCCGGGCGGCAAAAGCGGGTAAACATGTAATTTGCGAGAAACCCATGGCCATGGACGTAAGGGAATGTGATGAAATCATCAAAGCGTGCAAAGATGCTGGGGTAAAACTGGGAATGGGCTACCGCTTGCACTCCGAACCCTATACGCAAGAAGTGAAGCGTTTTGTAAGGGAGAAAACGTTCGGCGAAGTCCTTTATGTATCTGCAGATGCGGCCTATCGGTCTACGTCCAACCCCAATCAATGGCGTTTGGATAGAAAATTGTCCGGTGGTGGTGCCTTGGTCAATATGGGTGTTTATGCCATACAGAGCGCAATCTATGGAACTGGGCAAAATCCTATTTCGGTCCAGGCACAGGAATACAGCACCCGTCCAGAATACTTTAAGGATACCGATGAAACCATAACGGCCCAATTTGAGTTTCCCAGTGGGGCAGTGGCCAATATGATGACCTCCCATAACGTGATAGCCAACCGACTTTACGCCACATGTGAGAACGGGTGGTTTGAATTGGACCCTGCAAGTACCTATATTCCATTGGCCGGAAGGACTTCACGAGGGGAATTGGACTTTAAACAGGAAAGTCAACAAAAACTACAAATGGATGATTTCGCCAAGCATATTCTTTACGATGCCCCCAATTTAGCCCCCGGGGAAATGGGAAAACGGGATATGATGATCGTGGAGGCCATTTACAAGTCGATACGGGAGGGCGGTAAGAAGCAATCTTTGGATTTTGAGCCTGGTTACGGCTTCGGGAGTTGAAAAAGACGGTTGAAAATCGCAACTGAGTGCTACTTGAATAGTACATGCAGGATGTGGTTTTCCCATTGACACCCGTAATTTGGTTTCCTAACGTCCAGCTAATATTGACATATGCAATTGCTAAACTGATTTGGAGTCCGTCCCCAAAAGTTCATAACTATAGACTCAGTTCGGACATTCACTTTTAGCCTTTGTCCCGCTGCGTCATTTTTCCGGTAAATAATCCCCCAGTAAATTCCAGTCCATGCTGTTTCCCCATCCTTGTCCATGGTCACTTGTATTTTTTACTTTGTGGCCATCTCCAATGGTATGTTCACCGAAACTGAGCAAAGAGAGTATAGTGCCGGGGCGTAGATGTTCGCTGGCCCAACTCATGGGAGAATCTCCATTTGCATCTTTTTCCGTTTTGTCCGCGCCATTTTCAATAAGAAAGCTGATCGTTCGTTCATCAGCATAGGCCGCTGCCCGATGTAAGGGTGTTTCTCCCTTGGTTCTTACGTCGCGCATGAAAGCACCCGTTTCCACACCGGGAAGGGTTTTGGCATTGACATTCGCTCCCTTTTCCACCAATAGTTTGACCACATAATGGTAATAGGGTCTACCTGCCTTGGCTAGGGCGTTATGCAACGGTGTTTCATTGGTCTTGTCAATAATGGCATTAACATTAGCTCCATGGTTTATCAAAAAGTCACAAACCTTCCAGTGCCCAAAAAATGCGGCGTTTCCCAATTCCTCATTTAAATCAATACTTTCGAGTGTTCCACCATATTCCAAAATTGCTTTCAAGGCGGTAGTATCATTATAATAGACAAGCCATTGCATCGGTTTTACCGGACCGTTATGAAGCAATTCTTTCCAATTGTCCTTTTTGAAGAGCTGAAAAATATAATCTGTACGTCCCCTGCCAATGAACTCGATGATCTTTTTAACTTCCATATCGTATTGGATTCGGATAATTCCGTATTAAGGATAAAACAGCATTGATTTTCAATACCTTAGCTGTCATTACTTGCACAAAAAATTAAATTTCATACCTTTTTGAACCTATCCTCAAAGTCCAAATTGTTTTTGATCCAAATAAGGATAGGTGGTATGCACATACTAAGGTAAGAAATGTCAAATTGGTGATTGAAAAGGGTCGTATGCCATCCAACTTGCACAATTGTAAAGATCATTCCGATAAAGGGTATCATAAAAATGATCAAGGCACTATAGAAAATAAGGTCATTATGTTTTTTTGTAAGCCAGGGAATATAAAAAGTAGTAAATAACAACAGGTAAGCGATGAAAGGGGCTTTGTTTGTTTGAAGGGAGATTGGATTGAGATTTCTCAACGTAGCCCAATTAGGAACGGATAAAAGCGTGGGTAGACAAATGGTGAGGCCCATTAGGGCCATTGATAGCACTATTTTAATTTTAATCCCCATTTCACTTTGCCAAAAATCCCGCAGAAATAAAATGACCAATGGAACAACAACGACAGCTCTTGTCAATACAAAAAATGAGATCAGCGCTCCCCATACCATAGGTTTCTTAAACAAATCCCCATGATATTTTTTCTTCCAGTATTCAATAAAAAGAAAAACAAGAAAGAGATTACTGACCAAATCACTTTTTGCCAGGATTTCCCAAATCAAAGCTGGGGAGGAAAGGTAAAGAAACAGCATAAAAAAGGACGTTTTTTCTGCGTTACATGTTTTGAACAGGAAAAAGGAAAATACTATAAAGACAAATACTTGTAAATATCCTACATCACCTAGCATATAGAATGGCAGGCCCAGGAACCCCAACGCCGGAAAATTAGAACTCATCTGGCCTAAATGGTCTTTTCGGGAATAGGGGTATTTACCTTCAGTTATTCCTTGAACCGTCAACTCTAGGGCGGACCATCTATCCACATTGAGACTGTCCCCATCTATGCTCAGGACAACAAGGGTGCATACAACGGAAAATACTCCAACGATTGTCCAGTATAAAATGACCAGTGTTGATTCTTTCAAAGGTGGAATAGCCGTTTTTCTAAGAAAAAAAATCGTGCACCCAATGAGACTTGTATACATCAAAGGAGGGATCAAGGGTAAGGAAAATCCCAGTCCTTTTCCATATTTATAGGTGAAAAGAGCATTAATGAAAATATAAATACTGACAAGAATGATACCTTGGGCCTTGCTCATTTTTTAAATAGGTGCTTGTTTTTTATGGTCCTTCCAGTGGCGTTGTTGGAAACAAAAGGGTTCCGCGCATACTTTAGGAGCATAAATTGAGTAAATCCCAATACCCAAAAAATTGAATAGTAATAGATGGACCTAACAAGAAATAAGTGGACCTATAGGCCAGCTTTATGTGGTTTTTGATATACAAATCCCCTATGTTTCTTAGGAACAGGCCATTAGTTTTTTCCTTGCATTTAGCCCTATCAAGACCAATTCTAAGTATTAACCTTCTATTAAAAGCTTAACTTTTATTTCATCAACTCTTGACAGTATCACCACGACTGCTTAACCTCTCCAGCTGCTCGCTAAAAGTATTTTTGGGGCATACGAAAACCTAAAAAGCTTTAAATCATGAAATTGAAAAAAAATGCATTCTTATTGTTTACACTGGCATCCCTTATGGTCACTTTTTCCAGTTGTGATGGTGAAGATGGTAGAAACGGCCGTGACGGTGTTGACGGTGTAGATGGAACCGACGGTCAGGACGGACAGGATGGTGAGGATTTCACCGTTTCCGAGTTGGTACCTCTTGAAAGTTCCGTGGTACCCAATGAGGTATTTGAACTTAAAGGCAGTTTTGCAAGTAGTGCCGACTTGCAGATGATATTGTCCTCTGCAGACATTTTGCCGTCAGATTCCACTTTTATTTACGGTTCCTATATGGACGGAGCTGCGTTGTATCCCAATGAAGATGGAACGTATGCCTTTATAAACAATCTGGAATCCGATTATTCCATTGCCCGCATAAGAATGAACAAAGACCTTCAGCCATTGGAAGGTGATTATATAGTAAATGCTACGGCTACGGCTTTTACTGCGCAGTGTTCAGGTTCTGCAATTACTCCGGAAGAACATGGTTTTGGCCCATTATACCTTTCTGGCGGAGAGTGGGGCGGTAATGCCAAAGGGGTTTATCGCATTAATCCATTTCGGAATGCCGAAGATAGGGTAGAAGCGGAAAGACTGCCTGCATTGGGGGAATGGTCCACTGAAAATGCCGTTGTGGTTGGCAAAGATGCATATCCTGGAAGTACAGTTGTTTTTATGGGTGATGATGATAGCAATAACTCCTATCCAGAAGCCCACTTTGCCATGTACGTAGGTAGTTTGGGTGATTTACATGGTGGCGATCTTTATGTTTTAAGGGGGAAGGATACCACTGAAACCGCTATTGGTGGTGGTGGCCTAAAATTTGAAATGGGAATGGTGGAAGATACCACTTATGATGTGGAATGGGTACAGGTAACAGAACGTACCATTGATGAGTTGAATCAAGAAGCCATAGATTCCGTTGCTATAGGTTTTCAAAGAATTGAGGATATTGATTGGCAAAGAGGTTCAGCAGCGAACAACAGAAATACTTATTTCAACGCTACTGGAAGGTATCGACCCGAGAATCCGGATTTGGCCAATAGGGGAACTACCTTTGGAAGGGTCTATAAATTAGAGTTAAATCCTGATGATCCAACAGGTGATGCCAAGCTCACTGTTGTGGTGGATGGTGATCGCGAAGGAGGTATCGGTGATGGAATGCATTCTCCGGATAATATTTTGGTGACCGAAAACTATGTGTACATTCAGGAAGACCCTAATGGTTATCAGGACTTGAACACCGATATTCAGGGATATGCCAAACTATGGCAGTACAATATCAACACCGGGGCTTTGGAAGAAGTTTTGGAATGCAATCAAATTGCCGCTTCGCAATTGGGCTTTGGTACGGAAACAAGATACTGGGAAATCACAGGTTTGATTGATGTCACGGATATTATCGGTGCCACCGAATCTACTTTTCTTGGAGGTGCCCAGGTTCACGGTTGGGATTTCAATACCACCCCCGAAACAGCAGTTAGGGCAGATGGCTCAAAATTTGTCGATCCCACGGCAATTGATGAAAGTCTAAGTAGATTGGAAGGTTCCTTCCTTTTTAAATTGACTGGACTTCCCAGATAATTGGGATGATATAAAAGTTTTTTCAAAGGGTTCCCAACCATAAGGTTGGGAGCCCTTCACTCATTAACCCATGTTTTGCATGAAAATGAAAATGAAACCGTTGTCCTATTATTTGGTCATCCTTTTTTTACTACCATCCTGTCAGGAAAAAACCTTCGAAAAAGTAACCAGTACCAAGGAACCTTCCAGGTTCAATGAAGCCGTAAGGCAATACTATTTTAAAACCTTGGACAGTGCTTCCTTCCATATCCAACAAATGGACACTTTACATAGCCTAGCGGAAAATCAGGATGCATTCCTAAAGAGTAGAAAATGGTACAAGCGTGTGGAACCTATGCTTATAGCGTATGACCACGAAAATTACCTCTCCATGAATGCGCCCAATTTGTTGAAGGTGGAAATCGATGATTATACCGATATAAAAATACGTAAGCCCAAGAGTTACCAAGTTTTGGAAGAAATGCTATTTGGAGGGGATGCCATTTCAAACAGGGAGTTACACAACGTACTGGTATACCTTCAGTCCCGTATTCCTTACATTGGAAAGCACCATAATATTTACAGGCAATTGGATAGGCACCATTTAAAGATGATCAGGGATGCCATTGTCAATGTAGCGACAAAGGGCATCACCGGTTTCGATTCCCCAATGCTATCCAATTCCCTTACGGAAGCCATTGACAATTACATGACCCTAAAAGAAATCCTTGAAATTTATAGGGAAGCTTTTCGGGATACCGGTTTATACCAGGAATGGATGACGGAATTGGATGCTGCGATGACCACCCTGGAACAAGGGGATTTTGAAACTTTTGACCGCTACACTTTTATTAAAGAACATACCCACACCCAACTTCAATTGGTCAATGCCACCGCTATGGATTGGCAGGTCAATTTAAACACATCACGGCCTTTGAACCCTAAGGCCGACAATCTTTTTGACAAGGATTTTTTTAATATAAAAATGTTTGCTTTGCCCAATTCCCCACCCATTGGTGAAGAGCGCGTAGCCTTGGGAAGGGCATTGTTCAATGATAACGCATTGTCCAATGAAGGATTGATGAGTTGTGCCACCTGCCACCTTAAAGAAAAGGCCTTTACGGATGGCCAACCAAAAGCATTGGGAAATAACGGAAAGCCCTTACAGCGCAATACGCCAACGCTTTCCTATGCCGTATATCAAAAAACGTTTTTCTATGATGGAAGTGGGGATGATCTGGAGGCGCAGATCGTAAGTGTTGCCAATAACGAAAATGAATTCCATATGGATTTGAACAGGATGGAAGAGCAGGTAAAAGCGAACGCAACGTACCAATCGGCATTTGATTCGCTGTACCGCGATGGCGTCACGAATCAAAATGTGCGAAATGCCATTGCCACGTATATTCGGAGTTTGGCCCCTTTCGATTCCAAGTTTGACCGAAATATGCAGGGAAAGGAAGAAAGCTTGACGCAAGAGGAAGTCCTGGGGTTTAATTTATTTATGGGCAAGGCCGCTTGCGCCACATGTCATTTTCCACCGGCTTTTAATGGAACGGTTCCACCAAAATACCAGGAGACCGAGTTTGAAAATCTGGGGCTGCCCAAGAATGCCAGCTTTACCCATCCCGTTCTGGACGAAGATCTGGGACAATACTTTCCCTATAAGGTGGAAGAGAAGAAATCGTTTTTCAAAACATCTACGGTCAGGAACATTGCCCTTACCGGCCCTTACATGCATAACGGGGTCTACAAGACTTTGGAAGAGGTAATGCAATTTTACAATGTGGGCGGTGGCCAGGGAATGGGATTGGACGTGCCCTACCAGACCTTACCTCCCGATTCGCTGGACTTAACGGACAGGGAGACCAAAGCCATCATTGCCTTTATGCGCACTTTGACGGATCGGGAATTTGAAACTATGGATTAAAATTTTTCGAAAACCCCCAATCCAAAAAGGGCAAAATCATATTTAACGGGATCGATGGGACTCAATTGGCGAAGACTATGGTCCAACTCCATAACGGCTTTTGCGTCGTTTTGTTTCCGTTGTAAAAGCCTTAGTTTTCTCGCTACGTTTCCCGAGTGTACGTCCAGGGGGCAGGATAACTGGTTTGGGGATAGGGATTTCCATAAACCAAAATCCACACCTTTGGCAGCGGGCCGTACCATCCAGCGCAAAAACATATTTATTCGTTTGGCAGCGGAGCCCGAATCAGGATTGGATACATGTTTTTGGGTACGTTTGGAATGCGGCAATTCAAAAAACAACTCCTTAAATCGAGCTATTGCCGGTTGCAGTGTATGTGGCTCCTGATGTTTGGAAAAAATAGGTTCCAGCCCGCCGTAATTTTTATATATGGATTTAAGTGCGGTAGTGAAAAAACGTAAATCCATCCCGTTAAAAGTCCTATGGACAAAGTCATCCAAACGCCCCAAGTCCGATACTTCATGGTTGCGGATAAAATCGTGAGGGGAGTTGTCCATAAGTTCCATCATCCGCGTGGCACTTTTAATAATGCTCATACGGTTGCCCCATGCAATGGTGGCCGTCAAAAATGCACTGATTTCAACATCTTCCTTTTTGGTGTACCGATGCGGGATTTGAATGGGATCCGATTCCAGGAACTTGGGATGCTCATACTGTTCCGCCTTGGCATCTAAAAAGGTTTTAAGCTCGGACTTTTTCAATTTGCAGATGGATTTAGAAGTGTAACCAATAGAAAGGGTCCAAGCAAAATTAAATTGAACAGGGCATGAAAAAGCATTGCATGTCCCAAACCCATCCTCACCCTTATGTAGCTTAAAAAAATACCGGTAATCAGTTGGGGCAAAAATAGGAGTGGGGCAAACCATAGTGCATTTTGATACCCCTCAAAATTAAAAAGATGGATGAGTCCAAATAGAAAAATGGAGGTATAAAGAGCCAAGGCAAAATAGGTCGATTTTTTAAATAAGATCAGAGGCCCCCTAAAAAGGGATTCTTCCAAAACAGGGGCCAACACTACGGCCATGGCCAAAATTACCAAGGGATGATAGTGCCCAAACAATCGCTCCATTCCATGTGTGCCGACATCTACGCCCAAGGCCTCCCTTATTATTTCTATGATGAACCCTACCCCTATGGCAATGGCAATATTCCACCCCAAAAGGTTTAGAAAGACCCGTCTTTGTAAAGTGCCGGGATAGGTATACGTTTGATATTTGGGCCTAAGAAAAAATGCCCAAACCTTTTTCAGTAGGTTCATACAACCATTTTTCCATCTACCATTGTCAATTTTCTGTCTGCCATATTGGCCAAGTTCTGGTTGTGGGTCACAATAACAAAGGTTTGTCCAAATTCTTCCCTAAGCTTAAAGAAAAGGTGGTGCAAATTGTCTGCACTTTCGGAGTCCAAATTTCCACTGGGTTCATCCGCCAAAACAACGGAAGGGCCATTGATCAAAGACCGCGCTACGGCAACACGTTGCTGTTCGCCACCGGATAATGCACTGGGTTTATGGTCATGCCGTTTTTCCAATCCCAAAAATCCCAATAGTTCCTTTGCTTTTTTCTCGCATTCCTGTCTGTTCGTTTTTTTGATGAAGGCCGGGATACAGACATTTTCCAGTGCCGTGAATTCGGGAAGGAGTTGGTGGAATTGAAAGATAAAACCGATGTGTTCGTTTCTAAATTTGGCCAAATCCCTGGAATTTAGCTGATTAACGTCAATTCCATTGATTTGAATCGAGCTGTCCCCTGGATTGGAGGCCATGTCCAAGGTTCCCAAAATCTGAAGTAGGGTGGTTTTGCCTGCTCCCGAAGCTCCGACAATGGAAACAATTTCACTTTTTTCTATCGTTAGGTCCACACCTTTTAAGACTTCTAAACTTCCGTAGGATTTATGAATGTTTTTTGCGTATATCATGCCGGAATTCATCGGTGTGAAAGTAAGGAATCCCTATGTAGCGAACAACAAAAGATACTATAAGGTTATTGCTATTTTTGCGACTATTAAGCAAAAGTTAAATGTACGGTCAATATTGCATATTTCAATAAATTGTTCAACTTTTACTATAAATGGATAAACAAAATAACGCAAACCTTGAAACGGCCATTCTGGCCAACGGCTGTTTTTGGTGCACAGAGGCTGTATTTCAAAGGCTTAAAGGAGTAAGGTCAGTAGTATCAGGTTATACGGGAGGAAACATCAAAAATCCTGCGTATCGCGAAATCTGTACTGGAAGAACAGGACATGCAGAGGCCATCAAAATTACTTTTGACCCTAAGGAAATTTCCTTTCAGGAATTATTGGAAGTTTTTTTCGCTACACATGACCCTACAACCCTTAACCGCCAGGGAAATGATGTGGGCACCCAGTACAGAAGTGAAATTTTCTATACCACGGAAGGGCAAAAACGTTTGGCGGAACAGTATATTCAATTTTTGGAAGGGGAAAAAGTCTTTTCGGACCCTATAGTTACGGCTATTTCTGAAGAGAAACCGTTTTATGTTGCCGAAGAGGAGCATCACAATTATTATAATGAACATGGTCTTCAACCCTATTGCCAATTCATCATCAATCCAAAAATCAAAAAACTGCAAAAACACTTTGCGGACAAACTAAACACCGTCAAAAACTAACATGGCACCCTACAAAAACCTTGAGGAGTATAACATTGAATTGACCAATGAGGTCAAAGACCGCTATTTAAAGATCATTGATGAGATAGGGGAGGATGTGTCCCGGGAAGGACTTTTAAAAACCCCCGAACGTGCTGCTAAGGCCATGCTTTTCCTGACCCAGGGATACAAGCAGGATGCCGTGGAAATCTTAAGAAGTGCCATGTTCAAGGAGGAATATGACGATATGGTCATCATAAAGGACATTGAACTGTATTCGCTCTGTGAACACCATATGCTTCCCTTTTTTGGGAAGGCGCATATTGCCTATATCCCCAATGGACATATTGTGGGATTGAGCAAAATTCCAAGGATTGTCGATGTGTTTGCAAGACGATTGCAGGTTCAGGAACGATTGACCCACGATATTTTGGAATGTATCAACAATACCTTAAAACCAAAAGGGGTCGCCGTGGTTATTGAAGCATCCCATATGTGTATGATGATGCGGGGAGTACAAAAACAGAACTCGGTTACCACAACTTCCGGATTCAGGGGACAGTTTGAAAAGATTGAAACACGGAACGAATTTTTGAAACTGATCAGTTCCGATTTGTCTTAAGCGGCAACGCTGTTACTTTTTTTGCTTATTTTTCGGACATGTCTAACACATCGGATAAGCGTACCCGCAATTTAGTTTTAGGATTACTGTTTGATGGCATCGGGATGTCCTCATTGCTCATACCCGGTCTGGGTGACATATTGGATGTAATCTGGGCGCCATTGGCGGGGTGGTTAATGACCCGAATGTATAAAGGGAATGTAGGGAAAGCTGCTGGGGTAATCACTTTTATTGAGGAGATCGTGCCTGGGCTCGATGTCATTCCCACCTTTACCATCATGTGGATCTACACCTATTTTTTTTCCGGGAAAAACAAAAAGAATATCGTCTAGGGCCTGCTGACACCCAGCCAAAAAGTGGCTTTTTCGCTTGCCCCAATTCTGCTAAACTTCTACGTACGGCACTCTCTCCGCATCAAGATATTGGCTCGGTTGCACCAAGGACAATTCGTGTTATGGGAAACGTAATAAGTTGGATTGAATTTCTGGAACGCACCAATGATTTAAAACGATGCCAAACCATACTTTCTTTACACTGGAATAACAATTTCTGAAGTAATGCTTTTTACTTTTGCAAGCGTAAAATGAATCAAAGTATAGTGATGATTAATTCCATGAAAAACAGACTTTTTTTTATAGCATTTATAGGGATGCTGAACATAGCTGGCCTTTTGGCCCAAGACCTACTTCAATCCGGACCAATGGTGGGGTATTCAACCATGCGTGAAGTACTTCTTTGGGCCCAGACAAAAACCGATGCGGAAGTACATTTTGAATATTTTGACAAGGAAAATCCCAAAGAACGCTTCAAAACCAAAAAACAGCGTACACAATCCCATACGGGTTTTGTTGCCAAACTTATTGCGGACCAAGTCCTTCCCGGGAAAACCTATACCTATGAGCTGTATATTGATGGAAGTAAGATCGATCGTAACTATCCAATGGAGTTTCAGACACAGGAGCTTTGGCAGTGGCGAACCGATCCCCCGGAAGTGCGTTTTGCCCTGGGCAGTTGTAATTATGTCAATGAAGAACGTTTTGACCGTCCTGGCAAGCCCTATGGCAGTGATTTTGAAATTTTTGATGCCATCCATCAAAAAAAACCGGATTTTATGCTTTGGATGGGGGATAATACCTATCTAAGGGAAGCTGATTGGAACTCAAGAACCGGTTTTTTACATCGTTATACGCATACACGTTCATTACCTGAACTGCAGCCGTTGTTGGCCTCTACCCACCATTATGCCATTTGGGACGATCACGACTATGGTCCCAACGATTCCGATGGAAGTTTTTGGTTAAAGACTACGGCTTCAGAGATATTCAGGCTTTTTTGGGGCAACCCCAATTATGACGTAATCGGACAGGGAGGTATTACAGGTACCTTTCAATGGGCCGATCTGGATTTCTTCTTGTTGGACAATCGCTATTTTAGGACCTCAAACTCCAATTTTGCCACGGAACGGGAAATGTTGGGGAAAACTCAAATAGATTGGCTCATCAATGCCTTGGCGTCAAGTAGGGCGACTTTTAAATTCGTTGTTGTTGGCGGACAGGTGATAAGTACGGAAGCCATGCATGAAAACTATGCCACCTTCCCGGAGGAACGGGGGTATTTGCTCCAAAAAATCCGTGAGGCAAAAATTGAAGGCGTTGTCTTTTTGGATGGGGATAGACACCATACGGGGCTCAGCCGTATGAAGGAAAGCGATAGGGTATATCCATTATACGATCTCACCTGTTCTTCGTTGACTGCGGGCGCTTATCCCAATAAAGAGGAATTGAACCAATATCGCCTGGAGGAAACCTTATTTGGGGAACATAATTTTGGCATCTTAAAGGTCTCCGGACCACGGACGGAACGTGTCCTTAACATGACCATTTTTGATAAGGAAGGAAAAGAGGTTTGGACGAAAGATATCCATGCCAAGGACCTGAAATATCCCAAAGTCAAGTAGGGACTGATTGGGTATTCTGCCCATTCCTTTTTATACTTTGGGGGAGCGGGGAATACATCGCTGCTAAAGGCGGAATTTATAAAACGATGTTTTATGTATTAAACTGGAAACCATGTCAAGAATCAGTATTGTACTTATCCTATTACTTTCGGTTCAAATGGGTACTTCCCAGAAAACACTGCAACAAGTACTTGGGGATGACACACGTCCTGCCAGGGAAAACCTCCGTATTCAAGTGGAAGACAGTTTGGGCAATAGGGGTTATTTACCCGTTTCCGTCGTAAAAGGCAAGGGGGAGGGGCCAACTTTTACCATAGTTGCTGGTGTTCATGGATTTGAGTACCCGCCCATAGTTGCCACGCAGCAACTAATGAAGGAAATAAAAATGGATTCATTGTTGGGTACAATTATCTTTGTTCCTATTGCCAATAGAAGTTCTTTTTACTCAAGAACACCATTTTTCAATCCACAGGATAAGGTCAATCTGAACAACGCCTTTCCCGGTGATGCCAATGGAACAATTACACAGCGTTTGGCCCATATCATCACCGAAAACATCATTCCGGTAAGCGATGTATTTTTGGATATCCATGGTGGTGACGCTCCCGAAGACCTTTTGCCCTTTATCTGCTATTACAACAATAAGAAGCGACCGAAACAGACCCAACGGGCCAAAGCGCTTTCTGAGGCAAGCGGATTTGATTATATCGTTTCATATCCCTATACCCTTTCGGATGGGGAACCGGCAAAATATACATTCAAACAAGCCGTTCAGGACGGCAAGACGGCTTTGAGTATTGAATGCGGAAAATTGGGGAACGTGCAAAAAGAAGCGGTGGCATTAATTAAAAAGGGTGTTTATAATATGTTGGCCGAAATGAAAATGTACGGTAGGGGCAAACGGACCAATAATAATCCCACAAGATTGAACAGTCAGGTTTATATAAGGTCAAAAGAAACGGGTGTTTTCTACAGTTTTGTTAAGGCTGGTGATTCCGTAAGCAAAGGTGATGTTGTTGGCCGTACTACGGATGAATTCGGTAGGGAACTTGCCCAATACAAAGCACCTGTTTCCGGAATCGTATTATATAATCTGGCGACACCGCCCATTAGCAAGGGTAATACCGTTATGTGCATTAGTCGATTTTTGGAGGAGAACAGGTAATTAAAGGTTCTTAAAGTTGTTCTTAAGAAGTCCGTAGAATTCGTTTCGTGAATTCTCATTGGTAAACTTTCCTCCGTACTCCACAGTGGTTGTAAAACTGTCCTTGTCCTTGATTCCCCTGGATGAAACACAAAGGTGTTTGGCGTGTACCATAACGATGACATCATCGGTTTCCAAGGTTTCCTGCAAATCGTTCAGGATTTGTAAACAAAGACGCTCCTGGACTTGGGGTCTGTGGGCATAATAATCGACCAATCGGTTAATTTTTGACAATCCTACTACCTTATTTTTGGGAATGTATCCAATATGGGCATGACCAATAATGGGTAAAAAATGATGTTCACAGGACGAGTCGATGGTAATATCCTGTTCTACCAACATTTTTTGATAGCCGTATGTGTTTTCAAAAGTGGACAATTGGGGACGGTTATCGGGATTTAGTCCATAAAATAGTTCTTGGACATACATTTTTGCAAAACGGTAGGGTGTTCCCGAAAGACTGTCGTCATTGAGGTCCATCCCCAAAGTTTCCATTATTTTTTGAAAGTGATGTTGTATGCGCTCAATCTTTTCCTTATCGCTGAGCAAAAAAGCATCTTCCCGCATTGGGGTTTCCAGGGAAGTGGCAATATGTTGATTCCCAAGGGTCTCTATTCTTTCAATATCCATAATGATCAATTAAGGTTTAGGCATTCAGCTTTTCGTCGGTACAGCACTGTTCGTGACCACAATTGCAGTACTTCCTATTGTACAGATGGAAGAAGACAAGGGCGATGGATGGAAAATATATGGCCTGTTCCGCTAAAGGAAATAGGTGGATTTTCTCATTTATAACAATAAGCGCCAAAAGTCCCCAACTACCCCAAAGTAGGTTGCGCATCCATTTTTTGGAAGTGGTTTTGGCAGACCACCAAATGGCAAAAAAGGAAATGGCCAAAAAGACCAAATCCAGTATGCCCCACCATTGGGGATGCAATTCTCCGGCCCCTGCTATTCCTGCTTGGGCCACAAACAAAAAGGGAGTGACCACACAATGTACCAAACAAAGTGCACTGGCCAGGGCGCCAACGATATCGGATTTTGATGTCAATTGAAGGGTATTCATATGGTTTTATGACTTGCAAAATGAAATGCAAAAATAACTTAAAATCGCAAACGCAACTCAGTCGCATTTAAAATTCTTCTTAAGTTTGTAAGATGACACAAATGGTCAAAACGGAAGGACTTCAGTTTAAGTACCCGGGGGGACAGGCTTTTGAGTTTCCCAATATTATTTTGAATAGCCAGGAACATCTATTGGTGCTGGGGCCTTCTGGGGTTGGGAAGACCACTTTACTCCATTTACTTTCGGGAATATTACCGGCCTCCAGTGGTTCCATTGTGATTAATGAAACTGAAATTACTGCTTTGGACCGAAAGGGTCTGGATTTATTTCGTGGCGCATATGTTGGGCTCATTTTTCAGCAATACCATTTCATAAAATCCTTGAACGTTGATGAAAACCTTAGGTTACGGCAGAACTTTCCCAAAAAAACCATGGATAAGGAGCGAAGGTTTGCCATTGCGGAACGATTGGGACTGACCCCATACCTCAAGAAAAAGGTAATGCAATTGAGTCAAGGACAGCAACAACGACTGTCCATAGCTTTGGGGTTGATCCATCGACCCCAGGTAGTCTTTGCCGACGAACCCACCTCCAATTTGGATGATTTTAACTGTAATCAGGTTATAAATTTGTTAAAAGATGAGGCTGAATTATGTGGGAGCAGTTTGGTCATTATAACCCACGACCAACGGGTTACCCAACATTTTTCAAATCAAATTGTGCTATGAACCTTTTGTATTTAGCCTATCGCAACATGGTCTCAAAACCCTTGAATATGGTTTTGAGCCTGGTACTTTTGGTACTTAGCGTTTCCTTGGTCACTTTTGTCCTGCAGCTCGGTAAGCAACTGAACGGACAAATGGACAAGAACATTACCCCAGTAGACATGGTCGTTGGGGCCAAAGGGAGCCCATTGCAGTTGGTGCTTTCCTCCGTTTTGCATATTGACGTACCTACGGGTAACATTAAACTGAAGGAGGCGGAGTCCATTAAGAATCATCCCTTTGTGGGGTCTGCCATATCCGTTTCCTATGGGGATAACTACAAAGGGTATCGCATTTTGGGTACGGAACCGGGTTATTTGGATAATTATGGTGTTGTTTTAAGCGCGGGAGGTTTATTTCAACAACCTTTTGAAATAGTGGCTGGGAATACCGTTGCCAAAAAATTGGGACTCCAAATAGGGGATAGGATTACCAGTTCCCATGGTTTGGCCGCTGCCGGTGGGGAAGCGCATGACGATCATCCCTTCACCATTGTTGGCGTTTTGGAGCCCTCTGGCACTGTGGTCGATCAGTTGCTGGTATGTGATTTGGAAAGTATCTGGGATGCCCACGCGCATGATGGTGGGGAACATCATGATGAAGGTGAAGAGCTTGAAGATGAGGAACATGACCACGAAGAACATGATCATGAGGAACATGACCACGAGGAACACGACCATGAGGAACACGATCATGAGGAACATGACCACGAGGAACACGACCATGAGGAACACGACCATGAGGAACACGACCATGAAGAACATGATCATAAGGAACATGAAGGTGGACAACAGGTTCATGATGAAGCTAACGACACCGGACACGATCATGAAGATCATGATGATGAACTTGAGATTACCTCTCTTTTGGTGAAATTCAAAAGTCCGTTGGGCCTGGTACAGTTACCGCGCTTTATCAATGAAAATACCAATATGCAGGCCGCCCTTCCCGGTTTTGAGATACAACGGCTTATGGGTTTCCTGGGTTCTGGGGTAAAGACCATAAACGGTATCGCTTTTGCCATTCTGTTCGTTTCTGGTTTCAGTATTTTCATTAGTCTATTGAAGACCATACGGGAACGAAGACAGGAATTGGCATTGTTGCGTACCTATGGCCTGGGAACACGAAAATTACTCTTCTTGGTATTGTTTGAAGGGCTCCTCTTGGCCTTAATAGGATTTTGGCTTGGATGGGTATTCGGTCGTTTGGCCCTGGCCCTGGCTTCGGGGTATATTGAATCGGGATATGGGTATGTTTTGCAATTGAATGGACCCGATCTTCCCGAGTTGTTACTTTTTGGGGTAACTTTGGTCATAGCCATGATTGCTGTTTTGTTGGCGTCCACGTCGATTTTTAAACTGAACATTTCGAAAACCTTGGCCGATGTATAAACCATTTCTTTTGTTCCTTTTTCCTGTTTTCCTTATGGTTCAAAGCGTTTCTGCGCAGTTGGAAGTAACATGGGAGGATTTCAGCGATGTGAATTTTGAACCGATGTACAATGAAAAGTACGACGTTCACTTTTTGATGCCCAAATTTGGGGAAAGGATTAAAACCTATCAGGGAAAGAAGGTTCAGATTACCGGGTATTTTTTGGATATTTCCGGAACGGGCGAAGTTTTTTTGGTTTCAGCCAATCCAATGGCCTCCTGCTTTTTTTGCGGTGCTGCAGGGCCAGAAAGTATCGTTGAGGTCAATTTCAAGGAAAGGCCGCCCTTTAGGACGGACCAGGTTGTTCAGGTTACGGGCGTCCTGGAATTGAATGGCGATAATGTAGATCATTGTAACTATATTTTAAAAGAGGCATCGGGAAAATTGGTGAATTGATATGAAGACCGTAGTGCTATTGTACCTCCTGGTTTTTTCCATGGAACTGACGGCCCAAACCGCATTGGACTGGTCAGATTTGGAACGGGGCATTACCTGGAGAAAAAGCGACGCCAAAAAAGCATATCCCGGTTTTTTGGAAGCTGACTTTTCAACCAAACTCACGGATTTGGAAGGAAAGGAAGTCTCGTTGATTGGGTTTCTGTTGGTATTGGATGGAAGTCAATCGGTCTATATGCTTTCCAAAAATCCAATGGCAAGCTGTTTCTTTTGCGGTAATGGCGGGCCAGAGACCATCTCGGAAATTGCATTTGCCCAAAAAACCTCCTTTGCCATGGATGATTTGATTACGGTAACGGGAATCCTACGTTTAAATCGGGATGACCCAACCCGATGTTACTACCTCATCGAACAAGCCGAAGCCTTTGGTATCTAAATAGCAATCCAAAATGGAATATGTGATCGGTGATGACCTTCTACAGCAACAAGGACTAAAAAGGACAAAATTGCGAATGGCACTTTTGGACTGTTTCTTAAACACCAAACACGCACTGTCCTATCCAGATATTAAACAGACGTTGGGAGAAGGGGTGGACAAGTCCACGCTCTACCGAAACCTGAGTGCTTTTGAAGAAGCGGGCATCATCCATCGTATTAATGATCAAAGTGGTGTTGCGAAATATGCATTTGGCAAGGTCCACGATCATGGTCGCAATCATGCCCACTTTGTTTGCGAGCAATGCGAAACGGTCTATTGTATTGAAAAAGCGACAACAGTGGACATCAATGTTCCCAAAGGATTTAAAACCAAGACCATACAGACCATTATCAGAGGAATCTGTTCCGATTGTTAGCAACCCGGTGGAAGGGGTAACCATGGCAACACCATATGGGCGGGTATCGGTTATCCATAACATTTTTTGGTTTTAAAGACCGTTTACCAGAACGTATTCTCCAACATGGAAATAAGGGACATTCCCGCGGCCACCCCCGAAATGAACACATTCCATTCGCGGTGCTTGACCCTCAGGACAGTGAGGAAAAGAAAGGCAATACCAACGATAAAAAGCACAACCAACAATTGTCCGAGCTCTATGCCAATATTAAAGCCCAATAAGGGGATGACAATATCGGAAGGGTCCATGATCAGGGCCTTGAAGTAATTGGAAAAGTCCATGCCATGAATCAATCCAAAGAACAAAGCCATGCCATAGTTTTGATTCATTCTTGAAGATTTTTCGGTGGTATTTGGACCAATGACATTGTGAAGGGCCGTAATAAATATGGTAGCCGGGATAAGGAATTTTATCAAATTTGAAGGAATTGAGAAAATGTCCAGGGACACGAGGACCAAAGTGATACTATGACCAATGGTGAACGCAGTCACCAAAATTAAAATCTTCTTCCATTGTTCGATTCGATAAACTGCACAAAGCACTACCAAGAAAAGAATATGGTCATAAGCGGCCATATCGGCAATATGGTCAAAACCTAGTTTAAGATAAAACTCAAATGGGTGCATCTTAGAATTTCAGTTGGTGAACGGCTGTTTTTTTATTGAGCATCAAGCTATTGGATTTTCCGTTGACATGGACATAGACGATGTTGTTTTGATCAAAGAACAAGTCGGTGAAAACGGCATTTTTGATTTCCAAGGAGGTCAAGGGCGATGGTTGTTGATATTCGAAGTAAACCCATAATGCGGTATTATCACCTTCGCCGCTCAATTTCTTATGTTTTATTTGCAATTCTACCGCCTTTTTATTGGCTTTTACATGGAAAAACTGATTGAGATAGTCCAACAATAGTTGATTGGCCTTAACCGATTCATTGGGCTGGCAAAAGGCGAGCTCCTTGCTGTAGGGGTCAAAAACCAAGGCCTCATTCACATCGGTTAAGAACAGCTTTAGGTTAATGGTCAGCAATTGTTTGCTTGATGTATACTCAATTTCGCATAATGATAGCCGTAAAGGATGGGCGACCACCTGCATGGAAGCGGCCAAAGTAATTAGAACAAATACTGATTTGAACACAGCTTGAATGCTTGCGAATTAGGAGGCTTCGTTGGATTGTATCTCCTTCGCTTTAGCCTGGACTTCCTTAAAAACACGGATGAGGTTACCACCCCAGATTTTCCGGATCTGTTCCTCGGTATACCCACGCTTTACAAGTTCTATAGTGATGTTCATCACCTCACTGGCATCAAAAACCCCTTCGATTCCACCACCTCCATCGAAATCACAACCAATTCCAACATGATCTATTCCCGCTACTTTCACAATATGATCGATGTGATCGGCAACATGGGTAACGGTCGCGGGAGGGTTGGGGAATTTTTCATTCAACTCCTGAAAGGACTTCCGCAAAGCCGTTCGTTCTTCCCTCGTCATTTCCCCGATGGGTTTCATGTTTGCCCGGAGCGCGGCTACGGCAGAGTCGCGCTTTGCGTTCGGGGGAGCTTCCCTTAGATAGTCAGCAAGCATGGTGAGTTGAACAACACCGCCATTTTCCGCCATCATCTTCAACATTTCATCGGTCATGTTGCGTTCGTGATTGGTCACTGCCCTGGCGTTGGAGTGGCTTGCAATAATTGGTGCCTTTGACAGTTTTACGGCATCATAGAATACGCTATCATTGCCATGGGAGACGTCCACCATAATACCAAGGCGATTCATCTCACCAACGACCTTGGCACCAAAATCACTGATACCACCGTGTTCGGTTCCGTTTGGATCGGTAGCGGAATCGGCCAAATCGTTGTTGGAAGAATGTACCAGGGTGATATAGCGTACCCCTTTTTCAAAATAAAGTTCAACATTGGAAAGATCTTTGCCGATGGGATAACCGTTCTCTATACCAATGTAAATGGCCCGTTTTCCTTCCTTTTCCAAAGCATACGCGTCATCTGGGTTTAGCGCGAGTCCAACAATATCCGAATTCTTTTGGGTAGAGGCCACGATTGAATCCATCATTTGTAAGCAGAGTGCCTTAGCTCGGGTGTTGCCATCATCATCTCGAATATCCTGGGCCACAAAGGCCGCAAAGAAGATGGCATCCAACCCGCCTTCAATCATCCGGGGATAATCCACCTTTGAGCCGGTTTCCCTCGGATCATGACGTTCTGCCATATCAAAACCCGGTTCAATCATTCGCAAGGGAGTATCCGCATGGGTATCCAGGGTGAGCACACGTTCATGAATCTCAAGTGCCTTTTGAACCAGTTTGTCTTCTTCAGTTTTTGAATCAGTAGGAGCTGATTTTTCTTTGCATCCACCAATGAACAATATCAGGAGGAAAAAAACGGGATAGTTTTGATGTAACTTCAACATAGATTCCAGTTATGTTATTGATAAGAGTTAAATGTACAACAATAGATGGGGCAGGGAACACTTTTGGTATAAATCTTTTTGGTCTTCAATTAACTTAGGTAAAATTAGCTGAGGACAACTCTTGGATCAACTTTTCCATCATCTCCATACCTTTTTCCAATTGTTCATGGCTGATGTATTCATCGGCTCTATGTGCCTGTGCAATGGACCCCGGTCCACAAATGGCAGATTGAAAACCTTCATTGGCAAATTGTCCTGCTTCTGCTGCATAGGACACTGTATTTAGTGTTGCGTTTCCCGAAAGTCTTTTGACCAAATCTACAATAGCATCATCGGCCTTGGTATCCAAATGCGGTACGGGAGGGTGGTTCTCAACGGTCTTTATGGAAAAATCGGGAAACAGCTTCCGCAATTCTTCTTCCCGTTTACGGCAGTAAGCCTCAAATTCTGCGACAATGGACCCCATATCATCCATGGGAATGGTGCGTAAATCCCAATAAAAATGCGCCTTATCAGCTATTACATTGGGTGCAATGCCCCCATTGACCAAACCAATGTGGATGGACGAGTGTGGCGGATGAAAACGGTCATCCAATCGCTGATTCGCGATTAATTGGTCCATTTTGTTTTCGAGCCAAAGAATCAAACGCATGGATTCGTGAATGGCGCTGACCTCCTGTTTTATACGGCTGCTGTGTCCGGCCGAGCCGTTGACATAGGTTTCAAGAATATAAATACCCTTCTGTCCAACAATGGGTTCCATTAGGGAAGGTTCGCCAATAATCGCATATTTTGGCGTTTCCCTGTAGTGGGTTTTCATGGCATGGGCCAGTTCCGGCCCTGCCAAACAACCTACTTCCTCATCATAGGAAAAAGCGAAATAAATGGGCTTTTTCAGGTTGGCTTTTACCATTTGCGGTACTGCTGCCAAACAACAGGCAATAAAGCCCTTCATATCGCAAGAACCCCTGCCATACCATTTTCCGTCCCCTTTTTCCGTGAGTACAAAAGGGTCCGTGGTCCATTCCTGGCCTTCTACGGGTACCACATCCGTATGGCCGGAAAGAATGACCCCACCATCGATATCCGGTCCTATTCTACAATGCAATGAGGCTTTGTTCCCTTCTGCATTGGGCAATAAATTCACTTCAACACCATGGGAGGTAATGTAGTCCCTTATCCAATGGATGATACTTAAATTGCTTTCGCCCCCTAGTACTGGGAAGGAAACCAATTTTGCAAGGATGTGCTCAACTGTCATATAATTTAACTGTAATTTGTTGCTACTGCTATAATCAAGGCCAAAAACGCCAAGAGAAGGACGATGATCAATACGGGAAATATAAAACGAATCCATCTGTCAATAGGCACCCGACACATACTGAGCATGGCGATGAGCCCTCCCAAGGTTGGATTCACAAGGTTGGACAATCCATCACCGATCTGAAACGCCAAAATGGTAATTTGCCTGGTGAGTCCCAAGGATTCCCCCAGTGGTAGCATTACGGGCAAGGTGGCCAATGCCTGACCGCTTCCGGAAGGGATAAAAAAATTGATTACCGTTTGGGAAATGGACATGCAAATCGCCGAGGCATATAAAGGCAATCCCTCCAAAACCATGGAAAGCCGATATGAAATGGTGTCACCGATATTTCCCATTTCCATAAGAACCTTTATGGTTGTTGCAAAGCCCACCATAAAAGCACCGGGTGCAGCGATTGCCACCGACTTTAAAACGGTCTCGCTCATCGTAGTGGCGCCCATTCTGGAAACCAAGCCACAAAGAAGGGCAATAATCAAAAATACCGCAGATAGCTCATTGATGTACCAATGAAGGTTAAAAACCCCATATAAAATGACCATAAGTCCAGCCATAAATATCGAAATGACCAACCAATTATTTCCACTCATTCTATATTCCTGAAGTGGTCTGGACAGCGTCAATTCGCTTACATTGAGGCCTATGCCCAAACTTTTGTGTGGATTTAGGGTGATTGCTTTAAAGTACCTCACATTGTAATAGGCCATAATGCCCAAAGCCGTAAAGCAGAGGATACTACGAAGGAGGGCGCCGGAAAACATGGACAGTTCTGCGATTTTATGTCCGGTTCCCACGGTGTAAGGGTTTATTGGAGACAACCCAAAACCGATGGTCATCGCACCCACCGAAATTCCAGCGGCCAAAATTAAATCACCTCCCAAGGCAAGACTTAGTACCGCAGCTATGGGTACCATGGCAATATTGTTTTCATAACCCACGGCAACGCCAAGCAGACCATAAATGAAGGTCATGATGACAATGATGAGGTGTTTGTTTTTTAGACCCAATTTTTTTACAAGTGTTCCCACGGCATTCTCTACCGCCTTTGATTTTTCCATAAACCCGAACATAATGCCGCCTGCCAGTACAATGAATATGATTTCCACAGCAGCCTTAAAACCCAACGGTATGGCTTTGAACATGTCCAAAAAACCAACGGGCGTAGCAGGAATGGTCTTGTATGAGTCGGGAACCACTGTACTTCGACCATCGATCAAAACCCGTTCATACGTCCCTGCCGGAAGTAGGTAGGTCAATAGGGTCACCAACACAATTATGCCAAATAGCATGGTAATGGCATGTGGGATACGTTTAAAAAGGGACAGATTTTTGGATGTACTCATTTATCGCTAAGGGATACCCATAAACAGTTGGGTCCAAGAATTAATTCCTTTGGAATTTCATTGATTCAGGCTAATTTAAGCTAAAGTATTCTTTACAAATCAAGTCTGGACATATTTCTTTAAATACATTTCCTTGGGAATCATATATTTTGCCATTTATTCTGATCCGACTAAAAAATAGCGTATTTAATTCAAGTTGCAATTCCCTTATTTTCGTATTCAGGTAATACGAAAGAATTGTGAATTTGTTATTGGGATGCCGCCAAGATACTTTTGAACGTTCCTTTTGCCTAATAACTTCATCATAAAAACCATTCAATCCCTTTGTCTTAGAAAAACCTTGACGTCCCAATGCATCCAATATCATCACATTGTTAATTGACAGAACAAAGGAAATCTCTCCAATAGTATACTTTGTGATCAATACTTCTATTTGATTAATGGTATCCTTGTCAAACACCACAGAGTTGCCAAGCGACGAATAATAGTAGTTGCTATGCTTAAACCTGGCGTTGATGATAGGTTCAAGATAATCCGTAGGGCATATAAAGTATAGGTGGCCTGGCATTGGTTTGAGGTCAAAGGCTTTTGACGTCAATTACTTTAAAATGTCTGGCGTCAAAATAGTCGTCCAATCCATAATCCGTATTAATGATGATGCCTCCCAAAAGCGTTACCTTATCCACGTGGAATTCATTTTTACACGATTTTAAATGCTCATGAACCTTGCGATCGATGATTTCGTAGGTTGCTTCGGTTATGGCCTTTTCTTGATTTTCACTATCCAATATTTTTTGTCGGTAGGGAAGTAGGCTTTCCTCAAGTTTCATCTGTTGATAATCATCATCAGTTATTACCGGTTTATAGGCACTATCCTGGAATCGGCTTAATGCCAGCATAAGGGCCCCACAGGAGTTTCCGGTCTGTTCCTGGCGCGGACGGTACATTTTTCCCAAATCCCCGTCCAGGGTAATCCCTATGTGGGGACCGTAAAAGATAAATGCGCTACCATCATCGGGAATATGATGGGCAAAAGCGGTCATGCCGGTCTGCCCGGCGAAAGGCAGTCCGCCCAGTCCACCCATAATAAATGGGCCGAACAATACATTGAAGAAGGTGGTGGAAGGCACATTGATATCATCTGAACACACCGAAGTTGCCATCAATACCCGGGAAATATCGATATGGTGTTCCAATTGCATTTTTCCAAGGTAATGGATCGAGGTGTCCTTGGCATCCATGGCATCGGGAAAGTAGGTCTTTGCTACTTCCGCAAATTTTCTTTGTAACATAGTAAGGAAGGTAAAATGGTTAATTTGACATTATGAAACTTTTCCAGGTTCCTTACTTTCCCAGGAAATTTGGGAGAAAGCAGGCCTCGGTCGAGTATGAAATAACAATTTACTGTAAAGGACTTGTGTAACAAAAGTACTCCAATAGCTGCACGGTAAAAATATAGGAAAGCGTTAATAAATGCAACTATGTTGCATTTACTTTGTGGGTGTTCCATCGGTTGGGCAAAATTCCAAAGCTGCTCCATCACGTTGTAAGACCTATTTCTCTTTACCGTTACTTCTATAGTGCTTAGACCAGTCTTTAAATGCTTTAAATTAGCGTGGGATATAATAGGGAAAAAAGATGAAAAAAATAGCCATACTTTGCTTGACCGCTGGCATTTTTAACTTTGGCAACAGTCAAAAAACCGGAGGTGACAGCGGTGGTTCCACTGCTTTTTATAAAGATGTCACCACAATATGTTTGCCCTATAAAGACCTGCAGCAACTGTCCATGGATGCTGGCATTGCCGATTTGGACCAGGATGGTGACCTGGACATTTTAATTGCGAACGAGCATAAACCCAATATTCTTCTTATTAATGATGGAAAAGGAAAATTCACCAATGAGAGCAGCTCGCGGATACCACAGGTAGATCATGATAGTGAGGATATTGGAATTGCCGACTTTGATTTGGATGGAGACCTTGATATCATAGTTGTTAGCGAAGATGACAAAACCAACGAACTGTATCTGAACAATGGAGATGGTACTTTTAGGGATGTGGGGAGCAGGATTCCTGTTTCGGGCACTTCCAATTCGGTGGTTGTAGTGGATGTCAATAAGGATGGTGCTCCGGATGTAATGATTGGAAACAATGGTCAAAACAACCTATTGGTCAACAATGGTAAAGGGTACTTCAAAGATGAGACCATTGCACGGTTCGGAGAATTTATGGATGTGACACAAGACCTGACCTTGGGGGATATTGATAATGATGGGGACGAAGATGTATTGGTTGGCAATGAAGATGCCAATCGCATACTGATCAATGATGGAAATGGCTTTTTTAAGGATGAGTCTTCGGATAGGTTACCTTACCGAACCACTCCAGAGGAAACTAGGGAAGTGGACGTGGCCGATATCGATGGGGATGGTGACCTGGACATTTTATACGGCAACGTTCAGGCCTTTGTAGCCAATGCCGTTCGACAGAACAGATTGCTTTTAAATGATGGAAATGGTTTCTTTTCCGATATCACCAGCACCCATTTGCCCAAGGATGACAACCGTTGTTTTGGTGTCGCTTTTTTGGATATCGACCGTGATGGGGATATGGATATTATGACGGGAAATACCAATGGCCCAAGGTTTGGCGGCCTTACGCCCTTCAGTGTCTATCTTAATGATGGAAAGGGAAAGTTCGCTGAAGCCATCGATACATTTATTCCCGAAGGTATGGGCGGAAGAGGTTTCGATATCGATTTTGAGGATCTGAACGGCGATGGTATTAAAGACCTTTTTCTAAGCAATCGGGGTTCACAGGATTTTCTGCTTTTTGGACGTAAGCAATAAATTACATAACAAAGTGACCGCTATAGCGGTCACTTTGTAAACGCTTGTGGAGTTATTTTCTAATATCCGGCCGCTTGCCCGTCTTTACGACTTTCGGAAGCGCCATGATAGACCTTGTTTTCATCATCCCACAAAATGGCCTGGTATCCACCGTAGATGCCCCGGGCGGTTCCCATTTTGTGGCCCTTATCCATTAGACCACGAATGGTAGTGTAGGGGATACCCGATTCGGTTCGTATTAATCCCGTATTTTCCGTAGTCTTTCCCATGGGGCTGGCCCCTCCCGTATGGTCCCAACGTGGCGCATCACCGGCTTCTTGCAGGTTCATGCCAAAATCGATGAGGTTCATTACAATCTGGGTATGGCCCATGGGTTGAAAGTCACCGCCCATGACCCCAAAACTGACATAGGGTTTGCCATCTTTGGTAATAAAGGCGGGAATAATGGTATGAAAAGGCCGCTTGGCAGGCTCATAGGTATTGGCCTGCCCCCGCTTTAAACTGAACAGCTCACCACGATCCTGAAGCATAAAGCCCAATTTTGGTGGTGCCATACCGGAGCCCATGCCACGATAATTGCTCTGTATCAAGGATATCATGGTACCCTCCTTGTCCGCCACCGTCATGTAAATCGTCTCTCCAGCGGAGATTTCCCCAGCGGTATATTTCCCGGCACGGGCACCGATTTCTTTTCTTCGGTTTTCGGCATAATCGTCCGACAGCAATTGCGCAACAGGGACATCATAAAAATCCATGTCGGCGTAATACTTTGCACGATCCTCAAAAGCCAATTTCTTGGCCTCGGTAAAGAGGTGAAGGTGTTCCGCACTTCCAAATTCGATAGCTGAAAAGTCATAGCCCTCCAATAGTTGCAACATTTGGAGCGCAGCAATACCCTGACCATTGGGAGGCAGTTCCCAAACATCATAACCCCTATAGTTGATGGATACCGGTTCTACCCATTCCGATTTGTGTGCGGCCAGGTCCTTGGCCGAAAGAAAGCCCCCTTGTTCCTTGATGAACTTACCAATGATTTTGGCAATATCGCCCTTATAAAAAGCATCGCGTCCACCTTTTGCAATTTTCCTATAGGTATCGGCCAAATATGGGTTTTTATAAACTTCTCCCTCATTGGGGAGTTTTCCCCCATTTTGTGATTTGTAGGTATCCTCAATATTGGGAAAACCCTTTGATTCAAAAAAAGGTACGGTACGCTGCATGTACCAGGCAATGAGCTCGGTCAAGGGAAAGCCCTTTTCGGCATAAGCAATGGCCGGGGCCAGGATTTCGGTCATGGGCCTGGACCCAAATTTTTGATGGAGTTCAAACCATCCATCCACAGCACCGGGCACACTAACGGGCAGTGGCCCATGGGACGGGATTTTCTCCATCCCTTCTTTTTCAAAGTATTCCAAAGTCAACTTTTGGGGAGAACGTCCACTCGCATTGAGGCCATACAGTTTTTTGGTCTTTCCGTCCCAAACAATGGCAAAAAGATCGCCTCCAATACCACATCCCGTAGGTTCCATAAGTCCTAAGGCAGCATTTGCGGCAATTGCGGCATCGATGGCATTACCACCACTTTTGAGGATATCAAGCCCAATTTGGGTTGCCAGGGGATGGCTGGTGGCCACCATTCCATTCTGTCCCAATACTTCGGAGCGGGTGGCAAAGGGTTCGCCCGTGATTCGGTCTTGGGCAGTTGAATATTGGACAATCAAAAAGAGGAAGAAAATGCAACGGAAAAGATTTTTCATACTATTTTTTAGTTTTCTAAAATACAAAATTCGGATATAGCTTATCGTGGTTCTACATCCCGCCGGGGAATCAGTCTGCTCATGGCATTACGTTGATCGTCACTGCAATTCGAGTTGTGTTATAGTCCTAATTCCTTCTTTATTTTATTCGTATCCAGGTTTGATATCAAATCAATTACATTGGGATACCAGTTCTTATGATAGCCAAGTTCAGGTCTAAGTAATTCATTAATGGCATCTTCCTTGGACCAATTTTCAAAAACTACGCGATACGCTGCCATTATGGCCCCTGTTCTATCGGAGCCATGCCAACAATGTACCAAAACCGGCTTTTGGGCATCTTGTATGGCTTGTAGGGCTTTTGTCAGATCACCTTCGTTCAGTTCGGAAGTTTTTAAAGGGATATGAATCAATTCCAGTGCTGTTCCCCTGGCTTTTTTTACATCATCCTTATTACGCCGAAACGTTATTGAAGTCTTTATCCCTGCGGCTTCCAGTTCCTTGAAACCTTTTCGACCAGGTTGTTCCGATCTGTAAACGGAATCATTTAGTCGGTACAATCGCTTAAATCGATTGGATGGGACTTTTTCAAGTTCAGCATTTTGGGATATCCCATAAAATGGATATCCCATGGAAAACAAAAGCAAGCAACCTAAGTAAAGATACTTTACCATACCTTTTTACTTCTTCAAAGAAATCATTTCCATTTTATTTTCAGCTATTTGTTTGTTGATCTTTGAAATGTACTCATCCATCAATCCATTTAAAGCGGAAATCTCGCTATCCAATTCCTTGGTAACCTCAATAAAGAACTCCGTGGCCTGATCTGTTGGAGGATAATCCCCACGTTGGGAGTCCGTCATCAAAAACGCCAGGCGGTTATTAATTCGAATCCCATAATTCAAGGGGTCTTGTCGACTCTGGTTCTTGGTCATATGGATATTGTTTTCGATAACATCCAGTTTCGCTTCAAAGTCCGCAATCGTATTTTTCAAACTCTTTTTCATGTCTTGCTTTCCCTTTAGATAGTCCAGATCCTTCTTTACGGTCCTAATATCAACAATTGCGGTATTGGCCCGGCTGACCTGGTCCCGAACTTCAATCAAGAAATCAAATTGTTTCTGATAATCGTTAGCGGTATTGGGCATTCGGGGATCTTTGACAATGGTAAGGACCTGCTCCGTAGTTTGTCCATTGTACCCCAGTCTTACCCTGTAATCACCAGGTACTGCTTTGGGCCCGGTATTGGGCGATGAATAAAACACCATGCCCTTAAAGGTTTTGTAACCTGGGTGCCGCATATTCCAAACCAGTCTGTTGCCCCCGGATTTAACTTCCAACAGTTTATCCGCTTCCGGGTTCAATTTATCCTTCTTGGCCACATTTGAAAAGCGCTGGATCAAAGTGCCATCCTTTTCCAGAATCTCGATGGTCACCGTATCGGTTTCCTGGATGTTCTTTATATAATAATTGATGATGGCTCCATTGGGATGGTTTTTGCCCACCAACTTGGTATTCGGTTTGCGCCAACCACCCGATTGCTGCATGCGGTAGGCCTCATCGGGCTTGTACAGATGGAACTGCGCATTGGCGATTTCATCCGAAAGTTGGTGCAATGGGGTCAAATCATCGATCATCCAAAAACTACGCCCATGGGTAGCGGCAATCAAATCATTGTCCCGTACATGGAGGTCTCGAATGGAGGTAATCGGGAGGTTCAATTGGAAAGGCGACCAACTGTTGCCGTCATCAAATGAAACGTACATGCCCCACTCCGTTCCGGCGTAGAGCAATCCTTCGCGGACCTTATCCGCACGGATGGCCCTGGTATAATGGTTACTTTTGATTCCCTCGGTGATCACCTTCCAGGTTTTGCCATAATCGGAAGTCTTATAGAGGTAAGGGGTATAATCCCCAAATTTGTACGAAGTGGCCGCCACATAGGCAGTACCCTTTTGAAACGGACTTGGGTCAATACAATTGATCATATTGAGTTTTGGGCTCATACCGGAGGGTGGGGTGATGTTTTCCCAATTTTCGCCATTGTCTTTTGAAATGTGGATCAAGCCGTCGTCACTACCGACCCAAATAACGCCTTTCTCCAAAGGGGACTCATTGATGGCAAAGAGGTTGGAATAGAACTCGGCCCCGGTATTGTCCTGGGTAATTGGTCCACCGGAAGATTTTATGGTTTCCGGCAAACCACGGGTAAGATCGGGTGAGATCCTTTTCCATGATTGCCCCTCATTGGTAGTGACATGTAAGAAATTGGATCCCGCATACAATGTATTCTGGTCATGTATACTGAACTTGACCGGGAAATTCCAGTTGAAGCGATATTTCATGACCTCGGCCCCGGAACCTGCAGGGTTGTCCGGCCAGATGTTGATGGAACGGGTTTGGTCCACCGCATGATCTTGTCGCATCATATATCCTTTATACGTTCCCCCGTAGACAATATCGTTGTTCTTTGGGTCGGGGGCCAGGTGGGCACTTTCGCCACCGGCCGTAGGCTCCCAGTCGCTTTCCGTTATACTTGAACCGGAGGTGCGATGGGCGATACGGACCGTACTGTTGTCCTGTTGTGCCCCGTATATCCTGTAAGGAAACGAATTGTCCGTAGTGACCCGATAAAATTGCGCCGTAGGTTGATTATGATAGGTGGTCCAATTCTCTCCGCCATCGTTCGAAACCTGTGCACCACCATCGTCGGCAATGACCATTCTGCTATTGTTATTAGGGTCGATCCATAGATCGTGATGATCCCCATGCGGGGCATTCTTTAAGGTAAAGGTCTTTCCGCCATCGGTGGATACTCCGTAGCTAACATTCATTACATACACCTTGTCCTTGTTTTGTGTATCGGCATAGATACGACTGTAGTACCATGCCCTTTGGCGTAAAGCCCTGTTTTCATTTATTTTTTTCCAGTTCTTACCGGCATCATCCGACCTAAAGACGCCGCCATTTTCTGCTTCGATAATTGCCCAGACCCTGTTGGAATCCAAAGGGGATACCGCTATACCCACAATACCCCATGGACCCTTTGGCAAGCCTTTGTATTTTGAAATATCGGTCCAGGTATCACCACCATCGGTACTTTTGTAGAGTTTACTGTCGGGCCCTCCACTGTCCATTCGGTATCCGTTTCTTTTCATCTGCCAAGTTGCGGCATATAGTATTCTTGGATTGTTCGGGTCCAGTATCAAATCCCCGGCTCCGGCCTTATCACTTTCGTAAAGTATCTTTTCCCAACTTTGCCCTCCATCCTTGGAACGATAGACACCACGGGTCTTATTGGGCTTCCAAAGATTACCGATTGCGGCAACGTATACAAGATCGGGATTGGTAGGGTGTATTCGAATCCTTGAAATATGTTCCGATCCTTCGAGCCCGATAAACTTCCAGGTTTCCCCGGCATCCAGGCTTTTCCAAATACCATTCCCGGAAGAAACATTTCCCCTTAGGGTTTGTTCCCCTTCACCAACATAGATTACATTGGGATCCGATTCCGAAACGGCCAAGGCACCAATGGAACCTCCAAAATAACCGTCGGAAATACAGCTCCAGGTATTGCCCGCATCAGTAGTTTTCCAGACACCGCCACCAGCGGTTCCCATATAATAAAGGTTTGGATCGTTCAAAACCCCTGAGACCGTTCCGGCACGTCCTCCCCTAAATGGCCCGACCAAACGCCATTGGATGGCATTGTACAAAGACTCCGCATAGTTTTTGGTGTTTGTATTTCTGCTTTTTTTGCGTTGGGCCGTGGCATCATCCGCAGGGAATAGGAATAGTACGAGAAAGAGGTACGGTAAAAATGGTTTCATAGAGTGTGGTTTTAAGGAATCCTAAAAATAACCATTATAAACCCTTAGTTGTATATCTTAATAGGGTATATCTTTAGTATCCAGTTCAGTAAACCCATTTTCCAAAGAAATGCTACCCTTTTGTACATCGCCTGGTTCACATCTAATTTAGCAACATGACTATTTCCCTTGGTAATAGTGTCCCCTTGATGATCCTTTTTCAGAGTATACTATTTGCTTTTGTGCTCGTGTCTGATAGGGGCCCCAAGCGAATAAGCAATTACTACTTGGCCTTTTTTATGCTGGTATTGGGTTTGCAGTTTGTGGCCATTACCTTTGAGAATTTAAAGATTGAATCCAATTTTGTGGTCGCGGGGTATTGCGTCTATGGGTTTATATATGGCCCAGCATTATATCTTTATACCCGATCGCTTGTATTTCGCTCTTTTCGGTTTAGCTTCAAACATGTATTCCATCTCATTCCAGCTGCGGTATTGATCTTTTTTGCTTTACTTGGATATCATCCCTGTCAGACTTTTGGTGTTTTTCTATATATAAGTCTAGTGATTTATGTTGCCATAACGATAAAAGAATTGGTTGGTTATCGAAAGATTGTACGGGATACCCAATCGACTTCCGCCAAAACCGATTTAAAATGGTTGCAGTGGACGATTCTACTTTTCATCGCGATTTTACTCCTGGACATTGCAGACCAGTTTTTATGGTCAATGCACCTTTGGTACGGTTTTTCCGTAATACACCTAAGCATTCTGTTTTTAGTGAATTGGATGTTCTATAAAGGGCTGCGACAACCACAGATTTTTTTGGGGATTACGGATAAGGAAGTGCTATTGATAAAAGAGAGGACCAGTGCTCCCCAGCCCGTCCCGACCGAAGCGGAACGTTCGGAATTGGAAAGGGTGAAGCAGTTCGTACAAAACAGCCAAATCTTTTGCAACCCGGAACTTACGCTTACGGAATTGGCAGATACCTTAGCAATGACACCCCGAAAACTATCTTCACTCATCAACAATTATGAGCAACAGAACTTTGTCAGTTTTATAAATGCCTATAGGATTGAAATGGCAAAAGATCGCTTGAAAAATGTGACGGATAAGAATGAAACCATTCTTGAAGTTATGTATGCTGTGGGATTTAACTCCAAGTCGTCTTTCAATACACTTTTCAAACAGCAAACCGGATGTACGCCTTCGGAGTTCAAAAAAAGACATGCCCAATAGCCGTTCGGTTTGCTCCCTACTGGAATTCAAACGGATTTTCGAAGCTAAAAAGCGTTCGGATTCATGCATACGAACGACGTGATCGATAAAAATATCGTGTTTTGAAGTCGTAAAACCTTTAATTCCGTTGTTTTGAAAAAATTGGTGTATTTGATCGTAACCGGTCTTCTTTGCTGTTCTGGAATGCTGGCACAAAAACTGGTACAGATAAAGGGAAATGGATTCGGTACTTTTGATGAGGTGACGCTTAAACAGTATAGCTCCGAAATTCTGGGGTATGAATCCCTGGGAACAAAAACCTTGAATGGGGATGGGCGTTTCAGCTTTCAAATTCCCTTTTTGGGCGACAATCTATTCGAACTCAATTTCGATGAAAAAGAGATGGTGCACTTATCCATACCAAGAGCGGGTAACATCACTGTTTCCCGTGTAAAAAACTCGGTAATTATTGAGGGATCTCCCAATTCTGTGAAAATGCAGGAATTTGCGAGGCGTAACGGGGCATTACAAGCTGAGCATTTTGGCGAATTAAAGGCAGGGATGGATAAAGCAATGAAAGCGGGTGACAAGGAAAAAATTGATGCATTGCAACAGCAAGCGGCAGTGGCCCTCCAGCGTTTTCTGGTCGAGTTTCGAGAGCTGATCGTGGACATGGGAACGGATTCAGCAGGTTTTTATGCTTTACAATACACCGATTTCAACAAAGAGCGGGTGTTTGTGGAAGAACGGCTAAAAGCTTTTAAAAAAGAATCGCCCGGTACAGTTCCCACGCGGGCTCTGGAAAAATTGATGAATCAGGCCAAGAGCACGGAAATAGGTGAAATACCGCCCGATTTTAAGGTTAGTGACAGGGCGGGCCATGAGGTTACCTTAAGTCAATTCAAGGGAAAGGTATTACTTATCGACTTTTGGGCGCATTGGTGCAGGCCATGCAGGGTGGAGCATCCAAAAATTGCTGCGATATTAAAAAAATACCGTAGCATCGGGTTCCACGTATTGAGTATTACCCAAGACGTGGATAAAGTCCAATGGGAAAAAGCCATAACAAAGGATGGTATTGAGGATTTTCAGCATGTTTTTGATAATGGCAACAGAATCAATACTTTGTATAGCGTGTCTTCACTACCGCAAAATGTATTGCTCAATAGGGCGGGTAAGATCATCGCCAAAAATGTAAAGGCCGAAGCCCTGGAACAAATCCTGGAAGATTTCCGATAAGGGCAATCTCCCTTTTAGCACCGTGTTTTACTATTTTGTTGTTCGAATGTTTGGGGGACAATTTACGTTTTGTACGTATTTGGTATCCCAAACGTACCGGGACATTTCCGTTACCTGGTAAGCCCCTTTTTTATTTCTTTGATTTTGGCTATTTTGTTGGGAATTTACCACTAGCTAATTCTTCCCAATTATGAAACATTCCATCTTATTCACACTATTGTGGAGTCTTCTATGTGTCAACCCTGGATTCTCCCAAAACAAGAAGTATGTCGATGCTTTAAAATCCTATGAATGGAGGGCTATTGGCCCCGCCAATATGGGAGGCCGGGTAACGGATATCGATGGTATCCCTGGAGATCCCAGCACGTTCTACGTATCGGGTGCTGATGGGGGCATCTTTAAGACCACCAATGGTGGGGTACATTTTACCCCCATATTTGAGGGACAAAGGGCGTACTCCATTGGTGCGTTGACCATAGCTCCCTCCGATCATAATGTACTTTGGGTGGGTACAGGGGAAGGCGACCCCCGGAACAGTGTAGGGTATGGCTGGGGCGTGTATCGCTCCGTAGATGCAGGAAAAAGTTGGACGCATCTTGGTCTTAAGAAGACGGAAAGGATAAAAAGGATTGTTGTAGATCCCAATGATCCAGATGTGGCATGTGTTTGTGCCCTGGGCAAGGAATGGGGTCCCAATCCTGAAAGAGGGGTCTTTAAAACCACGGATGGCGGTAAAAGTTGGAAAAAAATACTATATATCAACGAAGACACGGGTTGTGCCGATATCGCCATGGAATTAAGCAATCCACGCATTATGTACGCTGGCATGTGGACATTTCGGAGAAAGCCCTGGCGTTTTGATGATGGTGGGAAGGAAACCGCCATATACCGTACTATGGACGGTGGCGAGACCTGGGAAAAAATTATGGAGGGCCTTCCGGATAAGCCCATGGCGAGACCGGGAATACACATAGCAAAAAGCCAACCCAACATCATCTATCTGATGACGGAATTTCAGGGAGGGGGCACCGCATTCCGTTCCGAGGATCGCGGGGACAGTTGGGTCATGGTCAATGACGATCCCAACATCAACTTTCGTCCATTCTATTACAGTGATGTCCGGGTCGATCCCAATAATCCCGATATTCTTTTCTCAATCTCGGGCAGGCTTAGCCGCTCCAAGGACGGCGGTAAAACCTGGGAACGAATTGCCACCACGGTACATGGGGACCATCAGGCACTTTGGATTGATCCTACCAACTCCAACCGTATTTTAAATGGTAGCGACGGGGGCTATCAGGTATCCTATGATGGAGGGGACAGTTGGGAGATTATCAACAATGTGGAATTATCCCAGTTCTACCAGATTTTCATTGATAACAAAGACCCTTATAATGTATATGGTGGATTACAGGACAATGGTACATGGGTGGGCCCAAGCAATTCCTTGTATTCAGCAGGGATACTGAAACGGCATTGGAAGGGACTTGCTTATGGTGACGGCTATTATGCTGTTCCCATCCCAGGAAGTGAGCATGAAGTATATGCCAATCTTCAAGGAGGGGTGATCTTCCATGTAGATTCCCGTTTTGGTAACGTTCGTAACATCCATCCCTATCCAAAAATCATTGGATCTGCCGGGGATGCCATTGAAAATCACAAATTTCGTTTCAACTGGGACGCCCCGATCGTCATTTCCCCACATGATCCCAATACGGTTTACACAGGAGGAAATGTTGTTTTCAAATCTACGGACCGTGGTCATTCCTGGGAGCAGATCAGTGAAGATCTTACCACCAATGATAAATCCAAACAAAGGACTTCGGGCGGGGAAATATACCAGGATAATACAGCGGCCGAATTCCACTGTACCATTCTTTACATAGATGAATCCCCTATAGAAAAGGGCGTCATATGGGTCGGGACCGACGATGGCAATGTACAATTGACCCGGGATGGGGGAGAAACCTGGACAAAACTCAACGATCGGATCAAAGGACTTCCAAAGTATGCCTGGGTTTCCAAAATCCATGCGTCGGAACATGATGGGGGTACGGCCTTTGTTACCGTGGACCATCATAGAATGGATGACTTCCGGCCGTATGCCTTTATGACCACGGATTATGGCCGAACATGGACCAGGATAACCGAAGGTCTCCCTCAGGACGATTATGTAAAAGTTGTTCGACAGGACCCCATTAACCCAAACCTATTGTATGCGGGTATGGAGCATGGCATCTATACGAGTTGGGACAAAGGTCGGTCATGGGCAAAAATCAATAATAACCTGCCGAATGTCTCCGTTAGGGATCTTCGCATCCAGCCCAGGGACCGTGATTTGATTGTGGGTACCCATGGAAGGGGAGCCTGGATATTGGACGATATCCGACCCATTCAAGAGATGGCCGATACCGAAGGGAAATCCTCCCATCTTTTTCCCGTACGTAGGGCTACCCTATGGCATATGTTTTGGCGAATTGAAAACCTAGGGGATCGTCATTACAAAGCTAAAAATCCGGATTATGGAGCCAATATCAACTTCTATCTTGCCAATAGCGAAAAGACAACCGCCACTTTGGAAATCGTTGATGCCGCCGGAGATGTCATCAGAACGTTGAAAGATTCCACCGTGACCGCAGGGGTAAATCGAATGGTTTGGGATTTGGGACATGAGGCCGCAACAAAGATGAAAGGTGCCAGCGGTGGTGGTGGCTTCTTTTCGGGACCCATGTACCCTTATGTATCTCCAGGCACCTACACGGCCCGCTTAAAGGTAAATGGCGAGGTGTTGGAAACGCCCATTGAGGTTCGGTCTGACCCAAGAATGGATTTGGGGCAAGAGGCTTACGAAGCAAAAACCAAACTATTGCTTGAACTACGAAAACTGTTGTCGCAAACGAATACGATGATCAATAACACCAATACCTATAGTGCCCAATTAAAGGAGTTGAAGAAAAAACTGGACGAAGGAAAAGGTCAAGACGTGGACCAGTCATTGTTTGATGCTATCGAGAGTGCCTTGAAGAACATTTCAGCCATACAGGATGATATTTTGAAAAGGCCGCCCCCATCCATGACCTATCGACAACGACCAAGACTTCGGGAAGAGATCCGTTCATTGATGCGGGCAGTAAATGGTGCAACGGCCAAACCCACCCAACCCCAGGTTTCAAGGTTGGAACAATTGAAGGAGGAGGTCAGTGACGCATCGGATAAATTGAATAAGATCATTACTACGGACATCAAAGGAATCAATGCAAAGACTGAAAACATCCCACAGATTTCCGTTGGAGAGAAATGAAAATGATCAAGGTATGTTCCGATGATCTTTGCAATGGTAAGAAAACCTTCCCGGCTGTTTGGAGGATGTATTGGTTACAAAGCTTTTGGCTAAGGTTACCATGGTATCACAGGATAAATTAGTAGTAATGCGTATCGTTTTAGTTTTTGTGGTATTGGGTTGTTCCGTATTGGTCGGGTGCGGCAATGGGGAGAAAGCGGAATTGGCTTTTGAGGTTAAAACCTTTACCCCCCAAGATTTGACATACCCCAATGAAGAAGTTCAAATTCCAGGGTCGTTCCCAAAGCGTTTTATCGAAAATCATTTTGTGCCTTGGACAAGGACTCCTGAGGAATTATTGGATTCTTTGGCCACTTTTCCAGGAAAGGACCTGACCTATTTGGAAAAATACGCAAATGATGAGGAGTGGTACGGTGAGAACAAGAAGCCCCATACCAATTGGCAACGTGAAGAAGTTGTACATAATGTAGATGCCAAGGGTTTCCCCAATTTTCTTGAAAAAGGAATTGTAATAGCACATACCGATTTGCGAAGAATCCCAACAAACCGTCCAGGCTTTGACAAGTATTCGAAGGCAGGGGAGGGGTATCCATTCGATTATTTTCAAGAAACCGCGTTGTGGGCCAATACCCCCATACTAATCGTTCATACCTCAAAAGATAACCAATGGTGCTATGTTATCAGTGGGTATTACAAGGGTTGGGTGGCCATGCATGATGTGGCCATTGTGGATGGGGATTTTATGGAACAATGGTCTTCAGTAGCCTACGGTATGCCCTTGTCCGATCAGGTCAATTTAAAGCACCCGGTCTCCAATTATGCCATAAATGCCAAAATGGGCATGGTACTGCCCTTTGAAGAAACTTCCAACAATCCCGATACGGTTTTGGCCTACTATGCCAATGCAGATGAAAATCAAAATGCACGGATTTTAAAGGCGGAAGTGGATAGAAGTATGCTTGCTTTGGACAATTTCAAGTTCAACGAAACCAATCTTAAACAGCTGGTTTCCAAATTAGTGGGAAGACCTTACGGCTGGGGAGGCTATTTAGGGAACCGGGATTGCTCTTCTATGATCCGTGATCTGTTGGGTACTTATAAAATATGGCAGCCCAGGGATTCCAAAGATCAAATAGCCGTAGGGCATCGATATGATTTTCCGGATAAGGCCGATGAAAAAATAAAGTTGATTAAAGAAAAGGGGATACCTTTTTTGACCATTTTGAGAAAAAAGGGACACAATATGTTATATGTTGGCGACGCTCCCAATGGTGAACCTTTGATTCTCCATGCCATTTGGGGGTTAAAGACGTCCTATTCCAATGAACAACTGGCCAATTTTTTGGAATGGTACCCCATAGAGGGAATACACCGAGCGGAAGACGGAAAACTAAAAGGGAGACATATAATAGGGGAGGCCGTTATAACTTCGGTAACCATTGGTGCGGGAAATCACGATAGCACCACTCCCTTAATTGATGAGATATATGCTATGACCACTATTCTGGAGAATTGAGGAAGCATCTGTATTTACCTACAATCCTATAGTTTGTTTTTAATGAAAGACTCCAACCTCAAGTTGAAACTTTCAGATTTTTCCCAAAAAGCGGCATGACTGGAAATAGAGATGGCCATAGCGTCGGGAACATGGGTTTTTAGCCAATTTGATACCTCCTTATGCCATGATTCACGGACCATGAAGAGCATGGGTGTTTCTCCATTCAAACCCACTAGCACTTCATTATAGTCACTTACCATTCCATCGATATATAAACTTAGGGCAGCATCATTTGGGGTCATCAGCATTTGATTGACCATCCAATTTTCTTGCACACTATCCAAATCCTGCTGTATCATCCAACTTGCAATACCTGAGGCGTAGGTTTCCCGATCCTCAATTAAATTCTTAAGACTTTCCCGGTAACCTTCAAAAGAGCCATATACCCACTCCTTGGAGCTATCCCCAATCCATTTTGGAGGTTCGTCGATGAATACAAGATGACTTAGGTTTTGTGTGCCAAACAATTGTACGTATTCAAAAATGGTGGCACATCCACTTGACCATCCTACCAAAACCACATTTTTGAGGTTTAACTTCAGTATCATGTCATTTAGGTCGATTGCGTGGTTTTTATAGGTATTGAAATTCACAGTTTTTGAAGACTTTCCATGGCTTCTAGGGTCATAGGAGATATATCGGTACTGTTTTTTAAAGTGTTCTTTTTGCTTCAAGAAAAACTGCGAGGTCATTGTCCATCCGGGTATGAAGAGTATGGGTTGGCCCTCGCCCTCATCTTCAATATATAGGTCAATACGATCCTTGCCCACAGTGAGGTATTCACCTTGACCCTGCAAAATGAATCCCGTAAGAAGGAGAAGACCGCAAATGGCTTTTCTAATCAAAATCATCAGAAACATATTTTGGAAGTGATTCTTTGTAGTTGATTTGGAGGTAGGTGTGGCCATCTATCAATTGGGCGAAGCCCGATGGGGTAATTTCGGGAACATCTGGTCCTATTAAGGTGGCGACATCGCCCCCGTCCACCTGTTTTTCCTTACCGATAACGAGGTTACAATGACTGGCATTGACATTGACCACGGTAAAGAGCTTATCGTTGATGAGTACTTTGGCACCATTTTCCGCCGAACTGGCATAGCCATCCGCCCAACCAATGGGCAAGGTAGCTATCCATTGATTTTCAGGAACCTTATAAAATCTTGAAAAACCTATGGTATCTCCTTTTTTGAGCAGTTCAACACGAATGACCTTTGCCCTTAACCTGAATGTGGGTTGTAACGAATAATGATCCGCATGTTCCATTTTGAGCAATGGAAATGACCCGTGGAGTAGAATTCCGGGCCTGACCATATCCAAATGCGATGCTTCCAGTTCAAGCAGGGATGATGAAGGTGCTATATGGCGGTTCTCGACCGGGATACCCAATTGGCTTAGCTTTTTAGTCAATACGCTGAAGCGTTCAATTTGTTCTTTAGCGAAGTCAATCGGTGAGGTGAGTGTGGAAAACAGCCCCACTATTTCAATATGTTTGTTATTGGACAATTTCATTACCCAATCAAAGGGTTGATCATGTGGCATTCCCATTCTCCCCAATCCCGTATCAAAATAAAGCTGCACTTTGGCTTTTTTATTGGGATTTGGAGGTAAGCCCATTATTTTTTCCATTGACGCTTCTGAGAAAGCACTCAATGTAATGTTCGCATTGACCAGTTCCTCACCCAGGTCAGTGGAAAAATCCCCCATCAATAGAATGGGTTTTTTTACGCCTACCTTTCTTAATGCCAGACATCGGGTTTCCTTCACCAGGGCAAATCCATTGATATGGGGGCTATCATCCAAAATCTTTGCTACTTCGACATCCCCAATGCCATAGGCGTTGTTTTTCAAAACAGCAAGAATGGGTTTGCCATCTGCCATTTTTGAGATTTCCGAAGCATTGCGCAAATAAGCTCGTTTTGAGATTTCCAACCATGGATTTATCCCTGTTCCATCCTTGCCGTTCAGTTTTAATGACCTAGGCCAGACCGTATGCACAGGGGTTGCCACCCCTAGTGCGGCCAAAGAAATATTTTTTAAAAAAGTTCTTCTACGCGATTCCATGTTTTTTTTGCTTACGACTAAAACTGCTTTAAAAACGTAACCTTACTTATGGTCTGGGTACTTCGTTGCACGGGGTCAAACATATCCGTTTGGGTATCATTAAAAACGATATAAATGAACGATAGGGGCATATATTCCCAACTGAACCTGATGTTCCAACGGCCCTGTTCATCAAAGCTGTTGTATTGGTAGAAAGTGGATAACTGTACCCTTGGATTTAAGGCCAATCGCAAACTTCCCGTATATAGATCCGTATTGAGATCCTCAGAGAGCATTCCAACGCCGTTAATATTGTTATGCTCATAATCTGCGGTAAGGGAAACATGGGGTAGGGGCGCATAACGTAAGCCCGCAATTACCGTATTTCGGGTGCCGTTGTAAAAATTTCCGAAGTCAAACCGAATGGAACCCGATAGCTTCTTGGACCTGTCGGAATTATATCTGACCAAATACCGCGTGTAACTGTAATCCCCCTCTTCAATTTCCAGGCCCAAGGGAGCAAAATCAAAATTGATGTTTTGCCAAGTAGGAGTGAAGGAGGCCTCAAGAAAACTATTGTCCTTAAACCAGGTATATATGGGAAAAATATATAGGTTGGACTGTTGAAAATTTCCAAAATCCTCAAAATCATGAAAGTAGTTAAAGAAAACTCCAGGATCCCAGCGCCGTACAAAAGGAAGCCATTTGGGTCTTACAATCGCATAGCCTCCGGGACTGTGGAGCACCACATCCTTTTGGAATACAAATCCCATACCTGGGGTGTAATCGGCACTGACAATATCGGAGATATACCCCAAGTAATACTTATTGGTCGTTGATGTTGCCACCAATCTTCCCGCAAAACCGGTATCTCCGGTTTCACTATCCAATGATGTTGATAATAGATAGGTCAACGTGATATCCGGTTTTGGACGAATCAATCCATCAACCGAAATGGTGGTATTGTTTTGATTTTCCAGCCCCAAATCCCCGAACGAATCATCCAATCGATAAGTGACCATGGCCCCAATATTGTTTTCCTTACCATAGTTTTGGGTATAACGGGCCACACCAAACGTGCTGCCAGGGCTATCATCGGTTTCCCTTTGCCGGACTGCCAAGGCCGCAATGGTGCGATTTTCATTGCGATCGGTATAGCGTACTCCGGCATCCAGCGGGGCCGGAGCTGCGTTGAACGCATTCGAAAGACCAATGGTACGACTAAAGAAAGGCCTTACCCGGGAGTTGCCTCCACCGGCCCAAATACCGGAATTTTCCAAAAAGAACTGTCTGCGTTCGGGAAAGAAGATGTTGAAGCGTTCCAAGTTATTCACTGCCCTATCCACATCGGCCTGGGCAAAATCAGTATTGATGGTCAAATCGAGAACGGCATTGGGACTAATGGCCCATTTCACGTCACCCCCTACTTTTGGCTCGTTTAAACGATCCGTTAGGACACTCCCTTCCTTGTTTTCATCATACTGGTACAGTGCGTAAGGTTCTATACGAATATTGGCGGAAGGTGGCGGCACCTCCAGACCCGTAAGTTTGGCGGCATAAATCATCCGGTTTTCCGAAAACGATTGGGGTATGGCCGGAAAAACTGTTTTTTCAAAGTCCTTGCGGGCCAATCGAAAGAACGTAATTCCCCATTCCACCGGAACACCTTCCATGGGTTTGTCATATCGAATTGATTTGAAGGGAATGGCAAATTCCGCATAATACCCCTTATCCGTTCTTTGGGTACGTACACGCCATAAAGCGTTCCAATCCTCATCCCTGTTGTTGTCATTAAAATTCTGAACGTCTTGTTGGTTCCCATACGGGGTTGTTTGAAAGGAAACGGCGTATTGTTTGGTGTTTTGGGCGTCGATTTGGATTCCAAAGACATCATTTTCGAGCCCATTGAAATCCCTGCTTAAATCCTGCATTCGGATGCCTTTTTTGCCTAGGGAATCCCGTGCAAACACTCCAAAATAAAGGTTTTTATCATCATACAGAATACGCACTTCGGTCGGATTTTTAATGGTACCACCTTGAACCGGTTCCACGCGAAAGAAATTCGTGACGGGTTCCGCTGCATCCCAATCCGATTCATCCAATCGTCCGTCCACCGTAATCACACCTTTGGTTTTGAAGGCGCTAATGGTTACCGGTGTTTCCGGAGGGGGAAAATTGTCGGTTTCCCTTTCTTGTGCCCGTATAAAAACACCAATTAACAAAAAGATGAAAAAGAATGGCCCTTTCATTTTATCCCTGGTTTAAAATGCCCATATCCTTGGTGTTCCTGGAAACCAAAAATCCCAGGCCAAACAATCCGACAGCCATGCCCAAAAGTAGGAGTATGGCGCTTAGCCTACTTTGGCTTTTTTGGATGTAGGTAAAACTGGGCAAATTGGGATAATCCTTTTGCGAAAAGTTTTGATTGTTGTACAAAAAGGGCATAAAATGTTCCCGCCAAGTTCCGGCAAAGGCTACCACCTGCTTTCTAAAGTTTTCGTAATCCTGGGTGGAAGTACCGGCCATATGGTTCAGGGATTCCTGTGCTATAATGGCTGGGGAGATCCATTTGAAACGACCTATCCAATGTTGCTGTTTTTGTAATTGTTCCTCATAAGCGCTTACCACTGGGGACAGTTCTTCCTTGACCAATTTTTGGGAAGCCATATAGCGATGGTAGAACCCCCTGGACTGGGTGGTGTCATTTATGGCATACTCGGGATGGTCCCTTAGGAAATTGTCCAATATCTCATCCTGTTTTTTGGTGACCTCTGCCTTTAAACTCCGCATTTCATTAATCATCAAGGTACGTGAGGGCATGGGATAGATCGTATTGCCCAATTGGTTCAATACCGAGGGGACCAACAACACAAAAACTACCCACAGGCCAAGCATGGCAACGGCATTTTTGGCCGAGCTTCCTACCCATAGGTTTACCAAAAACGCCAAGGCAAACCAAAAGAGCATATACACCAGAATAAGACCCAAAAGCCCAAAAAAGAGAGGCATCCCAGTAAAAGGATTGAGGCCCAAAGTGAGAAAAACAATAATCAACGCAGCAATGACCAATACCGATAGCCAGAAAAAACGTAACCCCAGTTTTTGGAGCACCCAGTTTTGGATACCTATGGGCTGTGCGGCCAAGAGTCGGAGCGAACCGCTCTCCTTTTCGGAGGAAAGTACATTGTAGGAAAAAGCAATGATGAGCAAGGGAAGGAGGTAAATGATGACAAAGGCCAAATCGAAACTTCCAAATAGCAGTTGCACGGGACTGGTCATCTCGGCAAAGTTGAGGGCAACATCGTCCCCGGATACCGTAGGTTTTACGTAGTGGGTAAACAAATCTGCCTGCCCTGTGGAAACAAAGGACATGGATTGGGGTTCCATGGCCGCTACCCTTGGATGGTAGTTGCCCACTGCCATGGGACTGGTAGGGATGGTCCATCGAGAAGCGCTTACTTCCATGCCCCGTTCCACCGAGTCCAGGAGTTTCAACATCATCGCATCATTTTCCTTCACTTCTTCCTGGGCCGCGGCGATATCGTTTTTGCGCTTTTCCACTTTTTGCATGCCATTGTAGACGGAAAACCCAAAGAGCAATAATAGTACAATGCTCAACAGTTGGATCCAACGACTGCGCAGCAACAGTTTTAATTCGTATTTAAAATTGTACGATAACATGGTCAAATGGTTTTAGAGGTGAATAACAAAAGTCCAAAAGAGGCCAACAACCAAATGCCCAGAATCCCAAGGTTGGAACTATTTCTGGAAAGAATGGTATTCAATTCGGGCGGACTATACTCGAAGGCAGGTAATTCTTTCCATGTGGTGGCATCGGCCCGATAGCTCCATTCGCCATAAGATGAGTTTACGGCAAAATTGTCGTTCAAAAATTTTTGGGTGGCGATGCGGTATGTTTCCGCGGCATCCGCAAAATCCCAATGCGTGTCGTAGTCGGTATGGGCAATGGCCATACTCAAAAAACGAGTGGGCAAATAGGGTGAAATGGCTGCCAAGCCCTTATATACCCTCGACTGTTGCGTATACTGTTCTTTTAGGTAATTGTAATGCTTAAAATAGACCTCTGCCTGGTGTTCCTCACCCTTTTGCATACGATAGCCATCAAAATTAAAGGGCAATTGGTGGAGGCTGTCCACACCGTATTTCTTTAAAACCTGTTCTTCCAGTAGTTTGGCCTCCTTGCTCCAGGGATTATGGCCATCCAGCCCCTCTTTTTTGTCCTTGAGGACATTGGCCGCAAATTCCTGTCGGGTGGGATAAGGATGTTTGGTTTCTGCAATATTACTGGCGGCCTTTGGTGCGGCCAGACATGCAATGATCCAAACGCATAGGGATACCACAAGGGAAATCCCTGATTTCTTTGTTCGGGACGAAATCAGTAAAACAATATTGATGAAGATGATGTAATACGCGATGTAAACCAGAAATAACATCAGTAAGGAATTCCAACGAAAGACCCCAAAATCCGAAAGGTTGCCCAATAATACCCCTGCCAATAGGAATACTACGGCCGTAATGCCAAAAATGGGCAAGAAAAGTGCTGCCCACTTTCCCATTACCCATTTCCAACCGGATATTCCCTGGCTCTTTAACAAGGTTAGGGTTCCCATCTCCCGTTCTTTGGTAAAACTGTTATATCCCAAGAGAATAATGAGTAAGGGTATAATAAAGAGTAGGATAAAGTCTGGGGTCAGATCCCCAAAACGGGCCAATCCCGTTTGGTCTGCAGCTGCACTGAACTGGGCCTCATTTCGTTTGTGGGCCTCCAGGAATATGGAGGTGCCCGCATATTTGTCCACACCTTGATCTACCAGGGACAGTGGATATTTCGGTTTAAAGGCGTAAGTACCGTAATGTGCTGCGGAATGGGGATTCTTTTCGCCCTGATTGTCCCAAATGCCACGTTCGGCCGTTTTGGCCACTGCGTACTGTTCATTTACATTTTGGTAGTGCCGTGCACTGATCCATACGGCGACCCCCAATAGCGAAAGGACAATAATCACGGCAATGCGCACACGTCCATCGCGCAGCAATTCCTTGGTTTCTTTGAGAAAGGTTTTCGAAATCATGGCACCAGTTCTTTATATTCCATAGTGTTGAGATAGGCCTTTTCCAGTTCGGGAAGGGAAATATTATCGGCAATAAACTGTTGTTTCAATTGGCCGTCTTTCATAATACCGATATGGGTGGCCACTTCCTTTGCCCGAAATAGGTCGTGTGTTGCCATGAGTGTGGCAACTCCCCTGGAACGCAGTTTTTGAAGAAGTAGCCCAAATTCATTGCTGGCTTTTGGATCCAACCCAGAGGTAGGTTCGTCCAATAGCAATACTTTGGCATCCTTGGCCAACGCAATGGCGATGCCCACCTTTTGTCGCATTCCCTTTGAAAAAGTGGATATCCGGTTTTCAAAGGCTTCCTGCTCCAGACCGGCTTCTTCAAGAACTATTTTTAAATCTGACTTTGACAAGGTCTTTCCCGCGATTCCAGAAAAATAGTCCAGGTTTTCCAAGGCGGTCAGGTTGGGATACAACATCAGGTTTTCCGGGATATAGGCCAAAAACTGCTTGGTGGCCTTACTGTTTTCCTGCACATCCAATTGGTTGATAAAGGCACTGCCGGAACTTGGGGGGATAAACCCCAAGAGCAAATTGATGGTAGTGGTCTTACCTGCACCATTGGCCCCTAAAAGGCAATAGATTTCACCTTCCTTAACCTCGAGGTTGAGGTGATCCAAGGCGGTGTTCCCGCCATATTGTTTTGTAAGGTTGTTTGTTATAATCATGATTTTGGAAATTTAAATACTACATTACACCACGCATGGAGTAATCCTATTGTTGGATTACACATTTTGGTGCATCTGGGTTCAAGGGCTTCGCCTTGATGGAGTGTATACTACCTTTAAAGTGGGATAGGGGGATCCCTAAGGGAATGGGGCCCTTCAATTACGGCCTCAAATGAATAGGTGCCGGCATGTATAACAAGAAAAGTGGGTACCACGATTGGCAGTATAATTGGGAGAAGCCAGAGGTACGCCGCTTGCCCCAATAATTTGGCGCATAGTTCGCAGTTGAAAGCAGTATCGCGGAGTTGGGTATTGTTATCGGCACCCTCAATATGGGGATGCGATATGTGGGAAGTGAAGACATGGATGGTATGGTATGACAACTGTACCAGTAGTGCCGTTGCCAACAGTATTCCAAACCACTTTTTTGTCTTGTTGCCTCTCATGGGAAAAAGGGAGTGGAATACACTATTCCACTCCCGTTAATATATTAACTTAGGAACCATCCATTACTCGATGGTCAACGCAAAAGTTGCCGTAATATCGGTTTCCCCTCCGGCACCTGCCACCGTTCCATCATTGGGTTTGGTGGGTTCATGAAGCAATGTGACGTTCAATGTCCCAGTACTTGCAGCAGCAGTGGTCAAGGTAAAATCTATACCCACGGGATTGGTTGTGGTAAAATTCTCCCCAGTGGCCTCAGAGACATAGTCCGACTCATCATCGGCATAGGCTGTTGTCACATTAAGGCCCCCACCAACAGCGAAGAAGAATTGGTGCTCATCGGCTTCGCCCTCAATTTCCTCATTTACCAGTTCCGCTGGGGATTCGGTAGTATTGAGCAGCACTATGGTACCATCATAGGTGGTGTCTGCCGCCAAATTCCCGGAAACAGTTAAATCCGGTTCTATGGGTCCATCGTCACCATCTGCATCAAAGGACACCAAAGTAATGGTCGTTCCACCACCTTGAGGGGTAAGTGTAACGGTCATTGTGGTGATGACTTCCTCTTCATTAACCTCTTCCGGTGTATCGTCATCATCTGAACATGATGTAAATAAGATTCCGGTTAAGGCAAGCATTGATAAGAATTTGATTGTTTTCATAACAAAAGATTAAGATTAATAATTGAGTTTTACTTGTAAAATGACATTTCTGCCCAAATCATCCGCAAAAAAGCGTTGACGGCTTAGATAGTCCCTAAATGACGTATCCATTATATTGTTGATCCTCAGTGAGGTTGTTAATTCAGTAGTCTTTCCCAATTGGAAACCAACTTTGGATTGCAATCCCAAAAGATGGTACGCTTCCGGAGGGGTATTGATTTCCAAAAGCACCTCTTGTTGTTGTTCCGGGGAAAAAACCATGATATTATCGGGAAACTCGTTCTGCCGAAATACGTATTGGCTTTCCAGGGTCAGTTCAAAATCGTTCCATTTCGCTTTCGAAAAAGTAATGCTGTTCCTCAAATTTGCAGCTGGAATATTAATTAGCGCAATATCATTTTCAACATCATTTCCTTTGACCAGGGAAAACTTGTGCTCACTTGTCCAATGGCTGGTCCAGTTGGCATAGGCCGAAAAATCAATGCCCAATAAACGCGCATCGGTCTGTCTGTATTCCCAAACTGGGAAGGCACCACGGATTGACAATTCCACTCCCGTGGGTTCCAATAGAATAAAGTCTTTTACCCAATTGGCATAGGGTTCCAATACAAAGCCCCAATGGGCAAAATCGCGCTCCAAAGAGGCCGTTATTTTATGTGATGTTTCGTTGCCAATACGTAAGTCACCGAGCTCAATTCTGGCGGCAGAATGATGCAGGCCATCACTGAACAGTTCCGCTGGATTGGGCGCTCGTTGGGCCAGGGCATAGTTCACTCGTATAAGGTATTCATCTTTTAGAATGAACTTCGCACCCAAAGTGGAAGAGATATTATGGTAGTCGAAAACAGGATTCACCAATAACTGCGTTCCCCTGTTCTCAACGATCAGGTCTTGAAAGTCACTATCATAACCCCGCTCTTCCCATCGGGAGGTCAGGTAGAACTTTTGTGCATCAATTCTATTGAAATCGTAACGAATACCGGCCTCCAGGTGCAAGGAATTATCAAAGCGGTATTCGCCCGTGATAAACGTCCCAAAATCATATTTATCATAATCTGGAATCAACCGTCGCACACCGGTATCGGGATTGGCAAAATTCTCCTGATATCTCCCCAGTAAACCAAAATGGAGTTCCGCATTTTCTTTGGCATCCCATTTAAAATCGGAGGTCAGGGTATGGGTGGTCAATTCCAAATCCAATGAGGCCCTATCGTCACGGTCTCCCCTTCGGATATCAAATTCGAACCTTCGATTACTTTGAAAGTCGTATTGAAAATTCAGTCTGCCGAGCCCTTCAAATCGATGATAGAATTTGAACTTTCCCAGGTGATGGGTTACATCTTGTTTGGGGTTTAACAGATCGTAGGTAAAAGGTCTTATGAACAGGGGTTCACCACTGTTGATTGCCCTGATCAAATCATCATTATTGCCAATGTGGGACGCGCGTAAAACGCCAATTTCAGCATTATAATAGGAGTACTTAACGTCCCAACCCCAAATGAATTGATGTTTCCCGAACTTTAAGGACGTTCCTATTTCCCTTACCCCGGTATTGGAAAGAATATAATCTGGTGCTTCGCGATCGCCCAAACGTTTGTATGACCCTTGGCCCCGGATAAAAAAACCTCCTTCAAAAGCACGGATGAGTTCAGAGGAAATGCTGCCACCCCTGCCATTGCCAATCCCGTTAAGTAGTGTTTTTCCATATAGGGTATCCTTTTTGGGAACACGGGCCTGTTCCATAACTATAACCCCACCAATGGCATCACCACCGTACTGAAGTGCGGATGCCCCCTTGATTACGGATATGGTCCCTGCTGAATTGATATCGATATTGGGCGCATGCTCGTCACCCCATTCCATATCCTGCATACGTACACCATCATTCAAAATCAAAACCCTGCTGCCGTTGAGTCCATGGATAATGGGCTTCACTATGTTCGCCCCGGTATTTAAGGACGAAATACCGGTGAGTTCCTTAAGGGCATCACCCAAACTGGCTGCACTGTAGATTTCCAAAGTTTCCAATTTCAACGATTCCTCCAGTGCGGAATTGGTCTTTTTACGTACGACATCACCAACAACGTTTACTTCTTCCAGTTCTTCCAAATGATGTTCCAATTTGATTTCCAAAGTGGTGTCGCCATTTATGGTCACTGGAATAATGAGGGTTTCGCAAGCCGGATGGGTCACTTGCAATTCATAGTTACCGTTACAAATACCAGTAAAAGCAAAACTGCCGTTAGTAGTGCTGTAGGTTTGGGTCTGTGTTCCAATGATTAGGATGGAAGCTCCCTCCAGAACGGTTTTATCATGGTAATCCACTACCGTACCTGTTAAACGGGCTTCGCAGTTTTGTGCAACGATATGTGTTAGAGTGCTGAAAAACAGCATATTGATTAATAAAGTCCTCATGTAACTAATTTGCAATCCCCTTATGGGCAAGGTATGGTTCTATCTAGGCAAGGGTTTGGGTAGTAGGAGGGGGCCTGGAGAATGGATACTTGAATAACGGTACGGAAAAAATAAGGGTTTCGAAATTCTGGTGTGGAAGTTCGACGATCAGTGTTGTTTTGCTGAAGGGTATTCCTAACTGCGGTGAAGTTGAAAATTCACTGGTCTGATTTGTGATGGCATCTTCGCATAGCTCACAGCTTTCTATCTCTAAATGATCCCCGTGATGTGAATAGGCATGAAAGCCGGATACCTTAAAAAGCAATAAGGAGAGAAAAACAAACGAATAAATGAGCTTGGATGCCCCCATAAGCTGCAAAGCTAACTTTTTTGAATACACCACTTATGTTAAGGAATTCATAATGTTTAACGAAAAAAGAATCCTAACCCCATGCGTTTTAGCATCTTTTTTTCAAAATCCCAGAAAAAGCGAAACTGCCCAAAAAGCCACCCAAAAAGGACCAATAGTACTTGGTATATTGGTAGGATAACGAGAATTCGAACAGGCCAATAGATCCATCCGCTGTGGGTTCCCTTTTCCATTCCAATGAAATGGGTCAAAGGTTCCGCAAATTTTGCGGAAACACTGCCGGTAATGGCGAAAACAATAAAAATGGCAATCATCTCCCAACGCTGGTCAACGACCCAACGGTTTTCAAGCTTTTTGAAGCACCAAAGAAAAAACTTTACCATGATCCAGTAAAAAACGGCAACAAGAAATAGGGTAATGGGCCATTCCCATAAAGTGTTGTTCAAACCAAACAAATGCAAAAAGCGTCTGGAAATGAGATATGCCGTGAGCAAGACCAAAAAGGCTCCAAGGAAGGGAAATAAAAGTTGCCAATCTTTAGTGATCTGCCACCGAATTCTAATTTTTTCCATCCATAAAAAATGATGGTAAAAATAAGGATTAAATTCTAGGTAGGAACGAAGCTGATTTTTGATCGGTACGATACTGAAAATGGACAAAATTGCAGTTGAACTGGTAGCTATAATTCGTTTTAAGTCCTTGATCCATAGGTAGATTTTGTAAAAAATCCATGCGGGGTCATGGAAACCTTCGGTTCCATTCCAAAATAATGCAGAACCTCAAAAGGGTATGTATAGGGCTAACTTCAAAATACAAAAAAGCCATTTGGAAAATCCCAAATGGCCCCTTAATTCCAGTTCCAGATGACTTACTTCCCAAAAAGACCACCGAGCAATCCGCCCAGTCCCCCTTTTTTCTGTCCACCACTGTTTAGCACCATGCCGGCCAGATCATCCAGGACACTCCCATCACCATCGGAATCCAAGAAGGTCTCTATAAGGGATTGTTGTTGATTGGCGGCGTTGCCACCACCCATTAGGCCACCTAAAAGTCCATTCAGTCCATCCGGACTGCTGACATTCTGTTGCCTTGTCTGTTTTCCTAAAAATCCTAGAAGGATGGGAGCGGCCACTCTTAGGATTTGCGATATGGAGCCTGCATCCAATCCGGACTTGGTACTCAAAGCGTTTTCAACTTGTGGTTGTTTACTTCCTAAAATATGACCCAAGATTCCGGCACCATCATCCATAACATTTTGGTCCACACCACCACTGAACAAACCGCCTAAATTGTCCAAAATACTACCATCATGTTTCGAAGAAAGTGCGTTCATGAGACCCTGGGCCCCTCCAGGGGTCGACGTATTTCTTTTCATAGCGCCCATTAATAGGGGTAGTGCCATACTCAATACTCCAGCGGTTTTGTCTTCCGATTGTCCCGTTTGTCCGGCTACACCGCTAATGAGTTGTTTGCCCATTGGGCTATCCAATAAATCCAATAATCCTGACATGTTTTTAGTGTTTAGAATGAAAGCTCAATGTACAAAACTGGGATGTAAATACCCTTTAAAAAAAGTACTTATTGCAAAATTGAAATGATCTGTTCCGCCAACTCAAGGCCAATGCGGTCCTGTGCTTCTACCGTAGAGCCTCCAATATGGGGACTTAGGGATATTTTGGGATGCATCAAAATCCGTATTTCGGGCTTGGGTTCCGATTCAAAAACATCCAGTCCGGCAAATGCCACTTTCCCAGAATCCAAGGCCTCCATCAGGGCCATCTCATCCAAGACGCCTCCCCTGGCCGCATTGACAATGCCCGTTCCCGACTTCAGCTTTTGCAATTCTTCCTTTCCAATGACGTACCCATTGGTCTGTGGTACATGTATGGAAATAAAATCGGAACGTTGCAGTAACTCATCCATAGGAATTCCCGAAAGCTTAAAGGTCATTTTTTGTCCATCAAAAAAATCCATTATGAATTCCCTTTCCTCCGGATGGTGGTCATGGAAAACCACGTTCATTCCCATTCCAATGGCCCTTTCCGCAACCGCTTGCCCAATTCGTCCAAATCCTATGATACCCAAGGTCTTCCCTTTTAACTCTATTCCTTTTTGATATAAATTTTTAAGATGCTTGAACTTGGTATCCCCATCCAACGGCATATTTCGGTTTGCATCTGCCAAAAACCGTACCCCATTCAGAAGATGGCCAATAACCAGTTCCGCAACGGATTCTGAAGAAGCTGCCGGTGTATTGATGACCTGTATTCCCTTTGATTTGGCATAATCCACATCAATATTGTCCAGCCCAACACCTCCTCGACCGATCAACTTTAGACTTTCACAGTTTTCAATGATTTTTCTATCTACCTGGGTGGCACTTCTTACCAAAAGGACATCTATTTGGTTTTGATTGATGTAGTTTGCAAGTTGTTCCTGGGCCACTTTGGTTTCGCTAACATCGAAACCGGCTTCCTCTAATTTGCTTTTCCCCATTTGGGAAAGGCCATCATTTGCAAGTATTCTCATTTTTAAACTTTCAATTTTAAATGTTAAGTTGACTGGTTTTTACAATTTTGGTTAATATTTTAATCAACTCTTCAATCTCATTTAGATATGAAGTTAAGTCATGCTCAATAAGGTTAGATTCATCTATTAGTCTTAACCAATATCTAGTTTCCCTAGCTTCTTTGGAAGCAATAGCCATTTTAGAGATGAAGTCTTTTTTTGATTGCCCTGCGCCGGCCTCACTGATATTTGCCCCAATACTAGTTGCAGATTTTAAGAGTTGATCAGCAAAAACAAACTCTTTATGGGCTCTAAGTATTTTTACCAAACAAATAATATGTATTGAAAATTTATAACTCTTATCCTCAACTATATTGGACATTTATAACCTAAAACTTAAAATTTATAATTTCAAATTGAGAACTACCCTTTACGTTCCAATTCGCTCATAATATCCACCAAAGCACCCACACTTTCCAAGCTAAGGGCATTGTACATGGAAGCCCTGTAACCACCTACCGACCGATGTCCGTTAATACCATTGATACCGGCTTCTTTGCACATCTCGTCAAATGTTTCTTTTAGGGTATCGTCGGTAATGTTAAAGGTTGCGTTCATTGCCGAACGGTCATCCTTAGCAGCAAAACCGGAGAATACCGGATTTAGGTCGATTTCCGAATAGATAAGGTTCGCTTTTTTGTCATTGATTTCCTCAATCGCAGCAATTCCCCCCAAATCCTTTAACCATTGTAGGGTCAACATGGAAACGTAAACCGCAAAAACTGGTGGGGTATTGAACATGCTATCCTTATTGATATGGACTTTGTAATCCAGCATGGAAGGTATTTTTCTGGACACTTGGCCCAGTGCATCTTCTTTGACAACGACCAAGGTAGTGCCCGCAGGGCCCATATTTTTTTGTGCTCCGGCATAGATCAGGTCGAAATTGGAAAAATCCAGTTGACGTGAAAAAATATCCGAGCTCATATCACAGACCAGGGGAACATCGGTTTTTGGGAATTCCTTGATCTGTGTACCAAAAATGGTGTTGTTTGAGGTAAGGTGGAGGTAATCCATGTCCCCAGGGACGGTATACCCCTTTGGAATGTGGTTGAAATTATCCTCCTGCGAAGAGGCCACTTCCATGACCTCACCAAAAAGCCTGGCCTCCTTTATGGCCTTTAAGCTCCAGGTTCCGGTATTTACATAACCGGCCCGTTTTTCCAGTAAATTGTAGGCCACGTTCAGAAATTGACTACTGGCACCACCTTGCAGAAATAAGGCCTGGTATCCTTTGCCCTCAAGTCCCAAAAGCTCCAGGGCCAGGGAACGGGCCGTCTCCATAATTTCAACAAAGGCTTTGCTTCTATGGGAAATTTCTATTAAGGATAGCCCACTTCCATCCAGTTCGACAACGGCCTCTGAGGCTTTTTGCATAACTTCTTTTGGCAGAATGCACGGGCCTGCACTAAAATTGTGTTTTTTCATGTAAATCTTCTTTGAAAAAAGGTCTTTTGAAATTGCTCGGCAAAGGTCCGAAAATTTTATGGATTCAATTCCCTTGGCGCATCTTCAAGTTGACATAGGAATTTCATGGTGTCAATACCATCGGCATAATCGGACAATTTTGGGGATTGGGTTTGTCCAAAAGGAATTTCGGAATCCATAAATCCTTCGGAAACAATACATTGTATGGCTTCGGCCTCGGCCTCAAGTCTTTTCGCCAAGTCCTCTTGATCATGGTAGTATTCAAAAAATAAAGTGGCGATGGGAGATCCGTAGCTGCTATCCTCCTTTAGGATGAGGAACCCATTGTCCAGGATTTTACAATCGGACATTAAATACACCGCTTTATTGTAGTCATAATTATTGACATATTTATGGTGCTCCAGTACCGTTTTCCATGGGAATAGGGCATTAAAAAGTGCATCAAGGGAATATCCCTTGGGAACAAAGAGTTTGGAAATACTGCGGCATCCCAATCCAAAATACCTAAAAACATCATTCCCAAGTCCCTGGAGTTGCGTCTCGGTGGTATCATGGGTCAGGACGGCAACGGAGTTTCGGTTCCTACGGATAATGTGGGGATATTGGCCAAAGTAATACGCAAAGTAACGGCCAGTATTGTTGCTACCTGTGGCAATTACGGCATCGAAACCGATCATTTTCCCCTCCGTAAATTCAATTTTGTCCTTTAAGCCAGCATCATTTGCTATCAGGAATTCCCCAATAAAGGGCAACAAAACGGTATCATTGGAAGACAATTTGGCCAAAACACGATTTCCGGACAGTACAACACATAAAAAATCGTGGAATCCAACCAAAGGGATGTTCCCGGCCATTACAACAGCGATGGTTTTTGTATGCCCCCCGGTTTGTGGATATTGGGATTGCCAATCCAATAAATCCTTTTCATTTAGAAGTGTGCTCCAACTTTTTAGGGCATATAGGAGGTTTTCTTTGGTGAACCAGGCATTTTGGATTGTCGTTTCGGACATGCAATTTTCCAGTTTTTCGACCCATATGTCCGAGTTGGTAGTATCACTTTCGCAAAATTTAGCAAATAAATCGCCCAGTTTAACAAAAGCCTGTAAATGTTTGGGGTAAGCCATGGTTATATTTGTAGACTACGTTTTTAGCACTTAATTTTGTGTAAAATTACGCATTGAAAAAGGAATCAGTATGGCAATCATTATAACAGACGAATGTATTAATTGTGGGGCCTGTGAGCCAGAATGCCCAAATACCGCAATTTATGAAGGTGCCGATGAATGGCGCTACAGTGATGGAACTTCCTTAACCGGGGATGTCGTATTACCGGATGGCAAGGCCGTGAATGCGGATGAGGTCCAAGAACCCATAAGCGATGAGGTGTATTATATCGCTCCCGATAAATGTACCGAATGCATGGGCTTTCATGAAGAGCCCCAATGTGCTGCGGTATGCCCCGTGGATTGCTGTGTGCCCGATGAGGATAGGGTGGAGACGGAAGAAGAACTTTTGGGCAAGCAAAAATTCATGCACCCGGAAGGGTAAGCTATAGCATTTTCGCTGCAATTTCCTTGAACAGTTTTGCACATACCATGGCGGTAACGCCATTACTATCCCTTTTGGGGTTGTATTCCACAATATCCGCCCCTAAAATGGGCACAGGTATATTTTGAACAATTTCCAGCACCTCACGGGTCGATAACCCGCCAGGTTCATGGTGGGAAACACCCGGGGCAAATGCTGGATCCAAAGCGTCCATATCCATAGAAAGGTAAATAGGCGTTTTGTATTTGGGTATTTTAAAAGTGGCCAAGTCGTTCATCCCAACAATGGTCACACCAAATTCAGAGGCATTTTTTCGTTGCTCCCCATTTAATGTCCTAATGCCAATCTGTGTGAGATGGCTACAAAGGTTTTCCTTCATGATATGGTAGAAGGGGCAGGCATGGGAGTACGGATCTCCTTCAAAATCCGGATATAGGTCGCTATGCGCATCGATATGCAGTATGGGAAATTGCCCATATGTTTTGTGAAAAGCCCTTATAATGGGATAGGTAATGGAGTGGTCGCCCCCAAAGGTCAACAGGGGTAATCCACTTTCTAGATGTTTTAGGGTCAACTTTTCGATTTCAAAATAATCGGTGATGTCAAAGTCCCCCTTATCAACAAGTAGCTCTCCAGAAACCAATGTTCCATTTTCCGCATAGTAGTTGGCAGATGGCGAGTGGTACGCTTCCCTGATGAATGGTGGGGCAAGGGAAGGCCCTTGTAGAAAGGAGGATTTTTCATCGTACGGGATTCCTTGTACCACTATTTTTGACATGACCTAAATATACCAAAATCATAAAGTTCCTTGCGAAGTGAAGGCTGAAATGGTATCTTGCCGTGCATGTCAAAAAAAGAAGCCGAATATACCGGAATTTGGATGAAACTGGGCTGCTTTCTATCGGCATTGGCCATTTTGGGAATCATTACCATTATTGTCCTTTTTGCTTTTAATTTGATACGGGGATTCTAGGTTTTCCGTAAAACTTCACCCTATATTTGCAGCCGTTTTAGGATAGGGGACGTTAGCAGCAAGAACTTCGCGGATAGGCTATTGGCATCAGACCCAATTTTGGACTTTGATCGCGCCGACCACCACAGTTTGAACCTTCTAACATCTTAAATCTTACACTCTAAAATCGATTGTATGAAAGCTGGTATTGTAGGATTGCCCAATGTAGGGAAATCAACATTGTTCAATTGTTTGTCCAATGCAAAGGCGCAAAGTGCCAATTTCCCTTTTTGTACCATTGAACCCAATATTGGTGTGGTCAATGTTCCCGATAGGCGATTGGAAAAGCTTGAGGCCTTGGTCAACCCACAACAGGTCATCCCGGCCACTGTGGAAATTGTTGATATTGCCGGTTTGGTAAAAGGGGCTAGCAAAGGGGAAGGTCTGGGGAACCAGTTTTTGGGAAATATCCGCGAGACCGATGCCATTCTCCATGTACTGCGCTGTTTTGATAACGATAATGTGGTTCATGTGGATGGTTCCGTAGACCCCATACGGGATAAGGAAACCATTGATATGGAATTACAACTAAAAGATTTGGAGAGCGTTGAAAAAAAACTGGATAAGGTAAAGCGCGCCGCCAAAACCGGAAACAAAGAGGCCCAGAAGGAAGCCGAGGTTCTAAACACCCTTAAAATGGGGCTGGAATCCGGACAATCCGTTAGGGCCATTGCCGTTGGCGATGAAGGGTATGTGGAATTCGTAAAACCATTGCAATTGATCACGGATAAACCGGTGATGTATATCTGTAATGTGGATGAGGCCGCAGCAACCACCGGCAATGCTTATGTAAAACAGGTCCAGGAAGCCGTAAAGGATGAAAACGCGGAAGTGATTTTTCTCGCCGTCGGTACTGAGGCCGATATTGCGGAATTGGAAGATTATGAGGAACGCCAGTTGTTTTTGGAAGATTTAGGGCTCTCGGAACCGGGTTCCGCAAAGCTGATTCGAGGGGCGTACAAACTATTGCGTTTGGAAACCTATTTCACGGCCGGGGAAAAAGAGGTTAGGGCCTGGACCATTAAAAAGGGGGCTACGGCACCCCAAGCGGCGGGCGTTATCCATACCGATTTTGAAAAAGGATTTATTCGGGCCGAGGTCATCACCTATGAGGATTATGTGAATTATGGAAGTGAGGCCAAAGTCAAGGAAGCTGGGAAAATACGCGTGGAAGGAAAAGAATATGTGGTGCAAGACGGTGATGTAATGCACTTTAGGTTCAACGTGTAATACCTGAACATAGTAATTCGCTCAAAGGGAATCCATCGACCATCCTAAAGATGGATAGCTTTGATCATGGCCAATAAAAATGACTTTAAAGGCTGGGGAATCCTTTTTGGTATTTTGGGGGTAGTGCTGTTTTCCACCAAAGCAATCCTGGTTAAGTTGGCCTATGGGTATGAAGTGGATACCTTGGAATTGTTACTTTTTAGGATGCTCTTTTCCTTCCCCTTTTACCTGATCATTCTTTTTTTGACAAAGGAAAAAGGGATTGTCCAACCCCAAAAAAGGGATTTTCTTTGGGTGCTCTTATTTGGGTTTTTAGGGTACTATCTGGCCAGTTATTTCGATTTTTTGGGACTGAATTATATCAAAGCCGGATTGGAGCGGATCATTTTGTTCGTGTACCCAACCATTGTGGTCCTTTTGGGCTTTCTGTTTTTTAAACGCAGCATTACCAAACCCCAGGCCCTGGCCATTGGAATTACCTATCTTGGGATTCTGATCATATTTTGGAATGAGGTGGACATTTCGGGAAGTAAGACCCTTTGGGGAGGCTTTTTGGTCCTGCTGAGTGCCATTGCCTATGCTGCGTACCTGGTGGGCAGTGGATGGCTGATTCCAAAATATGGGGTGCTCCGTTTTACCTGCTATGCCATGTTGGTTTCCACCTTTTGTGTAGTTGTCCATTACGCGTTGCAAGGGAACTGGAAGTTGTGGAACTTTCCAATGCCCGTCTATGTGTACAGTATCATGATGGCCATATTCTCCACCCTCCTTCCCTCATTTTTGGTGTCCGCGTCCATTAAGCGATTGGGGGCATCCAATTTTTCCATTTTAGGGAGCCTGGGACCGGTTTCCACCATACTTTTGGCCTACTTGTTTTTGGGGGAAGAACTTACCTACCTACAGCTTTCCGGTATGATGGTCGTCATTTTTGGGGTGACTTTTTTATCATTACCGGGAAATCGGAAGTAAAAAGATGCTATCAACAATCCCATTCCGATTATTGTTGATTACTTTCCCACTGCTACATTTTGATTTTTGGCCCGAAACTTTATATTAGACAAATCGAAGCTAAAGCTTCAGTTGCTAGTTGATGGTTGTTGGTTTATGGAGGTTCATTAATTTTACCAAAAACAATCAACCATTAACCATAAATCATAATTTTTGGCTCAAACACAATATACTGAAGAGAATATACGCTCGCTGGATTGGAAGGAGCATATCCGTATGCGTCCCGGAATGTATATTGGTAAGTTGGGTGACGGTTCTTCCGCAGATGATGGCATTTACATTTTACTGAAAGAGGTCATTGACAATTGTATCGATGAGTTTGTTATGGGAGCGGGGAAGACCATTGAAATTTCCATCAGGGACAATGAGGTAAAAGTTCGGGATTATGGCCGGGGTATCCCCTTGGGGAAGGTCGTGGATGTGGTATCCAAAATGAATACCGGAGGGAAGTACGATACGCGAGCCTTCAAAAAGTCCGTAGGATTGAATGGTGTTGGAACGAAGGCCGTAAATGCGCTATCCACCTCTTTTAAGGTAGAGTCCACACGTGATGGACAATCCAAAACAGCGGAATTCAATACGGGAAACCTGGTCAATGAAAATCAGGCTGAATCCTCTAAACGACGGGGTACTTTGGTAAGTTTTATCCCGGACGAGACTATTTTTAAAAAATACAAATACCGAAATGAGTATGTGGAACGCATGCTCAAGAATTACGTTTACCTTAATCCGGGGTTGACCATTGTGTTCAATGGGGAAAAGTACCATTCAAAAAATGGCCTCAAAGACCTTCTGGAGGACAACAACAACCAAAATGACTTCCTATATCCCATTATCCATTTAAAAGGGGATGATATTGAGGTGGCCATTACCCATAGCAAGACCCAATACAGTGAGGAATACCATTCCTTTGTCAATGGACAGCATACCACGCAAGGCGGTACACATCAAGCGGCGTTTCGGGA
>JANQKR010000005.1 GCA_028281025.1 Croceivirga sp.
AAAAATGCCGGCGGCAATGTCCAATAAGATACAGATTACCACCTTTGGCAATGGTCACGGCCTACAGGAACGGGCCTGCGCGGCCATGGACCTTAGGGCTGAAAAAATGGGGCGATTGGCAGCAAAGACCCTATTGGAACGCATTAAAAACAAAAAGGCAGATAACCATACCACCCAAATCATATCCGGAAACCTGATAGCATACGGACAAAACACAGGATCAAAAAGATTGCAATGGTAATAAACGGAATAAATGGGGGCAATTCACCAAAGCAAAGGTTTTTAAAGCCAGGGTTGCTAATTTCCATTTTATCGAGTTGTGTTTTATACAGTTGTATCGGGATGGTGGAAAAACATCCTGAAAATGTGACGGAACCGATTACTGAGCCCTTGGTTGAATTGTTGGTAAATCAACCCAGTACCACAGAAACTCCTAATGGTATGGTATGGATTCCAGGGGGTGTTTATGACCAAGGTGCAGTTCTAGGGGATTCACTGGCCATGCAGCACGAAAAACCCAATCATCCTGTGGCCGTCGACGGCTTCTTCATGGACATTCATGAGGTCACCAACCAAGAATTTGCAGAATTTGTGGATGAAACGGGTTACGTTACGGTTGCCGAACGCAAGGTAGATTGGGAGGAGCTTAAAAAACAGGTGCCACCAGGCACTCCAAGACCCGCTGATGAGCTATTGCAACCGGGCTCCTTATTGTTAAAGAAAAATGTCGATGCCATATCCAATCCCCACGATTATTTCCAATGGTGGGAATGGGTTACGGATGCAAACTGGAAACAACCGATGGGACCGGACAGCAATATCAATGGCAAGGAAAACCATCCTGTAGTGCACATTGCCTATGAAGATGCACTTGCTTATTGCCATTGGGCCGGAAAAAGGCTGCCAACCGAAGCCGAGTGGGAGTATGCCGCACAGGGAAACACCAAGGACAGGATTTATTTTTGGGGGAATACTGTTGATGCCTTGGAGAACTATGCAAATACTTGGCAAGGTGATTTTCCCCTAACAAATACTATAAAAGATGGTTTTGAAAAAAGTGCTCCAGTAGGTGCGTTCAAGCCCAATGGTTTTGGCCTTTACGACATGTCGGGAAACGTTTGGGAATGGACGAGCGACTTTTACAACACAAAGTATTATCAACAACTAAAATCAAGTGGAGCCTTGACATTGAATCCCCTAGGTGCCGAAAAGGCGTTCAATGCTGCCAACCCATTGGCAAGTGAACGGGTAATCAAAGGGGGGTCGTATCTGTGCAGTGAATCCTACTGTGCCAGTTACCGGTTATCGTCGCGAATGGCCACTACCGAAGATTCCTCCATGGAACATTTGGGTTTTCGCACCGTACTGTCACCAAAAATGATGGAAGAACACAAAATTTCACAATAGGGTCGCTTAAATATTTGACCATAATAGGTTAAAAAAGAAATGGAAAAAACAGCAATACAATTTTTAAAACCTGAAGATTTTGATGCAACGGTAAACGGCAAAAAAGTTGGTCTTTACAAACTCGAGAATTCTAGTGGTGCGGTTGCTGAAATAAGCAATCTTGGGGCTAGGTTATTGTCCCTTTGGATACCCGATGCAGAGGGGAATTTTGATGATGTTGTTCTGGGGCCTGCAACAATTGAAGAGGCTATGAGCAATGATCTTCAATACTTTGGAACAATCATTGGCCGGTGTGCCAATAGAATTCGAAATGCCAGTTTTATTTTGGATGGAAAAAGCTATAAACTCACACAGAACGAAGGAAACAACCATTTGCACGGAGGACAAAAGGGCTTTGATTCCGTAGTTTGGGAAGTGACCCACCATAGTGAAGGCCAACTGCGGTTGGCATATATTTCCCCTGATGGTCAAGAGGGATATCCGGGAACACTCGAAGTACGTCTTGTCTTTGAATTGACCGAAGACAATACCCTAAAAATTGAAAGTTTTGCGACTACCGATGCCACAACCATGGTAAATCTAACGCACCATGCCTATTTTAACCTAAAGGGAGCGGGCAACGGAACGATCTATGATCACGAACTGCAGTTCAATGCCTCGCATTATATCCCAACGGACAAGGATTCCATTCCCTTGGGCACTTTGGAGAACGTGAAGGGTACCCCCTTCGATTTTACACAAACTGCTAAGATTGGCAAGCGCATGGGTGAAGCCGGCGAACAGCAGGTCTTTGGCCATGGCTATGACCACAGTTTTGTCATTGATGGTGCTTTGGGGGTCTTGAAGCATGCAGCGACCGTATACGAACCATCTACGGGTAGAATCATGCAGGTACACACCGATCAACCGGGGTTGCAATTGTATACTGCGAACCATTTAGAGGGATCCCAAGGGGGCAAAAACGGACATCGATATAAAAAAAGCTCAGGCTTCTGTTTAGAGGCCCAACATTTTCCGAATAGTGTCAACCAGCCCAATTTTCCATCGATTCGGTTGGATCCAGGGCAGGAGTACAGTTGGGTCTGTTGGTATCAATTTTTGACGGAACACGATGTAGGGGCATACCCGGTAAATAGTTGAATTAAAAGGCTGTTCGATGACTGAATACATCCCATCCGGCGGCTCAATACATAGTTAAGTTAACGTATAATTTTAAAGTAATCGCTCATGAACAAATTGATAGTAAGGAGTTTGGTGTTCTCGGTAATGTTTGGCTCGTATGCCCAGCAAACAGCAGAATGGGAAAATCCGGCCGTAAACCAAGTCAATACGGAGCCCGCCCGTACCGATTTTTACCACAATAACAAAAAGGACCATATTTCACTAAATGGTACT
>JANQKR010000020.1 GCA_028281025.1 Croceivirga sp.
GGTGTATGCCTACGCCGTTCCCAAAATTCACCTGAGCAATGTAAAGGTCAATGGCGGATTGGACACAGGCACCTATACTCAAGGACTCTTGAACTATGAGATAACAGTGGCCAACAAAAGTGGGAAAAACCATAAAAAATACCATCTGGTGGTGGAAATACAAAATACCGATGGTTCACCCATGTATGCCCAAACCCATGCTTTGAAGTTAAAAAAGGATACAACGACTACCATTTCGGTCAATCAAAAAAATATTGGAAAAGTAGCTTCTTGGTCTGCCGAAACCCCCAATTTGTATGTTGCCAAGGTGGCCTTGGAGGACGCCAAGGGAAAGACAATCGATGCCACTACCCTTAAAATAGGGTTCAAGAATGTGGTGGTGTCCAAAGGTCAATTATTGGTCAACGGACAGGCTGTATTGTTCAAAGGGGTGAACCGCCATGAACATGACCCAGTGAACGGCCATGTCATTTCACGTGAAAGTATGATTGCTGATATCAAGGATTTTAAGCGCTTTAATATCAATGCTGTACGTACCTCGCACTATCCCAACATGCCCGAATGGTATGCGCTATGTGATGAATATGGAATTTACTTGATTAGTGAGGCGAACATAGAATCGCATGGGTATGGCTATGAGAAAGGGGAAACCTTGGCGGGCAATCCCCAGTTTAAGTTGGGTCATATGGAGCGCATCCAGAATATGGTACGCCAATACGAGAACCATCCCTCCATCATCCTTTGGTCCATGGGCAACGAGGCCGGTAGTGGGGACAATTTTGTTGGACCCTATAATTGGATAAAATCTTATGATCCAAGTCGTCCCGTGCATTACGAGCGTGCAGGCAGGTCTACGGACATTATCAATTACAAGGGGAGAATCACTGATGTGATCAGCTGGATGTATGCCGATCAAAATAGTATTATGAAAGAACATTTCGAAAGGGACGACAAAATGCCGCTGGACGAACAACGCCCATTTTTCTGGTGCGAATACAGCCATGCCATGGGCAATAGTAACGGCAATTTTAAGGATTATTGGAATTGGGTACGCAAACACCCGCGGGTGCAAGGTGGCTTTATTTGGGATTGGATGGACCAAGGTCTTGAGCAGACCTCGGCCAGTGGGGAAAAGTACTATGCCTATGGTGGTGATTTTGAACCAGAACACTTGCACCACGACGGAAATTTCTGTGCGAATGGGCTGATTGGTTCTGGTCGTGATCCCCACCCAGGACTTTTTGAGGTGAAAAAAGTGTACCAGAATGTACTGTTCAGCAAAATCGATGACCAAACCTTTGAAGTGTTCAACGAATATTTCTTTACCACCACTGAACGCCTCTTATTCGAAGCGGCCTTGATTGAAAATGGTATTGAGGTTGCCCGGAAAATATTGAATTTTGAACCCATAGCCCCGCAACAAATGGCTAAGGTGACCGTTGATTTTGGCTACACCATGGTGCCCGACAAGGAGTATTTTGTAAACTTCACCGCGGTGAACATGGTCGATGAGCCCTTGTTGCCTAGAGGCACCTTATTGGCGGCAGAACAATTTGAACTCCAAAAGGGGAGCAAAATTGTGGAACCCAAGATGACTTCCTTAAAGGTCAAGACTAAGGTGGCTAAGGGCAAGAACACCTATAGCGTATCAGTAGGGGAATATACCTATGAGTTCAGCAAGGATGGTTTTGGCTTGGACGCCATAAAACAAAGCGGTGAAAACCTCTTGTTGCAACCTGTAAAAATGACGTTTTGGCGTGCTCCCACCGATAATGATTTTGGAGCTTGGAATTCTGGGAACGCTCCTAAGGACATGGATTATTTTGCATACAGAAGCGCCGCTGAGGAGAAGGAGTTGACCCATTTTGACCATACTAAGGACAAAGCGGGCAACCATATCTTTACCTATGAATTTGCTTATGATAAATTGGAGGCGACCAATACCATTGTCTATACCATTTCCAAGGGCGGCGGTCTTGGAGTACAATGCAGTTTTTCTCCAAAAAATCCCGAAAAGTTAAAGTATATGCCCCGCTACGGTATGGTGTTGGCACTCCAGCGCCAATTTGACAATGTGGACTATTATGGGCGTGGCCCCATAGAAAACTATGTTGATCGTAAGTCGGCCTCTTTTGTTGGAAAATATACCGCTAAAGTGGCAGACTTTTATGTGCCTTATATCCGTCCGCAGGAGAATGGCAACCGTACCGATGTGCGTTATGCCAGTTTTACCAACAATTTGGGTACAGGACTTAATTTTGTGTCGAACAATACTTTTTCCTTTTCGGCCCACCACAATTCCATGGAAGATTTTGATCCGGGAACCTCAAAAAAGGCGCAACGCCACACTACGGACATTAAATCCCGTAATGCCGTGTACTTGCATATCGATTATGGCCAAACAGGCGTTGGGGGTGACGACAGTTGGAGCATGTCCGCTTTGGCCAATGATGAATATAAGCTGGATGCTTCCAAACTCAAGTATTCATTTACAATACGGCCTGTGCGAGGGAACGTGACCGACAAGAATTAAATAACCAATCTATGTGGAAATGTTTTCTTCTACCATTTCTTTGTTTTTGCTTTACTTCGATACTTGTTGAGGCGCAAGGCAAGGCGGGAAAACCCAATTTTATTATCATCCTCGCCGATGATTTAGGGTGTGCCGATTTAAGAATTACAGGCAGCCAACAAATTAAGACTCCCCATATTGACCGATTGGGTCAGTATGGGTCGGTCTTTACCCATGGTGATGTGTCCTCGGCTGTTTGCGCCCTTTCCTGGGCCGGACTTTTAACGGGCCGCAATAAGGTTGAATTTGGGTTTGAGAACAATATTGGGGGCAACCAACCCAGTTTTGACCCCCACATAGAGAGTGACTACAAAACCCAGCAAAAAGGCACATACCTCTCCGATGACAAGGGAGGTGAATGTGTGAATTTTATCAAAAGGAATAGGGCAAAACCCTTCTTTCTTTTTGCCTCCTTCAACGTACCCCATGCCCAATGCATGCCAAGGAAGCGTTTCAAGGTGAAGACGGTCCATGGTACCTTTCTAGTGTGGAATGGCCAACAAGGGGTGTGAGCGTGGACAAACCAAATTGGGTAAAAAAGGATTATGGTAAAGATGGATGAACCACAAATTAGTCATGATAGGGTGAATGTGAACAATTTTTCATATGCAAACAATTCGTTTTTCGATAATGTTGAAAGATTGGTTACCAATCAGCAACTAACCCTGAGCAATAAAGGTTATCAAACAACCAGCGAACGAGTGGAGGTCCCACAAGCGTGCGGAGACCTTTAAGGCGTTCCTTGAAGGCAAGGGAAATCACGCACGAAGCTGTCGGTATGAAACCTTGCCGTTAAGAATTAAGTTTAAACGAGTTCTATAAAAGCCTAGCGATGAAGTTATCCAAATTGATGAACCTTTTTGCAGTTGTTACAGTATTAGTGTCCTGCGATGACCATACAAATCCGAAGCCAAATATTATCCTCATCATGGCCGATGATTTGGGTTGGGGTGATGTTGGTTTTAATGGGCAGACCAAAATCCGGACTCCAAATATTGATTTTTTGGCCAGGGAAGGGATGATTTTCAATCGCATGTATGCTGGAAGTACCGTCTGCGGTCCCTCAAGGGCCAGTTTGATCACGGGTCTGCACACCGGCCATAGTGAAGTTCGGGGGAACCCTAGGTGGTCGTCCAGTGGCAAGCCCGTGGATTTTGACCCCAACCACAATACTATAGCCGAAGTACTGAAAAAAGTGGACTACCGCACGGGCATGATAGGTAAATGGGGACTGGCCGAAAACCTTGGCGAAACCGTTCCTAACAAACAGGGGTTCGATTACTTCTATGGTTTCAATAAACATCTTCCTGCGCACCACTACTACCCCGAACAGATTTGGGAAAACGATTCGTTGCTCACCCTTTCCCAAAATAACGCACAAGAAAAGCAAGGCAATCATGTTCAGGAATTATTTACTCAAAAAGCATTGGATTTCCTTGATCGAAATGATGAACAAACATTTTTTCTGTATTTGGCCTATACGACTCCACACTTTGAACTTACCATTCCCAAAGAACACAAAAAACAGTATGATTCGCTCAATTGGCCACTTCGTGAAATGACTCCTGGCCACTATAGGCATGATAAGAATGGTCATGTCACTTATGCCGCAATGGTCTCGAAAATGGATGCCGATATTGGCCGTTTGGTCCAAAAACTGAAGGAATCAGGGGAATATGACAACACCCTCATTATTTTTACCAGTGATAACGGACATGAATATGACAGGTTGGATGACGAGTTCTTTGATAGCAACGGCCCATATCGGGGAATGAAACGCGATTTATACGATGGAGGTATACATATGCCGTTTATAGCCCATTGGCCCTCAAAGATATCGGGAGGGCAAACTACACATCATCTGTCAGCTTTTTGGGATATAAAGGCTACCCTGGGTGAATTGGCCGGGGTTAAGCTTATGGAACCAACCGATGGCATATCTTTTTTGCCGACGCTTTTGGGAGAAGGCATTCAAGCAGAGCATGATTATCTGTATTGGGAATTTAACGAAGGGCAAGGGCCTATTCAGGCATTGTTGCAAGATGAATGGAAACTTGTCCATTATGTGGAGTCTTCCAAATATGAACTTTACAATGTAAAGGAAGGCCCTTCGGAAAGTCAAGAAGTACATCAAAAATTTCCTGATGAATTGCAAAAACTCAAAGGTGTTCTGTCAACCGCAAGAACGGATAGTAAACAATTTCCTTTGACCAGAAGACCAAATCCGTGGGAAAAATAGATTACAACCGATGAACATATTTAACCAGAATCAAAATGAAATCGAACACCGGAAGAATTCAACAGATTTTCTACTTTTTTTACCTAATAACTTGCATTGTCAGTTGTGGTGGTCCCGCTAAAGAAAAGGCTTCTTCACCGGCACCCCAACAACCGAACATCGTAATCATCTATTTGGATGATTTAGGGTACGGAGACTTAGGTGTCTATGGATCAAAAGCGATCCCAACGCCCAATATCGATGCACTGGCCAAAGGAGGTGTTAGGTTTACCAATGGCTATGCATCTTCAGCTACGTGCTCCCCTAGTAGGTACGCATTGCTTACGGGCAGCTATCCCTGGAGGAATAAAAATGCAAAGATACTTCCGGGTACCGCCCCCTTGCTGATTGATACGGCACAGAAGACCGTTCCAAAAATGCTGAAAGGTCAGGGGTATGAAACGGCCATAGTGGGTAAATGGCATTTGGGATTGGGTAATGGTGCCGTAGATTGGAACAAGAAAATTTCTCCGGGCCCCAATGAGGTAGGTTTTGACTATTCTTACATCATGGCCGCTACACAAGATCGTGTGCCAACGGTGTATATCGAAGACGGAATGGTTGTGAGCCTAGACCCCAATGACCCCATAGGCGTTAATTACAAAGAAAATTTTGATGGGGAACCCACGGGTAAGGAAAACCCGGAATTACTCACCATGAAATGGCACCATGGTCACAATAACAGCATCGTCAATGGAATTCCCCGAATTGGGTATATGAAAGGTGGGGAGTCCGCCAAGTGGAGTGATGTGGATATGGCAGACCATTTTCTGGCTACGGCCCAAGCCTACGTAAAATCTAAAAGGGATAAACCATTTTTTCTGTACTATGCCATGCAACAACCCCACGTACCCAGAACGCCACATCCCAGGTTTGTAGGGGCAACGGAACTCGGCCCTAGGGGTGATGTGATCGTTGAAGCGGACTGGTGTGTCGGGCAGTTTGTCAAAACCTTGGAGGAAGAAGGGTTATTGGAAAACACCTTAATCGTGCTTTCAAGTGATAATGGGCCGGTGCTCAATGATGGCTATTATGATGATGCTGACACAAAAAATGGAGAGCACAAAGCCGCAGGTGCTTTGCGGGGAGGAAAATATAGTTTGTTTGAAGCGGGCACACGTGTACCGTTCATCACGTATTGGAAAGGCAGGATACAACCACAAGTATCCGATGCCATGGTGTGTCAGTTGGATTTAATGGCATCACTGGCGGCATTAACCGGTACAGTTGAGGATGGGACCGATAGTCAGGAATTATTGGATGTATTGTTGGGAAATAGCGACCAGGGAAGAAAAGATTTGGTTTTGGAGGCCACAGGAAGAACTGCATACAGAAGTGGGGACTGGGTGCTTATTCCGGCATACAAAGGTGCTGCCGTTAATAAATTCGTGCAAATAGAACTCGGCAACGCACCGGAGCCTATGCTATTCAACCTAAAGGATGACCCGTCTCAGCAAAATAATTTGACAGCCGCTCATCCCGAAAAATTCAAGGAAATGCTTGTCAAATACGAAGTGATAAGGGGAGCGGGAAATTTTGAAACGAAACCACTGGAGTTGAAGTGAAATAGTTTTTCTTTAAGGGCTATTGATGAAACAATCCTTAGCAATTATTTTAACCCTCTTTACAAGTATGAATGGATTAAGCCAACCAGTTTCCCGGGAACGCCTTTTGAAGACAGAAGACTTTAGAACTCTCCATACTGGAAAGGAAATAGATCTTTTTACATTTGCCAATTCAAATGGATTGGTCGCCCAAGTCACCAATTACGGAGCTAGGCTTGTAGCTCTATGGGTACCGGACAAAGAGGGAAAGTTTGCCGATATTACCTTGGGATATGGCACGATACACGAGTATCTGCAAGGGAAAAACTACTTTGGAGCCACATGCGGGAGATTTGCCAATCGTATTGCCAAAGGAAGCTTTGTGCTCCAGGAAAAACCTATACCTTGGCCACCAACAATG
>JANQKR010000021.1 GCA_028281025.1 Croceivirga sp.
GGTGTATGCCTACGCCGTTCCCAAAATTCACCTGAGCAATGTAAAGGTCAATGGCGGATTGGACACAGGCACCTATACTCAAGGACTCTTGAACTATGAAGTGACAGTGGCCAACAAAAGTGGGAAGAACCATAAAAAATACCATTTGGTGGTCGAAATACAAAATACCGATGGTTCACCCATGCATACCCAAACCCACGCCCTGGAACTAAAAAAGGAAGCAACAGCTACCATTTCAGTCAATCAAAAAAATATTGGAAAGGTAGCTTCTTGGTCTGCCGAGACCCCCAATTTGTATGTCGCCAAGGTGGCCTTGGAGGATGCCAAGGGAAAGACCATCGATTCCACTACCCTTAAAATAGGGTTCAAGAATGTGGTGGTGGCCAAAGGTCAATTATTGGTCAACGGACAACCCGTATTGCTCAAAGGGGTGAATCGCCATGAACACGACCCGGTGAACGGTCATGTCATTTCACGTGAAAGTATGATTGCTGATATCAAGGATTTTAAGCGATTCAATATCAATGCTGTACGCACCTCGCACTATCCCAATATGCCCGAATGGTATGCCTTATGTGATGAATATGGAATATACCTAATTAGTGAAGCGAACATAGAATCGCATGGGTATGGTTATAGGAAGGGGGAAACCTTGGCAGGCGATCCACAGTTTAAGTTGGGGCATATGGAGCGCATCCAGAATATGGTGCGCCAATACGAGAACCATCCCTCCATCATCCTTTGGTCCATGGGCAACGAGGCCGGTAACGGCGATAACTTTGTGGGCCCCTACAATTGGATAAAATCCTATGACCCTAGTCGTCCCGTACACTATGAACGCGCTGGTAGGGAAGGCGACTCCATCCATTACAAGGGAAGGACCACCGATGTCATCAGTTGGATGTACGCCAACCAAGATTATGTGATGAAGGCACATTTTGAGCGGGATGACAAAAAACCGTTGGAGGAACAACGCCCGTTTTTCTGGTGTGAGTACAGCCATGCCATGGGCAATAGCAATGGTAATTTTAAGGACTATTGGGATTGGGTACGTCAACACCCAAGGGTGCAAGGTGGCTTTATTTGGGATTGGATGGACCAAGGTCTGGAGCAGACCTCAGAAACTGGTGAAACCTACTATGCCTATGGGGGCGATTTTGAACCGGAACACTTGAATAACGATGGTAACTTCTGTGCGAATGGACTGATAGGTTCTGACCGTCAACCCCATCCCGGAGTTTTTGAAGTCAAAAAAGTGTACCAAAACATACTGTTCAGCAGGGTCGGGGACCAACAATATGAGGTGTTCAACGAATATTTCTTTACCACTACCGAGCGTCTACGATTTGAGGCCGCACTGATTGAAAACGGTGTGGAAGTCGCTCGAAAAACCTTGGATATAGCTCCGATCGCTCCCCAGCAAACCGTCAGGGCAAACGTTGACTTTGGCTATGACTTGGTTCCAGGCAAAGAATATTTTGTAAACCTGACCGCAGTAAACAGAGCAGATGAACCTTTGTTGCCAAAAGGAACCTTGTTGGCTGCAGAACAATTTGAACTTCAAAAGGGCAATAACTTTTTAGAGCCCGATCTGTCATCCTTAAAACTGAAGACCAAGGTGGCCAAGACAAAGAATGCCTACAGCGTATCGGTGGGAGGGTATACGTATGAGTTCAGCAAAAATGGTTTTGGTCTTGACGCCATAAAACAAGGAGATGATGACCTATTGCTAAAACCTGCTAAGATGACCTTTTGGAGAGCGCCCACCGATAATGATTTTGGGGCATGGAATTCTGGGAACGCTCCTAAAGGCATGGATTATTTTGCGTACAGAAGTGCTGCAGAAGAGAAGGAGTTGACCCATTTTGATTATATTAAGGACCAAGCTGGCAACCATATCTTTACCTATGAATTTGCTTATGATAAATTGGAGGCGACCAATACCATAGTCTATACCATTTCCAATAACGGTAGTCTTGGGGTGCAATGCAGTTTTTCTCCAAAAAATCCAGAAAAGTTAAAGTATATGCCCCGCTATGGTATGGTGTTGGCACTACGCCGCCAATTTGACAATGTGGACTATTATGGGCGTGGCCCCATCGAAAACTATGTGGATCGCAAATCGGCCTCCTTTGTTGGAAAATATACCGCTAAAGTGGCCGACTTTTATGTGCCCTACATCCGTCCACAGGAAAATGGCAACCGTACCGATGTGCGTTATGCCAGTTTTACCAACGATCTGGGTACGGGACTGAATTTCGTGTCGAACAATACCTTTTCCTTTTCGGCGCACCACAGCAGCATGGAAGACTTTGATCCAGGAACCTCAAAAAAGGCGCAACGCCACACTACCGACATCAAACCCCGTGATGCTGTGTACTTGCATATTGATTATGGACAGACAGGCGTCGGGGGCGACGTCAGTTGGAACATGAGGGGTTTAGCTAACGATGAATATAAGCTGGATGCCTCCAAACTCAAGTATTCGTTTACGATACAGCCCGTGAAAGCGAACGTGACCAACAAGAATTAAACTGCAGTTCAATGAGAAGATTTTTGTCCTTATGGGCGGCCCTCTGTATTTGCTGGGCTTCTACATTTGTTAATGCCCAAAGAAAAACGGAAAGCCCCAATTTTATCATTATTCTCGCCGATGATCTGGGTTTTGCAGATCTGAGCATGAATGGTAGCCAACAAATTAGAACACCTAACATTGATGCCTTGGCAGAAGCAGGAGTGAACTTTACCGAAGGCTATGTGTCGTCGGCGGTTTGCAGCCCGTCCAGAGCTGGATTGATCACTGGCAGAAACCAAGTTGAGTTTGGACACGACAACAACCTGTCCAATGTGCAAAAGGGTTTTGATAAAGATTATAATGGCATGCCCCTGACCGAAAAGACCATTGCTGACCGTTTAAAATCTTTAGGTTACAAAACGGGTCTGATAGGAAAATGGCACCTGGGGAACGAATCCCATTTCCATCCGACCAAACGTGGTTTTGATGAATTTTGGGGCTATACAGGAGGCGGACACAATTATTTTAGGTCAGCCCCCAACGGAACAGGCTATTTGAGTCCGATAGAATCCAATTACAAAACCCCGCAAAAGATTACGTACATCACAGATGACAAAGGGGATGAATGTGTCGATTTCATAAAAAGAAATAAAAAAGAACCTTTTTTCTTGTTCGCTTCGTTCAATGCGCCACATGCCCCTATGCAGGCTACCAAGGCCGATCTGGAATTGTATAGGGATATCAAAGACGAAAAAAGAAGGGCCTATGCCGCTATGGTACACCGATTGGATGTGAACGTGGGCAAAATTGTGAGCACTTTAAAAAAGGAAAAGCTGGATAAAAATACCGTAGTGGTCTTTTTAAGTGACAATGGAGGTCCAGTGGACCATAATGCATCATGTAATGCCCCTTATAATGGTCAAAAAGGGATTCTATTGGAAGGCGGCATCCATGTGCCTTTCATCATAAAATGGCCTTCCAGCCTTCCCAAGGGCAAAACCTATATGCATCCTGTTTCTTCCTTGGATTTAGCCCCTACCTTTTATGAATTGGCAGGTGGGAAAACAGAATCTGGACAGTTTAGTGGGGTGAATTTGATACCGTATATAAACGGGGAGAATACGGAAATACCACATCAAGATTTAAAATGGAGGTTTACCATTAGTGCCGCTATTCGCGAAGGCAATTGGAAATTGGTCAGAATTCCAGACAATTACCCTATGCTTTATGATTTGTCCAAAGATGTTTCAGAACAGCATGATTTATCATTGGAAAAGCCTGAAATAGCCAAGCGGTTATTAAAAAAACTGGGCGAATGGGATGTCAAGCTTCCCCATCCTGTCTTTTTGGAAGGAGCAGAATGGAAACATAACCAGTTACAACTATATTATGCAGACTATCAGTTGAAACAACCAACAAATAAGTAAAATTATAAATATCAAATTACGTGAAACCATCCCGGCTTTTTATAATATGTATTGCTTTGGCCACTATGTTTTGTGCTAGGGCACAACAGGTTTATATTCCGGTACAGGACAATGATTTTGTGACCATATACCACCCCAAGGGGGATTATTTTTTTGGTCCCGATTCCAAATTCCTAAAGGAAGGTAAATGGTACGATGAGTGGGTGGTCAACGACCATGCCTTTGTAAAGGCCGAAGATGGCAGATGGCACATTTTTGGCATTACCCATCCCGAAATATTGTCCGACCCATTGAACTTGGGGATCCACCAGGGCGAATGGGCCTCTTTCCATGCGCTTTCCTATGCCACGGACTTTAAGAAGACCCTAGAGGACAACCATTACGATGACCTATCAAAAATATTGGCCCCAAAGGACCGGCCTGGTGAAATTTTGTCCAATCATGCTCCCTGCATTATTAAAAAGGACCAGGGTCGGCACGATTACCTGTATTGGGAATTCAATGAACGACAAGGGCCTTTACAGGCTATTCTAAAAGACAACCGGAAGCTGATCCACCGGGTGGAAACCTCCGTTTATGAACTATGCGATCTTCAAAAGGATCTTTCGGAAACCACCGATATGGGCAAAGAGGAACCGGAATCGCTGAAGGAATTAAAGCAAATATTGGGCGCCGCACGGAGCCCCCACGAACAATTTCCCTTAACCCATAGAAACATAACAAAATGAAAATGAAGACCAAACTTTTTTACAGCCTAATGGCGACCGCTTTTATTCTAGGTTGCCAACCCAAGAAAGAAACCAAGAAAGAAACCAAGGATGAAAGCCCCAACGTAGTCCTCTTTTTGGTAGACGATCTGGGTTGGACCGATCTAGGGTCGTATGGAAGCGAGCTGTACCGAACCCCCCATGTGGATGCCCTGGCCAAACAAGGGGTGAAATTCACCAATGCCTATTCGGCATGTACCGTATGCTCCCCAACACGGGCAAGTATCATGACAGGCAAGTACCCTGCCAGGATCAACTGTACCGATTGGATCGAAGGGCATATAAGACCCTTTGCAAAATATCAGGTGCCCGATTGGACCATGCACATCGATCCCGCCGATAGTACCTTGGCAGAATCACTCAGAAGTAAAGGATACAGTACGGTGCACATAGGAAAATGGCACCTGGGCGAAGAGGAGCAATACTGGCCCGAAAATCATGGTTTTGATAAAAACATTGGTGGTTGGCGCAAAGGGGGTCCCAACAAGGTAAAAAAGGTGGGCGGGTATTTTACCCCATACAATAATCCAAGGTTGGAAGATGGCCCAGAGGGCGAATACCTAACGGAGCGATTGTCCCAAGAAGCGGTCTCCTATATTGATGACCATAAGTCAGGGCCGTTCTTTATGAACTTCTGGCTTTATAATGTGCATACCCCTTTGGAGGCCAAGGCCGATAAAATTGAGAAATACAATAAATTGGTCAACAAAGAAGCCTTACAATCCAACCCTATCTATGCCGCCATGGTGGAGCATATGGACGAAGCCCTGGGGGCGGTTGTAAACAAGCTGAAGGCAGAAGGCCTGTATGACAATACCATTATCATATTTGCCAGCGATAATGGGGGGCTGACGGGCACACGGGGTGTTGAAGGCAGAAAACCTAGGGTAACCTCCAACCATCCGTTGAAGAGTGGCAAAGGAGATATCTATGAAGGTGGGGTGCGTACCCCCTTTATCGTCAGCTGGCCCAAAAAGATCAAACCAAAAGAAACGGATGCCCTGGCGATTTCCACCGATATATATCCAACAGTCCTGGGCCTAATCAACCAAGAGCCCTCTGGGATTCCGTTTGACGGCAAAAACCTGTCGTCACTATTATTGGAAGGCGGGGCCATTGATCGCGATGCCCTTTATTGGCACTACCCTCATTACCATACCGAAGGGGCCGAGCCCTATAGCGCCATACGCAAGGGGGATTGGAAGTTGATTTCGGTCTACGGGGAAGAACAGCCTAAACTCTACAATTTGGAAACGGACATTTCGGAATCAAACGACCTGGTCGACCAATATCCTGAAATGGCCAAGGCACTGTTAAAGCAGTTGAATAACTGGAAACAGGAAGTGAAGGCGCAAGACCCGATGCCCAACCCAAATTACGACCCCAAAAGAGAGAATAAATGGAGATAGGTCTAAATGCCTTTACAAAACTGAAATGGCCAATGGCTGCATTGGCCATTTTCCTTATCGGTGCCTGCCAGCAGACCAAGCCACCTAAGGCTCCACCCAATATCCTTTGGATCATGCTGGAAGATTGGGGGCACCAGCTCTCTTGCTATGGGGAGCCAGGCATTCAAACGCCCTATGTGGACCAACTGGCTTCGGAGGGCATACGCTATACCAATGCCTTTTGTACCTCGCCCGTGTGTTCCCCGAGCCGTTCGGCCATGATGACGGGGTTTCACCAAAATTTCATCCAAGCCAACCAACATCGTACGGGGGAGCAATTCGGAATACCCAAACAACCACTTCCGCAAGGCATAAAACCCCTGACCGAATACCTAAGGGCAGCCGGTTATCACACCGCATTGATGCTCAGCAAAAAAACGGACCTAAATTTTATCCATGATAAAAAACTCTTTGATAGCCGTGATTGGGCCGATCGCAAAGAGGGCCAACCCTTTTTTGCCCAGGTTACCTTTCAGATGACCCACCGGAAATGGCAAAGGGATTCCGTCGCCCCCATATCCATTGATTCTGTTGTCGTGCCCCCGTATTACCCACAGACCGATTTGGTAAAAAGGGATTGGGCCAATGGTCTGGAGGCCATGCAAATTGTGGATAGGCAAGTGGGGCAGCTCTTGCGGCGACTGGAAGAGGAGGGATTGGAAGAAAATACCCTTGTTTTTCTGATAGGGGATAACGGACGCTGTATGCCTAGGGGAAAACAGTTTTTATACGACGGGGGCGTACAGGTGCCCTTAATCGTGAAATGGCCCCAGCATTTGCGGGAAAACACCATTAACGAAGACTTAGTTTCTACCTTGGACATCACTAAAACAATTCTGGATCTTGTTGGGGCCAGCCCCCAATTACCCTTGCATGGTCGCAACCTCTTCGACGGGGCTACGGCAAATAGGGAATACATATTTGCGGCCCGCGATAAAATGGATAGCACCCATGATGCCCTGCGAAGCATACGTTCAAAACAGTACAAGCTCATACATAACCTGATGCCTGAACGTCCGTATATGCAGTTCAATAGATATAAAGAGGATTTTTACCCCACCCTGGCGGAGATGAACGTGATGTTTTTAAAAGGGGAGCTCAACGAGGACCAGCGTAAATTTATGGCCCCTGCCAAACCTGAATTTGAGTTGTACGATATGGTCAACGACCCCCATGAACTGCATAATCTGGCAGACCATCTTGATTACAAAGAAATAAAGAACGAGTATTTGGATAAGTTGAATACTTGGCGGGAGTCTGTGAACGATCAAGGCGTTACCGATGCGTTTCGAAAGGGCGGTTGGCCTGCCGATTTTCCCACCCGGACTTTGCAGGAGTGGGAGGCCCATCTTGAAGGCTTTAAGCCTTGGGTGTATCGAAAGCCAAATGACCAAATAAAGCATCCTTATGCAAAGTGGTAAAACGAAAAACAGAAAATAATCCGTATAAATATGTATCTATCCACCATTAAAATGACAGTGAACACAAAGAAAATCCAACAGATCCCATTGCTTTTTTGCCTTGTGGCCTGCATGGTCGGTTGTGGTGGCCCTTCCAAGAAAAAGACTGCCCCGCCCGAACCCCAAAAACCGAACATTGTGGTCATCTATTTGGATGATCTGGGGTATGGCGATATGGGGGCGTACGGTTCCAAGGCAATCCCTACCCCCAATATGGACGCACTGGCCAATGGAGGGGTAAGGTTTACCAATGGTTATGCTTCTTCGGCCACATGTTCCCCAAGTAGGTACGCACTTCTTACGGGGAGCTATCCATGGAGGAATAAAAATGCAAAAATACTGCCGGGCACGGCCCCCTTGCTCATTGATACGGTGCAACAAACCATTCCAAAAATGCTGAAAAGCCAGGGCTATGAAACGGCCATAGTGGGTAAATGGCATTTGGGTCTGGGGACCGGGGTGGTGGATTGGAACCAAGAAATTTCCCCTGGGCCAAACGAGGTCGGGTTCGATTATTCATACATCATGGCCGCTACCCAAGATCGCGTGCCCACGGTATATATAGAAGATGGAAAGGTGGTCAACTTAGATCAAAACGATCCCATTGAGGTCAGTTACAGCAAGAATTTTGAAGGGGAACCTACGGGCAAGGATAATCCGGAATTGCTGACCATGAAATGGCACCATGGTCACAATAACAGTATCGTCAACGGAATTCCCCGAATTGGGTATATGAAAGGCGGAGAGTCTGCCAAATGGAGTGATGTGGATATGGCAGACCATTTTCTGGCCAAGGCCCAAGCTTACGTAAAATCAAAAAGGGATAAACCATTTTTTCTGTACTATGCCATGCAACAACCCCATGTGCCCAGAACACCACATCCCAGGTTTGTAGGGGCAACGGAACTCGGCCCTAGGGGCGATGTGATCGTTGAAGCGGACTGGTGTGTCGGGCAGTTTATCAAAACCTTGGAAGAAGAAGGCCTGCTCGAAAACACCCTTATCGTGCTTTCCAGCGATAATGGCCCGGTACTCAATGACGGTTACTACGATGATGCCGATATAAAGAATGGCGACCACAAGGCTGCAGGCGTATTGCGCGGAGGAAAATACAGCCTGTTTGAAGCCGGTACGCGGGTGCCCTTTATCACCTATTGGAAAGGTAAGATAGAGCCAAAGGTGTCCGATGCCATGGTGTGCCAGTTAGACCTGATGGCCTCCCTTGCGGCTTTGACCGGCACGGATGAAAATGCTTCTGACAGTCAGGAGATGTTGGATGTTTTACTAGGAAATAGTGTTCAGGGAAGGGAAGACCTGGTCCTGGAGGCCACCTCAAGGACCGCATACAGAAACGGCGACTGGGTATTTATTCCCGCATACAAGGGCCCTGCCATCCAAAAACAAGTGAAAATAGAGCTGGGTAACTCGCCTGAGGCTTTGCTGTTCAACCTCAAGGACGATCCAGGGCAACAAAACAACCTGGCGACCACCCATCCTGAAAAACTCAGGGAAATGCTTGCCAAATACGAAGCGATAAGGGGGGCTGGCCATTCTGATACAAAACCAATGGAGCTAAAGTGAAATTGTTTTTCTTTATAGGCTATGGATGCAACGATCCTTGGCGATTATTTTAATCCTCATTATGCGTATGAATGGATTAGGCCAACCGGTTCCGCAAGAACGCCTTTTGAAGACAGAAGACTTTAGAACTCTCCATGCCGGAAAGGAAATGCATCTTTTCACACTTGTCAATTCCAATGGATTGGTCGCCCAAGTGCCAATTACGGAGCTGGACTTGTAGCCTCATGGGTGCTGGATAACAAAGAAAATTTTTCGGATGTGGTTTTGGGATATCCTAATATTGAGAAGTACATGAGAGAAAAAAACTACTTTGGAGCCACATGCGGGAGATTTGCCAATCGTATTGCCAAAGGAAGCTTTGTGCTCCAGGAAAAACCTATACCTTGGCCACCAACAATG
>JANQKR010000041.1 GCA_028281025.1 Croceivirga sp.
TCCCTACCGCACCGATGAAGAAGGTGGGTCGGGGAAAGTGGTCAACATTTATGAATCCTTTGGGCAAATTCCGGACAGTCGGTTGAAGATCACCGAAAATATGGTCTACTTTAGTGGTGATGGGCAATACCGGAGCAAAATTGGCCTATTGCCCAGTAGGGCCAAGGAATTGCTGGGGGCCTATGATGCCAAAAATGGCGTTTTGACCCTAGTGAAATACAACAAGCCCGATGGGGTGACCGATTATGTGAACTCCACTTGGAAAATCCAAGAAGAGCCCTATGGTGGGGATGCGGTAAACTCCTATAACGATGGTGCCCCGGAACCGGGTGCCAAGCCCTTAGGGCCATTTTATGAATTGGAAACTTCGTCACCAGCCTTGTCATTGGCTCCTGGTGAAACTGGGGTGCATGTTCAAATGACTTTTCACTTTGAAGGTTCGCGTGAGGTTTTGGGAAGCATCATTCAACAAGTTTTTGGTATCAAGGCTGACGAAATCCCGTCCTTCAATAAATAAAGGATGGAGGCAAAGACATTTTTGCTTCTTATTTGTGTTTGTCGCCACGGGTCAATTGACCCCATACAACAGGTAAATTCTATAAACGGATGGGTTAACGCCCCCTTTGTGCCATCCATATCTAAAGCACATTAATCATGCAAAAACCAAAAATTTGCAAATTATGAATAGATTTCCCCTTTTTCTTATCGGGTTGCTTTTAAGCACTGGCCTAATGGCCCAAAACAAAATACGCATTATTCCCCAACCATTGGAAGTAAAGGAAAAATTGGGGCATTTACAACTGTCCGGAGATTTATCGTTACAATCGGATGAAATAAGTCTTTACCAGTTGCTCGATTACACGGTTGACCTAGCACAAGATGAATGGGGAACAAACGTTGAAGTAAACCAAGAAACAAAGACTGGATCTGTCTTACAGCTTCATATAGATGAAGATATTAAAAACAGTACTCGAGGGGCATACGAACTAAAAGTGAACTCACAAGGAATCAATATTACCTCAGCTTCGGAACAAGGCCTTTTTTATGGAGTGCAGACTTTAAGGCAATTGGTTTCGTCAGATGGGCATATACCCTATCTTGAAATTAAAGATGCTCCTAGGTTTGGCTGGCGCGCATTCATGTTGGATGAAGGCAGGTATTTTAAAGGAAAAGAACAGGTCTTTAAAATGTTGGATGAAATGGCCCGATTGAAGATGAACATCTTTCATTGGCACTTGGTGGACGACCAAGGTTGGCGCATCGAAATCAAAAAATATCCCCTATTAACCGAGGTTGGTTCAAAAAGGCCCAGTACACAGGTGGGACCATTACGGTGGGACAGTCCCATTCAATCGGGTGAGCCACATGAAGGGTTCTACACCCAAGAAGATATCAAGGAAGTTGTAGATTATGCTGCCCAGCTACACATCACCATAGTCCCCGAAATAGAAATGCCCGGGCATTCCTCGGCCGCAATCGCCGCTTACCCCTGGTTGGGGTCATCGGGCAAAACCATTGAGGTGCCCATCTGGTTTGGCGTTAGCAGGGACATCTATAACGTTGCCGACCCCAAGGTTTATGATTTCCTTACTGATGTGTTGGATGAAGTCATCACCTTGTTCCCCTCAAAAGTAATCCACATTGGGGGCGATGAGGCCAAATACGATCATTGGGAAAATTCGGCAGGAATAAAAAAGTATATGAAAGACAACAACCTCAAGACATTTGCCGATTTACAGGTGTTTTTTACCAATCGCATCTCCCAATACTTGGAATCGAAAGGAAGGCGTATGATGGGGTGGAATGAAATCCTGGGGCAACGGGTCCATGAATATCAGACCGAAAAAGAAATACAGGACGTGGAAGAGGAACTTTCCAAAAACTCAGTGGTGCATTTCTGGAAGGGTGATATTGCCCTGATGCAATCGGCTGCGGAAAGCGGTTATGATATCGTAAACTCCATACAAACAGATACTTATCTGGACTATTCCTATGAAACCACACCCTTAAAAAAAGCCTATGATTTTGAACCCGTTCCTTTGGGTCTCAAAGCAAAATATCATAATAAAATCAAAGGGCTGGGCTGCCAAATGTGGGGCGAGTGGATTCCCAAAAGTGGGTATATGGACTTTATGATCTTTCCCAGAATTGCCGCTTATGCCGAAGTGGGATGGACACCAAAAGGCAATAAGGATTATGAGGCATTTAAGGGGGCACTTTCGAACTTGTTTAAAGTTTGGCAGGAAAAGGGTATTTACCATGCGCCTATGGAATTTGCCGAACCGGGCTCTGGAAAATGGGTAAGGCCCCGTTAACCTAATGAAGATACTTCATACAGGGCCAAGGGGAAAAAATAAGGAATAACTCTTTGAAAGAGTAGAGGTTGGTTCAATCCATAAAATCCAACACACCAAACGAACCCGCCACATGAAAATCAGGTTTTTCGGTTTTTGGGTCCACCCAACAGCTCCAACGGAGCTCTGCCTCGTCCCCATTTAGCGAAGTACAGTTACCACGATAGAGACCGGCCTGCACTTTTCCATTGTTCCACAACTTGAGGTCTTTCAATGAAGCAATGGAAATTTGCCCCTGCACATAATAGCCCTTTTCTAAACGGCCCGTAGCTATCTGCAAATGTCCTTGGGGCCAGGTCCAATCGTAGTCATATTGCCGATAGTATGCTGACGAATAATCCAAAATTCTTTGGTCCGGATCCATCTCCAAACAGTAATAGGGATTGAGAGTAGCATCCCTTCCAAAAAACATCTCCACCCTATCGGATTGCGCTACCTCCATTTTATAATTCGTGTTATGGTACACTAAGATATTGTCGTCTTGGACTTCGAACCGAAAATAGAACCATACACCGTCCCAAGCCCCTTGAAACCTCATGGGGTCATTAACATTTTCCCAATGAAATCGGAACGCGGTGAGCTTTTCGATAGCGGACCAATCCACAGTGGCAGGCCCATCCATAGGTTTGATTTTGATGATGTGATAGATATTGGAAAAGTCGTCGTTTGTCTGGCTCATGGCTTTTGGCAAAGAATTAAAATAACAAAAGAGGCAAAAAACGCCCAATAACCTATGTTGATTCATACCGCAAAATAGTCAAAAGCACTCTCTTTTTTAATGCTCAACAAGGCAAAATTTTTATCAATCTGGGCAATACGAAAGGTAGCTTTATAATGGTGTTCTCCATAAATTGGCAACTTTAGCCTTTTAAAGATAATGTTATGTTATTTAAAAACTACTTAAGGTTTGTTTTATGCCTTAGTGTATTATGTTTTGTAAAGGGCCAGACCAACAAAAAGTACGATGTGCTGATCGTGGATGGATTAAGTAACCATGATTGACAATAGATTACAAAATTGATCAAGCAGATTTTGGAAGAAAACGGATTGCTTGACTTTTGAAATAGTTAAACATTTTGTCTGATGAGATTTTTTAAAGTAAACGCGCCAGAATCAGTTAGAAGCACGGCTATGAAATTTTTTAAACCATGGTATGGATTTCTTTTTTTGGGTGCCATATTGTTTGGCGTTTTGACTACTTTATCCTCATGTAAACAAGAAGCCGTTGAACAGGACGTATTGTGGTACGACACCCCTGCTCAAGTATGGGAAGAGGCACTGCCCCTGGGCAATGGCCGATTGGGAGCCATGGTCTTTGGCGACCCCATTAATGAACGTTTGCAATTGAACGAGGATTCCATGTGGCCCTCGGACGACCCTAAGTGGGACGAACCGGATGGTACCCCCGAAGACCTTCAAAAAATAAGGGAATTGCTAATTGTAGGAGAAAACGCGATAGCCGATAGCTTGTTCGTGGACAAGTTTTCCAGAAAAAAGGTAGTGCGTTCCCACCAGACGATGGGGGATCTGTTCGTAGATTTCGACCACGATAACATTACGGATTACCGAAGGCAACTCAATCTCAATGAAGCCCTTGTTTCGGTTTCCTATAGGGCCAATGGCCACAAGGTCACGGAAAAAGTATTTGCCTCCCACCCCCACCAAGCTATTGTGGTTGAATTCGTCACCCAAAACCCTAAGGGCCTTAATGGCACCGTACGAATGAGTCGACCGGCAGACAATGGCCATACCACTGCAACTACCAAGGTAACTCCGGACAAATTGCTTGTCATGGACGGGGAAGTGACCCAATACGGCGGTTTCTTCGATTCCAATCCGGATCCCATCACGAAGGGTGTAAAATTCCGGACCTCCCTAAAAATTGACCATGAGGGTGGAGAGATCATTCCAGCGCCCGACCGTTTGCAGCTCAAGGGCGTACAACGGGCCATTTTCTATCTGGTCTCTAATTCGTCCTATTATTTTGAGGGGTACAAGGATAAAAACCAAGAACAGCTAAAAGCCTTAGAAGCAGCAGGCTATTCAGAAGTATTGAAGGCCCATAAGGAAGATTTTGACACCCTTTATTCCCGAACCCGATTAAAACTGGACCAAGGGGAAAGGGACAGCATCCCGACTGACCAACGGTTGGCCGCCTTTGCAGAAGGGGCCGGCGACCTTGGTCTTGAAGCATTGCTTTTCCATTACGGCCGTTATCTGTTGATTGCTTCCTCGCGCCCCAATACCAACCCTGCCAACCTACAAGGGTTGTGGAATCCGCATATCGAAGCCCCCTGGAACGGTGATTACCATTTGAACATCAACCTACAGATGAACTACTGGCCCGCCAACCTCACACAACTGGACGAACTCAACGAACCGCTGTTCGACTATATAGACAAACTCGTTGAAAACGGGAAGGTTACGGCCCAAAAAAACTATGGCTGTCGGGGCAGTTTTATACCTCATGCCACGGACCTTTGGGCTCCCACATGGTTACGAGCGCCTACTGCCTATTGGGGCTGCTCCTTGGGTGCCGGTGGATGGCTTATGCAACATTATTGGGAACATTATAAATTCACTCAAGATCAGGAATTTCTAAAAAAGCGCGCATTTCCTGCCATTCGGGAGGTGGCCCAGTTTTACAGTGATTGGTTGATTGAGGATCCCCGTGATGGTTATTTGGTTTCGGCGCCTTCCACCTCGCCCGAAAACCGCTTTTTTAACAAGGAAAGGGATTCGGTTGCCACCTGCATGGGCAGTGCCATGGACCAACAGGTAATTGCCGAGGTGTTTGAAAACTATGCCAAGGCATGCCAAATACTGAATATTGAAAATGAACTTTTGGAAATAACCAAGCAACAGAAACAGCGATTGCGCCCAGGATTTATCTTGGGAGACGATGGCCGGGTTCTGGAATGGGACAGGGAATATGAAGAAGTGGAACCAGGGCATAGGCACATGTCGCACCTTTATGGATTTCATCCGGGAACAAGCATTACCCAAAGTGAAACACCGGAGTTGTTCAGTGCCGTAAGAAAAACCCTGGATTACAGGCTGGAAAACGGAGGTGCTGGAACCGGATGGAGCCGTGCTTGGCTCATTAATTGTAGTGCCCGACTTTTGGATGGGGCCATGGCCCAAGAGCATATCAAGTTGTTGTTCCAAAAATCCATGTACCCCAACCTGTTCGATGCGCATCCCCCTTTTCAAATCGATGGTAACTTTGGCTATACGGCCGGAGTTGCCGAAATGCTCTTGCAATCCCATGAAAAGGAAACCTTACGACTTTTGCCCGCATTGCCCCCAAATTGGGAAACGGGAAGCGTAAAGGGCCTAAAGGCTAGGGGCGATATTACCGTGGACATGGCTTGGCAGAACAATGAACTGCAATCGCTTGTTTTGGTGTCTTCAGAGGATAAAAAAATTAAGCTGGTCTACGGAGATCATCAGAAAGATGTGGATTTGAAAAAAGATGAAAAGATGCTGTTGGAAGGGTTTTGATGTTATAGATGTGAGACGTTAGATGAGAGGCATCAGACAGAATTATGACAATAGAAGCCGGAAACAAGAGCCTAGAATCTAGGCAAAAGAAAATGGAAACAGTGAACCGTAAATGGTGGCAGTGGGCAGATGGAACTTGTATTTGTTTGTTTTTGAGGTCAGAACCATTGGTTTATGATATGTCGATTATTTGAAAGTCAAAAAATGATTCGTGTAAATACGTGAAATTCGTGTCCAAAAAGTTACAGGTTATATGTCAAACCTTGAACCTCCAACAATGAACCCTGAACAACAAAACAGAAACGATAGAAACCAGAAGCATAAAAAATGAACCTAGCCTTAATCAATACAATTCCAAAACCCTATCTGATACTACTGATATTGGCCATTATCGGCTGTAGTCCCGCACCACCGCCTCCAGAAGCGGTTGGTCCTCTGCCTACTGAAAATCAACTGGCCTGGCAACAAATGGAATTTTACGGCTTTATCCATTTTGGCCTCAATACCTTTGCCAATATGGAATGGGGCTATGGCGATACCCCGGCAAAAATGTTCAATCCTAAAGAGTTGGATGCCAGACAGTGGGCTCGAGTAGCCAAGGATGCTGGGATGAAAGGCATTATCATCACAGCCAAGCACCATGATGGTTTTTGTCTGTGGCCCTCAAAATATACCGAGTATTCCGTAAAAAACGCTCCTTGGAAAGACGGTAAGGGAGATGTGATTGGGGAATTGGCCGAAGCCTGTAGGGAGTATGATCTAAAGTTTGGTATTTACACTTCGCCTTGGGACCGCAACCATGCCGATTACGGTAAACCCAAATACGTGGAGTATTTTAGAAAACAGCTTGAGGAACTGCTCACCCAATACGGCGATGTCTTTGAGGTGTGGTTCGACGGTGCAAACGGTGGTGACGGCTATTATGGTGGAGCCGATGAGACGAGACGGGTGGATAAAAAGACCTATTACGACTGGCCCACCACCATTGAAATGATTCGTAAATGGCAGCCGAACGCCATTATTTGGAGCGATGCCGGCCCAGATGCCCGTTGGGTGGGCAATGAACACGGGTTTGCCTATGACGTAACATGGTCGCCCCTGTTAAAGGACGAGGTGTATGGCGGTATGCCAGAATATGCCAAGCAATATTCCATGGGGCAGGAAAACGGTACGCACTGGGTACCTGCCGAGGCCGATGTTTCCATCAGGCCGGGATGGTTTTACCACCAATCCGAGGACGACAAGGTAAAATCATTGGGGCACCTTATGGACATTTACTACAAATCCGTTGGGCAGAATGCCACACTCCTGCTCAACCTTCCCGTGGACAATAAAGGATTGGTGCATGAAAGGGATGTGGAACAACTTAAAAAACTCAAAACACAGGTCGATTTGGATTTCGCCCATGACTTGGCCAATCGAAAACCTATTAAAGCATCACATGTTCGGGGCAATCATAAACAGTATGGTGCGGATAATTTGGTGGATGGAAAAATGGACACCTATTGGGCCACGGACGACTCGGTCACCAAGGCTTCCATCATCCTGGATTTTGGAACGCCAACCACGTTTAACCGTATGCTTCTCCAAGAGCATATTCCATTGGGGCAACGGGTAAAGTCTTTTTCTGTGGAAGCCTTCACAGATGGTGAATGGACAACCTTGGGTAGCTTTGGTACCATTGGTTACAAAAGACTGCTTCGCTTGGAAGAAACCACGGCAAGCCGAATCAAGGTGACAATTGATAGTGCCAAAGCCCCTCCAGTACTTTCCAATTTAGGGGTGTTCAACGCCCCCGTTATTATTGAGCAACCCGAAATAACGCGGAACAAAATGGGCCTGGTCACCATTGCCAATATGGAAAAAGGAGCTGCTTATTTCTATACCACGGATGGTTCGCAGCCCAATATCAACTCGAAAAAATACACAGAGCCTTTTGAGGTGCATACCCCCACCCAGATCACAGCTATTGCCCATGATGCTGTAACCCAAAGGATAAGTGAACCAAAAACGATAGATTTTGATATTAGCAAGAAAAATTGGAGGGTAAAAAGTACCGAAACATCAACTGGGAACGTAAAGGCCATTGACAATGACCCATGGTCAGATTACACCCTGACCGGGGGTGAACTGCAGAACGGCCTTATCATTGATTTGGGAAAAACGGAACAGTTAAAAGGTTTTACCTACACGCCCACACAACACCGACATCTTTCGGGCATCATAACCCACTATGTTTTTTACATAAGCGACAATGGCAAAAACTGGTCGCTCGTACAAGAAGGGGAATTCTCAAACATTCTGAACAATCCTATTGAACAACGCATATTGTTCTCCAAACCAACAAGTGGACGATTTATCAAGTTCAGACCTAAAAAGGTCAAGGAAAATGCCGGAAAAGCCGTGGTTGCGGAATGGGGTGCAATTACAAAGTAAAATACGAAATTAGAATGTAGAATTATGAGATTGGAAAGGTGAAAGAAGCAGTAGGTAGTGAGCAGTAAAAAGTTAAAAAACAGTTCATGTAAATTCCTATAATTTGTGTCCTAAAAGTTATGGGTTATGGTCAACTTCAAACCTTATAGTCTTTAAACTGAAACTAAGAAACATCAAACACCTGCCCGGAGCACAATCGGAGGGTTCAACATCGAGCATAAACCAGAAATAACGGAAACTAAAATGGAATACAGAACATTTGGCCGTACAGGCTGGCAAGTAAGTGAAATCGGATATGGCATGTGGGGCATGGCCGGATGGACGGGGTCCGAAGACAGCCAATCCCTACAATCGCTCCAAAAGGCGGTGGATTTGGGCTGCACTTTTTTTGACACAGCTTGGGGGTACGGTGAAGGCCATAGTGAAAAATTGTTGGGACAACTCATCAAGGCCAATCCGAACAAAAAACTATATACGGCCACCAAAATTCCTCCCAAAAACTTTCAATGGCCCAGCAAACGGGCGTATGCCTTAGATGATTGTTTTCCACCCAATCATATTGAAAAGTATGTGGAAAGCAGTCTGCAAAATGCCGGACTGGAAGCATTTGATTTGATGCAGTTCCATACATGGGAAGACCACTGGTTAAAAGATGAACGAGCAATGCAAAAAATGGCCGATCTCAAATCCCAGGGACTTATCCATGCCATTGGCATCAGTATTAACCGATGGGAACCCTGGAATGGGGTCAAGGCAGTAGAAAGTGGTTTAATTGACGCAGTCCAGGTCATCTACAATATTTTTGACCAAAACCCAAAAGACGAATTATTCCCGGCCTGTCGTGAGCACGATGTGGCCGTAATTGCCCGGGTCCCTTTTGATGAAGGCACGCTTACCGGCGCGCTAACAAAGGAAAGTACATGGCCAGAGGGTGACTGGCGTAACACCTATTTTGTACCCGAAAACCTCAATTCCAGCGTAGAACGTGCCGATGTGCTAAAACCATTGGTCCCAGAGCATATGGCCATGCCCGAAATGGCCTTGAGGTTTATCCTTGGAGAACCTACCATAAGCACCATTATCCCTGGTATGCGGCAGCTTAGACATGTAGAGGCCAATATTGCAGCCAGTGACAAAGGCCCGTTGGACAAAACATTGATGGATGATCTTGCGAAACACCGCTGGGACAGGGAACCCACGGAGTGGTCGCAATAAGAACATTATAGGGACCTTAAGGAAAATGACCGCACAAACCCTAAAAACAGACCTTGAACCAAAATGCACGCAATATGTAAACCCTTGTTATTTTCGTTTCTAAATAAAATTAGGATTATGGTAAAAAGAATATCGTTGTTGCCATTGCTTTTATTGGTAAGTCAGCAATTTTATCCCCAAAGCTTTGAAGTTCAGTCCCCAAATAAGGACATTGGATTGATTGTCACCATAGCGGACGACATTTCGTGGTCGGTATCTTTGGGAGACACCCAAATACTGGAAAATGTAACATTGGGAATGGACTTTGAGTCTGGTCCGGATTTTGGTGCGGCCCCCAAAATTAAAGACCATTCCATAAAGAAGTTTTCATCGGTGATTCGTCCGGCAGTGCCGCACAAAGATGCTGAAATAATTGATGACTATGTGGAATTGGTGCTTAGGTTCAAGAAAAAATACAATTTGACCTTCAGGCTGTACGATGATGGGATAGCCTATCGGTTTTCAGACAAAAACAAAGGAAATCGCATTGTTGTATCAGAAAAAATGTCGATGACTTTTCCCAGGGGAACAACATCTTTTTTCCCAAAAGAGGATTCCATGTATTCGCACAATGAACGTTCTTACTTGAATAAACCACTGGAAACAATAAACTCCAGTGACTTTTGCAGCCTACCTGTGGTTTTTACCACGGCCAATACCAAGGTCCTCTTCACCGAAACAGCACTTCATGACTATCCTGGGATGTTCATTAGGGGAAATGGAAATACAACCTTGAATGCCATCTTCCCTAAATATGTCTTGGAAACTACCACGGCCGACGAATGGCCGGACAGAAACCAAAAAATTACAAAAGAGGCCAGTTACATAGCAAAAACTGAAGGAAATAGGGATTATCCATGGAGGGTTTACATTATAAGTGATGATGATCGTACGTTTGTGGAAAGCAACTTGACCTATCAATTATCCAAACCGCAGGCCATCAAAAACACTTCATGGATAAAACCGGGAAAAGTGGCATGGGACTGGTACAACGCAAACAATATTTATGGAGTGGACTTTGAATCCGGCCTAAATACCCCTACCTACAAATACTATATCGATTTTGCTGCAGAAAATGGAATCGAATATGTGATTCTTGACGAGGGCTGGACAAAATCGACGACGGAAATTCTGGATTTCAATCCGGCTATGGATGTACCGGAATTAATCAGATATGGCAAAGAAAAAGGAGTAGCGCTTATTTTATGGGTGCTATGGAAACCGCTTGACGAAAATCTTGATCAAATTCTTAAAACCTACAAGGGTTGGGGAGTCAAAGGAATTAAAGTGGATTTTATGCAGCGAAATGACCAATATATGGTAAGCTCATATGAACGTATTGCGAGAGCGTGTGCCAAGCTTGAGTTAATGGTTGACTTCCATGGTGCTTTCAAACCTTCCGGATTAAGAAGGACCTATCCCAATGTCATTAATTATGAAGGCGTCAAGGGCAGTGAACATAACAAGTGGAGCAAAGACATTACTCCTGAACACAACGTGACCATTCCATTCATCCGAATGGCAGCTGGACCCATGGACTATACCCCGGGGGCAATGTCAAACACAAGCGAAAAGAATAACTCCATTAGTTTTGAACGGCCCATGAGCTTGGGCACACGTGCCCACCAGATAGCTATGTATGTAATTTATGAGGCCCCTTTGCAAATGCTATGTGAATCGCCTTCTAGATACTACAAAGAACAAGAGACCGTTGACTTCATTGTAAAAATCCCAACAATATGGGACGAAACCATAGTACTGCATGGTGCAATAGGTGATTATATAGCGTTGGCAAGAAGAAAGAACGATACATGGTATATAGGCGCCATGACCGACTGGAATCCCAGAAAACTGGAATTGGATCTATCATTTTTAAACGAGGGCAGTTACAAAATGCTCTTATATAAAGATGGCATTAATGCGAATCGATTTGCGGAAGATTATGAAATAGAGACCTTGGAAGTGAACAAGAATTCAAAAATATCCGCAAAGATGGCTGCTGGCGGTGGTTGGACAGCGATAATTTCCAAGAACAATCAATAAACAATAGCTGAATCTTCGTCCAGAACCATTTTCTTAAACCTGTTCAATAAACCATAAGAAATAAACTATTACGGAAAGACTGTAAACTAAAGTTATGAAACACTTATCTAAAATAACGTTTTTGGGCATCAGCACCATTATCTTATTTTTTGGATGTACCACAAAAAGCATCCAGAACACAAAGATTTATAGAAATATTGATTTTAACCTGGACTGGGAATTCTATAAGCTCACCAAAGAGGAAGCAGAAGTTGTCAAAGATACCCCTCCGACCCATGCCCACTGGAAAAAGATGAGCATCCCACATGACTGGAGTATTGAAAGTGGTTTTATCGCCCCTGATGAAAACGAAAAGATCAAGAAAGACCTTACCGTGGCCGAACTGGGCGGACATCTTGGAAAACGATCTACAGGATTTATGGAAGGTGGTATAGGGTGGTACAAAAAGAAGTTTACAATTCCCGAAGAGTGGCAGGGAAAGAATATATATATTGACTTTGATGGGGTATATATGTATTCCGATGTTTGGATAAATGGACAATATCTAGGACACCATCACTATGGTTATACGGCATTTGGCTATGACCTCACCCCTTTCTTAAGACCAAAAGGGGAAAACGAACTCTTGGTACGTGCAAAGAACAAGCTTGAAAGCAGGTGGTACTCTGGTTCTGGAATATACCGGCCCGTTACATTAAATGTTACCAATAGGCAACACATTAAAAAATGGGGCACCTATATTACCACCCCAGAAATATCAGCAACATCTGCAACGGTTGCCATAGAAACACGGGTGACCAATACGGACAGCAAAAAAACTTCCATTCAGTTGCGTAGCTCAGTTTTGGACAAATCTGGAAAAAACATTACAACCGTAACAGATGAAGAAGAATTAGGTGCCAATTCAGAAGGCATTCTAAAACAAACGGGTAAGATTCCGTCCCCGGAACTCTGGGATACCCAAACCCCAAACTTGTACACCCTTAAGTCAGAAGTTATTGTCAATGGAACCGTCGTAGATGTTTACCTGACCAACTTTGGCGTTCGGGACATTCAATTCGATGCGGAAAAAGGATTTCTACTGAACGGCGAACACACCATCCTAAAAGGGGTCTGTATCCACCATGACAATGGTATCCTTGGCGCAAAATCCTACGCTTGGGCAGAAGAAAGAAAAGTGCTGAAACTAAAGGAAATGGGGACCAACGCCATCCGTTTTAGTCATAATCCCCCCAGTAAGGAAATGCTGGATATGTGTGATAAACACGGGATGCTTGTTATTGATGAGTCTTTTGATGAATGGAAAATAGGAAAAGCAAATGGTTACAAAGACCAGTTTGACAGTTTGTGGCAAAAGGACATGACTTCCATGTTGCTGAGGGACAGGAACCATCCATCGATCATTATGTGGAGCATAGGCAACGAGGTTCCCGAACAAGGACAGCCCGAAGGGGCCATTACGGCGAAAATGTTGTCCGATTTCACCAAAAAGATGGACCCCACCCGCCCCACAACCGTGGCCGCACAGCCCGGTGGAAAACCTTGGGGGGGCAAATTCCCCGACCCGGAATTTTTTGATGCGGTGGATATTTCGGGCTATAATTACGAAAACTGGACCACGGACGGGAAAGGCGAGTTTGTGTCCAACCATAAAAAATTTCCCTCCAGGATTATGTATCAAAGTGAATCAACAGGCCAATATTTATTTGATACATGGATGAAAATTTATGACAACCCTTACATTCTAGGCGACTTCATCTGGACGGGCATCGACTATCTGGGTGAAACCGGATGTGGCAATGAACTGGACGACCAAACAACATATCCAGCCTACATTGCATCCTGCGGTTCGTTTGAGCATACCCTATTTACCAAGCCCCGTTATTATTACACACAAGTGTTGTGGAGTTCCGAGCCCGTGGTGCATGTAAACGTTCAAAAAAATGCCCCTTATTTTATGTCGGCATGGGGCTGGCAGCCTGCCATTGCCACTTGGAATTGGAATCGAAAAAGGGGGGACATCTGCAAGGTTGATGTTTATAGCAACTGTGACGAGGTAGAACTTATCCATAACGGAAAATCGCTGGGGCGCAAACCTACAACACGTTCGGAAAAATTCACAGCAACCTGGGAAGTACCCTACGTTGAGGGGGAACTGAGGGCAGTGGGCTATACAAATGGCAATCAGGCCACCACCGACTTGCTAAAAACCGCTGAAAAACCTACCCAGATCAAGCTTTTGGTAGACCGTGACAGTATTACTGCATCTGGTTCGGACATTTGTTTTGTAACTGCCGAGATAGTCGATAACAACAACATACGAAATACTCTTGCAAAGGATGAAATAGCGTTTTCCATTGAAGGACCTGGAGAAATTATTGCCGTGGGCAACGGGAGCCACTATGCCCCTCTCGACCATCCCTTCATCGGAAAGACAGGGCTTGCCCATGAGGGACGCTTACTGGTCGTGGTACGGTCGACCACACAAAGTGGAGAAATTAAGCTAACGGCGGCAGGCAAAGGGTTAAGGAAAGGAGAGGTTACGGTGCAAGTGGTTGATGAAAAAATTTCATTTTTGTAATCCCCTTTCTTATGACTGTTGGATTAATCATTTCCTGGTCGTTTCCTAAAACCAAATTGTGAAACTATAAGCTGTATTAGAGAAGTTTTAAATCCAGCTAGTTATGTTCATAAACTTTGAACGTTCTTTTGTTCTAAAGTTGATGGGAATATCATTGTTTCCCTATGATATGCTCTTTCAAATTTCATAATTCCAGGATATCAAGGTTATAGGTCCGTTCTTTGTGGATAAGTCATTTTCCTATACTTTTTTTTGGTATTCTGAGGGCAGGGCGCCAAATTGTTCCTTAAACAATTTTCGAAAATACTTTACACTGTTAAAACCTACCTCATGAGCTGCTTGATTTATGGTAAGTCCTTCGTTTTTTATTAATGATGCCGCTTTTTTTAATCGTATCATCCTGATGTGTTCATTGATATTATGACCGGTTATGGCTTTTAATTTCCTGAACAATGAACTTCTGCTCATACCTATTTCCTTGGCTATGGTATTTACATCTGCATTTTCCATCTGTAAGTTTTCCAAAACAATACCTTCCAATTTTTTAAGAAATTTTTTTTCCTTGGTCAATAACAACGATTTATCCCCTTCCAGTGAAGCAGTAGGGTTTTGGATTCCGAGAAAATAGGCTCTTAGTTTTTTCCTGCTTTCGAGAAGATTACTAATTCTGGATTTCAAAATCCTTCCATTGAATGGCTTTAGAATATAGTCGTCCGCGCCTTCTTCAAAGCCCATTTGAATACTCTCATAATTGTCTTTGGCAGAAAGCAAAATTATGGGGACATGGGTTGTTCCCATGTTATTTTTGACACAGGAACATAAGTCTATTCCACTTTTTTGGGGCATCATAATATCCGATATAATAAGATCCGGGATATATTTAAAAGCTCTTTCAAGACCTTCGTTCCCATTTTGAGCAAAAATGAGATCATATTCTTCGTGCAGAAGGTCGTCCAGGTATTGGAGAATATCCGGGTTATCGTCAATCAGCAGTAATAGTTGTCTATTCTCTCGATAATCTAGGTTTAGGGGCTTAGTTTCCACCCCAGATTCTTGTTTGGATGGCCCCCATATGTTTGAAGCTGCTAAGTCTTTTTGTTCGACCTGCCCTTCAAGTTTTGCTTTTTGATGATGCGTGAACATATTCTTGTCCCTTGGTATACTTACCACAAAACTGGTTCCACCATTTATTTTACTTTCCACATCTATTGAACCCCCGTGTAGTTCAACAAAGCTCTTGGTTATTGCCAGACCTATCCCACTGCCCTTCTTTTTGGATAGCCCATCGGCCTGATAATACCAATCAAAAATACGGGGCAAATCTTTTAGAGGTATTCCTTTTCCGGAGTCCCCAACAACCACTTTAAAAAATTGGTCGTCGTATTCTAAAGACACCCTTATATCATCTTTTTCCCCAACATGTTTGAATGCATTTGAAAGCAAATTATTAACGATTAACTGAAACTTTTCCAGGTCACACCACGCCATGAGTTTTTCTTCGGGAACAGTTAGATGTAAATGTACCTGCTTCTTTTTTGACAATGGCATATAATTCTCTACGAGCCTTTCCAGATACATGGAAATATTGTAGCAACCTATTATCAATTCGCTCATTCCAGCTTCGGATTTTCGAAATTCCAAAAGCTTGTTTATCGTTTGATATAGGTATTTTGCGTTTTTTTGAATCAATCGGATACTATCCAGTTGTCTTTTATTTTTAATTTTAAGCAATAAATCATCTATTGGTGCTAAAATCAGGGTAAGGGGGGTTTTCAATTCATGTGAAAAATTTGTGAAAAAGCGTATCCGTTCTTCATTTATATCCTGCTCCAACAAACGTTGCTTCTTCTCCAGTAACAACGAATTTTTAAGTTTCACCCTTTCGGAATAATACTTCATAAATGCATATGTGATTGCAATTAAGAAGAGTACATAAAGAAAATAGGCCGGTAAAGTTCGCCAAAATGGAGGTGTGATAGACACATTTAGTTCTCTAATTATCTCCAATCCTGAGCTAACTTTTGCTTTTATTTTTAGAATATAATCCCCTGGAGGGACATTGATAAATGTTGCTGTTCCAACATTTTTGGTTTCAATCCATTCACTGTGGTATCCTTCTAATTTATGCGCATATACGGTATTGAACGAGGTGGGATACTTTAGGACAGCAAAACCAAAAGAAAACAACGTTTGGTTGTGCGTGAGGACAACTTCGTCCTCCAAGGCCACGGATTTTTGCAAAAAACCCTCTTTTTTACTTGATATGATGGGAATAGGTTCGTTAAAAACCTCGATACTTTTAAACACCAGACGATAGTTGTTCTTTAGCTCATCAAGTTTTTCATGATTTACTATATTGAGTCCTTTGTTTCCACCAAAATATAGCAACCCACTGGAGCTAAGCAGTGAGGCTCCTATATTAAACTCGCCTTTTTGGATATTGCTAAATCCTGCCAAGTTCTGTATTTCACCGGTTTGCATATCATACCAACTTATGCCGTTGGAGGTTCCCAACCAAATTTTGGAAGTTGAGTTGTCCAGAACAAGGCTATTTATGGTATTATGGCTAAGCCCATGCTTTTCCGTATAAGTTTTTAGGGAATTGGTTTTGGGGTTCAAGCGCATCAGTCCCCCATATCTGGTTCCTGCCAAAACACTCCCGTCCTTTAATATGTCTATGCAAAAAATCACATTTGTTGGTATTCCTTTGGTGTTTGAAGCGTTGTAATTAGTGATTCTTTCGGTCTTAGCGTCATATTTGATAATTCCATCACCATAGGTAGCCAACCAAATCTCGTTGTTTTCGCCTTGGGCAATGTCCCGGACATCTATCTTGCCCAACTTGGGGATTGGATTAAACCTATCCCGTACTTCGTCGTATCTGAACAATCCCCCACGATTGGTTCCAACCCAAATTGTCCCCTGATCATCTTCAAATATGGTCCTTACGTCACTTCCATTTTCCCTTCTACCCTGTAAGTATTTTGTTGAGAATCCGGTTTTTGGATCCACTAGGTTGAGACCACCTTGATAGGTTCCTGCCCATACCCGCCCAGTGCTATCCTCAAGCAATGAAATCACATAGTTGTTGCTAAGACTTCTAGGGTCTTTTGTATCATGGTCGAAATTTGAAAAACTTCCCGTAAAAGGGTCATAATGATCCAAGCCCCCACCGTCTGTTCCAATCCATATCTTTCCGTCCTTCCCTTCTGCCAACGAGCCAATACGGTTGTGTGAAAGGGTTTCCAAAACTCCCTCATTTCTTCTGATCAACGTTATTGGATCTCCATCTGGTCTAACAAAATTGACCCCCGTACTGGTGCCAAGCCACATATTGCCGTCATTATCCATTTTAATACAGGAAACCGTTCTATTGAATACACTGGATCCGTCCGATTTGGGTAAAAACCACTGGACTTCGAAATCTTTGTTCCCTTTCAAAAAAGAAGACTTATCAAATATGTTCAATCCCCTGTTTCTTGTTCCTACCCAAATCCGCCCATGATCATCTTCTTCAAAAGATAGGACTTTGTTTCCGCTCAAACCTTTTCCCTTTTGGGAAGAGGATCTAAGGGTCAAGGTATCCCCAAATTTTGTAATTACATTCAGGCCATTGTTGGATCCAATCCATATATTGCCCTCCCTATCCGTATAAACGGTGTTAATGATGGCCGAAATGGAACTATTGGGACCACTGGGAATTCTAACAACGCTTTTTGTGAAGTAATTTATCTTGTTCAGCCCTCTTTCTTGGGTTCCCGCCCATAGGACTGAATCCCCTTGCATGGTAACACTGGAAACGTTGTTTGAAGAGATGGAACTTGGATCTTGTGAATCATGCTTTAGGGAATGGATTCCATCGGACTGGATAATAGCAAGTCCCACGTCATATCTGACCATTCCCAAAATCAGATCATCATTTGGGCCATTGGTAATGCTGCTGATAGGGACCTTTGGTAGTTTTTGGTCATACGTAATTGGTCTTAGTTTTTCTTTACTTAGTTCAAACTTGTTTGGGCCACTATCTGTGGCTATCAACAAATCACCATTTCTATAAATCTTTATTTGCTGCACATGGTTGCTCAAAAGAGTCGAATCGCCACCCGACAATGATTTTTTGAATTTAAGAAAGCTGGATCCGTCATAGCGATTAAGTCCATCAATAGTTGCAATCCAAATAAAGCCCAAAGAATCTTGCTCAATACTGTTGACATAGTCATGAGAGAGTCCTGATTCCACATCCAGCAAGTGAAAAGTCAAATTACCGCCAATAGGTCTATAGGTCTCTGTTGCACTCTGTGGCCATGTTTGCAGCGCAAAACATCCAAATAACAGAACGCAGAAAAAACATTTCATTTGAAATCCTTTGGTTTTGCGCAAAAATTACAAAATTCCTAATATCTGCGCCCTCATAATTCCGGTTTGTCATTTTATACCCCAATTTTTGTCAATATATGCCCTATTCCTACATGAATAATTAATGAATTTTGAGTTGAATCCAATGCTTTTGAAGGTGCTAAACCACACCTTTGTCTTAAAGCCCCTTGTAATTGGATTCAATTTTATACCAACAATTAACTAATAAACTAAACTATTTTATGAAAAAATCATTTGAATGCACTTTTCGTTTTTGCCCTAAAATCAAACTCTTTCTTCTGTGCCTGGGTTTTGTGGGGCATATTGGCTACTGCCAGACCATTAGTGGTGAGATTACGGATAATCAAGGTCAACCCATTCCCGGAGCCAGTGTATTTGTTAAGGGCTCAACTACAGGAACCGCCTCGGATTTTGATGGAAGGTATTCCATTCAAGCGTTACCATCCGATGTTTTGGTAATTTCCTACATTGGTTTTGCAACACAGGAAATCCCAGTGGATGATCAGACAGTGATCAATGTAGTTTTATTGGAAGATGTATCGAAGTTGGACGAAGTAGTAATTATTGGATACGGCCAAAAATCAAGGGCTACTTTAACAGGTTCGGTATCTACCACCACGGGAGCCGAGTTGGTAAGAAGCCCCCAGCCCAATGTTTCCAATTCATTTGCCGGACGTTTGTCCGGGGTGGTGGCATTGAACAGGTCTGGTGAGCCGGGCAATGATGGTTCTACCATTAGAATCCGTGGAATAAGTACTACTGGGGATAATGACCCCCTTGTGGTCATAGACGGGATTGCGAATAGATTGGGAGGACTGGAACGTTTAAACCCCAACGATATTGAGAACGTTACTGTCCTAAAAGATGCATCGGCGGCGATTTATGGGGCCCAAGCGGCAAATGGGGTTATTTTGATTACTACCAAAAGGGGAACCAAGGGAAAACCTGCCGTAAGTGTCTCATACAACCAAGGTTTTATGACTCCGACTACCCTGCCCAGTTTGGCCGATTCCCCAACCTATGCCCGTATCATTAATGAAATCAATTTTTATCGTAATCCTGACGGAGGTCTTAATCAAATCTATTCGGAATCTGACATTCAATCCTTTATCAACGGTACCGATCCGGATCTTTTTCCCAATACGGATTGGATAGAGGAAACCATTCAGGACTTTTCGCTACAGGACAACCAGAACATATCCATAAGAGGTGGTGGTGAAAATATGACCTATTTTACTTCCTTGGGCAGAACTTTCCAAGAAGGTATATACCAAAATGGGATCAATGAATTTGAACAAATAAACTTAAGGGCCAATTTGGACATTGATATTTCAAAGAATCTTAATATCGGGGTTGATCTCAACGTTAGAAAGGAAGACCGGCTTTTTCCAACCCGAAGTTCGGGGGACATTTTTAGGGCAATTTACCGTACTTACCCAACAATTCCGGCACGGTATTCCAATGGATTACTTTCTGCAGGTGTAGAGCAAGGGCTCAATCCAGTTATATTGCCAACGGACACCCCTGGCACCGACGAGCAAGAAACCACCGTAGTCAATACCACGTTGAAATTCGAGTATAAATTCCCCTTTTTGGAAGGGCTTTCCCTGAAGGGGTTCTATTCTGAGGATAGGAATTTAAGGGCCATCAAAAGATTTGACATCCCCTATACTGTATTTCAAATTGATGCCAGCACCGATCCCCCAAGTTTTAATGAATTGCTTGCCGGTCCGGGTAGCCAGACCCCGGAATTGTTCCAAAGGCAGGAAAACACAATATTGCAGACGGCAAACATCAGCCTCAACTACGAACAACGATTTGGTAAACACAACATAAGTGCGTTTATCGCTTTTGAAAGCCAGGAAAATGATTTCAGACAGTTTGACGCGTTCAGAAGCGGTTTCTTATCTGCTGAAATTCCGGAGTTTAACCTAGGTGGGGGCGATCCCACTGATAGCAATAACAGTGGTTTTAGCGAAGTATTTACAAGGGAACAATATTTTGGAAGGTTATCGTACGATTATGATCAAAAGTATTTGGTGGAACTACAGGCGAGGTATGATGGATCTTCGAGGTTTGCAGAAGGAAACAGATTTGGGTTCTTCCCCAGTGTTTCCACAGGTTGGAGGATTTCCCAGGAAAATTGGTTCAATTCCGATGCCGTGCAGAACCTAAAGTTAAAAGCGACCTATGGTCTTTTGGGAAATGACAGGATAGATCAATTTCAATTTTTGAATACCTTTAACCTAAGACCCACCGATTTTGTTGATCAAAACCAAAGTCCACTGCCTATTTTTATTATAGATCAGCTAGCAAACCCCAATATAACATGGGAAACGGCAAGAAAATTGGATGTAGGACTGGATATCGGTTTTTTGAATGATTTTAATTTGGAACTGAACTACTTTAGCGAGGTACGGGAAGATTTGTTGACCGCAAGATCCGGTTCCCTACCCCAAGTTTCGGGTATTGTCAATCAACGTGACGTTGACCCAATTATACCACAGGAGAATATTGGGGAGGTAAAAAACCAAGGTTTTGAAGCTATTTTGGACTACAATAAAAGTTTTGGGGATGTAAGGGTGTTTGCCAATGCCAATTTTACTTTTAATCAAAACGAGGTGGTCTTTTTGGATGATGCCGAGGGGCTGCCAGAGTATCAATTGACCAAGGGAAGGCCTCTCGATGCGGAATTGCTATTTGATGCCATAGGTATTTTTAGGACACAGGAAGACCTGGACAATAATGTTACGCTACCTGGTCAGCAGTTGGGAGACCTGATCTACAGGGATGTGGACGGTGATGGGGAGATTACCGATCTGGATAGGGTTCGGCAAGATTTGACCAATGTCCCGCAAATTATCTATGGGTTTAGTTTTGGAGGTTCCTATAAAAACTTTGACCTGAACGTTTTGTTCCAGGGCCAGGCAAGATCCGTACAATACGTGGCGGCAGAATCCGGGGAGGTGGGCAATTTCTTTAGTAGTTGGGCCGATAATAGGTGGAGCCCGAACAATCCCAATGGAACTTTTCCCCGTGTGGACGTAAGAACATCATCCAGTATCAATGAAGGGCTGTTCAGGAACGATTTTTGGCTGGTGGACACTTCTTTTCTTAGGCTCAAGAATGTGGAATTAGGATATAATTTTCCTGAAAATATCATTTCAGTGGTTGGTCTAAAATCGGCTAGATTATACGTAAGTGGATTTAACTTGGTTACGTTTACCAATGCCGAAGACGTAGACCCAGAAGGCGATGCCGGAAACGGACAGTTCTATCCCCAGCAGAAAATTTACAATATAGGTGTAAACATTAATTTTTAATTCTTTTTGTTATGAAAAATAGAATAATCCTTTTATTAATACCTTGTATGCTTGTCTTGTTGGTCTCGTGCGAGGAGGACTTTTTGGAAACGGAAAGTCCTAATTTGACCGATCAAGCCGTGTGGGCCGATCCGGCACTCACTGATGCCTTTATACGTGGCTTGTACACCAGCATTAGAATTGCGGACAAAGAGCCTGGGCATAATGATAACAGTACTCCTGCCGGTTTTGGTCGGGGCTTTCACTGGGCCATGTGGAACTCCGTATCGGATGAAACTATTTACAGCAATGATGACCAGACCTATTTGGTGCAACGAGGGCAAATGTCTCCCAGTAACTTTGGTTTTATGAGCACGGTCTGGGGAAGGTGCTTTAGAAACATCAGGGAAGTGAACCTCGCCCTAAGCCAGATTGATACCGATGCCTCTCCTTTTGAAGAGGAAACCAAACAAAGATTGGTTGCGGAACTACATTTTATCCGGGCCTTTCGCTATTTTGAACTCTTGAGGGGTTTTGGAAAAACGCCAATAATGGGAGATGAAGTATATAACCTGGATAGTGATTTTGCACCGTTGTATGACAGAAAGGAAATACCGGAAGTGGTGAGTTATATAGAAAGTGAATTGGATTTGGCCATAAACGGGCTTCCAGAGGAAAATGGGGCAAGGGCCACCATAGGGGCTGCAATGGCCTTGAAATCCCGGGTGTTGTTGTACGCAGCCAGTCCACTGTATACAGGGGGTTCCAACGATGCAGAAAAATGGCAGGCGGCAGCTGATGCTGCAAGGGATGTTATGGAACTGGGCAGATACAGTTTGATTACAAATTTAGATGCTGATCCCACCGAAAACTTTCGTAGATACTTTGTGACCCAAACCATGACCAGTGAGGATATCTTTATGCGGTTTTATCTACCCACCAATAACACTCGAGACGGGAGGGCCATTCCAATAGAACGTATGAACGGGCCCAATGGTTCAGGTGGATGGGGTGGCAACGGACCCATGCAGAATTTTGTGGATGACTTTGAAATGGCAAATGGCCTTTCAATAGACGATCCGGCTTCTGGCTACGATGATCAAGATCCATATACCGGAAGGGATCCTAGGTTTTATGCTACAGTGGTGCATAATGGCATGACATTTAGGGATAGGCCTTACGAGTCTTTTCTGCCTGGAGGTTTGGATAGTCCAGATGGTAATGAGCCCTGGAACACTTCAAGAACCGGGTATTTGATGCGGAAATTTATCAGGGAGGACATTACTTTGAACGATTGGAATGACATGGGCTCTACCCCATGGAGATACTTCAGGTACGCTGAGATTTTATTAAACTTTGCCGAAGCCCAAAATGAGGTCAGTGGGCCCACCGCAGAGGTATATGAGGCTGTGAATGCCGTAAGACAACGAGCTGGAATGCCCACTTTGTCAGGTCTGAGCCAGGAACAGATGAGAGAACGAATCTGGAATGAAAGACGGGTAGAACTTGCATTTGAAGAACATCGTTATTTTGATGTCCGTAGATGGCTTATAGCGGATGTTGTGGAAAATCGTCCAGCAAGAGGTATCGGTATAACCAGAAATGAGGATGGGACCCTTACCTATGACCATACAAGAATAGCCCTAGATGGCAAGACGTTTTCACAACAGCACTATTGGTTCCCTGTGCCGTTGGATGACATCACCGCTTCAGGAGGTGCTCTGGAACAAAATCCAGGGTACTAAAACAGTATGCGTGGCACATTGCTTTTTGTGAGTTAGTTCTAGTTATGTATTCGAGAATTAGAGCAAGAAGTCATTATTTCTTGCTCTTTTTCTTCTTCCAAAGTTCAACTTTTATGGTTTGTAAATGAAAAAAATGGATGTTCTGGCAATGGTATGCCATTACTGTAATACAAGGTTTTTGATATGTTACCTAATTGCAGTTTTTGGTATATTATCCTGTGACCGGGCACCAGACAGGGATAAATATGAAAAAAATAACCCAATAAATCAGAAGGCCCTGTTTACCATTCTGAAACCTGAACAAACTGGTCTTAATTTTACCAATAAAATAAACGAGGATAGGAACTTAAATGGCATTCTATATGAGTACCTATACAACGGGGGGGGCGTGGCTGTCGCCGATTTTAACGGAGATGGGTTGCAGGATATATATTTTGTCGCAAATCTGGAATCCAATAGGTTATACCTAAACCAAGAAAAGCTAAACTTCAAGGACATATCCACTATCTCAAAAACAACTGGTAGGGGCGGATTCCCCACAGGTGTCACTGTTGTTGACATAAACTCGGATGGGAGAATGGATATCTATGTTTGCAAATCGGGGAAATTCAGCAATCCTGACGATAGAAGAAACGAACTCTATGTTAACCAAGGTAATGATTCCAACGGCATTCCAATATTTAAGGAAATGGCAAAAAGTTACGGTTTGGACCTACCGCATTTTTCTACCCAAGCCGCATTTTTTGACTACGATAGGGATAACGATTTAGATCTTTTTCTTATCAATCATGGAACAAAACCCTATTCGGATGACGTTATGCCCGAACTAAAACATAAAAAATCATCGTTGCAAAGTTCAAGACTGTTCGACAATAAAAATGGATTCTATGAAGATGTTTCGGAGCAAAGCGGCATCATCAATAATTCAATAAGCTTTGGTCTTGGACTAGCAATAGGTGATCTGAACAATGATGGATGGCCCGATATTCTAGTAGGACATGATTATTCTGAAAAAGATCATTTATACCTGAATCGAAAGGACGGGACTTTTGAAGAAGTAATTCAGCGGGCAACAACACACATCTCCTTTTTTTCAATGGGAAATGATATTGCCGACCTGAACAATGACGGGTGGTTGGATTTTATGTCTTTGGACATGATGTCCGACAACAACTACGATATTAAGACTTCAATGAGTGGCATGAATCCAGAACGATTTTATGAACTCACCAAAAAGGGACTGCATCACCAGTATATGTTCAATGCGCTACAGTTAAACAACGGGGTGGAAAATGTGGAACACGGTATCCCACTGTTTTCCGATGTCTCCCAAATGTATGGAGTATCCAGTACGGATTGGAGTTGGGGACCATTGATTTTTGACATGGATAATGACGGGTGGAAGGATATATTCGTATCAAATGGGATAAAAAGAGATCTTAGGAACAACGATTTTGTAAATTATAAAAAGGAAAGGTTTGATGAATTCTTTGGATCTCATGGTCAACAAACGTATGTAAGCAAACAGCGGGCGAGGGACTTTACTATTGAACTTGTCCAAAAAATGCCTCGAAGGAAAAAGCCAAACTATTTCTTTAAAAATAAAACTGGATTTGGGTTTGAAAAATTGAACGAACAATGGGTCAAATACCTCAAAACCAACTCTAATGGGGCCGCTTTTGCCGATTTTGACAATGATGGCGATTTGGATATTGTGGTCAACAATATGGGCGATCCTGCATTGTTCTACAAAAACAACACCTCTGAATTTGGTTCAAACAACTATTTGAAACTCTCTTTAAAAGGTCCTAGAGGAAATGAAAATGCCATTGGTGCCCGCGTAATACTTGAAAACGAAAACCTGGTTCAAATACAGGAAAACCATCCCACAAGAGGTTTTCAATCTGCTTCAAATAACCACATACATTTTGGTTTGGGAAATGTCAACGAAATAGAAAGATTAAAGATTATATGGCCCGATGGTCGTGAAAGCTTCCTCAGCAACATTAAGGCAAACCAATCTTTGGAAGTGGACTACAATTCATCCTTAGATAGGACTCCAAATGGAATTGCCAAAGCAAGAAAGACATTTTATGATATGACCGACCAGTCCAAATTGGATTTTCTGCACAAAGAGAACGAATTTGACGATTTTGCCAGAGAAAGTCTATTGCCCCACCGCATGTCTCAAATGGGCCCGGCATTGACGGTCGGCGATGTAAATGGTGATTCTTTGGAAGACATTTTCATTGGAGGCGCCAAAGGCCAATCTTCCAGACTCTATTGGCAAGAACCCAATGGTTCTTTTAGGGAAGAAACTCATTCTTGTTTTATACACGATGCTGATTATGAGGATACTGCGGCATTATTTTTTGATGCCGATGCCGATGGTGACGAGGATCTATATGTTGTTAGCGGCGGAAATGAAGTGGGTCATTTCTCCGATGAATTGAATGACAGATTTTATCAAAATAACAACGGTGTATTTAAAAAAGTGGAGGGAATCCCTTATTTGGGATTGAGCGGTTCCTGCGTTAAAGCCTGTGACTATGATTTGGACGGTGACTTGGACCTATTTATCGGGGGCAGACAAAAGCCTGGAAATTACCCCGAACCGGTAAGTAGTCATATTCTAAGGAACAATAGTGCCAATGGACAAATAAAATTTGAGGACATTACTTTGGAGGTTGCCAAACCTTTGTTAAATATAGGAATGGTTACTGATGCAATTTGGATCCATGCCGATGAAGACCGGTGGCCGGATCTCTTATTGGTGGGCGAATGGATGTCTCCTAGATTGTTGCGAAACCAAAAAGGGCATTTTTTTGATGCAACGGAACAATCGGGTCTGGCAAGCAAGACAGGTTGGTGGTTCAGTTTAGCTTCTGCGGATTTTGACGGAGATGGTGACGAAGATGTTTTAGCGGGTAACCTTGGCCTTAATTACAAGTACAAGGCCAGCCCAGAAGAACCGTTTGAAATCTATCAAATGGATTTTGATGCCAATGGCACGAAAGACATTATTCTAGGCTTTCACGAACAAGGGAGCTTGTATCCGTTGAGGGGCAGGGAATGTTCTTCCAACCAAATACCGTCAATCAAGGATAGATACAAGAATTACCACCAGTTTGCCCAAGCAACACTAACGGACGTTTATGGAAGACAAAATTTGGAGGGGGCCCTGCATTATAAGGTAAATACCTTTACCACAAGTTATTTCAAAAACAACGGCGACGGCACTTTCCAAATAAGACCTATTGGGCATTCAACTCAAATTTCCTCTGTAAACACCCTAAATATTGATGATTTTGACAATGATGGCAATTTAGACGTAGTTGTTGCGGGAAACTGGTTCGTTTCTGAAGTGGAAACTCCACGTAATGATGCATCCTGTGGCTTATTTTTAAAGGGTAATGGAAAAGGGGAATTTCTGGAAATCCCAGCTCATGAAAGCGGCTTATATATTAAAGGAGATACCAGGGTCTCTGATATGCTTACTTTAAAAAATGGAAAAAAGGCCATTGTACTGGGGAAAAACAATGGCCCAGTACAATTGATTTCTTACGAATCCTATGATTTCAATAAATAAAAAAGGAAAAACCTCAAAATGAACAAGTCAACAAGATTTCTTGCCCTATTCACCATAGCCGTAATAAACATTGGGTTTTGCCAAGAACAACAAGCAAACGACTGGGAAAATCCCCAAATATTTGGTATCAATTCGGAGAAATCCCACAGTCATTTTATTCCTTTTGGTAATATGGAGGATGCACTTACCTATGAACCCAACAGGTCAGTATTCCATAAATCCCTGAACGGTAAATGGAAATTTAAATGGAGCAGACAACCCCAAAAACGACCAATTCTATTTTACAGGGATGATTACGATACCTCAAATTGGGATGATATCGCAGTCCCTTCCAATTGGCAAATTAAGGGGTATGGTGTTCCTATTTATGTCAATGTCAATTATCCATTCAAAGCAGATCCTCCTCAAATACCGGACCAATATAATCCGGTGGGAAGCTATAAACGTACGTTCACCATACCCAGTTCATGGAGACAGCATGAGGTTCTAGTGCATTTTGGCGCGGTCAATTCTGGTTTTTATGTCTGGGTAAATGGTCAGAAGGTGGGTTACGGCCAGGGTAGCAAGACCGCAGTAGAATTTGAGATTACCAAATATTTAAGGAAGGGAGAAAACACCATATCCGTGGAGGTGTATAGGTGGTGCGATGGAAGTTATCTGGAAAGTCAGGACATGTGGCGTTTAAGTGGTATTGAACGGGACGTATTTCTTTATGCAAGACCTCAAACTTATATAAAAGACTATTTTGTCAAGGCCGGGCTGGACAAAAACTACAAGAACGGTGTTTTTAATCTGGACATATTGCTTTCCTGCTCCAAAGACTTGGAAAAGAACATCACCTTAAAAGCTACTATTTTGGATAGGACTTCGAAGGAAGTACTATTTACATCATCAAGGCAACTGACACCCCCATTGGGCAAAGGGGATCATCAATTTAAGTTTTTCAAGAAGATCAGGTCTCCCAAAAAGTGGAGTGCCGAAAACCCCAATTTATACGATTTAACCCTATCAATCTTGGATGCAGAAGGGGAGTGCATTCAAGCAATTGCCACCAAAATCGGTTTTAGGACTTCAGAAATTAAAGATGGAAAGTTTTTAATCAATGGAGAGTATGTCTTGGTCAAAGGGGTAAATAGACATGAGCATAGTGCAAAAAATGGTCATGTGATCAGTGAAGAAGAAATGATTCAGGATATCAAATTAATGAAAAAATTCAATATTAATGCAGTACGCTCAAGCCACTATCCCAATGACCCAAAATGGTATGAGCTCTGTGATGAATTGGGACTTTACGTTGTGGACGAGGCCAATATAGAAGCCCACGGACTCCATACTCCATGGATAGGGGACTATGGATACCGCTTTAACACCTATACATCCAATGCACCCGAATGGAAGGCCGCGCATATTGATAGAACCCTTCGAATGTTCCACAATAATAAAAACCATCCTTCCATAGTTATTTGGTCCCTTGGAAATGAGGCAGGCTTTGGAGACAATTTTAAGGCTACCTACAATTTAATCAAAGAATTGGACGATACAAGGCCTGTACAATACGAACAGGCTTGGAAAGATCCTTACACTGATATTGTTGCCCCAATGTACCATAGAGTTTCGGAATTGGAAAAGTTTGCCAAAAGTAATGATGGCAGACCAATGATAATGTGCGAGTATTCCCATGCCATGGGAAATAGCAACGGTAATTTGATGGACTACTGGAACACTATTAAAAAATACCCTTCCTTGCAAGGTGGGTTTATCTGGGATTGGGTAGATCAAGGATTGGAAAAGGAAACCTTGGATGGAAGGAGGTTTTGGGCCTATGGGGGATATTTTGGTACAGATGATGTGCCGAGCGACCATGACTTTTGCTTAAACGGTCTTGTTTTTGCGGATAGAAAGCCAAAACCTGCTTTATGGGAATTGAAGAAAGTCTATCAGAACATCAATTTTGAAGCGGTTGACTTAAAAAAGGGCAAATTAAAAATATACAACGAACACCTATTTACAGCCCTGGATGTATTTGATTTCACATGGGAGGTTAAGTCTGACAAGGGAACAATAAAAAAAGGAATAATGGATTTATCCAAAAATGTTGGCCCTGGACAATTTACTATAGTACAATTGCCTATCAATGATATTTTGGGAACAAAACAAGAAGGGGAATTATTTTTAAATGTATATGCAAAAACGAATTCCCATAAACCCGCAATCCCGCACCAGCACATTGTGGCAAATGAGCAATTTGCGCTCCCAAAAACGGATAAACAAACCAAAATTACTGCTGACGATTTTAAAAAAGAGCCGTTAAGTCATGCCAGCACAGAATCTGAATTCACAATTGAAGGTACGGATTTCACCATAGTTTTTAGTAAAAAAACTGGCAATTTGAAGGACTATGTCCTTAAAGAGAAGTCACTTTTGAAAAAACCACTTCACCTTAACTTTTGGAGAATGCCGACCAGTAACGATGTAGGCAACAAAATGCCCGAAAGGTTAGCAGTTTGGAAAGACATAGAAGAATCCAAAGTTTTGGAAAACTTTGAAGTTGGAAATGCAGAAAATGGCGCCATCCGAATAGAGACGCTCTCCCGTTTAGTGGATAACAGTGTTTCGGCCAGAATCATTTACTTGATAGAAGCAAATGGAAATGTTCATGTGAGCTTTGATTTGAACAAAGAGGAGGGACTCCCGGAAATTCCACGTGTTGGCATGAGCTTGTCCCTTACCGCAGACTACCAAAATATATCTTGGTTCGGAAGGGGACCCCATGAATCCTATTGGGATAGAAAGGAAAGTGCAACGGTTGGTTTGTACTCCGGTAAAGTAATGGAACAATATGTCCCCTATGTGGTTCCACAGGAAAACGGTAATAAGACGGATGTGAGGTGGGTTTCACTTAAAGATGAATTTAATGGAGGACTTACCATTGTTGGAGATGAACCACTGAACATAGCCGCTTATCCTTATGAGCAAAAGACGTTGGAGGGCCTTAAAAACAGTAGCGAAGTACGCTTTGGCGATACCATAGAACTACATATAGACCATCAACAAATGGGAGTTGGCGGGGATAATAGTTGGGGTTACCACACTATGGACAAGTACAAACTAAAAGACACTTCCTATACCTATGGGTTTACGATAAAACCAATTTTGGAAGGAAGTGCAGAAAAGGATGACAAGGATAAGCCGGCAGTTTCCCAACCTGGAAGATAAAATTTCCACGTGAAATTAAAAAAGATTATCAATATGTTCATTAGTCTCTTCTTTTTTTTAACTGTCTTGTGTTGTTCCAACGGCACAGATAATAACGCCTTGAATGAACAAGAACCGCAGAAAGTGCACTCCAATGTTTTTACCGTAAGGATTGATAAAAATTCAACATATCAGGTTATTGATCATTTTGGAGCTTCTGATGCCTGGTCCTGCCAATTCGTAGGAAAATGGCCATCGCCAAAAAAAGAAGCCATAGCCGATTTGCTGTTTAGCCGGGAAATGAATGAAAATGGCGACCCCAAGGGAATCGGGCTTTCATTATGGCGGTTCAATGTGGGGGCGGGCAGTGCAGAACAGGGAAGTGCCAGTGATATTGCAGATGAATGGCGTAGGGCCGAATCTTTTTTACAGGAAGATGGTTCCTATGACTGGGGCAGGCAAGCTGGCCAAGTTTGGTTTGCAAAAGCAGCACAGGTCAGGGGAGTGGACAAACTTTTGTTGTTTTCCAATAGTCCGCCCGTGTGTTTGACCAAAAATGGAAAGGCAAATACCGATAATGGCGAGGTCAATCTCGATGCCTCGGATTTTGCTGACTTTGGTGATTTTTTAGCGGATGTGACAGTAGGCTTGCAAGATCGTTTTGGACTTACGGTCAACTATATCAGCCCCATTAATGAACCCCAATGGGATTGGAAAAATGGTCAAGAGGGATGCCCCTATTTTAATGGGGATATCGCAAAAGTGGTCAGGGCCCTGAACAACAGTTTGGTGACAAAAAACTTAACGGCCACTATTGACCTGCCCGAAGCCGTACAGATCAGCTTTCTCTATGAAAATGGAAATCGAGGAGATAGGGGAAATCAAATAACTGAATTTTTCAATCCGGGCTCCACAAACTATATCGGTGACCTCTCGAATATAGGGGGCGCTATTTCGGGCCATGGTTATTTCACTACCTTCCCTTTTGATAAGTTTGTCAAAACAAGGCGGCAACTGTATTCATCCATGACCAGCATGTCCTCCAATTTTAAATACTGGATGTCTGAATATACCCTTTTGGAGGATAATGCCCAAATTAACGGCAATGGACGTGATCTAGCAATGGATCCAGCACTTTATATGGCAAAGGTCATACATACCGATCTTGATATCGCTCAAGCAAGTGCATGGCATTGGTGGTTGGGAGTTTCACCCTACGATTATAAGGACGGATTGGTTTATGTTGACCTTAACAAACAGGATGGCAACTACTACGAGAGCAAATTGCTTTGGGCATTGGGAAATTACAGTCGATTTGTGCGGCCGGGTTATAAGCGGATTAAATTGGAATCCATAATCAATGGGGAATTCGGTTCAGGCTCTGACAATGAAAACTTCCTATTTACCGGGTATAAGGATCCCAATTCCCCAAAAATTGTTTTGGTCCTCATCAACTCCAACCCAGAAGCCATGGATATACAACTACAAAATCAAAATTCAATCGTCCACAATATGGAAGCTTATGTGACATCCAAGAGTTCTAACTTGAAAAAGACGGATTTAGAGGATAAAGGCTTGGTTTCCATCCCTGGAAGATCTGTAGTTACCATTGTCATCGAAAATTAATAATAAATCAGCATTTATGGGAAAACTTCAATATATAATGATTAGGGATTTTGGCATAAAATTCCTGTTAATCCTATTATTTCTATGTACGAATAACATTGTCCGGGCACAAGGTTTTGGAAGTTCCCAAAAATTGGATCAGTGGTATTTTCATTTTGGCGATGTACATCTTGGTGGTCGTAAAACATTGGATCATAGCCAATGGGAAAAGGTAGTATTGCCCCATGATTGGTCGGTATCCTTTCCGGCAAGCCCCCATTTGGCGAGTTGTACCGGGTATCTTCCCGGGGGAATAGCATGGTATCGAACGGATTTGGAAATACCCTTGGATTCCATGGGAAAAAGAATGTACCTGTATTTTGGGGGCGTTTATAGAAACAGTGAGGTTTACATCAATGGCAAATGGCTGGGCAAAAGGCCAAATGGCTATGTATCATTTCTGTATGAAATAACTGATTACATTAACCCCGGAGAGAAGAATGTGGTTGCAGTAAGGGTAGATCATGAAGAGGATGCCGACTCTAGATGGTATACGGGGTCGGGTATTTATAGGGAAGTACAACTAATCACCGCCAATACGGCCCATTTTGATCTCTGGGGCATACATTATACTGCGCAGATTGTGGAGAACAGGGCCAAGCTTAACGTCAGCAGCCAATTAAACAGTTCACTAGGTTCTACTACCTATACGGTAAGGCATGAATTGATTGATAATCTTGGGAATACAGTTGACTCCATCAGTAATAGTGTCTCTGTTGACAAGAATGGAAAGGGACATATCAACCAAAAGCTTGAGGTGGACAACCCTATATTGTGGGATGTGGACAACCCCTATTTATATCGATTGAAAAGTACACTTTATAACACTGACAAAATAATTGATACCTCGACTACCAGTGTAGGAATACGTTCTATTGAATTTGATGCTATCAAAGGTTTTTCGCTCAACGGAAATAACATGAAGATCAAAGGGGTCTGCCTACATCATGATGCAGGTGTTTTGGGGGCCGCAGTGCCCAAATCGGTTTGGAGAAAACGTATACTTAAGCTCAAGGAAATTGGGGTCAATGGTATTCGTATGAGCCATAACCCGCAGGCAACGGATTTGTATGATCTATGTGACGAACTGAGTATGTTGGTCATGGACGAAGCTTTTGATGAATGGGAATACCCCAAAAAGAAATGGATAAAAGGATGGAATGTGGGAAAGCCAGGACATCAAGGATTTGCAAAGTATTTTAGGGAATGGGGTAAAAAGGATTTGGAATCCATAGTGAAACGAAACCGCAATCATACTTCCATCATCATGTGGAGCATTGGTAATGAAGTGGACTATCCGAATGACCCCTATAGTCATCCCATACTGGATATCGGATCGATAAGCCAACATTTGCCGGTTAGGGGGTATAGAAAAGATCAGCCCCATGCCGATAGATTGGGGGACATTGCCAAGGAATTGGTGCCAATTGTCAAAGCCATAGATTCTACCCGACCAGTAACAGCTGCTATTGCAGGAGCTATTATGTCCAATGAAACAGACTATCCCGAAGCATTGGATATTGTCGGGTACAATTATACGGAATACAAATATGATGAAGACCATGCTGCCTATCCAAACCGAATATTATTCGGAAGTGAAACGCGACATGATATGGAGGCCTGGAAATCGGTAAGGGACAAAGACTTCATTTTTGGACAATTTATATGGACCGGAATTGATTATTTGGGAGAGGCGGGTATCTGGCCTTCAAGAGGATTCACATCGGGAATGATAGATTTGGCAAATAACATCAAGCCAAGAGGATATTTTAGGCAATCGCTTTGGACCGATAAACCAATGGTGTACTTGGGCACCTATCCTTTGGAAGGCAATGATGATGAACTGTCCATTGATGCCCCAAGTATTTGGAATTATGTCCTTGGCCAAAAAATCAGGGTAGTCTGCTATACCAATACAGAAAAGGTGGTCTTGTTCCTTAACGGAAAAAAAGTGGGCAAAGCCAAAAAATATGACGATGTGACCGGAATCATCCATTGGGACATTCCTTATGAAAAAGGAGTGCTCAAGGCCGTGGGCCATAACGGAAAGGAAATAGTGACCACGACAGTATTGCACACCTCCGAAAAACCGGAATCGCTGCGGTTAAAAATGGAACAATCACGATTAAGCTCAAAAAATGACGTGGCGATCATTAAGGTCAGTGCCGTTGATACCAATGGGAATTTGGCCAATTTGGCAAGCAATGAAATTACATGCACTGTTTCCGGTCCCGGAACGTTACTGGGCATTGAAAATGCCTCGGACAATGTCGCCGAAGACTATACGAACAACAGCCATCGGCTGTTGAACGGCAAGGCCACTATCTATATCAGGGCCACAAAGGACAGCGGAGACATCGATGTCCACATTTCCAGTCCTTACCTGGCCACGGTAGTGGAAAAATTGCAGATTGGAAAGGGTGAATAGGCTTTTTTGCTTTTGAGATGGTGCCATCAAAAAAAATCGTATGGGGCATTCATAGCTGTCGGTTTAGGAATTTGTCCAAAAAAATAATCGAATTCCTATGTCTTTATCAACAAGATACAGCACACTGCAATCCTTTACATTTTGTTTTGGTGATTTTGATGTGTTTGTTCAGTTCATGCAACAATTCTGGGCCGATGCAGGCCAATCCGACCGTGTTTACGTTCGAGGACGAGAAAAGAATGTTCGACCTATATGTTCCCGACTCCCTCAGTGCCAAAAAACCTTTGGTCATGGCATTACATGGCTACGGGGATTCGGCTTCAAGTTTTAGAGAGTTTACCAAGATGGACCCGATAGCGAATAAATATGGATTTGCCGTATGTTATCCGGAAGCGAGTATGGGGCCGGACAGTCTGCGCTCATGGAATGTAGGGTATTCCAACTATCAAGTAAACGATATGGGTTACCTAAAGGCACTTGTAGGTCATCTACAGGAAAAATACCATTTTGACAAGAAGTCCACATTTTGTACAGGAATGTCCAATGGTGCTGATATGACCATACAAATGGCATTGCTGGACCCCGACCTTTTTAGGGCTGTTGCCCCGAATGTGGGCTGTCTGATGAATTGGCTCCGCGACTCCATTGCCATAAAGGGGACAGTGCCGATTTTCATGATCAATGGAACCAAAGATGACATTACCCTCTGGGACGGAGACAAGGACTATCCTGCCATTGGGCCGAACGGATACATGGGTACACCACAAATGCTGAAGACCTTTGTTGCCATGAACGCTTGTGGTAATCTCCCCGTCATGGATACATTGGCCAACATCAATGTAAGGGACAACAGCTATGTAGTTACGGAAAAGTACCTGAACTGTTCGGGAAACAATCAGGTCTGGCTTTACAAAATAGTGAACGGCGGCCATGACTGGCCAGGTTCCAGTGGCAATATGGATTTCTTCGCCAGTGAGGAAATCTGGAATTTTTTCGAGCAGTTTATCGAGAAATAATTCGCTAAAAATGAAAAGAGCTCCAAAAAACATAAACCAAAATAAAATACCATGATAAGACCACCAATCATCTTTTCAACGGTTCTTCTGATTCTGGTGTCAAGTTGTGGGGAACTAGCAAGGGAAAAAGAACCAACGTCCCTGAAAGGCAGTATGCCCAATATCATCATTTTCTATGTGGATGACCTGGGATATGGTGATGTATCTGCCTACGGGGCAAAATGTGTAAAAACCCCGGCAGTGGACCAATTGGCCAGCCATGGGGTAAAATTGACTGATGCACACAGTTCCGCGGCCACTTGCACACCGTCCCGGTATTCACTCTTGACCGGAGAATATGCCTTTAGGCAAAAAGCAGCGATATTGCCAGGAGATGCCCCCCTGCTTGTCGATACCACTAAAAGCACGTTGCCCAAGATGCTACGGAAGGCCGGTTATGTGACCGGAGTGGTAGGGAAATGGCACCTTGGATTAGGCCATGGCAGTGTAAACTGGAATGAAAAGATAAGTCCGGGGCCATTGGAAATAGGTTTCGACTACAGCTTTACTGCCCGCCACTGGCGATAGGGTGCCCAATGTCTATCTGGAAAATTACGAAGTGGTGGGTCTTGACAAAAACAACCCCATAAAAGTCTCGTACAGTGAGGACCTCGGACAGATCAGGGCAACCAAGGAAAATGCGCGCTATGTCTCAGATGAAGACCACAGCAGTACCCTCATCAATGGTGTGGGAAGGATAGGTGCCATGATTGGTGGTGAAGAGGCTCATTGGATAGATGAAGAATTTCCTGACGTATTTACTGGAAAAGCCATGGATTTCATTGACAAGAATGCACAAAACCCGTTCTTTCTGTTCTTTTCCTTTCACGATATACACATACCCCGATTGCCAAATGGGAGGTTTCAGGGAAAGACGGACATGGGCCCCAGGGGCGATGCTATTGTACAAATGGACTGGATGACCGGCAGAATAATGGAGAAATTGAAAAAAAAGGGACTGACCAAAAACACGCTGGTCATTTTTACCAGTGACAATGGCCCTGTGCTCAACGATGGCTATGCGGATTTTTCGGAAGAAAAGTTGGGGAGGCACAAACCCGGTGGCCCTTTCAGTGGGGGCAAGTACATTGCGCTTGAAGCAGGAACCAGGGTACCTACCATTGTCCACTGGCCGGCACAAGTACCGCCAGGTGAAAGCGACGCCCTCCTGTCACAGGTGGACCTTTATCGTTCAATCGCGGCCCTAGTCGATGTGGAGCTTGGAAAAAATGAAGCTATTGACAGCGAAAACCAGCTGATGGCGTTCTTGGGCAAAGAAAAAAAGGGACGTGCCATGATGCCGGAAGAATCCCATACCTTTTCCCTCAGAAAAGGGCATTGGAAATATATGGCGCCTTTACCCGAAAACCAAACCATCCCGGAATGGATGCGGGCCAAGAATATTACATTGGGCCTAATACACGAACCACAACTCTACAACCTATCAAATGACATAGGGGAACAGCACAATATGGCCGATGAGCATCCCGAAATTGTGAATGCACTTAAAAAAGATTTGGAGGCCATTCTCGACTCAAGGGATTAAGCCCACCATCATCTAAATTTGAGAGGCTTCCGTTCCCTGAGAGGAACAGTCACCCTAGGTTAGGGAGCTCTTCATTGGCTTATATCTTTAAAGGCCAACGTCCAAATGCGTTTTCAACTGCTTCTATGATTAATCAATATAGTATAGCAGAAAGCATCAATTCCGCAAAAAAATGACCATTTTTTATATGAATTATGACTATAATGTACCCTTATTGACAATATAACAATTACAATATTTGTAGGAATTAAACGACTTAATCTCGACTTATTAAACTTCCAACAAATGAAAAAAGCTTTACCTAAACAAAATTGGCTATTGGGCATAATGTTGTTCGTATTATTGAACCAGTACCTTTCTGCCCAAACCAATGTCTATGTCAATCCCGACCATGTAATCATCAATGATTTTCAAGGATGGGGCACGTCAATGGCTTGGTGGGCAGAAGATGCAGGGGATTTTCATGAGAACAATGAGCCTAAAATTGATGAACTTGCAACAATACTCATCAATGACCTCAACTTCACCACTTTCAGGTACAATATTGGTGGGTCTTGTGACGAGGACGATGAGAGCAACTGTACCACCATCAATAATGGGATGAACCCACAACGTACCATTCCCAATATGAACCAACCAGATCGTGGGCTTAACCAGCGAAGAATGTTGAAATCCATAGCTAAAGTAGGGCAGGTAAACGGCTTGCAGATGAAATTCGAGACCTTCTCAAACTCACCCCCATACTGGATGTTGAAATCTGGATCGCCATCTGGTGGTGTTAATGGTGAAAACAACTTGAAAGATGACCAGTATGATGAATTTGCGGAATATTTGGTCCGTGCCACGGGGTATATCAACAATGATCTGGCACCCTATGGTTTTAGCGTGGAGTCTATCGAACCTTTCAACGAACCGCTTCAAAACTGGTGGAGGTTCAACACCAGCAATAACCCTGGGGTTCAAGAGGGATGCTCCTTTAGCTTTGAAAACCAATACAAAATGATCAATGCACTTTACGATGAAATGCAGGCCCAAGGATTGACCGCCTTTATCGCTGCCAATGATAACTTTAGCATGGATTCCGCTGTCGTTACATGGTATGCCCAAAACGGACTAATGGATAAAATCGGCAGGTTGAATTTTCATGATTATAGTGGGACGGATGCGGACAGAAAAGAAATTCAAAGCCAAGGTGCCCTGTACGGCAAAGATGTATGGATATCGGAAGGGGGATTGATAGGGCTGAACTCACCAAACGCCTATGGATTTCAGTTATTGTTCATGGATAGGATAAGTAGGGACCTAAAGTACCTAAGGCCAAAAAGATGGATAGATTGGCAGGTAATGGATACCCATGCCTCATGGACGGCCATAGACTATTATGGGTATATGAACAATGGCAACCTAATCCCAAACAAGCGGTTCTATATGATGCAGCACTTCACCAAACACTTTTACAACGGTGACGATGAACTGTTCAGCAGTTCCAATTTAGGCAATGTGGTGGCCTTTCGCTCAGCGGATGGCACAAAACTGTCCGTAGTCATTGTAAATGTATCGGGCAGTTCACAAAACTATAGTGTGGACCTTGGTGACTTTACCGGTACTGCCAATGCCACCGCCGAACACTGGCTTACCGATAAAAATGCCAATAACCACGCCTTAACGGGCAATTTATCGTTGGATGCTTTGGGAGTGCTCAATGTGACGATGGGCCCTGAGACCATTGCTACCTTTGTAGTGCCCATCACAGGAGGTTCGGCTTCTTCGTGCGACGCCACTACGCTTACGCCCCACTATGACATCAATAATGATAATATAAATTGGGCCTCGGGCACTTCCATTACAGTGGATGCAGGTACACCCATAAAATTGGCGCCGCAACCCAACACGGGTGGAGACTGGACATGGTCAGGTGCGGGCACTTCGGGCACTTCTCGCGAGCAGGTCATTACACTGGCCTCTTCCGCAGTGGCTACGGCCACTTTTACCAATACCTGCGGAAAAACCAGTGTATTGAACTTCACTATTACCGTAAACCCGGTAAACTGTCCAGAAACGCCCATTACCCCATATATATATGCTAATGGTTCCTGGTCCCAGCAAAATACTGTTTCGGTATCCCCTGGGGACTATGTAAAGTTTGGCCCTCACCCTACTTCAAATGTAGGCAACTGGAGCTGGTCAGGTTGTGGTATCACCAGCAATATCACCACACGGGAACTCATACTGTACCCAGAAACCAATTGCACTGTTACGGCCACATATACCAATGCTTGTGGCACACAAACCACCTTGGATTTTGTGATTGCCACAACCAGTACACCATCACTGTCGGATGGAACCTATCAAATCATCAATAGGAACAGCGGAAAATGTTTGACATCGCTGAATGGTGCTACATCGAACGGCACAAAAGTAGTACAGACCACTTGTGACGGTAGTGCCGGTCAAGAATGGACAGTGACCGATACAGGGTCTGGTATTTACACTATTGTCCATAAAACTTCAGGTCTTTATGCTGATATACAGGGACAGTCTACCTCAGCTGGCGCACATAACATTATTTGGCCCGATAATGGCGGCAATAACCAACGATGGAACATTACGGATCAAGGGAGCGGATATTTTCATATCATCAATGTCAACAGTGGACTGCTACTTGATATTGCTGGGGCATCCAACGCCAACAATGCCCAAAATATCCAGTGGAATGCCAATGGAGGCGAAAATCAAGATTGGTCGTTTGTTTTGGTACAAAGCTCCCCCCTCAAGATTTCCCTGAGCGATTTTGACCTTTCTAAATTCGATGAAAACCATCTTTCAGGATTTTCTTTTTACCCTAACCCGGCTGATAATGGTACCATCAACCTGACCGTTGAAGATACATTTTTGAATAGTCAATTGAGTGTATACGATATGACCGGCAAGGTGTTTTTCGAAAAAACGGTCGAACTGAACGAGGAGAAGTTAAATTTAAGCCATTTGAGCAGTGGCATCTACTTCATTTCCCTAAATAAAGGAAACGAAAGAAAAACGGGTAAATTGATTGTCGGACAATAACTAAACAGAACCCATTTACACTTTATTTGAGAAATAAAAAGTTGTGCGAACAACGTTGGCGTTCATTTAATCAATTGCGAGATTCCACTATATTGGACACTTTGTACCAACAACGGATTGATGAATGAACAGTCATGATGGGGCAAAATCGGAATTGAAAACGAAGATGGCTTTGCTTCAGAGCCCGTTCATGAATTTGTGATGGAACTATTGTGGATACTCCTTATAAAGAATGAAATAAAATTTTTGAGTATAGACTTGGACAATGGCCAAAACGTTAACGATATGGCGTATAGACTAGTTCGTCTGGTAGGCAATGAAAAATTTCGATTATAAGTTTATTAAATACACTCGTGGTGGATTTGGACAAAAATTCGTAAATTTTAGTGGTTTTTCTGGGCTTGGTTTAGAAAAATCATATCGAGAATCAGAATTTTAAGGGCAGAAACCTTGTGCTCAATACGCTTTTTCCATGAAAAAACTCGAACTGCTGGTTTTTGAGGAAC
>JANQKR010000042.1 GCA_028281025.1 Croceivirga sp.
TCCCTACCGCACCGATGAAGAAGGTGGGTCGGGGAAAGTGGTCAACATTTATGAATCCTTTGGGCAAATTCCGGACAGTCGGTTGAAGATCACCGAAAACATGGTCTATTTTAGTGGTGATGGGCAATACCGGAGCAAAATTGGCCTATTGCCCACTAGGGCCAAAGATGTGCTCGGAGCCTATGATGCCAAAAATGGTGTGCTGACCGTTGTAAAATATGACAAACCCAAAGGGGTTACGGATTATGTCAATTCCACTTGGAAAATCCAAGACCATCCCTATGGCGGCGATGCGGTGAACTCCTATAATGATGGGGCTCCAGAACCGGGAGCCGAACCTCTTGGGCCTTTTTATGAACTGGAAACTTCTTCACCTGCATTGGCATTGCTTCCAGGTGAAACGGGCCAACATACCCAAATGACTTTTCACTTTGAAGGATCTCCCGAAGCCCTAGGCACTATTGTTAATAAAATTTTTGGGGTTGGGACCGGTGAAATTCCATCTTTCAATTGAACGATTGGTAAGAATTAAAACCAATTACAGGAAAAAATTGAAAATGAACTATTTGCAACAGTTAGTTTCGAAGGGATAAGTCCTGCCCTTAAACATTTTATTGCTCAGGGCTTATTCGTTTTTTTGCAGTGATTATGGGTTCCTGCACCAAAGACAACCTTCAAACGGGTACCATCGCCATTATCCCCAAGCCCTTGGAGCTAAGTGTTGGCGAGGGATATTTCATTATCAATTCCACAACAACGGTTGGTGTGGAAAATGAAGAGCAGAAAGCGATTGCAGAACTTTTCTTCAAATCGTTCGAACCGGTGTCGGGATGGAGTCCTAGAATTTTAAAGGGAAAGGGGGGCATTCAATTCCAACAAGATGATAACCTAAGGGTGAAGCCTATTCCATGAAGGTAGTCAAAGAGCACATTGTTATTAGGGCTTCTTCGGGAGCGGGCTTTTTATGCGTTGCAATCACTTAAACAGTCGTTGCCCATCGCTTTCCATTCCGGCAAAAAACAGGATAATGTGGTTTGGGGAATTCCCGCAGTAACGATTAATGATCAACCCGCTTTTGAATGGCGGGGGTATATGCTGGATGTCTCCAGACACTTCTTGGAAATTGGGATATTCAGGAATAGGCGTAGGATAACTTCTAGGAGTTGATTATTTGTATTTTTTTGACAAGACCTAAGCTGCGTTTAGAGCTAGATTTTGTATCCTTTCTCCAATTTTGAGCGCATTGGAGGTGTGTATTCCAAGAAATATCCATAGTATCTCCGTTTTTTCGGTACGGGCCTTGATCCTTTTCAGGAGAAAGTGCTCACTTCGGCTGAGCTCAGTGCATCGCCTTGTCCGTTCCGAAGCTTCCCTCCAGTCGTGTGGCCCTTTCCTTTGTTATCATGTTGGCCAATAGCTTAAAATGGCCATGGTGCTTGGTCTTCTTGCCCTTGCTCTTAAAATCGGTCTTGATGTTGTTTGCGGTGACAAAGTGCCTGTTGGCATTGGTGGCATATATGGCATCCGCACTTAGCATTCCAGTCTTGGTCTTGAAGAGCGATTGTGCCAGCCATACCGTTTGTTTGAGCCGCGTGTCCTCGTTGAAGGCATCGAAGCTCGGTTGCTCGATGAAACTGATGCCGTCCACCTGTAGTTTGTTGACCTTTTCACCGAACTCCGCTGACTTGACCTCCTTTCCCCTGACAATCGGCCTGATGTGGGGCCTGTCCAGACTGACAATGCGCCCCTTGGGATTTATGCCCTTGTAGAACTTTTTGGACTGTTGTCGAAGTATGGTCGCCGTCGCCCTTCTCCTTTTTTGCCTATCGGCAGTATAGGTCGGGCCATGCCCTTTTTCAATCTCCGACAACAAGGGGTGTATTTTTGGCCAAGAGCCTGAGCAGTCCCCTTGTCATTCCTCGCCGCTGTTTCTTTGACGGTCTTTTGGACTTGCTGTAGCCGCTGTACCTACCTGCCCACTTGTTGAACTTGGTCCTGGGCAGTGGTATCCCCAACAGCCTGCAGTGTTCCCTGAGCAGTTTATGGTTTCATTCCACTGCCTCCCATAAAAGCTTGATGTCCGTCGGGTAGCTGATGTCACTTTCATAACAGGTGGCAGCCATACGGACACTTCCAAGTTCCGACATATAGGGCCACGATTTTTCGGCAAGCACCCGTTGCGCCTTGTCAATCTTGAGCTTGGCGGCCGGTTCACAGCGGATCTCGATGACGATCTTGTAATTGGTGATCGGACTGCCCACGGGAAGGACAATATCACAGAAAATTTGGTAGTGCAGGTTCGAGTTCAGGTGCTCGATCAATTTGCGGTCCGAACAGCCCACATGGTGCTTTAGGAACATCAGGGCCAACTTTCCGCGGAATGGCCCGGCAAACAGCCTCCAATCGAGTTGCCAGAAAGGAATCCGTCAGTGCTTCCATATCACTGTCAAAATTTGGGTAAACAAAACGGCTCCGGAATTCGGATAATCGTCGTATCTTCATGACTGGTAGATAAAAGAAAACCCCGTTTTTGGGCCTTTATGCCTTTTTTCGTTTCTTTAAGATACGAGTTATTTTACTGAAAAACAATATTTTACATCACTCCTGAATGTCCTTAAATACATGAGGGATAGTTGTAACATTCTGCCATCCCGACCTTGTAAATATAGGCCTTACGAGAGATTGAAAGGTCTTTTGTTTTTCGCTGGGTTAAACATATGTTGAAAAATTTTCAAACGTTTCACGACATCACATCGAGTAACTCCATATTTGTAAATATGAACATTGTCGATTTATCAGAGATTTAAATTTATAAAATAATCTTTCCAATAAAATAACCTTGAATCCTCAATTACAATCTCAACAACTTCAATCATTTCTTGTCTAAATTCAATCTCTTTACTACAGCGGGTTATCAATCTGATACGTTGATGCAATAATTTCCTTCAATGTAAGGAATTAGAGAGATGGAAGAAATGCGACCATATCGGGTTCCAAATTCGTCTTCGGGATAGTTCTCTGACTTTAGAAGAACATTCGACCTAATATGTATCATCTTGGCGTAGGTCGAATAACAGAAACAGAATGGGGGTAATCTCGTTCTCCAATCGTTCTCTCAAGATTTTGAATGCTTTGTGCATTTGGGCCTCCACGGTGCGTAAGGAAACGTTCATGAAATCGGCAATCTCTATATGCGTAAGCCCCTCTTGCTTGCTGAGCAAAAAGGTTTCCCTGCACCGTGTGGGCAATTTTTCGATTTCCTTCCGGACAAGCTCAATCTGGTTTTTCAGTGAATTATGATTCTCGTTTTCTACATATGTATGCAAAGCCTCTAAATGCTTTTCCTCGATGGACAATAATTTTTTGTTGTCGCGCCAGTGGTTCAACATTCTATTATATGCGGCCCTGTAAAGGTATTTTTTTATCGATTTTGTCGACGTCATCCTTTTGCGGTCCTCCCATATTTTGATCATTACATTCTGCACAATGTCCTGGGCCAGATCATAATCATTTGAGAGGCCGTATATATAGGCGCAGAGTGGTTTGTGGTATTCATCCATAAGAAATGCCATGGTCTGTCGGTTCCCCTTTTTCAACTCTTCTTTCAAGATGTCCTCGTTCAGGAAATCAGTAATTTGACGTTGCATTTTTACAATTTTCTTAAGTTAAGATATAAAAAAAATTGACAAAAATGTAAGTATGGGGTCTATTTTGTGTGTCTTAAATATTAAGAAGTGCGCTTTACGATGGATAAAAGAATCGAGACCATCTTGATCAATTACTTTTCCAAATCGGTCTCCTTTGACGATTTGGTCATATTAAACGAATGGCTCAAGCAATCGTCGAACGGTCTTATTTTCAAAAAATACGTAAAAGCCAATTATTTGATGGAAGTCAATATGCAAGACTTTGACACCGAAAGGGAAAAGGAAAAGCTGCTAAAGCGAATAGCCAAGAGGAGGGGCGTTGGGCCAGTCCGAAACATTGGTAACATGTTCGAATATGCCGTTGTTTTCTTGATATTGTTTTCGGTAGGGTTTCTGGTCCTCAAAGATTACTTTCCGGCCAAGGAACAAGAAATGCTTACCCGGCCCAATGAAAATACCTTGTTGAAAAGATTGCCGGGAAATGCAAATGTGGTACTGACCTTGAGTGACGGTTCCGAAATGGTGCTTGACAAGGACAAGGAGATAGCTTTAAAGAATGGGGCCGCCACGGCAAAGGGCATCGTCTATGATGCAAGTGTGGATTTGGGCAATAATGCAGTCGCTTATAATTATTTGACCATACCAAGAGGAGGGCAGTATTTTGTGAAGTTATCGGATGGCACCAAGGTATGGATGAATTCCGAAACCAAGCTCAAGTATCCCTTAAGCTTCAGAAAAGGGATGCCCCGAGAGATCGAATTGCTTTATGGGGAAGCATTTTTTGATGTTTCAAAAAGTGAGAAAGACCGAAAAGGCAGCTTTAAGGTCCATATAAATGGACAAGTGGTAGAGGTATTGGGAACTGAGTTCAACATCAAGGCGAACTTGGACGAGAAACAAGTAACCACGACACTTGTCGAAGGAAAGGTGGCCGTTAAAAAAGAAGGGCACCAGGTATTGTTGAATCCCGCCGAACAGTCCATCGTTAAAGAAAGCGGAAATGAAATACAGGTGCGAAAAGTACCCAAGGTCTTTGAAGAGATAGCATGGAAGGAAGGCTATTTCGTTTTCAAACAAAAAACAATGAAAGATATCATGAAAGTCCTATCACGTTGGTATGATATGGACTATACGTTCAAAAATGCCGAAAAACAAAACAAGAGCTTCACGGGAGTACTCGACAGGGAAACGACCATAGACCAGATTTTGAAATACATACAAAAAACCAATGAAATAAAATATGAAATAGATGGAAATACAGTAATTATCGAATGAACTGCTCAACAAGGGCCAAAAAGAAAGGGAGAAAAGGCCGCCACCTACCAAAGTCTTGGCCTTGAACCTCCCCTTTTAGGAAAATCAATCAAATATTTAACTAATACCTAACCACTAATTTATGAAAATTAACTCAAAGAATGTTTTGCCCCAATGGGGGTCAAAACAACTGCGAACACTTATGAAGACTTTCTTTTTTCTGTGTTTTGCCACAGCTTTTAGTTTTTCGCCGAACAACACCTTTTCACAAAACGCGAAGATCAATATTCGCAAAGACAAGGTGATCACCGTACCGGAAATGTTTGATTTTGTCAAACAACAAACCGGCTACAACTTTGTATTTAGTGATGACCTTGTGCCCAATGCCCCCATTGTCAAATTGAAAAAGGGGACAATCAGGGTCAAAAGGTTATTGCAAGAAGGACTTGATCCAATTAATTGTACTTTTGAATTCGTTGGGGACAAGACTATCATCGTTACCAAAAAAGAAGTCATAGTGCCCGTTTCCGCTATGGTTCAACAGATGATTTCGGGCACGGTCACTGACGAATTTGGCCAGCCCATGCCAGGTGCCAGCATCGTTGAAAAAGGCACCGTCAATGGCACCCAGACAGATTTCGACGGTAATTTTACCTTAGAGGTCGCCGATCAAAACGCCGTTCTGGTCATCTCTTACGTTGGTTTCGCCACAAAGGAAGTTGCGGTGGACGGCCAAACGAGCATTGCCGTAACGTTGGTAGAAGATTCGGCCGAACTCGATGAGGTAATACTGGTGGGGTATGGCACCCAACGAAAAAGCGACCTTACCGGCTCCGTATTGCGTGCCGATATCGAATCTTTTGAAAACCAGCCCAATGTTTCACTTGTTCAGTCCTTGCAAGGGACGGTACCGGGGTTAAATGTTGGTCAGGTGAACAGTGCTGGTGGAAGCCCCTCCCTTTCGGTCAGGGGCAGAACATCGATCTCAGGTCAGCAAGAACCGCTGATTGTCCTTGATGGTGCCATATACAGGGGTAGCATAGTCGACATCAACCCAAGTGATATTGCATCCGTTGATGTGCTCAAAGATGCCAGTGCTTCTGCAGTTTACGGGTCACAGGCAGCCAATGGTGTAATTTTGATCACCTCTAAATCGGGAAAAGGACCCGAGGAACTGGTGTTCAACTTTAGGTCATCGATAACCATCCAGTCACCTATTCGTGATATTCCGGCAGGGTCTCCCCAAGAATATGTAAACCAGTTTATCAATGGTGAGATTTTGCAAAGCAGGCTGGCTCCTGATTTTTTACAGCCCAACCCTGATTATGATTTTACGGATTCGTTCAAGACCAATGATATGAAACAAGCTTTTCAGGATAACCGTACTACCGATTGGCATGATCTTTTGACAAACGACAACCCCATATTATCAAACCATAATCTGAGCATGGCGTACAATGGTGCGACCACGAGCAGCTTTATGTCCGTTGGGTTTACCGATCAAGAAGGGTACCATATTGGGGAAGATTATAGACGGTGGAACGCACGTTTAAACCTGGAGAACCGTTTTGGCGACTGGTTAACATTAGGTGTTCAGTCTTTTTTGACATCGAGCGATTTTTCTGGCTTGGATATTGACCGTAATCTACGCTATTTATCACCATATGCCGTGGCAAGGCTCCCAAATGGGGAATTAAACCCACAGCCAGGGGGGCAATTTATAAACCCATTGAACGATGTGATAAACGCCGACCATGAAGATTTTAGGCTGAACCTGTTTGGCAATATCTTTGCAAAGATTGATTTTCCTTTTTTGGAAGGGTTGTCGTACAAGATCAACTACACCACAAATTATAGGAACGATAGGGAAAATATCTTTCGGCCCTTTGCGGCCAATTTTCAAGGTAGTGGCTCCAAAGAAAACGTAAATACAAGAAGTTATTCGTCTGACAACATATTGACCTATACCAACACTTTTGCTGACAAACACAACGTGAACATGACACTGCTGTACGGATTCGAAAAGCGCAAGGGAGATGGTACGTACAGCCTTGCAACGAATTTTGCAGACCCAACTTTAGGCTTCAATGGCCTTGAGGTCGGGCAGTCCGATCTGCAAAGTGTAAGCTCCTCTGCCTTTGAGGAATCGAGCCTTTATAGTATGGCGAGATTGGCATACAACTTCTCACAAAAATATTTTTTGGCCGCCACCGTAAGACGTGATGGGTTTTCAGGCTTTGGGCAAGACAACAAGTTCGGTACTTTTCCATCTGTTTCGCTGGCTTGGACGGTGAGCCAGGAAAAATTCATGAACGAGGCATCTTGGCTACCCTATTTAAAGTTAAGGGGGTCATACGGAGAGAGTGGCAACAGGACCATAACCAGATATCAAACATTGGCAAGGGTAAATGGTGGCTTTAACTACGTAGATGCCGGCGGTAGGCCATTGTACAGCCAAGGAGTCGAAGTTTTGGCCAATAACAACCTAAAATGGGAAACAACCACGGGACTGAACGTCGGTTTGGATTTTGGACTGTTCAACTCCAAAATAAGCGGTAGTATAGATTACTACAAGAACAATACCAAAGACCTTCTTTACACTGTCAGGATACCTGAAATCACGGGCTTTTCAACGCTGCCGGTCAATTTGGGAGAGCTGGGCAATAGTGGAATCGATATCACATTGACTTCCACCAATGTGGATACCGGGGATTTCAGATGGACTTCGACTTTCAATTTTTCAAGGAACAGGGACGAGTTGATCAGCCTTTTGGGTGCAGACATTGATGGTGATGGTGTTGAGGACGACCTTATTTCAGACGAGCTGTTCATTGGCGAATCTTTAAATTCGGTTTTCGATCTGCGCATTACGGGAGAACTTTTTCAGATTGGGGAAGACATACCCAGTGGTTTTGACGTAGGAGTCTTTAAGATACAGGACACGGACGGGGTAGACGGCATAACACCCGACGATAGAACGATTTTGGGAAGCACGGATCCCGATTTCAGGTTCAGCATCCAAAACCAGTTCAACTATAAAAACTGGAATCTGATGGTTTTTTTAAACTCGATACAGGGGGGCAAGAACAGGTATTTGGGCATAGATGACCTCTTGGGTTGGAACGCAGGTCAAGCCACTTTCGATCGCAACCTTCCGGCCGGTGTGGATTATTGGACTCCCGAAAATCCCAATGCCAGATATCAAAAGTTAGTTATCAATGTGGCCGATGGTCTGCAGGGCAGGCGATATGTGCCAAGAAATTTTGTGCGCCTGCAAGATGTTACCCTCGGTTATGATTTTAATCCTGAGTTGTTGAAAAAAATCCATCTTTCTAGATTGAGGCTGTTTTTCAGCGGTAAAAACCTGGTTACATGGACCAAGTACAATGGCTGGGACCCAGAACTTGAGAGCAATCCTGATGCAAATGTTATTGCCGATGATGAACGTATTAATTTTGCTCAAGGGATTAATAGTGGTGAACTTGTTAGAACAGGCTTTTCACGTAACGGAAGACCTGTCTTAAAAAGTTACTCTTTAGGGCTAAATGTTGAGTTTTAAAAAAAGAAAAATGAAAAATTTTATATACAGGAAAATTAGTTTGTTGAGCCATATCTTTAATGTGAAGTATAAGATGGCTCCATTGGTATTGTTGATGACCATACTGTCGATTACGTCATGTAACGAAGAAGAATTTTTGGAAGAGGAGCCTATAGATTTCTTCGCCCCGAACAATTCATACACCACCTTATCACAGTTCGAGTCGTCACTTATTCAGTTGCACGCCCTCTACAGAAATAATTTTTGGGCCGCCCGAGACAATGTAGATTCAGCACCAAGAATCCTGTTCTATGGCACGGATTTGGTGTTGAACGATAGTAGCTTAGGGCAAAACCCGCCAGACTACGCTGCTTTGACCCTGCCTACTTCAGACAAAGTGTTGTATATGTGGCAAACACTTTACGTGCTTATCCAAAATGCCAATGTGATCATTGAAAGGGCAGATGCGTCCGCCAGCCAGCTGACGCAAGATGAAAGGAACAGGGTTGTTGCAGAAGCCTCTTTTTTCAGGGCCTTGGGGTATAAAATGCTCGCAAATCTTTATGGGGGGGTACCCTTGGAGCTGGAGGAGGTAAAATCGCCCAAGAGGGATTATGTTAGGGCCACACGCGAAGAGGTGTACCAACAATGTGCGGCCGACCTTGAGTTTGCCGTAAACCACCTGCCCGATATTTCACAGGCCGAAGAATATAGAATAAGTAAAGAGGCGGCCAACCACTTGCTCTCTGAGGTATACATTTCCTTGGAAAGATGGCAAGAAGCTATTGCTGCCGCAACTTCGGTAATTGATAACCCGGCCACTGCACTAATGCAGAACAGATTTGGGTCAAGGGTAGATGACCCGGATTTTGGCGGTGATGTCTATTGGGATCTCTTCCGTCAAGAAAACCAAAACCGTTCATCGGGCAATACCGAGGCCCTTTGGGTGCTGCAATTTGAATTCAACGTGGAGGGAGGCGCCAGTGGGGGCCGTGTCAACAATTTTGTGCTGGAACGTGTTACAATACCCCGCTTATGGCGAGCCAGTATTAGGGATACAGATGGTGAAAAAAGAAATCTACTGGCCGGGGGCCCCAATACCTTCTATTACGGAAGGGGCTCTGGTTTTCAACGACCCACACCATATTTTTACAATGAACTATGGGATAAAAGCGGACCGAGCGATATTCGAAACTCAGAATTCAACATTGTTCGTGATTTCAAGGTGAACAATCCGGACAGCCCCTCGAACGGAGAATTCGTGGTTGCCAACAACCTAATAATATTGAACAGCTATGTGGACAGGGCACGTAACTTTTTTCCGGTATTGGCAAAGAACTCCACTCCAGGGCGACATCCTTTAGAGTTGTACGCCGCCAATCAAGACATACCTGGATCCTTGCTGGCCGAGGCCAGGACAACTTATAGGGACCACTATTCCATGCGGTTGGCAGAAACCTATTTACTTAGGGCCGAAGCCCATTTGGGAAATGGCGATGCTGCATCTGCCGCAGCAGATATAAACGTGGTAAGACGACGATCCAGTGCGCCAGATGTTTCGCCTGCGAACGTTGACATCGATTATATTTTGGATGAACGCTTGAGAGAGTTGTACTACGAAGAATTCAGGCTCTTGACACTGATGCGCTTGGACAAACTGGTTGAAAGGACCAGAACCTATAATAATGAATTTGTTGGAGGCACAATTCAAGATTATCACAATCTATGGCCAATACCGCTGGGTGAAATAGAGGCGAACACCGAAAGTGTTCTGGAGCAAAATCCAGGTTATTAGATTCAAAACCTTCCAAAAATGTTCACATGAAGTGGCGACAAATGTCTTTTTGGGATATATAGTATGGGGTCTGCACCTTATTGGACAGTTTTGAGTTAGTTTGTTGCATATGGGGCAGTTCACTTCTTTGAACTGCCCCATTAAATAACCTGAGAAAACCAATTGGTAAAACTCCTAAACAGATGAAGAAAATACCCCTTGGTATAGTGGTTACAGTATTGGCACTGTCGGCCTGAGCCAAACAGAAAACCCATAATGGCCCCTATTTTGGGAACGGTTTTCGCAATGGCTGGGCGTACCAACATTCCGTTTCCTTATGGACAAGATTGACCAAGAGCCCGGATATGACGTGGACGGTAGGAAATTCGTCGGCACGGGGGGTACGTATCGGGACTAGGGTCATTGGCTAAGCTTGAAGATGAAAATCTGTTGTCAGAGATCCAGATTTCCAATGGATTCTCCCTCGAAGATATGGAAGGAGCAATCCCGGGAATGTACGGAGAAGTAAAATTGGCTATTACAAAATCGATTATTCCAAACGGGTACAGACAGAATAGATCGATGTTGATTCCGCAAAGAACTAGGGATATTCAGGAATGCGCGCACCTTTCCCCTGACAATGGGCCTGATGTAGGGTCTGTCCAAGCTGACGATACGTCCCTTGGGCCTTATGCCCTTATAGAACTTTTTGGACTGTTGCCGAAGTATGGTGGCCGTGGCCCTTCTGCGTTTCGAGTGATTGGATGAATAGGCAATCGCATACGCTTTTTCAATCTCCGACAACAAGGGATGTATCTTGGCCAACAACCTGAGCAGCCCCCTTGTCATGCCGCGCCTTTGTTTCTTCGAAGGCCTTCTGGACTTACTGTGGCCACTGTACCGCCCTGCCCACTTATTGAACTTGGTGCGGGGAAGCGACAGCCCCAACATCCTGCCGTGTTCCCTGAGCAACCCATGGTTCCACTCCACGGCCTCCCAGAGCAGTTTGATGTCCGTCGGGTAGCGCATGTCGCTCTCGTAACAGGTGGCGTCCATGCAGATACTTCCAAGCTCGGACATGTACGGGGCCCATTCCCGGGCAAGCACCCGTTGCACCTTTCCCGTCTTGAGCCTTCCTGCAAGCTCACAGCGAATCTCACTGACGATCTTGTAATTGGTGATGGGCGAGCCCACAGGGACCACAACGTCACAGAATATCTGGTAGTGGACATTGCTGTTCAAATGTTCGATCAGCTTTCTGTCCGAACAGCACGCATAGTGTTTGAGGAACATCAGTGCGACCTTGCCACGGGGGGAAAACACCGGTCTTGGCCCTTTTCGTGGTTCCTTCAGTCCAAAACATGTGACGACTTCCTGCCAGGGAACGGCCTGGTAGATGCCTCCCAAACGGGTATTCAAAAAGGATTTCATCAACAGTTCATGATCGGTATCAAAATTTGGATAGACAAAACGGCCCTGAAACTCGGAGAATCGACGTATCTTCATACCTGGAGAAAAAAGAAAACCCCGTTTTTGGGCATTATGGACCATTTTCGGGGTTTAATGTTACTTCAAGATACGAATTATTACAATGAAAATCAATAGGTTATATTACTCCTGAATATCCCTAAATACACCTGTGGTGCATTTGGGCAAAAATTCGTCTATTTGATTGGTTTTTCTAGGCTTGGTCTAGAAAAATCATATCGAGAATCAGAATTTTAAGGGCAGAAACCTTGTGCTCAATACGCTTTTTCCATGAAAAAACTCGAACTGCTGGTTTTTGAGGAAC
>JANQKR010000019.1 GCA_028281025.1 Croceivirga sp.
AAGCGATAAATCCTATTTTTGTAAAGGTTTGGCTTAGTTTTTGGTGGTCAAACTTACATATATTTTTTGTTCCTCTTATGTGTCGTTACCATAAATTTAACCCATAGGGGAAGCCGAAAACACACTATTCCTATGAATAAAAATCGGTTCGTTTTTGCCATTTGCCTTGGATTGATATTCCTACTTTTTTCATTTATCAAAAATGATACCGAACCACTTGATAAAGAGAAGTTCGTAGTCGTACTCGATGCAGGTCATGGTGGACATGATCCGGGGAACCTGGGCAATGGATACCTGGAAAAGAACATTGCACTTTCCATTGTTTTAAAGGCTGGACGAGTTTTGGAAAAGTATCCGGACGTTGAGGTTATCTACACCCGAAAAGACGATTCTTTTGTTGACTTGTACAAGAGGGGTGAGATTGCCAACAAGGCCAATGCCGATTTGTTTGTTTCCGTGCACTGTGATTCCCATAGTTCCAATGCCTATGGAATGGGGACCTTTGTTTTGGGTCTTCATGCCAATAGGCAAAACTTTGAGGTCGCTAAAAAGGAGAACAGTGTAATTTACCTGGAGGACAATTATGAACAGCGCTATTCGGAATATGATATCAATTCCCCTGAATCCGTTATTGGGCTTACCATTATGCAGGAGGAATTCCTGGACCAGAGTATAGAACTGGCCAAATTGCTGCAGGATAATTTTACCAAAAAATTAAAACGGAAGGACAGAAAAGTAAAGCAGGCGGGCTTTATTGTTCTCCATCAAACCTTTATGCCCAGTGTCTTGGTGGAAACAGGTTTTTTGACCAATAAAGATGAGGGGAGCTATCTCAATTCTGAAAAAGGACAAAGGGAAATAGGTACGGCCATTGCCGATGCCATTTTAAGCTATAAAAATGGGTTCGATGCCAATTTAGTGGAAGGGGAAACCGTTCAGGACAATCCTTTGGAAAAGGCAGGGAAGGCCGTTGTGGAGCAGACCAAGGTAGATCCAAAACCTAAAATGGAGGAGCAGGTTACGGAAAAAAAAGAAACCCCGACTGAACCATCCCCCAAAAGCAATGCCCCTAAAAATCCACTAAAAACCATCGTTTTTAAGGTACAACTCTTGGCGAGTTCAAAATCCATCCCCTTAAAACCCGACAACTTTAAGGGTCTTGATAAACTCTCCTCCGAGCCTTACAAGAATATGTATAGATACCTATACGGCAATACCTCCAGTTATGAGGAAGCCGAGAAATTGAAGACAGAAGCAAATGCCAGGGGCTATACCACCTCATATATCGTGGCCTACCGGAATGGGAAGAGAATCTCCGTAAAGGAGGCCTTAAATTCTGCTTCTACACAGTAAGCCTCTAAAATTATTCCTAATTTTGTTTGAAACTGAAAAAGCGACCTTTTGAGATTATCCAGGGAAGTAAAGACAGGAATTTTAGTTTTGTTGGGAATTCTTGCGCTAATAATGGGCTTTAGTTATCTAAAGTCCTCTTCAATTTTTGACCATTCGAGAACCTTCTATGCCGTTTACGATCGTGTCGGAGGACTCCAAACGGGGACACAGGTATCACTTAACGGATTGGTAGTAGGCAATGTGACCGGAATTCGGTTCAAGGACAATTCCGGGAAGTTATTGGTCACCTTTGTGGTGAACAATGATTTCGAATTCTCCATAAATAGTAAGGTGGAACTTTTTGACACTGGAATTATTGGGGGAAAGGGACTTCAGGTAATTCCGGCCTTTGATGGTGCCAGAAATGCGCAGTCCGGGGATACATTAATGTCCTCCACCAAACCGGGACTCACGGAATTGGTACAGCAAAAATTGACCCCGCTACAAATGAGCTTGGAGAGTACTTTTACGGATGCGGATACCCTTTTGACCAATATCAATAGCATTTTGGATAATAGGACAAAAAGGGAACTTCAGGAAAGTATAGCAGGTCTCAACGATTTAATAAGGACCTTTAAGGGAAGTGCTACCAAATTAAATTCCTTTCTGGAGGAAAACGGGGAAGGATTGGACAGTACGATGAAAAATGTAAATACCATAACAACAAACCTTTCCAAAATTTCCGATTCCTTGGCAAATGCCGGACTTGGAAAAACCATGGCGGACCTTCAGAACACCATTTCGAGTTTGAATAACATTCTTGGGAAAATTGAAAGGGGAGAAGGAACTTTGGGAAAAATGGCAAATAATGAAGAGTTGTACACCAATCTCACGGAAGTTTCCAGGGAATTGGATCTACTCTTACAGGATTTTCGGTTAAACCCAAAGCGTTATGTGAATGTTTCGGTCTTTGGTAAAAAACAAAAAGAGTACAAGGTACCGGAGGACGATCCCGCCAGTAAACAATAGCAAGGTAAATGGGCAATAAATTTACTATGCATGCATAATAAATTTTTGTAATTTTGTATTTAATTATTTTCATGATCACATATATACCAAATATTGTTTTTGCAATTTTCCTTGCGTTGGGTATTGGTTATTTCACTAAAAATGTAAAAAAACTGATTCGCAATATAAGATTGGGAAAGGAAGCGGATGTAGATGGCGATAAGGGGCAACGATGGAAAAATATGACGAGGATCGCATTGGGGCAAACAAAAATGGTGGTTAGGCCCATAGCGGGTTTAATGCACATTATTGTTTATCTGGGTTTTATTATCATCAACATTGAAGTATTGGAAATCATCATAGACGGGTTGCTCGGAACACACCGAATCTTCGCCTTTATGGGTGGATTCTATGATTTTCTTATCGGTTCTTTTGAGATACTGGCCCTACTTGTGATCATCGCCGTGATCGTTTTCTGGATTCGCAGGAATATGATCAAACTTCAACGGTTCATCAAGCCTGAAATGCAAGGTTGGCCAAAAAAGGATGGCAATCTCATCCTTTATATCGAGTTGGTATTGATGCTGTTGTTTTTGACCATGAACGCAACCGACTATCAGCTTCAACAAATGGGTGCGGAACACTATTCCGAAGCCGGTTCCTTTCCGGTAAGTCAGTTTATTGCCCCCTTATTTGATGGAATGTCCCAGGCAACCTTGATCGCAGTGGAAAGAAGTGCCTGGTGGTTGCATATTTTGGGCATTCTCTTCTTTTTGAACTACCTCTATTTTTCCAAGCACCTGCACATTCTATTGGCATTCCCCAATACGTTTTATGGAAAACTGAAGCCTAACGGGCAGTTCAGTAATGTTGAGGCCGTTACCAATGAGGTGAAACTGATGTTGGACCCTTCGGCAGACCCTTTTGCCGCTACCACCGAGGACGATGAAGAACCTGGGAAGTTTGGAGCATCCGACGTTATGGACCTAAATTGGGTACAACTCATGAATGCCTATACGTGCACGGAGTGCGGCAGGTGTACTTCTGAGTGTCCGGCAAACCAAACAGGAAAAAAGCTTTCGCCCAGAAAGATAATGATGGATACCCGCGACCGGTTGGAAGAAGTGGGCAAAAACATGGATGCCAATGGTGGTACGTTTGAACCGGATGGAAAACAACTATTGGACGATTATATATCAAGGGAGGAGCTTTGGGCCTGTACTACTTGCAACGCTTGTGTTGAAGCCTGCCCCGTAAGTATAGACCCCTTGTCCATTATTTTGGAGATGCGCCGTTTTTTGGTGATGGAACAGTCTGCCGCACCTTCCGAATTAAACAATATGATGGGGAATTTGGAGAACAATGGTGCCCCATGGCCCTTTAACCAAATGGACCGGTTGAATTGGGCACAAGAAGCATAAAAGTCAATATATGAATGTACCGACAATGGCATCCCTATTTGCCGAAGGCAAACAGCCCGAAGTCCTTTTTTGGGTAGGTTGTGCCGGGAGTTTTGATGATAGGGCAAAAAAGATTACCAAGGCTTTCGTGAAAATTCTGAATCAGGCCAAAGTAAGCTTTGCGGTTTTGGGAACCGAGGAAAGTTGTACAGGTGATCCCGCAAAACGTGCAGGGAACGAGTTCTTGTTTCAAATGCAGGCCATGACCAATATTGAAGTCATGAATGGGTATGAAGTAAAAAAAGTGGTGACCACTTGTCCCCATTGCTTTAATACCTTGAAGAATGAATATCCGGGCTTGGGCGGAAATTACGAGGTAGTCCACCATACCACTTTCTTAAAACAGCTTTTGGAAGAGGGTAAAATTTCAATGGAAGGAGGCAGCTATAAGGGTAAACGTATCACTTTCCACGATCCCTGTTACCTGGGCAGGGCCAACGGAATTTTTGAAGCGCCCCGGGAACTCATCCAAAAGTTGGATGCCGAACTGGTGGAAATGAAAAGTTGTAAAAAACGTGGGCTCTGTTGTGGAGCCGGTGGGGCCCAGATGTTCAAGGAACCTGAGGAAGGCAAAAAGGATGTGAACATAGAGCGTACGGAACAGGCGTTGGAAACGCAACCGGAAATCATAGCGGCGGCTTGTCCCTTCTGTAATACCATGATGACGGATGGTGTTAAGAACAAGGAAAAAGAAGCCTCCATCAAAGTCATGGATGTAGCAGAATTAATTGCCGATGCAGAAGATTTATAGTGCCCTTGGGCTTTTCCAGGAGAATAATGGGTATTGTTTTGTAAGTAATACCTGGATTTCCGTCTACTTTTAAAAATGAATTGATGGCAATGACAATACTTACCAAAATGCGTAATAAAGCAATAGCACCCCTCATTTTTTTGATGGTTTCTTTTTGGGGAAATGCCCAAGACGGGCCCCTATTGGAAAATCCTATTTTTTATGCCTCTTTTAATGGGGGCACAAAAGCCCAGGTGGCCATTGGGGATTCGGAAATTTATACGGCTTTGGACAGAAAGAACCTGCAAGGTGCCAGTACGGGACTGGAGGGTTCCAATGTAGTTCTTGCCAAAGGCAAGGGGCTTAGTGGTGATGCTTTGGACTTCAAGAAAAAGGGGAAACCCGTTGTTTTCTATGATGCATTTCAAAACGTGGGATATTCATCGGAATCATGGAGTGGTGCCATTTCATTCTGGTTGCAACTTGATCCGGCCGAGGATTTGGAACCGGGATATTGCGATCCCATCCAAATTACCGATGTGAATTATAATGATGCATCGCTTTGGGTGGATTTTACCAAGGAAAACCCAAGGGACTTTAGGTTGGGGGTCATTGGTGATCTCAAACAATGGAATCCGGATAATTTGGGACCGGATGATAATCCAGAGTTTGAGAAAAGATTGATCAGGGTTAAAAACCCCCCTTTTGGAAGAGGCCAGTGGACACATATTGTGATTAATTTTTCTGAGTTGGGCACGGCCAATGCAACATCGGAACTATATGTCAACGCGGCCCTACAAGGAACCTTAAAAAATGTGGAGGACTTGTTTACCTGGGAAGAAGAACGCGCCAAAATCTTTCTTGGTCTTAGTTATATAGGTCTTATGGACGAGCTTTCCATTTTTGACCAGCCGCTTTCTCCCATGGCCATCAAAAAGATATATGGGGCCAAGTCCCTAAAATCAATAATAGAATAGCAATGCTTGTACCTTTTCAATCCCTTCCCAATACCGCACGCATTTGGATTTATCAATGCAATCGAACATTTACGGATAGTGAACTTACGGAAGTAAAGTCCCTATTGGGAGCTTTTTTGACCCAATGGACGGCCCACGGTGCAGATTTAAAAGCGGGTTATGAACTCCCGTACGGTCGTTTTATAGTAATTGGACTTGATCAATCCATGAACAGTGCATCGGGATGTTCAATTGATGCCTCGGTACATTTTATTCAAGATTTGGAGCGGAAGTTTCAAGTGCAGTTATTGGATAAAATGAATGTTTCCTACAAACAGGGGGAATATATCGCTTATAAGCCCTTAAAGGATTTTAAAAAAATGGCCAAGGAAAGGGCGGTTTCCAAAAACACTATTGTTTTTAACAATTTAGTGGCTTCAAAACAGGAGTTTTTAGAGAACTGGGAAGTGCCCGCTTCAGATAGTTGGCATGCCCGTTTTATGTGATTTTATCACTTAAAATTGTCCTTACATCACATTTTTAGGGCACTTTTCGACCAAATACATATTTTTGGTACGTAAATTGAACCCAACAATTTATGAGTATAAAATACTATTGCTTAACCCTACTCTGTTTTGCGGCTTTGTGTTCCTATGGTCAAAAAGACCCGTTACTTGCTGCAGATAGCCTTGCACAGGCCCAATGGGTGAATGAGACCTATGCCTCCATGAGTTTGGATCAGCGTATTGGTCAGCTTTTTATGGTCAGCGTGGCATCCAATCAAAACAAAAACGCTACCGATGCCATAGGAAAGCTGGTTCAAGAGCATCATTTGGGTGGGGTCATTTTTTCCAAAGGGGGGCCTATACGACAGGCAAGATTGACCAATCAATTTCAGAAAGCTTCCAAAATTCCACTTATGGTAGGTATGGACGCAGAATGGGGACTGGCCATGAGATTGGACTCTACCTATGCCTTTCCCTGGAACATGACACTGGGGGCCATACAAGATGATGCCATTGTAGAGGAAGTGGGTTACCGCATTGGACTTCATGTAAAAAGAATGGGGGTGCATATCAATTTTGCACCTGATATTGATATCAACATTAATCCAAAGAATCCCATCATCGGGAATCGTTCTTTTGGGGAGGACGTAAGCAACGTTGGACGCAAGGGAATTGCCTTTATGAACGGAATGCATGATGCTGGTGTTCTATCTTCCGGCAAACACTTTCCAGGGCACGGGGATACCGCCACGGACTCCCATAAAGTATTGCCGTTTTTGGAATTTACCAGGGAACGGTTGGATAGTGTTGAACTCCAACCGTATAGGGAATTGATACATGAAGGTCTAACCAGTGTAATGGTGGCACATTTGGATATTCCCAGTTTGGAAAGTAAGCCTGGGCATCCGTCCTCATTGTCCCAAAGCACCATTACCAATTTGTTGAAGGGGAAAATGGGTTTTAAAGGGCTGGTTTTTACCGATGCCCTTAATATGCAGGCGGTTTCTGGATTTGCCCCCACAGGGGAGGTTGAGCTTTCCGCATTTTTGGCGGGAAATGATATGCTTTTAATGCCGGTGGATGTGGTAAACGCCAAAAAAAAGCTATTGGAGGCCTATGAAAGTGGGAGGATTGACGAAAACAGATTGGCACATTCCGTGAAAAAGATTTTAAGGGCAAAGTTCAAGGTAGGATTGCATGACTACAAACCGATTGACCTTGAGAATTTAAGGAATGATTTGAATACCGCGCAAGATGATTTGGTGTACGAAAAAGCGATGGAAAATGCCATCACCGTGGTTAAAAATCGGTTTTCATTGATTCCCATAAAAAAGCTGGAAAAGAAAAGGATTGCCTATGTCAAATTTGGGGACGCGGATGCAAGCCATTTTACGGATGCCTTGAATCGATTTGGGGAAGTTACCGTAGTAAAGGCCAAAGATATGGCGGGCTATCGGGAGCGGCTAAAAGAATTCAATTTGGTGATTATTGGGCTCCATAAAAGCAATGCCAGTCCATGGAAGGGGCACCGTTTTACGGAGAACGAACATTTTTGGTTGCAGGAGATATCCCGGATGCGTACGCACAATACGCTATTGGCGGTCTTCACTAAGCCATATGCTTTGTTGGATGTAATCAATTTTGATACCGTGGATGGTATTGTAGTGTCCTATCAGAACAGTAAGATTGCCCAGGAAAAAACAGCTGAAATTCTTTTTGGTTCCATAGGTGCAAAGGGAAAGTTGCCCGTTACGGCCAGTAGTGCTTTTCCCGTGAATACCGGAATTGTGACAAAACGCATATCCCGATTGGGATATAGTATTCCTGAACGTGTGGGCATGGACTCCGAAAAACTGGCCTATGTGGATACCTTGGTCCAAAGGGGATTGGATTCGTTGATGTTTCCGGGAGCCCAGGTATTGGTGGCCAAAGAGGGCAAAGTGGTTTACAACAAAAGTTTTGGGAGACCTACCTATGGGTCCACCGAAGAAATAGGCGAGAACCATATTTATGATTTGGCATCCCTTACCAAGATTCTGGGAACCTTACCATTGATCATGAAAATGGAGGAGGAAGACAAACTAAGATTGAACGATACCTTTCAGGATTTGGTCCCGGAGTATCAGGAATCGGAATTAAAGGACGTAACCGTATTAAAGGCATTATCGCACTATGGGCGTTTGCCCGCATGGATTGCCTTTTATTTGAGTACGCTCGATGAAAACCGAAAACCCTCGCAATTGTTCTATAAGAGATACCCCACCGAGGATTATTCCATAAAGGTTATTGATGGAATGTACTTGGCCAATTTTTATCGGGACTCCATATACGACAGGATTGGGAGGCAAGAATTGAAATCGAACAGATATCGTTACAGTGATGTGGCGTATTATGTCTTAAAGAAATATATTGAAGATTCCTACGGAAAAACCCTGGATGTCCTTTTGCAGGATTATGTCCTTAGCTCCATGGGGACCAATAAACTAATGTACAATCCAATTGAAAAATACAATAGGGAGCAAATTGTACCTACCGAAGAGGACAATTACTACAGGTATCAGACGGTGCACGGTTATGTGCATGATATGGGTGCTGCAATGCAGGGTGGGGTAGGAGGCCATGCCGGACTATTTGGAAACGCAAATGACGTTGCCAAAATAATGCAAATGTATCTGCAAGGAGGCTATTATGGTGGTCAACGCTATTTGGATGCCAGGACGATCAAAAAATTCAACACTTGCTATTTCTGTGACAAAAACGTTCGGCGGGGAGTGGGATTTGATAAACCACAATTGGAGGAAAAGGGCCCTACCTGCGGTTGTGTTTCCAGGGAAAGCTTTGGTCATAGTGGTTTTACCGGCACCTATACATGGGCGGACCCCGAAAAAGAATTGGTTTATGTCTTTCTTTCCAATAGGACGTATCCTTCAATGCGAAACAATCTTTTGGTAAAATCAGCTTTGCGTACACGAATTCAAAAAGCTATTTATGATTCCATTATCAACTAGCTTAAAAATATTGCGCTACTTTTAACACATGAAAATTGCGATTGTATGTTATCCCACTTTTGGTGGGAGTGGTGTAGTGGCCACGGAATTGGGAATTGCTTTGGCGGAGAGGGGCCATGAAATCCATTTTGTGACCTATCAGCAGCCCGTAAGATTGGGATTATTGAGCAATAACATCCATTTTCATGAAGTTCATGTTCCAGAGTACCCGCTTTTCCGGTACCAGCCCTATGAGCTTGCATTATCAAGTAAATTGGTGGATACCATTAAGCATTATGGTATTGAGCTATTGCACGTTCATTATGCCATACCACATGCGTATGCGGGCTATATGGCCAAAAAAATGTTGAAGGAAGAGGATATTTACATTCCCATGGTCACCACCTTACACGGTACCGATATTACACTGGTGGGCAACCATCCCTTTTATAAACCTGCAGTAACCTTTAGTATCAATAAATCCGACGTGGTCACTTCCGTTTCCCAGGATTTAAAACAGAAGACCTTAGAAATATTTGATGTAGAAAATGAAATAGAGGTAATCCCCAATTTTATTGATCCCAAAAAATACAGTAGTGCGTTTACGGATTGCCAGCGGTCGCTCATGGCTTCGGATGATGAAAAGATAATTACCCATATCAGTAATTTTCGAAAAGTGAAGCGGATAGATGATGTAATAGCCATCTTTTATCAGGTCCAGCGGGAGATTCCCTCCAAACTGATCATGGTCGGGGAAGGACCCGAGAAGGAACGGGCAGAATTGCAGTGCGAACAATTGGGATTGGAGGAAAGAGTGCTGTTTTTGGGGAATAGCAACGAAATTGACAGGATTCTTTGTTTTTCCGACCTGTTCCTATTGCCTTCGGAAACGGAAAGTTTTGGTTTGGCGGCCTTGGAGGCCATGGCCAACAAAGTGGCCATCATTTCAAGTAATGCCGGGGGCATACCTGAAGTGAACAAACATGGGATAAGCGGTTTTTTAAGTGATGTTGGGAACGTGGATGAAATGGCCAAAAATGCAATTCACCTTTTGGGTAACGATCAACGCTTGGAGCAATTTAAAACAAATGCCAAAAACCTGTCCAAAGAGTTTGAAATCCAAAATATTCTCCCACTTTACGAAGACGTTTACGAAAAGGCCTATAAATCCAGATATAAAAATTCGTATTGATGAAATCCTTGATGGTGGTCCTGGTCTTGTTAACCTTTTCTTGCAAAAGCCAAAAAAAAGGTACGGAAGCGAATACTGCCCAACAAGAGGACCAACTGGTACTGTTGGTGGAGGATGCTTATTTTCCTGTGGAGACACCTGTCACCCATATTATTGAGGATGCCAAGACATTAAAAGCCTTTTTTATCAAGGTAAACCGAACAAGGAAACCGGGAATCCCGGTGCCTATTGTGGACTTTTCCAAGGAAACCGTTTTGGTGGCCTGTGTGGGCGGTGTAAGAACCGGTTTGTCTCCAAAAATGAAGATAAAAACGGAGACGGCCCAGACCATAGAGGTCATTACGGCATTGGAGGGTGATGAAGATGACCAGGGCGCACTATCGTATCCCTTTTGTGTATACAAAATTCCCAAAAGTCAAAAACAGATTACTGTGGAGATACTATAGCACCTATGTGATCTCTTACATTTCATCGGTAATAATGGTTTTTGGTATATCATTTTTATCCAAAGCCTAGAATTGGTTTACATTTGTTTCGTAACCCCCGAATTACAAAACATGAGGATACCCAAATCTATGGTGTGCTTGGCATTCTTACTTTCTTTCCAACTTGGGTTTACCCAGGATTTAGCATTCACCAAAAAAGATAGCATTGTTCAGAGTTCCTGGATTTTTGGCATTGGTTTCAATGTTGTTGACGATTCAGGTGATGAATTTGGGGAAATATTTGATATTTCCGATAGTTGGAACGCGGTTCCTTTCCCCTCCCGTTTGAGCATAGGGAGATACTTTAAGAATGGTTTGGGCCTGGAGGCCATTGGGAGTTACAACAGGTACAACGAAGGTAAGATCATTGATGGGGTTTTAAACACCGAGGATATTGATTACTATGCCATTGATTTTAGGGTGAGCTATGATTTGAACCAAATACTGGGTGAAACCGGCTGGTTTGATCCCTATGTGGGCATTGGCGCGGGGTATACGGATGCCAATAACCAGGGAAGGGGTACCTATAATGCATCGGTTGGTTTTAGGACCTGGTTTTCCGATAGGTTCGGTTTGGATTTCAATTCCACTGGAAAATGGGCGATGAGCACGGAAAATGCCACCAACCACATACAACATGCTGCTGGGGCCGTATATCGATTTGGTATTGAAAAGGGCCTTTCGAAAAAAGGTGAGGAAAAACTGGTACGGATGCAGGAAATGGAGAAGGAGCAACAACGTATCCAAGATTCCATAGCAGCCGCGCAAAGGGCCGAACAAGAGGCAAGACTTTTGGCGGAACGTTTGGAACGTGAAGAGGAATCCAGGTTGGCCGAAAAGGAGAAAGCCTTACTGGACGCTGAAAAAAACGCCAAACGCAAGAGGTTGGAAGAGATGATTACGGCTTTGGGATATGTTTATTTTGATTTAAACTCCTCATACCTCAATAAAAAAGATAAAGAACTACTGGATAAATTGATCATCATCCTTGAAGAAAACCCGACTTTGGTACTTGAAGTCAGTTCCCATACTGATGCCAGGGGAACAGATGAATACAATCTATGGTTGTCCAAACGCCGGGTGAAACGTACAGTGGACTATTTCTCCTCCAATGGAATTGGGAGTGAAAGGATAGTCAGTAAGGCCCTTGGTGAGGAAAAGCTGACCAATGAATGTGATGACAGGGTATACTGTACCGAGGAAAAGCATGGAAAAAACAGACGATCCGAATTTAAAATCCTAGAGTTCTAAATAACCCAAAATAAACTAACGCGAGACCATAAACCTTTGTTTATGGTTTTGTGCTTTAAAGGAAAACAGTTTTTCTATTTTTAGTGTTTGGAAGCTATGAATTGTAATTTTGGTTGTTTCAATTCTTACAGGGTCTTATTTTGTAATGGTCAGAACTTCTCACCATGATTGAAAAAATAACCGGTTTTCTTATTAAAAACAAGTTTTTGGCCTATTTGGCCATCGTCTTGATCATCTTGTTCGGTACTATTACCTCACCCTTTGATCTGGGATTTGGGTTTTTACCCCAAAAAGCGATTGCCGTAGATGCGATACCAAACATTGGCGAAAACCAACAGATAATATATACCACTTGGGAGGGACAATCCCCACGGGACATTGAGGACCAAATTACGTATCCCCTTACCTCAAATTTACTGGGAATGGCAGGTGTAAAATCCATAAGGAGCAATTCCATGTACGGGTTTTCCAGTGTCTATATCATTTTTGAAGATGATATAGGGTTTTATTGGTCCAGATCCCGAGTCTTGGAAAAATTGAATTCATTGCCTCGAGACCTGTTGCCAGAGAATGTGCAACCAAAACTGGGTCCTGATGCTACCGCTCTTGGACAGCTCTATTGGTATACTTTGGAGGGTAGGGATAAAAATGGCAAGGTAACAGGGGGTTGGGATTTAGCTGAATTACGAAGCATACAGGATTTTTATGTCAAGAATGCCTTAGTGGCAACCCAAGGGGTTGCAGAGGTAGCTTCCATAGGTGGGTTTGTCAAGGAATATCAAATTGATGTCAATCCCGAGCTTTTAAAACAATATGGAATTTCATTAAGACAGGTCGTTGACGCCGTGAAGGCCAGCAACCGCGATGTTGGTGCACAGACCTTGGAAATAAATCGGGCAGAATATTTTGTAAGGGGACTAGGATATATAACTTCTGTGGAAGATATTGAAAGTACAAGTATTGTGTCCAACAACTTTACATCAATTACCATTGGGGATATTGCCAAAGTTAGCCTTGGCCCTGCAACACGAAGGGGAATTTTGGATAAAGGAGGGGCTGAGGTTGTGGGCGGTGTTGTGACGGCCCGTTATGGGACCAATCCAATGGAAGTCCTACAGAACCTACAGGACCAAATTGCCATTATAAGTACGGGACTTCCTAAAAAAGAGCTAAATGATGGACGAATATCCCAACTCACCATTGTGCCTTTTTACGACCGTTCAAAACTTATCAAGGAGACACTGAATACGCTTGAGGATGCACTATTATTTGAAATTCTTATTGCCATCCTTGTCGTTGTTGTTATGTTAAGGAATTTCAGAATATCCATTTTGGTTTCTGGACTTATGCCCCTGGCCGTACTTACCGTTTTTATTACAATGAAACTCTTTAATGTAGAGGCCAATATTGTTGCGCTTTCCGGTATAGCCATTGCCATTGGTACCATGGTGGATATGGGAATCGTTTTAACCGAAAGCATAGTAAGGCACCAAAAAGACGCTCCCAATAACAATTTGGAAACGAATATAAAAAAAGCATCAAAAGAAGTGTCTGGAGCGATATTTACTGCTGGCTTAACCACAATTGTGAGCTTTGTTCCCGTTTTTGCACTTACCGGGGCAGAGGGCAAACTGTTTTCGCCATTGGCGTTTACCAAGACGGTTGCGCTTTTTGCCTCTATTGGCATTGCGTTGTTTGCCATTCCACCCATTGCCGCATCACTTTTAAGAAAGAAACTCCCCTGGGGAAATGCCATTCCATGGATAGTTGTCCTCCTTGGTTTTGTTTCCAGCTTTTTTGGAACCTATTTAGGACTTCTTCTGATTTTTTTTGGTGTGGTAGAGTTATTGCACCAATATGAAAAGATAGCATTGCAGACCAGAAAAAGAACTGTATTGATCGGTACATTAACGGTAATTTTAATGCTACTCACAATATATTGGCGGCCTTTGGGGATTGGAAACAATTTGTTTGCCAATGGTCTTTTTATAGCATTTTTGGTCATATTGGTTTTAGCACCATTTTGGTATTTTATAAATAACTATGAGAGGATATTGCGGTGGGTACTTAACAACAAGGGCCTAAGCCTCAGCGTCCCAATAGTACTTCTGGTTTTAGGTATTTCAATCATGCTATTTTCCCAAAAGGAATTCATGCCAACCTTGGATGAGGGGGAATTTTTGTTGATGCCCACTTCGCTTCCCCATTCAGGAATTTCAGAGAACAACGAAATACTCAAAAAGTTGGACATGGCGGTTATGACCATCCCGGAAATTGAGTACGTTGTGGGAAAGGCGGGTCGTGTAGAGTCTGCTTTGGACCCTGCTCCCCTTTCCATGTACGAGAACCTCATTTCATATAAGCCAGAGTATATTTTGGATGATGATGGGAGACCGGAACGTTTTGAAACGGACGTGAATGGTAATTTCATCACAAAATCCGGAGCCGCCATTCCGTCAGGAACAAGGGTCAATAAAATCGATTTGGTGGCCAATGGTTATGGAGACTATTATCGGAATTGGCGTCCACATATTAAGGGACCAGAGGATATCTGGAATGAAATTGTAAAAGTTACCAAACTTCCTGGGGTAACATCAGCCCCTCAATTGCAACCAATTGAGACGCGTTTGGTGATGTTACAGACCGGAATGCGCTCAAATTTGGGAGTCAAAGTAAAGGGATTGGATTTGGAGAGTGTTGAAGCATTTGCCCTCATCCTGGAAAAGGAACTAAAACTATTGGAAGGAGTTATTCCGGAGTCCGTCTTCGCCGATAGGATGGTGGGTAAGCCTTATTTGTTATTGGACATTGATAGGGCAAAAATAGCCCGTTATGGCCTGCAAATCGACGATATTCAGGAAACTTTGGAGATTGCCGTAGGGGGAAAGGTGCTATCGCACACCAGTGAGGGGAGGGAACGGTATGGTGTTCGCATTCGTTATCCGAGGGAGTTAAGGGCTACACCTGAGGATTTTAAATCCATATATATCACACTCCCCAACGGAAACTCCATACCCATATCAGAATTTGTTGAGGTGAAGTACGAGCAAGGTCCACAAAGTATTAAAAGTGAAGATGGTTTTTTGGTAAGCTATGTAATCTTTGATAAAACCGACGATATTTCCGAAGTATCAATAGTTCAAAAGGCCCAGAAAGCCATAGCTTCAAAATTGGCTTCCGGTGAAATTACGGTTCCTTCCGGGGTCAACTACGAATTTAGCGGAACTTTTGAGCACCATTTAAGGTCCCAAAAGACCTTGGCATTTGTAATTCCGTTGGTATTGGTTATCATTTTTCTATTGTTATACCTTCAATTTCGATCCGTTTCCATTGCGTTCATGGTATTTTCAGGGGTTGCCGTGGCATTTGCCGGAGGCTTTATTATGATATGGCTATATGGACAGCCATGGTTTATGGATTTTAACCTGGGTTCCAAAAACATTAGGGATTTGTTCCAAATGGGCACGGTGAACCTGAGTGTCGCCGTATGGGTAGGATTTATTGCCCTTTTTGGTATTGCCACGGATGATGGGGTAATAATGGCCACTTATCTAAAACAGTCTTTTAATAAGTTATCCGCCAATGATGTCCCTACCATTCATGAGGCTATTGTACAGGCAGGTAAGAAAAGAATCCGCCCCTGCCTAATGACCACAGCGACCACTATTTTGGCGCTTTTACCTATTTTGACCTCTTCCGGTAAAGGGAGTAGTATAATGGTTCCAATGGCCATTCCTGCATTTGGTGGGATGTTGGTCGCATTGATTACGTTGTTTGTCGTACCCTTGCTATTTTGTTGGCAAAAAGAAATACTTTTGAAGAAGCAATAATATTCTAATCCATACGATGTTATCCATGAAAAAATGGGGTATTTATGCGGCATTGGTTTTTGGAGGGCTTTTATTGGGCTATTTTTTCTTCGGAACCAGTGGTACCACTAAAAGCAAGACTGACGATATTCCCCAAAGTATGGGTAAATGGACTTGCTCAATGCATCCCCATGTGAAGGGGGAAGAAGGTGGGACCTGTCCCCTCTGTGCAATGGAGTTAACATTCATGGAAGAATCGGTTACAACACCTTCCGATTTCCAGTTTGAAATGAATGAAGATGCTCTTGCTTTGGCAAATATCCAAACTACGGTAATAGGGGCCATGAATGCCAATGTTGCATCCATTAAACTTTCGGGTGTCATTACAACCAATCAACAGACCGATGCAGTACAGACCACTTTGTTCGAAGGTAGAATTGATGCCCTTTACCCAAATTATGTAGGGAAAAGGGTATGGAAAGGCCAGGAAATTGGAAAGGTTTATTCCCCAGAGCTTTATTTGGCACAGGATAAATTACTTACATCAGAGAATTATCGAGGGACGCACCCTAAGCTGTTCAATGCCGCCAGATATTCCCTGGGACTTTGGAAAATGACGGATGAGCAGATTGATAAAGTGTTGGCCAGTGGAAAGCCGATGATGAATTTTCCCTTGTACTCGGATGTTACGGGTACGGTGACCGAAGTTTTGGGAAAAGAGGGTAATTATTACGACGAGGGAACACCACTCTTTAAAGTATCAAATCTAAACTCCGTGTGGGCCGTTTTCGATCTCTATGAGGACCAAATGGCCCTGCTGGGCGAAGGACAGGAAGTTGAGATTTCCATAGCGGCCATTCACGGAAAAACTAGAACGGGTGAAATTTCCTTTATTGAGCCAATATTGCAAGAAGACAAGCGTACGGGCTCAGTAAGGGTGGTTCTTGATAACAAAAATGGGCAATTGAAGCCGGGAATGTTTGTGGAAGCTATGGTGCAAACTCCCTTAAACTTAAACCCCAATAGCGTGATTGTGCCAAAAACGGCGGTTTTATGGACAGGAAAACGCTCCATAGTGTATAAAAAGCCATTTTTGGACAAGCCTATTTTTGAAATGACGGAGGTAAGCTTGGGACAAAGCCTACAAAATGGTTACGTGGTTCAGTCCGGTCTGGAAATAGGGGACGAGGTTGTAGTGAACGGGACGTTTACCATAGATGCAGCGGCACAACTTAACGGCAGGCCATCAATGATGTCAAAAGATTCCCATTTTGGTGATTCGAAACATGAAACCAATCAAGAGGAAATAAGGGATATCAAGGATATGGGGGCAATCCCTATTCAAGATAACGTTACCTTGGAGTTTATGGGGCATTATTTTGATTTGAAGGACGCTTTGGTAGAAACCAACTTTGAACGGTCAAAAAGTGAAGTGGATGAATTAAGTTCCTCCTTAAGGAAATATGAGGAAAAGGGGATGATGGAACCTGGTTTCTGGACCAATATTGAGAAAGAACTCGCATTGTTGTCCTCTGCCGAGGATATTGAATCCCTACGCAAACACTTTAAACCCTTTTCACGGGAATTGATTGCTTTGGTGAAAAAAGGGAAATTGGACCAAGCAACGATTTATGTCCAATTTTGTCCTATGGCAGATAATCATAAAGGGGCTTTTTGGATGAGTCTTCAAGAGGAAATAAGAAATCCCTATTTTGGAGATAAGATGTTGATATGTGGAGTGGTAAAAGAAAAAATCAATTAACGGTCACCTCAAAGGAGAAAATTTGGGAGTTGGATTGGTTCCCTTGTGCATCCCTGGTCAGAACCCTCCAAAAATATTGTGTACCTGATGTAACATCAATATTTTCCAATGAATTGGACGTCAGTTCCTGTGCAAAGGGCCCAGGTGGGCTGGTAGTGCCAAAGAAAACATCATAAGTAGCAATATCACCATCCAAATCGCTGGATTGCCATTCCAGGGTTATTGTGGTTGTATTGGAAGGTAATTGGGCGTTTTGTTGTGGGGAAGGATCGGTTGCGGGAAAGGGCGCATATGATGATAACCCTGGCCCGGCATTGTAAAATGAGGCAATGGCACTGTCCGAAGTGTTGTCACTGGACTCTAAAACTGAGGTTACATACCAACTGTAAGGTGTGCTTCTTAACAATCGTATGTCCAAAGAATTTGTTTCTGCAGTGAAGGTATCCGTTTCATTGGTTTCCAGATTGATCAGGACTACCCTGTAACTATCCGCATTTTCCGATTGTGTCCACTCAAAGGTCACCTCACTTTCCGTATCGGATAAAACAATACCCGTAGTACATAATGAGTTGTCTTCGGGAAAAACAAGACTTACGGCAATTGGGGATAACACCTCGTTAAGTAAATCAACATCACTACTACAACCGATCAGTAGTACAATGGACCATATGGCCAGATACCGCTTCATTTTTTCAATAGTTTAAATACACGTGTCTTACCTTGATATTTAAGGGAAATTACATAAACTCCGCTTTGCAGGGTATGTAATGGAACTTCGGTTCCACCGCTTTCAATGGTAATCCCATTGGAATAAAGCAGTTCACCGGATATTGTAAAAATGTCAAGCTTCACATCCAGTGTATTGGAATTCACAGAAGCGATGCTGATTACATCATCAAAAGGATTCGGATAAATACGTATGCCTTCGGAAAGCAAAATGGTCTCTTCGTAGATTCCTAGGCAATCCTTTTCCGTGGATACAAGGAGGGTATTGCTATCTTGTTCTAGGTCTAAAACTATTTCACTGCGATTAGTGGTAAATACGGTGTCATTAAGGGTTATCGAATAGGAGGTCCCTCCGGACATGACCAGGGTAAGCGAATTTTCCGCTACGTTTAAGGATGAACTTACCGAAAGAAGTTCAGGTTCCACAATGACCAGGACAAAACAAGATTCAAAATCTGGAAAGTCCGTTGTGGTGATGCATAAGTCGTAGGTGCCTACAGCTAAACCATTAATATCCAGACTTTCGTTAAACGTATACTCCTGATTGCCCGAAGCGCCGCTGGAAAGTGTGGCCATATAGGTAAAGGAAAGTCGGGATGTGATAATGATTTGCCCATCGTTGGCACCAATACAACTAAGTCCAACGGTATTTATGGTAAAGTTATCCGCTGGGATGGTGATTTCGCAACCACTATTGTCAACCATGGTATCCGGTGGGGTGTTCGGACATAGGTCCACATCATTTGTTACGCCATCATTGTCGTCATCAAGTTCCGAACCGGCACATCCTTCAGAATTTACGGTTTCTCCGGCAGGGGTGTTTGGACATAGATCAATATCATTGGTGATTCCATCATTGTCAGTATCAAGTTCTGATTGTGCACATCCATTGGAATTTACGATTTGACCGGTTGGAGTGTTTGGACACTGGTCCAAATCATTGGATACATGGTCATTGTCATCATCCAGTTGGGATTGGGTACACCCATTGGCATCCACCTGGGCACCTAAAGGGGTACTGGGACAGAAGTCAATATTATTGGTGACCCCATCATTGTCATCGTCCAGTTGGGATTGGCTACAACCATTGGCGTTCACAACTTCTCCATTGGGGGTATTTGGACATAGATCTAAATCATTGGATACATGGTCATTGTCATCATCCAGTTGCGTATCGGCACACCCATTGCTATCTACTTGTGCACCAATTGGAGTATTGGGGCATTGATCCAAACTGTTGTTGACCCCATCATTATCCAGATCAAGTTGGGATTGGGAACAACCGTCGGCATTTACAGTCGCCCCTGTAGGTGTATTGGGACATAAATCAAGGTTATTGGGAATACCATCAAGGTCACCATCGTTTTGTCCGGTAACACACCCAAATGCATCCACGGTAGCCCCATCGGGAGTATTTGGGCATTGGTCCAAATCATTGTTTACCCCATCATTATCATCATCAAGTTCGGAAGGGGCACATCCATTGGAATTGACCATCTCCCCATTAGGGGTATTTGGACATTGATCTATTTCGTTATTGATTCCGTCATTGTCATCGTCCAATTGGGATTGGGCACAACCATTGGCATCCACACTTTCACCATTGGGGGTGTTTGGACAAAAATCCAGGTTGTTTGGGACATTGTCATTATCATCGTCCAATTGGGATTGGGCACAACCATCTGCATTCACCGTTTGACCGTTGGGGGTGTTTGGGCAAATATCCAAGTTGTTCGGGACATTGTCGTTATCATCGTCCAATTGGGATTGGGCACAACCATCTGCATTCACCGTTTGACCGTTGGGGGTGTTCGGGCAAATATCCAGGCTGTTCGGGACATTGTCGTTATCATCGTCCAATTGGGATTGGGCACAACCATCGGCATCCACACTTTCACCATTGGGGGTGTTCGGGCAAAGATCCACATCGTTGTTCACCCCATCATTGTCATCGTCCAATTGGGATGGGCTACAACCATCAGCATCCACACTTTCACCATTGGGGGTGTTTGGACAAAGATCCACATCGTTGTTCACCCCATCATTGTCATCGTCCAGTTGGGATGGGCTACAACCATCGGCATCCACACTTTCACCATTGGGGGTGTTTGGACAAAGATCCATATCGTTGTTCACCCCATCATTATCATCGTCCAGTTGGGATGGGCTACAACCATCGGCATCCACACTTTCACCATTGGGAGTATTTGGGCATTGGTCCAAATCATTGTTTACCCCATCGTTGTCATCGTCCAGTTGGGATTGGCTACAACCATCGGCATCCACACTTTCACCATCGGGAGTATTTGGGCATTGGTCCAAATCATTGTTTACCCCATCGTTGTCATCATCATGGGGTATTGGAACCAAACTCCACAACGCAAAGTTGGATGCACTTATTTGGCCGGCATTGGAAAAGTTTCCCCCGGCAAGCAATCTTGTGTTGTCATTGGAAAACTCTAGGGAGTTGATTCTGATATCCACCCCTACGGAAGTATTTGTGCCCAAGGCTTCCCAACCGTCATTTTCACTCCATCTGGCAATATTGTTCATTATCTCATTGATGTCGGTGATGTCTGAAGCAGTTTCAAAGGTTCCACCAACATAAAGGTAGCTGCCCCGTAGTAGTAGACTATTTACATTGCCTGAAAGTCCATTGTCAAGACTTTCCCAACTGTTGGCATTCCTATCCCACCGTGCAATTCTGTTAACCGTTTCAGTCCCTGCAATAGAAAAGTTTCCCCCGGCATAAATGTGAGTACCGTTTATTTGGATAGCTTGAACAAAACCACTGGTTCCTAATCCAAGTGTACTCCAGTTGCTACCATCCCATACCGCTATTCTGGGTGCAGAATTTCCACCGGCTTGGTCAAAATTCCCTCCAATATATAAATTGTCGTTCTCGTCAAAAGCGATTGCCCTAATCTCATTGTTGGTACCTGAAACTCCATTTCCGACATCAGTTAGTGCACTCCAAACATTGTTTTCCCAAACTGCAATGTTATTGACATTGATTCCTCCCGCAGTTTCAAAAGCACCGCCTACATAAACATGATTGTTACCGTCAATACCTAGCTTGGCCACGGGTCCGTTGGTACCACTTCCAAGAGCTGACCAAGTACTGCCGTCCCAAACAGCAATATTGGACGCTGGGACACCGCTTACGGATGAAAAATCACCTCCAATATATACGTCTCCTTTATCGGCCACAGCTATGGCATTTACTTTTCCATTGGTGCCAGAGCCAAAAGCGGACCAACCAGAAGAAAGGTTGTACTGTGCAAGATTGCTAACACTAACTCCACCAGCGTTTGTGAATTCCCCACCGATGTAATAGGTATCATTTCCGTTATTGGCAACTTTTTCAACAATTCCGTTAGTGCCGGAATTGGCGGCATTCCAACTTCCCACTCCATTTACGGGCACTGTTACTGGACCACTGCTAGTGCCGCTAATTTTATAAATCCTTGCGGAGGATCCATAACTACTGAAATATAACTCTCCGGCTTCATCCAATCCAAAACTGGATATAAACTGTCCGTTGGTCCTGAACAGGAACTCGTTGGTAGCTGTCGCTGTTGATGTGTCATAGTCCAATGCCCAAACGCGCCCAGAGACATAATCACCGTAGATATATTTTCCTTGTATTAAAGGATCATTGCTGGATCCTCGATAAACATAACCACCGGTTATCGAGACATCACCATTACTGTGGCTGTATTCAAAAACAGGTTTAATATCTGGTGTGGTTACCAAGCTGGTACCGGTATCCTCATTGGAATTACCTTCAAATCTATTCCATCCATAATTACCCCCAAGCACAATATGATTGATTTCCTCTCGATCATTTTGTCCTACATCCGCACCCCAAAGCGTATTGCCGTCGAAAGAGAATTTCCATGTGTTTCTTATGCCCCAGGCATATAATTCGTCAAGTCCGCTTTGTCCCCTACGTGGATTATCGGAGGGAATCTCATAATTTCCGTCAGGTAATTCGGAGTTGGTCTCTACAGGATTGTTTCCGTCCAAATCGACGTCAATTCGGAGAATACTGCCAAAAACCGTATTTAAGTTTTGTCCGTTACCTTCTGGGTCTCCTGCTCCACCACCATCACCAATGGAGATATATAGATAGCCATCGGGACCGAAAGCTATCTTACCACCATTATGATTTGACTGGGTTTGATTTTTTTCAAATTTGAAAATGAGCAGTTCGCTGCCTGGTTCCACAGCATTGGGATCTGTGGCGCTCATTCGGTACCGGGCCAGGTTCATCTCGTAAACATTGTCCCTAGTAAGGTAATACACGTAAAAATACCTGTTCTGCGCAAAGTTGGGATGGAAAGCCAGCCCTAACAAACCATTTTCTTGTCCAGATGAGTATCGAACCACGCCTGTTAGGTCCAAAACAGTTTCTACATCCGAATTGGTGGCGGAAGGATCGTTTGGAAACACTTTTAGCCTTCCAGGCTGTTCGATTACAAACAATCTATCAGAACCGTCATTGGCATTTTGTATTTCTACTGGAAAGTTGAATGTTAGGTTTGGGAATGCGTTTTCGAAAGAAACTTGACCTTGTATGATAGACAGGGAAAACAACTGCGCCAATACAAGGCAAAACATTGTTCTCATTAAACAAGAGGTTGTTTTCATTTATAACAATGATAGGCCGTAAATATACAATTACCATGTTTTGTTTTTCGGATTTTAAAGACTCTTTCGACAAAATTCACATATTTGAGTTTTTTGTAGAATTATGTTTCATCGGATTTTTCTGACTAGCTAACGAAATTCCAATCATAATCTCATTGTTAGGAGTTTATTTTAAGGAAAATTCCCCTGGCATGATACTTTCCATCCAATATCTTCGTGGTTTGGCCGCCTTGCTTGTTCTTGCATCCCATTCCTATTGGAAGTTGGTGCAATACTCGGGTATCCAAAACATTGACTTCTATAAAATAGGTCATATGGGAGTGGATATTTTTTTCATAATATCGGGATATATAATGTGTCATAGCATAAAGAACAAAAGAATTAGAGGTCTTAGTTTTTTCAGAAAAAGAATTTTTAGGATTATTCCGTTATACTGGAGTCTGACTTTGGTAGCTTTACTAGTTTTCCTTGTATTTCCTAATATGGTTAACAGTTCATCAGGAAAGACAGTGATATTTGAATCGTTTTTTCTTCTACCTACCTCATATAATTATTTATTGACAAATGGATGGACCTTGGCATATGAGTTCTACTTTTATACCATTTTCGCCTTAGTGCTTCATCGCCGTAACAATCTGGTATTGGTCATTTTGCTAATTAGTGTCATCACAATTTCCGGTATGATTCTTACAAAGACAAATAATGCTTATTACAAATTTTTTACCAATGAGATTATGTTGGAATTCGTCTTTGGAATATTGATTTTTAAGTTTAAGGGCATTTTGAAATTTAAACCTGTTTTTTCGTGTTTGATCGTTTTGTTGGGGGTACTTTTAGCTGTTTATTTCAAACTTAACGGTTTTGGCATACGTATAATCGATTTCGGTGTTCCCGCCATGATCTTCTTTATTGGTGTTGTAAGCTTGGAGGATTTTTTCGTTGGCAAGAGGCACATGGAAGTCTCTAAGCTTTTTGAGATGTTAGGCGCGTCGTCGTATTCACTTTATTTGATTCATCCGTTCCTGCTTGTTTCCACGGCGCTTGTTTTTAAATGGCTAGGATTGACCAATTACGTAATTTTGCTGTACATTTCCTTGTTTATGAGCTCGGTGATTGGTGGATATGTATGTTATAAGTTCATTGAGCAGCCATTGTCCAGTTTGGTGTGGAAGATTCGTACTCGGGGATCCCTAAAGCTTAAAAAAGAATAATTCAAAATTGATTGAGGCAAAAGAGTAATAAGGCCTTCTATTGTGAATTTTGCTGAAGGTACTGCCTTATGGCTTTATCTTTCTGATTTATAATGTAATTTATGTTATCACTAGAAATAAGTTTTCCAAACTCTTTAACATCAGTCTTGTTAAGATTATTGGCCAAAACATCGATAATCTTATATCCGAGAAGCGGTCTAAAATGTGAACTTTCGTAATAGTAATAAGGGTCTGTTGTAATCTTATTGACTCCACTGAAATCGTAAAATTCGGAAACAGAGGACAGCTTTCTCAAAAACTCAAAGAACTCTTCTTTGTCCTGTCTCATATAAGTGGTAACAAACATTGGATTGATAAACAATTTGAGCGATATTCCATTTTCATTACATATTGAAACAATTTCACTAAGCTCGTCGATAACCCCATCAATACGTTCGTTGTACTCATTATTATTCCAAGATGCACGTTTAAACTTTGGATCGGATTTGTGGACATCTAAATTAGTATTGATCCAGTCATCCACATTGACCGCAATAGAGACCCCGGAGTTATATAATTCAGAATACTTGGTATAAAATTTAGCGTCATTAGCTTTACGTATTTCATTAAAAATAGATGGGGATGGTTTAATGAAGAGATAGCTCAACCATGGATTGTACCTATTAACGTAAGACTTGCGATTCGCCTGCGATTTATGTTGGGACTTATCAATTAGATATGATGTTTCTTCTAGCCCTATCCATATGTTTTTTATTTCAACGTTGTTTTGGAGAAATAGTTTTATTTCTGCCAAATGCTCAGCTGGTACTCCTTGTGAGTAGGACATGTTATACCAATTATCTCCATCCTCAATGATTCTAATATCAATTTTGCCCACACGTGATGACCCAAACAAAAAAGAATTGTGTTTTTTTGGATTATCCAACACATGTTTGGTTTTAAGATAATGCTGATTGGGTTCAATCCGTTGATTTTCCATATCCCCGCGGATTACCCCGTACGGATCTAATGTAATATTATATGTTACGACACCAACCCCAAAAATAAAAGGCAGGATCATGAAAACCGCAAATCGTTGAAGGAATGTTTTCATATATTAGAATTGAAAATAAATAAACTGTTGTTCATTATCTCCGTACCAATAGATTAGGACGAGGAGTACTATATAAAATGACCATCTGACTGGTTTGGCCCATAGGGTAACCAATTTTGAGATTGCAAATTCACCTTCTCGCCCAATCCACTCAATGAATAAGAATATAAGGACATAGACAACAACTGGTATTGCACCCAACCTATCATCAAAATAGGGGTCTGTAAAGAACGATGTTGAAAACACTTTGGTAACAATATCCCAACCATGTCCGACATTTTCGGCCCTAAAGAATATCCAGGCGATTACGGTAATGAAGTAGGTTATAGCGATACTTAATACTTCTCTTGGCGTGGGTAATGTTTTGCCTTTAGCAACTATTTCGAGATTGTTCCTATTTCTTTTTGCCAAAAGCAGTGGCAAAAAATAAATGGCGTTCAGCGCGCCCCAGACAATAAAAGTCCAATTGGCACCATGCCAGAATCCACTCACTACGAATATAATAAAGGTATTCCGGATTTTCATAACCGTTCCACCTCTACTTCCTCCCAACGGAATGTAAAGATAGTCGCGGAACCAGGTAGAGAGGGAAATATGCCATCTCCTCCAGAATTCGGCAATATCGCGGGAAAAGTAGGGGAACGCAAAGTTCTTCATAAGGTTAAAGCCAAATAATCTGGAGGTGCCAATGGCAATGTCGGAGTAACCACTGAAGTCGCCATAGATTTGAAAAGAAAAGAATATGGCCCCTAAAATAAGAGTGCTGCCCGAATATTCATCAGAATGGTTGAAAATTTGGTTGGCAAAAAGTGCACAATTATCTGCAATGACTATTTTTTTGAAAAGCCCCCATAATATTTGACGCATGCCATCCACGGCTCTATGGTAATCAAAAACCCTTTTCCTATAGAATTGGGGCAGTAGATTTGTGGCCCTTTCTATTGGTCCCGCAACTAGTTGGGGAAAGAAACTGACGAATGCGGAAAAAGCGACAAAATCTTTGGTTGGTTCCAGTTTTTTTCGGTAAACATCAATCGTGTAGCTCAGTGTTTGAAACGTATAAAAACTAATTCCAACGGGCAATACAATATTTAATGAGCCACCCTGTATTTCCTTTCCGAAAAAACTAAAGGCATCGACAAAGCTTTCTACGAAGAAGTTGTAATACTTAAAGAATCCCAGGAAACCCAGATTTACCACTATACTGATCCACAGTAGAAGCTTCCTTTTTGATTTTTTGGATTCATTTCTTAAAAGATTGCCAACGGTAAAATCTACAATGGTGCTAAAAACGATCAATGTCAGAAATCTCCAATCCCACCATCCGTAAAAAACATAACTGGCAACAACAATGAGAAAATTCTGCAGCTTGAGGTTTTTGTGCGTTACAAACCAATAGAGGAGAAAGACTATTGGTAGGAATAGGGCAAAATCTATGGAGTTGAAAAGCATTTACTTGGTGGTTATAGTGGATTGATGCTAAATTAAATTACTAACGGGCATCAGGTTTTTTTATATAAATCTTATAATCAATTACTTAAATCAGGCTTTTAATCATAATCCATATTACATTGAAAACGGGTTCCACGATTCAATATTGTTGCTATGGGCATTCATTGTACCTATGGCATGGTATGGATTACAGCGCGTAACTTCTTTCATACATATTGACATACCATTTTTGAAAACAATAAAAAGCCCAGACGCTATACGTGCTATCTTTTTTGTTGGACAAATGGTCTTTGACCAGCCTAGTGGTATTTTCAACATTGAACAGTTCCTGTGATTCCAAGAACTTGGGGAGGATATAGGATTCCAGTTCGGCCCTAAGGCTTGATTTAAGCCAGTCACCAACGGGAGAACCAAAACCTTGCTTGCTCTTTTCCAAAAACTGATTGGGGAAACTGCCCTTAAAGGCTTCCTTTAAAATGTACTTCTTGTTCCAACCCTGCATCAAAAAGTTCTCTGGCAAACCAAGGGTAAAGTCCCATAATTTTTTGTTCAGGAACGGAGCCCTGCATTCCAATGAACATAGCATGCTCGTTCTGTCGACCTTTGCGAGCATACCCCCCTCAAGACTTAGTGCCCTGTCAATGGTTCTGAAGTCATTTAGGGTTTTAGGCTTTTGAATTCCAAGTTTATCCCGGTATTCCGCGAACAAATCGGTTTCAAACTTGTCGGGTAAAATAAGGTCTTTCAGTTGGTTTTCGGTATTACCCAAAGAAATAATGTCCCAATAGTAGTCGCCTTTGTAATTGACGGCCTCTACCATTTTGCGGACCTTAAAACGTTTTCCCCTTTTATCATCCTTGGTGGTGAGCAGCACATTGGATGCTTTACGTATCAACCCATGCAAAGCTTCAGGTACAATTGAAGTATACCTGTTGTTCAACTTGCCCACGTAATATTTATTGTAGCCTCCAAAAACCTCGTCCCCACCGTCTCCGGTAAGGGCAACTTTTACATAATCCCGTGTTTTTTTAGAGACCAGATATGTGGGAAGCGCAGCGGTGTCTGAAAAAGGCTCGTCAAAGTTCAATAGGATTTCATGGATATTGTCCTTTAAATCGTCCTCATCAATGATGAACTCATGGTGGTTGCTATTGATAAGTTTGGCCACTATCCGGGATTTATCCGTCTCATCAAAAGAGGCTTTTTTAAAACCAATGGAAAAAGTGTCTATCTTTTTATCGGTTAGTTCCGAAAGGCAAAGCGAAACAATGGAAGAATCCACACCTCCGGACAGGAAAGTTCCTAAAGGCACATCTGAAATAGATCGGCTTTCAATACTTTCCAAAACCAGTTCCCGGGTCTTTTTTTTGGCCTCCTGAAAACTTAAAGGTCCATCAAAAACAGTTTTAGAGGTGTTGATTTCATTTACAGTGTACGTATGACTTTTTAAATCATAAGTGATGTAATGGTTGGCCTCCAGTTTATAGATGTTTTCGTAAATGGTATAGGGGGCAGGTATGTACGTGAGTCTCAAGAAGTGGTTTAACCCTTTCTTTGATACTTTGGGTTTTTCCGATAAAAAATCAACCATTGATTTCAACTCTGAAGCCCACATAAATTGGTCCGTGGCATCGGTATAATACAAGGGCTTTTCACCAAAGAAATCCCTGGCAATAAACATTTTGTCCCTAGTTTTATCATAGATACTGAAGGCAAACATACCATCCAGTTTCCCAAAAGCTTCTTCCCCCTCCATTTCGTAGAGCCTCAGGATGACCTCAGTGTCACTTTTGGTTTTAAAAACTACCTGTTTTTGTCGGAGCTGCTCCCTAATTTCCCTGTAGTTATAGATTTCCCCATTAAAAACAATGACTTTTTGATTATCATCTGAAAAAATGGGCTGACTTCCCGAACTCAAATCAATAATGGAAAGTCTTCGCATGCCAAGGGCCACATTGGCCAACTCATCGGGATACGTAAAGGTTCCACCTTCATCCGGTCCCCTATGGACGATGCGATCATTCATTGCATGAATCTGTTCGGCCAAGTTGTTTGGATGATTGTCAGTTTTGGTAATAAAACCATTTATTCCACACATACTACCCAGTTTTAATGGTTTATAAAGTTGTTAAACTTGTGGTAAATGTTTTCCAATGAATACGCTTTGGCCCTTTTTAAGCTTAAAGCACTGTACCTTTCCCTTGCCTGGGGATCGTTTTTTAGGTATTCCAGTGCTTTTGCCAGGGCAATTTCATCATCGTTATTGATCAATATGCCATAGGATGCCTTAAAAAAGAAACCTTTTTCTATATTCAATGGCTTGTTGTCATGTAATAATTCATGGGGTCCCGATAAGCAATTGGTAGAGATGCATGGCAATCCCATGGCCATTGCCTCCAATAGGGCATTGGGGAACCCCTCGGTAAATGAGGATAGTACAAAACAATGACTTTCCCTTAAAAAGGTATTGACATTCTTGACCCTACCTTTCAAAAAAACCGCTTCCATTAACCCATTTCTTTGAATTTGTTCTTGAAGGTGATCATGTTCGGGGCCACTTCCCAGAATGGTGAGTTCATAACCTGACCCCAATTTGGATAATGCCCCAAGAATCATTTTTTGGTTTTTTCTTTCATTAAGTGTCCCTACATTAATTACTTTAAAAGGCTCCTTTATAGTAAGAAGGGTTTCTGAAGCTATAGTTTCTTTTGGCAGTTCTATGGGGTTATATATGACATCCATGGGTATCCTGATCCTAAAATTTGTTTGTAGATCTTGGTTGATGTAAACGGAGTTGGAAAAAAGACTGTCACAACGGTTATAAAGCAGTGGATAAAAGATTTTTGAGATATAGAGCGAAAGTTTGGAGGAGGTATTGTCCGAGGGAAAGCCACGCTCACTGATGATTGTTTTGGTTTTTGGGTTAAAGGGGCTGACCAATCCGTTAATTAGATTGGGAAATGCCAGGAAAGAGATGGCATGCGAAATTTTCCTTTTTCGCAATATCTTATGGTACTTAAAAAGAAAGCCAAAGGCGTGCAAAAGCTTTTTGGGAAAACTTATCCTGTCAGGATGCTGTTGTGATAAAATAATCGTATCCACCTCGCTTGGGATTGGAAAATGGATTTCATTGTAAAACAGTATTAGCGTTACGTTGTAATCGTTTACAAGTTCCTTCAGGAGCAAACTGATTACTTTTTCAGCCCCACCACTTGTTAAACTGATGTCTAAAATACTTATGTTTTTCCTTGGGGTCATCGTTTCCATCTCTTGGTGAAATTCCTATGCTAAAACATCTAAAAATAGTTTTTCGTATGCTCTGAGTATTTTTTCTTTGCTAAACTTTTTATGGACAGAATGGCGAATCTTTTCAGGGTTCCACGTGGTTTCATCAATAGCCTTTCGGATCAGATCCCCGTATGCCGTTTCGTCTTTTGCAATAAAGCCGTTTACCCCTATTTCTATGATTTCGTCCAATCCGCCATAGGCATCGAATGCCACTATGGGCGTGCCAACCGAACAACTCTCCAACAAACAATTGGGAAAACCCTCTACATAGGATCCCTGCAGGAACAAATCACTTTGTGCTAGATAGGTAGCTACCTCTTTTGTATGGGGGATATGGGTAATCTTTGGGCCAATTCCAAGGTCTTCCATAAGTGTTTTTAGCCTTTCCCGTTCGGGCCCATCCCCAATCATTAAATACGTAAAATCAAAATCAAGATTTCCCAATACTTTTAAGATACGTTCGTGCCCCTTTTGGCTCTTAAGACTGGCGACCGTGATGAACTGGATTTTGTCGTGCTTTTTATCCGATGGTCCCTTTAAATGGAAATCATTGGTAATAGGGTTGTTGATCAGTTTCAACTTTTCTGCCGGGATACCAAAATTCTTTTGCATATCGTTTTTCATGTCTTTGGACTGACAGATAATCATGTCCAAAAAACGATAGCTGATTTTTGTAATTGCATTGTATAATGCGGTGTTGTGACCTTTGTAGGCCTTTACCACACTCAACACGTTGGCTTCCCTACCTATGAATTTGATCCTTGGAAAAAATATGGAAATAAGCCCCAGGATAGAATTTAGGTGGGAGATGGAGCTAAGAACAATATCAGGTTTGCTTTGCCTTATGAATTGATATAGTGGCCAAATGCTATGGAGTACCCTGCTTTTGTTGAGATAGGTGACCTTTACTTTATGTACATCATAAAACGTGTCCTTTTCAAAGCCCGTCAATAACAACTCCGCGTCGAATTTGGAAGTGTCGATTTCTTGGCTAACGAAAGACATAATACGTTCAGCCCCTCCAGCGACCAAGGAAGGTAGTACAAAGAGAATTTTCTTGTTTTTATGGGAAATGTTAGAGGTCATTAGACGAAGGTCGTAGGATTTATCACTTATTTTTAAAGATGCTTGATGATTTTGGTAATATCAATTTCCTTGATTTTTTTTGCTGGATTTCCTGCAATAAAAATTCCCTCTTCCTTAAAGGATTTGTTTACCACGGCATTTGCTCCAATCGCAATGTTGTTTGCAATTGTAATATCCCCATAAATTTTGGCTCCTGGAGCTATATAAACATTATCACCTATCTGTGGAGCTTTAATTTTTCCTCCAGAAGCACCAATATTGGTACATGCGTGAATTCTACAATTTTTACCGATCCTTGCATTTACGTTTATAATGATGGTACCATAATGTACAATTGCCAAGCCTGGTCCAAAAACATTTTCGGGTATGGTAAAGCCCAGCTTTAACGAAGATTTACGCAAGAGGTACTTTGCCATTGGATAATAAATACGCCCAAAAATGCTTGTTTTTACGTTTTTGTAATATTCCGCTTTCCTTAGTCTTTTTTGAAATATCCAGACATGGTTTTTGGAGAAAATACCTTTAAGTCTTTGCAAACCTGTTTTAGGTTTAATCCGTAAGGCTTTTTTGTCTTCGGCCAAATAATAACGATATTCTTTTTTAGATGTGATCATTTTTTAGGGCTGGGTTGCTAATTGTTCTCTGCTCAGACTTATTTGATATTGCAACCACATAGCGCAAAAAATAATGTAAAAGAAATTAAAAAAATTGTGGTTGGCCATTAGAAATACGGAAAATCCGATGCATTGCATGAATAGGTTAGGTGTCCTTGGAAAGAGCGTAAAACTTCTTGCCAAAAGAAAAAGTATATAGCCTACAAATAATAGAAACGTTATAATACCGGATTCGCCCAAGACCAGTAGATAACTATTGTGCACTCCAGCGCTATGGGCCCCCTCCCTACCCAAAAAGGTGCCATACCCATTTCCGAAAACGGGCTTTTCCAGTATGTCCTGGTAAAATTTGGCCCATGTCTCGGTTCTTGAACCCTCACTGATCTCTGTGGTTGAAACTTCTTCATTGTTCACAATGGCCATCAGTTGTTCAAACCTGGGATTATTCAGGCCCACTACCTGATCGATAATAACCATTGTGAAAACCAATCCGATTCCTAGCACGAAAATACGGACGTTTTTGACCGAAATCCAGATAGAGAGGAGATTCACAGCTATCCAAAGGATAATAAAGGTCCTAGAGAACGTGAGCAATCCCATTAGGGAGAAGACAAATTGTCCAATCAGTTTTAAATTATTGTTTTTTAAGGACCAAACAAGGCCATAACCAAATATACATACGAAACCGGCAACATTTGGATTTATATAAAGTCCACTGTAACGACCAAAATGACTCGGAAAGAACAAGGTTTCAATTCCTATTGTCAAAGCGCCTATGAGCAAGAAAAAAAATAGCTCCTGTTTGGTGACTTTTTTGATGAGTTCATAGCCCAAAAGGACAACCAAAAAGAACTTTATGGTATCGATAATCAAAATTCTATTGTCTCCATAGTATTGAAAACTTGCGATCAGGTAATAGCAAAATCCTATAAAGAGCAAGAAAGTATTTGGTTTCGATTTTTGGGTAAAGAGATAAAAAAGAATAAGTAAAAGGAAAATGGAGTAGCTGGTAAGACTCCCCAAGGCGGGGCTCACAAATTTTAGCAGCGCCGCTGGGATATTCAGTAAAACTAGTGCCAATATGCCATATTTGACCCACTTCATTTTTTAAAACACTTTGACTTCTTTTTTTAGTTATGGTTGATAAGAACCCATTTTAAATTACATCTTTAATCAATTCTCCCCACCTTTTGACGATCGGGTCATTTTCATATTTTTGAGTAGATATCTTCGCTTTTTCACTAAATTGACCCCGAATGTTTTCATTGGTCATCAAAGCATTGAGTTTTTCCTCGAAACACTTTTGATTGTCCATGGGCACAAGATATCCATTAACTCCGTTTTCTATAAGTTCCGATGGACCAAAATCACAGTCGGTTGATATACAAGGGAGCCCAAAATGCATGGCTTCGATAAGCGCATTTGGCAACCCTTCGTAGACGGAGGTAAAAGCAAAAATGCCGGCTTTATTATAATAGTCAGCAATATTTTCTTTTGGTTCTATGATTTCTATTTTGTTGCCAAGACCAAGCTGTTGGATAAGTGCGAGCAATTCGTTTTTTTTCTTTCCGATCCCAATCATCTTAATTGTCCAATCATCGGTATCAAGATTACTGAATGCTTTTATCAATAATTGCTGATTTTTTTGGGCAGCCAATCTACCTATGGTCAATATAGTTCTGCTTGATACATCATAGACGCTTCTCGATTCAGTTAAGGTTTTAGAGATGGGATTGGCAATAACCGAAGTTTTGTTTTCCTTGATGGAATCGGAATAGAACTTTCTTACGCCTTGGGTCTGCAATACTAGATGCGTGGCTTTGGGATACCAAAATCGGCGTTGAACGGACCAGAATTTTGGAACTTTCTCAACAAACGGATTGTTACGTTCACTAATAATCGAAGGTATTCCCATAATCTTTGATGCAACCGTGGCGATTACATTGGCAGAAGTGATGAAACCGATCATTAAGTCTACTCTTTCCCTTTTTATTACTTTACAGGTTTTTATGACCAGTTTAAAGTTAAGTGCCAAAGACTGTAAAAAGTTCTTGGAATTACCTTTCTTTTCCATGCAGTGAACCACTTTAATTTTTGGGTTTAAGGGATAAAACGGTTCTCTTTTGATAAAGGTTATGATCAGTACCTCGTACTCCGTGATTAGTTCATTGCTTAGTGTAGAAATAACCCGTTCAGCTCCTCCATTGGAAAGCTTCCCTATCACAAATGCTATTTTCTTTTTAGGGGTGGTCATGATTTAATTAAAATGGAATTTTAAAGATTTTGTGGCGTAAAACATTGGCCTGTAATAGTTTGTGGTAAATCTTTATGGGCATGTGATAAGCTAGTTTTAGAAAAAGGTGATGGTTTTTACTCCCATTGTAATTCTTCTTGATAAGCGCTAAAATCTTTTTCCGATGTACTAGTTCCGGATCAACAAGTGGATTGTAGTTCAATCGCTTATAGTGGTTCAAAAGTTTTTCCAGAATATGGTCATTTACCACTTGCAATAGCTCCGCGTCATTCTCATTGGCTACTATGGTTTTTTGCAGATACAAACCAGAATCCACTGAATCCAGTTTTTTGAGTGAATAGGCACTATGTGTTATACTATTGGGATTAAAATAGTAGTAATAGAGCACTTCCTCTACGAAAGCAATTTTTTTTATTTTGCGTAAGATATCTATGGTAAAGTAAACATCCATTGAGTTTTTGTTGACCACGAATCTATAGTCATCAAAAATTTCACGTGAATAGATTCTTCGCCACATGGAGAACTGAGTGTTTTTGATCACACGTTTTAAGGCGGTTAGCCTATCCTCCATTCTATAGTTGTAATTCCCAATTTCTTGGAAGTCCTCCTCTTCCTTTTTTGTATAACGTACATCGCATTCTACAACATGAAGGTTTTCTTTTTGGGCAACGGAGATGAGGAGTTCATATTTTCTGGGATGAATCCAATCATCACTGTCGACAAACCCAATAAAGTCTCCGGTTGCCACTTCCAAACCTGTGTTTCGCGCTACGCTGGCTCCCATGTTCTTTTGATGTAGAACAATTATGTTTTTGTATTTGGAAGCATATTCATCACAGATGGCACCGCTGTTATCGGTCGACCCATCATTGATCAAAATAATCTCAAGGTTCTGATAGGTTTGGTTTATCATACTGTTCAAACATCTATGTATAAATGTTTCAACATTATATATGGGGGTGATCAAACTTAGTTTTGGACTAGAGGTCATTCTTTTTTTATGAGTTATCTGCGGCCATTTTTGTCTTTATTCTTTTTTCATTGAATCTAAAGAATATTTTATAACACCATATGGGTAAAATATTGATAAGGGTGATATACAACGTGTTAAACTCCAATTTTGAATTGGCCCATATCAGTTTTTTTACCTTTTTCAAATGGTGGTTGTCAGGGTCGAAATGTGGATTTCTTAAGATGTTGTGATAATGATTGAATAATCTACGAAGAAAGTATTTCCTGAACTTCCTATGGATTTCCTTGTTTTTGGTCATTCCAGTAAAGTTCTCAACTTTTTCTTTGGTAACGTCGATACCCTCAAGTTTTTTTAGACTATAGCCACTTCGGATTATGCTCTCATTTTCCTGAAAATAGTTGAAGAAATTTCTTGGTATAAATCCTACTTGGGTAACCTTTTTATAAATCTCAGAATTGAAAAGGCCATCCTCGTATAGTACACCCTTCCTGAACCGGGTGTCCCCAATCAGTGAGCGCTTGTAAATTTTATTGCCAACATTATAAAACCCCGGAACGATCATTCGTTGGAGTGCTTCATCCCTTGTCTCTATATATATTTTATCAAATTCCTCCTTAACCAACACCTCATTTTTACGCTTCCAAATGCATTCGGAAAGCTCAAGTCCATGTTCCATCATATATTCCAACATGGTTTCATACATTCCAGGCTCAATCCAATCATCACTATCTATAAATGAAATATAGTCCCCGGAAGCCTTTTCCAGGCCATTGTTACGTGCCATGCTAAGTCCCATGTTCTCCTGGTGCACAACGCTTATCCGCTTATCTTGTTTGGCATACGCATCACAGATTTCCCCACAATTGTCCGGAGAACCGTCATTTACCAAAATAATCTCCATATGGGGATACTTTTGTTCGAGAATACTATCCACGCACCGTGTTAGATAGTCCTCCACCTTATAAATAGGTATGATTATACTGATCAAAGACTTGTTCATATCTATTTTAACTGTTCAATGATTCTTGAAATTATATTTCTGAAACCTTTGTTTGTGTATAACAATGGAAAAAACAACAATAGCGTTAACACATTCAGTTTGATTGCGTACAAAATCCAGTCCCAATAGTTGACCACTTCAACTTTGATTAGGTAAGAGCTAATTTGCTCAATTAGAAATGCACTTATCAAAAATGCTAACAATAGCTTTATAAAACCGGGCCAATAGTTTGAAAGGACCGACTTATTGAATCCATTCTTAAATAAAAAATACGGTTTCCAAATCAAAACGATCAGGGTAAGACTTATCGTAGTGCCCAGCATGATTCCCTTAATTCCCCAAATGGAACCAAAGAAAATGGATATCACAACATTTATTACAATCTCCGCAATTGGCGCCCATGTATCTTTGAACAGTCCATATGCGGTAATAAAACTGTCCAAGGGTAACCTAATAAGCGAAATGAAGAGGTTCACAATCATTAGGATTATTATGGAATTTTCCAATAAATACTTATCACCTATCCAAAGTTGGATAAAAATATGAATCAAAAAATACAAGTTAATGGACGCAAATCCAGCGATAAAAAAGCGAAGAGCCATCATTTCCCAAAAAACCTTTTTAATTTGGTTCGGATTGTTCTCCGCGACCAAGTTCCCTACACTGGCATTTATACCGGTAAGAATTTTCCCCAAGATGTTTTTAAGCATCATGAAGATTAGGTTGTAATTGCCAAAAAATGTAACGCTTTGAATACTTACAAGCGAAAAAATCAACAATTGATCTGTACTGTAGGTTACAAAGGCCGCAATCTTGTGAACAAATACCTGTTTTACTTTTTTTATAACATCCTTAAAATCTTTTAGAACTTCTTTTGTTGTTTTCTGATGAATTATTAGCCAAGGATATTCTTTTACAATCTTACGTCTGATGATATAACTATACGCTACTGAAAATGCCAATTCTAGTGTAATCCATATGTAAAGATTACCGTAATAATAAGCAATACCCGCTTGAAGAATCTGCCTTATAATATTGGCAAGCTGATAGGTCTTGGTAACAATATATTCCTTTTGATCCGCTTTGAGCAAACTCTGGTGGAAGTTGTAAAAATAGCCCAGTAGAGAGGAAATTAGAAATGCAAAAAAGCAATAATAGACCAAAATTAATGAGAAACTTACCTCAGAGAAAATAAGCCCAAAAAACAATGATACTACTACTCCAAAACCCAGGATAGCCAGGCCTATCTTTTTATATAGATAGCCAAGCAGGCCAACAATCTTGTTTAATTCATCCCTGTTGTTTTCGTAAATAGGTCGGTAAAGGGCAAATCCTATTGCCGTTCCAATGCCTAATTCGGCAAGATTCAAAAATTTCAATATACTTTGAAGCGTCCCTACCAATCCCAGGAATTCATCGCCTAAATGTTCAAGGAAAATTTTTCTGGTAAAGAACCCAATAAAAGTATACAGCAGATGAAAAAAAAGGTTAACTTTTACATTTTGGATAACTTTTTTTACTCTGGACATTTTTTTTTGTTTAGTATACAAACAACTTTTGCCCTACTTCCCCAAAGTGAGCTTGTAGAACCGGATATTCCGTGATACTAAAGAATCCTAGTGGCGCAAAACTCAGTTTATTTTTTGCCTATTTGATGGTATTCAAAGCCCATTTCCTTCATGGTTGTATCATTGTATTGATTACGCCCGTCAAAGATTACCGGCTCGCTCAACTGCTTGCCTATTTCATGGAAATCTGGCGACCTAAATTCCTTCCATTCGGTCAACAAAATCATAGCATCAGCGCCTTTTAACACATCGTATTTGGAGTTGACATAGGAAATCCCTTCTACACCTTTTAAATAAAAATGCTGCGCCTCATCCATGGCTTTTGGGTCATAAGCCTGAATCTTTGCCCCCCTTGCAACCAGTTCTTTACAAATATAAATTGCCGGAGCTTCGCGCATATCATCTGTTCCGGGTTTAAAGGCCAAACCCCAAAGTGCAAACGTTTTACCAGTTAAATCTTCGCCATATCTATTGATGACTTTATTGGCAATAACCAATTTTTGCTTGTCATTGACATCTTCAACAGCTCCTATCAAAGAAGCCTTGTAGCCATTTTCCTCTGCAGTTTTTTTAAGAGCCTTTACATCCTTGGGGAAACATGACCCTCCATAGCCACTACCGGGATAAATGAAACTGTAGCCAATTCTACTATCTGAACCAATTCCTATCCTAACTTTATTCACATCAGCGCCGACCAATTCACAAATGTTGGCAACTTCGTTCATAAATGAAATTTTGGTTGCCAACATGGCATTGGCCACATACTTTGTCATTTCTGCGGAACGGATATCCATGCTGATAAGCCTATCCATGCTACTTCTGAAGAATGGGGCATAAAGGGCTTTCATCTTTTTTTCTGCCGCAGGATTGTCAGTTCCTATTACTACCCTATCGGGTTTCATAAAATCGGCGATTGCATCACCTTCTTTTAGGAACTCAGGATTGGAAACTACGTCGAATCCAATATTCACACCTCGTTTGTCCAATTGTCCCTGAATAGCATCTCTAACTTTATCAGCAGTACCAACAGGCACAGTTGATTTGTCCACTACAATCAGTGGATTTTCCATATAATCGCCAATTTCCTCAGCAACCTTTAAGACATATTTAAGGTCTGCTGAACCATCCTCTCCCATTGGAGTTCCGACCGCAATAAAGGCAACATCGCAATTCTCCAAGTGTTCTTTTAGTTGGGTGCTGAATCTCAGCGTATTACTTTCTACATTGCGCTTTACCATAGGCTCCAATCCAGGCTCATAAATTGGAATAATGCCATTACGCAATTTTTCAATTTTATCACTATCAATGTCAATGCAGGTCACGGTGTTGCCCATTTCGGCAAAACATGTACCACTAACCAAACCTACATAACCGGTACCAATAACAGTTAAATTCATTTTCTAAGATTGTTTTTTATTTGATTTCAATTCTTTTTTTGGGGGTCCCGTATTTTGAGGGGACAAAGATGAACAAAAGAAATTTAATTAACAGGTTTTTAGTTTTAACGAATATTTAATCCGATGAAATGAATTTTTGCCACTTAGAAAATGCAAGAAATTCAACGGATGGGCAGCTCCAACTTAAATACAGTATTTCACGAACAGTGAAGTATTACCAGTATGATTTCCTTCTTTCATGCTTTCCAAGCAGATAAGGTCGTTTTTGGCGATAGATTATTCGCTGTTCTTTAATCGAGGAAATGTGTACATTCAACGGTTATTTTCAGGGCAAAAATTAAGTTGATAATACCTTTGAACATCCTCCAAAAAAAATGAGTTTGTCTTAACGTCAACCTATGAAAAATTTTTACCCCACACTAAGCAAAAAATTAATACTTCTTTTTTCTCTTGTAGCATTTACGGTTTACGGCCAAAATCCTTCCCAAGATGGCCAATGGAGTGACCCAATAGGATTCGGATTGGTACCGGTTGCAGTGGCTAACCTTCCTGATGGGCGATTATTAACATGGTCATCCCAGTTTAGAGATTCCTACATTGGCTCAGGTGACGGGGCTACTTTTACGGAGATTTTCGATCCATCTTTAGGACCCGATGGCCAAGCTTTGGGAGAGTTTACCAGCAATACCGATCACGATATGTTTTGCCCTGGTATCAATAATTTGGCAGATGGTCGTATTCTCTCCGCTGGTGGAACCACTAGTACAAGAACTAGTATATATGATTGGAGAACCGGTTTATGGAGTGTGGCTTCGGAAATGAACATACCCAGAGGCTATCAAGGTAATGTAACATTATCCGATGGGTCTGTTTTCACCTTGGGAGGATCATGGAGCGACGGAGATGACCCAGCTACCAATGGGGGCAAGGACGCGGAATTGTGGACCCCAGAATCGGGGTGGAGTTTACTACCGGGTATAGAAGGGGCGGACATTTTCAATGCGGCCGATATGTCCCGAGAGCTTCAAGGTTTATATAGAATTGACAACCATCTTTGGTTATGGCCTGCTTCTAATGGGCAACTGTTTCATGCAGGTCCAAGTGAAGAGATGCATTGGATAGATGTTTCCAATGGAGGCTCGATAACCAGTGCTGGAAATAGAGCTGATGACACCTACAGTATGAAGGGTACAACTGTCATGTATGATATTGACAAAATACTGAAAGTAGGTGGAGCGGAATCATACGGAAGTAGTGACCCCGCCTTCGTTCCGGCCAAGGACAATTCCTATGTTATAGACATTTCAAATCCAGGGACTGTCTCAGTTACTCCAACCGTGAACAACCTGTCTTTTTCTAGGACTATGCACAATAGTACGGTTCTTCCCAATGGGGAAGTTTTGGTTACCGGAGGTTTGGATAGAGCTGAAGTTTTCTCAGATGTAGGAGCAAGGCTTACAGCAGAACTTTTTGATCCGGCTACAAATTCATGGCGTAACGTTGCGGGTATGGCAACACCAAGAACATACCACAGTGTAGCTATTTTAATGGTGGATGGGAGAGTATTTGTTGGCGGAGGTGGACTGTGCGACAGTTCGAACTTGGATGAATGCGTAAACCACTTTGATGCCGAAATTTATAGTCCGCCATATTTGTTCAATACGGATGGTTCATTAGCGAGTCGGCCAACAATAAGTGCCCCAGAAACTGCGGACTATAATACGTCAATACCCGTTACAGGTACATCTGGAATTCAGGAATTCAGTTTAATACGATTTTCTGCAGCTACACATAGCACCAATAATGAACAACGTAGAATCCCAGTTTCTTTTTCCCAAGCTGGTTCAAATTATAATGTGAATATCCCGGATCGAAATTTGTTGCCTCCAGGATATTATATGTTGTTCGCATTAAATGCAGATGGAGTACCAAGTGTTGCGGAAATTGTGCAAATCGGAAATGCCGTTCCCCTTCAGAATAATCCCAATCTGATTCTAAGTTTGGATTTTGACGAAGGCAGCGGCACGTCAATAACCGACAACTCCGGTAACGCAAACAATGCAACAATAGTTGAAAGAGATGACGCAGGTAATCAAATACCGCTAACCCAAAATTATTTTACCAATGATGGACTTTTCGGTGGGGCACTTGAGATGGATGGTCTCGAATTTGACAGTAATACAATTGTTGAGATGCCTTATTCGGAATCGTTGGCGGATATAGAAGACGAAATAACCGTTATGGCTTGGATTTATCGTGATGAGAATGCGATGAATGCGGGTATTTTCACACATGATTATCCGGCAATATTCTTTGGGACACATAACAGTTTGTACAAATGGGAAATCCCCACTACCGAAGGTTTGGTGCGTTGCTATTCCGGATATATTCCAACGGGTCGTTGGGTACATATTGCAGCAACGTTTGATGGGCAGACCGGGAGGCTGTTCGCCAATGGAGTCGAAATATGTACTAGAGCTACCACGGGAACCATGGTATTGAATGATACCGACCCAGAACTTTCCAAATTTACAATTTCTGGATTTTATGATGTAAGGCCAATTTCTGATAGCGGAATAACTGATGAATTGGATGGAAAAATAGACCAACTTAGGGTATATAACAAGGCTTTGGGAGCTGAAGAAATAAATACAGTCTTTTTAGAGGGTCAGGCCATCAATCCCACTGTACCTAATTGCCCTGACGGGACAATTACACTGGAGTACCGCATAGGCCCGAATGGTGAATGGGAGACAGGTGAACTAATTGATGTTTTGGAAGGACAAGAGGTTTATATAAGAGCTAATGTACCATCCGGAGAAGAGTATTTTGTCACCACCAACATTGGTAATGGACCAACATTTAGTTCTGTTGATGACTTACCATCTCACAGTTTACCAAACACGTACAAGATTGACACGTTTGTAAGTGGGGGGGATGGTTTGATAGGTTTGTCAAATGCGGGGCAATTCGTGGTCACAACCCTTTCTGGATGTGCGGATGTAGTAACTGTGGCAGTTACCCAAGCCTGTGGTCCCGGTTCAACTCCAATCATTCCCGAATATAGAATTGATGGGGTTTGGTTGAGTGGAGCTTCCGAATTGACCTTGGATGAAGGAACCGATGTTAGATTAAGTGCATTACCGAATGAAGCTAATGGTGGTGGTTTACGAGTAGAAATTACTCTTCCCGATGGAACGGTGGTAGGTGATAACTATGACCTTTCAAACATCACTGATGCCGATGAGGGAACCTATTTGATAACCTCTGCGCAAGGTTGTACCGCAACATTGACTCTAACGGTTGAAAATTCAAGTTGTGCTTCTGGGTCTGTAATCCCGGAATACACCCTGGACGGTGTCACCCAGAGCGGTGCGGGGACCTTGGTAGTAGACGAGGGCACTGAGGTAATACTGAGCATGCTCCCCGATGGGGTAGGTCTCACGATCACCCTTCCCGACGGTACGGATGTCGGTGACGACTATAACCTTGGGAATGTTACGGCCGCGCAGAACGGTAGGTACACCTTCACGAGCGCGGAGGGCTGTTCCGCAACACTGGACCTGACGGTACAGGCACCCGGTGGAGGCTGTGCCACAGGCAGCATCATTCCTGAATATCGTATAAACGGCCAATGGCTGAGCGGCAGCAACGACATCACGGTCGAACCTGGTTCGGAAGTGATACTGAGTATGCTCCCCAATGGCATCGACCTAACGATCACCCTTCCGGATGGAAGCACTGGTGGTGATGATTACCGGTTGACAGGCGTTACCGCC
>JANQKR010000027.1 GCA_028281025.1 Croceivirga sp.
ATGGTGTACCAGGGGAACATCAGCACCCCGGAATGGGACGGCAGCGCGGACCGGGGAATTATCCTGGGGGATGGCAAACTGCCCAATGGGGTGTACTACTATACGATAGATTTCGGGGACGGTATCACACCGCCGGTCCAGGGAATAGTCTATTTAAACCGGTAAGCAGCGAAATGTAAAAAAAGTAAGGGAAAAAGTTCTGCGGTGTCAACATTGAAGTAGCATTCAAGGGCCATTCGGACAACACGGATGGCCCAACAAAAGATTGGGGCAGTTACACAGGTATTTCCAATGGGACAGGCCAGTTGAAAAATTGCCTACTACAAACGACGGTTTGCGTTATGTATGTGAACCATGTCCCTATTTTGAAGTTTTAACAGGACTTAGCTCAGAAATCGACCGGGAATTTGTGGCCAATAAAATGGCTTAGGAGTGCCCGCTAAATCTATTTCCAACTATAGCAGTCTAAGCCAGGACAGGATGGAAATCCGTGCATTCATCCAAACTATTTTATTAGGTTTATAGGCAAAAACCGCAATGCCCAAAACCGAATACCGTATCTATGTTATTGAACTTTCGAAAAAGGTATTTACGGAACATCGCAGATTTCGGGAAGCCAATCCCCAATTTAATGGGGTTTTGGAATGTCTATATGTTGGAATGACGAGCAAAACACCCAAAGAACGTTTTTTACAACATAAAACAGGTTTTATCAATAAAAGAGGGCACAGTCTTTCCTCCAGTATCGTCAAAAAATATGGCAGCTACCTGCGGCCCAGTCTCTATAACCATATAGCCCCATTAACCAACAGGGAAGAGGCTTTACAAATGGAAGAGCGCTTGGCTTTGGAACTGCGCAGGAAAAGATATGCGGTTTGGTATAACTGATTCAGGAGCCTTGGAATACCTCAAATAATCTCATCCCCTTTTGGCCATTGCATTTAATAACCCAAAAACATATTCCTTGTACTTTCCCCCAATGGGAATTTCTTTGTCCCCAATTTCTACATCAAGTGCCGTATAGGCCGTAATCTTGTTGGTGTTCACCACATAGGAACGGTGCGTTCTAAGAAAATGCGCAGGTAATTGTTCCGCAAACCTCCCCAACTGTTCTTTGACCACCAGTCTTTTGTCCTCCAAATGGATACGGATATAGTCCTTTACACTTTCAATATAAAGTACTTGGTCCAACATTACTTTAATCCGCTTTTTATTGAAGGCCACATAAATATGCTCAACGGGCGGTACGTGGGTCCGAGCTCCAACATCCTCGGAAACGGGAAGAAGCTTGTTCACCGCCTTAAAAAAACGGGTAAAGGTGACGGGCTTTAAAAGATAATCCACCGCCTCGTATTCATAACTTTCAAGGGCATATTCCCGATAGGCCGTGGTGAATATGACCTTGGGAGGACTTGTAATGGTCTTTAAGACATCAATACCCGTAAGCTTGGGCATTTGAATGTCCAAAAAAATAACGTCCACTGTAGTGGTCCGTAAAAAATCAATCGCCTCCACGCCGTCCTTGAAAGACCCCAAGTGTTCCAAAAAGGGAACTTCCCCAATGTGTCCTTCCAGTAGGGAACGTGCCAACGGTTCGTCATCTACAACAATGCACTTAATCATAAGCGGATAACGTGTTTATGACCAATTCAACTTCATACATCGCTTTTTGATCGTTATTTTGAAAGCTATACTCCTGATACAATTTAGACAATTGCTGCCTTAGGTTGGTCACTCCAATTCCTTTGGTATAGCCCATACCATCATTGCCCAAGTCTTGATTTTTGGTGTTGTTAACCCTAAAGTATAGTGTTTTTTCCGCTATGGAAAGCCGTATCCATATTTTGGGTTGTTTTAGCTGGCCACTGGCCCCATGTTTAAAGGCATTTTCCACAATGGAAAGTAACAGTAATGGAGCAATCCTTACATCTCCGTGGATATCCTTGTCATAGTCCAGGGAACAGTCCAGGTCAATAGCATCCCCAAACCGCAGGTGTTCCAGGGCGATGTAGTCTTTGATCAGCTTGATTTCATTCCCAAGAGGCACAAACCTATCGTTGCATTGATACAGGATATAGTCCAAAATGGACGCCAGGGCTTCCACCATTTTAGGGGCCTTATCCGATTTCTGTACGGTGAGGGCATAAAGGTTGTTCAAGGTATTGAACAAAAAATGCGGATGAATCTGCGCTTTGAGTGCATTGAGTTCCGCCCTGTTTTTATCCCGTTGTAACTCCAGTGCGTGGCGCTTTGTCTCGTTACTTTCATGGACTATATTGGTCAAGGTCATGGCCAATGTTGCCGTTAACAGGGCCGGTATATAACTGGAGATCATATGGGATATATCACTAAAAATCTCCAATATGGGTTCTTGTGAAAATGTTCCTTTTCTAAAAATGGGTTCATAGAGGTAAACATTTACCATTCGATCAAAGGCGCCAGTGAAATAGAAAAGCAGACCGGACATGACCATAAAAACCAAATACCGTTTCTTTTTCCAAAACCTGGGAATCCAAACAAAATTGAATACATAGGCCGCAACAAGCATCGCAGGTACCCGTTTAAGATTCTGCAAAAAAATGAGGGCCATCCTTTGTTCGTTCCCATCTTTAAAGAACTGGATCAGGGTAAAACAGGTTAAAAGCAGGCACCAAAAAATCAGATGCCACTTGAGCCCCAATCTCGTATTTATGCTGTTGTACGACTCCCTTTTCATCGTTTCGAATCCCTAAAAATAGGGAAATACCCCTGCTCAGATGATGTTTGTGGACGAAACCCTGCCAGGCGATGACGAACAAGGTGTAACCGCCCATAGCGTATCTCCATAGGTTATAACCGCCTTTCCAGTTGCACCCTACCGCAATTGGGCCATTTTTTGGATAGTTGATGCCCATCCATTTCATCTTTGAAGCATGAAAAAGACACGATTGGACAAACCCAAAAGACGACTATTGCGCAGTATAGGTTTTATTTTCTTTATATGGCTTGGTTGGAACATTTATGATCATACCACATGGGTCCTATTTCCAAAGGACGCCTATCCGTTTACCACAATGACGGTCAACAATGCATACACTCCCCAAATTCAAAAAGCGGAAAAATGGATGAAGGGAGTGACCAAAAGACTCGATGTCCCTTCCTTTTCCATTGCCGTTGGCCATCAAGGCAACATAATCTGGTCCGCTACTGAGGGATATGCCCATATGAAATCTTTGACCCCCGCAACACCCCGGACCCAATACCGTGTAGGAAGCACTTCAAAGGCCATAACCGCTACCGGAATTGCTTTATTGGTAAATAAGGGGCGCATCCAACTGGACAATTATTTAGGTGATACCATTGCCAATTGGCCCAAAAAGAGATGGAATTTTACAACGAGGCAACTGCTGAGTCATACAGCCGGCGTAGGTAACTATAAAGATTTTGGGATTGCTTCGGCAAGGTATACCCTGTGCAATTGCCACCAGTTCACTTCGGCATCAGAGGGCATCAAAGTATTCAATCGCTATCCATTGCTTTACCGACCTGGCAGCGATTTTAAATATTCCACTTTTGACATAAACCTGGCCAGTGTGGTATTGGAACAGGCTGCCCATCAACCTTTTTTGGAGTATATGCAAGAACATGTATTCCATCCTTTAGCCATGGACAATACCTATGCCGATCATACCCGGCCGGAAACCCAACATTTGGCAACGTTCTATGAAACCTCTAAGGGCCATTATAGGGACTATAAAACCATGGGGATATTGGAGGATGTTAACCTAAGCTATAAATGGGCCGGTGGGGGATTCATTTCCACTCCAACCGATTTGGTCAAAATGGGAAACGCATGGTTATCTGGTACTTCATTTTTATCATCCGTAACCCTAAAGGAGTTTTGGGGCCCAGTGCCATTGGATGATGGCAGCGTTAATGAACAGGAATATGCCTTGGGCTGGCGTTCCTGGTTAGCATATCAAAGTGAGGAGATTTTGGACAACACACCTGTTTGGATGGTGCACCACGGGGGAGTGAGTAAGGGATCGATGAATTTTCTGGTGATTTTTCCCCAATATGATTTGGTCATCAATGCCTCCATGAACGCAAGGGCCCAGACCTTTGGTGATTTCGCAAAAGAAGTACGACAACTGGCCAATTACTTTTTGACCGATTTACCAAAACAACCCTTACCACTCTACAAGGAAATCAAAGCAAAAACTTTTCCATAAGTCGAAAAGAATGTAGGTCGCCTTAAAACCCAACAAAAATTCGATCATACAATCCTAAAAAGGCTCTTATTGAAGAAGGTTCCATCGCTGTTGTTCGTCCTCCAAGACCAACTCCTGTATTTCTCCCTGTCCTTCAAAGGTCCATTGCACCCCTCCTATCTTCCCTAAATCTACCTTAAGCTCTTTTTGGAAGGCAATTTCACCATCCAAAACTACGGTGAGCATACCGTTGTTCACCCTCAATTCACATCGGGTCCATAGACTCATATCCCTACCAAAGGCGGAAAGGTCATGATTTCTTCCAGAAATCATTTCATTATCCATAAAAAAGCCCAAATCGCCCACACATCCCGGAATACTGAACTCCAGGGAAATGACTTCCCTCGTTCCCGTGACCGTCATTCGTATGGAACGGCAAATACTATGTTCACTGGATTTTGGCATTCTAAAGGTAGTCGCCATTGAAAAATCAGTACCGTCAATGCTGGGATTGGGGGAAAGCTGGGCCAAATAGAGTTCCCCGCCTTCCATACCGTCCATTTTCTCCAAAATCCCTGGTTGTATCCCTAGATTTTTCCCATTGTAGAACTCTTCAGGTTTTAGATAGGTTATCTGTCCCCCATCCCCCAATAGTGATGCTTGCCACCCTTGTGTAGGGATATACAGTTCCCGCTCCAATAGGATCTGTTCATTGGCTATCAATTTAGTGAGGAAATAACCGGGTAGGTAATATGTGGAAGTCACCAATCCTTTGGCCTTATGTAAAGGAATACGTTTATCACTGTCCCAAGACTGCTGAATGTACATGCTATCCGGTGAAAGTGTACCCAAATCATATTGAAAAATGACCGTATTGGGATATCCAATGGCTACTTTTTCAAATGAAAATGAAACATTTTCCGTGGGGAATTCGGCTTTGGGAGTGGTACGGGCCTCATTTGGATTTTTCCCTCCTCGTAAAAAAAACAGGGCCAAAAGCAGTATCACCGCACTCCCTATTCCCCATTTCCAAAATCCATAGGGGATTTTGGACAATTTACCCATGCTCCGGCCGTTGGAATGCGCTTGCTGAAAATCCCGCCAGCTTTCATAGCCTACAAATTCCGAAAGGATATCAAAAGTAGTAACGCTGGGATTGGCCACAACTTCCGCCCTTCCCCAAATGCGTTTTAGGGTGGTGACGCTTAACCTTTTACCGGTAACTTTAAAGATTTGATCACTAAGATCCTTAAAGTCCTTGTTGGTCCAGGAATCTCCAGTACCCCAACCCAAATGGGATTCGATACAAGTAACCAAATGCTTTTTCATACGTAAATCCTGCTTTTTCATAAATCTAGGATATTGGATTCTTTACCCCTGGATTGAACAGGATTAAACAAAATTGAACAAGCGAATCCTTGTAATTGAAAACACCCATAAATTACATTTGGTCGTATCAAATTTAATTCGAAATGACAAAAGTTAACAGCATTATCAAAAAGCTTATTTACCTATTCTTCATTTTTCTTACCGTTACTTTATATGGACAGCGAAAAGAAGTTAGGATTCCAATGACCGCTGCGGCTTGGAAGCACAATACTGAAACAGTGGAGTTTGTGACCCATAGATCGGTTGCAGCGGTACGCCCAAAAGCTGGGGAGGATCTTAATATTCAATTAAAGGATCACCAATTTACCGATGGCACTATTGAATATGATGTGGAGTTTACAGGAAGGGGGTTTCCAGGCATTGGATTTCGATCGTCCAACGATCAAAAATATGCCGAGCTTTTTTATATACGCTACTTTGGCACCGTAGATCCCCTAAGTCGATACACCACGCAATACGCTACGGTAATCGATGGTGTGAACATGTGGGACATGACCGATGAGTATCAAGCTGCGGCAACGATTTATGACGAAGGGTGGAACCATGTAAAACTGGTAATACATGGCAAACAGATGCGGGTCTATGTAAACGATATGGATAAGGTTGCCTTACATATACCCAGTTTGGAAGGCACTGGAAAAAGCGGGAGTATCTACCTGACCGGTGATGTCATCTATGCCAATCTCGTTATAAAACCAGATGCCGTAGGGGATTTACCGGAAGTTGAAGGCTATGACCCTACCTACAGTGACACCCGCTATCTTAAGAATTGGTTGGTATCTGCTCCTGTGGATCTGGCCTTTGACAGGGATATCATGAAACCCGGTGTCGCGATCGATAGCACCTTGCTCAATGATTCAAGTTGGAAACCCCTGGTTTCCGAACGCCGCGGGATGGTGAACCTTACCCGGGAATATGGGGCCACGGAATATGGGAAACGGCGTTTGGTATGGCTTAAAACCAACATCAAATCAGACGTAGATCAGGTTCGCAAACTTCACCTTGGCTTTAGTGATGAAATATGGGTATTCCTGGATGGCCAGCCCCTACATATCGATAAAAACTACTACGCTTCCCCAGGTATGAAGGAACCCAGGGGAAGGTGTACCATAGAAAACAGTGAAATCATGGTACCCCTTAAAAAAGGTGATAATGAATTGCTATTAGGTGTGGCCCATTACTTTTTTGGATGGGGAGTCACTGCACGTTTCGATAGCACCGACAACCTGAAATTTGAATAATATCCATTGCACATCATAAAGGTGGAAGATGCTTATTTGCTTAAGTACATCTTCCGCCTTGAATACAAATTATAGAATTCATCTTCCTTTAAACTGTCTATAAACAAGATACTTTCCCCCGTACTCTTCATCTCCGGCCCCAAATTCTTGTTCACATTGGGAAACTTGTTGAAAGAGAAAACAGGCTGTTTTATGGCATAGCCTTCCAAATGCGGGTTAAAATCAAAATCCTTGACCTTTTTTTCGCCCAACATTACTTTGGTGGCATAATTCACATAAGGTTCCCCATAGGCTTTGGCAATAAAAGGGACCGTTCTGGATGCCCGTGGATTGGCTTCAATGATATACACGGTATCGTCTTTGATTGCAAACTGAATATTGATCAAACCAACGGTGTTCAATGCCAATGCTATTTTTTTGGTATGGTCGCGTATCTGTTGGATAACAAATTCCCCTAAGTTAAATGGAGGCAGGGTGGCATTGGAATCACCGGAGTGGATACCGCAGGGTTCTATATGTTCCATAATCCCAATAATATAAATATCCTCTCCATCACAAATCGCATCCGCCTCAGCCTCAATGGCACCATCCAAATAGTGGTCCAACAGCAGTTTATTGTTTGGGATTTTGCGCAATAGATCCACAACGTGGGCCTCCAAATCGTCTTTATTGATTACAATTTTCATGCCTTGCCCTCCCAAGACATACGAAGGACGTACCAGTAAAGGGAACCCTAACTCATCCGCAAGTGCCAAAGCCTCATCAGCAGTTTCCGCCGTACCGAATCTGGGATAGGGAATGTCGTTTTCCTTTAGTAGTGTGGAAAAGCTTCCCCTATCCTCTGCCAAATCGAGCGACTTAAAGCTGGTTCCAATAATATTGATTCCATACTTATCCAGCTTTTCGGCCAATTTGAGCGCCGTTTGTCCGCCCAATTGCACAATGACCCCCTCTGGCTTTTCATGAAGGATGATGTCATAGATATGCTCCCAAAAAACCGGTTCAAAGTAAAGTTTGTCCGCCGTATCAAAATCGGTGGACACGGTTTCCGGATTACAATTGATCATTATGGTCTCATAACCACATTCCGCTGCCGCCAATACACCGTGCACACAACAGTAATCGAACTCAATACCCTGTCCGATCCGATTTGGTCCCGATCCCAAAACAACAATCTTTTTACGATCGGTAACCTCGCTATCATTTGCTACATAACGTTTGCCATCGGCAGTTTCGATTTCCTCCTCAAAGGTGGAGTAATAATATGGGGTCAACGCCTTAAATTCCGCTGCACAGGTATCCACCAATTTGTAGACCCTATTGATTTTGAGCTCCATCCGCTTTTTATGCACTTCACTTTCGTAGCAGTCCAGCATATGGGCAATTTGGCGATCGGCAAATCCTTTTTGTTTGGCTTCCAATAACAATTCCCTGGAAAGGGTAGCTATGGTATATTTTGAAATTTCCTGCTCTAAATAATGGAGTTCTTCATATTGTTTCAAGAACCACATATCAATCTTGGTGATATCGTGTATCCGCTGTAAGGGCACGCCCAATTGTATGGCATCATAAATTACGAAGACCCGGTCCCAACTGGGGACGGTCAATTTTTGGATAATGGTCTCGTAATCCTTGTAGCCCTTGCCATCCGCACCAAGCCCATTTCTTTTGATTTCAAGGGATTGCGTGGCCTTGTGCAATGCTTCCTGGAAGGAACGCCCAATACCCATGACCTCACCAACGGATTTCATTTGTAGTCCCAGGGTCCTATCCGACCCTTCGAACTTATCAAAATTCCAACGGGGAATTTTTACAATGACATAATCCAATGTCGGTTCAAATAGGGCGGATGTGGATTTTGTAATCTGATTGCTCAATTCATCCAAGGAATAGCCAATGGCCAACTTTGCGGCAATCTTGGCAATTGGATATCCCGTGGCTTTGGATGCCAGGGCGGAAGACCTGGAAACCCTAGGGTTGATTTCAATGGCAATGATGTCCTCTTTTTCGTCCGGGCTTACCGCAAACTGCACATTGCAACCACCTGCAAAATCCCCAATGCTGCGCATCATATGAATGGCCATGTCCCGCATACGCTGAAAAGTCCTGTCCGACAATGTCATGGCGGGGGCCACAGTGATGGAATCACCGGTATGGATACCCATGGGATCCATATTTTCAATGGTACAGATAATGACAACATTATCGTTTTTATCCCGAAGCAGTTCCAACTCGTATTCCTTCCAGCCCATCAGGGCCTTATCAATCATTACCTCATGAATGGGGGATACTTCCAGGGCATGGCTCAATTGATTGTCAAACTTTTTGGGATCGTACACAATGGATGCCCCTGCCCCGCCCAATGTAAACGAGGCCCGTATAACCAAAGGAAAACCAAACTCCTGTGCGATTTCCTTACCTTTTAGAAATGAGGTCGCAGAAGCCTGGGGAGGCATTCCAATACCGATTTTCAACATCAATTCGCGGAACTTTTCCCGATCTTCCGTGATGTTGATGGCATCTATGTCCACCCCTATGATTTCTACTCCAAAATCTTCCCAAATGCCTTTTTCATCTGCTTCAATACAAAGATTTAAAGCAGTTTGTCCGCCCATTGTAGGTAACACGGCATCAATCCGCGGGTGTTTTTTGAGAATCTCAATAATCGATTTTGTATTTAACGGCTTTAAATAAACATGGTCGGCCATTGAAGGATCTGTCATTATGGTGGCCGGATTGCTATTGATCAAAATAGTTTCAATACCATCTTCCCGTAAGGAGCGTAATGCCTGCGAACCTGAATAATCAAATTCACATGCTTGACCAATGATAATGGGTCCTGAACCAATAATTAAAATTGATTTTAAGTCGTCTCTTTTAGGCATTCTTCTTGTTACTTTTACTTCAATCGTTAAAAATAGGTCAAAAAAAAGGTGCTGATTTTAAATACAGCACCTATTAATTAACGAGTTATCGACAGTCCATCTATTTTTTGTGTCTTGGTTCAGATGAAACTGTTAATTTTTTTCTTCCCTTGGCCCTTCTTCTCGCAAGAACCTTCCTGCCATTGGCAGTAGCCATGCGCTCTCTAAAACCATGTTTGTTTCTTCTTTTCCTTTTGGATGGCTGAAATGTTCTTTTCATAGTTAAAGGTATTTGTAAAGACCATAAGGCCCTGAAAATTCTGGGCGCAAATATACAAAGAGTTTTTACTTTGGCAAGCGTATAAAAAAAATGTTTCAACTCTTTTTGTTACTTTTGCCTACTTCAAGAATCTTTCATTCAAATCCACAAAATTCGAACCTAAAAATGTTCCATAAGAATATAAAATTGGTGATTGCCGTATTGATCAACGCGTATGCCGTGTATCAATTTGTTGAAGGGTATATAGGTAATGGAATATTCCTGATACTGCTCTCCTTGATCTTTATTTTTTTGTATTTCAGGAATGAAATCATTCTTTTGGCGTTCCTACGAATGCGAAAACAGGATATGGAAGGCACCGAAAAATGGTTGTCAAGAATTAAGAACCCGGAAGCGGCCCTGGTAAAGAAACAACAGGGTTACTATAATTATCTGCACGGTATTATTTACTCCCAAAAAAACCTGACCCAAGCTGAAAAATACTTTAGAAAGGCTTTGCGATTGGGGTTGAACATGGGCTATGATGAGGCCATGGCCAAAATGAGCTTGGCGGGCATTGCCATGCAAAAGGGAAGAAAACGGGAAGCCACCACTTTGCTACAGGAAGCGAAGAAATTGGATAAAAACGGCATGTTAACGGATCAGCTGAAAATGATGCAGCAGCAATTGAAAAAGGGTCCGCAACAGGTACGGACGCGATATCGTTAATCCTTATTTTGCAACGCTGTAATAGCCCTTGTTAGGAATTTCGATCACATATTTCTTACGGGAGGCATTGTTTAAATGGGGTTCCCTGAGCCATGGATTGTGGCGTTTTAGAATCTTGTAGTTGATTTCATAGAGTTTGGCAAAATCCGCCCAACTTTTTACTACGGTATCCACCTCAACGGTGAAGGTAGGGACCATTTCATAAAGGTCTTTCTTTTCCAGTTCAAATCCATACTTTTTAGGATGGGACAGTATTTCCTTGATGGCCAAAATCCGAAATACGTAGCGTCCCGTTTCCTGGCCAAGGAGCAAATCATAATAATCATCCACTTTTTGGATTCCCATATATTTTTGAATTCCGGCCGGACCTGCATTGTAAGCCGCCGCCGTTAAGGTCCATGTTCCAAACCTTTCCTTCCATTTATTGAGGTATTCACAAGCCGCCTGCGTGGATTTTCTTACATGATATCTTTCATCTACATTGGCATTGACCTCCAAACCATATTCCCTTCCGGTTGCTTTCATAAAATGCCATAGCCCGGAGGCCCCCACGGGAGATGGCACATCCAGCAATCCACTTTCCGCAACGGCCAAATACTTAAAATCATCCGGTATGCCATTTTTGGCAAGGATGGGCTCAATAATGGGGAAATACTTATTGGCCCGTTTCATTAAAAGAACCGCATTGGATTGCCAGTAGGTATTGACCAAAAATTCACGATCTACCCGTTCCATAATTTCAGGATCTTCCAAGGGGACAGGTTCTCCGGCAAAATTAAGATCGGACGGAATGGTAATCGCCGTTATTTGGTAACTATCGGCCACATTTTTATCGATACTTACCTCTTTTTCCATTGTTTTGGGTTCTTCGGTCTGAAGTTGGACCGCATAAATCAAACTTGCCAAAACGAACAAAAACCCAATTCCCGCCAAAATGTTTTTAAGATGTTTCATCAATCCCCGAATTTTAAAGCAAGATACCATTAAAATCATTCCCATCATTCCAAAATAAGCCGGGGAAGGTTTTCATTGAACCATTTTGCCCGATGCAAAATCATGGTGTGCGTACCATTTTTTACGGTGATGCAATTTTTTATGTGCGCAATGGGGAAAACGGCATCTTTTTCTCCATGAATGTGTACCAGATTTTTGGGGAACTGTGTTTGTTCCCAGTTTACAATGGCATCTATGGACCAATCTATATAGTCTTTATCCCTTACGCCCAAGTATTGCTCATAAAGCTCAAGTCTTTTGGTCACCGTTTCACCAAAGGCATATTTGGCCAGAAGTTCCACATTATTGACCAATCCCGTTGGCAATAGCTTATGGATCTTGGTGTATTTTGCGAAGAGCATCCGTTTGGGAAGTTCATGCTTTGTTTTGACACAGGAAACAGCAATCACTTTTTTGGTTTCCATGTGCCTGGCCATTTCCTGGACCAACATGCCTCCAAAGGAAACCCCAAGCAAAACGGGTTTTGGGTGTTTGATCTTTTTGCACATTTCCCGCGCATATTCCGAGAGGGAAATTCCCTTTTTTGGTGGAAACCAATCCAATCTATGCAATTCAAAAAGAAAACCATCCAATTTTAGGCCATCAAAAATGGCCGGACTGGCAGCCATACCGGGCATTAGGTAAATATGTGTTTTTGAGGTATCCAACAATTGTAGGGCTCTGATTTTGCTAGGAAATTAGGGATTTTTTAACTATCTTTGCCTCCCGTTTATGTATAACCACACACATTTCATAGACAGAAACTGTCACCAAACCTAATAGCGTAACGTTTAGCTATGGCTTTATGGTATGGTGGCCTCATTAAACCATAACTATATGAGAGAAATGGAAATCAAAGACAACAGTTTCCTTCGTCAGTTCGAGACTAAAATCAATGGTCATTTGGCAAAGATTGAGTATTCTTCGCAAGAGCGGAAAGTCTTTTTGACCAAGTTGGTCATCCCTGAGGAAATTAACCAGGAAGGATTTAAAGAAGACTTCATTAAAGAAGTTTTACACCACCTACAAGAGCAAAATGTTCGGGTAGTGCCTACAAGCCCACATATTGCTGGTTTTCTAAGAAAAAATAGGCAGTATAAAGAAATGCTTCCCGTAGGAATCCGTATCTAACCTAAACGTATTTTACAAGAATATACCCTGCCCATTTCGGCAGGGTTTTTTATGCCAAGACATGTTCTGAAAGGAAGTTGAACCGGACCAATCCATCTTCGGCGATTTCGGTAAGTTGCACTTGGTGCAATGTATTGACCAGTTCCGGGTTCCATGGCGCCTTTACTTTTACATAGTTTTCCGTAAATCCATGGATGTACCCTTCCTTGTTTTCCCCTTCGAACAAAACGGTCCGTACACTTCCCAATTGGTCTTCGTAAAAGGCCCTTCTCTTTTTAACCGATAGCCCCCGTAACATCTTGCTGCGTTTGGATCTGATATGTTTGGGAACCGCACCTTCCATTTCGGCAGCCAAGGTATTGTCCCGTTCCGAATAGGTAAACACATGCAAATAGGAAATATCCAGTTCGTTCAAAAAATGATAGGTTTCCAAAAAGTCCTCATCCGTTTCACCGGGAAATCCGACAATGACATCCACCCCAATACAGGCATGGGGCATTGTTTGTTTGATGCGATTTACCCGATCCACATATAAATTCGATAAATATCGACGGCGCATCAATTTCAAAATCTTATCGCTTCCACTCTGTAATGGAATATGAAAATGTGGAACAAAACTATTGCTCTGGGCCACAAAATCAATGGTAGTATTCTTCAACAGATTGGGTTCGATGGATGAAATGCGTAACCTATGGATCCCTTCTACCCTATCCAAGGCCTGGACCAGTTCAAAAAAAGTATGCTCGTGTTTTTTATTGCCGAATTCCCCCTTTCCATAATCCCCGATATTTACTCCCGTGAGTACAATCTCCTTAATACCCTGGGAAGCAATTTCACTGGCATTTTGCAATACATTTGCCAAAGAATCGCTTCGGGAAATCCCACGCGCCAAGGGAATGGTGCAATAGGTGCATTTATAGTCACACCCATCCTGCACTTTTAAAAATGCCCTTGTACGATCTCCTATTGCATAGCTGCCGACATAGAAGTCGGCCTCTTCAATTTCGCAGGAATGCACCTCCCCTTTATCGTTTTTGGATAAATCGTTCAGGTAATCCGTTAATTTAAATTTTTCGGTTGCCCCTAAAACCAAATCAACCCCATCAACCGCGGCCAACTCCTCGGGTTTTAGCTGTGCATAACAGCCCACAGCGGCCACAAAAGCCTCTGGATTCCCTTTCTGGGCCTGTTTTACAATGGTTTTAAAACGTTTGTCCGCATTCTCGGTGACCGAACAGGTATTGATGACATAGATGTCCGCTTTTTCGGCAAAGTCCACACGGTCAAAACCTTCATTTTGAAAATTTCGGGCTATGGTCGAGGTTTCTGAGAAATTCAGTTTGCACCCCAGCGTATAAAAGGCCACTTTTTTGTTCATAACCAACTGAAAATCGGCCTGCAAAGATAGTTATAAGAGGTTAGAATCTAGAATTCAGATTTTAGAATTCAGATTTTAGAATTCAGATTTTAGAATTCAGATTTTAGAGTTCAGATTTTGGATTTTAGAAATGATCATCCAATAGGAAAATACCAGCATGGAATTGTTCAGCTAACTTCGTAATAGGTCAATGCTCTTTACCAGTATTGAGCTCGCTTAAATGTTTTAGCGGTAGCATATCACTGCCAATAAAATATGAAGTTGAAAAAACTATGATGGAGTCAAACCTGATACCAAAGAAGAGAATAGTAAGGGCAACTTTCCTAAACTCTTGGTCCATCCGTGAGGATATTAAATTTGTAGGACTACTAAAGAATTTAAATTCGACTACCTCCGAATCCAGTCGAAATTTTTAAAGTTGTAGGCTAAAGCCTGTGGTGTTTTGTACCCCTCGAAACAAATTTTATGTTTTAACGCATTTATGTTTCGTAGGTTTAGCTTGTATATTTGGGGTCAAAATTTCGACCCATGCGCAAACCCCTATACCTACTGTCTGCCATTTTGGTATTATGCAGCCACGATCTGTATGTAAAAATGGACACCTATTTCCTACAGCCCAATCAAAAAGCGACATTGAGCCTGTACAATGGGACTTTTGAAAAGAGCGAAAATATCATTGCCCGGGACCGCATGCTGGACGCTTCCGTTATCGCTCAAGGCGAAAGAACATTTATCGATCCAGATCAATGGAAAGATCAAGACAGTACCATTACCCAATTAACTTTTAATACGGGTAAGGCAGGAACGTATGTGGCAGGTGTTTCTACAAGGGCAAGGAACATTGAACTCACAGCTGAAAAATTTAACGACTACCTGGAACACGATGGTGTTTTGGATATGCTCCAACAACGTACCAATGATAGTTTATTGGAGCAAGATGCGGTAGAGAGTTATGAAAAACATGTAAAGGCGATTTACCAGGTGGGTGATAATAGGACAAATGATTGGAGTTCTGCCTTGGACTATCCAATAGAATTTGTTCCCGTGGAAAATCCCTATGAAAAGTACAGTGGTGAAAAGCTGGAAGTACAATTATTGCTGGATGCCAAGCCGTTATCCAACCAACTGGTCTATGCCGACTACCTGAAAAGTTCACACGGTCATACACACCATACTTCCGGCCATGAACATGAACACGGTGGGGAAGGTCACTCCAATGACCATGAACATTCCGATGGTAATCATAGCCATTCCAACACGTCCGAAACAGCCGAATCACACACCCATACCAGCGGTCAACAATTACGAACCAATGACCAAGGTATGGTCACCGTAAATCTACCTGAAGAAGGCATCTATTATCTAAGGACCATTTATATGACCAGAGTTACCGATAGTGATGAGCTGACCCATAAATCCAAATGGGCGACACTTACTTTTGAAGTAAGCCACAAACATGGTCATGATACCCACACCCATGATCACGATCACGAGCATGGTTTTCCTACTTGGGTCTTTATTTTGGGTAGTCTTCTCCTCATAGGAGTATTATTCCTGATGTTCAGAAAAAAGAACTAACGATGCATTCCAATTTAAGACGGGCACTGCCGCTTATTTTGCTGTTCGTTCCGCTTTTGGGATTTGCCCACGATGTCACCAGTGCCGATCAGGAACTTTTGCGTAACGGTGGTTTGTGGGCCTATATTCGAGTAGGTGCGACCCACATGCTCACTGGTTATGATCACCTGCTTTTCCTGACCGGTGTTATATTTTACTTGAACAGCTTCAAGGACATCTTGAAGTTCATTACAGTTTTTACAATAGGGCATTGTATTACCTTAATAGGTGCCACATATACTGGAATCACGGCAAATGAGCATTTGGTGGATGCGGTTATCGCCCTAAGTGTTTTGTACAAGGGATTTGAGAATTTGGGCGGTTTTGAAAAAATAAAGGTCAAATCGCCCAATTTACTGCTCATGGTTGGTCTTTTTGGGTTGATTCATGGCTTTGGACTTTCCACACGATTACAGTCCTTTGACATGGGGAAGGAGCAATTTCTGGCAGAAATCCTGTGCTTTAATCTAGGTGTGGAGGTAGGACAGGTCCTGGCATTAATTCCAATTGTCTTTATACTCACACTTGCACGGAAACACAAACAGTTTCCGGCTTTTTACAAAGCAGTTAATGGGTACCTCATAATTGCGGGGATAGCCCTTTTTGTATATCAATTGTATGGCTACTTCATAGGGCATTGAAACTATGGGGAGTACGTTATATAGGTGACAAAATAATCCAACCCTCTCCCTAAGGACATGTAAAAATTAAAATAGCAAGGCCGGGATGCCATTATACCTGAACCTGCCAATAATTAAAGGTCAATCCTTCCGCCACCTTTTGGTCAACTCAAAAACATGTTCCAAAATGTTTTCTTCCGTGGTGTCAAACCCGACCCCCTTCCTATCCATCATGGCTTTAGCGGTTTCAAAGGCTTTAGGGGTTCTATAGGTGGTAAAGCCGGAGGCGCCTCCCCAGGAAAAGCTGGGAATAAAGTTCCGGGGAAAGCCACTACCGAATATATTGGCACTTACCCCAACAACGGTACCCGTATTGAACATAGTATTGATACCCGCCTTGCTGTGATCTCCCATCATCAATCCGCAAAACTGTAAGCCGGTATGGGCAAAACCTTCTGTCCGGTAATCCCAAAGCCGCACTTTTGCATAATTGTTTTTCATGTTTGAGGTATTGGTATCGGCACCAAGGTTGCACCATTCGCCAAGGACGGAATTTCCCAAAAAGCCTTCATGTCCCTTATTGGAATAGGCGAACAAAACGGCATTGTTAACCTCCCCCCCTACCTTACTATACGGGCCAAAGGTGCTTGCCCCATAGATTTTGGCACCCATTTTTAGGACGGAATTATCACACAATGCCAAACCACCACGGATAATACAACCTTCCATGATCAAAGCATTCCTTCCAATATAAATGGGACCGGTTGTGGTATTGAGAATGCTGGCTTCCACTTGTGCCCCTTCTTCCAGAAAAATAGTATCGCCAATGACGGTATTGGTCTCCGATATGGGCTGACTTTTTCTTCCTTGGGTCAATAATTCAAAATCGGCCCGAAGGGCTTCATCGTTTTTGGAAAATATATCCCATGTATTTTTTATGGTGAAACATTCATCCTCGTAGGCAATGGAATCATAGGCTTCTAAGGCAAAATGTTCTCCCACATCATTAGTTCGGTAAGCAATGATATCACCACCAAATACCAATGCCTGCTTGTTTTTAAGGGTCCCAATCTTTGCCTTTAAGGTGGAATTTGGCAAATACGCCGCATTTATGACCACATTATCGGCTGCTGTGACCAAGGGAAACCTTTGGGCCAGATAGTCTTCCGTCCAATAACTGATCTCAACTCCAAGGTGTTTTTCCCATTTTTCCGCAATGGTCAAAATTCCCACGCGTATTTCAGCTACAGGCCTGGTAAAGGTAAAGGGCAGCAGGGAATTTCTTGTGTCTCCGTCGGCAAGGATATAGTTCATTGGCTATCAAATAGGGTTGGTCAAAAATAAAAAACGCCTTCGTTACGTAACGAAGGCGTTAAAAGTATATTTTCTAAATGTAGGAAATTACTTTTCCTCTTTTTGGAATTTTTTGTATTTGTTCTTGAACTTATCAATCCTACCAGCGGTATCCACCAGTTTGGTTTTACCAGTATAGTAAGGATGGGAGGTTCTGGAAATTTCCAACTTTACCAATGGGTACTCCACACCATCTACAGTAATGGTCTCTTTCGCCTCTGCGGTAGACTTGGTGATAAAAACATCATCATTGGACATGTCCTTAAAAGCTACCAATCTATAATTTTCCGGGTGAATTCCTGCTTTCATCTCGTTACATCGATTTTTCGGACTGCAAATTTAGATAAATTCCTTTTACAAACAAGTGGGTTTGGGCAAAAAACAAAAATTGTACTTTTAAATTGTAACAAAACCAGGGTAATTTCAACAAATAACACGTAATCAACTAAAATTAAAACAAATGGAAGGACAAGATTTAAAAACACAAAAGCATATTCTCACTTATGGGGGACTGGCCGGCCTGGTCGGTGTGGTTTTTGGTATAATGCTGTATACCCAAGGCTTACATTATGAACGTAGTTTTACAATTCAGGCGATACAGTACGGCATTTTGGCTGTTTTCGTTGTTATTGGAATCGTCCAATACAAAAAATCCAATGAAAACTACTTAAAAATTGGACAGGCAATTAAAATTGGCGCCGGTATTGGTGTAATTGCAACAATAATCGGTATCATCTGGTTTTATCTGATGTCCGGCGTCCTGGAACCGGATTATATGGACAAAGCAATGGAAATTGCCAAGGTTGAAGCATTTGAAGCAAATCCTAGCATGACACAGGAACAATGGGACCAGGGTGTTGAGTTCCAGAAAAAGTTCTTTCCCATATTTATGGGTATAGGGGTACTGTTAAGCGCTATCTTTGGATTGGTGGTGGGTTTAATTACCGGTGCCATAGTCAAAAAACCAAGGCCATCCTACTAAGGAAAAAATACTACTTTTGGGGAGTTTACCACGGTAGCCTATGCAATTATCGCTTGTAATCCCCTTACTTAACGAAGAAGAGTCCATACAGGAATTGTACGATTGGATTGTGTCCGTGATGCAATCCAATCGCTTTTTGTACGAGATTATTTTTATTGATGACGGGAGTACGGACAGGTCATGGGAAACCATCTTGACCATAGCCAAAAGCGATGGCAACGTTAAAGGTATACGCTTTTCGAAAAATTTTGGCAAATCCCAGGCTTTGCATGCCGGTTTTAAGGAAGCCCAGGGCGATGTGGTCATCACCATGGATGCCGATCTTCAGGACAATCCCGAGGAAATTCCAGAATTGTATCACTTAATTTCGAACCAGGGCTTCGATATTATCTCCGGATGGAAAAAGAAACGCTACGATTCCATTCTAACAAAAAACCTTCCTTCCAAACTTTTTAATTGGGCTGCCCGGCGAACCTCCGGTGTCAAACTACATGATTTTAACTGTGGCCTAAAGGCTTTTAGGAATGAAGTGGTCAAAACCATTGAAGTTTCCGGGGAGATGCATCGCTACATCCCTGTTTTGGCCAAAAACGCAGGTTTTTCCAAGATTGGTGAAAAAGTGGTGCGGCATCAAGCCAGAAAGTACGGTTCCACCAAGTTTGGTGCAGAACGATTTATCAATGGTTTTTTGGATTTGACCACAATCTGGTTCGTATCCCGGTTTGGCAAAAGACCCATGCACCTTTTTGGTGCTTTGGGGGTTTTAATGTTCGTGATTGGTTTTGGATTTTCCATGTACCTGGGGATAGATAAGCTTTTTTTGAATCCCATGGGACGACTGATTACCGACAGGCCCCAGTTTTATATTGCCCTTACCTGTATGATCATTGGAACCCAATTATTCTTGGCAGGTTTTCTAGGGGAATTGTTCATCCGCACCAAAAAACAAAGTGAACCTTATAAAATGCAGGAAACCATCAACATTATTGAATAATCAAATTGCGTTTCTCCTTACATTTGTTTTTAAAGAGCAATAACAACACTTATGGATACTTTTCTGACCACTGCCAAATCATGGCTTTCCGATTTTTTTGACCCCGAAGTACGACAAGAAGTCCAGAATTTAATGGATTCCGATCATGACGAGCTCAAAGAACGTTTTTACAAAAACCTGGAATTTGGTACCGGTGGTATGCGTGGTGTAATGGGCGTGGGAACCAATCGCATCAATAAGTATACCTTGGGGAAAAGCACCCAGGGCCTAAGCAATTATTTAAAGAAAACGTATCCCAGCGAAACTATTAAGGTGGTCATTGCCTATGATTGCAGGCACAATAGTGACACACTTTCCCAAACAGTGGCAGAAGTACTGTCCGCCAATGGAATAAGGGTATTTCGGTTTTCCGCGTTGCGGACCACTCCCGAGCTTTCCTTTGCGGTTCGGCACTTGGACTGCCATGCCGGTATTGTGCTCACGGCTTCCCATAATCCACCGGAATACAATGGTTATAAAGTCTATTGGGGCGATGGTGGACAAATTGTACCACCACAGGACGGCAAAATAATTACCGAAATCAATACCATCTCCTATGAGGATATCAAATTTGAAGCGGACCATAACCTAATTGAATCCATAGATACCAAAGTCGATAACGCTTTTTTCGATGCGTCTGTCCAGGCCGGAAATTTTAATGCTGCGGGCAAGGACGATTTTAAAATTGTGTTTACCTCAATCCATGGGACCTCCATTACGGCCATTCCCCAAGTCCTAAAAATGGCGGGCTATGCCCATGTGACCGTTATTGAGGAACAGGCCACGCCGGACGGCAATTTCCCAACGGTAAAATCCCCAAACCCCGAAGAGCCGGAAGCCTTGGCCATGGCTTTGAAAAAAGCGGAGGCCATTGGAGCGGATATGGTTGTGGGCACGGACCCGGACAGCGATCGTTTGGGCATTGCAGTCCGTAATTTGGAGGGGGAAATGGAGCTGTTGAATGGAAACCAAACCATGGTGCTCATGACCAAGTTCCTTTTGGATAAATACATGGAAAAAGGATTTAAGGGCAACGAATTTATAGCGACTACCATTGTTTCCACTCCTATGATGGAGCAAATGGCTAAATCCTATGGCGTGGAATTCAAAACAGCCTTGACCGGTTTCAAATGGATCGGTAAAATGATCAAGGATTTCCCGGATTCAAAGTTTGTAGGTGGTGGCGAAGAGAGTTTTGGCTATATGGCGGGCGACTTTGTTCGCGATAAAGATGCCGTTACCGCTACACTTCTGGCTTGCGAGGTAGGCGCGGAAGCAAAAGCAAATGGCAGTTCCTTTTATGAAGAGTTGATCAATGCCTATGTGGAATTTGGTTTTTATAAGGAAAAACTGATCTCATTGACCAAAAAGGGAATCAGTGGTGCGGAAGAAATCAAGCAAATGTTGAAGGAATTTAAAGAAAATCCCGTGGAAACGGTTCAAGGTTCAAAGGTGGTTTGGATTGAGGACTACAATACATCAATCGCAAAAAATGTGGTCACTGGTGAGGAAAAATCCATTGATTTGCCAAAATCCAACGTCCTGATCTACGAAGCCGAGGATGGTACCCGAATAGCGGCAAGACCTTCTGGTACAGAGCCTAAGGTGAAGTTCTACATGAGTACCAACGCTGTATTGCCCAGTGCTTCGGAATTTAAATCCGTAAATTCGCAATTGGATGCCAAATTGGATGGCATTGTAGCCGAATTGAATTTAGGTTGATGAACAACATCCTTAAAAAACTGTTGCGGTTTGCCAAACCGTACAAACTTTATGGCATACTGAACATTATATCCAATGTATTGTATGCCTTTTTTAATGTGCTCTCCATTATCATTTTCATCCCTACATTGGGGATACTGTTCGATAATCAAGAGGAAGTTTTTGAAAAGCCCGTTTATCAGGGGTTTTCGAACCTAAAGGGATATGCCGAAGATTCCCTGAACTATTTTTTGACACAGAAGGTTGCCGATGACGGGCCTATGGCCGCTTTGGTATTCATTTGCCTGGCCAGTATTGTGATTTTCTTCCTTAAGAACTTATTTCGCTATATGGCCATGTACTTTTTGGCCTTCTTACGTACCGGAATGGTAAAGGACATACAGGATTCCCTGTATCACAAAGTGGTGGATTTGCCAATTTCCTTTTTCTCGGAAAAGCGAAAAGGTGACCTGTTGGCCCGAATGACCTCAGATGTCAAAGAAGTGGAAAGTTCCATAATCAACTCTTTGGAAGCGCTGGTTCGGGAACCCATTACCATTGTTATTGTGTTGATTTCCATGTTGTTGATAAGTGCCAAACTTACTTTGTTTGTTTTCATCTTCCTACCCATAACCGGATTTATAATCTCTGCAGTGGGGAAACGTTTAAAAGCACAATCCCTGGCCGCGCAGAAGGAGAATGGGGTGTTCCTATCTTTTTTGGAGGAAACCCTTACGGGGTTAAAAGTCATTAAGGGCTTCAATGCAGAAGGTAAATTGGCAAAAAAGTTTACGGACTCCACGGAGCGATTCAAGAACATCATGAATTCCGTTCTACAACGAAAAGGGCTGGCTTCCCCATTGAGTGAGTTCCTTGGGGTTGCGGTGGTCATTACCGTGCTTTGGTATGGAGGAAGCTTGGTATTTGACGAAAACAGCGGGCTAAAACCACAGGATTTCATGGGCTACATTGGACTGTTCTATACCATTATCAATCCGGTCAAGGCCATAACAACGGTCAATTACAGCATTAAAAAAGGAAACGCGGCAGGAGAACGGATTTTTGAAATTCTGGAAACCGAGAACTCCATAAAAGAACCCGTAAATCCAACGGAAATTAAAAAGTTTGACATGGGGATTGATTTTAAAAATGTCTCCTTTGGATATGAAAATGAAAATGTTTTGGAGGGGTTCAACCTCAAGGTAAACAAAGGACATACCGTTGCTTTGGTCGGACAATCCGGGAGTGGTAAGAGTACCGTGGCCAATTTGGTGACCCGATTTTATGACGTGAACGAAGGAAGTATTGAAATTGACGATATCAACATCAAGGATATTTCAAAAAAATCACTCCGCGGACTAATGGGACTGGTAACGCAAGATTCCATTTTATTCAATGATTCGGTAAAGAACAATATCGGTTTGGGCAAAACCAACGCGACCGAGGAAGAAATTGTGGAAGCCGCCAAAATTGCCAATGCCCATGATTTTATCATGGAACTACCTGAAGGCTATAACACCAATATTGGCGATGGTGGAAACAAGTTGAGTGGCGGGCAAAAACAGCGTTTGTCCATTGCCCGTGCCGTACTAAAAAATCCTCCCATCATGATTTTGGATGAAGCCACTTCCGCCCTGGACACGGAAAGCGAACGTTTGGTTCAGGATGCGCTGGAAAAAATGATGCGCAATAGGACCTCAATTGTTATCGCCCACCGATTGTCCACCATTCAAAATGCAGATTCCATTGTAGTCATGAGCAAGGGCAAGATTTTGGAGCAAGGTACCCATCAGGAACTGATGAAGTCCAAAAAGGGATACAAGAAGCTGGTAGAAATGCAGACCATGGCATAAAACCTTTATTTGGTCGAAAATTCCAAAGAAAAAGCAGAAAAAAGGTCTTCGTTACCATTCTCAAATAATCTACCACCCCTGTGCGGTTTTCGATGCATTTTTAAAAGTGGAAAGTAGAATTGGCGATCATTCTCAAATAGGGATTTAAACCTTTCGTTATTTTTATGGTCAAACCTCTAAAATATCCCTTTTGTCAGCTGAGGAAGCCTTAGTATTGGAATTAAAGGACAAAGCTACACAGTCCAAGGCCTTTGAAGTGTTGGTGAACACCTACAAGGAACGACTGTATTGGCATATAAGGCGCATTGTCCTTGATCATGACGATGCCGATGATGTGCTTCAGAATACGTTTATAAAGGTTTACCGAAGTATTGACGGTTTTAAGGGGGAAAGTAAACTGTACTCCTGGATGTACCGAATTGGAACCAATGAGGCATTGACATTTCTAAAGCAAAAATCAAGAAAATTGGGGGTGTCCAATGAAGAACTACAACAATCCCTTGTAGAAAACCTACAATCGGATGTCTATTTTGAAGGCGATGCTATTCAGTTAAAGCTCCAAAAGGCACTTGCCACCCTACCGGAAAAACAAAAACTGGTCTTTAACATGAAATATTTTCAGGAAATGAAATATGAGGAAATTTCACAAATTTTGGAAACCTCGGTGGGTGGTCTAAAAGCATCGTACCATTTGGCAGTAAAAAAAATTGAATCGTATCTTACCGAACCGGATTAAACCTTTTCGCCATAGATTGGTCTAACTAACAGCATGAAAAAGAACCACAAAAATAAATTCAAGACCCCGGAAGGCTACTTTGACAATTTCAATGAACGTTTGTTTGAACGTTTGGCGGTTGAAGAAACTTCCCGGGAAAGTACGCTAATTCCGAAATCCGACGGATTTGCGGTACCCGAAGGTTATTTTGATTCGATTTATAGCTCCACTATTGAAAAAATGAAGGGAAAATCCCCAAAAGTGATTTCTTTGGTGGGATATCAGGCGGTGTACTATGCGGCAGCCGCGGTGGCACTTATTTTTGTTCTTGCCCTGGCATGGAACTGGAACCAAAGCCCTGACCTGAATTTTGAGGATTTGGCCAGTATGGATATTGAAACCTATTTTGAGGACACTGCCTATGGCCTTTCTTCTTATGAGATTGCAGAAGCCGTAAATTTGGATGATATCTCCATTGCGGATATTACCGAAAAAACATTGGAAGAAGAAAGCATATTGGAATATTTGGATGCAAATGTGGAGGATTTGGAAGATTTAGATTTGGATTATGATGAACTACAGTACTAAAATATTGGTTCTACTGCTCGTATTGCTCACCATGGGTGTTTATGCCCAACGGCCGGCACAAGAGCGTATAAAAACCCTGAAGGTAGCTTTTATCACGGAACGTTTGGGACTTACTCCATCCGAAGCGCAGGATTTTTGGCCCGTTTACAATGCCCATGATGAAGCACTGCACAGGCTTAGGAGAAAAGAACGTCAACGTTTTGGAAGCCAGCTACCTTATCTGGATGATTTGACCGATGATGAAGCTGCAAAATTGTTATCGGAATTTCGGATCTTACAAAATGAGAAACACGGTCTGGAACAAGAATTTCTACAGGACCTGGAAAAGGTACTTCCGGCAAGGAAAATCGTACTATTGTTAAAGGCAGAGGAAGATTTTAAAAAAAGACTTTTGCAACAGGTACGAAAACGGCGGGGACAGTAATAGCGGTGTTAAATAATCATAAAAAGGGGCTGACCGCCCCTTTTTTCATTAAACCAATTTAGAAAGCAATGGTCAAACTACAAATTCAAAAAACACTTGACCAATGCGTATTCTAAAAAACTTTTTGCTTTTAAACCTGTTCCTGCTGGCCGCTTGTTCCACCTCGGATGATTCGGAAATTATTTTAACGGACAATGGTTCCAATTTGGATTGTTCCGGTTCTTCAAGCGTTTTCACCATACACCTTGATGCTTCCGGCTGTACTGTGGACATTGCATCCGAATTGGGTGGTACCTCCTTATATTCCGAATCCATTTCCGGTAATACAAGGACCATCACCGTAAATGGAGTGGCCGATCATTTGGTGGGCCAATTCCCGAATAGCGGCAATCCAAACACTATTGCCCCGGTATCCGAAACCTACAGTATGACCGTGACCCCACAATTGGCCAATGGAACCACAAATGGTGCTGGTTATACTACGGGGGTATTATTTTCCGGGGTGGTCATTGAACCCTACACTGCGGAATTTTTCATAGGTTCGGACGGGACCATTAACAGGGAGTGGAACATCACAACACTACAATCCACAACCTCTTTAGGCTTGGATTGCAACAATGCCCATGTACAGCCCACAGGTCGTTATCATTACCATGGCACGCCATCCAATTATATTGATGGCCTAAATGTAAATGGCACTGAAATGGTCAAAATCGGTTACGCGGCCGACGGATTTCCAATTTATTATAAATACGCCTATGACAGTGATGGTGTAACCCTAGTAGCTTTGGAAAGTGGTTATCAACTAAAAACGGAACCCAGGGGTGGGGATGGCCTATCAGCACCGGACGGCTGTCCAGATGGATACTACTTTCAGGATTATGAGTACATGGATGGTAGTTCTACCTTGGATGCCTGCAACGGGCGTTTCGGCAAAACTCCAGAAGCCGAGGAGGAGTATTACTATGTAATTACGGATAATTTTCCGTCAATGCCGCTTTGTTTTTCAGGCACACCCAACTCAAGTTTCAATTTTAGACCGTAGTTCCATGGGAAAATACATATCCATCGTAGTACTGTGCTTTTTTGTGACAATTCCAGTCAAGGCACACAATCCCAATGACATCAGTTACTTTTTTAGGTTGGATGAAAAACAATTGGTCATTCATTTGACCCCAAAATCAGCAATTGACCTTCTGGAACATATGCATCCACAATTGAGGAACGAAAGCCAATTTTCATTGCATTCGTATTCCATGGATTTTCAATCCTATTTTGATGGGCATGTTTCGTTGACCATTGACCGTATACCAATTTCCATGGCATTGATCGAAACCCAACTGGACAAACACGATGGAAAATTGGTCTTTGAACTGGTCAATGTGCCCAATACGGTAAAAGATTTTGAACTCACCATATCAAGTTTTCTTGGGCTCTACAAAAAAGTTAAAAACTATGTCTTCGTCCATTCCAATGGGGTAAAACATCATTATCAATTGGACAACAATCGAAAGCATGTCCTAGATAGTTTTCAAATTCCTAACAATCAATATATTATATCTAAAATCCCATTTTTTGCAGGTGGTCTGGCACTATTGTTTTTATCGATAGGTTGGGTCGTTTATCGAATAAGAAAGGGGGTGATTAAACCTTCACCAACAACCTAAGTCAAAGAGATAAACCCAAAAAAATTGATTGTTATGAAAAATCTTAATCGTATCCTTTTGATTGTGGCATTTGTAGTTGGAATGTTGGCTTCCCAGGCCCAAAGAACCGTGGTCCGCGTATACCCAAAACATGGAACTGTGGTCACTACCCTGGCCAAACCCAAGGTATTTGTCCATAGGAATACCAACTTTTATTTCGCTGATGGGGTGTGGTATCGTGCCAGAGGGCGCAACTATGTGGTGGTTGGTGCCCCTATTGGAATTAAAGTACGAACGCTTCCCAGAGGAAATAAGGTGGTCGTGGTCAACGGCAGAAAATTGTACAAATACAAAGGTATCTGGTACAAAAAATCGGGCCGAAGGTATGTGGTGGTGAGCGTATAGTAGCTATTAGACCTAAGGCCCACGAACAAGGCGGTCGCTCCTATGGAATTTTCATATTAAATTAGGAGCATGATAAAGCGTAGGGATTTTATACAAAACAGTTCGGCCGCTTTGTTGGCCGTAGGTCTGCCCGTGAGGGCTTCAGTTAAGTCTCAAGAAACTACCCATCTTCCAAAAATTACTAAACCCAAACGTTTAAAAAAGGGCGACATCGTGGGTCTGATCGCACCCGGTTATGCCATTACGGAGGAACAATTGGAACGTTCCATTAAAGCCATCAAGGCCATGGGCATGGAACCTTACCATACTTCACGGATTTTTGGCAACCACGGCTATTTAAGCAATACCGATGCAGAACGGGCGGAAGATCTGATGCATATGTTCCGCAACCCAAAAGTTGATGCCGTTTTCTGCATACGCGGTGGCTATGGTTGCACACGGATTTTGGATTTGTTGGATTTTTCCCTTCTGGCCCAACATACCAAGATACTCCTGGGGTACAGTGATATCACGGCGCTCTTGAACACCTTTTACCAAAAAATAGGCCTCATCGGCTTTCATGGTGCCATGGGCCCCGAACTGGGTTCCTATGCCTACAATGGGGTAAAGGATTTGCTCATGCACCCCAAGAAAAAATGGATTTTGGAAAACTACCAATTTGATGAAGATACCTTGTTGAACGACCCCGTTTATGAACCTTATGTGATTACACCGGGAACGGCCAAAGGCAAATTGGTGGGTGGCAACCTTTCCCTGCTTTCGGCCATGAACGGTACCGACTATGGCCTGGATTATAGCAATACCATCGTTTGTATTGAAGATGTGGGTGAGGCTCCCTATCGCATCGACCGAATGCTGACCCAATTATTGTCCACCCCCAGTTTTAAAAAGGCGGCGGGAGTCGTCTTTGGCGTTTGTGCAGGCTGTGATAAAAAGGAGGGTTCCGATTCCTTTTCTTTGAAGGAAGTGGTGACGGATCGCTTGGCCCCGATGGGCATACCTGCCGTGTATGGCATGAGCTTTGGACATATTGCGGAAACCTTTACCTTTCCCATTGGCATTGAAGCCGTTCTAGATACGGCCTCCTTTTCACTGCGGCTGGAAGAAAAGCCCTTGACCTGATCATTGAAAGGTCAACTTGGCAATTTTGTTCCTGCCCGCGGCATAGGCAATGGAATCATTTAAAAAGCGAATCGTGTAAAAACCTTCTTGGCTCAGGGATTCCCAACTTTCACCTCCATCATTCGAGTAGGCAATTCCCGTAAAACCTATGGCAACAATGGCTTTGCCAGATGCATTGGGGACAAATTGCACACAACTCTTATATCCCGGCAAGTCACCATCAGCAATGACATTCCAGGATTTCCCACCATCCGTTGTCAAGGCTTTATTTGCTTTGGAACCAACGGGGTTCGTGTAGTCCCCGCCAAAGGCCATACCAAGGTTTTGGTCGTAAAAATCAAGGGAATAGACACCTTCCGTAGCTGAGGTATTTACAATGGGCACAACCTGTAGTTGCCAGTTTCTTCCTTTATCCGGTGAAAAATAAATACGACTTTCCGTTGTAGCCACCCAGGTCCTGTCCCCTTTTATTTCAATATTGGTGTTGCTGGCAGCAAAAGCTCCTTCACCTTCTATCCCCATGGGCAAGTTGGCACAGGAAACCTTTTCCCAACTTTTACCCCCATCCCTGGTAATGATAATGGACAAGCATCCATCGACCGTATCACCAACGGCTATTCCTTCCTGGTCGTTCCAAAACTTCATGGCATCGTAAAAAACACCCTCACCACGCTCCTTATACACCAGTTCCATAGTGCCGTTATCCCCTGTTTTATAAAGCAGGGCAGGATTTCCCGCGGAAAGCATAAAAAAGTCCGTTTTGGTATGTGCTATGGCACGGAATTCCGGAACTATGGAATCGTGAGCTTGTATATTGGACCTCAGTTTACCGGTTTTCACGTCTACCGTACCATATGTTCCATTACTTCCGGCAAAGGCCAGCGTGTTTTGATCTAAAAATTCAATGGCCCTAATACTCAGGGAGTCTTCAAAGACCGTTTCTATTTGAATCGAATTATAGCTATGCGATCTTTTTTGTTCCGAGCAACCAAAAATCATCGCAATAACACATAACAAACAACCCAATTTTCCCATATAGTGGTTTAAAAAAAATGCCATGCTGATTCCTAGTATTGATTTTTGTTGGTAATCCACCATAAAAATAAAGCATTCGTCATTGTACTGAACGCACTTCAAAAAATATACTTGCTTTCCCCTAAAAGACAACTAAAAAAGAACGGAAAACAGACCAGTTCCACTTTTTGTAATTTTTAAACAATCTAACTTTAAATAATTGATTTACAATTATTTAAATTCATTCTATCCATTCTCGGCCGTATCTTTAGTAGGAACTTTAAAACAGTAGGTACCATGGCTATACGATTAGGAAACACCTGTGCGAATTGTGACAAATTAATGAGCGATAGCACATGTGCGGTTCACAAAGTGAAGGTCGGCCACCTTTACACCTGTGACAGTTTTGAAATGAAAGCGAGATTGGCCGATGAAAGAAATTGCACAAGCTGTCTCCGTTTTGAAAGGGAGGATTGTGCCAACCCACAAAAAGCAGCTCCAGGGATGATGTGTGCTGTTTGGGCACCCCGAAATATGAGTGCCTAAAACCGGGCTTGAACGTATTGGGGGCCGGTATTTCCCTATCGCCCTATTTTTCCTTCTCATGCTTTGCTTGAAAAATACAATTGCCAGTCCCAAAAAATGGACATCGAATCCAAAATAGAAGTGGTCAAAAAGGTATTCACCGAGTACCTACAAAATAATGGGCACCGAAAGACTCCCGAAAGGTTTGCCATTCTAGAGGAAATCTATTCCAACAACGAACATTTTGATGTGGATGAGCTCTACTTCCAAATGAAGAAAAAGAACTACCGGGTAAGCCGGGCCACAATCTACAACAATATAGAATTGATGATAGCCTGTGGTTTGGTTAGAAAGCACTTGTTCGGGGACACCAAGGCGCGATATGAGAAATCATATTTTGATAAACAACACGATCATATTGTCCTTACCGACACCGGGGAGATACTTGAGTTCTGCGACCCTAGAATCCAACTCATCAAAAAGACTATTGAGGAAGTATTCAAAATCAATATCCATAACCATTCCCTTTATTTTTATGCCACACTCAAACCCGCCACGACAAGTGCTAAGGTTGAGGAATGATTTTTTTAGTGGTTTCTTAAAACGGACCTGTTGGAACAAGAGCATTTCATAGGTCCATTGACTACGGTAATTTCCTTGTAGATGCTTCAAAAGAGTCAAATTGCCGTTCACTATCACCTTTTGATGACTTATGAAGTAGCGTTTTAGCCCAGTCCAACAACAAAATTTACCAGAAAAGCTACCTTTGCAAGCTCATTCTATGCTATGCGTCTCCACAGGAATTTGGTCTTTGCCGTTATTGATGCCCTGAACCTTATCTTCAATGAAAATGGCTATGCCGATAAGGTAATTGAAAAAGTCCTTAAATATGACAAACGATGGGGGGCAAGGGATCGTGGTTTTATTGCGGAAACAACCTATGAAATTGTCCGTTACAAACGTTTGTATTCAGAAATCGCAGAGGTAAGTGCACCCTACTCCCGGGCCAATCTATTTCGCTTGTTTGCCGTATGGGCCGTATTGCGGGGGATTCCACTACCCGATTGGAAACAATTGGAAGATACGCCCGTCAGACGGATCAAGGGACGCTTTGATGAACTGTCCAAAATTAGAAAACTGCGGGAATCCTTCCCGGATTGGTTGGACGAGCGTTGCGAAAAAGCATTGGGCAAGGAATTATGGGACAAGGAAAGTGCTGCCCTGAACATACAGGCCGAAGTGGTCTTACGAACGAATACCTTAAAAACGAACAAAGGGGACCTGCGTAAGATATTGGGCAAAATGGATATTGCGACGGAAACGGTTTCCGGTGCCATTGATGCCCTAAAACTGAAGGAAAGAAAAAATGTGTTCACCACGGAAGCGTTTAAGACAGGCTTATTTGAGGTACAGGACGCCTCATCCCAATTGGTTGCGCCCTATTTGGATGTTGCTCCTGGGCAACGTGTTGTGGATGCCTGTGCAGGGGCAGGCGGCAAAACATTGCATTTGGCCGCACTCATGCAAAACAAAGGGCAGTTGATTGCCATGGACATCTATGAAAGTAAACTGAAAAAGCTAAAAATCAGGGCCAGACGCAACGGTGTCCACAATATGGAGACCCGAATTATAGAAAACGCAAAGGCCATCAAAAAACTTCATGGCAAAGCGGATAGGGTCCTATTGGATGCCCCATGTTCCGGTCTTGGTGTACTAAGGCGTAACCCCGATAGCAAATGGAAATTGGAACCCGACTTCGTGGAACGCATCAAGGGGGTACAGCAAAAAATTTTAGGGGAGTATTCCAAAATGGTCAAACCAGGGGGTAAATTGGTTTATGCCACCTGTTCTATCCTGCCGGAGGAAAACACGGAACAAGTGGCACATTTTTTAGCTTCGGAATTTGGGCAACCCTTCACTTTGGTGAAAGAACAAAGCATTTATGCCTCGGAAAGTGGTTTTGATGGGTTCTATATGGCCCTTTTGGAGAAAACGGGATAATTATTTGATTTATGTAACTTTGGGACATGCAGAAAAAAGTATCGATAGAAGACTTTTACGAATCTACCCATCACTATGTCCCGGAAAGCGTAAAATCCGGCATTGGTCATTTTAATGTATTCAAACTCGATGAATTTGCCGGCCCCAAACCCAAACCCATGCCTTTCAATAGAAGGGATTATTACAAAATAAGTTTGGTAAAGGGCAAAAGCAGGGTCCACTACGCGGATAAGGTGGTCACTATTGAAAAACAGGTGATGGTTTTTTCCAATCCCCAAATACCCTATAACTGGGAACGGATCGATGAGCAATTGACCGGTTACTTTTGCGTTTTCACGGATACCTTTTTTCACCAATTTGGGGATTTGACCCAGTATCCCGTTTTTCAACCCAATGGGAATCCCGTCCTGGAACTTTCAGATGAACAGCTAAAGTCAATTACTCCCATATTCGTGCGTATGCTGAATGAGATCAATTCCGACTACGCCTATAAATACGATTTACTGCGAAATATGGTGTTTGAACTGATCCATTCCGGATTAAAGATGCAACCCGCGCAAGTTGCCCTGCAATCCAACTCCAATGCATCGGAACGTATTTCCGGACTTTTTATGGAACTGTTGGAGCGGCAATTCCCAATAGAAAGTCCATTGCAACGCATGGGTTTGCGTTCGGCATCCGATTTTGCCAATCAGCTAAGCGTTCATGTCAATCATTTGAATCGGGCGTTAAAGGAAACCCTGGAAAAAAGTACATCGGTATTAATTGCCGAGCGCGTGGTCCAGGAAGCCAAAATCCTGCTTCGCCATACCAATTGGAACGTTTCTGAGATAGGCAATTCACTGGGTTTTGAAGAAACCGCCCATTTCTCCAATTTCTTTAAAAAACATGCGGACCACTCCCCCGCCGCGTACCGGAAATTGGAAATTGTTTGATTTTTACAACTCTTGGTTTCACTTTCGTAAGGTAAACCACAGTCCACAATGGAACTTTGTAGTGTTCAATTTAAAAAACAAAAACACTATGGATTCCAGAAAAATAGCATTGGTTACAGGAGGTAGCCGGGGACTGGGCAGGGATATGGCCGTAAACCTGGCCAAAAAAGGATTGGATGTGGTCATTACCTATAATTCCAACAGTGAAGCTGCCCAACAAACCCTTGAATTGATTGGCGCTGAAGGCGCGCAGGGCATCGCACTACAATTGGATGCCCGAAACAGTACTGCTTTTGAGGCTTTTAAAACCAATTTGGTAGCGGAACTAAGTAAGCAATGGAACAAATCCAAAATTGATTATTTGGTCAATAACGCAGGTTTTGGCCACGAGGGTTCGGTTTTCGATACTTCGGAAGAAGCTTTTGATGACCTCATGAACGTCCATTTCAAAGGCGTATATTTCCTTACCCAAAAGCTACTTGGCGCCATGAATGATGGTGGGGGCATTGTAAACATTTCCAGTGGTTTGGCCCGGTTTTCGTTCCCAGGATATTCTGCCTATGCGGCCATGAAGGGAGCCGTTGAAGTCTATACCCGATATCTGGCCAAGGAATTGGGGACACGAAAAATTAAGGCCAATACGGTCGCTCCGGGAGCAATCAACACGGATTTTAATAAGGATCGTTTTGAAGCAGCGCCCCAGGTAGTCGAGATCATAGCTTCCTTAACGGCATTGGGCCGTGTTGGTGAAGCGGAGGATATTGGTAGTGTGGTGGCGTTTTTGTGTACCGATGATGCTGCCTGGATCAATGGTCAACGTATTGAAGCCTCGGGAGGAATGTTTGTCTAAATCAATAAAAGCCCCGATTTGGGGCTTTTTTTCATTCTTTTTTTAAGGTGGGATATGTTATTCCCAACCGCACCATACAAAAATTGTATTTGGTTTCATCCAGTAGGCAATTCAGGAGTTGATGTCAAAAACATTAAAAATTAGAGCTTTCTTAGGATAACACTTCCGCAGTATCCCTTATTTTTACAGCACAACCTTACCAAGGCCATTAATTGCTATGATCAAAATCCATAAACTCCTTGGTATACTTCCCATTTTGATTCCCTTCGTATTTGCCTGTGCCCAAGATGGTCCTTACTCGTATAAAAAGGATGACCCCAATGGCATTGGCAAATGGTATATGGGCAGGGAAATTGCCCATGTAATGGGGTTTCAGGGCATGTACTGGTTGGAACGCCCAGAGCGTGAAAGGGAGGAGAAAGCCACTAAGCTGTTGGAAAATATGCAACTCTCCGAAACTGATGTCATTGCCGATATTGGCGCAGGTTCTGGATACCATGTGTTCAAAATGGCAGAAAAAACCCCTGAAGGAATTATCTATGCCGTGGATATTCAGGAGGAGATGTTGGAAGTACTAAAATTGCGAAAACGGGAACTCAAGGCACGTAATGTCCAAATCGTTAAGGGTTCTGAAAAAAATGTCAATCTCCCCGAGAATATACTGGATAAGGTGCTTATTGTAGATGTCTATCATGAAATGGGGTATCCCATGGAAATGATGCAATCCATTTACAAAGCCATGAAAAAAGAAGGCAAGCTATTCCTGATAGAGTATCGAGGGGAAGACCCAAGTGTACCCATTAAACGATTGCACAAAATGACAGAGGAACAAGCGGTTAAGGAAATGGCTTCCGTAGGATTTGTGTTGAAGGAAAACATTGCTAATTTGCCATGGCAGCATTGCATGGTATTTGTCAAGGAAATACATTAAATGCAACAACAAATTGTCATAGTAGTCCTATTTTTAATCCCCATTGTTATGAAAGCCCAAACCCTTTTTGATGCCAGCGCCAATCCAAATTCCAAAAACTGGTATATCATTGATGATGTTGTTATGGGGGGGCGTTCCTCGGGTGAATTTGGGATCACCAAAGAGGGGTATGCCAAATTCTCCGGAACGGTTTCCCTTGAAAACAATGGAGGATTTTCTTCGGTACGATATGTTATGGAGACCCTAAAGGTCACTCCGGAAAGTAAAGTTCGAATCCACCTAAAGGGTGATGGAAGCAACTATCAATTCCGTGTTAGGCACCAAAGGGGAAGCTATTACAGTTATGTCACCAAATTTGAAACGACCGGAAACTGGCAAACCTTGGATTTTCAACTTAAAGACCTCTACCCCACCTTTCGGGGACGACGATTAAACCTTCCGAATTTCGATCATCATAAAATTGAAGAAATCACTTTTCTTATTGCAAATAAAGTTCCCCAAAAATTTGAACTGACCATTTCAAGAATTGAATTGTTGGATTGACGTATTTAGAACCACAATAAACTAAACCGTGACCAACCCAACGAACCAAACATTGGACTATCTTTCCTTGTGGTTTAGTGACCACTATTGAATCCAAACCGTGCGAACCATAAAACTGCTTCAGGCTTTCCAATCTGTCTTACACCGCTTATTGGCACTCATTCCGTTGCTCAGTTTTATGGAATTTGGCTTTGGTCAAACCATTGAGCGACCCGAATTTGCGTCTGGAAAGTTGACCGAATCCTTGGATTTTGACGGGGCTTTAAATGAAGAGGACTGGAAAAACGCCCCTGTGCTCACCAATCTTAAGACTACCGTTCCCGAAGAAGGGGGAATCCCATCACAGCCTACCTTGGTTCAGGTCATAGCTGATGCCAGAACGGTGGTGATTGGCATTACCTGCAACGATAGCAATCCCGATGGAATTATTCGATTCTCCAAACTTCGGGATGCAGATATTTCTGAAGAAGACCATGTGAAGGTAGTCATTGATCCTTTTTTGGATGGGCAATCGGGCTACATCTTTGCCGTGAATTCGTTGGCCGCACGTTATGACGCTTTGGTTTCGGATCGTGGTGAAGACGAAAACGAAGATTGGGATGCGGTGTGGGATGCCAAAACACAGATAACGGATAAGGGCTGGACAGCAGAAATTGTGATTCCCATTCAGAGTATCGCTTTCAAAAAGGGTTTATCGAAATGGGGCTTTAATATAGAACGGCGCATACAACGCAATTTGGAGACCATTCGCTGGGCCAATGTCAAACGTGACCAATGGATTGCCCAGACGAGTCGCGCAGGTCTGGTCACCGGGCTTCCCGAATTCAATTACGGTGTTGGGGTCAATATTCGCCCCTCATTGATTGCTAATGCCAACCAACTTGGAGCGGATCGTGCTATGATTGTGGACCCTGACGTTAGTTTGGATGCCAACCAACGTATTGGTCCCAATGTGCTCGCCACATTTACATTAAATACCGACTTTGGTGAAACCGAAGTGGATACCCGCCAGACCAACCTCACCCGTTTCCCCTTATTTTTTCCTGAGAGAAGGATATTTTTTCTTGAAGGTTCAGATATTTTCGAATTTGGCTTTGGTACGGGTACCAGCACGGTACTGCCCTTTTTTAGTCGTCGGATCGGTTTACGAAACAATGTGCAGATTCCAGTAGTTGGGGGCACCAAACTCAATGGTCGTATTGGAAAGACTGCCTTTGGCGGATTGGGTATTCGTACGGACGATTTCAGTTTAGACGATGACAGTTTTGATGCCACCAATATGGGAGTGGTCCGGGTTCGTCGCAACGTGCTCAAGGAAAGTTCGGTCGGGTTTATCGCTTCATCGGGTGATCCCTTGGGAAGGGATGGCAGTTGGATGTCCGGGGGTGATTTTACCTTTCAGACGACCCGATTCAAGGGAGACAAAAACTTTTTGGTTGGGGGTTGGGCACTATTCACTGACCGAGAAGATCTATCGGGTGACCGTTCCGCCGCAGGTTTTAAGATTGATTACCCTAATGACCGGTGGGACGTTGCGGTCACCTATGCCCGTATTGGGGAGCAGTTCGATCCCTCCCTGGGCTTTGTGCCCAGACAGGGCGTCAATTTTTACCGTTTCGGGGGCACCTTTGCCCCCCGGCCGAAAACGCCTTGGCTCCGTCAAATGTTCCACCAATTTTTTGTGACCTACATCAACAATATTTCTGGGCCATGGCAATCCTACAGCGTGTTTACCGCGCCCATCAACTGGCGTTTGGAAAGTGGTGACCGTATTGAGGCCAACGTTCGGCCTACGGGTGAAAATATTTTGGTGCCTTTTGATATTTCCGAAGGAGTCACCATTCCGGTGGGCGAATACAATTTTATGCGCTACCGATTGGAGGCCGAATTTGCCCGTAAGCGACGGTTGAGTGGTCAGGCTACCTGGTGGTTTGGTAGTTTTTATGAAGGCACCTTGGATGAGTTTGAACTCACCCTCAATTGGAATCCCAGTGCCTTGCTGGCCTTTGAATTCAATGGCCTTCACAACCGTGCCCGGTTGCCCTTTGGAGATTTTGACCAAAGCCTGGCTGGGCTTCGCGTACGCTTTAATGTAACCTCCAATTTGCAATTGAACAGTTATTTGCAATATGATACGGATAGCCGGGTATTGGGATTAAATGCCCGTATCCACTGGATATTCTCACCGCTGGGCGATGTCTTCCTCGTTTTTAACAACAATGCAATAAACAACATCAACCAACCCTGGGAGCTTCAAAACCGACAGATTTTGCTAAAAGTACGGTATAATTTTAGGTTGTGACCAACGTTGAGTCACCATTAAACCGGTAGGATTTTTTTGAACATCCCTTAAACGCTCAAATTCCCACCTTTTTAATATCAACAAGCCTCGTTAACAACTCCCCTATTCCACTATTTAAAATCCTTTACATTTTGGTAAATTTGCATTTTCCAAATAAATGGCAATGATTCACTTTTTCGGGGACCCAAAAACCAAGGTTTTCGCCCTGCAGGCCAATCAAGACCTAAGCTCCCAAGATCAAGAAAAGTTACTATGGTTGTTCGGCAACCAACCCAAGATAGAAGCGGCGTCACTTGACGCCTTTTTTGTTGGTCCACGGGCCACCATGTTGACCCCTTGGAGTACCAACGCCACGGAGATTACCCAAAACATGGGTATTACCGGTGTTTTAAGAATTGAGGTGTTTTACGCGGTAGAAGAAAATGAGAGCGACTATGATCCCATGCTTTTCCAAAAATACCATGGTTTGGACCAGGATATCTTCACCATCAATATCAGTCCAGAACCGATTTTGGAAATTGAGGATATAGCGACATACAACCAAAAAGAAGGCTTGGCGTTGAGTCTTGAAGAAGTAGCCTATCTGGAGCAACTCTCCAAGGATTTGGGACGTAAATTGACCGATTCCGAAGTGTTCGGTTTCAGTCAGGTAAATTCGGAACACTGCCGCCATAAAATCTTTAACGGCACCTTTGTAATCGATGGGGAAGAAAAGCCCACTTCGCTCTTCAAGCTCATCAAAAAAACGTCCCAGGAACATCCCAATGGCATTGTTTCGGCCTATAAGGACAATGTGGCTTTTATAAAAGGGCCCAAAGCCGTTCAATTTGCACCAACACGTGCCGATGAGCCCGATTTTTATCAAGAATCGGAATTTGATTCCGTGCTCTCCCTAAAGGCAGAGACCCATAACTTCCCTACTACGGTAGAACCCTTTAATGGGGCGGCCACAGGTTCTGGAGGTGAAATTCGGGATCGATTGGCGGGTGGTAAGGGAAGTTTGCCTTTGGCCGGAACCGCAGTGTACATGACGTCCTATTCCAGGTTGGAAGACGACCCAGCAGACCCTCTTCAGGGCAGGGCTTGGGAAAAAGCCTTCCCGGAACGGGATTGGCTCTATCAAACCCCCATGGACATTTTGATCAAGGCCAGTAACGGCGCTTCGGATTTTGGGAACAAATTTGGGCAGCCACTGATTGCCGGGTCCGTACTGACCTTTGAGCACAAGGAAGAAGCACAACGATTAGGGTTTGACAAGGTCATTATGCTGGCCGGAGGTATCGGTTACGGGAAAGCTGAACAGGCCTTAAAAGACACTCCCCAAAAGGGTGATAAAGTAGTGATTCTAGGAGGTGACAATTACCGAATAGGTATGGGCGGTGCCGCCGTTTCAAGTGCAGATACCGGGGAATTTGAATCTGCTATCGAGTTGAACGCCGTGCAACGTAGCAACCCCGAAATGCAGAAACGGGCAGCCAACGCCATTCGAGGTCTGGTGGAAAGTGAAGAAAATCCCATTGTTTCCATTCATGACCATGGTGCGGGTGGACATTTGAACTGCCTATCGGAATTGGTGGAAGAAACGGGCGGCCATATTGATTTGGACAGACTTCCCGTTGGTGACCCCACACTTTCTGCCAAGGAATTGATCGGTAATGAAAGTCAGGAGCGTATGGGCCTTGTGATGGGCGAAAAAGACATGGAAATGCTGACAAAAATAGCGGCAAGGGAACGTTCCCCACTTTTTGAGGTAGGCGAGGTTACAGGTGACCATCGTTTTACGTTCGAAAGTAAAAGCAAGGGAGACAAACCCATGGACGTAGCGTTGTCGGCCCTTTTTGGCAGTTCCCCAAAAACCATCATGGAAGACTCGAAAATCGAAACCCAATTCAAAGACGCCCCCTACAGTTTGGAGCATTTCCATGATTATTTGGAAAGTGTGCTACAATTAGAGGCCGTGGCCTGCAAGGATTGGTTGACCAACAAGGTAGATCGTTGTGTTGGAGGCCGTGTGGCCAAGCAGCAGTGTGCTGGTCCGTTGCAATTGCCCCTCAACAATTGTGGGGTAATGGCACTCGATTTTAAGGGAAAGGAAGGAATTGCAACCAGTATAGGCCACTCCCCTATTTCGGGATTGATTGACCCCGTGGCCGGCAGTAGGAACAGCATAGCAGAGGCCTTGACCAATATTATTTGGGCACCCTTGGAAGAGGGGCTACAATCGGTTTCACTCTCCGCCAATTGGATGTGGCCGTGCCGCAATCCGGGAGAAGATGCACGATTGTATGAGGCAGTGGAAGCCTGTTCCAACTTTGCCATTGCTTTGGGCATCAATATTCCTACCGGTAAGGATTCCTTAAGCATGAAGCAGAAATACAAGGACCAGGAGGTTATAGCCCCGGGAACAGTTATCATTTCTGCTGCGGGTCATTGTTCCGATATTAAAAAGGTGGTGGAGCCCGTACTGCAAAAGGATGGGGGGGACATTTACTACCTCAACTTAAGCAAGGACAGGCCCAAATTGGGAGGTTCCAGCTTCAATCAAGTCTTGAATATTGTGGGCAGTGAGGCACCTTCGGTGAATGACCCCAACTATTTTAGGAAAGCGTTCAATGCAATGCAACAGGAAATCAAGATGGGGAACATTCAATCCGGTCACGATATAGGTTCGGGTGGATTGCTGACCACCTTACTGGAAATCTGTTTTTCGGATACGGATTTGGGTGCTGAAATTGATATAACCGAACTTGATGAACCGGATACCATAAAGCTTCTCTTTTCAGAAAACTGCGGTATTGTTTTTCAGGGCGATGCTGCAGTTAAAGAGCGTTTGGAATCCCAAGGTTTGGAAATCGTCAAAATAGGTTCGCCTATTTCAGAAAGTACCCTGAAACTTAAAAACCATGGTGTTGAAATCGGTTTACCTATTGATTCCCTCCGCGATATTTGGTTTAAAACGTCCTATCTCCTGGATGATAAACAAACGGCCAAAGGCCTGGCAAAAGCACGTTATACGAATTACAAAAAGCAACCCCTGGTTTACACATTTCCGCAGGGGATGACTTTAGGTGACCTCAGCCACCCGATTACCGAAACAGGCAGAAGTGGCCGTCCCAAAGCGGCTATCCTCCGTGAAAAAGGAAGTAATTCCGAACGTGAAATGGCCCATGCCATGTACTTGGCAGGATTTGATGTAAAGGATGTCCATATGACCGATTTGATATCCGGTCGGGAAGATTTAAAGGACATTCAATTTCTTGGTGCCGTTGGTGGATTTTCCAATTCGGATGTTTTGGGATCGGCAAAAGGTTGGGCGGGTGCCATCAAATACAATGAAAAGGCGAAAAAGGTAATTCAGGATTTCTTCGCAAGGCAGGACACACTTTCCGTGGGGATTTGTAACGGCTGCCAATTATTTATGGAACTGGATTTGATCAATCCGGAACATGGCGACCAGCATGGCAAAATGACCTACAATGACTCACACAAGCACGAAAGCAATTTCACTTCGGTAAAAATCCAAAAAAACAATTCCGTGATGCTTTCCAATTTGGAAGGTACCACCTTGGGAGTTTGGATAAGTCATGGCGAAGGAAAGTTTCGCCTCCCTCTTTCTGAAGAAAAGTACGCCATTGTGGCCAAATATGGGTATTCGGAATATCCGGCCAATCCCAATGGGAGTGATTACAATGTAGCCATGCTTTGTGATAGGACCGGTAGGCATTTGGTGACCATGCCCCATATTGAGCGAAGTGTTTTCCCATGGAATTGGGCACATTATCCCAAGGACAGAAACGATAAGATTTCTCCCTGGATCCAAGCTTTTGTGAATGCACGCGAGTGGGTCAAGGAAAACACTTGATCCAGTGAAAATCCGTGAGGCTACAAAAGAGGATATCCCAGATATCGTTGAAATGCTTGCAAATGATAAACTGGGTAAGAAACGTGAGGATTTTAGACTTCCTATCCCAAAAAGCTATCTTCTGGCATATGAACAAATAGCCAATGACAGCAATCAAGAACTGCTGGTTTTGGAACACGATTCCACAAAGGTCATTGGTACTTTGCAGCTTTCATTCCTGCAATATTTAACCTATCAAGGTGGCCTAAGGGCACAAATAGAACAGGTACGAATCCACCACGCACATCGTGGGAAAGGGTTGGGCAAGCTTCTATTTAAATACGCCATCAATCGTGCCAAGGAAAGGGGGGCACATATGATCCAATTGACAACCGATAAAAAAAGACCGGAAGCCCTTGAGTTTTATACGAGCCTTGGTTTCAAGCCTTCCCATGAAGGGATGAAACTACACCTGTAAATTCACTTTAAAAGGAGCCCCCTGCCTCTTTTAGGTTTTCGCCAATGAAACCTTATTCTCCATTTCCCTATAGGCCTTTACAACCTTCCTTTTCATTAAAAGGGACACAATTAGGGCTACAACAAACAAACCCGCAAAAACACCCAAAGTAGTATCCAGGGAACCTGTGGTCTTTTTGACCACATCGTAAATGGTAGGACCAACAACTCCGGCCAAAGCCCAGGCGGTCAATACCATTCCATGAATGGCCCCCAATTGTTTGGTTCCAAACAAATCCCCTAAAAATGCAGGGAGGGTAGCAAAACCACCACCATACATGGTGATGACCAAAAAGAGGATGACCAAAAAGGTCAGTTCCATGGAAATCCTAGGTAGGAAATAAAAGGCCAATATTTGAAATGCAAAGAAAAGAATATAGGTGTTGGCTCGACCAAAATAGTCCGAAAGACTGGACCAGAGTATCCTTCCCAAGCCATTAAACACCCCTATTAAACCTACAATGGCGGCAGCTTCCATAGGGGAATAATCCAACTTCTCCTGCATCATGGGGCTGGCGGCGGCTATCACGGCAATACCACAGGAAATATTAATGAACATCATGATCCAGATATAGTAAAAACGGGTTGTCCTTAGGGCTTCATTGGCACTTATGTTGGCCATATCCGCCTTTACCCGATTGCCTTCACCTGGCACAAAGCCTTTGGGCAAATAGCCTTGTGGTGGTTTTTCCATATAGCTGGCGGACATCAATATCATTACCATATAAATGGCCCCCAAAATATAGAAAGCCGTGGAGACCCCAACTGCATCAAACAAAGCTTGCATAATGGGGCCAAACAACAAAGCGGCAAAACCGAAGCCCATTATGGCCATTCCTGTGGCCAGTCCCCTTTTATCGGGGAACCATTTGACCAATGTACTTACCGGGGTGATATAGCCAAGGCCCAATCCAATACCGCCAATTACCCCATAGCAGAGGTAAAACAATGGCAGTGATTCCAATTGTACGGCCAATCCGGAACCCAGGATACCGATACCGTAGAATAAACCGGCTGCGGTTCCACTTCGCTTGGGCCCTACCCTTTCGACCCAACGTCCTAAAAAGGCCGCTGAGAGTCCCAATAACAAAATGGCTATTTTAAAGGCCCATTTGATAACACTCCCCTCCACATCAAAAATATCCTTCACGGGATTCGTCATTACGGAATAGGCATAAACCGAACCAATGGAAATATGGATACCTACAGCGGAGGCGGCAATTAGCCAACGGTTTTTAAGCTTTCTTGTGTTCATAATCTTTGTTGTATGCGTGTTGCTGTCCAACACTGTTTTAAATTCCTTGGTTTAATTCACGGTTACTTTCTTAAAATAGGACTCGAGAATGCCAATGGCGGCTTCCAATTCCTCTTCGGTATTCTCACGGGCTTCCTTGATGGGATATTCCCAGCCCAAGGCCTCCCATTTATGTATTCCCAATTTATGATAGGGCTGAATTTCCAGACGTTCAATGGTTTGGTATTCTTGAAAATACCTCCCCATTTGATGTAACAGTTGTGGACTATCCGTCAATCCGGGGATAAGCACATACCGCAACCACATCTCCTTTCCCGAATCCTCACGGTATTTTGCCAAATTGAACGTGGTTTCCTTGTTTTGGACACCTGTGATTTCCCTAAAACCTTTTTCCGTCATGTGCTTAATGTCCAACATGACCAAATCGGTATAATCATCAAGCAATTCCTTTGTAAAATTATTCAGGATCCTACCATTGGTATCCAAATTGGTGTGGATTCCCTCCTCTTTCAATTTTTTAAAGAACGGTATCAATGCCTTGGCTTGTAAAAGGGGCTCTCCACCAGAGACCGTTACCCCGCCATTTTCACCAAAATATGGCTTCATCTTAAGGACCCGCTCCACCAATTCCGTTACCTCATATTCCTGACCGCCCTCCATGGCAATGGTATCGGGGTTGTGACAATACACACATTTCAGTTTACATCCCTGTAAAAAGATTATGGTTCTTATCCCTGGGCCGTCGTGGGTGCCAAAAGATTCGATGGAGTGTACCCTTAAGGTAGGTGTGACCAATTCTTCCATAGTAGTTCCAGTACCATAAGGCACCTGAAAAAAACCAATATTATTTTTCTCAGGTGCCGCTATCATGGAAAAAGGCGATTACATAGATTCATGAAATGATCTTGTAATGACCTCTTGCTGTTGTTCCCTGGTCAGTTTCGTGAAATTCACGGCATAACCAGAGACCCTAATGGTCAATTGTGGATATTCCTCAGGATGTTCCATGGCATCCAATAAGGTTTCCTTGTTCAACGCATTAATATTTACATGCTGTGCATTTTTGGAGAAATACCCATTTAAAATGCTCACCAGGTTTTCTTTTCGATCCCCGTCATTGGCGCCCAATGACTTTGGTATGATGGAAAAGGTGTTGGATACGCCATCCATGGCGTCCTGATATTTGATCTTGGCTACGGAATTCAGTGATGCAATGGCACCATTCGCATCCCGACCGTGCATAGGATTGGCCCCTGGAGCAAAAGGTACACCCATGGCCCTACCGTCCGGAGTTGCCCCCGTTTTCTTACCATAAACCACATTGGAGGTAATGGTTAAAACGGATAAGGTAGGTCGTGCATTTTTGTACACTCGAAACTGCTGCAATTCCCTGTTAAAATCAGCTACTGCATTGGCGGCCAAGGTATCCACCCTGTCATCATCATTTCCATATTTTGGAAAATCACCTTCAATCTTGAAATCCACTGTCAATCCCTCTTCATTTCGCACAGGAAGTACTTTCGCATACTTGATGGCGGACAAAGAATCTGCCACAATGGATACCCCTGCAATACCATAGGCGATATCAATGCTGGGATTGGTATCTATCAAGGCCATTTGGGCCTTTTCATAGTAATATTTATCGTGCATGTAGTGGATGATACTCATGGTATCGCTATACACACGGGCAATTTCCTTGGAGGTCTTTTTGTAGTTGGCCATCACCTGATCATAATCCAAATATCCTTCTCCGATCGGTTCAATTCCATCCACAACTTTCTTTCCGGTAATTTCACACCGGCCTTCGTTTAAGGCAAGTAAAAGTGTCTTGGCCAAATTGGTACGTGCCCCAAAAAATTGGATGGACTTTCCTAAATCCTGATGGGAAACGCAACAGGCAATACCATAATCATCCGATCCCCGTAGCGTACGCATTAAATCGTCGTTCTCAAATTGGATGGAAGAGGTATCTATAGCTACCTTGGCGCAGAATTCCTTGAAATTCCCGGGTAACTCGGAGGCCCACAACACCGTAAGGTTTGGTTCCGGTGATGGTCCCAAATTGTAAAGTGTGTTCAAGAATCGATACGAGGTCTTGGTGACCTTTGTCCTACCATCGTTCAGCATCCCTCCAATCACCTCCGTTACCCAAGTAGGATCCCCGGCAAATATTTCGTTATACGCATCCATGCGCAAATGGCGTACCACTCGCAACTTCATCACGAACTGATCAATGAGTTCCTGGGCTTCTTCTTCGGTTAATTTACCGTCTTCAATATCATTTTCAATAAAGATATCCAGGAAAGAAGAAACATTTCCCAACGACATAGCGGCTCCATCCTGCTCCTTTACAGCCGCTAAATAGGCCATATAGGTCCACTGAACGGCCTCTTGGGCATTGCGGGCGGGACGTTTTAGATCCAGTCCGTATTTTTCACCTAGGACAATCATGTCCTTCAGCGCACCAATTTGATCGGAAACCTCCTCCCTTAGGCGAATAACCTCATCTGTCATAGGCGTATCAAGGCTATCCAGATCCTTCAACTTGGATTGGATCAAAAAGGAAATACCGTAAAGGGCGACGCGTCTGTAATCCCCGATGATGCGTCCCCGGGCATAGTTATCGGGAAGACCTGTTAAAATACCAAGGGAACGGTATTTTTTTATTTCTGGGGTGTACGCGCTAAATACCCCATCATTATGTGTCTTGACATGTTTGGAGAACAAATCGGTCAAATGTGGATTGGGTTCCAATCCTTGTTCCGAAAGCGCTTTCTTCACCACTTGAAAGCCACCAAAAGGCTTCATGGTCCTTTTTAAAAGCTCGTCGGTCTGCAAGCCTACGATTACTTCATTTTCCTTATCAATGTATCCTGCATCAAAGGCACTTACACTGGATATCGTATCCGTATCCACTGCCCGTACCCCATTGTTTTCGCGCTCTTCCTTCATCGCAAGCTTACAAGCTTCCCAGACTTTTTTGGTTTTTTCACTTGGGCCGATCAAAAAATCCGCTGTCCCATGATAGGGTTTAATATTGTTGATGATGAAGTCCCTGACATTGACTTCTTTGGTCCACACTCCTTCTTTAATTTGGTCTTTTACCACAGTCTCTATTTTTAAGGATTAACATTATTTGGTGAATTTCTCGGGCAAAATTAGAAGCGTATGAATACAAGTAATATGACAAATGTCATTAAACACAGAAAAAAATCGCGTAGATAAAAGCAAACCTATTAATTTAATGTTAAATACTATTAAAGATGACTTTTGTTTAGAGATTCTCAAATATTAACAAACAATTTTGTCGATTCGTTTTTAAAATCTAGTCTCCTTTCCCTATTTTGCAATTACTTTAGCGAAACTAACTATGCAAACCGTAACCAGATTATTCGATTTTCCGTACTATCAACAACAGAATTATAAGCTCCCCGCAGCTTTTGCCATGAAAGTTGGAGGTACATGGGAATCCATTACCACCGACGAATACATTGATAAGGCCAATGCCATAAGTAGGGGGCTGCTCCGTATGGGGGTTAAACCCAACGATAAGATTGCGGTAATTTCAATGACCAATAGGACGGAATGGAACATTATGGATATTGGAATACTTCAAATAGGGGCACAAAACGTTCCTATTTATCCTACCATTTCGGAAGAGGACTATGAATATGTCCTTAACCATTCAGGAGCAAAATACTGTTTTGTTTCCTGTGATGAAGTACTCCAAAAGATATTGGCCATAAGTGGAAATGTAAAAAAACTGGAGGATGTTTTTTCCTTTGACGAATTAAAGAACTGCAACCATTGGAGTGAAGTTCTTGAAAAAGGCAAGGACGATTCCAACCAGGATAAGGTAGATGCCCTCAAAGCTGCCGTTAAGCCGGACGACCTGGCTACATTGATCTATACCTCCGGAACTACGGGCAGACCCAAGGGAGTAATGCTTTCGCACAATAACATTGTTTCCAATGTTGTGGCAAGCAAGGTACGTGTTCCCTTTGCATCCGGTGCCAAGGCACTGAGCTTTCTCCCCGTCTGTCATATTTTTGAACGGATGATATTGTATCTGTACCAATATTGTGGTATCCAGGTATATTTTGCAGAAGGCCTGGACAAAATCAGTGAGAACATCAAAGAAGTTAAACCCACGGTCATGACCGTGGTACCAAGACTTTTGGAAAAGGTGTACGATGCCATCATCGCCAAAGGTGCCGATTTGACCGGGATAAAAAAGAAACTTTTCTTTTGGGCAGTGGAACTGGGACTAAAATTCGAGCCTTATAAAGTTAATGGCTGGTGGTACGAAAAGCAATTGGGATTGGCCCGAAAACTGATCTTTAGCAAATGGCAAGAAGCATTGGGAGGTAATCTGGAAATGATGGTTTCCGGAAGTGCGGCCCTACAGGCCCGTCTGGCCCGGGTTTTTGCCGCTGCTGGAATGCCCGTAATGGAAGGATATGGCCTAACGGAAACTTCCCCTGTCATATCGGTCAATGACGAGCGCAACAACGGTTGGAAAATTGGAACGGTCGGTAAAATTATCCAAGACGTGGAGGTAAGGATTGCAGACGATGGCGAAATCCTGTGCAAAGGGCCCAATGTAATGCAGGGCTATTATAAAGATCCGGATAAGACGGCACAGGTACTCAAGGACGGCTATTTCCACACTGGGGATATTGGGGAAATCGATTCAGAGGGTTTTCTAAAGATTACCGATCGGAAAAAAGAAATGTTCAAAACTTCCGGGGGCAAATATGTAGCGCCCCAATTATTGGAAAATCGGTTCAAGCAATCTCGATTTATAGAACAGATCATGGTTGTTGGAGAAGGGGAAAAGATGCCAGCAGCCCTGATTCAGCCCAATTTTGAATTTTTGTCTACCTGGGCAGAAGAGCATGATATTACTTTAGGCACCAGTACGGATATCTGTAGTAACGAAACGGTAATTTCCCGTATCCAGGAAGAGGTGGACGATGCCAACGAAGATTTTGCCAAATGGGAAAAAGTAAAGCAATTTCGTCTAACACCGGACGTATGGAGCATAGAAGAAGGTCATCTGACCCCTACCATGAAACTTCGTCGTAAGATTGTAAAGGAAAAGTACATGAAACTTTACAATGATATCTACGGGCGATAACCGTCCGCAAAAAGTATGCTGACCGTAAACTCCTTAAAACCTCGAAAAACCAAAATTCTACTTGGGGCACCCATTAGTATTACTCTTGGGTATTGACTTATGTATTGGTATTGTCTTAGGGCCTTAAAAATGGTTTGCGCTAACCTTCACAATGGCCCTTATACCGATTCCTCCAACACGGTGCATAGCAATACCAATGACCATAATGCTAAAAAAGAAATCCTAAAAAGAAGTAGGAAGAATTGATTATGTCCATCGCAATTTCAAATGGGCATTTGTCCAAGCAGGCTTTTTTGCTGAAAAATATTTATTATGCATGCATAATAAATTTTGTTATCTTTGGGTGACCAAAACAGCTCTATGAAGGATTTGACAATAGATTGGGCCCTAAGGGCCACTTGGCAAGCCGTCACTCGCCTTTATAATGAAGAGGCCAAGAACTACGGCCTAACCATGGCCATTGGATTTACGCTTTTAAGCATTGATTCCAAGAAGGGAACCCCAAGCACGGCATTGGGCCCCAGAATGGGTATGGAATCCACAAGTCTGTCAAGAATCCTAAAATCCATAGAGGAAAGGGGCTATATAGAGCGTAGGCCGAATCCCAATGACGGTCGGGGCGTCCTCATCCATTTAACCGCGCTCGGATTGGAAAAAAGGAAAGAGTCCAAGGAAGTGGTCCTTCGATTTAATGAGGCGGTAAAAGAACATGTAGATGAAAAGGATTTGGAGGGTTTCTACAGGACATCCGAAATCATCAATAAACTCATCGTTGACAAGAAAATATACACAAGAACATCAACTAATTAATTTCGAACTATAGCATGAAAAGGCATATCAATAAAGTTGCCGTAATCGGTTCTGGTATTATGGGAAGTGGCATCGCCTGTCACTTTGCCAATATTGGGGTCGAAGTATTGCTCTTGGATATTGTTCCAAGGGAAGTGAATGATAAGGAACAGGCAAAAGGGTTGACCCTGAAAGATAAAGTCGTTCGCAATCGCTTGGTAAATGAAGCATTGACCAAAGCGTTAAAATCGAAACCCTCCCCTATCTACCATCAAAAATTTGCCAATAGGATCACTACCGGAAACCTTGAGGACGATATCGCCAAGGTGGCCAATGTGGACTGGATCATTGAAGTGGTCGTGGAACGTTTGGATATCAAGAAACAGGTTTTTGAAAATCTGGAAAAACATAGAACGCCCGGTACGTTAATTACGTCCAACACTTCTGGCATTCCCATTAAATTTATGAGTGAAGGCCGGAGTGACGATTTCCAAAAACACTTTTGTGGTACGCACTTTTTTAATCCTGCGCGCTACTTAAAACTGTTTGAAATTATCCCAGGGCCCAAGACCGCACCCGAGGTTTTGGAATTCCTAAACGGCTACGGGGAGCAGTTTTTGGGAAAAACTTCCGTGGTTGCCAAAGATACCCCGGCTTTCATAGGAAACCGTATTGGTATTTTCAGTATTCAAAGTTTGTTCCATGCCGTGAAGGAATTGGGGATGACGGTGGAAGAAGTGGATAAATTGACCGGACCCGTAATTGGCAGACCAAAATCGGCCACCTTTCGAACTGTTGACGTGGTAGGACTGGACACCTTGGTTCATGTGGCCAATGGCATTTCGGAGAATTGCAAAGAGGATGAGCGTCACGAACTTTTTGCCCTCCCCAGTTTTATCCAAACCATGATGGAGAACAAGTGGTTAGGGAGCAAAACCGGACAAGGGTTCTATAAAAAAGTAAAAGGTGATGGCGGCAAGAGTGAAATTCTCACTTTGGATCTGGACTCCATGGATTATCGCTCCAAAAAGAGTGCTAAGTTCGCCACCCTGGAATTGACAAAAACCATTGATAGTGTCATTGATCGCTTTGAGGTACTCTGTGGAGGAAAGGACAAGGCGGGGGAATTTTATAGAAAGAGTTTTGGGCAGTTGTTCGCTTATGTATCCCACAGAATCCCCGAAATAACGGACGAACTCTACAAGATTGACGACGCCATGAAGGCCGGTTTTGGTTGGGAACACGGCCCTTTCCAAATATGGGATGCAGTAGGATTGGATAAAGGCCTGGAATTCATTGCTGCTGAAGGGCAACAGGCTGCCAATTGGATAAATGAAATGAAAACCGCAGGTGTGGATTCCTTTTACGAGGTAAAGGATGGGGCAACCTATTGCTATGATATCCCGAAAAAGGAAATGGTAAAAATACCAGGTCAAGATGCCTTTATCATTTTGGATAATATCCGAAAGTCCAAAGAAGTGTTCAAAAACAGTGGTGTTGTTGCCGAAGATTTGGGGGATGGTATCCTAAATGTGGAATTCCAATCCAAAATGAACACCATTGGTGGTGATGTTCTGGCTGGATTGAACAAAGCCATTACCCTTGCGGAGCAAGACTTTCAAGGACTGGTCGTGGGCAATCAAGCGGCCAATTTTTCGGTGGGCGCCAATATTGGGATGATTTTTATGATGGCGGTGGAACAGGAATACGATGAGTTGAACATGGCCATTAAAATGTTCCAGGACACCATGATGCGGATGCGCTATTCTTCCATCCCAACGGTTGCCGCCCCGCATGGGATGACCCTCGGCGGTGGATGTGAGCTGTCCATGCATTCGGACAAAGTGGTGGCCGCTGCAGAAACCTATATTGGATTGGTAGAATTTGGAGTTGGCGTCATTCCAGGTGGTGGTGGTTCCAAGGAAATGGCAATGCGGGCTTCCGATTCCTTCCGAAAAGGGGATGTGGAACTTAATGTACTTCAGGAATACTTCCTGACCATAGGTATGGCGAAAGTGTCAACCTCGGCTTATGAGGCTTATGATTTGGGCATTCTCCAGAAAGGGAAAGATGTGGTCGTGGTCAATAAAGAACGCCAAATAGCCACCGCCAAAGCCCACGCGAAACTAATGGCAGAAGCAGGCTATACAAGACCACCGGCCAGAAAGGACGTAAAAGTCCTAGGAAAACAGGCCCTAGGTATGTTCCTGGTAGGAACGGATTCCATGGAGGCCAGTAACTACATCAGCGAACATGACAAGAAAATCGCCAATAAACTCGCCTATGTTATGGCGGGGGGAGACTTATCGGAACCAAGTTATGTCAGTGAACAATACCTTCTGGATATCGAACGGGAAGCGTTCTTATCCCTATGTACGGAACGCAAAACCTTGGAACGCATCCAACATATGTTGAAAACCGGTAAACCGTTAAGAAACTAGTTTTGTTTGGAGGTAAGATATGACACGTAAGATAATAGACCATACATGATTTTTGGGACTTACCCATCTTATCGTACAAATTGCATCTGATTGAAGTTCAAAAAATCAACTACACATAAATTAAAAATTTACGAGATGAATTTCTCAAATCCAATATCTAAATGAGAACAGCATATATAGTAAAAGGATATAGAACGGCAGTTGGCAAATCAAAAAAAGGAGGGTTCCGTTTTAAAAGGGCCGATGAATTGGCTGCAGAAACCATTGAACATTTGGTTGGCCAATTGCCAGAATTTGATAAAAAACGAATTGATGATGTCATTGTGGGAAATGCAATGCCGGAAGGTTCGCAGGGATTGAACATGGCACGATTGATTTCCTTAATGGGCTTGGATATAGTGGATGTTCCAGGGGTAACGGTAAATCGTTTTTGCTCTTCCGGTCTGGAAACCATAGGTATTGCCACGGCAAAGATACAGGCGGGAATGGCCGATTGCATCATCGCTGGGGGCGTGGAAAGCATGAGTTCCGTTCCCATGACGGGTTTCAAAACCGAATTGAACTACGATTTGGTAAAATCCGGTCATGAGGATTACTATTGGAGTATGGGCAATACTGCGGAAGCTGTGGCCCAAGAATACAAGATATCCAGGGAAGACCAGGACGAGTTTGCCTACAACTCGCATATGAAGGCATTGAAGGCCCTGGATGAAAATCGGTTTCAAGACCAAATTGTGCCCATTGAAGTGGATGAAACCTATGTGGACCACAACGGTAAAAAGGCTACAAGGAAGTTTACGGTAACCAAGGACGAAGGACCAAGACGGGGTACTTCCAAAGAAGCCCTGGCCAAATTACGACCTGTTTTTGCGGCCAATGGCAGTGTAACCGCAGGGAATTCCTCCCAAACCAGTGATGGTGCCGCCTTTGTAATGGTGATGAGCGAGGAGATGGTCAAAGAGTTGAACCTTGAACCGGAAGCCAGACTCGTAAGCTATGCAGCTGCCGGTGTTCCACCAAGAATAATGGGCATTGGTCCCGTTGCTGCCGTTCCAAAGGCATTGAAACAGGCTGGTTTACAAAAGGAGTCCATTTCACTAATAGAGTTAAACGAAGCATTTGCTTCGCAATCCCTGGCCGTTATTCGTGAATTGGAGCTGAACAATGAAATCGTCAATGTAAACGGTGGGGCCATTGCACTGGGTCATCCGCTCGGTTGTACAGGAGCCAAATTATCCGTTCAACTATTTGACGAAATGCGCAAGCGCAATATGAAAGGAAAGCACGGCATGGTAACCATGTGCGTGGGAACCGGACAGGGCGCTGCGGGAATATTTGAGTTACTGAACTAGAATCAAGAGATTGGAATCAAGATTCAAGATAATGGGAAGACATAATTTTAAAAAACTAAAAATATGGGAGGAAGGTATGGGAATTGTGGACCTTACCTATGATTTGGTCGTTAGTTTTCCCTCCCTGGAAAAGTTCAATTTGACTTCTCAGTTATTACGATGTTCCATTTCAATCCCTTCGAATATTGCGGAAGGCACAAGTAAATCCACGGATCGGCATTTCAATAAATATATTGAAGATAGTCTGGGTTCGGCATTTGAATGGGAGACCCAATTAATTATTGCTTTTCGAAGAAATTATATTGAAAAAAAACAATTTTCAGATTTATCACATAAAATTCAACAATTACAAAAAATGATTTCAGGTTTCCAAAGCGGACTGAATATCCAGTCCTGACTCTTGGTTCTTGATTCTTAAATCCATAAAAGTTATGAGTACCGAAACAATGAGTAAAGAAATCCTTCGTGGAGGCCAATTTTTGGTCAAGGAAGTGGATTGTGAAGATGTTTTCACATTGGAAGATTTAAGTGAAGAACAACAAATGATGCGGGAGAGTACCAAAGAATTTGTTGACCGTAAGATTTGGGCGAATTGGGAACGATTTGAGCAAAAGGATTATGCCTTTACAGAAGAGTGCATGCGTGAAGCAGGAGAGCTTGGCCTTCTGAGTGTTGCCGTTCCTGAGGCCTACGGTGGTATGGGTATGGGGTTTGTTTCCACTATGTTGGTCTGCGACTACATTTCCGGGGCAACAGGCTCCTTTAGTACGGCCTTTGGTGCCCACACCGGTATTGGGACAATGCCGATCACCCTCTATGGAACCGAAGAACAAAAACAAAAATATGTGCCCAAATTGGCAACGGGGGAATGGTTCGGTGCCTACTGTTTAACGGAGCCCGGAGCAGGCTCGGATGCCAACTCGGGGAAAACCAAGGCAGTATTGTCCGAAGACGGAAAATACTACAGTATTTCGGGTCAAAAAATGTGGATATCCAATGCGGGGTTCTGTAATTTGTTCATTGTTTTTGCCCGAATAGAAGATGATAAAAATATCACCGGCTTTATTGTGGAAAATGACCCTGAGAATGGCATCAGCCTAGGGGACGAAGAGAAAAAGTTAGGGATACATTCCTCTTCCACCCGTCAGGTTTTCTTTAATGAGACCAAGGTTCCGGTGGAGAATATGCTTTCCGAGAGGGGAAATGGATTCAAGATTGCCATGAACGCCCTAAACGTTGGTCGAATTAAATTGGCGGCAGCTTGTTTGGAGGCACAACGTCGGGTACTCAACGAAGCTACCAAATACGCCAATGAGCGCATTCAGTTTAAGACCCCGATCATGAATTTTGGGGCCATTAAAGCAAAAATTGCGGATATGGCCACCAATGCCTATGTGGATGAGGCAGCCTGCTACAGGGCTGCGAAAAACATAGAGGATCGGATTGCCCTTCGGGAAGCGGAGGGAAACACACATCAAGAAGCCGAATTAAAAGGGGTTGAGGAATACGCCATTGAATGCTCCATATTAAAAGTTGCGGTTTCTGAACATGTGCAACAGACCTCGGATGAGGGTATCCAAATTTTTGGAGGAATGGGCTTTAGTGCAGAAACCCCAATGGAATCTGCATGGAGGGATGCCAGAATTTCACGAATTTATGAAGGTACCAACGAAATCAATAGAATGTTGGCCGTGGGCATGTTGGTCAAAAAAGCCATGAAGGGCCATGTGGATTTACTGGGCCCCGCGACTGCCGTAGGGGAAGAGCTTATGGGCATTCCTTCTTTTGACACTCCGGATTACTCGGAATTATTTGCTGAGGAAAAGGATATGATCAAAAGATTAAAAAAGGTATTTTTGATGGTGGCCGGAAGCGCGGTCCAAAAGTTTGGGCCCCAATTGGAGGAACACCAGCAATTATTAATGGCCGCCGCGGATATTTTAATTCAAATCTATTTGGCGGAATCGGCCATCCTAAGGACGGAAAAGAACGCCAAACGTTTTGGAGAAGCGGCACAAGCCACACAAATAGCGATGTCCAGGTACTATTTGTACAAAGCCGTGGACATTATTAATGACAAGGGAAAGGAAGCAATTATCTCCTTTGCCGAAGGCGACGAACAACGAATGATGTTAATGGGATTGAAAAGATTCACAAAATATGTTAACTTCCCCAACGTAATCGCCTTGCGAACCCAAATTGCGGACAAGGTGGCAAATGACAACGGTTATACTTTTGACTAATTCAGATAACTTCGCAGGAAGTGAAGGCCGCTCCGTAAAGGAGCGGCTTTTTTAGTATCCTGCAAGAAACCTTACCTATTGGTTACCTTCCAAATAACCAAATCGTTCCGAATAGTCCAGCATTTGTTCCTCAAAGCTTTTGGGCTGTACGATCACTACATCCGTTAGCTCTCCCTGGTCGTTGGTTTCCGGTGTCAATACGGGATTTACAAAACCACTGTAAGGTGCAGCTTTGAATTTTTTGTTCCGCTCCAAGACTTCGGCATGCAATCCCTGGTCCACTTTAACACCGTATCCTTCCACAAGGGCCTGGGCGGCTTCAAAATCACCTTCGGATTTTATCCGTTGGGTTTCTTTCAGCAATTCCCCAAACAGTTCCCGCAACTTCGCATAGTCATGAATTTCAAAATACGTTTTGCCATCACGTTGTATTTTTTCAATCACATTATCCGCCATCCCTTTTTCAAACGCCCATGCGGAAACCCACTGCCTGTTGACCATATGGTCTTCCTCGATGTCATCACCAAGTGCTATACGGATCAACTGGACCATTAATCCATTTCGGATATACCGATCGTAGGCGGTCATGCCCACTTTTTCCCAATCTTCAACCAATCCCAGTTCCTGAAGTTTTGGATCCATTAGGTAATAGAGGCCCACTAAGTCCGCTCGCCCTTCTTCCATGGTGGAGGCATAGTTCTTAAGGGTTTCCTTGGGTTGTCCCACCCCTTCATTGATTTTTCCCGATGCATGCCCAATAACCTCGTGTAGGGCCGTATGCAGCTTACTTGCCAATTCCCCGTATTTTTTACTCAATTCAATTTCCAGGGAATCATGGGCAAATTCATTTAAGCGCCCCCCACTGCCCGCATTGTTGTAGGCATCAATAATATTTCCCAGGGAAACCGATTTACTGCCATGTTCTTGACGTATCCAATTGTTGTTGGGAAGATTTACCCCAATTGGGGTACTGGGAGAAGCATCCCCCGCTTCCGCGGCCACATTTATGGTCTTGTAGGTGATGCCCACAACATTCTCCTTTTTATGGGCATCCATTAAAGGGGCATTATCTTCAAACCACTGCGCGTTCGCAGAAATCACGTCCATTTTTTTGGACATTTCAAAATCTTTTATTTGAACGATGTTTTCATACGATCCCTTTATGCCCATGGGATCGTTGTACACTTCTATGAACCCGTTGATCCAATCAATATTGCCTTCCGTGGAATTTACCCATGCCACGGCATACGCATCCCAGATATCTAAGCTTCCCGTTTTATAATATTCGATCAATAAGCCCAATGTTTTGGCCTGCTGTTCATTCTCAGCAACAGCCTTGGCCTTCTCCAACCATTTGATAATTTCGTCTATGGCCTTGCCATATTTGCCACCAGACTTCCAAACCAATTCCCTTAACTTCCCGTTTTCCTTGACCAATGTTGAATTAAGTCCCAGTTCAATGGGTTGGTCTGTAGGCTTACTATCCCTTTGTAGATAAAAAGCTTCCACTTCCGCTGTGGTCAAATCCGGGCCGTAAAAATTGACGGATGAGGCGAGAACATTATCCACCCCCTTCTTTTTATTGACCTTTTTAAGGTCTTTATCATTAAAAATAACTTCTAGGGCCTCCCCTTCCAAAGTGGTTTCCGTGGCCTCCAACAATCCCATAAAATACTCCCTATCAAATCCGGGCATAATTTTATCATTGGAATAATGATGATGTATTCCGTTGGAGAACCAAACCCTTTTTAAATACGTCTCAAAGTCCTTCCAACTTTTCGTGGTCTTGTCCCCTTCAAATTTGGTGTAAATGGATTCCAATGCTTTTCTAATGGTCAAATTGTGACGATAATTTTGGTCCCACATAATATCCCTACCCGCAAGACCAGCTTGGGCCAGATAATAGACCAATTGTTTCTCCTTTAAGGTAAGACCATCAAATCCCGGTACTTCATATCGTAAAATACGTAGATCGGCAAATTGATCTACAAGGAACTCAAATGACTCTTCCTGACCTGATACCCCTGGGGATTCCTTGGGAGCTTCGTTACAAGCGGTTATGATCCCCAAAAAAAGGGCAATCACAAAAAAATGCTTTATTCTCATTTTCAAAGGTTTAAAATTGCAAACCCCCAAAAGTAAGGATACCGGGGAAAACAGAAGATGACTTTTGCCATGTTTCATTTGGGTCCATAAACGGATTATTTCAAGTGAAGCATTTAAATTTGGATAATGGAGAAATCAATATTTCAAAAACTTTATTCCCCAAAGGATTTCAATTCCTTGGGGAATACCGCAGTCCAAGCACTTGGAGACCACATAGCATCCACGACCTTAGGAAAAACTAAAAAAACCATTAATTGGAATGTCCCTAAAAAAGAGTTGGAATTTTGGAAGGACTTCCTTGAAAATGGCAATGGGGAAGATTTCATCCCCGAAGTCCTAAAACATACCATACATACTCATAACCCCAGATATATGGGGCATCAGGTGGCAGCACCCGCTCCGATTACTGCTTTGACTGCTATGGTGAGTTCCATTTTAAATAATGGCATGGCGGTCTTTGAAATGGGCATGGCCCCTTCCGCTATTGAGCAGGTTGTGGTTGAAAGCATCTGTAAAAAAATAGGCTATGACGGGAACTCAGGCGGATTTTTAACCTCCGGGGGCACCCTGGCCAATTTAACGGCACTGCTTTCCGCAAGAAGGGCCATAGTAAAACAAGACGTTTGGAATGAGGGACATTCCGCACCTTTGGGAATCATGGTATGCGAAGAGGCCCATTACTGTGCGGACCGTGCCGCCAAAATAATGGGGCTTGGGGAAAAAGGAATCATTAGGATTCCGGCTTCCGAAAACTTTGGTATGGACACAACGCTTTTGGATCGGTATTATATGGAAGCCGCTTCAAAAGGAATTGAAATCTTTGCCATCATTGGATCGGCTCCTTCCACAGCTACGGGTGCTTATGATAATTTGGACGTCCTGTCAAAATTTGCCCAACAAAAACAAATCTGGTTCCATGTGGATGGTGCCCATGGTGGGGCAGCCATCTATTCCGAAAAATATAAGCATTTGCTCCAGGGTATTGTACATGCCGATTCCATAGTTATTGATGGTCATAAAATGATGCTCATGCCCACCATTACCACTGCCCTACTCTTTAAGGACAAAAAACATGCCCAGGATACTTTTAACCAACGCGCAGATTATTTATTGGATGATGTTGAGGAAGAGGACTGGATAAACAGTGGTAAAAAAACCTTTGAATGTACCAAGACCATGATGTGCCTCCACTGGTTCGTTCTGTTAAAACATTATGGGGACGCGCTGTTTGACGAGTTTGTGACACGGCAGTACGATTTGGCAAAAACCTTTGAAAAAATGTTGATTGAAGATCCCAAATTTCAATTGGCCACCTCCCCACAGTCCAATATCCTATGCTTTAGATGTATTGAAAAAGGGAAGACCAATGAGGAATTGAATGCCTGGAATGCGGCCATCCGCCAACGGCTTTTGGAAGATGGGGAATTTTACATTGTCCAGACCAAACTGCGGGGTATCCGTTATTTAAGGACCACCTTAATGAGTCCTTTTACAACAAAGGACCACTTAAGGCAATTGGTAAAAAAAATCAAAGCCGTTGCAGCATCCATTAACTAATGGATTCCAAAATCCGCTCCTCGCTTTGTTTCCTTGAAAAATTGATGGCACATTCAATCAAAGCCAAATGGGAATACGCCTGGGGGAAATTCCCCAATAGTCTTTTGGTCTTAAAATCGATATCCTCACTAAAAAGCCCCAGATGGTTGCTATAGCCCAATAAACGCTCAAAATGCTCCAGTGCTTTCTCCTCCTCCCCTATTTTGAACAAGGCATTAATGAACCAAAACGTACAAATGGTAAAGGACGAGGAAGGCAGTCCAAAATCGTCCTCATTTTTATAGCGGTACAGTAATCCATCATTACTCAGATCCTTTTCAATGGCTTTGACCGTTTGTACAAACTTGGGATCCTTGGCGTGAATGAACCCATAAGATTCCATCAACAATACGGAAGCGTCCAGGTGGTAAGAGCCATAGGACTGGGTAAAGGCTTTCACATCGTCATTCCAGGCATTTTCCATAATATCGGCCTTAATTTCCTGCTCTATGGTGGACCATTTATCAATTTTCCGATGTTTCCCAAATATCTTGGCCACTTTAATGGCCCTATCCAGCGCAACCCAACACAAGACCTTGGAGAATGTAAAATGCCTGTCCTCCCCTCTAAACTCCCAAATTCCTTTGTCTGCCTCACGCCAGTGTTTATTAACGATCCAGACAATGGCCTTGGTTATGCTCCACAATTCCTCCCCATTTTCAATATCATTGCTGAACTTCATCAACTGCTCGTAGATAACATCCATTAAAATACCATAGATGTCATTCTGTTTTTGTTTATAGGCGGCATTACCTACACGTACCGGTTTTGAACCCCTATATCCCTCCAAATGGTCAAGGCTTTTCTCGGTCAAGGTTTTCTCGCCATTGATCCCGTACATAATTTGGAGTTTTTCATCCTTATCGGGCATCAAATCAATGATAAACTGTAGAAATCGCTTTGCCGAATTCTTGTGTCCCAATTCGGAAACCACTTTTATCACCATGGAAGCGTCCCTTATCCAGCAAAACCGATAATCCCAGTTTCTAACCTCTCCAATGGTTTCCGGTAATGAAGTGGTTGCGGCTGCCAATACCGCGCCCGTTTTATCATAGGTAAGCATTTTGAGCGTTATGGCACTGCGCACGATCTCACGGTTGAATTTCTTGTAGGTAGGGGTCCGGTCCACCCAATCCAGCCAATAAATTTTGGTACGCTCCAATTCCAAACCTATCTTATCGGTAGTTGGGCGTAGAATCTTTTCGTTGTAGCAGACCAGGAAATACCCATCTTCCTTAAGGGTGATTTCCTCCCCACTCAACACATGGTTTTTATTAAAAGATGTATATAGGAACAGGCTATCGAACTGTTGTTTACTGGTAATACTTACAATAAATGTCCCATTACCCTTAACATGATGTGTGGTCTCACCTTTGGCATATTCCAATTTAGGGTCGTATTGCACCTTAAATTTCGGGGCTCCGGAGATATGTTTTACATATCGGATGATTTCGGGCGGCGCATTGTATTTGCCATTGGGTTTATAATACCGGGGCATAAAATCGTGCAGTTCAAATATGTTCTCCCCGTCGGAAAAGCGCGTGACCAAAATGGCCGTTTTTGGATAGTATTGCTGTGTAATTTCGTAATTGTACTTTGTGATCAATTCAAAATTTCCTCCGTTTTTTTCATCCAAAAGTTTCGCAAAGACTGAAGAAGAATCAAATTGGGGCAAACAACACCAGTCCAACGAACCGGTATCTGAGATCAATGCCGCACTTCTACAGTTACCAATAATTCCGTAATTTAGGTTATCCATATACAAGTTCTTATCTTTTGATAATTATTGTAGGTTTTTTCTTTCTTTATAATCGAAAAAACCTCATTTTTATTTCATTTTCCTTAAAAATTCCAGCTTATGGGTAAAACTATAATTATTTCCAATAGACTCCCAGTTCAATTGCAAATAAGTGATGGGGGGCTATCCGCAATACCTAGTGTTGGAGGTCTTGCCACGGGAATGAAATCCGTGCATCACGGAGGTGAAAGTTTATGGATAGGCTGGTCAGGTTTGACCAAGGAGGACACTCCCAAAGAATTGGAAGTCGATATCGATCGTGCCTTAAAAGAACACGGCTGCTCCAAAGTGGTACTCTCACAGAAGGAGATCGATGGTTTTTATTTTGGCTTTAGCAACCGTACCATTTGGCCCCTGTTCCATTATTTCCTGGAATACACGGAGTTTGAACTGGGTTTCTGGGAAATATACAAAGCCGTGAACCAAAAATTTGCCGATGCCATATTGGAAAAAGCCGAAAGCGATGATATTATTTGGGTACACGATTACCAATTACTGTTGGTGCCACAGATGGTAAAGGAAAAACGTCCCAATGCCACAATTGGTTTCTTCCTCCACATCCCCTTTCCATCTTACGAAATCTTCCGAACATTACCATGGCGCGAAGAAGTCCTGGAAGGTTTGTTGGGATCGGATTTGATCGGTTTCCACACGTACGATTATGAACGTCATTTTTTGAGTTCCGTGAGGCGCCTATTGGGATTGGATGTGAGCTTTAACGATGTCTATCTGGAAAACAGGGTAATTAAGGTCGATTCTTTTCCCATGGGCATTGATTACAACAAATTTCATACGGCGGCCCTAAAGAGTTCTGCCTTAAAGGGTAAGGAACGGACCGACCTACAAAGGAAACTGGACAATCATAAAAAATCGGCCCCGGATACCAAACTCATCGTTTCCATTGACCGATTGGATTATAGTAAGGGAATTGCAAAACGCATCAACGCCTTTGAGTATTTTCTCAATAAATACCCCGAATACAAAGAGCGCGTCCGACTTATTATCCTCGCTGTGCCATCAAGGGCAAACGTTCCCCAATATCAATTGCTCAAACGTGAAATTGACGAATTGGTAGGGCGAATCAATGGCGAGCTTTCCACCGTGAACTGGACACCCATCTGGTACTTCTATCGCTCCCTACCCTTTTCAAACCTAATCGATCTTTATACCTCTTCGGATATTGCATGGCTCACCCCTTTGCGGGATGGGATGAATTTAGTGGCCAAGGAGTACATTGCCACCCGTATAGATAAAACCGGGGTCCTTATCCTCAGTGAAATGGCCGGTTCCGCCTATGAGATGAATGAGGCCCTGCTCATTAACCCAAATAATTTCGAAGAACAGGCAGATACCCTTAAAAAGGCCATCACCATGCCCAAAGAGGAACAAATGGCGAGAAATATGTTCCTACAAAACAGATTAAAGCGCTATAATGTAGAGGTTTGGGCCAATGAGTTTATGGATTCTTTAAAAAGACAACGCAAGGGAAATGATGATTTTGTCTCGCAGAAACTCAACCCTACTATCCTAAACGGATTACAAAAAGACTATGCCTCCGCAAAAAAAAGATTGCTCTTTTTGGATTATGACGGTACCCTTACGGGCTTTCATAAAGATCCCCAAAAAGCCTCCCCTGATAAGGAGTTGTATGAACTGCTCGATGCACTTCACCATCAAGAGAACACCACACTTTTCCTAATAAGTGGACGTGATAAGGAAACCTTCAGCAAGTGGTTTTTGGATAAAAAATACAATATGATCGTGGAACATGGGGTTTGGATCTCCAGGAACGGTGATGACTTTAGACTACTGGAAAAGGTCAAAGGGGAATGGATGGAGAAAATCATGCCCGTATTGGAATCCTTCGTGGACCGTACCCCAGGCTCCTTCATTGAAAAAAAGAATTATTCCCTTGCGTGGCATTACCGTAGTACGGACCCGGATTTTGGTGAAAAAAGGGCAAACGAATTAAATACCGTGCTTACCAGTCTTATCGGAAACGATGATATCAGCGTACTCAATGGAAACAAGGTAATGGAAGTTAAGAGCAGCAATGTCAATAAAGGTAGGGCTGCCGTTCGTATGTTGGGAGAGGATAATTATGATTTTGTTTTTGCCATTGGTGATGATTGGACGGATGAATTCATGTTCCAGGACCTTCCTCAAACTGCGATAACGGTAAAAGTAGGGCTCAAGAAAACCCAGGCCAGATATCATGTGGAAGGGGTACCAAAAGTTAGGGAATTACTTAAAAAATTTAGCACTGGCGCATAATATGAAACCTCTTTTACTGTTGATTTTTGGCCTGGCCATTTCCCAATTTGGGGTTGCCCAGCCCAATACCGAAGTGTACCTGTTCGACTTGGATCGGACAGATGGAAAAATCAACCTGTCCAACCCCAAGAATATTTCCAACAATGAAGGGTATGACAACCAACCCTCTTTCCTGGATGACAATACCGTATTGTTTTCGGCAATACGGGCCGATCAAACTGATATCATAAAGTTTGACATCACTAAGGGAAGTGTAAAAACATGGATAACCGACACGCCTACCGGAAGCGAATACTCCCCGCTTAAAATACCAAATAAACCGGCCTTTTCAGCAATTCGTCTGGATTTGGACGGCCTCCAAAGATTGTATGCCTATGATTTGGAAACCAGGGACTCCAAAGTCTTGCTCAAGAACCTAAAAGTAGGATACCACGTTTGGTTTGCGCCAAATATCCTGGTCTGCACCGTTTTAAGGGAAAATCGAATGGACCTGGTTGTGGCGGATCTCCAAAATGGGGATGTCCGTACCGTGGATAAAAACGTGGGGCGTTCCTTGCATAAAATTCCCAATACCGATCGTATCAGTTATATTGGAAAAGAAGGGAACTGGACCATCAAATCCTTGGACCCCTTAACGGACGAGACGGTCCAATTGATCGCTACCTACGGAAAGGCCGAAGATATCTGTTGGCTCAATGACGGAACTATTTTGGCAGGCGCGGGCAAAGCAATCGTAAAAGCCAATCCCGAGGCTGGGTTGTTATGGGAGCAACTGATGTATTTTCAACAAGAGGAAATCCATTCCATAAGCAGGATCAGTACAAATTCTACCAATACAAGATTGGCCTTTGTTGCAGAAGTATCGCCGCGGCATATTGTACAAAAACAGCTTGATGCCTATAACTCCAGGGATATCGAAGGGTTTACTGCCACGTTTGGTGATGATATCGAACTTTTCAAGTTTCCGAACGAACCCCTGGGCAAGGGCAAGGATTACCTAAGGGAAAGCTATGGGTCGTTTTTTGAAAATACACCCGACCTCCATTGCGAAATAAGGAATAGGATCGTTCTAGGGGAAAAGGTCATTGATGAGGAATTCCTTACCATAAACGGACAAAACTATTCCGCCGTGGCCATTTACGAAGTGAAAAACGGTAAAATTGTTAAAGTCACCTTTATTCAATAATTTGTCCGTGTGAAATTACCCCATAATATATCTCGAATAGAGGCTTTTAGTGATGCTGTCTTTGCTTTTGCGGCAACGCTGATGGTGGTTAATTTTGACATGGACAGCAACCTCTCCATAACAAAATCCTCGGCAACGGGTTTCCTCAGTTTTTTTGTGAGCTTTTTTGTTTTGGCCGCACTTTGGTGGGTACATTATAATTTTTTCAGAAGGACCAATTATATGGACAATGGCATCATTGCCCTAAATTCAATACTCCTTTTTGTGGTCTTGTACTATGTCTTTCCCTTAAAGGACTTAGTACAATCCTGGATGGGTGAAGGGGTTACTACCAGAGGGGAATTGGCGAATCTGTTTGTCATGTATGGAATTGGGTTTTTGCTGATATTCCTTTGTTTTTCGTTGATGTATTACAGGGCCTTTAAACAATCGCGTTCAACAGAAACGGCAACCCTTTTGTACTTCTATGCAAGACATTTTTTTATTTTCGTCCTTGTGGCCGTCATTTCCGTTATCTTGGCCTTTTTTGAAGTAGGGCTGCAATTTGGTTTTCCCGGACTTGTTTACGCACTCTTAGGGCCATTATGCTATTCCCACTCCAAGCGATTCTCTAAAAAATTCCAACTGGATTAATATGAAAAAAATCGTTTTAGTCGTATTCCTTGTCTCCATACTGGGTTTTTCCCAAACGGATACCCGAGTGTATGATATTATCAATGCAGTTTCGGCAGAACGCATAGAAAGGGATATTACCACTTTGGCCAACTTCGGTACACGCCACACACTCAGCGACACCATTTCGGATACCCGTGGAATTGGAGCGGCGAGGCGATGGATAAAATCAGAATTTGATAAAATCTCCTCTGAATGTGACGATTGTTTGGAAGTATTCTATCAAAAGGACTTGGTCAAACAGGGGATCAATCCACGAATTGCAAAGGATGTTTGGGTAGTTAACGTAGTCGCCATTAAGCGAGGTACAAAATATCCCAACCGTTTTATTATAATGAGTGGTGATATAGATTCAAGGGTGAGTGACCCCAACGATTATACCTCAGACTCCCCTGGTGCCAATGACAACGCCAGCGGAATGGCTGGAACTATTGAAGCCGCTCGCGTGCTTTCCAAATATGAATTTGAAAGCAGCATCATTTTTGTTGGGCTTTCCGGGGAAGAACAAGGACTTTTTGGTGGAAAGGGCCTGGCGGCATACGCCAAAGGAAAAGAGTGGGATATTGTTGGGGTGCTCAATAATGATATGATCGGTAATATTAAAGGGGTAAACGGCGTGGTCAGCAATCGCGATTTTAGGATATTTTCAGAACCGGTCCCGCCAACGGAGACAACCCAACAGCGAAGGGCCAAACGCTTCTATGGTGGGGAAGTTGATGGTATTTCTAGACAGTTGGCACGTTATGTCCACAGTACCACCAAAAGATATATGCCAGAAATGAACCCTATGCTGATCTATCGCCTTGACCGGTTCGGGCGGGGTGGACATCATCGTCCATTCAATGATTTTGGATTTGCCGGTATTCGCATCATGGAAGCCCATGAGAACTACACCCAACAGCACCAGGACGTTCGAGTTGAAAATGGCATCGCCTACGGCGATGTGTTGGAACATGTGAATTTTGAATATGCCAAAAAGTTGACTGCGGTCAATGCTATTAACCTGGCATCCATTGCATGGGGTCCACCAGCTCCGAAAAATGTAGAAATTGGAGGTATTGTTGAACCTTCGGCCCGATTGAAATGGGACAAAGTGGACGGTGCAAAAGGATATAAAATCTATTGGAGGGACACAACTTCACCTACTTGGGACAATTATCGCTATGTAGGAAACGTTTTACAACATACCTTGGAAGGTATCGTTATAGACAATTATTTCTTTGGAGTAGTTGCCGTAGGCGAAAATGGGCATGAAAGCCCAGTAGTTTTTCCATCCGGAGTATTCCGTTAACAAAAGTCGACATTAAATGAGAGTATCGCTTTTAACTTGTTTTGTTCTTTTAACATCCCTGGTGGGTGCCCAAGAAAATTTGAGCTTCACCCAGGATGAATTTTTAAGGGGGAGTATAACCCCCGAACGGGAATGGTGGGATCTCACTTTTTATCATTTGGATATTGAAGTACGGCCCAATGAGAAATTCATTCAGGGCAAAAACACCATCCGGTATAAGGTGTTAAAAAGCAATGACATCATGCAAATTGACTTGCAACCACCCCTGAAAATTGAGAAAATCACCCAAAACAATAAGGCATTGAGTTATAAAAAGGAAGGGGAAAATGTATATAGGGTGCTTTTGGGCGAACTACAAAAAAAGGGGGAAGAAAACGAAATTGTGGTCCATTATTCAGGAAATCCCAAAGAGGCGGTTCGGGCGCCCTGGGATGGTGGGTTCTCCTGGAAAAAAGATAAAAATGGCAAACACTTTGTAGCTACCTCATGCCAGGGCCTGGGGGCCAGTGTTTGGTGGCCCTGCAAGGACCATATGTACGATGAGGTGGACAGTATGGCCATAAGTGTCACCATTCCAAAAGACTTGATGAACGTCTCCAATGGCAGGCTACGGAAGGTTGAGGAAACAGAAACCACCAAGACCACACATTGGTACGTGGACAACCCAATCAACAATTATGGGGTAAATGTGAATATTGGTGACTACGTCCATTTTGGAGAGATGTATGAGGGTGAAAAAGGAACTTTGGACCTGGATTATTATGTCCTAAGGGACAATCTCGAAAAAGCCAAGGAACAGTTTAAACAGACCAAGCCTATGCTGGAAGCGTTTGAACACTGGTTTGGCCCCTACCCTTTTTATGAAGATGGCTTTAAATTGGTGGAAGTCCCCTATCTGGGCATGGAACATCAAAGTTCGGTCACTTATGGCAATCAATACCTGAATGGCTATTTGGGCAGCGATCTGTCAGGAACCGGATGGGGCTTAAAATTCGACTTTATCATCATCCATGAAGCGGGACATGAATGGTTCGCCAATAACATTACCTACAAGGATATTGCGGATATGTGGATCCATGAAGGTTTTACGGCCTATTCCGAAAACCTGTTTCTGGACTACCATTATGGCACCAAAGCGGCTTCGGAATACGTCATTGGTACAAGAAAAAGAATCCTGAACGACAAACCCATCATTGGGCGTTACAATCTCAACAAACGGGGTTCCGGGGATATGTACTATAAGGGGGCCAATATACTTCACACCCTTAGGCAGTTGATTGAGGATGATGAACAATGGCGACAAATTCTACGGGGATTGAACAAAACCTTTTACCACCAAACGGTGACCACACAGCAAATTGAAAATTACATTTCCAAAAAAACAGGAAAGGACCTAACCGCATTTTTTGAACAATACTTGAGAACCACCATGATTCCCGTTCTAGAATACCGAATCAAAGGAAAAGCCCTGGAATATAGGTATGCCAACGTGGTTGATGGATTTGATATGCCGGTCAAAGTAAGCATAAACAACAATCAGGGATGGCTTTTCCCAAAAGCGGAATGGCAACTTTACCAAGATGCAGTCCCGCTCAAATCGGAAATTGTTATCGATCCAAACTTTTATATCGAAGGTAAAACCGTGCAATGAAAGTCTACTTCCCCCAATGGCAAGGTTCCGGTAATGGAATTACCATAGAACATGGGGCAAAAGCTATCCTCAATTATCTAAACGACGATTCCATCGTCCAAATTCCACTCTCCAAAATCCCCGCTGGGGAATCCGGGGCACAAAAACATCGCATCAATAATTTTGAAGCGATTACTGAACAATTGGGTCGTCTTAAGCAATTGGTTTCAGGGGCCAAGCCATCCAAATTACAAATCATAGGGGGAGATTGCGGCCTTGAAATTGTCCCGGTATCCTATCTCAATACCATATATCCCAACTTAGGGGTCATCTGGTTTGATGCCCATGCGGACATCAACAGACCTTGTGATTCCCCAAGTTGTAATTTTCATGGTATGCCCTTAAGGACCCTTTTGGGCGAAGGGGAGGATGCCATGAACCACTTGTTGTTTTCCACGATCAAAACCTCCCAAATACACTATATGGGGCTTAGGGACATTGATGAAAGTGAACAAAAGCGAATTAACGAAGGGGGCATTTATGCTCCTAAAAAGTGGAACATCATGGAATTGGTCAGGACGTTGCGACAAAAGGGGGTCAGCCATTTGTATGTACATTTTGATTTTGATTGTTTGGAGCCTTCGGACTATGACAAAACTTACTACCAGGTCCCAAACGGCATAACCGTTCGAGAAGCTGAAAACTGTATTCGGACACTGCAAAAAGAATTTACTGTTGTAGGCGGCAGTGTTTTGGAATCAATAACCGTCCATCAAAAAGAATTGGACCCCGTCAAGGGAATCATCGACTTACAAATGAGGTGACCTTGGCAATTAAGACCTGCCAAAATCAGGTGTTTAGTGCAACAATGCTTAACTTTCATCCTTTCAATAAAAAGAATCCGCATGAAAGTTACCGTTGGTGTTGTACAGGATAATCCCGTCTTTTTCAATAAGGGGAAGACCTTGGATAAACTGGAAAACATTGTAGCGGAATATGCCGCAAAAGGATGCCAGCTATTGATTTTTCCCGAATCCTTTGTGCCCGGCTACCCCAGGGGATTTGATTTTGGCGCTAAAATTGGCCGTAGAACAGCGGAAGGAAAAGCACTTTATGCGGACTACCATGCCAATAGTGTTTCCTTGGAAGGCAGGGATTTAAAACGTTTGGTCGAACTCTCCAGGAAGCATGGAACCTACTTGGTTGTGGGCATAACCGAAAAACAGGAACACCATGGGAGCTTGTACTGCAGTATGGTATATCTATCCCCCACCGATGGATATCTGGGCGTACACCGAAAAATAAAACCTACGGCCACGGAACGTGTTATTTGGGCAGAAGCCGATGGGGGATCTATGGTTACCTTCCACACAAGGATTGGAAAAATGGGTGGTTTGATCTGCTGGGAGAATTATATGCCCCTGGCGCGAATGGCGATGTACCAAAAGGGAATTGAAATCTATATTGCGCCCACAGCGGATTCAAGACCGGAATGGACGACAACCATGCAACAAATAGCATTGGAAGGAAGGTGTTTTGTGTTGGGATGCAATCAGTATTTTACCAAATCCATGTATCCTGAAAAATATCGGAAGTTTGTTGAACAAGAACCCGAGGAACTTTGTCCCGGAGGGAGTGTTATAGTTTCCCCACAAGGTAAGGTCCTCGCTGGACCCTTATTTGGGGAAGCCGGAGTGCTGATGGCCGAGTTGGATTTGGAGGATGTCATAAAAGGCAAAATGGATTTTGATGTTAACGGTCATTATGCACGCCATGACATTTTTAAATTTGAAGCAATCCATCAACCTGAAATCAAAAAAGAAGCGTTTTAAGCCTATGGTGAACCTACAACCCACTTTGGAAAATGATTTGGTCCTGCTACGGCCACTTCAAATTTCGGATTTTGAGGCATTGTATCAAGTTGCAAGCGACCCTAAAATATGGGAGTTGCACCAAAACCCCGACCGATGGGAGTTGGAAGTTTTTAAGGATTTCTTCCAGGGAGCTTTGGATTCCAATGGCGCTTTTGTCATCATCGATAAGGCAACTCAAACCATTATTGGAAGTTCCCGCTTTAAACGACCGGACAATTCAGATGAAGCCGTTGAAATTGGGTGGACCTTTCTTTCCAGGGACTATTGGGGAGGGGTATACAATAAATCCTTTAAATCATTGATGATAGGCCACGCCTTTGAACATTTCGAATATATTTTGTTCCATGTGGACCAGCACAACTATCGTTCCCAGAGGGCAGTGGAAAAGCTTGGGGGTGAATTGTTGGATAGAAAGGGAGCACTTGGTCATCTGCATACCCAACAAGACACAGGACTTACTTTTATCTTAAGGAAGTCGTCTTGAATTCGTAAAAGTTGCTGCAAAAACAGCTATGGCGTAGTTAAAATAAAAAAGTGTATGAGAGCGGCCATTTTTGAAAAATTCCAGGGAACTATTTCGGTTAAAAATGTTCCCGACCCAAAACCCAAGGACGATGGTGTAGTCCTACAAGTTACCGCTACCGGCTTATGCCGAAGTGATTGGCACGGTTGGATGGGGCATGATCCGGACATTGCCCTGCCCCATGTACCCGGACATGAATTGGCAGGCATCATCGTTGAAAAGGGCAAAAAAGTCAGGAATTTCGCCATTGGTGATCGGGTGACCGTCCCTTTTGTCTGTGGCTGTGGCACTTGTGAACAATGCCGTACCCATAATCATCAGGTTTGTGATAACCAATCACAGCCAGGTTTTACCCATTGGGGGTCATTTGCAGAATATGTTGCCCTGGATTATGCGGACATCAATTTAGTTAGGTTGCCCGAATACGTATCGGACGTGACCGCTGCTACTTTAGGTTGCCGATTTATAACCTCCTATCGTGCAGTTGTGGCCCAAGGTCGTGTTAAAAAGGGAACTACTTTGGCCGTACACGGCTGTGGTGGTGTTGGCCTTTCGGCCATTATGATCGGTCATGCCCTGGGTGCGGACATCATTGCGGTGGACATTAACCCGGATAATTTAAAACTTGCCAAAGCGTTTGGTGCCCGTAAGACCATTAACCCATTGGAAGATGAGGTAATTGCCGTGGTAAAAGACCATTCAAAGGGAGGGGTGGAGGTTTCCATAGATGCATTGGGGAGTCAAGAAACCTGTTTCAACTCCATTGCCAATCTTAGAAAAAGGGGGCGTCATGTTCAAGTAGGATTGGTCACCGGGAATCATGTACACCCAAAAATTCCAATGGATAGGGTTATTGCCAATGAATTGGAAGTGGTTGGGAGCCATGGCATGCAGGCACATAAATATCCAGAAATGCTCACCCTGATCCAAGAGGGGAAACTGCAACCGCAAAAATTGGTCCACCGGACCATTTCCTTGGATGAAGCCACTGCCCTACTCCCTAAAATGAATACGTTTAAACACACTGGGGTAGTCGTCGTGAATTCCTTTTAAAGCCATACTGCACAAAATAACTCCAGTATTGTTACTTTTAGGAAGAACAATTCATACAAGAACATGAAACCATCCTCTCTTTTCGTCTTTATTTTGGGATGTTCCACACTCCTTAATACATTGGCTACGTTCGGTCAAAAGCTGGACCAAAAACAATTGGAAGTCGCTGCAGGGAAATATGCGACCCGTTCTTTCCCATTATTAAAGGAGTTGCTGAGTATTCCCAATGATGCTTTTTATCCCGAGGATATTGAAAAAAACGTCCAATGGTGCGAAAAAGCATTTTCGAAAAGGGGCTTTGCCACTACTAGAATTGAAACCAAAACGGTTCCCCTGTTATTGGCCGAGCGAAAACACCCAAAGGCAAAAAAGACGGTCCTCATCTATTTGCAAATTGACGGGCAACCGGTGGATTCCACGCGCTGGTTTCAGGAAACTCCCTACACCCCTACCCTCAAAAGACCAGGTAAATCTGTGGGTTGGGAATCCCTCCCGTGGAGTTCCATTGTGGATTATCAAGATGATTGGCGGGTTTTTGCGCGATCGGCAAGTGACGCCAAAGGACCCGTGGCCATGTTTTTGGCAGCTTTGGATGCAACGGCAGAATTGCGGATCGATCCCAACTACAACGTCAAGGTCATTATGGATTTTGAGGAAGAATTGGGGTCCCCCCAACTTCCAAAAGCCGTAACTGAAAATGCCGACTTATTAAAAGCGGACATGCTCATTATTTTTGATGGGCCAAGGCATATTAGCAACAGACCCACGCTAACTTTTGGCGCACGTGGTATCGCCACATTGCAGTTGACCACCTATGGCCCCGTTGTTCCCCAACATAGTGGACATTTTGGAAATTATGCCCCAAATCCCGCATTGCGCCTTTCCAAACTATTGGCCTCCATGAAGGACGATGATGGCAGGGTCACCATTCCCGGTTTTTATGATGGTATTTCCATTACTCCCGAAACCGAGAAAATTCTTAAATCGGTTCCCGACAACGAAGAACTGATCAACTACCGTCTGCAGATTGCAGAGGCGGACAAAGTTGCCAGCTATTACCAGGCCGCCATTCAATATCCCTCCCTGAATATCAGGGGTATGCAATCGGGTTGGATCGATGAAAAAGTTCGTACCATTGTCCCCAGTTGGGCCAGGGCAGAAATTGATGTACGGTTGGTTTTGGAATCGGACCCCAATCGCCTTATCGGACTCATCAAAGATCATATTACAAGCCAAGGTTATTATCTTTTGGATAGGGTACCAACCAAAGGGGAGCGATTAAAATATCCTAAAATTGTCACCTTGACCCACGAAGTATCCTATCAATCCTTTCGAACGGACTTCAATTCAGAAGTAGGCCTGTGGTTGACCAGGGCATTGAACAATGCCTTTGGTGAAGAACCCATAAGAATTCGAATGAGTGGGGGTTCCATTCCCATATCCCCCTTTGTGACCACCTTGAATATTCCGGCCGTTACCGTACCTACTGTCAATCGGGATAACAATCAACACAGCCCCAATGAGAATTTACGATTGGGGAATTATCGTGAAGGAATTAAAACGATGATAGCTATTTTGGCAGAACCCTTATAATTCGCACAATGCCCGAACTTAAAGAAATTTACTTCGAAGACGACATGGCCTGGCGCAATTGGCTTCATAAAAACCATGCAAATCCCGATGGGATTTATCTTATTTTCTATGCGGTTGATCATGAAATGCCCAGCATGCGATGGGAAGAAGCGGTCCGAGTAGCTTTGTGCTATGGTTGGATCGATAGCACGGTTAAAAGTCTGGGCAACGGCAAAAGGCGACAGTATTTCTGCCCGCGAAAACCAAAAAGTGTTTGGAGCAAGGTAAACAAAGATCACATCAAGGAATTGACAAAGGCCGGTCTTATGCATGAAAGTGGATTTAAGGCCATGGAAATTGCCAAGGAAAATGGTTCCTGGACGGCTTTGGATGATGTAGAAAATGGAGTAATCCCCGATGATCTGCAAAAAGCGTTCAATCGAAGTAAAAAAGCCTTTGAAAATTACCAGGGCCTAACCCGTGGACAACGGAAGAGCTATCTGTATTGGCTGAACCAGGCCAAAAGAAAGGAAACCCGACAAAAAAGAATCACAGAAATCATTGACCTCTGCAAAAAGGGGGTAAAATCAAGAAACCCCCGTTAGTTTTATTGTCCAACCTCCAATAATAGTTCTTTAATGGAACGTTCCAATTGTTGGTCCACTCCCTTATCAATGACATCCGGGCTGTTTTTCACCATAATCATCGGTTCGGTCTGGTTGTTTTCCATCCATTCCCCCGCCTTGTTCCTGGCACTCACGGGCACCACACCCCAACGACCGCCATCGGGCAAGCGCTCCCAACCGGCAAAACTACAGGTTCCCGGTACGGGCATGCCAACAGTTTTTCCAATTTTTAAATCCGTATAACCGCTGGCAAAACAATGACCATCACTATACATGGATTCATTAAAGATGGCCAAGGTGGGCTTTGTCCATCTGGACGTTGGCTCACCCCCAACCTTTCGATCCTCTGTTTCGTAACTTATAAAGGGTTCTCCGGTAAAGAACATGGCCAGATCGGCCACCAAATCCCCACCACCATTAAATCGAGTATCCACAATGACTGCCTTTTTATCGGCAAATTTCCCCAACATCTGTTCGTAAATGTTACGGTAAGGACCATCACTCATTCCGGGAATATGAACATAACCTAACTGACCCCCACTCTTTTCTTCAACTTCTTTTTCGTTCGTCTTCACCCACCTTTTGTACAACAGCCGGTTTTCCTCTGCCAACGTAATGGGCTTTACTGTAATCTGCTGTCTCTTTTGGGTTTTGGGATCAAGAACCTCCAATAACGTAAACGTTCCCGCAATACGATTGAGGTATTTGGCTACATCCACATTTTCCATTACGGTTTCCCCATTTATTCTTTCAATGATACTTCCTTCCGCAATGGAAAAAGAGGCCTTGTCCAACGGACCGCCCTTCATGACCTCGGCAATCCTAATACCATCTCCCACATGCGCATAATCCATAAAAATGCCCAAACTGGCCGTAGCATCCTCATTGGGGATTTTTCCGCTGAACCGCCCCCCGGCATGACTCACATTCAATTCTCCCAGCAGTTCCGATATCATTTCGGCAAATTCATAAGAGTTCCCCAAATGTGGAACATACTTTTCATACGCTTTTCTGAGCATGTCCCAATCCATACCGTGAAAATTGGAGTGATAAAAAATGGCATTGGTGCGCAGCCAAACATGTTCAAACATATGTTGACGCTCGGCATCCGTGTCCAGTAGCATTTCAGATTTCATTTTGATCGGCTTTTTGGATGCTCCGGCCAAATCCACTTTGAAAATCTTCCCGTCACTCAATAGGAAAAGGGTTTCCTGTTTGGCGTCCCACTGCAAGTTCGCCTTTTTTGCTCCAAGGGAAAGGAGCATTTTGGTCTTTTTGGTGCGCAGTTCCGTTTCCCAGAGATTCATGTTTTTTTCAAAACGGGCCAGGTAGTATAGTTTTTCCCCATCCTGGGATAAAATGGCGTCCCCAAGGGTTGAGGAATGGATGGTAAGGCGTGCCTTGCGTTCCCTAATGTCCTCCCAGTCAAACACCAAGGGTTTGATTTCCCCCTCGTTTTTACTCTCCCCTTTTCTCCCTTTTTGCTTTTTGGAATCGTCATTTTCATCCTTTTTGTCATTTCCGTTCTCCTCCAATAACTTCATCAAATCATACTCTTCTTCGGACATTTTGTAGTTGTCCCATCCTTCCTGCGTTAAGAACATACCGTATACGTCCGCCTGGGTTCTCCCGCTTGTGGCATAACTTTTAAGACCGTCCCGATTACTGAACCAGATGAGTTGTTTACCCCCATCGACCCATTTGGGCATAAAATCATAATAACCACTTTGGGTAAGGTTTTCTTTTCTGGAACCATCCGACGATACCAATAAAATTTCACCATTGCTCAAGGTTTTCCCCCACGAGACCGCCAACCATTTGCTATCCGGACTCCATTTAAAATATTTATCCCCATCTTGAAAATGGTACAATTCATCAGGCGTCAAAAGTGTTTTTTCGTCCTTTGACTTCAGGTTTACCACTTTTAGGGTTCTTCTGTCCTCAATAAATGCCATTAGGTTCCCGTCTGGAGAAAATTCTGGCAAATAACAATCAACGGCCTTTCCCAAGACCAATTTTTCATTAAGCAGCGTGGCTGCAAAAAAGTAAGGCTCTTCCTTACGTACTTTTTCCGTTTGATAAATTTGCCATTTCCCTCCGCGTTCACTGGCATAGGCAACCGCATTCCCATCAGCCGTAAATCGGACAAAACGCTCCTGCTCCGGTGTATTGGTCAGGCGTTTGGTAAGTCCACCCTCCACCGCGGTAACAAAAACCTCGCCCCGGGCAATAAAGGCAATTTCCTTTCCATTTGGGGCTATGGCCATTTCCCGGATATCGGAATTAATGGAGATAAATTGGTCGGTATTCGCAGCGTCTTGGGTTCGAATTAGAATATTTACCTTTTTTGGGGCGTCCCCGTCCCTTAAGGTATAAATCTCCCCATCATAGCTAAAGGCCATGGTTTCATTACCGTAGGATAACGAACGAACAGGATGGGTTGCTAAGGTAGTAAGCTGCTGATTCTGGCCCGGATTTTCCAGGCTAAAACGATGCACGTTAAAACTACCGCTCTCTTCACTTAAATAGTATACCGTTTTTTCATCCTTGGAAAGTACGGGATTTCGGTCCTCCCCCTTAAAGGAGGTAAGCTGGGTATGCCTGTCCTCTTCAAAATCATATTTCCATAGGTCACGGGCTATTGCGGAAACATGATGTTTCCTAAACGCATTTTCATACCCCTTTTGATCATGATACAGCATAAAACGCCCATCATTGTTTACCTGCACGTCTTCCATGGGAACCGTCAACACCTGGTCTACCTTACCTGCATTGGAAGCTACCTTATACAATTCCGGTTGCACCCGCGTGGGGTACTGACGGTGTTTCACGGCATCTTGCCGTACCGCTCCAAAAAGGACGTAGGCATCATCATGGGAGAACGTATAGGGGGTTTCATCATTGCTATGGAACGTAAGACGTGTGGCCGCTCCCCCTAAGGCATCCATCACAAAAATGTCAAAATTCCCATACCGATCGGATGCAAAGGCAATCCGTTTTCCATCTTTGCTCCAAACCGCCTTATAATCATGGGCTTTATGAAAAGTAAGTTGCGTTGCCACTCCCCCATCCGAAGCCACCCGGAAAAGGTTCCCCTTATAGGTAAAAACAATGGCAGAACCATCTGGTGAAATGGCCGGATAGCGGGCCCATTTTGGATTGATTTGTCCAAATAAGGCCATAGTAAGGAACAAGGAAAAAACCAGTGCAAAACTTTTCATGTAACAAGGGTTTGGTTAAGGGAAGGAAGATACCAAAAATCAAGCTGTTGACAAGAGGCAAGTGACGATAAAGCCCCTTAAAAAACCTTAATAAACCCTATTTGTGCTATTGCCAACAACCTTATCTTTAATGGGATTTCATGACTTCTGGATAGATGCCATAATCCCTTTGGGGCGTATATTTTTTGGTTGTTGAACGTTCTGAAAAATGACATTCCTTAGTTTTTGTTATATAATTTGAAATAGATAAAAGCAGCAATCCCGCCAATTGCTGAAAAACCGGTCAACATCCAAAAAACATATTGATGTCCCCTTTCCCCGGGATAAGTATCCAAAAAATAGCCGTAGGCCGGACCAGCAAAAATATCGGGAGTATATCCCACCAAGGAAATCAGACCTACGGCAGTTCCCGTTAAAACCAATGGAATCCTCCCTTCACGCATTACTCCAAAATATAATGCCCGGGCCGCATAAACCCCAACGCCGATAATCACCACCGATATAAAAAACAGTACTGTGGTAGAGGGTCCTATGATGCCGGTAGCAAAAAAGATACCTCCTACTACGCAAAACACCAAGCTCAATAAAAGCCAAAAAGTGATACGAAACCTATCCACCAATAAACCGACCAGAATTCCTGTTGTTGGTCTTAAAAATTGGAGGAAAGTGCCCACTTGGGCCGATTTCACCTGATCATATAACATTACCTCATTGGCATATTGGGAGACCACATCCGTTATTTTATACCCTACATACGAGCATAGAATGATAATCATCAAAAGCCATACAGAAGGCAATTTCAGTACCTGTTTTAGCTCTTTGCCCGTTATTCGATCAACTAAAATTTTCGTTTCATCAACGTTGGATTTCATAAACAGCCAAACCAATATCCCAATAAAGACAATAATGGTGGAGGCAACATAGATTACATAAGTAAATGCATTTTGCCGCTCTGCGAGGGTAGCTTCCTGAACATCGGAGGACAAAAAAGCCGCGAATACAAAGACGCCCAACACTCCAAATAAAGCCCCTGTAAGTCCGCGCCCCCCATCCAACAGGCCAAATGCCTTTCCCTGTGAGGTATCGCCGCCCCAAACGCGAGTGGCTTTTATCATGGGTGCCCAAAACAAAAATATGGTGGTAAAACCCCAATATCCATACAGGATTTTTAGGGTTTCCAGATCAGGATAACGGGCATACAGTATACCTCCAAGGGCCGTAAGCCATAGGGCCACCGCTATTAGTTTTCTTGGCGGAAACCTATCTGCCAAGGGTCCACCAAAAGGGTATGAGACCATAGCAATGATACCATAAATGGCCACACCGAGGTTATAGTCCAAGTTGGTCATTTCAAAAACGTCCAGTACGGTAGGCCTAAAAATGCGGGGCAATACAAAAGGGAGGATGAAAACGGCCTCTCCGGCCAAAATCAGAAGTACAAGATAATACCAGGCGGGTTTGTTCATTTATCTCTTATTGGGAGGTATCGATGAATTTTTATCCTTTAGTATTTGAAAAGCCCTAAAATCAATAGATTTATGGACATGTGTACGAGAAGCGGGATAATTGCTCAATTGTGCTTTGGGACGCACCGGCCTTTTTTCAAAACCACCACCGCAGTTGGGACATACATTTTCCATTAGGTGTTCAACGCACGTTATGCAAAAGGTACATTCATAGGTGCAGATCATGGCTTCTTCACTATCCGGCGGAAGGGAGGCATGACAATGTTCACAACTGGGTCTTAGTTCAAGCATTTCAAAATCGATTTCGCTAAAGGTAACGATTCCCAATCCGTTTTGGGAAAAACATCAAAACCTCCTCGAGCTTTTGGTTGTCTTTAAAATACCAAGGGATGGTAGAAGCGAAAATACGCAGTTGTATTATTTTGATTTTCATAACGATACACTGTTAAAAGCGCATTACTTATCCATACGATTTGGCAACGACCAATAATCTGGCCATATCACTCGAAAATAGGGTATCGGAATCAACACCGCTACATTTCCAGAAGAAAGGAAAAAGACTCGCTCCATATCAACTACTAACTCCTTACCGCCAACCTTTAACCTTTAACCTTTAACCCTTAACTCCTTACCGCCAACTGCCAACTCCTAACTTTTAACCTTTAACCTTTAACCTTTAACCTTTAACTCTTAACTCTTAACTCTTAACTCCTTACCGCCAACTGCCAACTTTTAACCTTTAACCTTTAACCCTTAACTCTTAACTCCTTACCGCCAACTGCCAACTGCCAACTCCTAACTTTTAACCTTTAACCTTTAACTCTTAACTCCTAACTCCTAACCCCTAACCCCTAACCCCTAACTTTTAACCTTTAACCCTTAACTCCTAAACCCTGCTTCCCTAGGCCCAGGTCCGCCTTAGAAAATTGATAAAGTTTTGATACATGATATTCTCGATATCTTCTTCGGTGTATCCCCTGGTTTTCAGTAATTGCGGTACCTTTTGCAAATCTGCAATGGTATCGAGGTCAGCTGGACTTTGTTCCTTCCCAAAGGCACCGTCCAAATCCGTACCAATTCCAACATGCAAGGCATTGCCCGCCAATTGACAGATATGATCAATATGATGCACCATTCGCTCCAAGGTAACGCCCATGCCCTGGGGTGTTGACTTTCCACGCACCCAATGGGGAACCAACATCCAGGCATCCAGAGCCACACCTATAACCGCTTTTCTATCGAGCAATTCTTTGATCTGTTCATTGGAAAACTGCCGGTTATGGTCCACCAATTCCCTACAATTGTTATGGCTCGCCCAAATAGGACCATGATATACGTCCAAGGCTTCCCAAAAACTGGTATCACAAAGATGGGTCACATCCAGTATGAGGTTGAGTTCTTCAATTTTTTTTAAAAGCGCCCTGCCTTTAGCACCGATGCCACCATCCGAATCCGTTCCATAGGCGTAGGTGCCAGGGCCATAATGTGCCGGACCTATGGCACGAAGCCCCATTTCATATGACTTTTCCAAATGGTCCAAGGTCACTATGGAATCAGCACCCTCAAGGCTTAGGATATAGCCAATCGGTTTTTGGGGAACATTGTCCTGCCACAGTTTCAAATGGGTGTTTAGGGAGTCCAAATCGTTGATCTGTACCATTTCACCAATAGCTTCCATACTTTGGTACCAAGCCAGTTGGCCCTGGGTCTGTGCCCATGCCTGATATGGGGAGTTCCAACCTGGCAAATGACTGCCTTTTTTCACGTAGCGTGCTATTTGGGTGGCCACACAAAGCCCAATGTTCCCTTTACGCATCTCGGGTAAGGAAACGGTATTCAAGCCTCTATCGGGTTTATCAACCATTCCAAGCTCACTTTTTCGAATCTCCTCCACCGACCATCGTAAATCGCGATTCCACTCCAAAGCGTTCATCGCCAAATCCAAATGCGCATCAAATATGAACATTCCAAAAACTAAATGGTTATTTTATTGTTACGCGCGGCAACACTCCAGATTTCCTGGTCACCATTGGTGGCGATTGAAATTACCTCATGGTATTTGGCCACGGTGGGACAGATGTGAAACGGTACGGCATACAAAATGTCCCCTACCTCATAAGCACCGCTTTTTTGGGTGGTCACCACCAGATGTTCCTCACTTTGGCCGATTTGTTCAAAATCAACGTCCCCTAAAAACCTGACGCGTGGTAATGGCATTTCCGGAGCGACCGATTTATGTCCGAGATCCAAGCACAGATATCCTTCCTTGGGCTTACTAATGATACGGCTCATCAACACCGCAGCGGGCACAAATTCCATCTCAGGAAAAAGTGTTCCATACCGATGATCCCAGAGCAACGAAGTCCCCGGAGATACCTCAACGGTCCCCCTTCTGGAATGGATGGGAAAGGAAGGAGTCCCCCCTGCAACAATGGTGTTGACCGGCATTCCCAAATCTTCAATATCACGTTTCAATTGGGACACCAATTCGAAGGCTGTATCACACACTTTAGTTCTCTCGGCGATATCGGGATTCCGAATATGACCGTCGTACGCATGTATCCCCTTCATCTCCAAATTTGGATGATCGGCAATCCGCCGATACAGTGCAATGGCTTCCGGTCCCGGCACAATACCGGTACGATTCATGCCACTATTGATATCCAAAAACAGTGAAACCACCCTATGCTTTGTGGAAGCGATCTTAGCGACTTCATCCATGGTTTTGGCATTATCCACAATTGTTGAAAAATGCGTTTCCGGATAGGTGTCCATTAAATCAAAAAAACGGGTGATGTTTGGTCCGGAAGGTTGTATGGCCAACAAAACATCCTTTGCCCCTGTTGTTGCCAGAAGTTCGGCTTCCGCAATCGTTGCGCATTTGAACTTATGGATACCGTGCCTCAATTGCATTTTAATAATTTCGGCAATTTTATGGGTCTTGATATGGGGCCGTAAACGCTGGGGACCGCCCGCAATTTTAAGCATGGTCCCAATGTTCTTTTCAATCCTTTCGGGAAACACCAACAGCGAAGGCGAAATTAGTTGTTCCGTATCCTTTATGCGGTACCAGTTTTCTTTTTCCATTTCAATATAGTTCAAACATCGCTTCAATTTCCACGGGAATATTGCCCGGCAGCATCATACCGACGGCGCTACGCACCCCGATACCATTCTCCTTTCCAAAGACATCTGCCATTAATTCACTAAATCCATTGATGACCAGGGGATGTTGTCCAAAATCGGGAGTGGAATTCACCATACCCAAAACTTTGATCACCCGTTTAATTTTATCCAAACTACCAAAATGCGTTTGAATGGTAGAGAGCATAGTCAATCCTACCTGGCGGGCCGCCAATTTGCCTTGATCTACGTCCAAATCATCCCCTACCCTTCCAATCATCAAGGAACCATCCAATTGTACGGGGCCTTGCCCTGACACATAAAGGAAGTTATCCACTACCAAGATTGGGCGATATACCCCTGCGGGTTTTGGTGCCGGTGGAAATTCTAAATTCAATTCCGCTACTTTGCTCGTAGGTGTGGTATGCATGCCTTTGAAGTTATAAAATTGTACTTAACACTAAGGTACCCAATAACCCCATAATACCCACCAAAGTTTCCATTACGGTCCATGTGGATAGGGTATCTTTTATGGAAAGGTTGAAGTATTCCTTAAACAACCAGAAACCGGAATCATTGACATGCGAAAGCATTAAGCTGCCCGAACCGATCGCCAATACCATAAGTTCCGTATGTACCCCGGTAGTGGATGCCAATGGCAAGGCAATACCGGCGGCCGTTAGGCCCGCCACGGTTGCAGAACCCACGCATACACGGATGACCGTGGCAATCAACCAGGCCAAAACCAAGGGGGAAAAACTGGAGTCCTTAAGTGATTCCGCAATGTAACCACTTACGCCACTATCGACCAGCACCTCCTTTAACGCCCCTGCGCCAGCTATGATCAATAGGATCATGGTTATACTGGTCACAGAGGTCGAAAGGGAATCCATGACGTCCTTCATCTTTTTCCCTTGGGACAATCCCAAGGTATAGATCGCAACCAAAACCGCAATCAGCATGGCAATAACCGGGTTACCAATGAACTTCAGTATAAACTTCAGTTGATTATCGGGCAACAATTGTTCTGCTACAATAGCCAGAATAATCAGGATTATGGGCAAAAGGGCCGTAAATACGCTTTTAGAAATACCGGGCAGTTCCTCTTCCTTAAACTCCACCGTACTATAAAACTCCTTCAATGGCTTGGCCTTTACTTTCTTTATGGTCCGTGCAAACAGGGGGCCTGCTACAATAATTGCGGGAATGGCAATTATAATTCCGTAGAGTAGGGTTTTTCCAATATCGGCATTGAACATGGTGGCAATGGCCGTGGGGGCAGGATGTGGAGGTAAATATCCATGTGTTACCGACAACGAGGTCAACATGGGCAAACCAACATACAACAAGGGCAATTTTGTGGAAATGGCAATGGTAAACACCAGCGGAATGAGTATCACAAAACCTACGGAGTAAAACATGGGTACCCCTACAATAAAACCGGTCAATACTACTGCCCATTGTACGTATTTAATACCAAAGGCGGAAACCAGTTTCGTTGTAATCTGTTGGGCGGCACCACTATCGGCCACTAATTTGCCCAACATGGCCCCAAGTCCCAAGATCAACACCAAAAAGCCAAGCGTATTGCCAATACCGGCCTGTATGGATTTAACCAGGATTTCAAGTTCCATCCCTTGAAAAATACCTACAAAAAGGGAAACGAGAATAAAGCATAAAAAAGCATTGAGTTTGACCTTAGCAATGAGAATAAACAATATCAATATTCCCAGAGCTACAATGAGAAGTGGCATAGTTTGGTTTATGGTAGGATAACGACGCTTTTGTCGAAATCAGTTTTGCACCAAAGTATCAAATTTTTCTGAAAACGCTGGCGAATTAGCACTCCTAAGGGAATAACAATGCCAAAATCCATGGAATACCCTGTATCTTTGGCGCCAAACTTGTTTCAATCAATACCGCCAAATGCGTACGGATAAAGAGGAGGATTACTGGACACAACGCTATGATGGAAAAGAAACCGGCTGGGACATTGGCTATCCATCAACACCACTTAAAACCTACATAGACCAACTAACGGATAAAACCATAAAAATTCTAATTCCCGGTGCAGGGAATGCATATGAAGCGGAATACCTTTGGCAGCAAGGTTTTACCAATGTCTACGTTTTGGACATTTCGCCAGCGCCTTTAGGGATGTTCCAAAGGCGTAATCCGGATTTTCCCCAAACGCAATTGTTATTGGAAAACTTTTTTGATCATCAGGGTCAATACGATTTGATCTTGGAACAGACCTTTTTCTGCTCCTTTATCCCTACCGATAAAAACCGTTTTGCCTATGCTGAACAAATACAAACGTTGCTCAAGACCAATGGGAAACTGGTTGGGGTTTGGTTTGATATTCCATTGACCGATTCCATGGAAAAGCGACCTTTTGGTGGGGATAAGGATTTGTATCTTACCTATTTGACCAACTATTTGGACCCCGTGGTCTTTGAACCTTGCTATAATTCCATACCCCCAAGGCAGGGAAACGAGCTTTTTGGCATATTCAAAAAAAAGGTGCACTAATTGGTTCCTGGTCTTGCCTTCTTTTTGACCCATTGCACCAAAGCGTACACCAGGAAGAACAACAAACACAAAATACTTCCAAAGCCCATGGGTAAAACGGCCCCAAAAGTGTAGGACGACCCTAGCACCCAACCCAATACATACTCTGATTTATACAACGGGAAAACAAAGGCCAATAGGAGAATGGCACCCATGATATAGTCCACAATTTGAATTCCATTCACAAAGCAAATGGAAATCGTTACGCCAAAGAGCAAACCGGCCAGAAACCGCCATCCTATTTTTGCCAGGGTCTCTTTGGTATGGTACCGATTCAATCGTTTATGTATGCGATACAGCAAAAACCAGGTGAAAAATGGTAGTATCAAAGCACCTACCCAGTTGGGAATTCCTGGCATATCCTTGTTGTGAAACAGATAATGGGTAGGAATCCCACCATGGAAATAATCCCAGGTCACATGCCCCCAGACCAATAGGGCAACCAAGAATGTAAGGACTGTTCGTTGTTTTTTGGAAAACTTCTGGGTCATAATTGGTTAGGTTTTATGGTTACGACAATTGGACGCGGTGAATTGGAATTTGTTACCAAAAAAGGGATTTATTTGGTCACTGCCGGTAAGGCCCATTAACACCCTTTTAAGAAATCCACATTCCCATTTCTTTATCTTTAGCCGACTAATTAACTCCCACAATGAAAAGAATACTCTCGTTGGCCATCCTTTTGGCAACCACTTTGCTTTGCGCACAAGATTTCACAATGGATTTGATCCAGGACATGAAACCAAGAAACATTGGTCCCGCCGGAATGAGCGGCCGTGTTACGGCCATTGACGTGCAACTTTCCAATCCCGATGTCATGTATGTTGGTACAGCCTCTGGGGGACTTTGGAAATCCACTTCCGGGGGAATCAAATGGGAACCCATTTTTGATAAGGAATCCACGGGCTCCATAGGTGCCGTGGCCATACAGCAATCCAACCCGTCCGTTATTTGGGTGGGAACCGGTGAGGGCAATCCAAGAAATAGCCTAAATGGAGGTTATGGCGTTTACAAATCCCTGGATGGGGGAAAATCCTGGAAAAATATGGGCTTGGAAAAAACCCGACATGTCCATAGGATCGTCATAGACCCTTCAGACCCCAATACGGTATATATAGGGGCCATTGGTTCCCCTTGGGGAATACATCCGGAACGTGGCGTATTTAAAACTACGGACGGGGGAAAAACATGGGAGAAAATCCTTTTTGTAAACAATAAGACGGGGGTTGCGGACATGGTAATGGATCCCACCAATCCCAATAAACTCATGGTGGCCATGTGGGAGCATAAACGGGACCCATGGTTTTTTAAGTCCGGTGGGGAAGGAAGCGGACTGTACATGACACATGACGGAGGTAACAACTGGAAGGAAATTACGGAGGAAGATGGTTTTCCCAAAGGAGATTTGGGGCGCATTGGAATTGCCATTGCAAGCAATAGACCCAATGTAGTTTATGCTTTGGTCGAAGCCAAAAAAAATGCACTTTACAAATCCGTTGATGGCGGTTTTACCTGGAACAAAATCAACGATAAAAATGATATTGGAAACCGACCCTTCTATTATTCTGAAATTTATGTGGACCCGGAAAATGAGAATCGTGTGTATTCCATTTTTACCTATGTCAATGTTTCGGAGGATGGCGGCAAGAATTTTAAGGAATTGATGCCCGCCTATGGGGTAAGCAATGGGGTCCATCCGGACCACCATGCCTGGTGGATCCATCCGGAAAATGGTCAGTTTATGATCGATGGGAATGATGGAGGGGTAAATATTACCAAGGACGGTGGCAAAACTTGGCGCTTTATCGGCAACCTGCCCGTGGCACAGTTTTACCACATTAGTACGGACAACGAGTTTCCCTACAATGTCTACGGGGGAATGCAGGACAACGGTTCTTGGAGGGGACCGGCCTATGTGTGGCGGGCCCAGGGAATCCGAAATAGCTACTGGCAGGAAATTGCTTTCGGAGACGGTTTTGATGTGGTTCCTGATAAGGATGACAGTCAGTTCGGTTATGCAATGAGCCAACAGGGCTCCGTTAGGAGGTACGATTGGAAAACGGGCAATAACTATACCGTTCGACCTACCCCGCCCGATGCCAAAACCAAGCTCCGATTCAACTGGAATGCGGGTATCGGTCAGGACCCTTTTGACAATTCGACAGTGTATTTTGGTAGTCAATTCGTTCATAAATCCACGGATAAGGGGTTGACCTGGAAGGTGATTTCGCCCGATCTCACCACTAACGACCCAGAAAAGCAAAAACAAAGTGAAAGTGGTGGATTGACCATGGACGCCACGGGAGCCGAAAACCATTGTTCCATTCTTGTCATTGAACCTTCACCAGTGGAAAAGGATATGCTTTGGGTGGGTACCGATGATGGTCGTGTACATTACACCCAAAATGGGGGCAACACCTGGACCGAGGTAACCTCAAACATCAAGGGCTTGCCAAAAGGGAGTTGGATTCCACAGATCAAAGCTTCCCAAAACAACAAAGGGGAGGCCCTGCTCATTGCCAATGATTACCGCAGATTCAACTATGCCCCCTACGCCTATCGAACCCAGGATTACGGCAAAACTTGGACCCGAATTGTAGATGAAAACGATGTACAGAGTTATACACTGTCCATTATTGAAGACCAAGAAAACCCAAACTTGGTTTTCCTGGGAACCGATGATGGGCTTTACATCTCCTTAAATGCAGGGAGTACCTGGAAAAAATGGACGAAAGGTTTTCCAACGGTCTCCACCAAGGATTTGGCCATTCACCCGCGGGAACAGGATTTGGTCATAGGCACATTTGGTCGTGCCGCATGGGTCTTGGATGATATTCGACCGCTAAGGGAATTGGCCAAGGATAAATCCGCCCTACGACAAGAGGTAGCGTTATTTAAGAGTCCGGACGCTTATTTGGCCGCTTACCAGCAAGGTACGGGTAGCCGTTTTGGTGGGGATGCCCTCTACAATGCGGAAAACAGAAAGCGTGGTGCCATGATCACCTATTTCATAAAAGAGGGAAAAAAGGATCTAAAAAAAGAGGAGGAAAAGAACAACAAGGAAAAAACAGATACCTCGGAAAAGGAGGACAAAAAAGAGCTAACGGGAGTACAGAAAAAAGATTCCATCCAGTTTGATTTTTATGATGGTGACCGATTGATCCGGACATTGAAATACAAAACCCCTGAAAAGAAAGGGTTTCATAGAATCTACTGGGGGCTCGATGAAAAGGGTCCCGACCGACCTGCCCGAAAAGTCAGCAAGCAAAAGAAGGAACCCAGTGGAGCTTCTGTAAAACCTGGGACTTACAAGGTTACGGTCGCTTTTGGGGAAGCTATGGATTCCACTACGGTAATCGTTAAAACCGACCCGCGTTTAAACATGACCACGGACAATATCAATGCGGTCCATGCTACGAGAAAGCAGTTGGAACACTTTACCCAAACAGCTGCGGATGCCGTAAAACAATTGGTGGAAAGCAAGGATTTGGCCATTAAGTTCCAAAAGGAAATGAAGGATTTGGACAAGGATACGTACAAAGACCAAATCAAAGCCTCCAAGGACATTGTAAAACAAATAGACTCGGTCGTAGCCCTTTATATTGGGAAAGAAGATAAACGTCAAGGTATTACGCGCAATCCCGAAATCACGGTCATGCAGCGCATTGGGGTAGCCACACGCTATGTGGCCTCGCGAAAAACAGGTATCACCAAAACGGAAAGGGAGCTGATCTCCTATGCCAAAGAAGAGCTCAAAATGGCATTGGACAAGACCAATGCCTTCTTTACCGAAAAATGGAACCCCTATCGGCAATCCATTGAAGGCCTGGACTTATCCCCTTTTAAGAAAACAGCAGTTTTTAATTTGGAGTAATGAAATGAACATGAATTTTTTTAATCAAAAATTCACACAGTGGCAATGATTAAAAAAATTCATGTGAGAACGAGTGCAACGAGTGGTCGCATGAGTTCTTAAATTTTTAAATACCTTATTTATAAGTGATTAAAAATTTTAAACACATGAAAAAACTTCTCATTTCAATAGCCGTATTGTTAGTTCACCTGCAATGTTTGGCCCAAGCTTCAGGGGAAGAAGAGACCGGCATTTGGTATATGTACTTTGGGATGAACCGGATTTCCGAGAAGCTCAGTATCCATTCAGAAGCGCAGTTTCGGTATTATGAAACTTCGGGTAATTTCAATCAACTGTTGTTGCGTACGGGGCTTAACTATCATATCAACCAAAAGGCCATTGCCACTTTGGGCTATGCCTTTATTGAGACCGATGGGACATTTTTGGAAAGCCCCAGTAGGGCAAACCTTGACGAACATAGGATTTTCCAACAGTTCATCCTTACCAATACCGTTGGGGAATTTCTTTTTGAGCATCGCTATCGCCTGGAACAACGTTTTATTTCACAAACGCTGATTACCAGCGATCCAGAGCAGGATTTATCACGAACGGAACACCGTGCCCGTTACCGATTACAAGTGATGTTGCCCTTGACCAACACTTTTTTCCTGAATTTCTACGATGAACTTTTTATCAATCTACAGGATAATCTATTTGATCAAAATCGTCTTTATGCGGCAATTGGCATCCATATTACTGAAAATAGCAATTTGCAATTGGGTTACTTGCGTAATCAATTTACCAATGCCGTGTTTGACCGTTTGCAGATAGGTTTCTTCTTTAATCCCGACCTAAGGGGTATCTTTAAGAAGAACAAGAAAAGTTGATTTTTGGTTGCCAAGGTGGTAACCCCGATCAATACATAACTTAATACTATGTTACGCTTTCCACTATGAATACCATAAAAGTTGAATTTGAGAATGCGGAAGGACAAAAGCTTATGGGCCGTCTGGAGTTTCCTGTAGATCGTCATCCACATAATTTTGCATTGTTCGCCCATTGTTTTACCTGTACCAAAAATTTATCCGCGGTACGGAACATCAGTAAATCCCTTACTGCAAAAGGGTTTGCCGTACTACGTTTCGATTTTACCGGTCTTGGGGAAAGTGAAGGGGACTTTGCCGATACCAACTTTTCGGGAAATGTGGCCGATTTGGTCGCTGCCGCCGATTTTCTATCCAAAAACTACGATTCTCCCAGTTTGCTCATTGGCCATTCCCTGGGTGGGGCGGCCGTTATTTTCGCTGCCACCGAAATTGAATCGATAAAGGCAATTGCCACCATTGGGGCACCCTCCAATCCAAAGCATGTAAAACATCTTTTTAAAAGTGGTCTGAACGAAATAAACGCAACTGGCGAAGCTGTTGTAAATCTTAGTGGAAGGGATTTCAAGATAAAAAAAAAATTTGTTGACGATCTGGATAATAAATCACTTCCGGAAACCGCAAAATCCCTACGAAAACCACTATTGATCATGCACTCCCCCCAAGACGATACCGTGGGGATACAAAATGCCGAGGAAATATACAAAGCGGCACATCACCCCAAAAGCTTTGTTTCATTGGACGATGCAGACCATTTATTGTCCAACAAAAAGGACTCACTCTATGTTGGTGAGGTCATTACCGGCTGGGCAAAACGGTATTTGGACGTTACGGATAAGGTTACTTCCGATTTAAAAACCACCCACCAGGTGGTGGCCAGTCTGGATGCGGAAGATGGTTTTACCACCCAGATGAAAGTGGGAAACCATCATATGTTGGCGGATGAGCCCGAAAGCTTTGGTGGCAATGATTTTGGACCTTCCCCTTACGAACTTGTTTCGGCCGGGTTAGCTGCTTGTACGGTCATGACACTTCATATGTATGCCAAACGAAAAGGATGGCCCCTGGAAAATGTGGAAGTGCATACTTCCTACAGTAAGACGCATGCCCAGGACTGTGAGGATTGTGAGAACAGTTCCGCTAAAATTGATACGTTCCACAGGGCGTTAAAACTTACCGGGGCCCTGGATGACAAACAACGGGAAAGATTGGTCCAGATTGCGGATAAATGTCCTGTCCACAAAACCTTACATAGTGAAACGCAAGTGATTACCTCAGTTGTGGATTAGACTAATGCCGCATATGTAGAACATCAAAATACTTGATTTCCAACTCAATCGCCGATTTTCGAATGCTCCACAGTTTTTTTAAATATTCGTGCTGGCTTAGATCTCCATTGAAGAGTTTGGTTTTTGCATTGCGGTAATCCTTGCAACATACTTTTCGCTTATTGCAATAGGCAATAAAATTGATATACTTGGTTGGTCGGTAAATGGGCATCAACAATTACTTTATACTATGCATTTGGGGGAACGTCATAATTTTTAAAATAAACGGTAAAGAAGGAAAAATAGTATTTCATCGATATTTTTTTACCTCTTGTCGATAATTTAAAGCGGTCTTAGGGCGTATTGCATTCTTCCAAATTCCGAGTATCTTGTAGCACTTGACGAAATCTTCCTATGGAAAGTCCACCATTTGAAATTGCTGTTATTGGAATGCACAGCATTATTGTCCCCGATCTAATGGCCCTACCTTTTATTGAAAAAGGGCATTCCAGGGTAAAGGTCAAAGCTACTTTTCAAGATAAATCCATTGAATTTCACGCTGCTTTGCGAAAATATCATGGCCAATACACCATGATGTTCAGTAAAAACAAGCAAAAGGAATTGGGACTGCTGCCCAATGATCGCTTTACTTTACAGCTGTTTGAGGATACCTCCAAATACGGTGTTGAAGTTCCAGAGGAATTTGAAGCAGTAATGCTCAGTGATCACGATGCCCATCAAATTTTTGAATCCTTTACCAAGGGGAAACAACGTGGAATTATTTACATGATCACCAGATTCAAGGATTCCCAAAAAAAGATTGATAAAACATTGATTCTTTGTGAGAACTTAAAACGTGGAATTCACGACAACCGCGAATTGCTAAAACCTTTTTAAGTTGACATGGCCTTGATTAATCAGTAACTTAGACCAAAACCTAAAAATGATACTATGAATAAGCGCAAGTTTTTAAAAAATACTGTGGTAGCAACCACTGGACTGACGGTGGCCCCTACTATTTTATTGTCCTCTTGTAAAACCGATCCCAAAAAAGAAGAAAAAATGGAGGCTACCCCCGCAACTGCGGTTACAACATTCACCTTACCGGAGATTCCCTATGGCTATAACGCCTTTCCGGACACCATTGATGCAATGACCATGGAGATCCACCATTCCAAACACCACCAGGGCTATACCAATAAATTGAATGCTGCATTGGAAGAAGCAAACATTTCGGGAAAAACGATAGAGGAAATCCTTTCCATGGATAATTTACCGACCGGTATTCGTAACAATGGGGGCGGCTACTACAACCACACCCTTTATTGGGATATTTTGACCCCTGGAAATTCAGGTATGAGTGATGATTTAAAGGCGCAAATCGTGAAGGACTTTGGCTCCGAGGAGTCCTTCAAGAATGAATTGGCAGATGCTGGGGCCAAGAGATTTGGATCGGGATGGGCCTGGGTATGCCAGGATAGTGACAAAAAACTTCATATTTGCTCAACGCCAAATCAGGATAATCCATTAATGGCAGTTGCCGAAAGAATGGGGACGCCGATTTTGGGAATTGATGTATGGGAACATGCGTACTACCTAAAATATCAGAACAAGCGTGGTGACTATTTAAAGAATATCATCAAAATCATTAACTGGGATAAGGTCGAATCAAGAATTTCTTGATTCCAACAAACTCATTTCGAATAATTTCATCTTTAAAAGCTGCTTCTTAAGCGGCTTTTTTAGCTCAATTCCTTACGGAGCACCACCAATGGTGAGCTTTGTACCACGGTACGGCTGTTCAACAATCCAATAAGAAGTACCAGAGCAGTAATACCGGGCAAAACCAAAACGAAAGGTGCCAATGAGGGTACAAAAGGGGTTTCAAAAACAAATTGGGCCAATAAAAAGCTGCCCAAAAGTGCCAGCACAATTCCCATGGCACTGCCCAAAAAGCCCAAATACAGATATTCCAAGGCCGTAATTTTCAAGATTTGCCTGTCCTTGGCCCCCAGGGTACGTAGCAGCACGCTCTCCTTCATACGTTGGTACTTACTGGTCCTTACCGACCCAATGAGTACAATGATTCCCGTAAGGATGCTGAAAAATGCCATAAAGTTGATGACCCAAGAAATTTTATTCAAAATATCCTCAATCACCGAAATCACTTGCCGCAAATCAATGATGGATACTGTTGGGAAAAGTCGCACCAATTGACGTTGCAATTTGGCCGAACTGATGGCATCCGGGGTATAGGTGGTCAAAACATGAAATTGGGGAGCGTTTTCCAAAACACCGGAGGGGAACAAAATCGAAAAATTAATTTGCATCCTGGCCCAGTCCACCTCCCGCAAGTGGGCCACAATTGTTTTCATGAGTACCCCCTGGACATTGAATACAATGATATCCCCTAAGGCCACTTCGGCATCATCGGCCACATTTTGGGCCAAAGAAATGGGTATGTATCCCTCTTTTTGAATTTTGGCAGGCCAATCCCCGCCCTTTGTGGTTTCCGAAGCTATCAATGAATCCCGATAGGTAACCCGAAATTCGTGGTGCAATACCCATGAATTTAGGGTCGAAGTGGTGTCCAAAATAATTTCGCGAACAGCCTTGTCCTTTATCTGTTGCATTCGCATCGTAATGATGGGAATGTTGTTCAACACCTCCCTGCCAGAGTTGGAAATACTGGCCACTGCAGCCTCGCGCTGCTCCGTTTGCACGTCCATAAGAATGAGATTGGGTGTTTGGGAGGACGTCTCCAATGAAGTTCGCGCCAACAGGATATCTTTGGTGAAGTACAATGTACTGATCAGAAAAGTGCCCACCCCAATGGCCAAAATCAATACCGTGGTCTGATTGTTGGGGCGATATAGGTTCAATAAGCTTTGCCTTGCCGTAAAACCCCAGGAAGCCGGGAAAAACCGCTTGATGAGCCGCATAAAAAATGTTGCCAAACCACCCAGCACAGTAAAAACGACCAGAATTGCCAATACAAAGAAAAAAGCATATATCGCATCGCCCAACAGCCAGAAGGCAAAGGCGAATACAAAGACCAGGATTGCCGTAAAAACCAAGATCATGGGACCTCGGGACTTTTTGGGTAAGTCTTCCTCAACCCGCAATACCTGCAAGGGAGAAACGTACCACGTTCCCAAAAGAGGGGTCAGCGCAAACAAAACGGACATCAGGACCCCTAAAACCAGGCCGATCAAAATAGCACCCAAAGCAAGGCTGATCTCTACATCGAATGGCAGAAAATCCTTTAAAAGGAGTGGAAAGGTCTGCTGTAGTGCCAGTCCTGCCAACACCCCCATCAACCCACCCAAGAATCCCATTCCGGCTATTTGTATGAGAAAGATGAGAAAAGTTTGTTTTCTGGTGGCCCCAATACATTTCAACACCGCTACGGAGCGTAATTTTTCCTTGATATGGATATGAACGGAACTGGCAATACCCACACAGCCCAATAATAACGCAATAAAAGCGACCAGATTCAGGAATTTACCAAAGTTATCATAACTTCTACCCAGTCGTTGCCCAGTTGAAACATGGGTGTCCAAATCCGCATTCTCGGCGTCCAACAAGGGATCGACGAGCTTATCCAATTCCCTAAGGTCCTGATCCTCTTTGGCCACAAAATAATAATCATAGCCCACCCTACTCCCGGTCTGAATAAGACCCGTTTCGTCTACCATGCGCTCTGGTATCCATACGGGTGGGGCTATAGAGGCACCTACACCCCCCGTCCCCGGCGCAGAGATCAGTTTCCCCACTATGGGGAACAGAACATTCCCAATCTTGATACTATCCCCAAGCTTTGCATCAAACTGTAACATTAAGGTGGCATCCACTAGGGCTCCTTCTTTTTCTTGATAGGATGTAGCCGCCGAAAGGGGCTGTGTCTCCAATTCCCCATAAAAAGGATAGGCTCCTTGCACACCTTTGACCCCAATTAATCGGGCATCCCCTGTTTTTGGAAAAAGTCCCATGGAGGGGAAATTAATCGACTTTGCTTGCGCCCCGCCCAGGGAATCCATAATGGCCAGGACCCTTTCATTGGCAGGTTGGTTACTGTCAATTAGAAAGTCCGCCCCCATTAGGGCCTTGGATTGCAGGGTAATGTTCTCCTTGAGGTTGGCACTGAAGGATTGTATGGACACCACAGCTGCAATTCCCAGGATTATTGACCCCATAAAAAGCAGCAATCGTTTCCCACTGGCCCTGCTGTCCCGCCAAGCCATCCTAAAAAGCCATTGCCAGCCCGATCTTGATCTGATGGGTTTATCTAAATTCACACCGATGCCGTTAACTCATTAGAAAACACTTTGCCGCCCTTTAAACGTAAAATTCGTTGGTTGCGTCGTGCCAATTCCATGTCGTGGGTCACAATGACCAAGGTCGTTCCCGCTTCTTCGTTGAGTTCAAACAGCAATTTCACCACCTTATCACCCGTTTCTTGATCCAGATTACCTGTAGGTTCATCCGCAAAGAGGATGGAGGGCTTGGCGGAAAAGGCCCTTGCCAGGGCTACCCGTTGTTGTTCCCCACCGGACAGTTGCGAAGGATAATGATGGAAACGATTCTTAAGACCCACCTTGTCCAGGAGTTCCATTCCAATGGAGCCAGGGTTTTTAACACCCTGTAATTCCAAGGGAACCACTACATTTTCCAGGGCACTTAGGGTAGGTAACAATTGAAAGTTTTGGAAAATGAACCCTACCTCCTGATTTCGCAATAGGGCCAATCCGTCCTCGCTCAAGCCCCCTAGATCGCGACCGCAAAGTTCAACGGTACCGGTATCCGGTCGGTCCAATCCGGCACAAAGGCCCAGTAACGTGGTCTTACCACTTCCGGAAGGCCCCACAATGGCAAAGGTTTCCCCTTCATTGATGCTAAAGGAGACATCCTCAAGAACGGTTAATTCTTTGGAACCACTGGTATAGCTCTTCCCAAGATGACTCACGTTTAATATCTTTGACATAGCTGTTTTTTTTTCCATTCGGATGAAATGGGAAAATAGGCAAATGATTTCGATTTTTACATTCAAGTACTATGCGTAGCCTCTTAAAATTTCGTTATTTTTTTCTGCTCCTTCTCTTTGTGCATTGCAAGGAAGCGCCAAAGTCAATTCAGGGCCCTTCCGTGTCCGAAAGTGATGGGGAAAATGTTGAAATAACAGGGAATCAAGATGAACAAGTTATTTTGTTTTTTGGGGATAGCCTCACGGCAGGTTATGGCATTGAACTTGAGGAAGCGTTTCCGGCACTTATCCAGCAACGTTTGGATTCCCTTAATTTGGCGTACACTGTAATCAATTCGGGATTGAGTGGGGAGACCACTTCGGGGGGATTGAATAGAATCAATTGGGTCATCAACCAAAAAGTAGATGTATTTGTACTGGAATTAGGAGCAAATGATGGCTTAAGGGGTATCCCCCTTGACCAAACCAGGAGTAATCTGCAAGCAATCATCGACTATGTGAAAAAGAAGGATCCGGAGACTATAATTGTTCTTGCGGGAATGCAGATTCCACCCAATATGGGTCCGGAATACACCAGTGAATTCCGAAGCATCTTTCCAGAATTGGCCCAAAAAAACCAAATTCCACTTATTCCCTTTTTGTTGGAGGGAGTGGCGGGTATACCTGAACTGAACCTAGAGGATGGTATCCATCCCACCCCCGAAGGTCACAAACTGGTTCGGGAAAACGTTTGGGAGGTGATGAAAGATGTCCTCAAATAAAGCTTCATCAAAGCAAAAGTCAAAAAAACATCAAATGGACCATACTACCGGACTTCTTCTAGTTGATATTCAGAAGGGATTGGACGATTGGGAATTCTATGGCGGAAATAGGAATAATTTGACCGCAGAACAAAATGCATCAAAGATTTTGCAAGCCTGGCGTAAAAGGGCTTGGCCCGTCTTCCATGTCCAACATAGTTCCATGAACCCAGAATCCCCTTTACACGCCTCAAAACCAGGTTTTCAAATCAAGGAAGAGGTGATGCCCCTGGCCAATGAGCCGGTAATCACAAAAAATGTGAACAGCGCCTTTATTGGAACGGATTTGGAACAAAACCTAAAGGAAATACGAATCGATACCTTGGTCATAGTTGGTCTAACCACCAATCATTGTATCTCAACAACTACCAGAATGGCCTCAAACCTTGGGTTCCAAACGTATCTGGTATCAGATGCTACGGCAACCTTTGATAGAAAGGGATTGGATGGCGGCATTTTCGAAGCCGAGTTGATTCACCAAACCTGTCTGGCGAACCTGAATGAAGAATTTGCAACGATAGTAAGCACGGCGGGATTACTTAAAACAATGGCATAGAACCCATTTAGACCTTTTAAATCGCTAAATGCATTCATGAAAAAACCGCCCTAAACTACTACGGGCGGCTTCTTACTCCATGTGAACAAAACCTAAAGCTTAATACCCACGCCAAATCCAAAAATCCATGGATTAATGTCCACTTCAGCGTCAACGACTGCACCCAAAACCGTAGTGGCATCAACGGTTGCATCCGTACCTAAGAACAGTTTTTTAACATCAACGTTCAAAAACCATTTGTCGTTTAACATAAAATCAAATCCTCCTTGTAGCGCAAAGCCTACAGAGGTGTCATAGTCAACATCATCCGCAGTTGGACCTTCATCTACATTATAAAACAAGGTTAGATTTGGTCCTGCTCCTACATAAGGTACAAAATTCCCTCCGGTAAAGTGATATTGTGCAGTCAACGTTGGGGGCAAAAGCCATACACTTCCCAGGTCGATATCATCTGCCGCTGTGCCAATGGCTTCAACATCGTGTTTGGCCGTGGCCAAAATAAGCTCCACGGACCAATTCTTATCAAAGAAATAGGTAATGTCGAATTCCGGAACGACCGCGGTGGAAATGGACACATCACCGCCAATGGCTTCAATATCCGCGCTCTCATCGGGGGTAACCACGATTCCCCTTAGTCTAAACTGCCATCTACTGAAGTCCCCATCCGTACTGGTATCCTGGGCAGTAAGGCTTGAAAGGGCCAATAGTGCTGGCAACAAAAAAATAACTACTCTTTCCATGTATTGTATTTTAGAATTGGGCAAATCTAAAATTGGCCAAACAAAGAAAATATGACGCATATCATTGTTAATCGGTCCGGTTTTGTATACCAATTTAGAGCTGCCTTCAATTGCTGCCATTGGATACCAAGGGAACGCGAACAATATGGGTAAGCTAGGGCGGAATTCCGGTACCCGTCCCATCACTTTTTGAATTGGGAAGGTTTTGGATGTTGGTATTTAGTTTGAATGAAAGCCCAAAGGCAAAGCATCGACAAAGTTGAAGAGTTAAAGGTCAAGAGTTGGGAAGAAGCATCAAAAATACAGTTTCAGGATTCCCTATTTTACTACTAGTCGCTGTAGTGTTGTTCAGTTGCCATGAAGGTGGAAAAGTCCCTTCGGGGCATTTTTCAAGTCCCCGTACGGATTTTACGGAACTTTCAGTGGAGTTCTTGCAGCAAATCAAAGCAGGCAAGGATACGCGATTGATACAGGACCGATTGGCAAATACCTCCATAGTGTCCCTCAAAAACAACCTCAAAACCGATGCACAACGGTTCGCCTTTTGGGTCAATGTGTATAATGCCTATATTCTGGTGATATTACGGGAACATCCCCAATACTACGATGACCGAAGCGATTTTTTTTCCAGGGAGCAGATTCCAATCGCGGGTGAAAAAGTGTCCTTTGCCACCATTGAACATGGCATTCTCAGAAGATCCCAATGGGATAAGGGTTTGGGGTATGTTAGAAAGTGGTTTCCCAGTAAATTTGAACGAAACTTTCGTGTAGAAAAAAAGGATTATCGTATCCATTTTGCACTTAACTGCGGCGCCAGGGACTGCCCTCCGGTTGCCCTTTATACACCTGAACGCATTGAAGGGCAGTTTACCAAAGGAACGGCCCGCTACCTGGAGCGTACCACGGAATACAATGCCTCCCAAAACAAGGTCAAGGTAACCGCTTTGTTTAGTTGGTTCAGGGGGGATTTCGGTGGCAAAAGCGGGGTCAAAAAAATATTGGAATCCCACAATCTGGTACCATCTGCAAAAAAAGTGAAACTCCATCATAAAAATTACGACTGGACGCTGGATCTGGACAATTTTATTGAACTGTAAACTTGTTAAAAAAAAATTGGCAACATCGTTCAGAGGGTAAAAATTAAAGGTACTTTCGTAGTAAATTTCTTAGACCGTGAATCCTTCGGCCTCAGGGTGGATCAACAAGTTTGGGCACATCAGTACCAGTGGTAATGCCAAGTATACCAGTTACGAAGCGCTTTACCATGATTTACTGAAAAACGGATTTATTTATGGAATTCACCTATCCGTCCCCACATTCATAAAGACCGAGCATCCCTATACCGAGGATGAGGTGGCCAAAACCAATCTATTGACAGCCCTTTATTTTTCCTATGTTTTTGAAACTGGGAAAAATGATTTTAACACTTTTGTTGAAACGGTCTTTGAATACTACACCTCTTTGGAGGTGGGCAAGATTTCTTTCTTGAACAAAATCCTGAGCGGAAAGAAAACCGAATCGCAACTGGAAAAATTACTGGATTCAAGAATTTACCTCAACGGAAGTGCTTTTAACCGTGCTTTTGGTAACAGCCTGACCAACTCCCTACTCTACATTGATATCCTTATTTTTAGAAGATATCTTCAAAACCATGCCGACCTTATTTCCCATGCCCAGTTGCTGGAATACGTAACCATCAACATTGGGTACCAAGCACTCAACTCCAAGGAAATGCAGGAAAGCGATGCCAAATTAATGCAGCTTCTGGCTTCCTCATTGACCTATGTTGATCTAAATGAGACACGCTTTAGGGAAAGCCATACCCAACTTTTGCAACAACATTTTAATACTTGCGAAAAGGATTACCTCATGGATATTGCCTGTTTGACCGTATGGGAAGATGCCAACCTGGAGCAAAAGGAATCCACCTTTATTTATGAGATTGGATCCGTACTGGACAAGGGTCCAAATGAGATAAGGACAGCACTGAAAAATGTGGTGGAATTTTTCGATAAGAACAAGGAAAAAATTCCTTATTTAAAGGATGCCAATTTAGCCTCAAAATTTTACGAGGGCATGACAAAAAATGTCAGCAAGTTAATTTTGAGAAATAGCAAACGGCTCAAAAAAGAACTCTCGGAAAGTAGGGAATTGGTTGCGCTATTGACCAAGTCCGCAACCCAGGATTTAAGCGCGGAAGAGCGAAAAAAAATTCAGCAACAGCTTCTGGATATTTTTAAGACCATCCCTTCCTTGGCCATTTTTATGTTACCTGGGGGAGCGGTGCTATTGCCAATTTTTATTAAATTGATCCCTAAGTTGTTGCCCTCTGCTTTTGACGACAACAGAGTGGAGGACTAAAGGCCGAAAATCAGTCAAAAACGTGGTATAAGAAAAATCTATGGTGGAAATCAATTATCTGTTTACCAGATTTTTAATATACCTTATTCCAACCAAAGCTTAAAATCCTTAACGCGTTCCCTACTTACAATGATTTCCTGCTCTTTAAAGGTATTCATTTTAATTTGAAGACGCGAATTGGTGTAGGAAATGATGTCTTTGATGTGGTTGATGTTCACATAAAATTTACGGCTCACCCGAAAGAAGGTTTTGGGTGACAACTCCCCTTCCAGGTTTTCGAGTGTGGTGTCCAAAAGATAATTTCTCCCATCCACGGTTGCAGCGTAGGTCCCTTTGTTCTCACTGTAAAAACATTCCACTTCATCGGAATTAATGATTTTTAGGTGCTGCCCTACCCTTACCGTAAATCGTTTTTTATACTCCCGTTCCACAGGGTTGACCAGCAGCTTTTTGATGTCCTCAAAATCAACGGAAATTTTCTCTTTTTCGGGCCTGAATTCCCGGTATTGTTTTACGGCCTTTTCGAGTTCTTCATCATCAATGGGTTTCAATAAATAATCAATGCTATTTAACTTGAATGCCTGGAGGGCATATTCATCATAGGCCGTAGTAAAAATAATGGCGCTCTTAATGTTCACCATATCAAAAATCTCAAACGAAAGTCCATCCGAAAGTTGGATATCCAAAAAAATGAGATCGGGGTGCTCGTTGTTCTGAAACCATTCGATGGATTCTTCAACGGAATGCAATAAGGTGGACACTTCCACATCCAGTTCTTCCAACAATCGGTTTAATCGTCTTGCTGCCGGTTTTTCGTCTTCTATGATGATGGCCTTCATACAAAATGCTTTTGTGCACAATTTAACAATTACTTGTCCTCGTCCAATATTTTTTGGATCTGTCGTTCCTCCCATTTCCTAAAAGGGGTATTGCAAAAAACGGATAGGGCATGGATGCCCAATGCAATTCCCCAAATAATGGGAGTTCCCAGCACATTCCAATTGATCCATTCCAAAAAATCGGCATTGCCAAGGGCTTCCTCACTTAAAAGGACAAACCGTATGCTGCCGGAAAACAGCAACAACACTGCATTTACAATGATATAGACCGTCAGGTGCTGGTAAAAGCCCTTTAGGGCGTTGACCCTGCTTTTTGCCTTGGCCAATTTTGTGATTTCGTTATTTTGGTTTTCCATGGTTATCGGTATTTTTTGGTTTCGGTATTTTCCTTGTCCAAGTACTTTTGGATTTGTCGTTCTTCCCACTTTTTCAGGAAAGGGAGCTTCGCCCTAAAAATATACAGGGTATGCACGCCAAGAATCAACAGCCAAATAACTACATGGACATTTACCCAACTAAAATAATAGGTTTCCGTAGGGAATCCATTGGGAAGGACCGAATGCAAAACCCCACTTTTCATCAAATAAAGTAGCCCATTAATGATGATAAACACCTTAATATGCCTATAAAACCCTTTGAGTTCCTTGACCCGCTTTTCTGCGCGTTCCCGTTTGTTTTCCAAATATTCCATAGTACCATTATAAGAACCTATCGGCCTCATCCCTATCTTTATCCATATACTTTTTAATTTGGCGCTCTTCCCAGGATTTGGAAAACAGTAGATTCCAGTTAAAGGTTTTTATAGCATGAAAACCTAAGCCCAAACCCCATAAAAAGGGGGTGAAAAAATGATGAAGCTGCCAAAAATTATCGGTATGTTGAGACAAATTGATCAGAATAAAAGTATTGATGATGAGGTATATGGAAAAGTGTATGTAGAACCCTTTGATCTCATCAACACGCTTTTTTGCCCTTTTTAGCTTTTCTTGTTCCAAACTGTCCATGCTTATTGCCATTTTCTTTGATTTTCGTCTTTGTCCATCAATTCCTTAATTTTTCGTTTTTCCCAATCCTTGCCAAAGAAGGGATTCAGGTTAAAGGTTCCTATGGCATGGAAAATCAATCCAATCCCCCAGCCAAAAGCGGCCCATAGGAACCACATATAACTCCAGCCATTGGTATAATAGTTTAAAATGGCCAGTCCAGTGATGACCAGTACATAGGATGTAAGGTTGCCATAGAACTTTTTGAGTTCATCCACCCGCTCTTTGGCCCTTAGGTATTTGTTTTCATCTTTTCGATAGTCCATCATTATAGTTTTTTGTTGCTTTTCCTAATATTACCACTCATCCTTATCCATCAATTCCCTGATCTTGCGCCTTTCCCAGTCCCTTCCAAAGAGACCCCCAATACCAAATAGTTTAATGGCTTTTAATGCAATGCCCAGCCCAACACCAAATACCACCCATAAAAACCAGGGATGGCTCCATTCATTCAAATAATAGTTAATTATCGCGACCACCACTATGGCCAATAGGCCCCTAAGGCAACGGCCATAGAACTTCCTTAGTTCCGTTACACGTTGGTTCGCTCGTAAATACTTACTGTCATTAATGCTATTGGGCTCTTCCATTGGTCATCGCTTTTATAAAATTACTTAAAAAGTATCGCTGTCCATCAATTCCTTGATCTTGCGTTCCTCCCAGTTTTTGCCCAGTATCGGATTATATCCAAATGCACAGAAACCATGGGCTACCAGGCCTATGCCCCAACCCAAGGCAGGAAAAATGACCCAGGGAAAACTGGTGGTAAAATAATTTAGCAGGGCCAATAATGAAATTATCCCAACATACACCGTTGCATGGGTATAAAACTCCTTGATTTCCTTTACTCGGGCCTTGGCCTTTTGATATCTGTACTCGTTTGTTGCTTCCATAGTATTTTGTTTTTAGGTTGACTTGGACTTGGCCAGTCAACAGGTTGTTTTTTAATTACACTTCAAATATCCGTTAGGAAGGGCATGAAAGAAAAAAGGACTGACCGAACTGTATTTTTTGAGGGATGGGTTGTTGGATGACTTCCCCTCTTGGGATCTTACATCTTCACTACTTGGAGTTCACTGCATTATCTAAATTAACGAATGATAAACGCTTATAAAAACGCAGATATTTAGATTTCGTTTTGTATCTTTTTTCTTGTTAAAAACAAAAGGGAATTGGATTTTTAAATGGTTTTTAAAAGTTACATATCATTTTGTTGGAACCTACTAAAGATTAAAGGAAATATTATGAAAACGAAAAGTAAAATTGCCATCATTGTCCTTATGGGAATTAGTTCCGGAATTATGGCACAAGACCAAACAATAAACGGCACAACGTTTAAAACAAACGGAAATGTGGGGGTCGGCACTATCAATCCAAATTATAAATTAAGTGTCGCAGATGGAATCTTTAACGTAGAAAAAAATGGGGATTATTATGGTTTTTGGGTTGAAAATAAACTAAGGACTGACAATCCCAAAATGAATTTAGGTTCATGGTATAATGCAAGAGGTGGTATTTCATTCAATTATCCTGGATATTATATGACATTTGACACCCAAAGGGGAGCAACTGTTTATTCAAATACATTGGTGCTCAAAGATGGTAAAGTAGGTGTAGGAACCGTTAGTCCAACTGAAAAATTCAATCTCCATGAAGGCAGGTTAAAAATTTCAAATGACTCGACCCAAGATTTATATATATGGAGTTATGCCAACGAACCTGCAAAAATCATGACCGGAGGAAATAATCTAAGTAGGGGGATTCAGTTAGGAAGGAGCAACACCCCCTTATTTCTTTTGGATAGAGTAAGTATAGGAAGTTCCAATGATACCCCAAGCGGGTATAAACTTGCCGTGGACGGGAAAACAATTGTGGAGGAAATAAAGGTTACCTTATCCGAAGATTGGCCCGACTACGTATTTGACAGTGATTATGAATTGCCCTCGTTGAGCGAAGTAGAAGATCACATAAAAGAAAATGGGCATTTAAAAGGTATTCCAAGTTCCATGGAAATAGAGGAAAATGGAATTTTCCTTGGAGAAATGGATTCCAAATTGCTGCAAAAAATTGAGGAGCTAACACTTTACACGATCCAACAAGAAAAACAAATGCAGAAGCAATCGGAAGAAATCGAGGAATTAAAAAGACTTGTTCAAAAGTTACTCGAATCGAAACAATAAGAGGCTTAGCACAAAACCCGATCCGTTGCGTTCAATTTATCCACCAAAAAAAATCATTGAAAAATGAAAAGATGGCCATTGCAAGCTGTCTTTTTAAACCAACCAAGACTGGTTAAAAGATGAATGATGATGCACACGCCCAAGTGGTTTCAAAAATCCTCCTTCTCCATCAATTCCCGTATCTTTTTCTCTTCCCATCGTTTGCCCCATAGTGGATTGTAGCCAAAGGCCTCCATCCCATGGGCCATAACACCAAAGCCCCAACCTGCGGTGGGAAAAATGGCCCAAAGAAAACTGGTGGTCCTAAAATTGAGCCACCACAGAAAGGGAATCACCAGGCCATAGGCAATAAGGTTCCCATAGAATCCCTTTATCGCCTCCACCCGCTCCTTGGCCTTCAAGTAGCGTTTTTCCTCAATATGAGTTTCCTGGGTTTCCATAACGGAAATCTGTCTGGACAACATGGGCAATTGTACACTAAAATCCTTGTTGGTCTTGGCAATACGGACCTCCCTATCGGTTAAAATGGAATAGCGCTGTCGAATATTCTGTAGCCCTACCCCACTGCTCTTTTTTACCACTTGTTTTTCCTGAAGGTTATTACTTACCGCCAACATCCCACTATCCTCATACACTTTTATGTGAAGGGGTTTGGAAGAAGTCACCACATTGTGCTTTACCGCGTTTTCCAGCAAAAGTTGAAGGGAAAGGGGGACTATTTTAGCATCGGGATCAGTGGCCTGCTCCGGAATATCAAACACGATACTATCCTCAAACCGCATTTTTAATAGGCGTACATAGGTACGTGCAAAGTTGAGTTCTTCATCCACAGTAACCAAATCCTTATTTTTTTGCTCCAACACATAGCGGTATACCTTGGAAAGCGAAGTGGTGAATTTTTGGGCCTGATGGGGGTCTTCCTCTATTAAACTGGTCAATACATTGAGGCTATTGAACAGAAAGTGGGGATCCAATTGGTTCTTAAGGGCATCAAACCGTGCAGAAGCGGTACCGGCGATAATCTTTTGCTCCTTTACTTCCTTTTTCTGTAGCGCCCGATAAAAATAAAACGCATGGAAAAATAAAATGGCTATGATGGTAATGACCACCGTAAAGACATAACTCTCCGGTTCTTCCTTTTCAAAAAATTTGACAATCCCGTTACCCGTGTAATAAAAATAAATAAGGTAACGCAGGACAACTATGGTCAAAAGGGAAAAGACAAAAGACCCAAGAGCGCCCAGCCAGAGTCTTTTTTTAGGGTCCGTTTCCCAGTTAAAACGCAAGTTCAGACCATCGTAATAGTAAGAGTTCACCGCGGTAAGTGAGAAGGAAAAAATAAAGTCCACAAGTATTTGTGGACCAATGTTCTCCCAGGAATAATCACCATCGCCATAAACGATAATATCGAAGAAGACGACCACAACGGTGATTACCAGTGAAATCTTTATGACTTTTACGAGGGTGTTCATTATTTAGCCTTTACATTGCTCCAAAACCTGCTTGGCCTGATCTTGGCCCCAACTTGGATAGAAGGGCGTATCGTTTTCAAAGGTAGCGAATAGTTCCAAAGCCCTTTCCACATCTTTGCAATAGGGCGTTGTATCCTTACCAAAATAGCGGGCAGAACCCATGTCCCAGTTCGCTTTTGAATACACTACCCTTGGGTTTTCGGGAGCCAATTGCAGGGCACGATTGTACAATTGTACATTTTTTCCTGATAACATTGGACCGTAGGTAGCTCCATCAAAAGCCATCCAAGCCGTATTGATCATTGCCTCCTGAACTACAATTTCAGCATTGTTTGGAGCAATTCTCTTGGCAATATCAACAAATTCCTTGGCCTTGTCCAAGCGTTGCCGCAACAGAGCTTCATCTTTTAATCCAAACGCAGAGGTGGTATTCACCTGTGCCACGTAGTAATAGGGAATCCAATTGTCGTCCTCCGCCATAGCAATACGTTCAAATAGATTGGAAGCTTCCGTAATCTTCCCTTGGCCCCATAAATCCATGGCCTTGGACATTCCCTTGGTATATTGATCCTGTGCCGTTAGGGCAACCGTAATCAATAAGGCGCATACTGTTACAACTGTTCTGATCGATCTTTTGTTTTTCATGACTGTTCGTGTTTTCATTGCTGTATTCATTTATTCTTGATGTCACCGTAAAATTCGGTGCTCCATTGGACGTTGGGCAATCCCATTGACCGAATTGTAAATTTTTGGGGATGGATTGTAGGTTTTCCCTTGTTTGATGTCTTAGGTTAGATGATAGAGGTTAGACGTTTAATGTCCGATTCCCAATTCCTCATTCCTGATTCTTGAAGTTGGAGGTTAGATTTCCTATTTCCGATATCTAATGTCTTACGTCTCATGTCTTACGTCTTACGTCTCATATCTCATATCTCATATCTCAAAATTGACAAACTTGTGGGACGTACTACAAGTCCGTAGTGGAAATCCATAGCTCAAATATTTTCATATCTGCCTTAAAATGAGTATTTTATAAAGGGCTTACAAAAAAGTACGACTATGGGAACTATTAAAAAACTGAATAAGTGGGCCAATGCCCACACCTACTACCCGTTGGACCTGGTTAGGATAGCCTTGGGAGGCTTTCTTTTCTATAAGGGCGTTGAATTTATGAACAATCAGGGTAGAATGTTGGAATTAATGCAACCCTTTGATGGAATGGCTTTGGAAATGGTAGTCCTTCACTACATTGCGCCGGCACACTTTCTCGGTGGCATTTTGATCGTCCTGGGATTGTTGACGCGTTGGGTAACCATTGCCCAACTCCCTATTTTGATTGGGGCCGTATTGACCAATTTTTTGGGCACCATGGACATTACCAACCTTATTCTTTCCCTGGTCACTTTGTTACTCTGTATTTTCTTTTCCATCTATGGCTCGGGGAAACACTCGGCCGATTATTTCCTTAAAATGCAGCAGTAAGCTTTTGTCCAGAGTTTTGACAAGGGTTCCAAGAAACCGGTGCATTCGCGTCAATACAAATTTTTGGGGCAATCGATCAATTAAACCCTGATGTTGTCCAAATACACATCTCCGTTGTTATTTAGCTTCCCTATCCATTCCTGTCACTACACATGACCATTAAAAAAATTCGCATCCCCAATTTTATGCATCCTTGATCCAGTAAGATTTTACAAGTTATCCAACTGGTTGCTTTTCTTATCATCACTCAAGGTCCAAAAGAAGCCCACAAAGAAGAAACTGTCCGCTGCGGGACGCACGGCCCTGCGTTCAAAAACCCCAACATTGTTGGGCGCATCCGCATATTGGTAATTATTGATGTTGTTTATTCCCAAAATATTGTTTATCGAAAAGAACAGGATCTTTTGCTGATCGATCAAATAGGCCCAATTAAAGCTTAGATTTTGGAACGGTCTGGTCCTTTCGGCCAAAAACTCCGGTTTATTAGGGTTGTCATAAGGTCTCCCTGAACCATGTAGATAGGTTAACCCTATTTGTGAGCGGAGTTTGTCCGCCCAATATTTGGTCACAATTGAAAAACTGTGCTTCGGCGCAAAATTGGGAGTGGCCGCTTCGGGAAAGTTGCGAAAATCCCTTTCGGTATCCAAATAACTATAAGAAATCCAATAATCCAGGTTGTCTATACTTTTATTGTCCCGCCAAAAAATATCCAGTCCGGTGGCATATCCACTTCCGTTATTCGAATATTCAGAGTCGAACTGCGGAAATTGGGTATTGAACTTTACCAAATCATCGTAGTCTTTGTAAAAGGCCTCCGCGCGAAAGGTCTTCCCATCGTTTAAGTACTGGTAATTAAAGATATAGTGCGATGTTTTTTCCGAGGTCACACTTCGATCATATTTAAGTACATCCCGTATGGGGTTCTGGTAAAAGTCACCATAGGCCACAGAAAATTGGGAGAATTCCCCGCTTTTATAGGCCAATGACAATCTGGGGGAAATGGTCAATTCATCCAAAACCGAAGGACGCTCTGCCCTTCCCCCCAGCTTTAGGGCAAAATCGTTGCTAAAAAAGATATCCGTTTCCAAAAAACCTGCCCAAAGCACATCATCAAAACTACTTTCAAAAGAAAAACCGTCCGGTTGTTCCACGTTTTCCTTAAAATTGGTATGAAACACTTCGGCTCCCATATTTAACTCAAATCTATTACTGAAGCTTTTGGAGACCTTGGCTTTTAAATGACCCGCAGTTTCGTTGTTTTCTATGGCATTATCAAAGACCAGAATACTATTGGTGTCCCTGGATACGCTGGCCCCCAAGCTCACGCCCCAGTCGCTCTCGAAAAAATGTTTGTAACTGGAATTGAAATAGAGGTTGTTGTTCCGTAAACGAAAGCGGACAAAATCCTCGAAATTGATATCCTCCTGGTCAATATCCAAATTGGAATAGTTGAAGCTTGTATACAATTTGAAGATGGTTCTATCGCCCTTGCTTCTAAAGACCCCTTCTCCCTGAATCGATTCAAAGGGTTTGTTCCATCGCACCCCTTGGGTGGAAGGTATTAAGGTCTCATAAGGGGCCAAATTGACGTATTGGGTGCTGAAACTTAGGGATTCCTTGCCCCAAATTTCGGTATGTCCCAATTGCGCCCCAACGGACATTGCCCCAATATCCGTTTTTTCCATATCGGGAACATCAATGGTATTCAATAACAGTACACTGGACAATGCTTGCCCGTATTCGGCGGAATAGCCCCCCGTGCTAAAGGTGATGCCCTTAAAAAGCATTGGGGAAAACCGACTTCTTGTCGGTATGTTCTGTGCAGTTCCAAAAAAAGGTTGGAATACCCTGATCCCATCAATAAATACCTGGGTTTCCTCAGCCCCACCACCCCTCACAAAAAGACGGCCGTCCTCGTTTATGGTGGTTGTCCCGGGAAGGGTCTGAAGCGCACCGACCACATCTGCCAAGGCTCCGGCTGTGGTTACAATGTCCAAAGGCTTTAAAACGGAAACCTTGGAATTGTCCCCGGCTTCGAAGGTTCCAGCCGTAAGGGTAACTCCCGTTAACTGATTAATCGCTTCGACCAATTTTATGTTGAGCTTCTGAAAATAGGAAACATCCCCCATTTCGTAGTGGGGGTCGTACCCCAAAACTGAAACGACCAGGGTTTGCGTTCCCGTTTCACCCGTTTCAAAGAAGAAAGCCCCGTTTTCATCCGTTGAGGCTCCATCATAGGTACCTTCCAAATACACATTGGCTCCGGAAATGCCATTTCCGGCCTTATCGGTGACTACTCCATTTATAGGGGTTTGGGCAGATGCAACCCAAACGGTAAGTAAGGTGGTTAAAAGTACGGTTAGGTTTTTCATGACTGTTTGTTTTTTGATACCCCAAAAGTCATGTATTGGTCCAATCAAAGAAATTTAGGTCTACCCAATTGTAGCTTTATAGGGATGGATTGTATCCTGTCAAACAGCCAAAACCATAGTGTACCCATGGCTTTCGCGCATCTTTTTTTGATTCTAACCCTTTTATTATTAGATTTTTAGTATATTATGAGAACTCAGAGTCATTCTTGCCCAGCGCAATCACAGAAGTTTCCCCGCATTGAATATCCGATCTCCGTAGCTGTACGGAAAATGTTTGGCCAATTCGCCAAATAGAAAGAATATCCTTTTATCTAAACACATAACCAATAAATCAAAGTAGATGAAAAAAACAGTTTTCGCGCTATTGCTAGTGCCCCTATTTGTCTTGGCACAGGAGCGCCAGGAAGAGCCCGTTTTTATGAACGTAATGATCACTCCAAATCCCGCTAAGATTTCAGAGTTCGAAGCAGGTCTCACTGCACACAACAAGAAGTACCATGCCACGGGAGCCAATGCAGTCCGGGTCTATTGGATTGCCAGTGGGGAGAATTCCGGCAAGTACATCTGGAGCATGGGTCCCACTACTTGGGCGGCATTTGATGAATCCACCAATCCAAGCGGAGATCACGCCAAGGATTGGAATGCCAACGTAGCCCCTTACGCCAAAGCCGAAATGGAAACTACCTACTGGAAAGGCGATGCCAAACATTCCAATTTCACCAAGGACTTTACCATGAAAAATCTTGCAATCTTTTATTTGGACATGAAACGATTTAAGCAACAAGAGTTCATGTCCGTTTTGGGAAAAGTAACCCAGGTATTCAAGGAAAAAGATGCGGATGAGCAATGGGGTGTTTATTGGAATCAGTTGAACAATAGGGACGGTAAGGATATGGTTTGGGTGAATTTCTTCGAATCCATGACCTGGATGGCCGAGGATAACATGTTCCCACAATGGTATGAAGAGGTCCATGGGGAGGGGACCTTTACGGAGTTCCTCAAGGAATTTGAAGCTTCCACCCATAGCGACTACCAAGAACTGTGGGCCTTTAGAGATGATTTAAGTGGCTTATCCGGAGAGGTGGTCGTTACCCAAAATCAATAAAAAACGGTTCCGCACCTATTCAAGGGCTCCTTAGGGGGCCTTTTTTATGTTCAAACGTAGGTACAGCATTAAATTTCCTATCTTACATACCACACCTAATCCAACCAAAATGAGAAAAATAACACTCCTCATCCTGTTTTTTTTGGCAGTGACCATTGTATACGCCCAGAATTCCAAAAAGGTAAAAATACTTGATGGCATGATCCAACAAGGGATGACCGATTGGAAGATACCCGGTTTGGCTGCCGTTGTGGTTAAGGATGGCGAAGTGGTCTTTAAAAAGACCTATGGTATAAAAAGCATAGCAACCAAAGAAGCCGTAAATGGGCAGACCCTATTTGCCATGGCATCCACAACAAAGGCCATAGTGGCCATGGCCTTGGGAATTTTGGTGGATGAGGGCAAATTGGATTGGAACGATAAGGTTGTGGACCACTTGCCCAACTTTCAACTCTCCGATCCCTATATTACCGCAGATGCCAGGGTAAAGGACCTGCTTACCCATAATTTGGGCATCGCCAATGCGGATGTGCTTTGGGTATTGGACAGCATTTCAACCGACCGTACCTTAAAACGGTTCAAACACACCAAAAAAATATATCCATTACGAGGTGGATTCACCTACCAAAACATTATGTATGCCGCTGCAGGAGAAGTCATTGCAGCGGTGAGCGGTATGCCTTGGGACCGTTTTATTGAAATGCGATTGTTCAAACCCTTAAACATGAACCGTTCCCAAACCAAAGCGGCCAACATTCCTAAAGTTGAAAACTCCGTAACGCCACATTATGATTTTGGGGAGGGTGGTGTTCAAGTGGTCGATCGAAACTATTCCGACCAAATCGGTGCTGCTGGGATGATGTGGTCCTGTATCGATGATATTTCGAATTACTTGAAGTTCATTTTGAACAAGGGTATACAAAACCAGGATACCATACTGCAACCCGGTACCTTTAAAACCTTGTTCCAGCCTCAAACCCTCATTCCAAAAAATCAATTTTACCCCACCACGAAACTCACCGAGCCCAATTGGTTGAGTTACGGGCTGGGATGGTTCCAACATGACTACCGTGGACAGAAATTGGATTTTCATACCGGGAGTCTGCAAGGGCTTATTGCGATAGCAGGGGTGATACATGACAGAAATACTGCAGTTTATGTATTTGGAAATATGGATCATGCCGAATTACGACATGCCATTATGTATCAGGCCATGGATTTGTTTGCCTTTGATGACGAGGGTACCAATTGGCATCCCAAAATATTTGAGCTCTATGAAACCTTGAAAAAAGAAAGGATCACAGGGGCACAAAAGCTAATAGGGGCCCGTATGCCAAATACCAGCCCTTCTTTGGATTGGAATGCCTATACGGGAAACTATCATCATCCCCTTTGTGGAACCCTGAAAATCACGTCCGATAACGAAACCCTGAAACTTGATTTCAATGAATTTCAACAAATAGAGGCCTCCCATTGGCATTTGGATACGTTTATGACCAAACCCAATAAACGATGGACATCCGCGTCGGAAATGGTTTTCCATATCAATGGGAAAGCCAAGGTCGAGTCCCTGGAATTCTCCGGGTATACCTTCACAAAATCGAATTAAAAACCAGTACTTATGAAAAAGCTAGTCAACCTGTTCCCCATTTTGCTTTTGGTTCTCGCCTGTAGCGAGCCACAAACGTTTGATGTGCTTATCAAAAATGGGCAGGTGATCGATGGTTCTGGAGAGACCTCTTATATCGGCAGTGTTGGAATCAATGCGGATACCATTGCCGCGGTAGGAAACCTTAAAAATGCAGTTGGGAAAACCGAAATAGATGCCGAGGGCCTTACCCTGGCCCCAGGATTTATCAATATGCTCAGTTGGGCAACGGAGTCCTTGCTGATCGATGGTACATCCGAGAGCGATATTCGGCAGGGGGTAACCCTGGAAGTTATGGGTGAAGGCTGGTCCATGGGGCCATTGAACGCTAAAATGAAAGCGGAATCCCTAGCTTCCCAAAAAGACTACAAATACCATATTGACTGGACCACACTTGGGGAATATCTCCAGTCATTGGAAAATAGGGGAATCTCCTGCAATGTGGCTTCCTTTGTAGGGGCAACAACCCTTCGCATCCATGAATTGGAGTCCGAAAATCGACCACCCACACCCGAAGAATTGGATCGGATGAAGGCATTGGCCAGAACCGCTATGGAAGAAGGTGCCATGGGAATCGGATCTTCACTCATCTATGCCCCCGCCTTTTATGCAGATACCCAGGAACTCATTGAACTGTGCAAGGTGGCGTCCGAATATGGGGGAATGTATATTTCGCATTTGCGCAGTGAAGGGGATTACTGGTTGGAAGCCATTGACGAATTGATCCGTATCGCTGCGGAGGCAAATATCCCCGCGGAAATCTATCACTTAAAAGCCGGCGGTAAGGACAATTGGGGGAAATGGGAGGCTGCCATCGCGAAAATTGATTCGGCCAGAAGCGCTGGGCTAAAAATTACCACTGATATGTACACCTACACTGCTGGAGCTACCGGTCTGGATGCTTCCATGCCGCCCTGGGTGCAGGAAGGAGGGTATGGTAAATGGGCCAAACGTTTACAAGATCCCGCCATACGTAAAAAAGTGGCCCAGGAAATGCGGGCCAAAGGGGAGGGTTGGGAAAATCTTTATTTTGCCGCAGGTAGCCCGGAGAAGTTACTATTGAACGGGTTTCGCAACGACACTCTGCGTTATTTGACAGGAAGAACCTTGGGCGAGGTGGCCAAAATGCGTGGTACTTCCCCAGAGGAAACCGCTATGGACCTGGTAGTGCAGGACAGTAGTCGCGTGGGTACCGTTTATTTCTTGATGTCCGAGGAAAATGTAAAAAAACAGATTGCCCTGCCCTACATGAGCTTTGGTTCCGACGCCGCCTCAATAGCTCCCGTTGTCCCTTTTACCAATTACAACCCCCATCCAAGGGCGTATGGAAATTTTTCCAGATTATTGGGAAAGTACGTCAGGGAAGAACAAATCATCCCTTTGGAGGAAGCTGTGCGAAAATTAAGTGCTTTACCGGCCAGTAACCTTAAGCTTAAAAAGCGGGGAATGGTCAAGGTAGGCAACTATGCGGACCTGGCCCTTTTTGATGCTACAACCATTTTGGACAAAGCTACCTTTGAAGAACCACATCAATTTGCCAAAGGTATGGTACATGTCTTTGTCAATGGTGAGCAAGTGCTGAAAGATGGCGAACATACAGGAGCTACCCCAGGTAGATTCATTAAAGGACCGGGGTTTAAGGAGAACTAATGTAATTCGCCGGTGGACCCCATTGATATCGTAACCCTCGTCACCATCATCCTCTTTGCGAGGTTGGGGGTTCGCCTGTATAGGAGGTATCAAAAAATGAAGGACAAGGATGAAAACGGAGCCTCTTAAGAACAATCAACTTTCTTGGAAAAATCCAGCAACTTTTTATGCCAAGCCTTGCTTTACGGATGAAATAAACATCGCTATTTCCATCGGCACCGTTCGTGAAATGTGTAGCCCATAAAATCCTTGTAATACAGATTGCTTGGCCACAAAAACCAAAGCAGAAACCCATAATCAACCTTTTGACCTCCAGTGGCATCCGGGAAAGCTCCCAATACTCCAAAATAGCGGGTTTTCCACTAGTGCCGTATTGAGGTTTCCCTAGGGTATTGGTTAAATCATTATCTTGAGACCAACGAACCCCAACCCAAAGAATTATGAAAAACATGGTTTTCGCCCTCATCTATACCGCTGGACTATGCACCACCCTTGGGCAATCCAAATCCAACCTGGAACTATTGGATATATTCAATATGGAGTTTATTTCCGAACCGCAGATTTCTCCGGATGGGAATCAAATTCTATATGTCCGTAACTTCAAGGATGTGATGACCGATAAAAACCTGTCCAATATTTGGGTGATAAACGCCGATGGTAGTAAAAATAGACCCATCACCACTGGAAATCACAATGATTCCCACCCCAGATGGTCCAACGATGGAAAGAAAATCGTTTTTAAGTCCAATAGGAAGGATGACCGGACCAAACTTTACTTAATGTGGATGGATACCAAGGAAATGGTTCCCTTGACCAATACGCCAAAAGCACCTGGCCAGATACGTTGGTCCCCGGATGATCGCTATTTGGCCTTTACCATGTTTGTGCCCAAAGAAAACAAATCAATTATAGAACTGCCCCCTAAACCTGAAGGGGCAAGTTGGAACAAACCGCCTATCTATATCGACAAATTAAATTATAGGGGCGATGGCCAGGGGTACCTCAAAAGTGGGAATACGCAACTTTTCACGGTATCCGTTGATGGGGGTACGCCCAAGCAATGGACCTCCCAAAACTTTGACCACGGGGCACCGGAATGGTCAAAGGATGGTACCAAGCTTTATTTTTCCGCCAACTTTAATCCGGACGAGGCCCTTGAACCGCTGAACAGCGAGCTTTATGAACTCGATTTGAAAGATGGTAAAATAAGGGCATTGACAGACAGGTATGGACCGGATACCACTCCCAAAATAGCACCGGACGGCTCTAAAATTGCGTATTTGGGCCTGGACGATAAGCTTCAAGGGTATCAATTGACACAGCTGTACATCATGGATGTGGCCGGTGGTGCGCCACAACTTATTTCAGGTGATTTTGACCGTAGTATCGCCAATATTCAATGGGCGGATGATGCCAAAGGGATTTATTTTCAATATCATGATAAAGGGGAGACCAAAATTGCACATATTACCTTAAAAGGAACCGTTACCGACAAAGTTGGAAAGGTTGGAGGCCTTTCATTGGGGAGGCCTTACAATGCTGGGGACTATACCGTATCTTCATCTGGGAACATCGCCTATACTTTAGGGACTACCCAACATCCTGCGGACTTGGGATTTTACGGCAAGCGGGGCAGCAAAAGACTTACCTATGTGAACAATGATCTCTTTTCGTTCAAAGCGGTGGGCAATGTGGAGGAACTCTGGTGGAAATCTTCCCATGACCAAAGGGATATTCAAGGTTGGGTCGTAACCCCTCCCAATTTTGATCCCACCAAAAAATACCCGCTTATTCTTGAAATCCATGGGGGGCCTTTTCTTAGCTATGGTTCGGTTTATTCCGCAGAAATCCAAGCCTATGCAGCGGCAGGATATGTGGTGCTCTATGCCAACCCCAGGGGAAGTGCCAGCTATGGCAGTGAATTTGGTAATCTTATCCATCACGATTATCCCAATCATGATTATGATGATCTAATGTCCGGTGTGGACGCCGTTATCGCCAAGGGCTTTGTAGACCCAACCAATCTCTTTGTAACGGGTGGCAGCGGGGGCGGCGTATTGACCGCCTGGATCGTGGGCAAAACGAATCGTTTTAAAGCAGCAGTTGTGGCGAAACCCGTTATCAACTGGACAAGTTTCGTTTTATATGCCGATGGGGCTGCTTTTTTCTCCAAGTATTGGTTTGGCAAAAAGCCCTGGGAAGACCCGGAAAACTATTTTAGGCGCTCTCCGTTGTCCTATGTGGCCAATGTCACCACACCGACCATGCTCCTTACGGGCGAGGAGGATTACAGGACCCCAATTGCGGAATCGGAACAGTTTTATACGGCCTTGAAGTTGGAAGGGGTGGAGACTGCCATGGTCCGTATACCGGGTGCTTCGCACGGAATTGCCAACAAACCCAGTAATTTAATTGCCAAAATCGCCGGTATTTTGGCATGGTTTGATAAGCACAAAGCCCAGAAGTAGGCCAATGATCCATTTTTTTAGAAAGATCAGGGAAAAATTACTCGCCCAAGGTAAAATCACCAACTACTTGGTTTATGCTTCAGGGGAAGTAGTGTTGGTGGTATTGGGTATTTTAATCGCCCTGTATATCAATAATTGGAATGAGACCAGAAAAAATGAAATCGCCAATAAACAACTCTTGGTTCAACTTAAGGAAGAAAACACCTTAAATATTTATGACCTACAACAGGATTTGGAATATAGGGATACCATCAATGCTACGCTGTACGCATTCCATCAATTCTTGAAAAAAGAAGAAATAGAAAACAAACCGGAAGAATTAAGGAGTTATTTGACCGCCATGCTTAGGGCCACCTCTTATGGGCCGGCCAACAATTACCTAAAGAAATACATAAGCTCCAATACGGGTAGCAATTCCTATTTGGCCACCCAATTGATAAAACTCGATATGGACCAGTCGCTTTTGAAGACCATATCGACCAAAGCATTGGACTTCAAATTTGAAAAGTATTATGATTACCTGGCTTCGGATATCGATTTTGAAACCATGGAAATCCATTCCTTTGACAAATTGAAAAAACTCGAATTTCGAAACAATGTCATCCTCCTGGAGTCCATTGAAGAGGGAGTTCTTGATAAATTCGAGGACACCTTCGCCCAACAAAAACTAGTAGATTCCCTTATCACACTTGAACTTGACTAATGTACATACCACACCACTATAAAAATGAAAACCTTGAAGAGGTTCGTGAATTCATAAGGCAAAATAGCTTTGGGATTATGGTCAATCAAGTAGACGGTAAGCCCTGGGCAACCCATATCCCCCTGGAATTGGAGCAACATGGAAACAGGGAGGTGCTGGTAGGTCATATTGCCAAGGCAAACCCCCAAGGGAAAAGTTTCCATGCAGATGCCCAGGTACTGTGCATATTTAATGGCCCCCATGCCTATGTTTCCTCCTCCTGGTATAAAGAAGAGGAGGTTCCCACTTGGGACTATATTGCGGTACATGTGTATGGAAAATTGGAACTATTGAGTGAGGAAGAAACCATGCAGGCCTTACATCGCTTGGTCGATCATTACGAAACTTCTTCAGAAAAACCACTATCGTTAAACGACCTGTCGCCCAAAACCCTGAGGCAGGTAAAGGGGGTCATCGGTTTTAGAATTGATATCGAAGAGATTCAAGCGGCATATAAATTAAGTCAAACCAGACAGCAGGATCATGCAGCTATAATCAAAAATTTAAAAGAACGTGGTGTAACGGAAAATGAAATTGCAAGACATATAGAAAAACAATCAGACAACCTCTAAACAACTGCGCTATGATACACAACAAGTTCTGGCAAGGATTTTTCGCCATCACTCCCATGGCTTCCTTTGTCCTAATTACAATCGGTTACCTTGTTTTTTTATTTTCAATCTTCAATAATTTACCGGAGCTCGAAAATAATGACGTCCCGCCCATGGAATTCTTTGGAGGATTGGGTTTTTTGATCTTTATGGTTTTTCTGGTCGTTATCATAAGTTTTGCCAGCCTCGTATTTTACATTGTCCATGCGGTACAGAATCCTAATCTAAAAGACAACAATATGCTTATTGTGTGGATATTGCTCTTTATTTTTATCAGTGGTATTGGTCAATTTGTTTATTGGCTTGTGGAAATTGTAAGCAAGGGAACTAAAAATACGGCCTAATTGGCCATGGTCCGATTACATTTCGTCATGGAAATCCAACAATTGGGTATCTCCCAGTTTTAAACCATGGTCTTCTCTTCTAGTTTTGGGTCATCATTAACGTTTAAATCAAGAAACCCATGAGAACTTTTGTATTTGTTTTATGTACCCTTATCAGTAGTCTTTTGATCAACGCCCAGGAAACGCAAGGCGCTACCATTACAGTAACCATTGACAATATCGTCAACAATGAAGGAAAAGTCATGATTGCACTGCACACCAATGAAACCTTTATGCGAGGGGAAGGAATCATGAGTCGGGAAAGCACCATTACCGATGGTAAAGTGGAGTTTAGCTTTGAAGGGGTGCCCGCTGGAACTTACGCCATAATGGCCTTACATGATGCCAACAGCAACAATAGAATGGACTATGAAGCTAATGGAATGCCCAAGGAAAGTTATGGGATGAGTGGAAATGAAATGACCATGGGGCCACCAAATTTTGAAATGGCCAAATTTAACGTAGCCGACGAAGACCTGGAATTCAACATCCGATTTTAAGGTATTCTTCTTTATAAAAACCAAAAGGCCCTGAGATTTCAGGGCCTTTTGTATAAGCTATACCAATTTCAACTAAAATCCCTATAACTATTCCTGATAGATTTGTAGCTTTACGAATCAATCCAAAGGTATGACCATTACCCAATTGCAATATGTGCTTGCCGTTGCCGAGTACCAAAATTTCACTTTAGCAGCCGAAAAAAGCTTTGTGACCCAACCAACACTCTCCATGCAGGTCCAGAAACTGGAAGACGAACTGGACATCCTAATTTTTGATCGAAGTAAAAAGCCTATTGCAATTACGGAAATCGGCAAAAAAATTGTGGCCCAGGCAAAAAACATCGTGGCCGAGGCGGAACGCATGAAAGACGTTGTAGATCAGGACAAAGGATTCGTGGGCGGCGACTTTACCCTGGGTATCATCCCTACGGTAATGCCCACCTTACTTCCTATGTTCTTATCAACTTTCATCAAAAAATTTCCGAAGGTCAATCTCATCATTAAAGAGCAGGCCACGGACACTTTGATCCGGAACCTGGAGGACAATCATTTGGATGCGGCCATAGCCGCTACCCCACTTGGTGTGGATTTTTTAATTGAGCGTCCCTTATATTATGAACCTTTTGTAGGGTATGTCCCCCATACCCATAGGTTGGCCAAACTAAAGGAAATCTCCACATCGGACCTTGATATTTCCGATATTCTACTACTTCAGGATGGGCACTGCTTTAGGGATGGGGTAATCAACCTTTGCGGATCTTCAAAGAGTCCCCATAATGAGCATTTCCAAATACAAAGCGGAAGCTTTGAAACCTTGGTCAATCTTTCGAACGAAGGCTTGGGAATGACCTTATTACCCTTCCTCAATACCATGGAATTGGATGAAAAAAAATCCACCAATCTAAAACACTTCAAAAAACCTTCTCCGGCACGGGAAATAAGCATTATTTATCATAAAAGTGAATTAAAGCTCCATATCACCGAAGCTTTAAAGGATACCATAGCTGGTATTGTTAGAGGGGCCATTGCCTTTCAGGATGTGGAAATCATAAGTCCGCTCAATAAGAACTAGTCCTGTTTTTCATAACGGTACAGACAGCCTTCAATGCACAAAATTGGACTTGAAGGTGAAAGCACCAAATCCTCCCCTTCAAACCAAAAGTTATACACGGATTTAATTCTCATTTGTCCTTGTTTTGGGTTTAGATGTAGTTCATCCCCAGTGACGGAAAAATCGCCTTTGCTAAAAACAGTTCCGGGTGTGCCGCTTAGTAAAGTATAGGTGCTGTTGGCTGCAAAAGAAAATTCCTGGTAAAAATCGGTTATAGTGAAATCTTTGGGCAAGGGTCCTCCTGCACTTATCTTTACCCCGTTCAGTTGCCAAGTCCCTAACAGATCTACTTCCCCATCCAGGACCTCTATTTGATCCCCATCACTATCCGAACATGACCACAAGAGAACACATGTGAACAACAGCATCAATCTCATAAACATTTGTTTTGTCCATTGGATTCATTGAAAGAATTTGGTTGCGCCCGAAAGCAAAAAAACCGCCTTTCGGCGGTTTTGTACTATACTTTAAGATAAATGAGACTCGGTCGCAGCTCCGGTTTATCGGTAATAAATTGTTTTAACCAGATTCTAAGCTCCTCGATTTCATCAGGCAAAAGCCTTGAAACCGCTTTTTTTACTTCTTTTGCGAACAGCCTGGCATCAAAACTGACTTTTTGCAAAACAGTTTTGGTGTACTCTAACATCGCTCTAGCCATTTGTAAAATGAATATTTAAGGTTAAAAGGTTATTGTACTAAGTTACTTACAAATAGTATATCTTGAAGCCTTTATAGCGTTAAAAATTGAATAATTTGTTGTTAAAATCAATTAAGGGGCCTTCTCAAGTATTTTTATATCAAATACTTAAGCTTAGAATTGTGTTTAGCATCCTCTTGCTCACCACCCTGATCGGTTGTGCCGGCCTACAATTCAAGGCCATCAAAAAACAAGTACTGAACGACTTTAAATCCGAAAAACTGAGCCACCAGCATACCGGATTTCTACTAGTGGATATCGGGACGAATGATACCTTGTTCAATATCAACGGCGCCAAGTATTTTATTCCAGCCAGTACGGCCAAACTTTTTACATACTATGCCTCCTTAAAACTATTGGGAGATTCACTTCCTTCTTTAAAGTATATCCAGGAAAACCAGAATGTAACCATTTTGGGCACTGGTGATCCTACCTGGCTGCATCCCTATTTTAAAAATGAACTGCCCATTGCATTTTTAAAACGGTTCGATTCCATCTCCTTGTATTTGGATAACCACGAAGGGGAAAAATATGGTCCGGGATGGGCCTGGGAGGATTACCCTTATTACTTCTCCCCGGAAATTTCTGCCATTCCCCTCTATGGGAACGTAGTTACCGTAACACCCAATAATCCGTTGACCGTTATTCCTGACCATTTTACAACGGCTTTCCAAAATAAGGTTGAAGGGCCCCCTAGGGACTGGAAGGCGAATCAATTTTACCTCTCCAAGCAAAACAAGGACACCTTACAGATACCCTATATCACCTCAAAGGAATTAACCGTAAAACTACTTAGCGAAGAAACCGGGAAACCTATTGGGCTTCTGGACTCCATAGCTCCCAAAAAATGGAAAATCCTACCGGGGATACCAAGGGATTCGGTCCTAAAACAGCTATTATGGAAAAGTGATAATTTTTTGGCCGAACAACTCATGTTACTATGTTCTTCCAAGATTTCGGACACCCTGAGCTTTGAAAGGGCCAGGGATTCCGTTATTGGGAAATACCTCAGTGACCTGGACCCAATGCCCAGATGGGTGGATGGATCCGGCCTATCCAGATATAACCTGTTTACTCCAACAGCAATGGTCAACGTATTAAAAAAGCTTTATAGGGAAAGTGATTCCCTTCAATTGTTCACCTCCATTCCCCAATGGGATTCAAATGGGACCATTTCCCAGGGAAGTGGTCCCGCTAAAAGTTCCTTTATTTATGCCAAATCCGGTTCCATGGGCAATATCTACAACCTCTGTGGTTATCTTAGGACCAAATCCGGTAAGGTGTTGCTATTTAGTTTTATGAACAACCATTTTAGACGGCCGAGTAGTGAGGTACGGCAAAATATGTATGCTATCCTCAAAAGGGTTCATGAAACGTATTAGTTATTTTTGGATCCACAAGGCTTGAAAATTTTTCCAGCAATACCTTTAATTTTGATGAAATATAGGTTTCACAAAAAGGTTTCCCGGGGTTTTTATAGTAGTAGTTATGGAATTGGGAAGCCGAAGGTTTAAAACTACTAAATGGTAGTACGTTAGTAATCAGTTTATTATCAAAATCCTTTTGCAGGTCTTCCAAAATTGAAAGGGATTTTTTCCTGTTTTCTTCATCGAAGGCATAAATCGCGGAGCGATACTTACCCCGCATGGAATGCTCCGAAGTACTCTTATGCGTATGCAGATGGATTTCAATAATATCCCTAAGGTCAATATGATCCTTATGATAATGTACAATGACGGCTTCGGAAAATGAAGTCTCATTTCCTTCAGGGGCAATAAAACCTTGTTCTACCCTGGTCACTCCTTTTAAGGATTGAAAAATTGCTTCCGTACACCAATGGCAGCCTCCCCCTAAACCAATTTTTTCCATGCGGTCTTAGTCGTAAAAGGATGGTTCAAATAACTGGTTGATCTGTGCCCATTGCAATAAGAGTATGGTTTTGGCATCTTTGATCTCCCCTGTTTTCATAAGTTGCAAAGCTTCCGTAAAGGCCAACTCCAATACCTCAATATTTTCGGTTTCCTCTTCTGAGCCACCTCCTTCACCTACCTTCATGCTGGCGTCGTATTCACCGATAAAAAAATACAGGATTTCGGTTACCGAACCGGGTGACATATAGGATTCAAAAACCTTTTCAACTTTGTCGATTTTATAGCCCGTCTCCTCCTCCACTTCCATTTTAATCGTTTCTTCGGCATTGCCCTTTTCCAGAATGCCTGCGCAGGCCTCGATCATCATACCATCCTCATTACCATTAAGATAGGTTGGCATGCGAAACTGCCTTGTAAGGACCACGGTACCCTTTTCCTTGTTGTAAAGTAGAATGACTGCTCCATTTCCGCGGTCATAAGCCTCTCGAACCTGGGTTTCCCAAACCCCGTCTTCACGTAAGTACTCAAAGGTGACCTTCGTCAAAGAGTACCAATTATCGGAAAGTAATTCTTTTTGGATATTACGAACTGATTTGCGCTGCATCTGGTATTTCATTAATGGTATAAAAGATTTTCAGTCCCAAGGATTTGGCAATCTCAACATCCTTATCAGCTCCCATTGAATCCCCTGGAATACGTAAGATAGCATCACATTTGGTTAACAGCCGATGAGCGGTAGGATATTGAATTTCCCTAAAAATCCCATCCCCCACTTCTTTGGAGCCCGCTAAACGTATCAGGGGATTTGCCACCCACTCCCCTATCATTGGAATATGGCCCTTTTTAAAAATCGGTAAGGCCATGGCTTCAAGTTGTTCCATATTCTTTTTTATCAATACTGGATCATTTCCCGTTCCACTTCGATAAGGACCTGCAATCAATATTAACATCATAAACCTTATTTTTTGCAAAGCAACCCCTTTCAATTCTCTTTTAAAATAAGATAGTTTAAGAATCGGTCATTTGTTTTTAACCTGACTCAAAAATTCTGGCGTAACCCCTAGATAGGAAGCCATTTGCTTTTGGGATACCGATGCGACTATTTTTGGGTATTTGTCCACAAAAGAACGATATCTTGTGGCCACATCCATTGAAAGTTGTCTTAGCAACCTTGACTGCTCACGTATATAAGCACGTTGAAATAAAATCCTAAAAAACCGTTCAAGCTTTGGTAGTTCCCGGAGAAGCGATTCGAAAATTTCATATCGCAACCCAATAAGCTTTGAATTTTCAATGGTTTCCAAAGAAACCTGGGCAAGATCTTGATTGGCAAAACCATTCATATCGGTTATCCACCAATCTTTGACGGCAAACATCACTGTGGATTCTTTTCCTTTTGCATTTAGATGATAAGCTCGTAGGGCTCCACTGACCACATAAAAAATGGTACGTACCTTGTTCCCTTGGGACAATACCACATCATTTTTCGGTATATCCATAAATTCCAGGTTTGCCGAAATGATTCGTTTTTCCGCATCTGAAATAGGGATATGTTTTTCAAAATTCCTAAAGAAAGGAATTAAATAGTCATGGTTTGCATCATAACTCATCTGCAAATCGGATTATATCATTGTGGCTTCCTTTGCATATGGTCCAAAAAGAGTTCCTTCCTTCCATTTTAAGTCTCTTGTTTTTCAAAATCCATTTATTACATTGGTAATTTTAAAGGTAGCCATTTCGACCATTTTTTATGGTATTACAGATCGTATTCCCATCGTCCCAATTAGTATATTTATGGTCAAACTTCCTTAATTACACCTAATGACACAAAAAATTGGTTTTTTACTATTGCTTTTTGGCTTCTTTGTAAGCTGCAATCCAAAGCCTGAAGCGGAAAAGTTGCCTCGTATCGCCATTGCGGGAATTGGCATTGAATCCAGCACTTTTTCCCCAGCCAGAACACATGAGGAAGCTTTTCATGCGAGGATTGGGGATTCCATTTTTGGTCGTTATCCTTTTTTTGATGAAGACACCGATATTAGAAAACGAGCGGAATGGATTCCTACCTTTCTTGGCAAATCCCTTCCCGGTGGAATGGTGACCAGGGAAGCCTACGAGTCCATGGTATCCAAGACCTTGACGATGCTCAAGGAAAATGGTCCCTATGATGGACTGTGGTTTGATATTCATGGGGCAATGAGCGTAGAAGACCTGGAAGATGCCGAGGGCGATTTGATAGCGCGCATCCGAGAGGTCATCGGTACCGAAGTATTAGTTTCCACCTCAATGGATTTGCACGGTAATGTTTCCCAAAAATTGGCCAAACATAGCGACCTGATCACTTGCTATAGGATGGCTCCCCATGAAGATGCCCTGGAATCCAAGGCGCGTTCCATTACCAACTTGTTGGACCGATTGGAAAATGGAATGGGAAAGCCCAGATACAAAGCCTGGATACCTGTACCCATCCTTTTACCGGGTGAAAAGACCAGTACCCGAATAGAGCCTGGCAAAGGGCTCTATGCGCAAATACCATCCGTGGAATCCAAAGAAGGTGTTATCGACGCAGCCATCTGGGTTGGCTATGCTTGGGCAGATGAATCCCGAAACCATGCGGTGGTCATGGTCACTGGGGATGATAAGGAGGAAGTTATACAGGGAGCGGAACAACTGGCCCAAAGTTTTTGGGATGTCCGCCACGAGTTTGCATTCGTGGCACCCACCACAAGCTTTGAAGAAAGTATGGGCCTAGCTTTAAAAAGTGATCAACAACCGTACATCATTAGTGATATGGGTGACAATCCAACCGCAGGAGGTGCGGGCGATGTTACTTGGACACTGCGGGAAATCCTATCAAAAAAGGAATTTAAGGATGGAGCAGGTCCATCATTGATCTATGCATCCATTCCTGGACCTGAACTTATTGAACAGGCGCTAAAAGTAGGTGTTGGAGGTACGGTAAATGCAAAAGTTGGTGCCGCCGTGGATAGTCGCTTCGCCCCTCCCCTGGCCCTGGAAGGGAGTGTAACCGCAATTAAGGAGGGAGATCGTGATGCCGAAACTGAGGTAGTGGTGAAAGCAGGAAGCGTCCATGTCATTGTTACCAAAAAAAGAAAACCGTACCACCATGAAAGTGATTTTATCGAACTGGGATTGGACCCTAGAACAACGGACATCTTAGTGGTAAAAATTGGCTACCTGGTTCCCGAGTTATACGATATGAGAGGGGATTGGACCATGGCACTTACTCCCGGTGGTGTGGATCAGGATTTGGAACGATTGGGCCATAAAAATATTAAAAGGCCTATGTTTCCGTTGGATCTGGACATGGAAGACCCTGACTTACGCGCGAGGTTGATTCCTGCATCAAATGAGTAGTTTTACACGGTAACCGCTTGATTGAGGTATCGTCTAAAAGGGAGCATTTCTTTATAGACCTCGATAAGAAATGCTTCAAAGTCACCATTGAGTACCATATCCGTGGAAAATTCCATGGCTACCGCAAAGGTCTTATGTCGTAACAGATCAATATGGGGATGGTCATTGGAAAAGCCTTTGGGCGCGGATTTTAGTTTTTCGTCCTCATACAACCCTCCAAAACGTTCCTTGAAGTCTTTTTTGTCCAGGATTTTCTTCAGCTCTTCCCCATCATAGTCAATGGCCTCCCTAATACTTCGCAATCGTTTGGCATCGGGTCGCCATAATCCCCCCGCGAACATGGAACGTTCAATCCCCACTTCCACATAAAAGTCGCCCGTACCGGGGCGTTTATCAAATCCTGCACCAAAATGATCTTTATAAATCGGTTTATTGGGATGGAACATAAGGTTGTTATTGATCCTATTGATGCCTTTTTTACCCGGCGTATCATAGTAATCATCATCCATGGTCGCCAATTTGGCGTTCATCCTGTCCAACCAACCAATGTAATCGTCACGGACCTCCTTGTACCATTTCCGATTGGCATCCATCCATTCCTTGGTGTTGTTCTTTTGTAGTTCTTTAAGGAAGTTGACCAGGTTTTTGAAGTTCATGGGGCGCAAGTTCTAAATACGAAATTAGAAATACAAAATTAGAAATAGTAAAGGAGTCTTTTAAGGTGAAGGACCTGAATCCAGATTTGCGGTTGCTATTCGTAGTCCCTTTCCAGATTCATGGGTAAAATCCCCACCAACATTGGAAAGTCAATTTTATGGCAGGACTTCCAACTTCCAACTTCCAACTTCGAACTTTAAACTTTGAACTTTGAACTCTAAAACCCCCTATCTCCCATGGCGATATCACCCAAAGTACCTAAAATACTTCCTTCACCTTTGTCCTTGCCCCCTCTGGGTACGGCCGCCAATACACGCCCGGCCAATCTACTAAAGGGCAGGGATTGGATATACACTGTTCCAGGTCCCCTCAAAGTGGCAAAAAACAAGCCTTCACCACCAAAAACGGTATTTTTTATCCCGCCTACAAACTCAATATTGTAATCCACATCTTTGGTAAAACCAACAATACAGCCCGTATCCACCTTCAGTACCTCGCCAGGGGCCAGGGTCTTTTTGGCCAGCGTTCCTCCCGCATGGACAAAAGCCAGTCCATCGCCTTCCAACTTCTGCATAATGAATCCTTCCCCTCCAAAAAGGCCTCGACCCAATCGTTTTGAAAATTCAATGCCTACGGTCACCCCTTTGGCAGCACATAAAAAGGCATCCTTCTGGCAGACGAATTTCCCGCCGACTTCGGACAAATCTATGGGAACTATCTTTCCAGGGTAGGGAGAGGCAAAGCTGACCTGCTTTTTGGCCTGTCCAATATTTAGAAAAGCCGTCATAAAAAGACTTTCCCCGGTCAGTAAACGTTTTCCTGCTGAAAACAGTTTCCCCAACACTCCGGATTCCTGATTGGAGCCATCACCAAAGATGGTGTCCATTTTGATATCCGTATCCATCATCATAAAGCTTCCTGCTTCGGCCACAACGGCCTCCTGGGGATCCAGTTCTATTTCTACATATTGCATTTCTTCCCCGTATATCTCGTAGTCTATTTCGTGTGCGTTCATATTATGGTTCTGTTTTATTGACAATTGATTAGTAGGGAACAAATGATAATTGTTACACCCGTATCCATTAAAACAGGGTCATCAACAAACAAATCACATGCAATGGATGCTATCGAAGAATGTTGTTATGGACAATGGTGCCATCAAGGCCCACGGCATAAATACCAACATCTTGGCTTCCCCAAAGATTATAAAGTGGGAGATCGATATCAAAAACGGTCGCGAGCGTGCCTGTTGCAATCTCATATCGATATATCCTATTTCCAGTTCTATGTCTACTCGTAGCGATATACAGTTCTTCTGAATTAAAGATCTTGAACCCACCTATGGGCAAGGACACACTTTCCAAAACTTGCCAGCTTTTACCATCGTATTTTAGTAGATTACCTCCCGTACCGGTAGCATATATTTCTTTTTCCGACACCCCCTCAATTCTATCGATAAAGTTCTCTTGAAACTTTTCCCCTTCCAGCATGGTCACCCAATGGTCTCCGTCGTAATTTAATATGTAGTCCTTTTCCCCAGAATAACCGACCAAATAAAGTTGATCTTTTATACCCCAAACATCGGTTGCGATAAAATCACTTGTATCAAAAACCTTAACCAACTCGTTTGATTCCATTCGATACAGACCATCCCAGGCAGTCAGATAAACCGTATCATTGATGATTTCAATATTGGTGAATGATATGTTGTTCCTTATTTCGTTCCATTGGTCACCATCATATTTTAGCAAGATGCCATTATCAACGCCATCCGCTATTTGTCCTACTACATAAATCTCATTGCACGAAAGACCGGCAATGCCCAACAGCACCAACCTGGAGTTGAACCCTTCTTTTTCAATCACCCATGTCTTGTCAATTTTCCGTAATACTGTTCCTAAATGAACACTTGGATCAACACCCAATGCACCTCCAACGGCATACAAACAATCACTATTCCCCCAAACCGCACCTAACGGAACTTCATTTTCTATGGAGGATACGAGCCATGTTCCGCTCAGATTCGCTTCAGGTGTATTAATTGGGTTGTCATCATCGGAACAGCCCATAAGGAAGAGAATTGAAATGGATAGTAGTAATCTTTTCATTTGAAATGTGTTTTAGTTGTTCTTTACTGAACATCAAACTTTATTCCATTGCAATTTCGCCAGGGTTAATTAAATGTTATTTAAGTTTATTTGATATGCATCACGCAATACTAGTTAGTCTATTTCATGTCGTCGTATATGGTTTGTCTTATTGTGAATGATTTTGGCTTGTGAAAACTCGTAGGGTACTGACCGCACTTCTGGCGATACTATGGTAGGGTTCTCCCCGTTTTAACTGTTACATATTGGTATAACCTATAATTATTTGCTATGATCATTTCCAAATCAAACTTTACTAGGATTGCTAGAGCATTGAAATTATCTTCATTTGTTTTTGCCTTGGTTTTCGTTACCAGTTGCAGCAATGATGATGATGACACCTTTGCCAATGTTACCGTTAATGGGACGATGTTGTCCACAAGTCCTTCGGACTTTGTTGTTGGAGACCGCTCCGATTTCAATGGCGATATTGACGCCAGTTTTACAGGTAATGGCGGCACTGCTACACGAATTTTTAGTTGGAACAACAACCTTAGTACGGCCGATTACAATGCCGACATAACGGCTACTTCCGAAGGAAGTTTTCAAATCGTTGTTAGGGATTCCGAAGAAACCATTGTTCTGGATAGAACCATTCAAGGAGGAACTGAACCTGACAGTATTGATGGCGTGACCTCATCAGGGGTTTCAGGAATCTGGACCGTGACAATTGATGTAACCAACTTCAATGGTGATGGCAGCTTTTCTTTAAGTGAGGGCAACTAAGTTCAGCAAACAAGCTCAATCTTTATAATCCCATAAGGCCGATGCATTTAATAGCATTGGCCTTTTTAATTGAAAGCTCTTACTTCCTCACCTGAAATGGTTAGTTTATTTAGAGTGCCTCCATAGCTGGCTTTGGTTTTTTATGCCTATTTGTACCACAAATCCATTATAAGAAACATCGAAGTTTCAACCGATCCCATTCCGTCCGTACCGATGTGGTCACGATAGCGATTTAAAAACGATTTTGCCAAATGGCAACTGCAATATCCCTCTAGTTATTTTCTTTTACAAAAAAAGATCAAATGGGGAATTATATCATAACAGGGGGAACGAAAGGCCTGGGATTCGCCACCGCCCAGTTATTGGCAAAAAAGAAGGGTGCCAAACTTATAATTACGGGGAGGGATTCTAAAACGGGATTGGCGAAGGTACATCAACTTCAGGTACAGAGCGGTAACACCAACATTCATTTTATAAAGTTGGACCTCGGGGATTTTGAAAGTATTTCAAGTTTCTTGGGCCAGTACAAGCGTCTTTTATGGGATGGGATCGACGCTTTGATCAATAATGCTGGGATTCAATATGTCTCTCCGACCAGATATACCGAACAGGGCTATGAACTTACTTTTGGTGTCAATCACATGGGCCATTTCTTTTTGACCGATTTGCTGATGCCTTTCATGAACATAGCGTCAACCATAATTAATGTGGCCAGTGGAGTCCATAATCCCAGATTAAAGACGGGTATTCCAAATCCGGTTTACACAACGGCAAAGGAACTCGCATTTCCAGAATTCAATTCCAAAAAGAACTGGCGGAAAGTGGGGCAGACCAGATATTCAACTTCAAAGTTGTGTAACATTCTCCATACCTACCGATTGGCAAGGGAATTTGCATCAGAAGGAATGGATACATCCGTTGTTGCTTTCGACCCAGGGATGATGCCGGGTACAGGACTTGCAGATGACTACCCTGCTTACATCCGATGGATTTGGAAAAACATACTGCCCATTAGAACACTATTTACGAACAGGATCAATACGCCCAGACAATCTGCAGGAATCTTGGTAAAATTGATCGAAGGGAGCATGGGAATTACGAATAAAACGGGATATTTTTATGTAGGTGGTGAGGAAAAATCATCAACACAGAGCTATGACGAAAACTTACAGGAAGACCTTTGGTTATTTTCGTTGGATGAAGTGAACAAGTTCCGGTTTGCCAAGCATAATCAAATGACCAAATAAATGGAAGAATTAACGACCTATTTATTGCAGTTCCAAAGCCTCAACAAACAGCAGATAGACCTGATATTGTCCAAAGTTGAAGAGCGCAGTATTGAAAAGGATTCCTATTTTTCCGAAGCGGGAAAAATACCACGTTCTGTTGCATTTGTTTTGGAGGGCATCTTTAGGGTATGCTATTTCAACAATAAGGGTGAGGAAATCACAAAATACTTTATTGATGAGCACAATTTTGCCGTGGATATCAATAGCTATACTTATGGGGTTCCATCGTCTGAGTACATCCAGGCCGTGGTGAAAACCAAAATACTTGTTTTCAGCAGGAGAACTTTGGATGAGCTTTCGGACACCATAGTGCCTTGGGATTCCATGATCGGTAAAATAATGAGTAAGGCATTAATCGAAAAAGTGAATCGAATCAGTCCGATGATGACCGAAGATGCCAAAACGAGATACATGGAATTCATGAATAGATTTCCTAGCCTTGCCAATCGGATTCCCCTGAATTATTTGGCTTCCTACATTGGTATCACGCAGTCTTCCTTGAGTCGAATACGGAGGGAAATAACGTAACATCCAAACCGACTACAACGTGTTGTTGTATTTCCGTCATTCAGAACATCCATAGGTTTTCATTAGTTGTCATTTGGCAATTCGGCTACGATTGGGCAAACATAGCTTTGCCAAAAAAATAGATCATGAGAAATTCATTAGTGCCCTTATTGTTTTTGTTCACGCTATGTACCAACGCACAGATTCCCGAAAAATGGACGACCCATAAGGTGGAGCGAACGGTTAAAATGCCCATAGAAACAGTTTGGAAAATATTCCACACCATTGAATTACAGGATGTGGGAAGTAAGCGAACCTATAAAAGACTCCCAAAGATAGTCAGGACGGAACCTTTAGAAGGCAATTTCACGCAGAAAGGTCATAGTAGAAGGGTCATTTTCGATAATGGTAAAACCATACTTGAATCCATTGTAAAAATGGAGGAACCGCACGATTTTGTTTATGAGCTTACCGATATTGAGATTCGATTAAAAATGGTTGCCAGGAAAGCCCGGGGATGGTTTCATTTTGAGGAAGTGGACAAGGGCATCACAAAAATTGAATGGACGTATGGATTTGACCATAAAAACTTTATGGCCAAATGGTTTATCCAATCCTACATAAAGTCCACGCATCACTATTTCATGGACGATGCCATTTCGGAGATCAAGACCATTGTTGAGAAAGGTGCTGTTGCCTCTAAACACTAAAGTTTACATAAGGGGAGGTTCTACTGCCCTTTACGATTTCTTTTTAACATTAGGGCAGTCTATTTTGGGAGCGTTCATAGGATATTTTGTTTAGGTTTCCCGTTTTCAACTTTTGCTATAACAAAAGCCAAATCACTATAGGGTTGTACGATTTTTCTTTGTAAAAAGTAGTTCTCACTGTATTTTTATATAGCAATCCTCCAACTAGAAACATAATCATTTTTAAAACAATATTCCCATGAAAAAACAAATGCTATTCCTTCTCACCCTTTTGTCCGTATTATCAATAGGTGCCCAATGGGAAGATAATGGAACGAACTTGACTACAATGGACAATGTTGGGATTGGAACAACCGGTCCATTACGAAAATTGCAAGTCGATGCTTCCTATAGTTCGGCTCAGATTCAGCTCAATAGGACAGGATCAAATCTAGGAAAAGTGGATTTTGGGGGGGATGGAGATGGCCTACACTTCTGGATGGGAGGTTATGATGGTTTTGGTAATGAGGAGTTTTTTCTTGGAATGAATGGAGACGTTGGTATAGGAACGAACAATCCTTCACAAAAACTTCAGATTGATGCACTATATCGTAGTGCCCAAGTTCAGCTAAATAGAATTGGCAATAACCCTGGAAAAGTAGATTTTGGTGTGGATGGAGATGGCCTGCACTTCTGGATGGGAGGATACGATACTTTTGGAAATGAGGAGTTTTTTCTTGGAATGAATGGCGATGTGGGTATTGGCACCAACTCCCCTGATGCCAAACTGGCCGTTAATGGCACCATCCATGCTAAAGAGGTAAAGGTAGACTTAATTGGTTGGCCCGATTATGTTTTTAAAAAAGATTACCGACTTCCAACATTAAAGGAGGTAGAAATCCATATCATGAAAAAAGGGCATTTAAAAGATATCCCCAGTGCAAAAGCTGTAGAGGGAACTGGACTATTTCTTGGTGATATAAATAAAAAACTACTACTAAAAATTGAGGAACTAACACTTTACACGATTCAACAACAGAAAGAAATCGATGAATTAAGACAGGAAAATGAAAATTTAAGATCAATTTCCCATAGAGTGGAAAATCTTGAAAAGCTGCTTCTTTTCAATGAAGAATAATCCTCAATCTACATAAGGCATAATTGTTACGGAGGGAACTAACGCCGCGCAAAGTTCACTGATTTCCTTGATGCTTGTTCCCGTTTTAATTGTCTTGGTTTTTGTTTGTCCTATTGCAAAAAACTTTAGACTTTGCTCTGGTACTTCCGTTAGTTGTCCTATTTTAGATTTGGTTACTACAATCAAGAAAATTCAAATTCCAGGACTCTAAAACATAGTTTTTATGATCAAAGGCGTGATTTTTGATTTTAACGGAACGCTGTTCTTTGATACCCATTTACACAATCAGGCTTGGGACATTTTTTTGGAAAAGCATGCTCTAAAATTAACTGATAGGGAAAAAGACGAAAAAATCCACGGAAAGAACAATGCGGAAATACTGTCCAACCTGTTTTCCTTTGAATTGAGCCCCAATGAAATCAAAAGACTGGGTATTGAAAAAGAGGATATCTATCAGTCCCTTTGCTTGGACCATGAAATGGCATTGGCACCCGGAGCAATAGATTTTATCGAATACCTGGCGAGCAAAAAAATACCCTATACCATCGCCACGGCATCCGATTTGTACAACCTGGAATTTTATTTTAAACATTTGGACCTTGGAAGGTATTTTGACCTTTCCAAAATCAGTTACAGTAATGGTAAGGTCAAAAGCAAACCAAATCCCGAGATATTTTTAAAGGCGATGGGGGTTTTGGGGATTTCCCCCCATTCCACCCTAATTTTTGAAGACTCCCCATCGGGTATTCTTGCAGCGGAAAATGCCAAGGCAAAAAAAATAGTTATTGTCAATTCAACCAACACGGATTATAGCCATTGGCCCTATCAGGAAATAAAGGACTTCTCGGAGGTTGATAAGGCTGTTTTCTCAATTTAGCCTTTAAAATAAAAGCCTGGCAAATGCCAGGCCTTTACTTCAAAAGGATGCTATTCCCGCTGTTCTTGGTTTGCATTGGTAAATGAAGATTACGCTACTAAACTCCTGCATTTATGACAAACCGTACTTCAAGAATCCATATTCATCATGCAAAGGCATTAGGGTTTTCCCAACCATAACCTTTGGTCTATCAGAGTGCCCCCTTTTGAGGAAACCGCTATTCTATACATTCCTTTTTTGGAGTTGTTAAAATCAAAGATCTTTCCAACCAAATGGCTGTTCCCCAATACTTCTTTATGGAGCAGCGTATTATTGCGCGAAAAAATCTTTACGGTATATACCTCCTGCGCCATGTTCAGCACCGAAATGGTTACCCTGTTGTCCTTCTGCTGTATCCTTGGATCGGAATTGTCGTAGAAGTGTTTTGCATTTGCGGTGATGGAAACCAATAAAATGAACCCAACCACCATTACTTTTAAAAACATGCCCATTTTTTTCATCGTGATAATTTTAAGTGAAACATTAAACTTATAGCTAATGTAACGGACCTTTTCACTGCCTGGATTTTTAAATGCCCAAGGAAACAATTGGATATACGAAAGGGGGAAATACTAATACTAAATTTTTGGATTGGTCCTGAAAAACAGACCTATAGGGGCTGGAATCAGATACGGTGTTTGTCCAGTTTTTCCAATACTTCCTGCTTATAGACATTGCCCAGCGGAAAGGATTTTCTATCAATGACCAGATAGGTATTGGTATAGTTCTGAATGTGTTCAATATTTACCAAATAGGATCGGTGTACACGAAGGAAAAGATTGCTGGGCAGCTTGTTTTGCATTTCGCCAATGCTCACCATGGTAATATAGTTTTTCCCGGGGGTCACAATTTTCACGTGGTTTTTTAAACTCTCCAAATACAGGATATCCAAAAGATTGATCTTTACATTCTCCCTATCGCTTTTCACATAAATATGGGAGGTAGGGCCTGGATTGTTTCCTTGGCGGTTCCCTTCCAACCGTCGCAAACGCCTTATTTTGGCAATCGCTTGCATAAACCGGTCCAAGGAGATGGGTTTTAACAGATAGTCCAGCACATCCAGTTCAAATCCATCCAGGGCAAACTTTCGATGTGCCGTTGTGATAAGCACCAAGGGCGGATTTTTTAACGATTTTAAAAAAGAAAGTCCATCCATCTTGGGCATTTCAATGTCCAAAAAAATAAAGTCCACCTTATGGTTTTGAAGTACGTCAAAGGCTTGGGTAGCATTTCTACAGGAAGCCACCAGCTTTATATCATTAAACTCCTGCAAATGGGATTCAATGACCTTAATTGCCATTGGTTCATCATCCACGATCATACAATTCAAAGTCTCCATTTAACTATGTGGTATTTCCAGTTCTACTTTATAGGTATCGGAGGGGTTAATAGTAAGTACGTAGCCGTCACCATATATCAACTCCAAACGCTTTCGGACGTTGAGCAATCCAATGCCACTATTGATTTCCGGCTTCTTCGGGCTTTCCCCCTTTTTATTTGACCCAAGACTGTTTTCCACTGTAAAATGGAAGCTGTCTTTCAGTACCTTTCCTGTAATGTGGATCCAGCTAATATCGGAATAGACCGAAGGTCCGTGCTTAAACGCATTTTCCACAAAGGAAATTAAAATAAGCGGGGGAATCTTAACATTATCGGTATCCCCTTCCATCTCATAACGCATTTCCAATTCCTCCCCGTACCGTATTCGTTCCAAGTGGATATAATTGGTCAAATTGGCCAGTTCCTTGTCCAAAGGTATCAGGGTATCATTGGATTCATAAAGCATATAATTCATAATCTCCGACAACTTTATAACCACCTCCCCTGCTTTTTCGTCCTTGGTCAAGATCATCCCATAGAGATTGTTTAAGGTGTTGAACAAAAAATGGGGTTGTAACTGGTGTTTCAAAAACTGGAGTTCCGTCTTTAATTTCTGGGTAAGTAAGTCCTTGGTATACCTTTCGTGCGTAATCTGTTGCTGAACAAACTTAATGGTAATCACCAAAGACACCACAAACAGTAAATCCAACACCTTGTAGGCCAGCTTAAACGTCAAGAATTGGGAATCATCAATTTTGTGCAGATATTTGGCAGAAGGGAGAAGGTATTTACTGACATAATAAAAATCCAACACCCGTATCAATACCCCACCGACCAGAGCCAGACCGATCGTAATCAAAAACAGGGAAACATACCTCTTCTTTTTGGAATACCGCGGCAACAAATAGTAGACCACAAAATAGGTAAAAGAAAGTTTTATGGGAAGTACGCAAAGTTCCAATATCAACCATGGCCAATACTCCCCCGTGCCATAGGAATTACCATTGACCACCACATAAAACGCCCACCACATACACCAGTAGGCAACATGTCTTAGAATGCGCTCGAGCGACCAGGTATCGTATGTCTTGGAAAATGGAAACACCTACAAAAGTAATCAACCCCTAAGCTGATTGTACACAAAAAAGAACCAAGCCCTGTTTTATTGATATGAAAACGCTTTTTTTTAGTACGAATGTAAAAGCAAAACCTGAGAAAAGTCGAGCGCATTTGCGCTTTCATTCCATGTGGCTCATTTCATATACGAAATAAAAAAAGGCAACCGAATCGGCCGCCTTCACATATTGTATTGCAAGCATGTTAGGAATTGTCCACTACCTCGGCATCGGGTGCGTTCTTTTTTACAGAGGCAATTCCGTTCTCCATGGCATCAGTTGAGCTGTACATTTCACTTTTACCAATTACTTGCCCATTGGTCGCATTCAATGTAAAGAAAGGGCTTCCATCTTTTGCGGTCTTACGCTCAAATTGGCCATCATCCTGAGAATTCTTCCTAACGGATTCGATACCGTTTTTACAGCCATCCTTACTTGCGTATGTTTGACTGGTCAAAATTACCTGTCCGTTACCGGCCTTTAAATTGAACATGCATTTGTCTGTTCCTGAGGATTTAATTTCAAATTTTCCCATTTATGTATGAATTGATTTACGTTTAGCAAATTATGTTTTGAAATTACTAAAATTTTAGGCTATCCATAAATAATATGGACAATTCTAGCATTCCCACTATTGTTTGACACAGAATTATCCAAAAGTCACTCCCACAGTCCCTTTTTTTTAAATGCACCCACCTTTTAAGCCCTACGTGTGCTTGGGATGACCCATTTTCCCATTGATCGAATCAAGCTTTCAGTCTAATCGTCCATTCAAAGTTAAAAGTGGACACCACAACCCCATCTTGGTTTATTCCAACGGATTTCATCCATAGTGTCTGTCCCTCCCCGGTCTCAATGGTCTTTTTTAAGGCATCATCAATACGGTGGCCATCTTCACAGGTAAAGGTTATCCTACCTGTTGCTTTTTTTGAAAAGTTGGCGTTATTGTTCTGCACCAACATGGAGATTTTGTGGCCACTTTCCCGAATTGCCGTTGAAACCAAAATTCCGGTGGAAAATTCGGCGGCCATCCCTTGTACCGCCCAAAACATGGAATTAAAGGGGTTTTGATTGAACCATCGATGTTTTACGGTTACCACTGCCCGTTTATGATCAATGGATTTTAAACGTACTCCGGACCACCAGGCGGAGGGGAGCTTAAAAAAGGTAAAAAGGTTAATTTGAAAAATGGAGGGACTCTTTGCTGGCATAGTTATAATTTCTCCTAAACTTTACTTGACCGAATCTACAAAATTGGTGTAGAGTAGATACCATCCTTCGCTCTTACGAATTACTCAAACATTAAACTGATAAATTCCGCCACACATGCCGGTTTGTCCGAATTTTCAATGGCCACGGTACAATTCCAGGTAATTTTGGCCCCATTATCCCCATAGGTTTCAATTTCCTTGATAGTGCCTTGGCAACGGACACGGCTATCCACCAAAACCGGGCTGGGGAAACGTACCTTGTTCAACCCATAGTTCACCCCCATTTTTGCCGAGCTAACGGTCATCAAATCCCCCAATAGTTTTGATAATAGCGATAACGATAGAAAACCATGGGCCACAGGTTTTTGGAAAGGGGAATATTGATTGGCCCTTTCCACATCCACATGGATCCACTGATGGTCCAAAGTAGCATTGGCAAAATCATTGATCATTTCCTGGGTCACTTTCAACCAATCACCATAGGGAAGTTCCTTTCCAACCCATGTGTTCAATTCCTTAAGATCCTTGATTATCAGTTTTGTCATTTTAACTTGGTTTATCTTGAAGTACCTCCATCAATGGTCAGACAAATTCCAGAAACGAACCGCGCTTCATCGGATGCCAAGTACAGATAGCCGTAGGCAATATCAATGGGCTTGGCAACGGTTTTGAGCGGTATGCTGGCCTTTATGGCATCCAAATGCTCCGCTGGAATTTTTTTGACCATATCGGTCATCGTAAAACCGGGGGCTATTGCATTGGCGGTTATGCCGTATTTCCCCAATTCCATGGTCCAGGTTTTGCTCATGGCAATGACCCCAGCCTTTGTAGCAGCATAATTGGTCTGCCCAAAATTACCCCGCAACCCAACATTTGAAGCTGCGCTTACAATACGGCCGTAATTGTTTGCCTTCATATACGGCGCAACGGCTTGGGTACAAATAAAGACCCCCTTTAGGTTGACCTCAATAACGGTATCCCACTCCTCCTCACTCATTTTTTCCAAGGTTCTGTCCCTTGTGATTCCAGCATTGTTGATAAGGATATCAATCTTTCCATATTTGGAGTTTATCTGCTCAAACAGGGATTCGATACCCGATTTATCCGTTACCGAAACGGCGTGAAATTCCGCACTGCGTCCGGATGCCCTAATCCCTTGGGCCACTTCCTTGCCCTGGGGCAATAAATCGACCACGATTACTTTACCGCCTTCCTTGGCAAATAATTCGGCCACGGCACGTCCAATTCCTCGGGAGCCTCCGGTTACAACGGCCACTTTATCTTTTAATCTCATGTATTTGTGTTAAACGGTTACTACCAATTTCCCCATGACTTTTCTTTCCATCATTTCTTCCAATGCTTTTGGGGTATCCTTCAAGTCATATACCTTGTGGACATGGGGTTTTAATTTTCCCTCGGCATGCCATTGCATCAACTGTACGCTATTGGCCATATTACGCTGGGGTTCCTTTACCGCAAAATTGCCCCAGAACACCCCCACCAGGGAAACGCCTTTCAAAAGCGGAAGGTTTAGTGGAATCCTAGGAATTTCCCCCGCCGCAAAACCGACCACCAAATAGCGGCCATTCCAGGCGGTCCCACGCAAAGCAGCTTCAGAAAAGGAACCTCCAACAGGGTCATATACGACATCCACCCCTTTCCCTTCCGTCAATTCCTTAACTGCGGATTTCAAATCCATAGTTGCATAATTCAAAGTAATATCGGCTCCATATTTTTTGCACAATTCCAGTTTTTCATTGCTGGAAGCTGCGGCAATAACTTTGGCCCCCATCAATTTGCCCAATTCAACAGCCGCCAGTCCAACACCCCCGGAAGCGCCCAAAACCAAAAGGGTCTCACCCTTTTTTAGCCTGCCCCTGTCCCTTAAGGCATGGAAAGATGTTCCATAGGCCATTAAAAAGGAGGCCGCTGTTTCAAAATCCATTTGAGGTGGTTTTGGAAAACAAGCATTTTTGGGGACAACTACCTCTTCCGCCAGACCACCGTAGGGGATAAAACCGAATACTTGCTGCCCTACCGCAACATGGTTGACACCTTCTCCAATTTCCTTGACCACTCCGGCGATATCACTTCCCGGAGTAAAGGGCAAATCGGGTTTGATCTGATATAACCCCTGAATGATCAGGGTATCCGGAAAGTTCAACCCACAAGCTTTGACGGCAACCAAAACCTGCCCAGGTCCGGCTTTAAGCGCATCCACCTCCTCCAAAACCAAATTCGAAGGTGGTCCGTAAGATTTACACCGAATTGCTTTCATAGGTCCCCCTCGATTACCTTAAGCACCAGCTTGCCCATTTTCTCACCACTAAAAAGTCTATTAAAGGTTTGGGGGAAGTTCTCAATACCCTCATACACATCCTCTTTGCTTTTCAACTTGCCCTGCGCCATCCAGGTACCCATTTGTTGGGCCGCTTCCCCATACCTTTTGGCCCAATCAAAAACGACCATTCCCTGCATACTGGCACGGTTCACTAAAAGTGATAGGTAATTACTCGGACCCTTGATGGCCATCTTATTGTTGTACTGGGAAATTGCACCGCAGATGACCACACGGGCATGCATTCGTAATTGGGCCAGCGCAATATCCAGAATTTCGCCACCCACATTGTCAAAATATACATCAATACCTTTTGGGCACAGTTCCTTTAGTCTGTTGCGAACCTTTTCATTCTTGTAATCAATGGCGCCATCAAACCCTAATTCAGTGGTGATATAATTGCATTTTTTAGGACCACCGGCAATACCCACTACCGTACAACCTTTTATTTTGGCAATTTGCCCAACAATGCTTCCTACTGCGCCAGCTGCGCCGGAGACCAAAACAACATCCCCTTCCTTGATCTTGCCAACTTCCAAAATTCCGAAATAAGCTGTCATCCCAGGCATACCCAGGGTTCCAATATAAGTCGGAAGCGGGGCCAGTTTCGGGTCAACCGGATAATATCCCTTCCCATCAATTGCGATATACTGTTGTACCCCTCCATGACCTGAAACAAAATCACCTACCTTAAACTTTGGATGGTTGTTCGATGCGATAATCTCGCCTACAGAACCGGCACGCATTACCGAGCCAATTTCCATCGGTTCGATGTAGGATTTGGAGTCGTTCATCCAGCCACGCATGGCAGGATCCAGCGAAATGTAATGCTGCCGAATCAAAACCTCGCCTTCCTTGGGTTCCGGAATAGGATTGGTAACCAAACTCCACGTATCGGCATTGGCTTCGCCAATGGGTCTTTTGACAAATAAAAGCTGCTTGTTCATATCGTTTATTAATTATTCGTCACCCCAATCTTGTTCCGGGGTGCTATTCAACACTATTTTCATTAGAATGCCGAAATAGATACAGCATATCCTTGATCTTCCTTGCCAAAAGCTACTTTCCCTTGTTGGTAAAATGTTCCACATAGGCGAGCATCTTTGCCCTTATTTCAGGCTTCCACCAAAGAATGGTTGCCTCTTTTAGGGCATTTGCAGGATTGGGCTCCAACTTCTCCAACAAGCTTTTTCTAAGTTTTTGTTTGGTATTGACCAGAATCTCCTGGTCTGCCCTTAGGTAAATCTGCATTTGCTTTTCGGCCCGTTCCAGAAGGTTATCCAAAGAAACCAGTTCATCTACCAAACCTACTTTTAGGGCTTCTTCCCCACGCAACAGTTTTCCTTCCAAAATATAACGATGCGCCAGGCCTTCTCCAATCCAATAGGCATACACCTCACAAAGATTTTGACTGATCTGGATATTGACGGCCACCTCATTTAACCCTATGACATAGTTCTCTCCCCGGGCCATGTATCGATTATCACAAGCAACCGCCAAAACACAGCCTCCTGCAGGGGCATGTCCTGTAATTGCAGCTATCAATGGCTTTCTAAATTGTAATAACTCGTTGTACAATGCGCCAAAATCGGTGAAAAATTCAGTTATCCTTTTTTTGTCATACTGCACCAGTTCAATGAGGTCCAGTCCAGCAGAAAAATAGTGGGGTTGTCCTGTTAGAATCACGCCCTTGACCTTGGCATCATCTTCCAATTTCCTGAATGTTTCGCGCAATTCTTCAACCATTTCAAAATTAAGGGCATTGACTTTGCCCCTATTCATTTGAACAATGGTGTATCCTTCCTTTTCTATGTATTGTAGTGTATTCATATCCGTTCTTAAATCAAAGAGTTTCCGCCATCAAGGGTTAGGGTCTGTCCCGTAATGAATTTTGAGTTGTCCGATGCCAACCAACAAATGGCCTCTGCAATTTCGTTCGCTTTTCCAAATCGTCCCATAGGAATAAACCGCATTAGCTTATCACCCATTTCAGGGCTTACCGCCAATAATTGGTCCAGTAGGGCCGACTCTGTAAAGCCGGGACAAACTGCATTGATTCGAATATTCTTTCGTCCATATTCCAAAGCGGCGGACTTGGTCATCCCCACAACCGCAAATTTGCTTGCCGCATAGGACAAATTGTTTCCAGAAGGTTTTAAACCGGCCAGGGAGGCCACATTGACCATATTCCCATAACCCTGCTTTTCCATTACGCCCAAAGCCAGTTTCATACAATGAAAAACCCCGGTCTGGTTCACCGCGATAACATTATGCCAGTCCTCCAGGGTATGGTCTGCGGTCTTTGCCTGGTTTTTTCCACCAATTCCTGCGTTGTTGACCATAACATCCAATCGACCGTATTTTGCAACGGTCTTTTTTACCAGGTTTTCAACTTCTTCAAATTGTGTTACATCAGTTTGATTTGCGATTGCCTTACCATCGTCCATCAAAATCCCTTCGGCCACTTTTTGGGCATTCTCCATATTGATATCCGAAACAATAACCTGGGCACCATGTATTCCAAATAGTTGGGCCGTAGCCTTGCCGATACCACTACCCGCACCTGTTACAATGACTACTTTTTCATTTAAATCCATTAGTGTTGAATTGATTGACAATGAATTAACCTGGAATCCAACAAGGCACGTTCGCGAAGGTGGGACGAGTGCCACTCCGCCCTGGACATTTCCATGAATTCGGAAAAAGCGTTGTATTCTACTATGGCATTTGCAGTAGCATTTTTGAATTTTTGAAACTCGTCCGGATTTGCTTTAAGATAGGATTCCATTACTACAAGTTATCTATTTTGTTCTTTTGAATGGCCAACCAAGCCGTATCACAGCATAAGGCAGCGGCTTTATTGAGATGGGCAAATTTTGAATCGTTCGTATGGCCGTGTTTGAAACGGTAATAGATTTGTTGGGCGATGACCGCGATTTTGAACAGTCCAAATACATAATAGAACACCAAATTATCCACGGATCTTCCGCTTTTGAGCGCATAATGGTGCACAATTTCACTGCGCGAGGGGTTACCTTCCATTACAGTTGGCGAGGGAAGGCCCTGCTTCATGAATTCAGCATCCTTGGCCGTGGTCCAATAGCCCAGGGAGGTACCTAAATCCATCAAAGGATCGCCAAGGGTACACATTTCCCAATCCAGAATGGCCGAAATAGTTGTCCAACTGTCATCCAAAAACACCACATTGTCATACTTGAAATCGTTATGGATCAGGGTATAGTCATAAGTTTTGGGCTGATTGGCCTCCATCCATCCCATCACTTTTCCAGCGGTTGGAACATTGTCGGTTGCAGCGGCCAGGTATTGTTTTCCCCAATTGGTCACTTGCCGGGATACATATCCTGTTGGTCTTCCCAAATCCTGTAAACCCACTTCTTTATAATCAATATTGTGAAAGGCCACAAAAGTGTCCAACCAAGTGTTGGAGATGGTGCTAAACTCTTTCGGTTTTAGCTGCATGTTGTGGGCGGCTTTTGCAGATAAAATCTTGCCTTCCACCTTTTCCATGATGTAAAAGGGGGCTCCTATTATTTCCTTATCCTCGGTAAAAACAAAGACCTTTGGGGCTTTTAAAAAAATAGGATTCAAATGTTTTAAGACCTTATACTCACGCCCCATATCATGACCTCGTTTCGGTGCATGGAAAGGTGGCCTGCGCAATACGTATTCCTTTCCTTCAATCCGAAGTAAATAGGTCAAATTGGAGTATCCATTTGAAAATTGACGCACCAAAAGTTCGCTTTTATCGGAGCCGATCAAACCGTTGGCAGCCAAAAACACCTTCAGTTTTGACGCATTGAGCTCTTCACCTTCCCGAACTGGTCTTGTAGGATTTTCCAATGCCATGCCTATGATGCGGAATATTTTTTAATAATGTGCTTTCCCAATTGACTCATATGTACCTCATCCGGACCGTCTGCTAAACGTAACATTCTTGCTGCGGCAAAAAAATGGGCCAATGGGGTATCATTTCCAACCCCTTTACCTCCCAAGACCTGAATGGCCCTATCAATTACTTTCAATGCCATATTGGGAGCAACAATTTTTATCATGGCAATGAGATCTTTTGCTGCTTTATTCCCCACCTTATCCATTTTATCCGCTGCCGACAATACCAATAACCTTGTCTGCGCTATCTCGGAAGCGGATAGGGCAATGGCTTGACGAACGCTACTGTAGGTATCCAAAGTCCTTCCAAAGGGTTTTCGCTGAACGGTACGTTCCGCCATGATTTCCAGGGAACGCTGGGCCATACCAATTAATCGCATACAGTGATGAATGCGTCCTGGTCCCAACCGGCCCTGCGCAATTTCAAAACCCCTGCCCTCCCCAAGCAATATGTTGGATTTTGGTACGCTAACATTGGTCAGTTGTATCTCGGCATGTCCTTCCGGGGAATCGGTATACCCAAACACCGTCAGTGGACGTACAAGTTCCAGGCCCGGACTGTCCATGGGGACCAGAATCATGCTTTGCTGCTGATATCGCGGTGCTTCAAAATCCGTTTTTCCCATAACGATGGCAATTTTGCAGTTGGGATCCATAGCACCTGAGGACCACCATTTTCGGCCATTGATGATATAGTTGTCACCACTGGCAACAATGGCGGTTTCAATATTGGTAGCATCCGAGGAAGCCACATCCGGTTCCGTCATCAAAAAGGCCGAACGGATTTCCCCATTCAACAGTGGCCTTAGCCACTTTTCCTGCTGTTCGGGGGTTCCATATTTGGCCAAAACCTCCATGTTTCCCGTATCTGGGGCACTGCAGTTAAAAACTTCCGAGGACCATAGAATTCGGCCCATTTGTTCTGCCAATGGGGCATATTCCAAATTTGTCAAGCCCGGACTAAATCTGCCATAGGATTTTGGTAGGAATAGATTCCATAAACCTGCCGACTTTGCTTTCTCCTTCAACGCTTCGGTTCCTGGCCACCTTTTCCACCTATTTCCCGGATCCGCATGAAACGTATTAACCTCCTCTTCAACAGGTTTAATATGTTCTTCAATAAACTGTTGTAGTTTTTTTTGAAGCTTTTGCGACTTTTCAGTGTATTCAAAATTCATTTGATCCCTTTTTGAAATTAACCGGAAATGAGATAGCCCCCATCTGCAGCATAAACGCCACCGGTCATATAGGAGCCTGCATCAGAAGCCAATAACATGACCAGCCCTGCCATTTCATAAGGTTCAGCAACCCTTTGTAGCGGGATGGTATTGGTATACATACCGACCAATTCTTCATTGGACCAAAGGCTTTCACTAAACTTTGTCTTTATCAATCCTGGGCATACCACATTGGAGCGGATTCCATACTTTCCCCACTCTTTAGCCTGATTTTTGGTCAACATGATCAAAGCTGATTTCGTCATGCTGTACAATCCCAAACGAAACCCAGGATGTATCCCCTCTACAGAGGCAATATTGATGATGCTTCCCCCATGTACTTTCATATGGGGCTGGACCAAATTGGACAGCACCCAGGGAGCCTTTACATTAACGTCCATAATCTTATCAAAAACTTCTTCCGTTGTTACTTCCAATGGACCATAAAATGGATTGATAGCGGCATTGTTAACCAATACATCCACCCTACCATAGGTTTCCACAGTCTTCTGCACCAAGCTTTTTCGTTGTTCCCCATCACCAATATGACAGGCAATTCCAACAGCATTCAAACCTTTTGCCTGAAACGCTTTGGCGACATCATCCACAGCTTCCTGTTTTCTACTGCTCACCACAACCTTTGCCCCATTTTCTGCCAAACCCTGGGCAATGGAACGACCAATTCCCTTACTTGAACCCGTTACAATGGCCACCTTGCCGGAAAGGTCAAACTTTGATCTTATTTCACTCATTTTAAGCAAATATCTTTTTGTCCGAATTCAAGGTCAAGGATTCCGGATTCATCAAAATCTCCGAAAGCCCCTGAGTTTTGGGAAGTTCATAGGTGAAGTAAAACTTCATTGCGTGAATTTTGCCCTCATAAAATTCCTGGGAATATGCCGAGGCGCCCGTAACCAAGGCATGCTGTGCATGGGTTCCGATAACCAACCATTGCCAGCCAATGATAATTGTGCTGAAGAATTCCATGAATGGGGTGGCATCGGCCAAAAAACGTTGATAGTCCCCTTGCCTGGCGAAACGCATCAAGAATTGCAAAACACTCTGGGTAAGTTCCAGTTTTTCCCCTAGTTTTTTGGCATAAGGAACCAAGGATTCATAGGTCATCGCCGATTTAATGGATTGTTGTATCTCTTCGGACAACAACATCAAGGCCTTTCCGTTTTCCATTGTAATTTTTCTTCCCAACAAATCCTGGGACTGAATTCCCGTAGTACCTTCATAAATGGCAAAGATCCTAATATCCCGTAGGTACTGTTGCAAAATGTAGTCTGAACAGAAACCATAGCCCCCAAGAACCTGAACTCCATTATTGACCGCCGTAATTCCCATTTCGGAAGGGTAGGTTTTAACCACGGGTGTCAACAGTTCCAAAAGAAGTCTGTACCTGGCCCGTTCCTTTTCATTGGCTGAGGATACAGAAAGGTCGTGGTATTTTGAAGTAAGGAATACTAGACTCAAAGAGCCTTCCGAAACTACCTTTTGCACCAATAACATCCTACGAACGTCGGGATGGTTTATAATAAGTGTCTGCTCCTGGGAAACATCCTTCTTACCTGTTCGTTCCAACTCCCGACCTTGGGGTCGCTCGTGTGCATAGCTCAAGGCGGCATGGTAAGCGGCAGTGGCTATGGCGGCTGCCCCCCTTCCAACGGCAATACGAGCCCCGTTCATCATCATGAACATATATTTTAGCCCTTGGTTGGGCTCTCCTACAAGCCAGCCCTTGCAATTTTCCTTATCACCAAAAAAGAGATGGGTGGTACAATACCCTTTTTGTCCCATTTTTTGAAAGTCGGCGACCGTAGTCACGTCATTAAACTCCAGGGAACCATCAGGCTTTGGTCTATGCTTGGGAACCACAAATAAGGATATCCCCTTGGTGCCAGCAGGTGCTCCTTTTATTCTGGCCAATACCAAATGCACAATGTTTTCGGCGCCCTGATGATCGCCCCCGGAAATGAATATTTTTTGTCCGTGTATGGTAAAACAATCCCCATTCGGTTCCGCTGAAGTTACAATATCGGATAATGAACTCCCCGCTTGTGGCTCGGTCAGGCACATGGTACCTCCCCATTTACCCGAAATCATATTGGGGACAAAAGTTTCGTTAAGGGATTCATTGCCAAAATGAACAATGAGTTCCGCTGCCCCAAGTGTCAATCCCGCATAGCCCGGCATATGGTTGTTTGCCGTTTCTTGAATAAATGCTGAGGCATTTATGGCCATTGAAGGTAATTGCAGTCCCCCAATATCGTACGGAAAAGGGGCCCCAATAAAACCCATTTCCCCAGCCATTTTCATATAGTTTCCAATTTGGGGGTGTACAATGATCTCCCCATCCTTAAAATGTGCTGGTCGCTCATCCATCTCTTTGAAATAGGGAAACATTTCTTTATCCGCGAAATCCTTAACCGAATCAAGAAACAGTTCAATGGAACCCTCATCGTATTCGGAAAAGTGTTCTTGGGAAAGTACTTCTTTAATTTGGTGCACTTGAAACAGTAAAAACTTCAGTGTTTCTATATCTACAAACGATTTTTTCATAACCCAGTTTTTGAAAGTGAATGAAGTTAGCACTAATTGCAGCGAAACTCGTTAAACTGGTTTAATAAATCGAGGCTAAGGGAATCAAAAAAAGGTTTTGTTAGGCTTTGGACAACCTTTTCCGAAGCTTGGATAAACCCACAGGTGTCATACCCAGATAACTTGCGATAAGGTAATTGGGTACTCGCCGGAAAAGGTCAGGTCGCTTTTCGAGCAATCGCAAGTATCGTTCCTCATTACTTCGAATACTCATGCGTTCGACTCGGGAAAATAACTTCATGAACGCCTCTTGCATGGAAAGTCTTCCAAATCTTTCCAATTGGTGTGAATTGTTGAATGATTCCTCCGCCACCTCCTTTTTCACAGCGAACACCATGCTCGATTCAATGGCCTTTAAGTAGCAATTTGAGGGTTGTTGGTTCACATAGGAGGGTAAATCGGTAAAAAAAACATCCTCGGTATAAAATTCCAAAACCTTAATTTCCCCCTCTTCCTCTTTATAGTAACAAATACATCCCTTTTCCAAATAATAGAACCGATCAACAATCTCTCCCGGTCTCACCAAAAAATCGGCTTTTCCCAAGGCTATTCTTTCATATTTGACCAGTTCCCTTCTTAGGATTTGCTCATCTACATCCGTGTAAAACAGAACTTTGTTTTTTAGGTTTTCTAGGTCGTTCAAAAGAAAATAGATTTAAAAAATTGCTGATTTTCAGATTAGCTATTGGGACTTAAGGAAGGTAGGATTTCTGGGTGATTGACTTTTTATGCTACCCGACTTAAGTGTCAATAAATCAATATTTATTTGATTTTCCATTGGTTAAATAAAAAATCTGTTTCGCTAAACGAAATGTACCTTAATTCCAGCACAATTCAAAACCCCGGAATAAGGTTATATCATCCCAAACATGGTCCAAAACATCGCTTTTGGACACCTGCATTCTTCCTTTTCTGTACGGGCCGGCCTATCCAATAGATAATCTCCATACGTTCTCCAAGTTTTTGCTGGATCATCCCTTTTGTCAGGATGCCCTTTTAATACGCTGCTGGGATAGCACCCTACCGGGTTTTCCCAAACTTTTGCCGCTATTTTCGTTCTGACCTGTTGTAGGATTTCTTGTTTATCGGTTCAAATAGACAATTCCCTGGACCGGCGGTGTGGTGCCGTCCCCGAAATCTATCGTATAGTAGTACACCCCGTTGGGCAGTTTGCCATCGCCCAGGATAAGGCCCCGGTCCGCGCTACCGTCCCATTCCGGTGTGCTGATGTTTCCTTGGTACACCATGGTGCCGTTACGGTCATAGACAGACATGATATAATTAGGGTAATCGTTCTTCAGCCATGAAATGGAAAAGGTGTCGTTGATCCCATCGCCGTTCGGGGAGAAGCCTAGCCTGTCCGCGTCCGGAAATTCGCCACAACCCTCCATGGAGATCCTTACCGTCACGG
>JANQKR010000001.1 GCA_028281025.1 Croceivirga sp.
CGCCGGAAAGGGTGGAAAAACAATCCCTTCCGTCTTGCTGCACAGCAGCAATCCACCTTCCCTTGACCAAGGGAAGGAACTGTTTGATATGTCCAAACAGGCATAACCAACACCAAAAAGAAATCAATCGAAACCAGCTTAATGATACATGGAAAACAGCTCAGTTGCTTTATTATATGCAGCTTCAAAGACCATCCAATTCACTCCGGTATCCGCCTTTTCCGCCGTAAAATAGGAAAGCATCTTTTCGGTGGGCATATTTCCGGTAAGTTCATCTTTGGCCATGGGGCAGCCACCAAAACCCTGTACCGCCCCATCAAACCGTCTGCAACCGGCCTGGTAGGCCGCTTGTACTTTCTCGTGCCAACTGGTTGGGGTGGTATGCAAATGGGCCCCAAATTCAATATCAGGGTATTTGGGTATCAAATTGGAAAACAGGTAATCGATGACTTCAGGGGTGGAACTGCCAATAGTATCGGATAACGAAAGGATTCCAACCCCCATTTCTGCCAGTTTTTCCGTCCACTCCCCTACGATTTCCACATTCCAGGGATCCCCATAGGGATTTCCAAACCCCATGGAAATATAGGTGACCACCTTTTTGTTGGACGCATGGGCAATCCCAAGGATTTCCTTTAAGGTTTCCACGGACTGATCAATGGTCTTATGGGTATTCCGCATTTGAAAGTTCTCAGAAATGGAAAACGGAAAACCCAAATAATCAATTTCTGGGTGCACACTGGCATTATGGGCACCACGTACATTGGCCACAATGGCCAATAGCTTACTTTTTGTTCGTGTGAGGTCCAATCTGGCCAGAACCTCAGCAGTATCCTGCATTTGCGGAATGGCCTTGGGCGAAACAAAACTTCCAAAATCCAGGGTATCAAAGCCACATCCCAACAAGGCCTGAATGTATTTGACTTTCTTTTCCGTAGGAATAAAGGCTTTAATGCCCTGCATCGCATCCCGGGGACATTCTATGATTTTGACCTTTGTATTGGACATGTTGTAAAAGTACGAATAGCCCCCTAGCCCCCAAAGGGGAAAAGGGGTATTAGGTGTTAGATGTTAGTTGTTAGTAGTTAGGTTTGGGTAAGGCGAAAGGCGTAGGTCAAATAATTCTTGAACAACACTCCTTTAACCCACCAACAAATACACCGCTATCCCCACAAAAACCACAATCTGTAACCATTTAAAAAAAACCGAAACCTTGGGTGTTTTAGAGATATAAGTGGAAATACTACCGGCCATGATTGCCATACTCCCAAAAATCAATGCGGAAACCATGATGAACAAAAACCCAAGGGTATAAAACTGAATAACCGGATTCAGGGAATCGCTAAAAAGAAAGGCCGGAAAAAAAGCCAGGAAAAAAATGGTCACCTTGGGGTTGAGCACATTCATCCAAAATCCTTTTTTGAATAAGCCCGTCAATCGCAGTTCCGTGATATTTCCCTGGGACAGTTCAATGCCAGAGCCTTCCCTGAACACCATAAATGCCAGGTACATCAGATAGGCAGCCCCAAACAGTTTTATAACCCAGAAAAGGGTTTCACTTCGCTTTATCACTTCGGAAACCCCAAAAGCCAACAGGGTCGTATGGACCAAACAACCGGTCATTAGCCCCGCCACAACCGCCAAACCGTATTTTTTGCCATTGGCCATACTCAGGGTCAGCACAAAAATATTGTCAGGACCGGGTGAAATGGCCAATGCCGCCGTGGCCAATACAAATCCAAGAAGTATTTCGTAATCCAAGAAAGGGTCATTAGCGGTTTTCAAAATACAAATTCCATCTCAGGTTTTTTGTACCTTAAACGCAAAAACAATGAAGAACAATTATACGGCCTACTTGTTGTTCTTGGGTCTGGCATTTGGTCTTACCTTTGGCATTGCCATGTTTGCAAAAAATACTGAAAAACCCAATTCCATACCCAAAATTGAAAAAATCAAGACCTTGCGCCATGTGGTTCTGTTTAAGTTCAAGGAAGGCACTTCTCCCGAAGAGCTAAAGGCAATTGAAACTGCGTTTGCGGATTTACCGTCCAAAATTCCCGAAATTATTGCTTTTGAATGGGGGTTGAACAATAGTCCCGAAGGTCTGGACAAAGGTTTTACGCATTGCTTTTTTGTGAGCTTTAAAGACGAACAGGGCCGCGAAACCTATCTGCCCCATCCGGACCATAAAGCTTTTGTGGATTTGGCTTCACCACATATTGAGGATGTCCTGGTGGTGGATTACTGGACGGATTGACCTACCAGGTATACTCCGGTGGTTCAATGGTATTCATTCGTAAATATAGATTGGCCTTGGCCCTGTGATTGGTCATATGGTCCTGCACGTAAAAAAGCGCAAAAGCCCGACTTACCACATTGCCACTGTGATACATGGTACAGGTTTCGTCCAACTGGTCTTGTTCAATGGTCCTGATGACCTGCGTTGTATAGTCGAACCCTTTTTTTAAAAGTTGGATAATCTCCTCTTTTGTTAAGGTTGAAGCATCCGGGGGATTCGGTTTTACCTTCATGCCCTGAACATATCTTTTCGTCAACAATTCAATGGTATACGCAATATGCACCATTTGTTCCGCAAAGGTTTTGCTGACTTCCGTTGGTCGATACCCATAAAGTTCCCCTGGCATGGCCTCGGCCACTTCCAAGCAGTGTTCTCTGGCTTCCAACCATACGGGAAGGTACATTTTGGTAAAATCCGTTCTGGGCATTTCATCGGTTTGTGCCCAAAGCAGATGGGTGGTCAAAAAGGCCAGTGACAAGAAGAGTGGTCTCATACCAAAAACTTTAGTGTTCTTGGCTCAAGATAGCTTTATTGATGCGTTTTATCAAACTGGGTCCCTCATATATAAATCCTGTATACAGCTGTACCAAATCCGCTCCAGCCTCCAATTTTTCCAAGGCATCCTCTGCAGAATGAATACCGCCAACACCAATAATGGGAAATGCCTTTTTGCTTTTCTCTGAAAGAAAACGAATGACCTCGGTACTTCGTTTGGCCAACGGTTTCCCACTTAGTCCCCCCTTTTCCTCAACCAGTGTCAAGTGTGACTTGAGTCCTTTTCGCCCGATGGTGGTATTGGTGGCAATTACCCCATCTATCTTGGAAGCTTTGACAATATCGATAATATCCAATAACTGGGCATCCGTAAGGTCCGGTGCGATTTTTAACAGAATTGGTTTTTCCGGGGATTCATATTTTTTGGCGAGCTTGATGTTTTCCCGTTTTAGCTTTTTTAGGATGTCGGTAAGTGGTTTCTTGTCCTGAAGTTCCCGCAAACCAGGTGTGTTGGGGGAGCTTACATTGACCACAAAATAGTCCACATACTCAAATAGGGCATCAAAGCAGATAAGATAATCCTTGACCGCATCCTTATTGGGCGTCACTTTGTTTTTTCCAATGTTACCCCCAATCAATACGCGCTGCTCTTTCCGCAATCGTTCCACGGCATCAAAAACCCCTTCATTATTAAAGCCCATTCTATTAATGATCGCCTTATCCTCAATTAAGCGGAACAATCGTTTTTTTGGATTGCCGGGTTGGGGTTTGGGGGTCAATGTACCAATTTCTATAAATCCAAATCCTAAGTCCGATAATTCATTGAAAAGCTTGGCATCTTTGTCGAATCCTGCCGCCAACCCAACTGGATTTTTAAACTTCAGACCAAAAACCTCCCTTTCCAATTTTGGATCGTCCATACTGAAAAGCTTTCGGAATACGGCTGAAAAACCGAGTCTGGAAAGCAATTTAATTGATGAGAAGGAGAAGTGGTGAACAGTTTCGGGATCAAGCAAAAATAACAGGGGGCGAATTACCAGCTTGTACATTAACACTTATTTTCCGTAAAAATAGAAAGTCTAACGAAAGCACCCTTCAAAAAGGACTATTTTTCGTTCATTGACCTTGGGGCATATAGGGGACTTCGATTGACCTGGTTACAGAGCATGATATAAAGGTTGTACTGCTCGTTGGTAAAAATACCCAACATTCGCCTGTCCAACAATTTGATGTTATTCTGCATACTGTCCAACAAAGCCTTGTATTTATGGGACATTATCAATAAATCCTCTACAGAACTTTGGGCATGGTTCTTTAATAGGTTCTGTGCTTTAATCTCAAAAATCTCGTTCCTAAATTGCAGTTCCGCGCCCCAATTGCGCATTTGTTCTATTTGCTCATCGGTCAACTCAAATACGGTCCGGATCATTTCATCATCCTTACCCCCAATGCCCAAAAGACAATCCTCTTGGGAAAAGAGCATAAGTGGTCCTAGAAATAACAGTAGTAAATATCGTATCAATCCCAATGGTTTAAGAAAGGAAAGATAGATTCTAATTTCAACCCGACGGAAAAACAAGGACGAATTAAACCGTATTTTTGATAAAAAGCATTTTAATGGAAAAATTACTACCCCGTTTTCTGGATTATGTAGCTATTGACACCCAAAGCGATCCGCGTTCAAAAACCACTCCAAGTACCAAAAAACAGTTGGTTTTGGCCAAAAAGTTGGTGTTTGAGTTGCACCAAATTGGTATGCAGGAGGTCTCCATTGATGAAAATGGGTATATCATGGCCAGTTTGCCCAGTAATTTGGATAAAATAGTGCCCACCATTGGCTTTATTGCACATTATGATACCACACCTGATTTTACCGGTTTCAACGTGAAACCCAAAATAATCGAAGATTATGATGGCGGGGACATTGTATTGCATACCACTAAAAACATCATACTTTCCCCGGATTATTTTGAAGAGTTATTGCACTATAAAGGGCAGACGTTAGTCACAACGAGTGGCACCACACTTTTGGGCGCTGACGATAAGGCGGGCCTCGCGGAAATCATTACGGCCATGGAATATCTTATCAAACATCCGGAAATAAAGCATGGCGACATCCGCATTGCCTTTACTCCAGATGAGGAAATAGGAAGGGGAGCGCATAAATTTGATGTGAAAAAGTTTGGTGCGGATTGGGCCTATACCATTGATGGCAGTCAATTGGGGGAGTTGGAATATGAAAATTTCAACGCGGCAAGTGCCAAAATTACCTTCACGGGAAAAAGTGTCCACCCGGGCTATGCCAAAGGAAAAATGGTGAACGCAATTGTACTCGCCAACACCTTTATGAGCTTGTTACCTAAACAGGAAACCCCTGAAACCACAGAAGATCGAGAAGGCTTTTTTCATGTTCATAACATTAAGGGATCCATTGAAAGTGCACAATTGGAACTGATCATAAGGGACCATGATGAGGAACAATTTGAGGCAAGGAAGGAACTACTGTCCAATATTGCGACCAAAATCAATAAGCAATACCAAGAGGAGTTTGTAACACTTGAAATCAATGACCAATACCGAAACATGCGCGAAAAGATAGAACCCGTTTTCCATATTGTGGAAATCGCCGAAGAAGCCATGATGCAATTGGGCATTGAGCCCCTCATAAAGCCCATACGCGGTGGAACCGATGGCTCACAGTTAAGTTTTATGGGATTGCCCTGTCCCAATATTTTTGCAGGCGGGCATAATTTCCATGGAAAATATGAGTACATCCCTTTGGAGAGCATGGAAAAGGCCGTAGACGTAATTGTAAAAATTTGCGAACTTACCGGGGAGAAATTTATGAGCCATGGAAAAAAATAAAACCGCGGATGCGTACTATGCGGCCGAGCATCACTATCAAGAAGCCATAGTCCACCTTAGAAATTTAGCCAAAACAACGGAGGCCATTGAAACTTGTAAATGGGGAATGCCCGTCTACACCATCAACAACAAAAATGTATTTGGCATCTGTAGGTTCAAGGCATTTTTCGGTATTTGGTTCTATCAAGGGGTATTTCTAAAAGATCCCAAAGGCGTATTACGGAATGCGCAAGAAGGAAAAACAAAGGCGATGCGCCACTGGAATTTCACTTCTATTGAAGAAATAGATGATAAGGGCGTTTTGGCCTATATCAATGAAGCCATAGAAAACCAAAAACTGGGAAAAGAGATTACACCTGAAAAAAAGAGTGCGGCATATGCCATGCCTGCCCAATTGAAAGAAGCCTTGGATAGAAATTCAAAATTACATACTTCGTTCAACGCTTTTTCCCCCTATAAACAAAAGGAGTTTGCTGAATATATCAATGAGGCCAAACAGGAAAAGACCAAATGGAACCGCCTGGAAAAAATTCTTCCCATGATTGAAAAAGGGGTCGGTCTAAATGATGCTTACCGAAAGTCCCAATCTTAAACATCAGGTAGTTTCCAGCCATTGTGATAAACGGGTGTCATCAATGCATTGGGTTTGGAGTCCGCAAACGCCTTTTTGTTGGCATCCCAGTATATCCTATTCCCGGTTTTGTAGGCAATATTCCCCATATGGCAAACCAAGGCCGTATTGTAACCTACTTCGATTGGCGCATTCAATAGTTTGGAATCCCTGGATTTTATGGCTTCAATAAAGTTTGTGGTGTGTAAATCCAGTCCATTGCCTTCATTTTGACGTAGGGGGATTGCTTTCATTTTTGGTCCAAGGTCCTTACTCCAGTCCGGTCTCTCATTTTCGGGAACAACCTCCCATCCCCCCCTATTTAAAACTAAGGTGCCATTATTTCCAATAAAGGCGATTCCGTGGTCACGACCATAATTGCCCCCGTCAATACCGGTTGCATGTTCCCATAAAATGGAATAGCCATCATATTCATAAACCGTCTGTAAGGTGTCCGGGGTTTCGGAGGCATCATTGGGGTAGGCGAATTTTCCTCCAAGGGCCATGACCGATTTTGGCGTGGCCGCCTTCATCCCAAAAAGGGCATAGTCCATAAGATGTACGCCCCAGTCAGTCATTAGCCCCCCGGCATAGTCCCAAAACCACCTAAAATTAAAGTGGAATCGATTGGGGTTGAAAGGCCTCTTGGGCGCTGGCCCCAACCACATATCATAGTCCACACCTGTGGGGACGGCAGTATCCTCCAACAAAGGAACGGGCTGCATCCAACCTTGGTAGGCCCATACTTTGACCAAACGAATTTCCCCCAGCTTACCGGAATGTACAAAGTTTATGGCATCCACAAAATGGGGCTGGCTCCGTTGCCATTGCCCAATTTGAACCATACGATCACTGGAATTCACTTTCTTGAGCATGGCCTTGCACTCATGAATGGAGTTCGCAATTGGCTTTTCACAGTAGACATCCTTTTTGGCATCAATGGCGTCAATGAGTTGCAAACAGTGCCAATGATCGGGCGTTCCAATAATGACCACCTCCACATCCTTGTCCTCCAATAGTTTTCGATAATCCGTATACCATTTTGGCTTTTTGATGTTGGCCTTTTCCAAATCGGACGTTCTATCTTCCAAAACGCTTTTATCCACGTCGCAGAGGGCCACCACTTCTATTTCACTATGCTTCAACATAGAGGACAGGTTGGAGAATCCCATCCCCTTACAACCTATTAGACCTACCTGGATCTTATCGTTTGGGCTTATCTTTTTGCGCATGGACCCCAATAGTTCCATTGGGAACAGTGTCCCTATTCCCAACGCCCCCACATAAAGTGATCCGGATCTGATAAAGTGCCTTCTTGTAGCCATTTTTTTGGATTTGCACTTAAGTTACAAACAAAAAAGGCCCTTTGAAAATCAAAGGGCCTTTCAGTTGTATTGGGAATGCCTGTTATTTCTTGGTAGGGGTCGGGCTTAATTTTTTACTACCCTCCATGGAGATTGCCGAACGGTCAAATTTTAACTTGCCGGCCATGGTTTCAATAACGCAGGAATTATCCTTGTCGTTCAAATCAACAATCTTTCCATGAAGACCACTTTTAGTTATCACCTTATCCCCTTTTTTAATATCCGCCAGAAACCTCTTTTCGTCCTTTTGACGTTTCATTTGTGGTCGGATCATAAAGAAATATGCCACTACAAAAATCAACAGTAGTGGAAAAAACTGTCCTAATTGCTCCATTAAAATTATTTTACCGGTCCGGCAGGTGCCTGATCCTTAGGTGTAACGAATGCTTTAATTCTTAGCAGTTCGGATCCTTTTTCTGTATTTGCAGTTACCGTCACTGTTTTTGTGACTTGGCTTTTACCGGAACCATTGAATTTAACAAGAAGTTCACCGGTCTCGCCAGGAGCGATGGGCGTATTTTTTGGGTATTGGGGAACCGTACAACCACAACTGCTTCTTGCATCTGTAATGATAAGGGGCGCATCGCCCGTATTGGTGAACGTAAACACCGTTTCTTGAGGAGTTCCCTGTACAATGGTACCAAAGTCGTGCTCGGCCTTATCAAAGGACATGACGGGAAGTTTTTTGGAAACCTCATCCCGTTCGGATGCAGTTTCAACGTTTTCAGCAACTACTTTACTACTTGCCTTATCCTTACAGGATGTTCCCAGGAACAATAACCCCACAGCAACAAATGCAAAAGCTATTCTTTTCATAATTATCTTTATTTATTTAGGCAAAAATAAGGATTTCCTCCTTACAACAGTCCCCTTCCCATTTTTTGCATTCGTCCCGACCGTTTGTATTCCTTTACCAATTTGTCCAATATGCCATTGATAAAGATGCTGCTTTTGGGTGTGGAATACTCCTTTGCAATTTCCAAATATTCATTAATGGTAACCTTTTCGGGAATAGAGGAAAAATGAATAAACTCGCAAATGGCCATCTTTAAGAGAATGTGGTCAATTTCGGCAATACGGTCCTTATCCCAATTGGGGGTTTTTGCCTGAATTTCCTTCTCCCATTCACTGTTGTTCAACAATGTCTTTACCAATAAGTCTTTCGCAAAGACCATATCTTGTTGGTCCTTTAAGAGGCGGGGGAGGAAAAACCGTTCCGCACTGTCGGGCTTTGCTTTTTTTAAGCGTTTGACCAAAAAGGTGTTTACAATAGGGATATCGTCCACCCATGTAAGCTTATCGTCCTCAAAGTATTCGTAAATCTTTTCGTTCGGGGCAATGATTTCCTTGAACAAATCGATCACAAAATTCTTATCGGCCTCATAATTGGTTTTGGATGCCGTCATGTAGGCACCATAAATTTCACTTTGTACCATTTCTTTGTGAAGAATTTTTACGTATTCCTCATTGAGGTACCAATTGTTCAATTTCCGTTTGGAAATCTCCTGGCCCAGGGCCTTATTTTCCGTTAGCTGCAATAGCAGTTTGTTCTTTACAAATCTTTTGGTTTCGGGATAAGCATCCCCATCCTCGGAAAGGTATTTTTTTGACGCATGGTCCGCATGTTTTTTTGCCAGTTGATGCAATTCCATCAATAATCCCAGGAGTAATAAATACAACGTATAGACATTGGCAATACTTACATTGAGGAACTTCTGTTGTTTTTCCAATGAATCGTCTTCGGACTGTGTAAGGGCATAGATACATTGCATCACTTTTACCCTAATATGCCTTCTTGTTAGCATTTAAAAGAACTATATACAATATGGATTGATAATGATGGGCAAAAGTAAGGCTATATTTTTACCACTCCTATCCCTGGTTAACATCTTATCAGTTTTATAACATTGGGATTGGTTCCAATCACATATCTTTGGCAACTTGGATAAGGAAAATCCCCGTCTTTTTGGACAATGAAAGAATTAAAACATCTTAATAAGTATTTTAAGAAATACTGGTTCAAACTCCTTCTAGGCATAATTATTACCATTGTGGCCCGGGTGTTTTCACTAATTATGCCCTCCTACGTAAGTAAATCGATAGATACGATCAATGCCTTGGCAACCAATATCCTGGATAAGGCCGAAGCAAAGAATTTACTCTTTGAATATATCCTTATCATTATTGGAGCTGCCGTTCTTTCCGGTCTGTTCACTTTTTTAATGCGACAAACCATCATTAATGTTTCCAGATATATTGAATACGATTTAAAGAACGAGGTTTTTGATCATTATCAAATATTGAACCTGGATTTTTACAAACGCAACCGAATCGGCGATTTAATGAACCGCATCAGTGAGGATGTCACCCAGGTGCGCATGTATGGCGGTCCGGTTATCATGTACGGTATCAATACCATTACCACCTTTGTCTTTGTTATTTCGTTGATGTTCATAAAGGCGCCTACCATTGCGTTCTACACCTTGATACCTTTGCCCATCCTTTCGGTATTGATCTATCAAATAAGTAGGATCATCCACAAACGAAGCACCAAAGTACAGGAATACCTTTCCACACTGTCCACCTTTGCACAAGAATCCTTTTCCGGGATATCGGTGATAAAAGCCTATGGCCTGGAGCCCCAAATAAACAGGGATGTTAGGAAGTTGGCCTTGGAAGGCAAGGAAACAAGTATGGATTTGGCCAAGGTAAATGCCTGGTTCTTTCCTTTGATGATCCTTTTAATAGGCATCAGTAATATCCTGGTCATCTACATTGGTGGAAAGCAATACATTAATGGTGAAATAAGCCTTGGGGTCATAGCGGAATTCATCCTTTATGTCAATATGCTTACCTGGCCCGTGGCCGTGGTAGGATGGTTGACCTCCATTGTCCAAAGGGCAGAGGCTTCACAGAAAAGGATCAATGAGTTCCTGAAAATAAGGCCCCAGATTAAAAATGAAGTTTCTTCCCCAACCCCAATTCAAGGGAAAATAGTGTTCAAAAATGTTTCCTTTACGTATGAGGATACCGGTATCCAAGCCCTTGATGATATATCATTTACCGTGAACACCGGGGAGACCCTGGCAATTTTGGGCAAGACGGGATCCGGAAAATCCACAATCTTGGATTTAGTGGCCAGACTTTACGATGTTAATGAAGGCAAAATCCTTCTGGACGATAGCCCCATTGAGACCCTAAACCTAAACAGCCTTAGAAGTTCCATTGGAGCAGTTCCACAGGACGCGTTCCTTTTTTCCGATACCATTGAAAACAATATCCGTTTTGGAAAGGAAGAAGCCAGTACATCGGAAATCATTGCCGTTGCCAAAGATGCGGTGGTCCATGAAAATATCGTTGGGTTTTCAAAACAATACGATACGGTCCTCGGAGAGCGTGGAATCACTTTAAGTGGCGGGCAGAAACAACGGGTTTCCATCGCAAGGGCACTTATAAAAGATCCCAAAATTTACCTTTTTGACGATTGCTTATCTGCGGTGGATACCGAAACCGAGGAAGAGATTTTGAAAAACCTAAAAAACGCTTCCGCGGAAAAAACTACCTTGATTGTAAGCCATAGGGTGTCATCCGCCAAAAACGCCGATAAAATCATAGTATTGGAAGATGGCAAGATCATACAAGAGGGTACCCATGCGGAATTGAACAATCGGGAGGGGTACTATCAACAACTGTATCAAGACCAATTGACAGAGAAAGAATAATCAAAAAGTTGCCCCTTTATGATTTTTTTTACATTTTTGGCAGAATAATGTAACATTACACTAACAGAACACTACACCATATGGGCGATAAAGATTTAATGGATCAGGAAGAAATTTACTCCAAAGTCCTTAGGGCCGGGAGAAGAACGTATTTTTTCGATGTCAGGAGCACCAAGGCAGGTGACTATTATCTGACCATCACGGAAAGCAAGAAATTTACCAACGACGATGGCTCCTTTCATTATAAGAAGCACAAAATTTATTTGTACAAGGAAGACTTTGAATCATTCCGCGAAATTATGGAGGAAATGATGGACTATATCATTGATGAAAAAGGTCTCGAGGTCATATCGGAGCGGCACCAAAAGGATTTTAAGAAAGAGGAAGATGATGATTCCCCGGATACGAAAGGAGCTGCCGGTAGTTTTACCGATGTGGACTTTGACGATATCTAACAATAAACTCAAAATAGTTACCCTAACGACCTACTAACGTAGGTCGTTATTTGTTTTTAGTAAAGACTAACTTAAATAATTCAAGATGAGATTGATACTCTTCCTGTTCCTGGCTGTATTGGGAATGCCCGTATGGGCGCAAAATGCGATAAGCTTGGACTATTATCTGCCCGAAGAAGTTTCCTACGACCCCACTATTCCAAAGCCCGCGGACATTATTGGTCATGAAGTGGGGCAATGGCATGTAACCCACGATAAGCTCATGTTCTACATGAAAACATTGGCGGACAAAAGTGATAGGATGACCATTGAAAGTAGGGGCGAAACTTTTGAAGGCCGCCCCATCTTATTACTAACGGTCACTTCCCCAAAAAACCATCAAAATCTGGAACAGCTACGGCAAGAGCATCTTTCACTTACCCAGAGTGGGGCTACATCCTTAAACACGAACGGGATGCCCATTGTAGTATATCAAGGCTTTTCAATTCATGGTAATGAGTCCAGTGGTTCCAATGCCTCCCTTGCCTATGCGTATCACTTGGCTGCTGCACAGGGACCTGAAATTGAAGAACTGTTGGACAATATGGTAATTCTGCTGGATCCCTGTTTTAATCCAGACGGGTTACAGCGTTTTGCCTATTGGGCCAATGTGCATCGAAGTCAAAATTTGAATCCAGATCGTAACGAACGTGAATATCATGAAGTGTGGCCCGGTGGACGTACCAATCATTATTGGTTTGATATGAACAGGGATTGGCTGCCCGTACAATTACCGGAAAGTAGGGCACGTATCGAAACGTTCCATAAATGGTTGCCCAATATTTTGACGGACCATCATGAAATGGGTACCAATTCCACTTTCTTCTTCCAGCCTGGCGAACCCTCAAGGGTGCACCCTTTAACTCCAAAAATCAATCAGGAATTGACTGCGGAAATCGGAACTTACCATGCCAGGGCCTTGGATAAGATCGGGTCACTTTACTATTCCGAGGAAAACTACGATGACTATTATTATGGTAAAGGCTCTACCTTCCCGGACGTGAACGGAAGCATAGGGATATTGTTTGAGCAAGGAAGCTCAAGGGGCCATATCCAAGAAAGTGAAAACGGCATACTTACTTTTCCCTTTACGATAAGAAATCAGTTTACCACGGCCCTTTCCACTATTGAGGCCGCCAAGAATATGCGTACCAAAATCCTGGATTATCAGCGAAAATACTATCAGGACATTAAAAGGGAGGCCGGAAGAAGTAGGACAAAGGGCTACCTATTTGGAGATGCCAAGGATATCAATAAGACCTGGCATCTGGCGGAAGTCCTTGATAGGCATAAAATACAATTCCATGAATTGAAGGACAATGTGACCATTGGCGGCAAGGCATTCAGAAAAGGGGCCGCGTATGTGGTTCCCCTAAATCAGAAAAACCCACGGTTGATCAGGGCCATGTTCGAAAAAAGAACAACCTTTAAAGACAGTCTTTTCTATGATATTTCCGCATGGACCTTTCCCTTGGCCTTCAATTTGGATCATACGGAGCTGTCCGCGTTGTTAAGTGCGGGTGATAAAGTGGAAAACTTGGAACCCCTCCAAGGTTCCATAAGTGGAAAAAGCAAGTATGCCTATCTTTTTGAGTGGCATGAGTACTACACCCCAAAAGCGTTGAATGCTATTCTTGAAAAGGGTTTACGGGCGAAGGTGGCCAAAACCCCCTTTAGCCTGAACGGTAAAAAATATGATTATGGAACCATAATGGTTCCGGTACAGAACCAGAAATTAAATGCCGATGGGATGCACAGCTTTCTTGAAAAAGTTGCTTTGGAAAGCCAGATTTCCATTGATGCGGTATCTACTGGGTTGACCGTTGGGATTGATTTGGGCAGTAATGATTTTGATCCCATCCAAAAACAGAAAGTTGCCCTATTGGTAGGTGATGGCGTTCGCTCTTACGATGCTGGGGAAATTTGGCATTTGTTTGATACGCGTTACAACATGAAGATTACCAAAATTGACACCCGTTATTTCCATCAGGTGGACCTAAGTAAATATACCGATTTGATCGTGCCCGGAGGTAGGGGTGGAAACATCCTGGACAAAAAGGGGGCCGAAAAAGTCAAGGAATGGGTACAGAACGGAGGGACCGTAATCGGTTTTAGGAATGTAGCGGATTGGTTTAAGAAGTACGAGTTTCTGAAATTGGAAATGAAAAAAGATACTTTAAAGGCGAAAAATATCAGATTTGACCAAAGACGGGATTTCTTGGGTGCCCAGGTAACCGGTGGTGCTATTTTTGAGGCAAAATTGGATAGGTCACATCCGGTTGGCTATGGATATAAAAACAACAGGATTTCGTTGTTCAGAAATACCAATATCTACCTTAAACCTGAAAAAGATAGCTACAACAACCCTATTCAATACACCAATAACCCACTGCAGAGTGGCTATATCTCCGAAGAAAACAAAAAGCTGATCAAAAACAGTGTGCCCTTTAAGGCCAAACGTATGGGTAAGGGACGTGTTATCCTGTTTACGGACAACACTAATTTTAGGGCCTTTTGGTATGGCACCAATAAACTGATGATGAATGCTATTTTCTTTGGTCCGATGATGTAATCCCAATTTTCACCAAAAAAAGGTTTAAAACGGCATGACTTAGGCAACAAAGACATGCCGTTTTCAGATTGAAGGTAAAGGTCAATACCATTATCGATAAGACGTATATCAGAGGATAGGCCAGTAGCACAAAACCGAAACGAAACGTAGCATCAAACTCGGGTTCCGGAACTTTGGGTTTTACTAAGATGCGCCAAAGCAATATCATGGGAAGATTGATCAACCTAAAAATAAAGCGGAAAAGTGGAGTCCCAAAAGACTTCCTCGGCGCTTTTTTGGTAGTATGTTTGGTATTGATCCACTGGTTACAGGCAACGGGATCGGTATAATCCATTCCCAGGTCATTCAACTTGGTCACCATATGTTCATAGTTTTCCCCATCGGAAATATGCGTAGTGAGTTTTGTTAATTTTTGAAACACTTCATTTTTCAATGCCATGCCCCAGCCTTCTGCTTTACTATACTCCTGGACGGCAATGGGCTCGCCAAAATAAAGGGCGGCACTGTCCCCAGCCTGTCTCGGGGTTTGGTAGTTCTGCCCTACAGGTACGAGCAACAAATCCAATTCGGGGTCTTTTTTCAACGCTGCTTCAATAATACGGGTAAACCCTTTACTCAATGGTCGTATCCTACGTTTTAGGCTGTGGTTGGCTTCCGGGAAGATTAGGATGGCTTCCCCCCGCCCCAATAACGTACCACATTCGTCAAAAATGGCCCTGTTTCCGGAAAGACTGGCCCTTCCGTCCCGCATACGATAAATCGGCATCATTTGAAGAAATCGAAAAAGTGGTCCAAACACTGTCTTTTTAAACACATCCGCCCTCGTAAGAAACCACGGTTTTCTACCACATTTGGTAGCAATCAACAAAATGTCCATGAGTGCGTTTTGATGGTTGGACAAAAAAAGGATGGCTTTGTTTTTCGGGATATGTCCAAGACCCTCCAATTTAATTTTCCGAAAGTAAAAGAACAGTGCGATGGTCACCCAATATTTAAAGAAATAATAAGCAATCCCCTTCACACCAATTCTTCTTTTTCAACAGAACCATATCCCCAAAAGCCACTAAGTACCAAACCGGATATTAAATGCCATATGCCCCAAAAAGCCGTTAAAAGGGCCATACCGCCAAGGCCTTCGAAAAAAGTAAAGATCAATAAAAGTCCGAGGCCAGAGTTTTGTATTCCGGTTTCAATGGTCAAACAACGTATACTGCCTTTGTCAAAACCCATCAATTTACCAAGGGAAAAACCGGTCAGTAAGGCCAGCAAATTATGTAACAAAACCAACCAGAATACATACAGTACATACATCATAAAAACGTCCCTATTGTTGTAAAGTGCTATAAACACCAATACCACAAAAAAGAGCAAGGAACCAACTTTAAAGCCTTTTGCCATCTTTCTGGCCAACTTGGGCCTATGGTAATTTACCAACATTCCCAATAGCAAGGGCATACCGAGCAATAAGGCCACAAGGCGCACCATGGCAAACGGGGATATGTAAACCTCTTTTAAAATAGATGCCGTGGGCCCATATAGACCACCCCAAAAACTCAGGTTAAAAGGGGTCATCACTATGGCCAAAAGTGTGGCAATTGCAGTGAGGGTAACGGAAAGGGCCGCATTACCCTTGGACATATGTGTAAAAAAGTTGGAGACATTTCCCCCGGGGCAGGCCGCTACCATAAACATACCCAAAGCTATACTGGGTATGGGATCGGTAAGCCATACCAATAAAAAAGTGACCAATGGTAGTAGTATAAATTGACTTAGCACCCCGGTCAACACCAATTTTGGTGATTTGAGCAGTTGTTTAAAATCGTCCAGCTTTATTTCCAGGGCAATTCCAAACATGACCAGGGCCAGGGCCACATTGAGTGCCCATAGGGATTTTGTATCAAAATTGATATGAACGTTATCTATGAGTTGCTCCAAAAACCATCCAATTTCCCTCTAATATAAATGTTTCCCAACTAATGGATTGTTATGATCTTGAATCGATGCTTACCTTAGCAAAACGATCAAAAGCTTCTCAATGGCACGAACTCCGAGTAATATGCTACCATTGGGCACCCCTGCCCCCGATTTTTCGTTGTTTGATACCGTTAGCGGACAAACACTCAGCTTATTAGAGCTACGTGGCGAAAAAGGCACTGTCATCATGTTTATCTGTAATCACTGCCCCTTTGTGGTACATGTGAACCCAGAAATCTCAAAATTGGGTAGGGAATACCAAAAGAAGGGGATTGGGTTTATCGCCATTTCCAGCAATGATGTAGTAAACTATCCACAAGATGCGCCCCATTTAATGACGGAAGTTGCAGTGCAAGAGGGGTATTCCTTCCCTTATCTATACGATGAAAGCCAGGATGTGGCCAAAGCTTATGATGCTGCCTGCACTCCTGATTTCTATTTGTTTGACAAATCTTTGAAACTGGTTTATCGAGGCCAATTGGACGATTCCCGTCCTCAAAACGGTTTGCCCCTGGACGGACATGATCTTCGAAATGCCATGGATGCCCTTTTGGAGGGAAAACCCATTGACCAAGACCAAAAACCGAGTATAGGCTGTAATATTAAATGGATCGGTAATGGGCAATAATGCGTACCTAAATGGTACTTTCTGAATTAAAAGACCTTTTTGATGAAATTAAATCCTGAAGAAGCTCTAAAAGCACTTGCAGCCCATAAGGGTCCCTTTAAGACCTTGTTTGGGCATGGCACCCTTTCCATAGAAATCTACAAGCCCCAAAACGTGGATTTACAACAACCCCATGAACAGGATGAGGTATATATGGTCATATCCGGAAGTGGTGAATTTTTGAATGGGGATGAACGAACAAATTTTGGGCCGGGCGATGTCCTTTTTGTCCCGGCGGGAGTCGTCCATAGATTTGAGAACTTCACGGATGATTTTGCAACCTGGGTATTGTTCTATGGTCCAAAAGGAGGTGAAAAAACATAGGTTTGGAAGTTAACATCCAATTTATACCCCTTTCCAGGAAGAACATCGACACCTATATTACCGTTGGGGAACAGTCCTACAATGCGCATTATCTGCATCTTTGGGAAAACAACAATGCAATCCCATATATTTCCGCAAGTTTTACTACAGAGGTCGTCACCAGCGAATTGGTCCATGCCAATTGTGACAACTACGTAATTGTAGTCGACCGTGTCCCCGCAGGTGTCCTAAAAATAACGAGGCATAAGGCCTGCGCCAACTTTACGGAAAAAGAGGCCCTGTACCTGCATCGACTGTATCTGAAAAAGGAATTTACCGGGAAGGGCATTGGTAATGAGGTGCTCCTATTTTGTGTAGATCGGGCCAGAAGACTCCAAAAGAAAGTCATTTGGTTGGAAGCCATGAAAAAAGGAAACGCCTTGGCGTTTTATCAAAAAAATGGATTTGGTATCATTGGGGAAACCCAAATAGCACTACCGGGCGTAAAACCCGATCAAAAAGAAATGTGGGTACTGGCAAAATCCATTTGACCTACCACTGCTTTTGGTCAACAACAGTTTTAATGTGGGCAAAATGGTGGCTTCCGTGCCATGCATATCGTCCAATATTTTCTTCCAAAGTAGATACCATATTACCCTCAGGGTGGGTAAACTTTCGTTGTAGTTGTTCTTGGGAAAGTCCTTTTAATAGATAAACCAATTTGGCATGAACCGCCTTTAAATGGTCCAATGATAGTTGGATAGGGGCCGTCCTTGTATCGAAGAGATTGGCCCATTCTTTTTCAAAATAGGCCTTGATCAAAGGGTTATCCTCTGTAAGGGCCCATTTAAAACGGATATAACTGTTATGGTGACTGTCCGCAACATGATGTACTACCTGTCGTATGGTCCAGCCATTGGGCCGGTAAGGGGTTTCCAGTTGTTCCTCGGTCAACGAACGGACCAAATCCTCCAATTTGCCCGGTAAGGTTTCAAGAATGCCAATCCATTCCTCCAGATGCTCCTTGGTAATCACGGCAGGAACTTCATATTTTCCAATGGGATACCTGAGCTGTTCCATTCTGTTTTCTTCCATACCCTAAAAGTAACAAACTTTGATATAGATTTAACTACCGTAAAAATGATAGACTAAAAGTTAGTCCTAATTTTAGGGTATCAAAATTAGTTATACCATGGCAACATTACGATTGGGCGACACAGCCCCCAATTTTACCGCAGAAACTTCCCAAGGGACCTTAAATTTTTATGATTATTTGGGGGATAGCTGGGGGATTTTATTTTCCCATCCTGCGGATTTTACCCCAGTATGTACCACAGAACTGGGCACTGCAGCAAAATTTAAATCCGAATTCGATAAAAGAAATGTGAAAATGATGGCGTTGAGCGTTGATGGGGCCGACTCCCATAATGAATGGATCAAGGACATCAATGAAACCCAGGAGACCATCGTTAACTTTCCCATAGTAGCTGACGAGGACAGAAAAGTATCCGATTTATACGATATGATTCACCCCAATGCGGACGATACCCTCACCGTACGTTCCGTATTTATCATCGCCCCGGACAAATCCGTAAAACTCATTTTAACGTACCCTGCCTCAACGGGAAGAAATTTTTATGAGCTTCTTAGGGTGATTGACTCCTTGCAATTGACCGCTTACCATAAAGTGGCTACACCGGCCAATTGGAAGAATGGGGAAGATGTGGTGGTCAGTCCGGCCATCCCTACGGAAGAGGCCAAAGAAATGTTTACCAAGGGGGTGGAAGAGATAAAACCCTACCTTAGGATGACCCCCGACCCAACCGTTTAAAGGAATTCCAAAAGACCTTAAACCGCTCTCGTTGAGCGGTTTTTTTTATGAAAAGGTTTTCATAACCCAAACTTAACGATCATCCCAACAACCTTTTTCATTTTGTGAATCCTACAAAAAACATATGTTATGGGAAGAGTTTATTTCCTGCCTCTTTTTTTGATCGTTTCCACCCTGGGAGGCTGTTGTTTTTATGGAAACTGTGAAGACGATGACTTTATAGGTGACCAACTATCCGCTTCACTTTATGAACCCGTGTTTTTGGATCGTAGCGATTTTGAAAAATCCGTTCAACTTAGGGAGCCTATGGAAATTCTCAATTCCGGAAAAATATATGTTAAGGACAACTACCTCTTTGTGAATGAGGTCCGCAAGGGGTTCCATGTATTTGACAACTCCAACCCACAAAGCCCAATTAAGATTACGTTTATTGAAGTACCCGGATCTACGGATTTGGCCATACGGGAAAACATATTTTATATAAATCAAGCTACGGATTTAATTGCAGCGGATTTTGATTTTGACACAAACAGTTTAACCCTGACAAAACGCGTTGAAAACACCTTTCCCGAACTACTTTCCCCGGATGGATTTTATGCGTATGACGTGCCTATCAATAGTGTTGTTGTTGATTGGAAACTAAAAAAATGATCTCATGAAAAACCTAAGTTTTCTAGTCCTTTTTCCTTTTTTGATCTTGTCCTGTAGTTCTGACGGTGATGCTGCCGGTTCGCCCGAAACACCCTCTCCGGATGGTCAAGGTGGTTCTTTGGCTACCTTTACCCTTAAGGGCGATTACTTATATGTGGTAGACCGGTTTGATTTAAATGTCTTTAGTCTCGCCCAGGCCGAAGAACCGGTTTTGGTCAATAAAGTGAACATTGGTTTTGATATCGAAACTTTGTTTGGCTATAAGGACTATCTGTACATAGGTTCTAGAACCGGAATGTTCATTTATGGGCTTGGCAATCCTGAGTTCCCCCAAAAACTGTCCAGCGTTCAACATTTTACGGCCTGCGATCCCGTGGTCGCCAATGATACCCATGCCTTTGTGACCCTACATAGCGATACCTTCTGTGGTAATGACATTAACATTTTGGAAATCTATGATGTCACCAATGTTACCGAACCTATTCTTGTAAGCTCAAGGAACCTTATTTTTCCAAGAGGTTTGGGGCTTTATGGAAACTACTTATTTGTATGTGATGATGAAATAAAAGTCTTTGATATAAGCAATCCTGCCGAATCAAAATTGGTTAGGGCCATCAATAGACAAGCCTTTGATGTAATTATTAGGGGGGACTTGTTAATTGCCATTGGTGAAACAGGTCTATTCCAATATCAGTTGAGCCCTTCGGAAGAAGGAATCGATTTTACAGCCTTGAGTAACATCGCCATTTGATTTTGTCATAAGCATACCACTACCCCACTGTTTTGGCATGGTCCAATTATTTTTAAGGGTTTTGTGCGCAACCAATACCGTTACCAACATCTAAAGGACAACAACAATAAATAAATAAAAAACAACCGTGGTGACTTTCTTTTCTATGCTTACTTAATTGCACCCATTTTCCAATGCCTTCCGGTATTAAAAAATCCAGACAATCTGTATACACTATATTGATTGCGAATATTTTTAAATACTAAGTAGGGTTTTTCTTCGTTAAGTTGTTGCATAGGAAAGATTTAACAACCATCAAACCGCAAACAAAAATGAACACCTTTTTTACTGTTCTATTATTATTGCTCGCACTGAATATGCTTTTACTTTTGATCAGTGTAAATAGGGCAAAATAAAAAAGCTCCCTATATGGAGCTTTCTTTATAAAGTAAGGATTTTTGTACCAGAATCCCTATTTGACCGACATTAGTTCAACATCAAATATCAATGTGGCGTTTGGAGGAATGACACCACCTGCCCCGCGACTCCCATAAGCAAGATTTGAAGGAATGACAAAACGGGCCTTGTCCCCCACTTGCAAAAGGGCAATGCCTTCGTCCCAGCCTGGGATTACCTGTCCCATTCCCAATGGGAACGCTATCGGTTCCTTTCTGCTGTAGGACGAATCAAAGACTTGTCCATTATCCAAACTTCCTTCATAGTGCACGGCGACCGTCTTACCTTTCTCTGCTTTTGCTCCATCCCCCTTCTGAATGATTTTATAGCGAAGCCCGGAATCGGTTCTGTCAAAACCAGCAGCCAGTTTTTCCAGAGCTGCCTCAGCTTTTGCCTTTTTCTCGGCCTCACGCTTTTCACGTTCTCCATCAAAGATCCTAAAGGCTTCAATAGCATTCCATTTTTCGGCCTCTTCACCAACCCTTACTATTTTCAGGGCCTCGATCCCGTCTCCTTGTTCAATGGCATCAACCACTTCCTGTCCATGGGCCACATGTCCAAAAACAGTATGCTTGTTGTTTAACCATGGAGTGGCTACATGGGTAATGAAAAACTGGCTCCCATTGGTACCAGGGCCGGCATTTGCCATGGAAAGCACCCCAGGACCATCATGTTTTAAATCATCGTGAAATTCATCTTCGAACTGATAACCCGGACTCCCCGTTCCCGTACCTTGGGGACATCCTCCCTGAATCATAAAGTCTGGAATGACACGATGGAATTTTAATCCGTCATAGTAGGGCTCTCCTTGGGGTTTGGCACTGTTTTCCAAGGTTCCCTCGGCCAAAGCCACAAAATTACCCACGGTCCCCGGGGTTTTATCATGAGTGAGCTTTACGAGGATTTCACCTTTGGTGGTATTGAATTTAGCGTAGATACCGTCTTGCATAATTTCTTGATTTAAGGCTGCAAAAGTAAGGCTTGCGAACGAAAGGAGCTATCCTTTTACCTTTTTTGGTTTTGCCGTTCCATACTTGTCCATCAAATACACCAAACTGGTCATTGTAGCCGCTCCCAGTTCCAACTCCCGTTTGTTTACATGTTCAAAAGTATCGTTTTCCGCGTGGTGGTGGTCAAAGTAGCGTTGGCTATCGGGCCGTAAACCGGACAGCACAATATTTTCATCCCGTAAGGGTCCCACATCCGCACCACTCCCCCCGCGAACGAACATATGTATCAAATAAGGTTCAAAAAGGGATTTCCATCCTTCAATCTGTTCAAAGTTTTCATCCGTACATTCAAAGGAAAAGCCCCTTGGGGTAAATCCCCCTGCGTCACTTTCAAGAGCAAATACATGGGTTTCATTTTTTTGCCTGGCCACTTCGGCATATTTTTTCCCACCGCGCAATCCGTTTTCTTCATTCATAAAAAGCACTGCCCTAATGGTTCGTTTGGGCCGATAGCCATTTGCCTTGATCAATCGCAATACATCCATACTCTGGACAACCCCGGCCCCATCGTCATGGGACCCATCCCCTAAGTCCCAAGAATCCAAATGTCCCCCAACAATCATGATTTCATTGGGATATTCGGAACCTCGGATCTCACCGATTACATTATACGATTGTACATCGGGATATTGCTTACAGCTTTGCTTGAAGAAAAATTTAATTTCCGGATTCAATTTTAGTGTTGTACTCAGGAGTTCCGCTCCATTGGTACTGATGGCAGCGGCAGGAATACGGCTTTCCACCGGGGTTTCCCCGTAACTCATTGCCCCCGTATGCGGATAATCATCCAGTCTAAGGTTCATGGAACGTACGATTACGCCCCGCGCACCATATTTCCCCGCTTCGGCAGCGCCGGAATAGCGTTGGTCCACACAGCCGGAATAGGCACTGAAAGTGCTGATCTGGGTAGGATCCATAGGGCGATTGTAGAAGACTATTTTTCCCTCGATCTTTTCCCTTCCAAGCTTTTCCAAATCTTCAATGCCCTGTACTTCAACAATACTGGCCTTTAATCCACCATCCGGTGTTGCCACGGAACCTCCCAAAGCACAGATGGGAACATTAGTGGTTATACCGGGTCGTGTTTCTATATAGGCGAATTCCGGGGTCCCCCTTACCCATTTGGGTACCATAACGGGTTGTAACCACACCCTGTCCAGCCCAAGGGAATCCATTTGACGTTTCGTGTATTCAATAGCCTCTTGTGCCTGTACCGAGCCAGATAAACGCCCTCCTATTTGGTTGGAAAGGTAGTTTAACCATTCATAGGCCTTTCCATTGGTAAGTGCCATATCATAAATGGCCTTTAATTGTTTCTCATCTTCTGACTGTGCCCGTAGGAACAACGTACAGCTAAAAAAAAGGACAAGGAGTAGTCTTGGGTTCATTCGTTTTCTTTTTCCAGTTGTTGCTTGAAGGATTCTAAGTTAGCTTTTATTTCACCATCTAATTCCGGTTCTTTTACATCTTTATACTTTTTTAACGATTCCAGCAATATGGAAGCAACAATAACGCGGGCTGCCCTTTTATCATCCGCGGGAACAATGTACCAAGGGGCATGTTCCCTGGAGGTCTTGTTAATGGCTTCCTCATAGCATTTTTGATAGCTGTCCCATAGTTTTCGTTCCTTTAGGTCACCAGGGGAAAACTTCCAGTTCTTTCTTCTCAACCGAAGTCTTCGCAACAAACGTTGGCGCTGTTCCTCTTTTGAAAGATGAAGGAAGAATTTGAAAATAATCGTGCCATTTTCGGAAATATGGCGTTCAAAATCGTTGATTTGTCGGTAACGTTTTTCCCAGAAGGCTTCGTTGATATCGTCCATACTGTCAATACCCGGTATGTTTTCCCCTAAAATATAATGGGGATGGACTTTGGTAACCAGGACATTTTCATAGTGTGTTCTATTAAAAACACTGAACTTCCCGCGCTCCGGCAGTGCAATATAATGACGCCATAGGTAGTCATGGCGCAGTTCGAGCTTACTTGGTACTTTGAAGCTATGCACCACTACTCCCCTTGCATTCAACTCCTTGAAGACCTCACGGATCAAACTGTCCTTACCTGCGGTATCCATTCCTTGCAGACAGACCAATACCCCATACTTCCCGTGGGAATAAAGCGTATCTTGAAAATCGGCCAGTTCTTCGCTAACACTTTCCAATTTCTTTTTAAGTTCCTTGCCGGTCTTACCAAAATCCTCCAAGGTGGGTATATTGGACAACTCGATGGGACCCTTGACTTTGTATTTGTCGCTATTGATTTCTTCCATAGCTTGAAATATACACATTTTTGAGAGCAGGTAGCAACCGATACACCTATTACCGTTTATCGAAATATTGATCAATTTTCCCCTTTTGTAGTAAAAAGTTGTTTTTCGCCGATGGAATTTCATCCCAAGCTGTGGTATCGGCTAATTTTATGGGACCAAATCATACCATATGAAATCCTATCAGAAGATATTGCCCATTTTGGGCATAATTCTTGGGCTTTTAGGACTGTTATTGGCGCTTTCCTTTACGACCATCAACGCTTGTCAGTTGGCTAACGTTGATGCGCTTTCCATTAAAAAACACACACAAACGGCACTTAGGACAAATTCATTGAAAATGGCGAGATACCATGCTTTTAAAGCCTTGAATAGTATGGAGAAAGCAAAGGTCAATTTTAGTGATTGCGGGTGTGAGCCCGCATTTAAAACAGCCAAGGATGCCGAGATGCACCTTAAGAACGCAACACGTTCAAAATCCCTGGAGGACTCAAAGAGTTATTTAAAACTTGCCCTGCAAAACACATTGGTCGCCATTGATGCCTTAAAAAGGTTTGAGGAGGAATACGCCAGTAATTATGGAGATGATATTTTGGTCATGAACACCAAGGAGGTTCTTAACGAACAGGGAGGAATTCTATTGACCCCGGCCAAACAACTCCAACGAACGATGGAGAAGGGTTTGGCAGAATTTGAAAACTCTTTGGATGCCGTTGTGAACTATGTGGATTGCGAGGACGCCTTTAGTTTTATAAACAAAATTGTTAGCAAATCCAATGCGCAATTGGAACGAAAGACCCTGACCCAGGCACAGCACAAATACCATTTGGAAGTTAGGACCATAGCCCTGGATGCCCTTTTAAGGTTGGAGGGTTGCCCACAAAAATAAATTACTTGCTCGCGAACAACTTAACGTCGTCTTCACTCACTTCCTCACCCCCAAGGATAATCAATCGTTCTACGACATTGCGCAATTCTCGTACATTACCGGTCCAATCATAGCCCTTTAACAGCTCCACAGCTTTAGCTGAAAAAACCTTTGGTACGGACCCTTGTTCGTCCCCAATCTTTTTGGAAAAGAACTCAATAAGCAATGGAATATCCTCCCTTCGTTCATTCAGGGAAGGCACTTGAATAAGGATTACTGCCAATCTATGGTATAAATCCTCCCGGAACTTCCCCTCCTTGATCTCTTTTTTTAAATCTTTATTGGTGGCGGCGAGCACACGCACATCCACTTTGATGTCCTTATCGGAGCCTACCCGGGAAATCTTGTTCTCTTGTAGTGCCCGTAAAACCTTTGCCTGGGCAGAAAGGCTCATATCCCCAATCTCATCCAGAAAAATAGTGCCTTTATTGGCGGCTTCAAACTTGCCGGCACGATCCTTTACTGCAGAGGTGAAAGCCCCTTTTACATGACCGAACAATTCACTTTCTATCAATTCTGAAGGAATGGCCGCACAGTTCACTTCAATAAACGGTGCATTGGAACGGTGGCTTTTTTGATGGACCCAATGGGCAACCAATTCCTTACCCGTTCCATTGGAACCCGTAATCAGCACACGGGCATCGGTTGGGGCAACTTTGTCAATTATCCCTTTAATGCCCCCAATGGCCGGGCTATTACCAACCATTTCATAGTTTTTGCTGACCTTTTTCTTCAGGATTTTATTTTCGGCCACCAATTCCTTTTTGTCCAAAGCGTTTCGAACGGTAGTCAACAGGCGGTTCAAATCCGGTGGTTTGGAGATATAGTCAAAAGCCCCCAGGCGCATGGTATTCACCGCGGTGTCCAAATCACCATGACCGGAAATCATGATGAAAGGAATTTCCGGTTTTTCCTTCTTGGCCGCCTCCAGTACTTCTACACCATCCATTTTGGGCATTTTAATGTCGCACATAACAAGGTCAAAATCGTCTTTTTTTAATATTTCCAACCCCTTCGCACCGTCTTCTGCTTCCGACACTTGATAGGCATCATTTTCTTCCGATAAAATCTTTACCAAAACCCGCCTAATGGCTGCTTCATCTTCAATGACCAATATTTTAGACATAAACTGTTTTTAAAAAATGGATATTCTAAATCCTCCCCTGAGGAACAGATTCGCTTCATTATTCAATAAAAATACGTCATTACGATTATCATCACGCAATGTACTGTCCAAAATCAATGAACGTCCAAAATTCGCATAAAAGGCCATATTCTTATTGATATTGTATTGATACCCGAGTGTTGCGACCAAAGCCGACAATGAAATCCGGGATCCCACATTATTATCGGGAAGCTCAATATCGTCCTGAACATTTATAAAATAACCGTCCAACAACAATGCCAATTGAAGGGTATGCCCATCCGAAATATGATACCTAAAATTGGCCCTTGGTATACCAAGGGTATAGGACCATTTGGGATGGAACCTACGATAATAGCTTACCAATGGCAAGGGTATGGGAATTCCCGTAGTACTGTTAAAGGCAAGCCCCAAGACAATACGGAACGGTTTTTCGACATCCTTGACCTCTTTCCAAAGCGATGCGGTGGCGTTGAAGAAAAAGTCATCGGAACTGATTCCCCCTTTTAAATTTGAAGCCAGTCGCGGCGTTACTATACCCACCAGTCTCCAATTCTCATTCCATTTGGTGATATAGCCCAGATTGAAGTCCGCGATGTGAAGCTGCTCTATTTCATCCTTGTTAAAGGGTGTTTCCTTTCTAAATTCTATGTCAAACTCGTTGTATTCCGCTCCCAAGATCAAATAATCGTTTTGGTTGATCTTGAAGGGAACATTTACCAGGGCACGATATCTGGAGGTGTTTATTCCCGTATTGTTTTCCGGTATTCTCAGATATTCCAATCGGAACAAATCCGTACTTTGGGCATTTACTATGGCACATTTGGCACACAAGAACAGGATGGAAAATAACGAACACTGTTTTTTGGTCATCCTATGTCATGGGTTTAAGGATGAAGGGTTCGGGTTATGTTGAAAAAGATGTACATCCCTTTGTGGAAACGGTATGGTAACGTTATTGGCCCTAAATTTCCTATCTATGGCGTAGCGAATATCGCTTTTTATTCTAGGGTCGCTAAAGCTGTCATTGATAAAAAAATTAATGGAGAACAAGAGCGCAGAATCCCCAAAATCCTCAAAAAGCACAAAGGGTTTTGGGTTTTTCAATACCCCTGTCCTTTCCAAGACGGCCTCCTCCAATAAACGGGTAACCAACTCCACATTGCTACCATAAGCCACACCAACCTTTACATTCTCCCGCGTGGTCTTATGGTTTTGCGTAAAGTTATAAATGGTATTGCTAATGAATTTGTGGTTTGGGATGATGACGATTTTATCATCCCTGGTAATTGCACGGGTCGTTCGCAGTTTTATTTCAAACACTTTGCCAATTTTTCCATCTACATCCACAATGTCCCCAACCTGAAGCGATTTGTCCACCATAATCAGGATTCCAGCAATGATATCCTGAAATAGTTCTTGCAATGCCAATCCCAGACCAACAAAAAGCGCTGCCGATGCGGTAAGAATGACCGTGACATTGATGCCAGCTGCACTCATGGTCACCAAGATCACCACAAGGTAGACCACATATTTTATGAACTTAAAGATGCTAATGAACTTGAGCCTATCCTCTTGCCCCATTTTCCTCGTAAAGAGCTTACGTAACATCTTAAGCACAAAACTGGTGGCAATAAATGCAAAGCTCAGCAACAGCACCAAACCCACGGTAATATGGATGGACTTCTCCCCTTGACCCAAATGCAGGCCCCAATTCAAGAAATCTTGAACAGAACCCCAAATGTCCTTTTCCAAAATTTCCTTCATGGTATTATCTTGCTCCTGCATCCTTAATACTTAAGCCATTTATAAAGTTCTTTATAAGAAGGTTTTTTGCCATACATCAAAATCCCCACTCTGTAGATTTTTGCCGCTAGCCAAACAATGGCCAAAAACGTAATGATCAAAAGTAGTATACTAAGCAGTAATTGCCACAATGGAACACCACCTTCCCCAATTCCGCCCGGGAGTCGCATTAGCATTACAATGGGAGAAGTAAGCGGAAATAACGAAAAACCAACGGCTATGGGACCATGTGGATTACTAAAAACGGAAAAGAATCCAACATAAATGGCCAACATCAAAGGCAGGATAATAGGGAAAATAAATTGCTGCGTATCCGTTTCGTTATCCACGGCGGCACCTATTGCCGCATAAATGGAACTATAGATGAGGTATCCCAGCACAAAGTAAATAACAAAGGAAAACAACAATAAGAGCCAGGGAATCTTGAAAAGTTCATTCACGTATTTTTGAATATCATTGTCCCCTTCCGGTATGGAGGGTAAGCCTTCCAAACCACCGGGAGAAATCGCTGCTTGACCGCCCAATGCCGCCATATCGATGTCAAACAACAGCAAAGCCACAAATAAGAGCAGCGAAGCGGAAAAAATCCAGATGGCAAATTGTGTGACGCCTGCCAAGGAAGTCCCTAAGATTTTCCCCAGCATCAGTTGAAATGGTTTAACGGAAGAAATGATCACTTCAATAATCCGCGTGGTTTTCTCCTCAATGACACTGCGCATTACAAATCCGCCATAAATAATAATGAACATCATAATAAGGTAACCAAAACCACCACCGATAAATGCCTTAATTTCGTTAATTCCCTTTAGGTTCCGTTCTCCTTTAAAGGTAGCGGTCCGAAGCTCGTATTCCTTTTCAATACTGGCAAATTCCTTGGAGGAGACCCCTAGGTTTTCCAATCGGTTCTTGCGCAAACGATTTTCAAAAATAGCCTCCAATCGGTTCAACACCTGGCTGGTTGGATTGTCCTTGGTATACAGGAAAGCCGCTTGGGAAGCATCTTCCAGATTATTGGATTTAGGGATATGAAGCAAACCATCATACTGCAGGGCCAAGGTGGAATCTTTGGCTTCTTCAAGGGTTATGTCGGTAAATTCAATGAACGAAACCGATTCCCCCGGAAGAAAATCACCATGAAAGTGTCGACTATCGTTCAATACCGAAACAATATGTGTTTCACTGTCATTTATCTTGGTCAAATACGCTATAAGAACCACCATGCCCACCATTAAAATGGGGCTTAAAAAAGTCATTACCACAAAGGATTTGTTCCTAACCTTGGCAAGGTATTCCCTTTTGACAATCAATCCCAGTTTGTTCATTCACCCTTTGCTTTTACGGTTTGGATAAATATATCATTGGCGGTAGGAATGGTTTCTTCAAAGTGATTGATGTTTGCCCTGGTGGCGAGATGGGCCAAAGCTTCGGTAGTATCTCCAGAGGGAAGCTTTAGGGTAAAGTCCAATTGTTTTTCCTTTGGATCAAATACGTGGTTCAATATTCTGAACCGCTCCCGTAGCTCTTTTAAAATCCCTTCCCCCTGTCCATTGACCTGCAATCCTACTTTAAAAACATTGTTTTTGTGCGCTTTTTTAATATCGGACAGTTTTCCTTCCAAAATTTTATGCGATTTATGGATCAGGGTGATGTACTCACAAAGCTCTTCCACAGATTCCATACGGTGGGTCGAGAAGATGATGGAGGTGCCCTGTTTTTTCAATTCCAAAATCTCATCCTTTATTTTATTGGCGTTGATGGGATCAAAACCACTGAACGGTTCATCAAAAATGAGCAGTTTGGGTTGATGGAGCACGGTAACGATGAACTGTATTTTTTGTGCCATCCCCTTGGAAAGCTCTTGGATCTTTTTGTTCCACCAGTCGCCAATCTCCAAACGTTCAAACCAGTATTTGAGCCGTTTTTTTGCCTCTACTTTGGAAAGGCCCTTAAGTTGTGCCAGATACAGTACCTGCTCCCCTACCTTCATGCTTTTATATAACCCGCGTTCTTCGGGCAAATATCCAATGGTGGCAATATGTTTTGGAGCCAGTGGTTCCCCATCAAAAAACACCTGCCCCGTATCCGGATACGTAATTTGGTTGATGATACGGATAAGCGTAGTCTTCCCCGCTCCATTAGGGCCCAAAAGACCATAAATGCAATTCTTTGGGATATCTAGGGAAACATTACTTAGTGCGGTATGTTCTCCAAAGGACTTTGAAACGTTTTCCGCAACCAAAATAGGGGTCATGCAAAAATTTTTGCCAAAGATACAATTATGTGGATTTTTTGTAATGGATTATCCAAATTGGCAAAAACTTCATGTCCGCCATCATTTGTGAACATTTAAAATATAGTACAACCCTTGAATCGTAGTTCCGTTCGGGGGTTCTTCAATTTGGAACTGATGTTTTGCCCTTAAAAGCAAAACCCACCCTTAAAGGTTTAAGGATGGGAAAAAAATTGCTATGAAAAAGAAAATTAGATACTGGTCTACAGTATCAAGGTCAAATATACGTTTTTTCGCTGAACAAAATGATTTTTTGTTTAATAGTATTCCTATGAGAACATATCCTTGACCTTTTCAAAAAAGGATTTATCGGATTTCTCAGGTTTTGGCACAAAATTGTCATCGCTTTGCATACGTTCAAAAAACTCGCGTTGTTCACGGGTCAACTCCTTGGGTGTCCATACATTAACGTGCACCAACAGATCTCCACTGCCGTATCCGTTCAAGCTTTGAATACCCTTTCCCCGTAGTCTAAGAATTTTACCGGATTGTATTCCGGATTCCAATTTAATTCGGACTTTGCCCCCAACGGTATCTATTTCTTTGGAACTGCCCAATACGGCTTCCGAAATACTGATGTACAGATCATAATGGAGGTTGTCCCCTTCCCGCTTTAATGTGGGATGGTCCTCGGTCTCTATGGCCACCAATAAATCCCCTGCCACTCCATTCCCTGGGGCACCATTGCCCTTTCCGGAAACTTTGAGCTGCATTCCATCTTCCACACCTGGGGGAATTTTTATGGAAACGGTCTCTTCAACAATCTTTAGTCCCTGGGCATCTGCACCACTGGGCCTATGGTCAATTACTTGTCCTGTCCCACCGCATGTACTGCAGGTAGTTGCCGTTTGCATTCGGCCCAAAATGGTATTTGTGATTTTGGTCACCTGACCACTTCCCCCACAGGTTCCACAGGTTTTGTACGTAACCCCTTCTGCCTGTAGTTTGCGCTTCACTTTTACCTTTTTCTCCACACCATTGGCCACTTCTTCCAAGGTAAGTTTCACACGGATTCTAAGGTTACTGCCCTTTACACGGCGCTGTCCGCCACCAAAGCCGCTAAAACCACCGAACCCCCCACCAAAGGCACTGCCAAAAATATCTCCAAATTGACTGAAAATATCTTCCATGTTCATACCGCCGCCACCAAAACCACCACCTTCAAAAGCAGCATGGCCAAATTGATCGTATTTGGCCTTTTTGTCAGGGTCGCTCAATACCTCATAAGCTTCCGCAGCTTTTTTGAACATTTCTTCTGCCTTGGCATCACCAGGGTTCTTATCAGGATGGTATTCCAAAGCCTTTTTTCGATAGGCCTTCTTTATTTCAGCCGCCGAAGCTCCTTTGGGGACACCTAGTATATCGTAATAATCCTCTTTCATAATGCTTTAGTTCCCAACTACAACTTTTGGGTGACGTATGATACGATCGCCAAGCTTAAAACCTTTTTCAATCACATCGATCACCTTACCCTGCAATTTTTTATTTGGTGCCGGAATTTGGGTTACGGCATCGTGTATTTCGGCATCAAAAGTGTCGCCTTCCCCTACTTCAACCTCTTCCAAACCTTTGGATTTCAATGTTTCCCTAAACTTGGTATTGATCAGTTCCACACCTTTGAGCAATTCTTTTTCCTTGGTCTTTGCAATCTCCTTAAGTGCCCGGTCAAAATCATCCATTATGGGAAGTAGGGATACAATTACCTCTTGTCCCGCAGTTTTAAAAAGCTCCATCCGTTCTTTGGAGGTTCGCTTTTTAAAGTTTTCAAATTCTGCAAAAAGACGTAAAAATTTGTCCTTTTCCTTGGCAAGTTCCTCGCGAAGTTGCTCTTCTTCCGAAAGTTCTTCGTCTATTGCCCCTTCGTTGGAAACTTCTTCCCGGTCAAGCTCAGTCGCATCCACGGATTGTTGTTCTTCAACGGTTTCATCCACTTCCTGAACCTTACTTTTTTTACTCATGTGCTTATGTACTTTAAACTCGAATATGAGCTGGCAAAAGTACTGCCATTCCCTAAATAAATGTCAAAATGTCACAGGATTACATAAAAAAACCGCCGAATAGGCGGTTTTCATATCATGGGACAAAAATCTAACCATAATTTCCCTCATATGATGGTTTTGTGGCCTCTTCCTGGCATTCTTCACCACCATAAAAGCTTTCCAAAGCGCTACAGATGTTCTTATAATTGAAAATGAATCCTTTCTTTTCTATCCGCTTGCTGCTCACCCGCTGACTTGCAAAGAGCAAATAGGCCATTTCCCCCAAAACCAGTTCCATCATTATTTTGGGAACATTTGGCATAATCAAGGGCTTTTTCAGCACCTTGGCCAGTTCCTTGGTCAGTTTTGCATTGGTGACCGGGTTAGGTGCCACACCATTAAAAGTACCTTTTAACCCATTTTCCAGAACAAACAGGAACATTCTTGCCAAATCCTGGATATGAATCCACGATTGCCATTGTTCACCTGAACCAAAGGCCGCACCCACATAATTGTTCACAGGGGCAACCATTTTTGGCAAGGCACCTCCTTGGTTTGATAGTACTAATCCAATTCTAATTTTGGACACCTTAAAATTGAATGATTGAAAAATATCGATTTCCTTTTCCCAGGCCGCTACTACTTCTCCCAAAAAACTAGTATCGACCTCGGTTTCATTTTCCTCATAAAATGTAGTCAGGGAATATGGGTATATGCCAATGGCAGAAGCGGAAACAAAAGCGTCCACCGTATCATTGCCGGAATCCTGCAATCCCTTTTTTAAGGTTCTTAGACTATTCAGTCTACTTTCGAGCACCTCTTTTTTGTAGGAAGCGGTCCATTTTTTTGAAATTGTTGCCCCGGCAAGGTTGATGATTGCCGTTACTCCCTTGAACGCATTTTTGTCAATCTCACCTTTGGAGGGGTTCCAGAAATATCCCTGATAGTTCCCTTCCTTAAGGATTTTATCTTCCCGTGTAGTAAGATAATTAATTGGGATATCCCTTTGCTTTAGCTCCGCTACGATGGCTTTTCCCACTAATCCCGTGGCGCCCGTAATCAATACCCTCATGCTAATTTTTTTACAAATGTAAAGCTTTGAATTGTCTGATTTCCAAGTATTAAAAGCAATTTAACAGTCTTGTTGAACTTTTGGGCCAACCTTGGCAAAAGGTACTGGCCGATCCCAAAAAGATGGAAAGCTCGTTAGATCTTGACCGCCCTGAGCATTTCCCTTTTTCCTGGCGGTCCTGGTAAACGCTCCACAGAAAAACCTACTTCTTCCAGGTTTCTTCGCACACTACCCTTGGCCGAATACGTAACCAAGATACCGTTGGTCTGCAACGCCCGGTACATTTTCCCAAATAGTTCCACCGTCCAAAGTTTGGGCTGTACCCTAGGCCCGAAGGCATCAAAATAAATAAGATTGAACGAAGCGTCATCTTCCACTTCAAAAAAATCCTTTTGTTGTTTTATCAAACTAAAAAAAGGACTGAGCACAATGGTTTCCCCCCAAGGGGAATCATGCATCTCTTTATAAATCGGCATTAACTGATTTTCCCCCAACTGGGAAACGTAATTCAATTGGGTAATTTCCCCAAAGGAAACAGGGAACGCCTCTACACCCACATAATCAATGGCAAATCCGTTCTTTTGTGCTTCGTAATAGGTAATCAATGCATTTAACCCCGTACCAAAGCCTATTTCCAAAATGGAAACTTGGGACCGTTCCAATGCAAATAGTCCATGCCTTAGAAAGACATGGTACGCTTCTTGGATGGCGCCGTGCTTGGAATGGTACTGTTCGTTCCAATCTTCTAAATGAATGGTTTTGGAACCATCTCCGGTGACAATGATCTTACGTTTCAAAATCAGTTGGCTATCCGCACGCCATCCGCTTCAAACCTAAGGGTCTGTTTGGGTTTTGTAATCTTTGCCAATTCTTCTTGGGTTGCGCCTTCATCCTCGGCATAGTGCTTCTGGTCTTCCACCGTCATTTCCTCAATAAAGGCAACTCCGTTCAAAACAACTTCCTTTCCAGCAACATCCTTTGGGACAAAAAATCCATAATCCTTAAACCTGACAAAGACCTCCTTTCCATCCACCAAATCTACCTTCATCCAACAGCCCTTGGCCTGACAAACTTCAGTAATGACCCCAGTTAGCTGGGATTGTAACGGGTCGGAAACCTCCATATTTTCGAATACTTTTGAGGATTTCTTCACGTCTTCCCCAACGTCAAAAGAAGAACCGTAGGTATTGTAATCCTGTGCAATGGCCCCCATAGTCCCGGAAGACAACAAAATCACAAGAAAAATGTTAAAAAAAATGGATTTGCGTAAAAAAATATCGGTCTTTAACATTTGTTTGAATTTATAAGCCCATTCCCCGCAAAATGCAGTGAAATTCGCTAATTTTAACATTGCAAAAATACGCAGATGGAGGTACAATCTAAACATATCGCTATAGAAAAGTCGACCACGACCAAGATCCATGAGGTCGATTTCAACAACCTTTCCTTTGGCAGTGTCTATACAGACCATATGTTGGTGTCTGATTATAAAAATGGAACATGGAGCGTTCCAAAAATCATTCCTTACCAGCCCATTGCATTGGACCCTGCCTCAAAAATCTTTCATTATGGACAATCCATTTTTGAAGGGATGAAGGCCTACAAGGACCCGGAAGGACAGGTTTGGTTGTTTCGACCAAAGGACAACCATGCCCGGCTCAACAAATCCGCGGAAAGAATGGCCATACCCGAACTGCCGCAAGAGTACTTTATGGAGGGCCTGACCACCTTATTGGAATTGGAAAAGGATTGGATACCCCAAAGCCCGGGAAGTTCCTTATATGTAAGGCCTTTTATGTTTGCCTCAGGAACCGGACTACATGCCTCCCCTGCCGATGAATATAAGTTTCTAATTGCCCTTGCGCCTTCAGGGGCCTATTTCTCGGGAAAGGTAAAAGTACTCATTGAAGAGACCTACGCCAGGGCCGCAAACGGTGGTGTTGGATATGCAAAAGCAGGGGGAAATTACGCAGCACAATTTTACCCGACAAAATTGGCAACGGACCAAGGTTACCAACAGGTTATTTGGACAGATGACCATAACCATGAGTATATAGAGGAAGCAGGGGCCATGAACATTTTTATTAGGATAAATGACACCTTGCTTACGGCGCCCACCAGCGACCGCATTTTGGACGGGATTACCAGAAAAAGTATTTTGGAGCTTGCCGAAGATATGGGCATTGAAACGGAAGTACGAAAAATTAAGGTTTCCGAAGTGGTTGAAGCCGCCGAGAACGGAACTTTGAAAGAAATGTTTGGGGCGGGCACCGCTGCCGTTATATCCCCAATTTCGGCATTTGGGTATAAGGGAGAGGAATATGTATTACCTGAACTGGAGCACAGCTATGCCGCTACGTTAAAGACCAAGATTACGGATATTCAATACAATAGAGCCGAGGACAAGTTCGGTTGGCGGTACCGTGTATGCTAAAATAACGTTGCAAAAAGGGGTGTTATCCCCTTTTTAATTTTCCAATATTTCGGAAATATTGGGTTCAAAATAATTGGGCCCTTTCATCACTTTGCCATCTTCCCTATAAATGGGTTTGCCATCGGTTCCCAATTTGCTCATATTGCTCCGTTGGATTTCGTTAAAAACAGCTTCGATTTTGTACTGAAGACCGTGCTCCAGGATTGTCCCGCATAGAATGTAGAGCATGTCCCCCAATGCATCCGCCACTTGGACCAAATCCCCCTTTTGTGCAGCTTCCAGATACTCTTCGTTCTCTTCATCCATTAAATTAAATCGCAGTTTTATTTTGTCCAATCCCAAATCTGCCTTGGGCGCATTAAGAACCCCTAGTCCAAATGCCTGATGAAATGCTTTGACCGCATCCAATTTCTGTTTCATAAAATTCATTAATTGGGTTAGTTTTGCGAAAAATAAGAAAAAGTATGTTCTCCACGGGCCAAACCATTTTTGCCATTTTATTTATCCTTGGATTTACGACCATATTGTTCTTCATGTATCGAAAGGATAAAAAGTTACACCAAAAGAATTATAAAGGGGTAAAAGTGGTAGTATTGACCTTTATCGGTTTTGTGGTTTTTCTCTTTATAATTAAACACCTTCTCAAAAATTAACAGTTATATTGAATACACCACAAAAATTAAGAATTTTACAACAATCCTTGCTTTTCTCTCGAATAAAATAGGAAAAGACGTACTTTTGTAGTGTTAATCTAACCAAAGAATGATAACATTTTTCAGCATTTTATTTGTTTTAATGGCTGTCAATGGGGCTTTACTACTATTTAGTGTAAATGGTGCCATGGATGGCTTTAAAAAGAGGTTTCAGAAACATTCCGACGACAATATCATCAAATTCCCCCCCACCGAAATTTCTGAAACCAAGTACAAGAAAGCCGTTTAGTCCTTAGTTTTAGGGCATGAAACAAGTTTTTTTAGTCTTTTTGGGTGGTGGTGTGGGTAGCGCCCTTAGATTTTTAATGTCCAAAGCCCTCAATCCCTTTCTAAAAAATTTCTTCCTGGGCACTTTCTTGGTAAACATTATTGGTTGTTTACTGATTGGATTGGTAATGGGGTTGTTCACCAAAGGAAAGCTGCTTACCGAAAACCAAATGCTGTTATTGGTCGCCGGCTTTTGTGGTGGCTTTACCACTTTCTCGGCCTTTGCGTTTGAAAAGCACTCCCTCTTGAAATCCGGGGAAATACTTCACTTTTCCATTTACGCCATTTTAAGCATCATTACAGGTATATTGGCAGTATCTCTCGGCATTTGGCTTTCTAGATTGTTTTAGGATACGCTATTTTCATTCTTTTCATCTTTTTACACTTTTTATTGCATAAAAAGTATCACACAAACCCGTTTTACCACATTATCCTCAACGAAAAGGACCAATATTTTCGTTTAAGTTATCGAAATTCACAAAAAACTTTACAAAAAATTTACATACCCCTAATTTTATAGGGTTCTTTTCAAAATACTTCGTAAAAATCAATTCCATATCCTAAAAAAATATAGGGTTAGGGTTCTATTCACATATATTTGACACTTTAACCAAAAATCAATTATGAAAAAAGTCGAGGCAATTATTCGAAAATCAAAATTTGATGAGGTGAAAAAAGCGCTTCATGAAATTGAGGTCAACTTTTTCAGTTATTGGGATGTAACGGGAGTTGGCAATGAAAAGCAGGGCCATGTATATCGGGGTATCACCTATAGTACCACGGACATACAAAGAAGGTATTTAGTCATTGTGGTATCTGATGAATTCGTTGAAAAAACGGTGGACACACTTATTAAAACCGCTGCAACGGGCAATGTTGGTGACGGAAAAATATTTGTGTCCGAAGTATTGGAAGCATACAGAATACGAACAGGGGAAAGCGGTTATGCCGGAATCAACTAAATACTGACCAACTAGAATCTTTAAATTATGGAAGCAGGATTATTTACAGCAAATAACGTATGGATGATGGTGTGTACCGCCTTGGTATTCTTTATGCACCTTGGATTTTCCTTTTTGGAAATTGGACTGACCCGTCAAAAAAACACGGTGAACATACTCTTTAAGAATGTTTTTATCATTACTGTAGGACTACTATTGTACTATATAGGTGGATTTAACCTTATGTACCCAGGATTTGAAGATGGGGATATGGGTTTCCTCAAATTTTCCGGTTTTGGTATTGGGGCACCTGAAAATGGAATGACCCCGGAATATGCCGATGGTGGTTACACGTGGTGGACAGATTTCCTTTTCCAGGGAATGTTTGCCGCTACGGCAGCGACCATTGTTTCTGGAGCCGTAGCCGAGCGGATAAAGCTTGGTGGTTTTATGATTTTTACCATTTTTTATGTGGGGTTGGTATACCCAATCGTGGGCGCTTGGAAATGGGGCGGTGGCTGGCTACATGGCCTAGGCTTCTATGACTTTGCCGGTTCCACATTGGTACACTCCGTTGGGGGATGGGGTGCATTGATTGCCATCTACCTACTTGGAGCACGTATTGGTAAGTTTGGCGAAGATGGTAAGCCGAAGGCAATACCTGGCCACAACCTACCACTCGCGGCCGCCGGTGTATTGATTCTTTGGTTGGGCTGGTTTGGGTTTAACGGAGGTTCCGTTCTTTCCGCAGACCCTGCAGTGACCTCTTTAGTATTGGTCACCACTTGTTTGGCCGCTGCCGCTGGAGGGGTATCGGCATTTATCACCTCATTTGTCAGATATAAAAATTTCGATTTGACCATGTTCCTGAATGGTATACTTGGTGGGTTGGTAGGCATCACTGCCGGAGCCGACCAAATGTCTCCAAATGAGGCCGTTGTTATAGGATTGATTGCCGGTGTGATCATCGTATTTGGCGTAGCATTGATCGATAGATTAAAGTTGGATGACCCTGTTGGGGCGGTAGCCGTACATTTAATATGTGGTATATGGGGCACTTTGGCCGTTGGAATCTTTGGAGCTATGGCCGGTCTTAATCAGTTCTTGGTGCAATTGGCCGGAGTTGGAGCTACAGCAACTTTCTGCTCAATTACCGGTTTTATCATTCTGTTTGCCATTAAAAAGATAGCAGGACTCCGTGTTTCGGAACAAGAAGAACTGGAAGGTTTGGACCTCCACGAACATGGAATGGACGCTTATGCCGATTTTAGGATGAACCAACATTAATGAAAAGGTAACGGAGCGTTTGGCAGAACGCTCCGTCTGCAACCTTTTTCAAAAAATCAGATAAAAATATAATCCGCCCATCTTCATGGGCCTCAAAACATGTTACTATGAAAACGGTTACGTATGCTACAAAATACTAAAAAAAGCTTTCGCGCAAGACCATTTGATGTAGCAATAGACCATCAAAGGGGTTATCCAATAGCACTTTATTACGATCCAAACACTGGCCCATCCATGGCCTGGAGTGTGATGGTAAAGAATTCGGTTAAATCCCGATTACTAAGATTTTCATCAAAAAAATAACCAATTATTAATTCTTTTTTAAAACCTAGAAATCATGTTGAAAAAACGAACAATTCTAATCGCACTATGCGGAATTCTGGCCCTTTCGGGGAAAAGTTGGGCCCAAGATACCCCAAGTATTGACGACAAAGTGGATGTTGGGCTTAGCCTAAATCTTGATGCCTTTTTTGGCTTTAACCCTATGATGGCCATTTCATATGCTTTGAGCGATTCCGATGCCTTAACTTTTTATGGCATCCAATGGGGTGCAGGTACCGGATCTGCATGGGGCCAGTGGACAGAATTTGGTATTGGGTACAACAAGACCGTTGGTGCCTTTGACATTAACCCCCAATTGGGCTTCACCATGGGTAGCCTTCTCTCTAGCGGTGCCGCCCAACCTGGTATCATCGGAGACGGTATAGTCCCCAACCTAACCGTAAATCTTGGTACGGAGCAATTGGAGGGACAATTTTACTTTGGATATTACGGTGCCTTGAGCGATGAGACGGCAACAGGGCAGTCCACCAACAATTACGTACACTATTGGGCCAATCTGGGCTATAAAGTATCTGACTTTTTCTCCGTTGGAGGGCATTTTGAGGAACTCTTTCTCTCTGGAGGTTCCACCAATGGCGGTGGCGATCTGGACAGGGCCGATGGCTACGTTTGGTTGGGTCCATACATACAGTTTCAAAAAGGGAACGCCGGCCTAAGGTTTTCCTTTGGCGGGAACCTTGCGGATGAAGATGATCGCTTTGCCCCCAACGACTTTTATAAGTTAGCATTTTTTATGTCCCTGTAGTACGGACTTTAAACCCTTTGGAAAATGGTCGCGAGGCCAACTAATCCAAAGAAAACTGTTTTACTCCTGCCATCACCTTGGTATTCATAAAATTTTGCCTTGGCACCAAGGGGCAGGAGTATTTTTTATTGTACACACAATACGGATTGTAGGCCCTATTAAAATCAATGACCAAGGTATTGCCTTCAGGGATTTTTAGGTTCAAATAGCGGCCTCCCCCGTAGGTCTCCTCCCCATTGGTCAAATCCATAAACGGAAGAAAGAGGTATTCTTCATTCACTGCGACATTTGTTGATTCCAAGCTTTTGTAGACTTCCAATTGGTGCTCGGTACCATTCAGTGAAAAGTAGGCGATTCCATAAACCACTTCCCAGGACGTTCTATCCGTAGTAGTTGGCATCCTAAACGGTTTGGCGTTTGGTGTTCGTTCAAATCTTGCGGTTACCACATATGTAGTGTCCGCAGGGAAAAAATCCAAGCCTTCAAAATCCTTTCGAAATCTATCGGGCAATGGCGAGGTTTCAGGGTCCTTAAACTCTTCATTCGTTTTCTCCTGATACTCCAAAATAGTTTGGAGTTTTGCCGGTACTGCATCGACCTCTTTTGCGCGTTCATCGTGATATTTTTTTCCCTGTCCACAGGAACACAGAACTAAAACCAGGATATATCCAAGATGTTTCATTCCATAAAAATACATTAGTCCGATTTTTTTCCAAGGGAATTGTACCTTTTACCCAAAATATGGATATGAAAGCATTGTTGACCTTTGGTATACTGGCCTTTTTCCTTATGGGTTGCCAGAATCAAGTAGAACCACCAGTTGTAAAAGCCGAAAGGGTGTTTCCTACCATTGCCCCCAATCGATATAA
>JANQKR010000032.1 GCA_028281025.1 Croceivirga sp.
GGATTCATAAATGTTGACCACTTTCCCCGACCCACCTTCTTCATCGGTGCGGTAGGGAATCATGACCGTAGTAGTGGGCGATGGAGCGAACATGCCCAATAACCAGATGGACAACAGGCCATCCTTTTTGTTCCAAGCGGCCTCACCTGTATTGGTCAGCATATTGGTGGTCTGGTAACCGACGGCTTGGGCACCATCCAAACTTGAAAGTCCCAGTTGCCGCACAATATCCTTGTTTTCCAAAATACGGACGTTTCGCTCAATATCAAGCTTGAAAGTAAAGCCCGAATAATTGGTGAGTTGGGTACTTTTGACAAACACCGCTTCGGTTGGGCTGGACGCCTTCACTGCATAGGGTTCCAGATCGATAACCTTTGGCGTAAACCAATTGTCCAAGGTGAACTCCTTGCCGTTTTCAAAAAAGATGGAATACTGTCCCCCTTCGGGGCCCAGCCAAAACCGTTCCTCACCGCCGTAAACATTAATGTGGGGCGAAGTCTCACCTGCTTCAAAGAAAGGCTTGTTCAGCCAACCATAACTGGAGCCCGAGTCTCCCGCAGTGCTGGTCATTACCCTACCCTGCAATGCTGCTGAAAGTACAATTTTGCCACTATTTCCCATAGTGGACAGTTCTATCACCTCAAGATGCTTGCGTAAAAAAGAGACATCCCTTTCATAATCCGTAATTGTCGATGTTTGTTTGTTCATCTCTTTTTTGTTTTGATTCTTGGCTTTGGGTAGACAGGCCGTTAAGGCCAAAGTCATGGCCAACAGGTAACCGCTTCTTTTTACAGTTCTCAAATGCAGCATTATTTCTTTTTTATGATATGTTATGAGACCTTTGCAAAATGGAATTGGCAAAAAAGTACGACGCCCACAGTAAATTTTGACCCGGAGCAACCTGTTGGTTGTGAGGACACAAAATTTACAAGAAGGAAGTAATTTGAAGCCAATTCCATTTCCGTATTGTTTAGCCAGCCTTTTTGCAAAGGTCTCGGTATGTGCTAATAGCCGGCTGAAAGTAAGGTATCCCCCATGTTGAGCCTATTCAAAAATTGACCTATTCCAATATCTTTTTTGCCCAAGACCCTATTTCTAAGCCCGTTTTGAACAGATCATGAACGAATCATTTGATCTCAATGCTTTTTATCGGGATTCGTCAATTGAATATTCAATTTGTCCCCTTTATACAGAGCCATGGCCTTAAATGTTAGGACAAATTGTGTTCCATTTTTCCTGACCTTCGTCCTAATCTTTTTTCCGTTAAGGGCCATGTTTGCCTTTGGGGTTTCCAAAGTTCCGCAGTCCAAGGTGATTTTGGACAATTTGATGGCCCCATACTCGATTTTTAGCGAATTGGTCTGCTGCCGTCTGCTCCTTTTTTGGACGAAGCTGCCCCAGGCGCTCCCGGAGATAAAGGCCGATTTGAAATCATCGGGCTTGATCTTGGGGGCAAAGCCTATTTCGCCCTTGGGTTCGTGCAGGGTAAAGCCGGAAGCGGAAATGAAGGGGGCATAACCCGACATGGCGCGGGTGTAGTGGTTGCCGTACTCGATTTCGTTATAGGGGTTGCGTCTTTGGGGGCTATAACGGGTATGTACGGCTTCTTCTATGGTCATGGCCTGCTCTAACAACCCATGATCAATCATACTGGCGGCCACCTGGTGTTCCTGACCTGTCCAAGGCTCACTGAAATATCCGACGACCAGCTTTTCCCAGTCATTGTTAATCTTGCCGGGGGCCTGGTCCGCTCCTCCTTTAGGAAAACTACACATGATCATTACAGGCTCGTCAGGAAGGGCATAATAACGAGAAACCGGAATTTCCGCATTGTCCAAATGAGCATCGTATCGGGAAAAATAATTGTATTTAAAAATGGATTCCAAAGCTGTTTTTGCCTTTTCGGATGGTACTACATCGGCAAGCCCCACTTGCTTCGTCCAGTATTGCCCCAAAAGCTGGTCGGCATGACATCCTTTATTGGAATTGGGTGCATCGAGATGTTCAGGATCCAATATTTGGTAAAAGTATTCTCCGTTAAAGAGTTGTTCCGAGATATTCTTTTTGCCTTGCTCGGCTATTCCTGCACATTTTTTAGCGAAGGCCTTATCGCCCATATCATTGGCCATGGCTTCCCCGGCAAGGAGTGCAGCATTGTACAAGGTGCTGATCCAAGAAATTTTACCATACCATATCCTGTCAAGGGTATTGTACTGGATGCCTTCCAGTATGCCTTCCGGAGTACCGCTTTTTTCAGCGTCATGGGCAATCATATATTCAATGCTTTTCTTGATCTTAGGCCAGTATTGTTTGAGATAGTTATTGTTTGCCGAGGTGGTGTGTTCGCGGTAGGCGCGCATTACCGTCCCTGCATGTCCATCAATTGCATAGTCCCTTCCGTCTTGGCTACCATATCCCGCAAATTCCTGACTCCTGTATTTGATGATTCCATTTTTTTCAAAAGAATATCCATAATCTATTTGTGTACGCAGTTGCCGTGCCAGTGATGGGAACACACGCCCCAATGCCTGTTCATAATGGAACACGTGGGTACAGGTACCGTGTCCCAGATAGACGCCTTCGGCTGTGTAAAAGCGGCCTTCATTGTCCGGGTCATCGGTGAGGTCGTCTACTCTGTAGGACGAAGTGGTGGCCAAGGTACTGGTGTTTAAAAAACTGCGTTCCAAGAACCATTTGGGCAGCGAAGAATCATACCAGGTCTTGTTCCAGAGCTTGGTGGTATTTAAGTATTTATCGGAATTGGCTGCAATTTTTTGGGCCACGTCCTGAGAGGAGGTGAATTTTTTGCTGTAATAGTTACGTAGGTTTTCTTTGTTCTTTAGATGGTGGAAACCGCTTTCTTCCCGATGTAGATTGGGAAAATACCAAGAAAGAATGTACGTGACCGTTTGACTTTCTCCGGGCTTCAGGGTCATTTCTTTGCCGAGCGCTCCCGTGAGGGTTTGTCCTAATGGGACTTCTGCTTCTGTTTTATCTGAAGGATTTAGCTCGGGTATGTTGTACACGATGTTGCGAGGTGCTCGTGGAGTTCCCCAGATATTTTGGCCGTCAAGCAGGGTCAGTGCCATGTTGCCGTAATCGGGCAGGTCTTTGTTGGTTTCTTCTACGCTTGAGGCAAGCTGCAACTGTACGGCATTGTTACTTTTTACGATTTGGTTGTGGTGCTTGCCGATGGCTTTTTCAGCGGTCTGGAAGTTGGCCATATTCTGTAGCCAACCGATAAGCTCTGCGGTCAGCTCTTTCTTTGAAATGTTGGTCAGGGTATATTCCAATACCACGGCCGGAAAGTCGGAGGATTCGTGGTCGGTAGGGATGAAGGGGGTATAGGCCTGAAGTTTAACCGATACGGGAAAGGCTTCGTCCTGATAGGAAACTTTCCCTATGGGGTATTCGCCTTTAAAGGCAATGTTGTTGAAGCCGCCTTCCCTTAAGATCCTGGTTTGGGGAGTAAACCGTTGGTTTTTGACCTTTACGGCAAAGCCTTGTTCGAAGGTGCGCTCTTGGGTTAGGGGGTTCAGGTAAAATTTATCGCCAGGGCCTCCGGGTTGGATGCGCTGTATGTTAAAGATGTCCCAGTACCATAGCTGGCCATCGCCTCCCAGATAGACCTGTCCGGCCGTGATGCCACCTACTGGCATGCCGATGTATTGGAGTTGATCGGTACCGTTGGTTGTGTTTTGTGCCAAGGTATCGTGTGCGCGAAACACGCACGATACTAAAATAATGGCCAACAACTTCTTAGTTGAGTTTTTTCCCATCTTATTGTCTCTATTTTGGTGTTTTATCGCTATTTCCTATTCCGGTCGAATATTTGCTTTCCATAATGGTCCACGATTTTATTGTAGGCTTCTGATGCTGCACCATTTCCCCAATCGTATATGGTGAAAACGCCTATGCCAACTCCTTCTGGACTGGTGTATCCACCATGGCCATAGTTTTCCATCATAAAACCATAGTCTTTTTCATTGAAAAAGGGATAGACCTTCTCCCATTGTGCCTTGGTTTTCGGGTTTTCTGGACAGTACATCATACTGAAGGAAGCCTTTAACGCTGCTACACCTCGTTGTACATATTCATCGTTGTTCAGGACTTTGCCATAGCGGATAATGAGCTCTGAAAAGAGTGCTTGTCGCGAATCGTTCCACTCCCCATCGGCATTCATGACCGCGAACCCGCCAAAAACGGTGACATACATGTAAGGGGGTTGCCATACGGCCTGTGACATTAGCAGTTCGTCCATGGTACGTTGGCCCAATTCCAAGAATCGTTTTTCCCCTGTTGCCTCATAGCTGTTCATCAAGGCTTCGGCTGTCCAGTAGATGGATAGTGTGTTTTGTTTAAACATGTTGTTTCTCGGTATTTTTTTCCCGACATATTCATTACTGCCCCATCGACTACATGACCAATAGGTCTCAAAGTCTTCCCACTGCCCTATGGGGACAATTTCGGTTATTATGGCTTCCATCGCCTTTAGTGAGGCCTCCCGGTATTTTTGTTCGTTGGTCATTTGTGCCAGTTTCAACAGAAAGGTGACCGATTTTGAGGTTTCGGGCGATTGGGCCAGCACATCGAGTGCTTTGTAATCTTCTTGTGAAACCCAGGAGGGGAAAAAGCCTTTTTCATCCTGGTAGGTCAGTAGTGCATCTGCATAGTTTCTGGCATATTCCAATAAACGTTCATCTTTTTCCAGTTCGTCGTACCAGCAGAGCATGAAGTAGGCGGTGGCGCTCATGTCCAGAATGTGCAATGGTGATGTTTTGGCGTCATTGGTATAGGGGTTGCGGTTGGAGTTGCCAAAGTAATGGCGGTCCCAACCCTTTGAGCGGTTATAGGTTTTTCCGTCTATTTCAACCTGTTCCATTTCTGTGGCGATGAGCCCGGGGAACAATCCATTTTTTTGTGGGAAGGACAGGGCCAGTTCTTTGGTCAGCCTTGCTTTTTCCATGTATTCCTGGTTGTTGGTGCGTTTTCCATAATGGTAAAGGCCCTGTGCGGAACGAAAGGCATTGAACCAGGCCTGGTTCCAAATGGAACGGAACTCACGCTCGTCCACCTCTCCAGGATAGTTGGGGCTTTGGGTGATGTTTACGATGAACACGGGGGCCCCCACTTTTCTGCCATTCAGTTCAAATTCTTGCCAAACGGCATCTTTCCAAGTA